>CAWBAJ010000027.1:0-6861 GCA_963786765.1 uncultured Actinomycetota bacterium | reverse complement strand
ATGACCAGGTCGACGTGCTCGATGATGTTGCGGACGGGGTCGCGCTGCACGTCCTTCGGCAGCGCGAGCTGGGTGCCGCTCTCGAGCTCGAGGGAGATCAGGGCGTTCGAGTGCTTGAGCGCGAGCATCGTCGCGTGGCCCGGCAGGGTGACGTGCACGGGCGCGGCACCGTGGCCGTACAGGACAGCAGGGATCTTGTCTGCCCGGCGCAGCCGCCGCGCGGCACCCTTGCCGAACTCGGTGCGGGGTTCGGCGGTGAGCTTGAAGTCGGACACTTAACTCTCCTCGTCGGGGTCTGCGGTACTCCCCGGGAGGGCGCGCGTCGCGGCCCACCGCGTCGATCACGGCGCCGCGTCGTGCGGCGTCCCTCGCCGAGGTATCCCGCACATGCTACCCGCCACTGGGGTCAGGCGTTGCCGTCGAAGAGGCTGGTCACCGATCCGTCGTCGAACACCTCGCGGATGGCCCGGGCGATCATCGGCGCGATCGAGAGCACCGTGAGCTGCGGGAAGATGCGCTCCTCGGTGAGCGGCAGCGTGTTGGTGACGATCACCTCGGTGATCGGGCTGTTCTTGAGCCGGTCGACAGCCGGGCCGGACAGCACGGCGTGGGTCGCGGCCACGATCACCTCGGCCGCGCCGTTCTCGCGCAGCGCCTCGGCCGCCTGCACGATCGTGCCGCCAGTGTCGATCATGTCGTCGACGAGCAGGCAGGTGCGTGCGGCCACCTGGCCGACGACCTCGTGCACCTTGACCTGGTTGGGCACCTTGGGGTCGCGGCGCTTGTGGATGATCGCGAGCGGGGCACCGAGCCGGTCCGACCACAGGTCGGCCACCCGCACCCGGCCCGCGTCCGGGCTCACCACGGTGAGCCGGGCCCGGTCCACCCGCTTGCGCACGTGGTCGGCGAGCAGCGGCAGCGCCCAGAGGTGGTCGACCGGGCCGTCGAAGAAGCCCTGGATCTGCGCCGTGTGCAGGTCGACGGACATCAGCCGGTCGGCGCCCGCGGTCCTGAACAGGTCGCTGACCAGTCGCGCCGAGATGGGCTCGCGGCCCCGGTGCTTCTTGTCCTGCCGGGCGTAGGGATAGAACGGGGCGATCACGGTGATCCGGGTGGCTGACGCGCGCTTCAGCGCGTCCACCATGATCAGCTGCTCCATCAGCCATTGGTTGATCGGGGCGGTATGGCTCTGGATGACGAACGCGTCAGCCCCGCGCACGCTCTCCCCGAAGCGCACGTAGATCTCGCCGTTCGCGAAGTCGTAGGCGTCCATCGGCACCACGTCGACGCCCAGCACGTCGACGATCTCCCGGGCGAGCTCCGGGTGTGCCCGGCCGCTCGCCACGATCAGCCGCTTCTCGCTCGCCGACGTGATCCCCGTCATGGCTGCCGCATCCCTTCCGGTGCCCCTTCTGACGCGCCGATGGTCGAGGGCACGCCGAGCTCGGCGTCGCCTCCGAAGGACTGGTGCCGCACCGTCGAGCCGGTTGCGGGCCGCACCTGGGCGAACGGCCCGAGGCGGGCCCCGGCGCCGATGCTCGCACCGGTCCCGTGCGTCCGGACGACCTCGGCGCCGGGCCCCACCTCGCAGTCGAGCAGGGTGGTGTCGGGACCGACGGTGGCACCAGCCGCGACCGTGGTGCGCCCGTGGAGCTGCGTGCCCGGCAGCAGGGTGACGTCGGGCGCGAGCTCGGCCGTCACGTCGACCCACGTGCTGGCGGGATCGACGACGGTCACGCCTGCCCGCATCCACCTCGTCAGCACGCGGCGGTTGAGCTCCGCGCCGAGCGCTGCCAGCTGCACCCGGTCGTTGACGCCCTCGACCTGCCAGACGTCCGCCGCCCGGAGGGCGACGACCCGGCGGCCGTCCGCGCGCGCGATCGCCAGGACGTCGGTCAGGTACATCTCGCCCTGCGCGTTGCCCGTGCCGATCCGGCCCAGCGCGTCGGCGAGCACGGCCCCGTCGAACGCGTAGATGCCAGAGTTGATCTCCCGGACCGCGCGTTGCGCCTCGTCGGCGTCCTTGTGCTCCACGATCGCGGTGACGTCACCGGCGGCGTCCCGCAGCACCCGCCCGTACCCGGTGGGGTCCGCCACCTCCGCCGTCAGCACGGTGACCGCGGCGCCGGACGTCTGGTGGCAGGCCACCAGCTCGCGCAGCGTCGCCGCCTCGAGGAGCGGCACGTCCCCGTAGGTGACGACCACGGTCCCGGCGGGCGCCTTCCCGAGGGCGGCCAGGCCGCACGCGACGGCGCGCCCGGTGCCCTTGATCTCGTCCTGGTCCGCGACGACCGCGCCGGGATCCACCTCGAGCACGTGCGCCGCGACCCGGTCGCGCTCGTGTCGCACCACCACGGCGAGCCGCTCGGGCCCGAGCGCCCGCGCCGCCGCCATCGCGTGGCCGAGCAGTGAGCGGCCACCGATGCGATGCAGCACCTTGGGGACCGTGGAACGCATCCTCGTGCCCTCACCCGCGGCGAGGACGACGACGGCCGCGGGACGGCTGGCGGTCACGCGGGCCTCCTGATCGGTCGGCCTGTTCGGTCGGCCTGTTCGGTCGGCAGGTTCGGTCGGCATCACGCACGGGGGCTGCGGACACCCGATCGTAACGGGCGCAGGCTCCTGCCGGCTCCGCCCCCCTGATTCGAACAGGGACCTCAAGGCTCCAAAGGCCTGTGTGCTGCCGTTACACCAGGGCGGACCGCCCGGGCCCCGGAGGGCACGGGATCGGCGTCCCAGTGTGCCCGCTGCACGGGGGCGCCCGAGCACCGGGGCGCGCCGGGTGGCCCCTACGCCCCCGTAGCCTACGGTGGCGTAACCAGACCTCCCGGACCCCGAGGACCGCACCGACCCCGAGGACAACGCATGACTCCTCCTGCCGGCGCCGCCGCCGTCCCCGCCGCCCTTGCTCGCACCCCGGAGCCCGCCGCGGCCACCGAGCCGAAGAGGCGAGGGGAGAACCTGGCCCTCGCCCTGTTCATCGCCGTCCCCTTCCTCGCCCTCGTCGCCGCTGTCCCCGTCGCCTGGGGGTGGGGGCTCGGGTGGCGCGACCTCACCCTCGCCGTCGTGATGTACGCGGTCACCGGGCACGGCATCACGGTCGGCTTCCACCGGCACTTCACGCACGGCTCGTTCCGCGCGAACCGCGGGCTCAAGGTCGCGCTCGCCGTCGCGGGATCGATGGCGATCGAAGGGCCGGTCCTGCGCTGGGTCGCCGACCACCGGCGTCACCACGCCTTCAGCGACCGCGAGGGCGACCCGCACTCGCCGTGGCGCTATGGGGAGACCGTCCCGGCGCTGGTCAAGGGCCTCTTCTACGCGCACATGGGGTGGCTGTTCGACGTCGAGCAGACCAACCCCCGCCGTTACGCGCCCGACCTGCTGAAGGACCGCGACATCCAGCGGATCTCCGCGGCCTTCCTCCCTCTCGTCGCGACCTCCCTGTTCCTGCCGGCGTTGCTCGGGGGGCTGCTGTCCTGGTCCTGGCAGGGCGCCGTCACCGCGTTCTTCTGGGCCTCGCTCGTGCGGGTCGGGCTGCTGCACCACGTCACCTGGTCGATCAACTCGATCTGCCACGCTCTCGGGGAGCGGCCCTTCCGCAGCCGGGACCGCAGCGGGAACGTCTGGTGGCTGGCGCTGCTGTCGATGGGCGAGTCCTGGCACAACCTGCACCACGCGGACCCCACCTGCGCGCGGCACGGGGTCCTGCGCGGTCAGATCGACTCCAGCGCCCGGGTGATCTGGTTCTTCGAGCGGCTGGGGTGGGCGACCGCCGTCCGCTGGCCGAGGGCCGACCGGCTCGCCGCCCGCCGGGCCGAGGGCGGGCTGCGATGAGAACTCAGCGATGATGTCCAGGTGACGACCGACGGCTCACGAGCCGCATCCGGCCCGCCCGCCCGGCGCTCGGGAGGCCGGGCCCGGATGACCGGCAAGGAGCGCCGCGAGCAACTGCTCGACGTCGGCCGCAAGCTCTTCGCCGAGAAGGGGTTCGAAGGCACCAGCGTCGAGGAGATCGCGGCGACGGCCCAGGTGAGCAAGCCGGTCGTGTACGAGCACTTCGGCGGCAAGGAGGGGCTGTACGCGGTCGTCGTCGACCGCGAGATCCGTCTGCTGCTCGACTCCATCACCGCTTCCCTCGGCACGGACGCCCGCCCCCGCGTCCTGCTCGAGAACGCCGCCCTGGCGCTGCTCGACTACATCGAGGGGTCGACCGACGGGTTCCGGATCCTGGTCCGGGACTCCCCCGTGGCCCAGTCGACCGGCACGTTCGCGAGCCTCATCAGCGAC
This sequence comes from uncultured Actinomycetota bacterium, assembly GCA_963786765.1. Classification (GTDB taxonomy): domain Bacteria; phylum Actinomycetota; class Actinomycetes; order Actinomycetales; family Kineosporiaceae; genus DATKNA01. The sequence continues at coordinate 2,574 of CAWBAJ010000027.1, read as the reverse complement.
GTCGCCAGCCAGGTGGAGCACCTGCTCGCCGACGAGTTCCGGGCCAACGGCCTGGACGCGAAGGCGGCGCCGCTGTACGCGCAGATGCTGGTGGGGATGGTCGCCCTCACCGGGCAGTTCTGGCTCGACCATCGAAAGCCCAAGAAGCTCGACGTCGCCGCGCACCTGGTGAACCTCGCGTGGAACGGGCTGTCCGGGCTGGAGCGGAAGCCCACGCTGACCTCCGTCCCCGGACGGCGATGAGCGACTTCGACGAGGTCGACCGCATCGTCGCGGCCTGGCGGCGGGAACGACCCGATCTCGACGTCGCTCCGCTGGAGGTGCTGTCGCGGGTCACCCGGCTCGCCCGGCACCTGGACCGCGCCCGGGGCGCCGCGTTCTCCGCGCACGGGCTGGACGTCTGGGAGTTCGACGTCCTGGCCGCGCTGCGGCGCGCCGGGGAGCCCTACGAGCTGTCCCCCGGGCAGCTGACCGCCGAGACCCTCGTGACCAGCGGCACCATGACCAACCGGATCGACCGGCTCGAGCAGCGTGCTCTCGTGCGGCGGCGCCCGGACCCGTCCGACGGGCGCGGCGTGCTCGTCGGGCTGACCGAGAACGGCCGGGAGCTCGTCGACACGGCCCTGGAGGACCTGCTCGACCGGGAGCGGGCGCTGCTGTCGTCGCTGGGCGCCGCGGACGCCGCCGCGCTCGCGGCGTCCCTGCGCCGCTTGGTCGCCCCGTTCGACGACCCGCGCTGATCATGCAAACCTGGTCAGCCGGTGAGGTCCGCTGCTTCGAGCCACTCGTCCTCGAGCTTGAGGCGCTCGTCCTGGAGGGCGCGCAGTTCGGCGTCCAGGACGAGCACAGCCTCGTGGTCGGTCGCCTTCTCCGCGAGCTGCGCGTGCAGCTTCTCCTCCTGGGCCGCCAGCCGCGCCAGCTGCCGCTCGACCCGCACCATCTCCTTGCGCGCCGTCCGCAGCTCGCCTGCCGAGGGCCCGCCGGCCGGCGTGGCCGCCGCCTCGGGCGCGGCAGGGGCCGCGGACGTCGCCACCGCGGCCCGTCGCAGCGCCAGGTACTCCTCGACACCGCCGGGCAGGTCACGGATCCCGCCGTCACCGAGCAGGGCCACCTGACGGTCACAGATGCGCTCGAGCAGGTAGCGGTCGTGGGACACGACGAGCAGCGTGCCCGGCCAGCCGTCGAGTGCGTCCTCGACGGCGGCGAGGGTGTCGGTGTCGAGGTCGTTCGTCGGCTCGTCGAGGGCGAGCACGTTCGGCTCGCCCATCAGCAGGCGTAGCAGCTGAAGCCGCCGGCGCTCACCGCCGGACAGCTCCCTGACCGGCGTCCACACCCGCTCCCGGGCGAATCCGAGGTTCTCGAGCATCTGCCCGGCGGTCACGTCGCGGTCGCCGATCCGCACCGACCCCCGGACCTTCTCGACGGCCTGCTGCACGCGCAGGTCCGCGACCTCGGGGTCGGACAGCTCGACGACGTCCTGCGTCAGCATCGCCGTCCGTACCGTCTTCCCCCGGCGGACCCGGCCCGCCGCCGGGGCGAGGTCCCCCAGCAGCAGCCGCAGCAGGGACGTCTTGCCGGAGCCGTTCACGCCGACGATGCCCACCCGTTCCCCGGGCGCCAGCCGCCAGGTCACGTCCCGGAGGATCTCGTGGTCGCCCAGCCGGAGGGTGACGTCCTCGAGGTCGATCACGTCCTTGCCGAGCCGGGCCGTGGCCATCCGTTCCAGCGCGAGCCGGTCCCGCGGCGGGGGCTCGTCGGCGATGAGGGCCGCGGCCGCGTCGAGCCGGAAGCGCGGCTTGCTCGACCGCGCCGGCGCACCCCGCCGCAGCCAGGCGAGCTCCTTGCGCAACAGGTTCGCCCGCCGCTCCTGGGTCACGACGGCGATCCGGGCCCGCTCGGCACGCGCGAGGACGTACGCGGCGTACCCGCCGTCGTAGCCGTCGACGACCCCGTCGTGCACTTCCCAGGTGCGCTCGCAGACGGCGTCCAGGAACCAGCGGTCGTGCGTGACGACGACGAGCGCGCCCCGGCCCGCCGGCCAGCGGGCCCGCAGATGGGCGGCCAGCCAGTCGACGCCCTCGACGTCGAGATGGTTCGTCGGCTCGTCGAGCAGCAGGACGTCGTCGGCCCGATCGGACGGGCGGGCCAGCAGCGCGGCGAGCGCGACCCGCCGCCGTTGCCCGCCGGACAGTTCCCCGATCGTGGCCGCGAGCCCACCGACGGCGGGGGCGTCGAGCCCGCCGAGGAGGCCCGTGAGCACGTCCCGGACGCCGGCGTCCGCGGCCCACACGTGGTCGGGGACGTCCCCGACGACGGCCGTCCGCACGTCCGTCGCCGGGTCGAGGTCGTCGGACTGGCCGAGCATGCCGAGGGCGACCCCGCCCGACCACGTCACCCGCCCCGCGTCGGGCGCCTGCCGGCGCGCCAGCACGCGCAGCAGGGTGCTCTTGCCGTCGCCGTTGCGGCCCACGACGCCCACCCGGTCGCCGTCGTCGAGGCCGAGGCTGACGCCGTCCAGCAGGGCGCGCCCCGCGAACGCGACGGTGATCCCCTCGGCCCCCAGCAGGTGCGCCA
>CAWBAJ010000026.1:0-36813 GCA_963786765.1 uncultured Actinomycetota bacterium | reverse complement strand
AGCCGCCCTCGTGGAAGCATGTCGCGGATAGCCCCGCCTTCTCCTGGCACGACCATCGGATCCACTGGATGGCCCAGCAGCGGCCACCGGTGGTTGCGGCCGACCCTGCCGCCCCGCACCATGTCTTCGATTGGGCGGTGCAACTGAGGGTGGATGGTCAGCCCGTGGCGGTGAAAGGCTTGTTGAACTGGATCGGCGCGCCGCGGTTCTCTGGATTGACTCTCGCCCTCTGGGTCGTCATCGGTGTCGCGTCCGCGTTGGGCCTGGCGATTCTTCTCGTGCGCGTCTTCCTCAACGCCCGGACGGACACGGGGCCGCGGGAACTGCCGGAGTTCCCCGTTCTTGACGACGTTCCACCCGGAAAGCCCGCCACGTCGCCTTTGCCGGACCGCTGACACGCGGTCTTCCCGGCTTATGAGCGAGGTGAGCGCGCGGAGGGCCCGAGGCCTCTACGCTTCGCCGGTGCCCCTTCCGGTTGGCCGCGGCTGACACGCTTGCTGCGTGCGGCCACGGTGATGCTGGCCCTGTCCTCGGGTGCGCATGTACTTGCGTTCGGCGCCGCGCCGTCCCCACTGCCTGCCTCGATTGCCCTTCTTGTCTGTGTGCAGGCGGCCTTCCTGCTCACGGTCAAGCAGCGTTCTCTGCTGTCCTTCGTAGCCGGCATCGCCGGTGTGCAACTCGGCCTCCACGCGTTCTTCGCCTCGACCAGCCATGACACTGCTCATTCCTTGGTGCCGGTGGGACGGATGTTCCTGGCGCATCTCGTCGCGGGCCTGTTAGCCGGGTGGTGGCTGCGTCGCGGCGACCAACGGCTGGCATCGATGGTGGCCGCGCTGACCGCCGGGCTGTGGCGGGTTCTGCTGCTGCTGCTGCTGTCGCGACGGGCCGCGCCCGAGGTCCTGGTCGTGCTGGTTACCGCTGACACTCGGGGCAGGGCGAGGTGGACGGCGGCAAGGGCGGTGCAGCGTCGGGGCCCGCCTGTCCGCTCGGTGTCCCTGACGCTGACCACCGCCTGACTCCGGATCACGCCGAGGACGGCGGTTGCGTCCTCGCGGGCCAGCGCCCCGCGAGCCTGACCGACCTCGATAGCGGCGTCTGCCGCATGACCCTTTCCGGAGATATCGCGTGAACCGTCGTACCCGTTTGTCTCTCCTCGCCGTCGCCACCATTGCCGCATCGGCGGCCGCGGCGCCCGCGTTCGCTCACGTGACCATCAATCCGAAGACGGCGCAGAAGGGAACCTTCACGGAACTGGTGTTCCGTGCCCCTAACGAGCAGGACAAGGCGGACACCACCAAGGTGCAGGTGTACTTCCCGACCGACCACCCGCTGGCCTTCGTGTCGGTCCAGCCGGTACCCGGCTGGCAGGTGAAGGTCGACAAGACGAAGCTGGCCAAGCCGATCAAGAGCGACGACGGCGAGGTCACCGAGGCGGTCTCGGCGATCACCTGGACGGGCGACCTCAAGCCGGGCGAATACCAGAACTTCCCCGTCTCGGTCGGCCCGCTGCCCGATGACGCGGACCAGCTGGTGTTGAAGGCCCTGCAGACCTACTCCAACGGCGACGTCGTTCGATGGATCGAGCTGCCCAGTGGAGGCGCCGAACCCTCCCACCCCGCGCCGGTCCTCACCCTGACGTCGGCCGCCGGGTCGAACGCGAAGACATCGCCGGCACCCACGCCGGTCGCGTCTCCGGCTGCATCGCCCGCCGCGATCGTTACGCAGCCGGTGGTCGCGACCTCGGGCACGGATGAAGCCGGGTCGGATGGGCTGGCGCGTGGGTTGGGTTTGGCGGGGCTCGTGCTGGGGCTGGTGGCCCTCGGGGTGGCCTTCGCCCGGGGTCGGCGCGGGACGCCGGGGGCTACGCCGGCGCCGTGACCGTGGTGCCGCTGCTGTCCGCGCTGTGCCGCGGGAGCGTCGTCGTCCGGCGGCGTCTCCCGCGGCGGGCGGTGTTTGCGCTCGCCCTGGCGTCCCTCGCCCTGCTGGCCCTTCCGGCGAACGCGGAAGCTCACGCTGAACTGGAGAGCACGACCCCGACGAACGGTCAGGTGCTCGCCGCCGCTCCGGGAGCTGTCGATCTGCATTTTGGGGAAGCCGTCGAGATCGCCCTCGGCAGCGTGCAGGTCGTCGACGCCGGTGGGAGTCGGGTCGATGTCGGCAACGCGCACCACCCCGGCGGCCGGGGATCGGACGTGGAGGTCGTCCTTCGACCGAGCCTGCCCAAGGGCACCTATCTCGTGCGGTGGCGGGTTGTCTCTTCGGACTCCCACCCGGTCAGCGGCTCCTTTGTCTTCAGCGTGGGGGCGGCGACCGTGGCTCCGCAGGCGACCGCGTCGGACGGGGATCCGATCGTGGGGTTCGCCCTGGGCGTGATGCGTTTCCTCGACTTCGCCGGCCTGGCTCTGCTCGTGGGCGGCTCCCTGTTCCTGGTCTGGTGTTGGCCGGCTGGAGCCGGGGACGCTCGGGCTCGAGGAATCCTGTCCGCCGGCTGGTGGGCCGCCGTGGTGGGCACAGTCGGCGGGCTCCTCCTGGAGGGCCCATACGGCGCCGGCCTCGGCCTGTCCTCAGTGCTGGATCCGGCGACCGTTCACGGTGCCGCCGCCACCAGGTTCGGTCACGCCCAGCTCGCCCGTCTCGGGCTACTGCTAGCGGCCGCCAGCGTGCTCTTCGCGGCCGGCCCCCGTCTCAGGGGCGAGCGCCGTCTTCCGGTTCCGCTCGTCCTCGTCGGCGCCTTCATCGGGATCGGCCTGCTCGCCACGATCGCGATATCGGGGCATGCGGCCGACGGCTCCGACGCCTGGCTCGCCGTCCCGATCGACGTGGCGCACCTGGTGGCGATGGCTGCCTGGCTCGGGGGGCTCGCCACCCTGGGTGCCTGCCTGCTGTTCCGCCGCCGTGTGTCAGCGGCAGATCTTCGAGCCGCTGTGCCGCGCTTCTCGCCTCTAGCTGCGAGTTGTGTCGCCGCGCTAATCGTCACCGGCGTCTACGCGGCGTGGCGTGACCTCGGCGGCTGGGGGCCGTTGACAGGGACCGAGCAAGGGCAGCTGCTTCTGGTCAAGCTCGCCGTTGTGGCCGTACTCCTGGTCGCCGCCATGTTCTCCCGTCGCTGGGTGACCGTCCGCATCAGGGCTGGGACCGTGCAACGCTGGGGCGAAGCGCACCGGATGAAGTGGTCGATCCTTGTGGAGAGCACACTCGCCGTCGTCGTCCTCGCCGTCACCGCTGCGCTGGTGGCCGTACCGCCCGGCAAGAACGACTGGAGACCGGCGAGCTCCTTCGACCTCGCCGCGGGGCCGGTGCGGCTGCAGCTGTCCGCCGTTCCCCTCGGACCCGACCGGATCGACCTGCACGTCTACACGTTCACCGAGGCCGGAGCACCGAGCCAAGTTCCAGAATTGACCGCCACCGCCGACCAGCCGTCCCGGAGCATCGCAGGCCTGCCGGTTCGGTTCGCGAATGCCGGCCCAGGTCACTTCCTCGCCAACGGACTGACCCTGCCGGCGTCGGGCGAGTGGACCCTTGCTTTCCATGTGAGAACCACCGATATCGACGAGTACACCGCCACAGCACACCTCACAGTCCGGTGACTGGCGCAGCAGCCCGGGCGGCCTGCTCCGGGGAGTCCCGGCAGTCTGCGCTGGGACCGCTCGAACGATCGAGGGTGCGGCTATCCGCCAGATTCTCGGATGGAGGGTGCCGGTGCTCGACGCCACCAGCACCCCGGACACGGCCCACAGAGGCGGGTGTGTGGAGCCGGAGGGGAGCCGGCACCGGGATTCGAACCCGGAACCGCCCGTTTACAAGTGCGCTGGGTGGTGTCGGGGCACGACTGCCGTAGCCGCGCGTCGTAGTGGTTCCGCAGTTCAGGAGGCGTCCTTGTGTCCACGGTCGTCCGCCGCGAACCGGGGCGTTCCGCCGAGCCGTGTGACATCGGCGTGACATCGCGGGTCCAATGCTCGGCTCAGCGGACGGAAGACGATCGACGTCGGGTCAGAACCAGGATGGGCCGTGTGGGGTGTAGTGCTCTTCAAGCGAACTGATCTCGTCGTCCGTTAGCTTCAGATCCGAGTGCCGCGACGGCCTCGGGTAGGTGGTGCGGCTTGGTCGCTCCGACGATCGGTGCGGACACAGCCGGTTTGCTGAGGACCCATGCCAGCGCGACTTGGGCCATGGGCACGTGCCGGGCCTCGGCGACGTCCTGCACGGCCTTGACCACCGGCTCGTCGAGAGGTGAGTCGAACGACTGCACGACCTTGTCCACGGTGGAGCGCAGGCTCTGCTCGCCCCACGGGCGTGCCAGGCGCCCTTTGCCCTGCGGGGAGTAGGGCACCAGGCCGACGCCCATGTCCGCGCACATCGCGATCAGCTCGGGCTCGTCCTGGCGGCGCAGCAGGTTGTACTGGTTCTGCATCGACACAAACCGGGTCCAGCCGCCCAGGTCGGCGGCGTGCTGCAGCTTGGCGAACTGCCAGGCGTACATCGACGACGCCCCGATGTAGCGGACCTTGCCGGCCTTGACGATGTCGTGCAGCGCCTCCATCGTCTCCTCGACCGGGGTGTTCGGGTCGAAGCGGTGAATCTGGTAGAGGTCGACGTAGTCGGTGCCCAGGCGGCTCAGGGAGGCGTCGATCTGCTCCAGGATCGCCTTGCGGGACAGGCCCTGCCCGCCGGCGCCGTCGTGCATCCGGCCGTGCACCTTGGTGGCCAGCACGATGTCCTCGCGGCGCGAGTACCGCTGGATCGCGCGTCCCACCACCTCCTCCGACGTGCCGGCCTGGTAGACGTTGGCGGTGTCCCAGAACGTCACCCCGAGCTCAACGGCCTGCCGGAAGAACGGCTGAGCCTCCTCGTCGTGAAGGGACCACTCGTGCGCGCCCGGCGTGGTCGGGTCGCCATAGCTCATGCAACCCAATGCCAGCCTGCTGACCTTCAGCCCCGTGCTGCCCAGGCGTACATACTCCATAGCGCGGACTCCCCTCGGCTGCCGCAGTGATGTCCCTCAACGTAGCCACCCGCGACGCAACCGCAGCTCCGACCGCCCCCACGCCCGGACACGCCCACAGAGGCGGCGCCACCCGATAAGCGGCCAGCGCGGGAGGGCGCTCGGACGGGTCAAGCAGCAACGCCTCACCGCTGCTTGACGCGGCCGGGCCGTAGCCCGACCAACACTGGACGCGCTCGGGTGGAGACGCCGAGCCCCGCTGTCAGCCATCGGCCACCGCGAGCGGTGTGCATAGAGGTTGACGACCCTATCTGCACACGACATCCGACCGCGCCATGGCGGTCGCCGCGGCTCTGGTCGCTTCCTGCCTCCTCCGCCATCGGGCACGTAACGGGCACGCGGGCGTCCTGCGCGGGAAACGACGAGGCCCAGCTCGGGGGAGAAACCGTCTCTGAGCTGGGCCTTTGTGGGGGAGCGGGTGACGGGAATCGAACCCGCACTGTCAGCTTGGGAAGCTGATGTTCTGCCATTGAACTACACCCGCGCGCCCGCATCGCTGCGAGCGACGACACCCTACCAAGGAGCGCGCCACGGCCGCGCGCCCCGGCCGGGTGCCTCGGTCGGCGCCCAAAGCGAGCCTGCCGGTGGACGCCGTGACGAGGCCATCGGGCACCTAACCGGGGCCATGGTCCGTCGACACGCCGAGTACTGCGGCGTGCCCGCAGGCCATGGCCGTCGCTACGTTCGGAGCCCACAAGGCCGAGCCGCCTGCCGTCGCCATCCGGGAGCAACAGGTGGGCCCGCTCCGGGTTAGCCCGGATCCGCCCGGAGCCCGCGCTCCCTAGCGTCGAGGCGGAAAGGAGACGCTCATGCTGCTCCGCGCGCCTACGTCTTGGCCCACACCCGTCGTCGCCGTCGTCGCCATGCTGTTGCTCGGCGCCGTCGACCTGGCCGGCGCGTATGTCGCGAAGGAGGCCGTCGTCCGGCGCTCGCTGCCGTGGTCGATGGCCGGCGTCGCCCTTTTCGTCCTGCTCTTCTATGTCTACGCGTCCAGCCTGCAGTACGCGGAACTCGCGCTCGTGACGCTCGGCTGGGTCGTGGTGCTGCAGGTCGGGGTGCTGATGCTGGACCGCATGCGCTACGGCAACGCCCTCAGTGCGGACAAGTGGGCGGCGGTCGCGGTGATCCTCGCTGCGCAGGCGTACCTGCTGCTGGCCTCGTCCGGACCCGCGCCCGTGTCTGCCGCGTCGTTGCCCTCGACCGGCGACAGGGCCGTCCTGAGCAGCACGAGCTAGCCCGACGGATAACCTGATCGTCGGGGAAGCATCCGGCGTCCGGGGCACGATGGCGGCGTGGGAGAGCTCCAGGTCGAGGTCGAGCCCCGGGACGTCGGCATCGACGCCGCGCGGCTGAGCCGGTTGCCCGCCTATCTGGACGGGCTCGTCGAGGCCGGCCGGATGCCCGGGTGGCAGCTCGCGCTGTCGCGGGCCGGGCGGCTGGTGTACGTGGGAAGCGGCGGCTTCCGGCACGTCGAGCAGCGCTTGCCGGTCGACCCGGACACGATCTGGCGGATCTACTCGATGACCAAGCCGATGACGAGCGTGGCCGCGATGATCCTCTGGGAGGAGGGCGCGTTCGAGCTGTCGGACCCGGTGAGCACCTTCATCCCGTCCTTCGCGGACGTGCGCGTCTACGCCGGGGGATCCGACCTCAAGGCCCTCACGGTGCCGGCGCAGGAGCCGGTGCGGATCTGGCACCTGCTCACCCACACCTCGGGTCTGACGTACGGGTTCCACCGTGTGCACCCCAGCGACGCCCTCCTTCGGGCGGCCGGATACGAGTGGAGCTTCCCGGACGCCGTCAGCCTCGAGCAGGCCGTCGACTTCTGGGCCTCGGTCCCCCTGCTCTTCGAGCCCGGCGCGGAGTGGAACTACTCGCTGGCGAGCGACGTCCTCGGCCGCGTCGTCGAGGTCGTCTCGGGCCAGTCCCTCGACAGCTTCCTCACCGAACGCATCCTTGGCCCCCTCGGCATGACCGACACCGCCTTCGGGATTGCGGGGCGGGACCCCGAGGACTCTCATCGACTGGCCCGCCTCTACGCCGCCACTCCCACCCGGCGGTTGGTTCCGGCCGACGCCGTGGGCGCGGCGTTCACCCGTCCGGCGAACCTGCTCTCCGGGGGCGGCGGCCTGGTGTCGACCGCGCATGACTACCACCGGTTCCTGATGATGCTGCGGTGCGGGGGCGAGCTGGACGGCGTCCGGGTGCTCGGGCCGCGGACGGTCGCGGCGATGACCCGCAACCACCTGCCGGGCGGGGCGGACCTCGACACCTTCGGCCGGCCGCTCTACGCCGAGACGCCGTACCGCGGGGTCGGCTTCGGGCTCGGGTTCGCCGTGGTCCTCGATCCGGTGGCCTTCCGCTCGGCCGCCTCGCCGGGGGAGTACTCGTGGGGCGGGGCGGCGAGCACCGCATTCTGGGTGGATCCGCTCGAGGACGTGACCTGCACGTTCATGACCTCGGTCTTTCCCTCGAGCGCGCTGCCGGTCCGGAGCATGCTGCGCCAGCTCGTGGCGCAGGCGTTGGTGGACTGACCCGGTCCCGCCGGTTCGGGCGGGGTTGCGCGAGCACGGAAGGCTCGCAGGTGGAGACACTCGGAGAACGATGGGCGCTGCCCCGCTAGCCGGGGCAGCGCATACGTACGCGTCGAGACTCTCCCTCCCCGCGCCTTCGCCTGGCGACTTCCTTGATCGTCGGGGGAGGGGGCGCGGCTCACGGCACCCCGATCGGCGCCGGTACCGTGGGCTGGTGCTGCTCTCCGACCGTGACATCCGCGCAGAGATCGACGGCGGCCGCGTCGTGCTCGAGCCGTACGACAAGGAGATGGTGCAGCCGTCGAGCGTCGACGTCCGCATCGACCGGTACTTCCGGCTGTTCGACAACCACAAGTACGCCGTCATCGACCCGGCGCTGGAGCAGCCCGAGCTGACCCGCCAGGTCGAGGTCGATCCCGGCGAGCCGTTCGTGCTGCACCCCGGGGAGTTCGTACTCGCCTCGACGTACGAGCTCGTCACCCTGCCCGACGACGTCGCGGCGAGGCTGGAGGGCAAGTCCAGCCTCGGCCGGCTCGGCCTGCTCACGCACTCGACGGCAGGGTTCATCGATCCCGGCTTCAGCGGTCACGTGACCCTCGAGCTCAGCAACGTCGCCACGCTGCCGATCAAGCTCTGGCCCGGCATGAAGATCGGGCAGCTCTGCTTCTTCCGGCTGTCGAGCCCCGCCGAGCAGCCCTATGGCACCATCGCCGGCTCCCGATATCAGGGCCAGCGGGGCCCCACCGCAAGCCGCTCGCACCTGAACTTCCACCGGACGACGGTCTGATGGCTCTGCTGCGCAAGCGCGGGAACACCGGGATGACCGGTGTTCTCGACATCACCTCGCCGCACATGCTCCGGGACGCGCACCTGCTGCTGGTGCCGAGCACCGTGACCATCCACGAGATCGCGGAGCTCGTGAGGGCCCGGGTCCGCGGCAGTGACATGGCCGCGACCGGAGCCGTCCGGCTCGGCCGGCACAGCCGGCTCCTCGGGCCCTTCCAGCTGACGATGGAGGACGCCGTCGACGCCGGCGTCCCCATGCCCTGGACCGTCGCCTACGCCTTCCAGGCGCCCCGCGAGCGCGAGGACCCGCCGCCGCCCGGGGTCGACGACCGCGACGGCTTCGCCCACGCGTTCCCCGACGGACTGCCCTGGCGGGAGGAGGGCCGCGGGCTGCACCTACTCGTCTCGCTCGCCCGCCGGCTGCACGGTGCCGTGCGCGTGGCCGGCGGCGGGACCATCGCCCCGGACCCCGACCGGGCCGTCGACATCCTGGTCCACAGCCCGTACTGGCTCGAGCCGGATGTCCTCGTCAAGATCGTCTCCCGGGTCCTGCCGACAGCCCGGCTGGCCGTCGAGGGCGAGGAGTGGGAGGGCCCGCCGCCGGAGGTCTACACCGGGGCCGTCGTCAAGCAGCACCTCGGCGAGGCCTGGGACGCCGCCGACCACATCAGCCTGCACGCCGTCGCCGACGAGCACGACCTCGCGCACCTGCGCGAGGAGGACGTCATCGACGGATACGCCACGATCGGCGAGGTCGGGCCGTACGGTCAGGACGGCGCCGTCGAGGTGCTCGTGCACGTCGCCGACCCCGACGAGCCGTCCGTCGACGGCCAGGAGTGGGCGGGTGAGCCGTTCGTGACGTACGAGGTGCGCTGGTCGTGCCCGGAGCCCGACGAGCGCGAGCGGCGCACCCCGTCGCAGTCCTACCTGGCCGCGCGCGAGCGGGTCCGCCCGGTGATCTCGGCCGTGGCCAGGGTCGTCGTCGAGGCGGCCGCCGGGGTCGTCGTGGACGAGGACGGGTTCTGGATCGACCGCTACGCGCTCTGACCGGTCCCGAAGCGTTCCGCCAGGAACGGCGAGACAGGGTCGGCCAGCCCGGCGGTGCGGTCGCCGTAGAGGTAGAGCCAGAGGCTGACGGCGACCATGTCACCGGTGCCCTCCGCCGCGAGGATCGCGTGCCCCGGGGCCGGCTCGTCTAGCACGAGCAGGTAGGCGGCGGCGCCGGGGAGGCGCATCGCGCGGTCGACGGTCCCGGACAGAGTGGGCACGCCGCTGCCCGACGTCCGGACGCCGGCCCCGTCGCGCAGGTCCGCCGGGATGCCGAGCGCGGCGCAGACCTGCGCGAAGGCGTGGTCGAGGCCACCGGTCAGCATCTGCGTCGGGAGGAAGGACCGTGCCGCCTGCCCGCCGAAGTGCTCCCGGTGCAGGCGCAGGTTCTCCAGGAAGAGCCGCCAGCCGGTGCTCAGGCCGTCGTACTGCGCGTCCCAATCGTCACCCTCGCCGAAGCCGCTGACGACCAGGCGCACGACGCAGGTGCCGCCCGAGCGGGCCTCGACCAGCCACTCGTTGGCGAGGTTGCCGCCCTGCAGAACCAGCCGGTGCGGCGGCTCCCAGGCGGTGACCCGCCCGGTGGCGACGCCCTGGCCGAAGTCCATCGTGGCGGTGCCGCCCTCGTGCTCGTCGACGGTGTGCGGGACGAACCAGGACGTGATGCCCGGTCCTGTCGCAATCGCCTCCCAGACCTCCTCCGGGGTGCCGCGGACCTCGACCGACAGGTCGATCGCACGACTGGGGTCGCTCATGGGGTTGCTCCTTCTTCCGCGGCTTCACGCGGGCGGGGGTGACTGAAGGCGACGACGCGGTACCAGCGGCCGTTGCCGGCGGACTCGTCGTGGTAACGCGCGGCCAGGGCGCGCACGGCCGTCGCCAGGTCGGCGGCGAACGCGGCCCGGTCCTCGGGAGTGGCGAACCGGACATCCGCGTCCACCGAGAGTGTCGGGAGCTGCTTGCCCGCGCGGTGGGCTCCGCGGGCGAGCACGCCGACCTCTCGCACGGCCCGTGCGGCCAGCGCGATCAGGAAGGCGGCGGACAGCCGGTCCGCGACCTTCGACGGCTCCACGGCGGCGGGGCCCAGCGCAGCCGGCGACACGACGTAGGCGGCGGCGCTGGCGGTGAGGATCCGCTCGGTGATCCCCCCGTGCCGTCGCCGGTCGACCTCCAGGACCAGGCCCTGACCCTCGAGGGCGACCAGGTGGTGGCGCACGTGCTGGCGCGGCAGCCCGAGCCGGGCCGCCAGGCCGGCCGCCGACGCCGGCTCGCGGCCGAGCTCAGCGAGCAGCCTCGACCTCAACGGGTCGAGAGCGACCACGGCTGCGTGCGGATCGTCGAGCACGGCGACGTCGGGCACGGAGACAGGCTCGCTCTTGAAAAGAAATCTTGTCAAGGAGGGCGCACCGAATACCCCCTCAAGTTGGGGAGCCACCGGCCGATGGATGCCTCGACCGGTCGTGGCGAGGAGGCGTGCGTGGAAGGGATCGACGAGATCGTCGCCGAGTTCCTCGTCGAGAGCCACGAGAACCTCGACCAGCTCGACCGCGACCTCCTCGCGCTGGAGCAGAACCCCGGCTCGCACGAGCTCCTGGCAGGCGTCTTCCGGACGATCCACACCATCAAGGGCACCAGCGGCTTCCTCGCGTTCCACCGCCTCGAGAAGCTCACGCACGTCGGCGAGAACCTGCTCAGCAGGCTCCGCGACGGCCGCATCGAGCTGACCGACGCCCGCTCCACCGCGCTGCTCCAGATGGTGGATGCCGTCCGCGGCCTGCTCGCGAACATCGAGGCGAGCGGCGGGGAGGGGGGCGCGGACCACACCGAGCTCATCGCGACGCTGTCCGCCCTGCTGGAGGACGGCGACCGGCGGGGCCCGGCCACCACCGTCGCCGTCCCCGCGCAGCGGGGCCCGGGCGCGCAGGAGCTCGCCCGGATGGAGCAGGGCGGAAGGGGCGCACGGCCGATCGGCTCGATCCTCGTCGAGCACGGCGCCGCCGCTCCCGCCGCCGGCCGCGGGGCACTCGAGATCCATGCGGGCGGCCACCGGTCGGTCGTCGACGGTTCCGTCCGCGTCGACGTCGAGCTGCTCGACTCCCTCGCGCGCCTGGCCGGAGAGCTCGTGCTCGCCCGCAACGAGCTCGTCTCGCGACTCGGAGCGACCGCGGACTGCCCGGATCCGGTCCGGCGCCTGAGCGCCGTCACCGGCGAGCTGCGTGAGCAGGTCCTGAGGACCCGCATGCAGCCGGTGGACACGGTCTGGAGCAAGATGCCCCGACTCGTCCGTGACCTCGCCAGGACCTGCGGGCGCCGGGTGCGCCTGACCATGGAGGGCCGCGAGACCGAGATCGACCGGGCGGTCCTCGAGGCGATCAAGGACCCCCTGACGCACCTCGTCCGCAACGCCGTCGACCACGGCATCGAGAGGCCGCAGGACCGGGTGGCGGCCGGTAAGGCCGCGGTGGGCGCGCTCACGCTGCGGGCGTACCACGACGCCGGGCAGGTCCACCTCGAGGTGAGCGACGACGGCGCAGGCATGGACCCTACGAAGATCACGGCGAAGGCCGTGGAACGGGGTCTGGTCCCGCCGGCGCGGCTCGCCGCCATGACCCGTCACGAGATCCTGGACCTGATCTTCCTGCCGGGCTTCTCGACGGCGCCCACGATCACCCACGTCTCGGGCCGGGGCGTCGGGATGGACGTGGTCAAGACCCGGATCGAAGCCATCGGCGGCGCGGTCGACGTCCGCAGCATCGTCGGGAGGGGCTCCACCTTCCGGCTCACCATCCCGCTGACCCTCGCGATTCTCCCCGCCCTCACTCCTGGGTCGTCGTGGATGCGATGACCATGGACGAATCCCCCCGGAGGTTCCGCATGCAGTCGTCCAGGGCGCTCGACAGCGAACGTGAGGCCCTCGAGGGCTTGTTCGCCTACGTCGTCGTCGCCGCCTTCGGGGAGGTGGCCGAGGGGGTCGCGCACGGGCACCGAGGCACAGAGCGAGGTCGTCGGTGGGGCCGCCGCGCTGGTCGCGCTCCACGACGACCGCGACGACACCTACCTGGGCGTCCACGTCCGGGTCTCGTCCGCGCTCGCGCGGCTTCTGGCCTCCCGGCTGCCGGCCGAGCACCGAGCCGTCGCGCGAGGACCTCCTCGACGCGGTCGGACGGCTCGCCGAGAGCGCCGCCGCCAACCTGAAGATGCTCCTGGTCCCGTCGGCGAGACTGTCGCTGCCGTCCGCGACACTCGACGACGCCGGCCTCCCGCCGGCGCGCGATGGCTCGGTGGCCCCGACCGTCCTCCGTGCGCTCGTGCTCGGCGAGGTGGCCGAGCTCGTTCTCGTCCCCCACGTGGACGGCGACGGCCTCGCCTGGCCGCCGTCCGCGGCGTCGGACGTGCTGGAGCCGCAGACATGAAGATCGCGGTGGTGGAGGACAGCCGCACGATGCGGATGATCGTCGTCCGGACGCTGCGGCAGGCCGGGTTCGGCGGGCACGAGGTCGTCGAGGCCGACGACGGGCGCGAGGCCCTGGCGCTCGTGACCGCCCACGAACCCGGCCTCATCCTGTCCGACTGGAACATGCCCGGGATGTCAGGCATCGACCTCCTCGTGACCCTGCGCCTGCGCGGCGACACCACCCCGTTCTGCTTCGTCACGTCCGAGGGCTCGGACGAGATGTGCGAGCGGGCGACGTCGGCCGGCGCCATGGGTCTCATTGCCAAACCGTTCACTGTCGAGGCCTTCCTCGACGTCCTCTCCCCGGTGGTGCCGCTGTGAACACAACGATGAACACGACCCTCGAGTCCCGCCCCCTGCCCGGCCGCGCCGTCGTCCGTTCCCTCGTCGAGGATCTCGTCGGCCGTCCTGTCGAGCTCCGCGACGGCGACCCGGTGCCGGCGGATCCGACGAACGTGGTCGCCGTCTACGTCGACGACACGCTCGGGCTGGCCGCGGCGGTCGTCGTCGACCTCGCCGGCGCTGCCCGGCTCGGCAGCGCCCTGGGGCTGCTCCCGCGCGCCGGCGTCGACGACGCGATCGACGAGCACCGGCTGTCCGGCCTGCTGCAGGAGAACTGCTACGAGGTCCTCAACGTGCTCGCGTCGACGTTGAACGCCACCGGCGCCCCGCATGTGCGGCTGTACGAGATGTACGGGCCGAACGTGTCGCTGCCGGCCGACGTCGCGGCCCTGACAGCGAGGACGGGCGAGCGCCTGGACGTCGTGCTGTCGATCGCGGGCTACGGCGACGTCCACCTCTCGGTCGTCCTCCACTGACAGCCCCCCGCCCACCAGTCGCAAGGAAGGAGCACCGTCGATGACCCCCTACACCGGCGTCGCCCATGACGCGGACACCGCCGACCTCGTGCGGCGCGTGCGCGTCACCAGGCAGGGGGTCTACGACGCCCGGCGCCAGCTCGTGGCGTACCGGGGAGCCTTCTCGATCGCGGCCGTGCCCGGGCAGCGGTCAGGGGACGCCCGCGAGCGGGACCACGTGCCGCCCTCCACCCAGGCCGTGGCGGCAGCGTTCGGGACCTTCGGGATCGACACCCTGACCGACGGCAAGCCGCTGTTCACCCGGCTGCCGCGGCCGTTCCTCACCGGCATCGTGCCGGTGCCGGCGGACCCCGCGGCCCTGGTCCTGGACCTCGGGCCGCACACGTACGCCGACGCCGAACTGCTGTCCGGCGTCGCACGGCTGCGGCGGGAGGGGTACCGGATCGCCGTGTCCGACCACACCGGCGACCCGGCCCGCGCGGCGCTCGCGGAGGTGGCCGACTTCGTGTCGCTGTCCGTGTCGGCGCTGCCGCCGCTGGTGGTGCCGGGACTGGTCGCCGCGTGCCGCGCGCGGGGGGCGACCCTGATCGCCGCGGACGTCGAGGACGCCCCGACGTTCGCGCACTGCGTCGAGCTGGGGTTCGACCTGTTCGAGGGGCGCTACCTGCAGCGGCCCATGCTGCTCGAGCGCCGGGTGCTGACGCCGTCCCAGCTGGTCTGCGCGCGGCTGCTCGGTGAGCTCGCGGACCCGGACCTGTCACAGACCCGGATCGAGCAGCTCGTCGGCAGCGACCCCGGCCTCACGCTGCGGGTGCTGAGGACGGCGAACTCGGCGGCGTCCGGCGCCGCGTCCGAGCTGAGCTCGCTGCGGCAGGCCCTGGTGCTGCTCGGCCCGCGCCGGCTGCGGTCATGGGTGGTGCTGGCGCTGCTCGACGGGGGTACCGCGCGGGACGTCTCCGGCGACCTGTGGGCCGTCCTCGCGCGGGCGCACGCCTGCCAGCGGCTCGCCGGCGCGCACCCCGACCTCGGGTACACGGTGGGCCTGCTCTCCGGAGCGGCGGACCTGCTCGGGGCGGCGGCGGCCGACGTCGCGGACGGTGCGGGCCTGGGATCCGAGGCGCGGTCGGCGCTGCTCGACGGCGACGGCGACGCGGGCCGGGCGCTCGAGGCGGTGCTGGCGCACGAGCGCGACGACGTCGAGGCGGTCACCCGGACGGGCCTCACCCCGATCGACGTCTCGCACGCGTACCTGGAGTCCTTGCGCGACTCCCTCCAGATCGTCCACGACCTCCAGGGCGACGACTGACGGGTCAGACGACGATCAAGGAAAAGTTGGGTGTTCGCCCGGTTACCCAACTTTCCTTGATCCCCAACTTTTCCTTGATCGTCGGCAAGGATGGGCGGGCACGGGGTCAGCGGCGTTTGGCGAGGCCACGCTCGACCGCGTCGACGAGGCGGGGGCGTAGCTCGGCCGCCGAGATGATCGCGTCGACGGACCCGACCTTGACCGCGCGCTCGATCGAGTGCACGGCGTCGAACTCCGCCGCCACCTCGCCCAGCTTCTCCGAGCGCACCGCGGCCCTGACCTCCGCCAGCTCCGCCAGCAACCGGGCCCGCTCGACGGGGGAGGCGTCCGCGACCCGCCGCTCGAACGACGTGACCCGCGGATCCGCCGATGTCCGGGCGTCGACCTCGCCGGTGAACACGACGCCTGCGGCGGGCGCGCCGCCGATGACCGACGCGTAGGAGCCCTCGACCGCGAGCACCTCCATCGCGTCGTTCAGGGTCTTGGAGAAGACGACGAACGCCCCGCCGTGGTACCGCGACACCACGCAGAACACGATCGGCCCGTCGAAGTTCACCACCGCCCGGCCGATCTCCGCGCCGTACTCGAGCTGCAGGTTCCGCATCGACTCGGGCGACCCGTCGAAGCCGGACAGGTTCGCGAGCACCACGAGCGGCCGGCGGCCACTCGCCGCGTTGATCGCGCGCGCCGCCTTCTTCGACGAACGGGGGAAGAGCGTGCCCGCCGTCCACGTGTCCGGCCCGTCGGTGGGTGGGAACCCGCGCCGCGGCACGGGCCGGGACTCGATGCCGAGCAGCGTCACCGGGTGCCCGCCGAGGTGCGCGTCGAGGACGACGGCCGTCTCGGCGTCCGCCATGCCCGCCCAGCGCTCCAGGGGTGGGCGGTCCTGGTCGGCGACGGACCGCATCAGGGTCCTGATGTCGAAGGCCTTCTTGCGCTCCGGGTTCGTGCGGCTGGAGAAGATGTCGCCGACGGTGCTGAAGTCGCCGTCCGGGTGCGGGAACTCCCGCACGTCCCGGTCCCGGGGGTCGGACGTCGGCGCCGGCCGCGGGAACGCCTCCCCGGGCGCGACGTAGGCGTACTCGTAGTGCGCGAACAGGATGTCGACGGCGGCGGCGAGGTCCGGCGCCCAGTACTGCGCCTGGCCGTTCGGCCCCATCACGCGGTCGTAGCCGCCGATCCCGAAATTGTCCTCGGCGGAGACGCCACCGGAGTAGTCGAGCGACTGCTTGCCGGTGAGGACCATGGCGCTGTCCGGCGTCATCACGAGGATGCCCTTGGTGTGCATGAGCATGGTCGCCTCGGCGTTCCAGTACGGCTGCGCGCCGACGTTGATGCCGGTGACGACGACGTTGATCTCACCGCCGTCCTGGGTGAACTCGACGATGCGGCGCAGCGCGCGGGCGACCCAGTCCATGTTCTCGGTGCCGTTGTCCATCGAGATCCGGGCGCCGGACGAGAGGGCGAACCACTCCACGGGCGCGCCGAGCTCGGTCGCCAGGTCGAGGGCGGCGACCACGCGCAGGCACTCGGGCTCCGCCAGCGCGCCGAGGGACCGGGTCGGGTCGCCGAGCAGCACGACCCGCTGCACGCCCTCGGGGTACCGCTCCGTCGGAGACCGGACGACGCCGACGACGAGGCCCGCCTTGTTGCCGCCGGGCGGCCGCTCGACGGGCACGAGCCGGCCGGTGTCGTCGAGGTCGTGCTCGACGAACTCGCCCGGTCTCTGCGACGAGCCGCGCTCGAGCAGCCGCACCACCTCGTACGGGTAGACGGTCCCGCGCCGGCGCGAGCGCAGCACCTTCTGCGCGTAGTCGTCCAGCGGGCGCAGGCGTTCGGTCGACGGCGCGCCGACGTTCGCGATGACACCCGAACCGGGCTGGTAGGAGAACCGGGCCGACACCTCGACGGGCGCGCGGCCAGGAGGGGAGCCGGGTCGCGCGATCCGGCCCTGCGCGACCACCTCCTCGATCCCGGCGCCGACCGTGAGCGGTGCGACGGTGCGCCGCAGGGCGGTGAGCTCCTCGACGGGGGTGTCGATGACCGGCCAGACGTAGAGCCAGACGTGGTTCATGTCGAGCCGGGCGCCGCCGGGCA
This sequence comes from uncultured Actinomycetota bacterium, assembly GCA_963786765.1. GTDB lineage: Bacteria > Actinomycetota > Actinomycetes > Actinomycetales > Kineosporiaceae > DATKNA01. The sequence goes on along the minus strand of CAWBAJ010000026.1, from coordinate 19,769 downwards.
GGGTGGCCCTGGCGCGGCGGACGGCGTCCAGGCAGGTCGACACGGCCCGCTCGGCCTGCGGCAGTGAGACGACGTGGCCGGCGGCGTCCCGGACCACGGACAGCTCGCGGACCTGCGCCAGCGCGACGAGCCGCTGGTCGGACTCGTTGCCCGGCGCCACGCAATGGAAGAGCAGGACGTCCTCGGACGACGGCAGCCGGGTCAGGGTGAAGTCGCGCAGCCGCCACAGGTCGAGCCGCCGCCCCACCATCGGGTGCATCCCGCGCACGAGCACGTCCTCGACCACCCCGCCGGTGCGGTCCAGCGGGTCCGGCCGGAAGGTGAACTGCTGCACCTGGTTGCCGCCCTGCGCGCTCACCAGCACCGCGATCCGGCGCAGCCGGAGCACGAACGGCAGGCCCCGCAGGGCCTCGGCCAGTTCACGCGCGGCCGCGTCCGGGCCGGCCGGGGCGTCCGGCCACGACAGGTAGAGGTCCACCACCACGTCGTCGCCGGGTCGGGCCGAGGCGACGAGATCGCCGAGCGGCCCGTCCAGGGCGGGCAGCTCGTCGAACGCCGCGACCGTCGCCACCATCCGGGTCCGGCCGCCGTGGATCGCGTAGTCGCCGACGACGAGCGGACGCTCCCCGAGCGCGCCGGCGTCCACGGCAGTGAGCACGAGCTCGTGCGCCTGGTAGTGCCGGTGCGCGAGCACCTCGACCAGCGGCTCGGTGGCCGGCACTCCGCCGGCGATCCGCTCGGCGAGGAACCGGACGAGCGGTTCGGGGCTGGCGACGAGAGCCTCGACCCGGTCCTCGTAGTCGGCGGCGTCCGGGTGTTCCGACAGGTACCCGAGCTGGTCCCGGACGGCGGCGTACGCCTCCTCCCGGGCGGCCTCCACGATCGGTGCCTCGAACCAGCGGAACCGGGCACTGCGGGCCAGGTCGCCGACCGTCGGGAAGCGCAGCTGGGTGGCGAGGACCGAACCGGTCCAGCACCTCGCGGGTGCGCTCGGCGACCCCGTCGGCGGGCGCCTCGTCGCCGAGCCAGCCCTGCAGCAACGTCGTCACCACGGGCAGGTGCGCGCCGGTCCGCTGCTGGGAGAGGAAGACGCGGAAGACCGCCTCCTCCAGGTCGCCGGTGCGGTCGAGCCCGTCGACGCCGTAGTGATCGAGCACCCGGGCGAGCTTCGACCGGAACTGCTCGGGCAGGCGCTCCCGGTCGACGTCGAGGGAGTGCAGGTAGGCGTGGAAGTACTCGCGCGGGCTGTGCACCCGCTCGTCCGAGTCCTCCTCGGCATGGGGCCGGTTGCGGCTCAGCTCACACAGGTCGGCGAATGCGGTCAGGACCGCGAGCTCGGCGCCGAGCAGCTCGCGCCGCCGGCCACCCGACTCGGCACCGAGCTCGCCGCGCACCTGCTGGTACTGGCCGGCGGTCCGCCGGCCGTCGTCAGGGCGCACGTCGTACCCGAGCAGCATGCTCTCGAGGTCGCCGAGCAGGCGCAGGGCGCGGGCCTGCGCGTCCAGCACGAGTGCGCGGGTGGGCAGCTCGACGTGCGCCGTCCGGACGGGGGCGGCGGCAGCGCCGTCCTCGGCGGCCGGCTCGAGCCGCAGCAGGGGCCGGCCGGCACCCACCTGGTCGTTCGCCGCGACCAGCAGCTCCTTCACCCGGCCCGCGAAGGGGGCCGGCAGCACCGTCTCCATCTTCATGGACTCGAGGACGACGATCGGCGCGCCCGCGGCGACCTCGTCGCCCACCGCCACGTTGACGCTGACGACCAGCGCGGGCGCGGGGGCGCGCAGCACGCCGCCCTCGTCCTTGGTCACCCGGTGCACGGCGCCGTCGACCTCGACGAGGTGGTCCGCGGCGTGCGCGGCCGTCACGACCCGGTGTGTACGGCCCTCGACCGTGAGCCGGACGGTCTGGTTCTGCAGCCGCTCGACCGCGGCGTCGAGGCTCCGCCCGTCCACGGTCACCCGGTAGCGGTGCGGCCCGACCTGGGCCACCTCGACGCGGTGGGTGCTGCCGCGCAGCTTGAGGTCGAACCCGCGCCCGAGCTCGTGACGCGCCTCGGGCCGGCCGCCATGGGCGGTCAGGAAGAAGCGGGCGCGCTCGGTGCGCTCGGCCTCGTCATAGGCGGCGATACCCGCGGCGACGAGCGCGACACCGGCCTCGCGGTGGCTGACGAGGCCGCCGCGAGTGCGCTCGCGGTCGATCCAGCCGGTGTCGGCCCGGCCGCTGATCACCTCGGGCCGGTCGAGGAGGTCGAGCAGGAAGGACTTGTTGGTCGTACCCCCCTCGACGACGACCGTGGTGTCGGTGAGCGCGCGGCGCAGCCGGGCCAGCGCGTCGAGCCGGGTGGGCCCGTAGGCGATCACCTTGGCGATCATCGAATCGAAGTCGGCCGGGATGACGTCGCCCTCGCCGACGCCGGTGTCCACCCGGACGCCGGGACCGACGGGGAGGCGCAGCAGCCCGATCCGCCCAGGGGCCGGCGCGAAGTCGCGGTCGGGGTCCTCGGCGTTGAGCCGGGCCTCGACCGCGTGCCCGAGCGGTGGCGGCGGCGTGCCCTCGAGCCGGCCGCCCGCGGCGACGTGCAGCTGCAGCCGCACGAGATCCAGCCCGGTGGTGAGCTCGGTGACCGGGTGCTCGACCTGCAGCCGCGTGTTGACCTCGAGGAACGCGAACGCGTGCTCGTCGGGCTGGTAGAGGAACTCGGCCGTCGCGGCGCCGCGATAGCCGACCGCGACGGCGAGCCGGGAGGCCGCGTCCTTGACGAGCTGCTCCTGCCCGGCCGTCAGGACCGGTGACGACGACTCCTCGATGAGCTTCTGGTTGCGCCGCTGGACGGAGCAGTCCCGGACGCCGAGCGCCCAGGCCGTCGACCCGTCGCTGATGAGCTGGACCTCGACGTGCCGGGCCCCGGTGACCAGCCGCTCGAGGAAGACCACCCCGCTGCCGAAGGCGCGCACGGCCTCGTCGCGGGTCCGCTCGAACACGGCGGTCAGCTCGGCGTCGCTGGTGACGACACGGATGCCCCGGCCGCCGCCGCCGGCGGCCGCCTTGAGCATCAGCGGGTAGCCGATCCGGCGGGCGTGGGCGAGCGCGGCGTCGAGGTCGTCGACCGGCCCGTCGCTCCACGCGGCGACCGGGACGCCGACCTCCTCCGCCAGCAGCTTGGCGCCGATCTTGTCGCCGAGCCGGCGCATCGCCTCGGCCGACGGGCCTATGAACGTGACCCCGATGCGGTCGCAGAGCTCCGCGAACGCCGGGTCCTCGGCGACGAACCCCCACCCGACCCAGGCGGCGTCCGCGCCCGACTCGCGCAGCGCGCGCTCGAGCACGGCGAGGTCCAGGTAGGGGCGGACGGATGCGGGGCCGAGGGGATAGGCGTGGTCGGCCTCGCGCACGAACATCGCGGTGCGTTCCCCGTCGGTGTGGAGGGCAACGGTTTCGATACGCGCCTCTTCGGTTCCTACCCGGAGGGCGTTGATGTCGCGGACGGCGTGGATGAGGCGCATGGCTGCCTCACCCCGGTTCACGATGGCGATGCGGCGGAACATCAGCGCCTCCCGTGCACCTCGCAGCCCGGCCCGCGTGCGGGCGGCGGCCCGCGCTGGCCGCCTCACCATACCCACGAGCCGGGACACCCACGAGTGCCGGCGGACAGGCGACGATCAAGGAAAAGCTGGGGATCATGGCCTGGCCTTGATCCCGAACTTTTCCTTGATCCTCGCAGGGGAGCGGGAGGGAGGTCAGGAGGCGTCGCCCGGCGGCCCCTGCTGGGCCTGCTGGGCCTGCTGCGCCTGCTGCGCCTGCTGTGCCTGCATGGCCTCGCGGGCCTCCTCGATGAGCGCCTGCCGTCGGCGGTTGGAGGCGTCCGCCTCGTAGTCGCGGACGAGCGAGGCGATCCATCCGGCACCGGTGGCACAGGCCAGCGCCACGAGGCCGTAGCGGAGCAGGCCGGTGTCCGCGTCGAGCCCGCCGGTCTGGACGAGCCCGTACAAGGGCGGCCCCGCGACGACCGCCGCGAGCAGCGCCCCGATCCGCAGCGAGCTCATCCTTGTCTCTGCCGCGTCACCGGGCGGCACCGAGCTGGGCGCAGAGGACCGCGCTCCACGTGTACCGGTCGATCGGGATGCCGTCGAGCCGGACCACGGGCAACCCGAGCTGCAGCACCGCCGCGGGTTCTGCGCTCGCGCCTGCGCCCTCGACGGCCAGCGCGTCGACCTGACCGAGCGCGTCGAGGAACGCCTGCGCGCGCTCGAGCCCTTCGTCCGCTCGCACGATGGCGAGGACGGCGCCGGCGCCGACCGCCTGCAGGGCCTCGACGGCCCGCTCGGCACCGGCCGCCTGGCCGTCCGCCTCGACGGCGACGACGACGTCGCCGATCAGGCGCGCCTCCGCCAGGGCTGCGGCGCGCTCCGCGCCGGCGGCCGCGGGCACGTGCACGACGGTGCGCGGGACCGGACCGGCGGCGGTCTCGACGGTCAGATCGAGAGCGGTGCGGTGGGCCTCCAGCAGCACAGAGGAGGCCGGGCCGACGACGGCGACGATGCGGGTGGCCGGATCGATGTCGACCTCCGGCATGCGGTCGAGCATGCGCAGGACGGCGGTGAAGCGGTCACCGGGCCGCAGCTGCCGGGTCCACGCCGTCGGGACGCCCAGGGCGCGCAGCGCGGACCGGTCGGCGGCCAGCTGGGGGTCCTCGCGCCGGTCGCGGTTCGGGGTCCCTTCGCCGTGGCGCGTGGTCCGCCCGAGGGTCTGCCGCTCGACCGGCTGGGCGACGGGGAACGGGTCCGGGACGGACTGGGCGGCCGGCGGCAGGGAGACCTCGCGGTAGGCGGGGGGCACGGACGGCTGCTGCGCCGGACCGGCCGCTCGGGGCGCCGGCACGACGGCGGCAGGCGCCTCGGGGCGCGTCGGGGCGAGCAGCTGGTCGAGGAGCGCGGTGAACTCGGGCCGGCTCGTCGACGCTTGCGCGGTGGAGGGCTGCGCGGTGGAGGGCTGCGCGGTGGAGGGCTGCGCGGTGGTCGCCAGGGAGTTCGCGGGCTCCGGCTCGAGCAGCTTGCGCAGCGCGAGGTCGAGGGCGTCCGGCACCGCCGGCTGCGCGGGACGGGCGGCAGCGAGCTCGACGGCGTCCGCGCGCTGGGCCAGGCCGAGGATGCCCTCCCGGGCCGCAACCTCGGGGTCCTCCGCGGCCGCTGCGAGTCGGCGGGTGAACCGGTCGAGAGCGCCGTCCCCGGCCGGCGCGACGACGGCGGGCGCGGGTGTGGGCTGGCTCATCGGGTCCTCCTGCGGGGCGGGGGTGCGGAACTCGTCGGGGACCTCCAGGGCCACCTCGAACTTCTCCTTCGCGAAGAAGCCCATGACGCCGCCGTGCCGCAGCTTCTCGGCACGGACGATGCGCGCGTGCGGGCCGCCCTCGGCGCGTGCGCGCGCGAGGAGGGCCTCGAGGTCGTCACCCTCGAGCAGCAAAGTCGTGGCCACGGCTCACCTGTCCGACGGTCTCGATCGAGGTCAACCCCGCCGTCTCGGCGAACCCGAGGACGGGGAGCTGGGGGAACGTGCCGCGCAGCAGTCGCCGCAGCGGCAGGCGCAGCGGTCCGGCGACGAGCAGCACGGGTGTCACGCCCGTGTTCTCGGCAGCCGTCACCGCGGAGGACAGCTGGCCGACCAGCTGATTCGCGAGCAGGGGGTCAACGGCGAGGACGACGCCCTGCTCGCTCGCGCGCATCCCCTCCGCGAGGTCGCTCTCGAGCGCCGGGTCGAGGGTGATGGCGTGCAGGACGCCGTCCCTCTGGAAGGGCGCGGTGAGCGCGGGGCCGAGGCAGGCGCGTGCGGCTTCGAGCAGCGCGTCGGGGTCGGTCGTGACGCGGGCGCGCTGGCCGACGCCCTCGAGGACGCGGCCGAGGTCGCGGATCGACACCTGCTCGTCGAGAAGGCCCTGCAACACCCTCTGGACGCCGGACAGCGGCAGCAGCGCCGGGACGACCTCCTCGACCGCCGTCGGGCGCTCTGCCTTGAGCACGTCGAGGAGCTGCTTGACGTCGTCCAGGGACAGCAGCCGGCTCGCGTGCCGGCGCACCATCTCGGCGAGGTGGGTGGTGACGACGGCGGCACGCTCGACGAGGGTGGCGCCGACGGCCTCGGCGGTGGCCCGGTGCTCCAGCGGCACCCACACCGCCGGCAGCCCGAAGACGGGCTCGGTGGTCCGGCGTCCCGGGAGCACCTCGGGGGCGTCGCCGATCGCCAGCAGGTGACCGTACGGCGCCTCGCCGGTCGCCACGCTCACGCCGCCGACCCGGATCTCGTAGCCGCCGGGAGCGAGGGTGCCGCCGTCGCGGGTACGGACCGGCGGCAGCACGATGCCGAGGTCGAGCGCGGTCTTCCGCCGAAGGGCGCGGACGCGGTCGAGCAGGTCGCCGCCGCGGGCGGTGTCGACCAGGTCGACGACGTCTGCCGCGAGCAGCAGCTCCAGGGGGTCCACGTGCAGGGACTCGGTGACGGGGTCGCGCTCGGCTTCGGGGGCGGCGCCGGCCAGGGCGGGGGCGGCGCGATCGGCGTCCGGAGCCCCGGCCGAAGAGGTGGTGCGGGTGGAGGCGACCAGCAGCAGACCGCCCGCGATCACGAAGGGGAGCTTGGGCATGCCGGGCACGATGCACAGGGCGAGCAGCGCGCCGCCCCCGATCCGCAGCGCCTCGCGGTGCCGGGTGAGCTGGCCGACCAGGTCGTTGCCGACGTCGCCGTCGCTGGTGGCGCGGGTGACGATGACGCCGGTCGCGACCGACATGAGCAGCGCCGGGATCTGCGACACCAGCCCGTCGCCGACGCTCAGGAGGCTGTAGGTGCTGATGGCGTCGCCGGGGGACATGCCCTTCTGCAGCATCCCGACGCTGAAGCCGCCGACGAGGTTGACCACGGTGATGATGACCGCGGCCATGGCGTCGCCCTTGACGAACTTGGTGCCACCGTCCATGGCGCCGTAGAAGTCCGCCTCGGCGGCGACCTCCTTGCGGCGGCGGCGGGCCTCGTCCTCGTCGATGAGCCCGGAGTTGAGGTCGGCGTCGATGGCCATCTGCTTGCCGGGCATCGCGTCGAGCGTGAACCGGGCGCCGACCTCGGCGACACGGGCCGCGCCGTTCGTGACGACCGTCAGCTGGATGACGACGAGGATCGCGAAGACCACGAGGCCGATGACCAGCGAGCCGCCGATGACGATGTGGCCGAACGCGTCGATGACGTGGCCCGCGTAGCCGTCCCTGAGCACCAGCCTGGTGCTGGAGACGTTGAGGGCCAGCCGCAGGATCGTGCCGACGAGCACGAGGGTGGGGAAGACGGCGAATTCCAGCGGCTTGCGCACCTGCATCGCGACCAGCAGGACGAGCAGCGCCATCGCGATGTTGCCGGCGATGAGGACGTCGAGCACCGCCGCGGGCAGCGGCACCACCATCATGATCACGACGAGCACGACGATGACGGGTACTGCGAGCCGCGCCATGCGACTGGGCGCCATCGACGACCTCCTCGTTAGGGGCGCCCGCGGGTCCGCGGGCACGTCGAGGCCGTCCGTGGCTTCCCTCCCGTCTCGGCAGCCGCTCGCGTGGGCTTGAGCGGTCAAGCGGGTGGGCCCGGACGCCGACGACCAGGGGGTGAATCAGCCCGGGCGCTGGAGCGGCGCCGTCTACGCCGTGCGGCTCCTCGCGCTCGGGTACCTCGCCGCGGCGTCGTCGCTGCTCTTCTGGTCGCATGCGCCGCAGGTCGTCGGATGGCAGCCCCGGGTCGTGCTGACGGGGTCGATGATGCCGACGATCCGCCCCGGGGACGTCGCCCTGATCGGGCCGGCGACCGTCGGCAAGGCGGCGTTGCCGCCGGGACACATCGTGCTCGTCCGCGATCCCGGCCGCAGCAGCGGGTTCTACCTGCACCGGGTCGTCCGGTACGACGACGCCGGGCGGATCGTGACCCGGGGTGACGCGAACGCCAGCGAGGACTGGCCCGCCGTGGAGGCTCCGCGCGTCGCCGGCCAGCTGCGACTCGTGGTGCCGGCGGTCGGGCTGCCCCTGCTGTGGTGGCAGGACCGGGACTGGCCGGCGCTGGCCGTCGGCTGGCGGGCTCACGTGGATCGCGCTCGTGCTGGCCCTGGGGCTGGTCCGACGTCGCGCCGTCGCGGACTGACCGCTGGTCGAACGGGGCCGCCGCCCGGCCCGCCGCGGTGCAGGTGGCGAAGATGCCTCGCCGCCCGCGGCCGGGATGCGGACGGTAACGATCCGATTTCGCAGGCCGGGCGATGACTGGCGGCTGCTCCTTGGGGTAACGACCACGGACAGGTCACGCCCGGAAGGAACCACCGTCATGCAGATCGTCGTCGCGTTCATCGCGCTGCCTGCGGTCGCCCTCCTCCTGGCTCTCGCGAGTCGGCTCGAGGACGGCCTGCGGGCTGCAGCAGGCCCGACCAGGGCTCCCCTCGCCCTGCCGCCGGGTCCTACCGCCACGTCCGCCGAGCTCGAGCTGTCGGGGGCGGCCCCAGGTCGCTGAGCCCGCATCGCCGAGCCCGCATCGCTGAGCCCGCATCGCTGAGCCCGACATCGCCGGGTGCCTTCACCTGCTGGGGCGGATCGTTCCGCCGGGAGCGACGGGGAGCGGGGGTTCCGTTTGCCTTCATATGCGCTGCCCCAGTGCGCGGGGCAGCGCATATGCACCCGAAACCGAAGGTCCCCCTCCGCGCCTCTGACAGTCACGACCGGTCCTCCGATCGCCCCGGCGCCGGGGCCGGCTCAGCTGGGCGAGCGCTGGGTGCGCACCTCGCGCCGGCCCTCGCGCCGCTCCCGCGAGCGCCGCACCCGCAGCGCGTTGCGCGACGGCATCTCCGGCAGCGCCGACGGGCCCGGCCGCGGCACCCCGCTGCCCGGGCGGCGCAGCGAGAACACGAACGCGAGGATCCGCGCGACCGCGGCGTACAGCTCGGCGGGAACCTCGTCGTCCACCTCACAGACCCGGTGCAGCAGGCGCGCCAGCGGCTTGTCCTCGACGATCGGCACGCGGTGCTCCCGTGCCCGCTCACGGATCTTCGCGGCGAGCGCGTCCGTGCCCTTCGCCACGACGCGCGGGGCGCCCCGGCCGGCCTCGTACCGCAGTGCGACCGCGTAGTGGGTCGGGTTGACGAGGACGACGTCGGCGTTGGCCACGGCGGCGAGCATCCGGTTACGGCTCATCGCCATCTGCTTCGCCCGGATCGCGCCCTTGACCATCGGGTCGCCCTCGGTCTGCCGGTTCTCGTCCTTGATCTCGCGGGGAGTCATCCGCAGCTGCTTCATCACCGTGCGCCGCTGGAAGACGTAGTCGCCGAGGGCGAGCAGAAGCCCCGTGACGGTGACGGTCCAGATCAGCGTCCGCAGGCCCGACCCCAGGACGCCGAGCGTGACGGGCACGGGCAGTGGCCCGCCGGCGAGCAGCTGGGGCACCAGCGAGCGGGCCAGCGACAGCACCACGACGGCGATGACCGTGACCTTGAGCAGCGCCTTCAGCGCCTCCCACGCCGCCCGGACGCCGAGCATCCGCTTGAGCCCCTGCTTCGGGCTGAGCCGCGACGCCTTGAAGCGCAGTGTCTTCGTCGTCGGGTGCACGCCCTGCACGGCCGTGCCGAGAACGGCGGCCGCGACCGCCGCGAGCCCGACGGGTGCCGCGGCGGTGAGCACGGCCGACGGCAACCCCGACACGGCCGAGAGGCAGCGCGCGGGACTGGGGTCCGCGGCGACGTCCGGCAGGGTCGCGAGCATCCGCCCGACCTCGTCGCGCAGCACGCCGAGCCCGTGCGGCACGAGCGCCGCCCCGGCGGCGATGCCCAGCCAGGTGGCGGCGTCCGGGGTGCGCGCGAACTGCCCCTCCTTGCGGGCGTCCCGCAGCCGCCGCGCGGTGGGCTTCTCGGTCTTGCCGTCCTGAGCCATGGCGCCGCCGTCAGCCCGCGCCGGACAGGTTCAGGATCACCAGGGTCGCGTGCTGGACGAGGTCGTGGGTGGCCTCCGGCAGCCGGACGACGACCAGCCCCACGAGCAGCAGCGTGAAGAGGATCTTGATCGGGAACGCGAGGGCGAACGCGTTCAGCGCCGGTGCCGCGCGGGTCAGCAAGCCGAGCGACACGTCGGCCACCAGCATCGCCGCGAGGATCGGCGCCGCGATCTGCAGCGCGGAGGCGAGCAGGCCGGTGACGTCGCCGAGCAGGGCCTTCCCGAAGGCGTCCCATGAGATCGCGGGGTCGGGCATCGCCTGCAGGCTGCGGGACAGCCCGTGGATCACCATGAGGTGGCCGTCGGCCGCGAAGAGCACGGTGACGGCGATGAACTGGTGCAGCCGGCCGAAGACCGAGGTCTGCGTGAGCATCAGCGGGTCGAGCGCGAGGGAGGAGTTGAAGCCGCCGACGATGTCGATGAGGTCCCCGGCCGACTGGATCGCGGAGACGGCGATCAGGACGAAGAACCCGAGCGCGAGCCCCGTGACGACCTGCACGACGAGCCGCAGCACGAGCTCCCAGGAGGACAGCTGCGGCGCCGTGGACTCCAGCGGCGCCGTGAGCGGCAGGGCGAGAGCGAGGGCGAGGGCGACCCGCGCCTGCGACGGCACCGCCCGGGTGTTGAACGGCGGCGTGATGAGGACGAACGCGCCGGTGCGCGCCAGGGCGAGCACGAACGCCGCGACGAGCTGCTCGCCCGCGGCGAGCTGGAGCCCGGTCATCCCCGCCTCGTCCTCACGAGTTGATCAGGGACGGGACGAGGGTGAAGAGGTCCTGGGTGAAGCCCTCGAGCGTGCGCAGCGCCCAGGCGCCCGTGAGCACGAGCACGAGCGCGGCGACGAAGAGCTTCGGCAGGAACGTCAGCGTCTGTTCCTGTATCTGCGTCGCCGACTGGACGATCGACAGCACCAGCCCGATCACGAGAGTGCCGACGAGCACCGGCCCCGCGATCTTCGTGGCGGTGATCAGCGCCTCGGCGACGATCTGGACGACCTTGTCGTTCATCGGTAGCTCCCTAGCAGAGTGGTGACGACGAGCGACCAGCCGTCGACGAGCACGAAGAGCAGGAGCTTGAACGGCAGCGAGATCAGCGACGGGGGGAGCATCACCATGCCGAGGCTCATCAGCACGGCGCTGACGACGATGTCGACGACGAGGAACGGCACGAAGACGACGAAGCCGATGATGAACGCGGCGCGCAGCTCGCTGAGCACGAAGGCGGGCACCAGGGTGCGCAGGTCCACGTCGTCCTTGGTCTTCGGCGCGGCGTCCCCGGACGCCTTGGTCATGAGGGCGATCTCCTCCGACCGGGTGTGCGCGAGCATGAACGCCCGCAGCGGCTTCACCCCGTCGGTGTAGGCCTGCTCGATCGTCTTCGTGCCCTTCGTGTAGGGGCCGACCCCCTGTGACTGCATCGCGTCGAACGTGGGTCCCATCACGAACAGCGACAGGAACAGTGCCAGCCCGACGAGCACCTGGTTGGGCGGCACGCTCTGGGTGCCGATGGCGCTGCGCACCAGCGACAGGACGACGACGATCTTCGTGAACGCGGTGCACATGAGCAGCACGGCCGGCGCCACGCCGAGCACGGTGACCAGCAGGATGATCTGGACGACCTGGCTCGGCTGCCCCGGCACGCTCAGGCTGACGGTCGAGTCGCTGCCCGCCTTGGCGGCAGGCCCCTTGGGTGCGCTCGGCCCGCTGGGCTCCCCGGCTGCCGGTGCGCCGGCCGGCACGGACGACAGCACGGACGGCAGCACGGACGACGGCACGGACGACGCGCGCGGACGACAGCGCGACGACGCCACGGTCCCCGGTGCGACGGCGGGCCGGGGGGCCGCGTCCGCCGCGCTCGCCGTGGCCGGCAGCAGGGCGACCCCCGCCAGGAGCGCGAGCGCCGCGCACCGGCGCGTCCGGCGCCTCACCGGCGCCGCGCCGTCAGGTCGCGCAGCGCCTCGACAGCCTGGCTCCAGGTGCGCGGGTCCAGGATGGAGCCCGTGCCCCGCAGAGCGGTCTGCCGGCTCCGGCCCGCGGCCGGCAGGGTCCGGTCCGGTCGGGTGCCCCAGGGCGGGGCCTCGGGACGGACGACGATCCGCCGTGACAGCTCGGCCTGATCGACGGCGCCCTCGAGGACGTCCCCGCCGGTCGATCCCGCCAGGGACGTCGCCGCGGCCAGCTCGGCGGCAGTGAGCTCGGTGAGCAGTGACACGCCCTGGGCGGTGATCCCGACGACGAGTCCGCGCCCGCCGACCTCGACGACCGCCACGGATGCCTCCCGGGACAGGCCCGTCCGCTCCACGACCCGCAGGCCGGCGCCCCCACCGCGCACGCCCGCCTTGCGGGCGAACCGCGCGGCGAGCACGGCCAGCGCGACGACGACGACCAGCGACGCCGTCACGCGGGCCAGGACGGCGAGGTCGTCGGCGGAGCTCATTGCGCGCTCACCGGTCGTCCCGGGTGACGATCTCCGTGATCCGCAGGCCGAAGGCCTCGTCGACGACGACCACCTCGCCGCGGGCGAGCAGCGTGCCGTTGACGAGCAGGTCAGCGGGGGAGCCGGCCAGCCGGTCGAGCTCGACGACGTCACCGGGGGCGAGCGCGAGCAGCTGCCGGACTGTCATCCGGGTCCGGCCGAGCTCGCAGGTCACCTCCATCTCGACGTCGCGGAGCATGTCGATCCCCCAGGCTGGCCGCGCCGCCGGCCAGCGCCCCCGCGTCCGGGGCCGACTCCGGCCACCACCGACACGCCGACGACGGCGTGCACGCCGGTTGCCGTGCCGGCCGTGGCATCGGCGACGAGCGGAACGAGCACCACGGTGCCGCCCGCGAGGACGTCGACGCAGTCCTCCACGGCGATCGCGGTGGCGGAGCCGTCGAGGCGGCCGCCGAGCGCGGCCGCGAGCGTCTCCAGCGCGGGCCGGAGGGCGGCCGCGGGCTCGACGGCGCCGAACGGCGTGCCCGCGAGGGCCTCGACGAGCTCGGCAGCCACGACCAGCAGCAGCTTGCCCTCGACACCCCCGCTCAGGTACGCGGTGATCGCGGTGCCGGTGGGCATCGCGACGCCGGCGGCGTCCTGCACCGGGGGCTGCAGCTGCAGCGGCTCGGCACTGGGGATCTGCGCGGCGGCCTGGCCCACGGCGTCCACGACACGCTCGGCGATGCGGCGCCACGTGTCGGTGCCGGCACCGGCCTCGGGCGTGAGCGAAGAGGCGGAGAACGTCATCTCATCTCCTTGCACGGTCGGCGGGTGGGTCGGCGGGTCGGTCGGCGGGTCGGTCGGTGGGTCACGTGCTCGGGACGATGAGGACCGCGAGTTTCGACCCGGACGTGCCGGGGACAGCCCTCGCGAACGTGGTCGAGGCGGACGTGACGGCGAGCGGGGTCGTGGTCCGGTGGTCGAGCGGGACGATGTCCCCCACGGCGAGGCTCGCGATCCGCGAGGACGCCAGCCGCAGCGGCCGGAACCGGACCGAGACGTCGACCTCGACGTCCGACAGGCGCTGCTGGGTGCGCTCGGCGGCCTGCCGTCGCGCCACCGCGCGGGCCTGGTCGTCCTTCGCGCGGCTGAGGCGTTCGAGGACGGGCTCCAGGCTGGCGTAGGGGATGCACAGCGAGAAGGGGCTGACCCGCTCGCCGATGGTGAGCTCCATCCGGGCCACGACGACGGGATCGGTCGGTGCGGCGGCCTGCACGAAGCCGGGGTTCGACTCCAGGCCCTGCACCTGCGGGGTGACCGTGCCGAACGGTGCCAGCGCGTACGACAGCTCGCGCAGCATGCGGTCGAGGAGCTGGTGCACCACGGCCTGCTCGATGTCGGTGAGCGGGCGGTCGGGCTGCTCCCCGGTGCCCGGCCCGCCCATCAGGTGGTCGATCATGGTGAGCAGGGTGGGCGTGTCGAACGTCAGCAGGGAGTGGCCGGCCCACGGCTCGAGCGCGAGAACGGCGCAGACCGCCTGCTCGGGCAGGCCGGTCAGGTACTCGTCGTAGCTGAACTCCTCGATGGCGGGCGCGCCGACGGTCGAGACGACCCGCAGGCTCGTCGTGAGGACGGTCGACGACTGGCGGCCGAACGTCTGCATCGCGACACGCAGCAGGTGCGCCTGGTCGCGGGCGAGCCGGACCGGGCGCCGGAAGTCGTAGCTGCGCGGCTCACCGCGGCGGCGACGCGCGGAGGCGCTCGCCTGATCGGACCAACCCACGCCGCAGTCTTCGTCCGCTGGGCGCCTCAGCTTGAGCGGCGGGCGTACGCCTCCTCCGACCCTTCCGAGCCCCTGAGGGCTCGACCGTGCCGTCACTGCATGACGAAGTCCGTGAAGTAGATGTCGTAGACCTTGTTCTCGTAGCGTTCGGCGACTTCCTTGATCAGTGCCGCCTTGGCCTTCTCGCGGCCGTCGCTCTTCGCCAGGCTCTCGACGGTGCGGCCGCTGAACAGGTCGATCGCCGCGTCCAGGGCCTTCGCGCCGGACACGTCCTCGCCGGCGTCCGCGCTCGCCTGCAGCGACAGCCCCAGCTTGAGGAAGTGACCCGCCGCGAGGTTGATGGTGATCGGGTCGAGCTTGACCACGGCGCCCGGCTTGGGCTTCGGCGGCGCGGCCGGCGGCGGCGTCCTTGGGCTTCAGCACCAGCAGATAGACGGCAGCGGCGGCGACACGGCCGACGAGGGCGATCATGATCATCTTCTTGCGGCCGCCGCCCTTGGCCTGGCCGGCCTCGTCCGTCGCGGGCGGGGCTGCGGTCGTGGTGGCCATGGGTTCCTTCTCCTCGGTCGTCGTGGTGCGGGCGGTGCGCGGCTTGTCAGCCACGCCCGCTCCCCGAGGTGCCCGCGGCCGTGCGCGGCCCGCTCTCCTGCTCCTGCCCGAGCCGGGCGACGGCCCGGCCCAGGCTGTCGTCGACGGCCGCGAGGACGACGATCTCGACGCGCCGGTTCACGACCAGGGCGCGGGGGTCGGACGCCGGCCGCAGCGGGCGGGTGTCGGCGTAGCCGGCGGCCGACATCCGGCTCGACCGGGATGCCGCCCGGCCGGCCGAGGTACCGCAGGACGCCGGCAGCGCGGTCGGTCGACAGCTCCCAGTTCGACGGGTACCGGTCGGTCGCGATGGGCACGGAATTGGTGTGGCCGTCGACGCTGATCCGGTTCGGCAGCTTCGCCAGGGTCGGCTCGATCGTGTCGAGGATGCGCCGCCCCTGCCGGCGCAACGTCGCGCTGCCGCTCTGGAACAGCACCTTGTCGGTGGCGATCGTGACGACCAGGCCGCGCTCGTCGAACCGGAAGGTGGCGCCGTTCGGGATGCCCGCCTTCGCCAGGGCGGCCTTGAGTGCCGCCTCGGCCTTCTTGAGGTTCTCGACCTCCTGGCGCACCTGGGCCTGCTCGGTCGCCTTGACCAGCCCGGCCACCTGCTCCGGGGCCACTCCCTTCGCCGAGTTCACCGTCACACCGCCGGCACCGCCCGAGGCGACCGAGGCGATCTGGGGGTCGTCCGGGGCCACGCCGCCGCCTGAGTCCAGCATGTTGTTGCCGCCCGCCATCATCGTCTGCGGCGTACCGAACCCGTTGTGCAGGCCCTGCTTGAGCTGGTCGAACTTGCCCTGGTTGATCGAGCTGATCGCGAACATGACGATGAACAGCACCATCAGCAGCGTCATCATGTCGGCGTAGCTGACGAGCCAGCGCTCGTGGTTCTCGTGCTCCTCGTGCTCCTCGTCGTGGCCGCCGCGACGGCCGTGGCCCCGGCGAGGCGCGCTCACGCCGCGTCCTTGGCCGCCGCCGGGCCGGGGGCCTGCATCTTCGAGCGGAGCTTGGTCGCCACGACCCGCGGGTTCGCACCGGCCTGGATGGCGAGGACGCCCTCGATGACGAGCTCCATCCGCCCGGCCTCGTTGCCCGCGACGGCCGTGATCCGCTTGCCGAAGGGCAGGAACATGATGTTCGCGGACATGACGCCCCACAGCGTCGCGACGAACGCGCCGGCGATCAGGTGGCCGAGCTTGCTGGGGTCCGACAGGTTCTCGAGGACGTGGACGAGCCCGACGACGGTACCGATGATGCCGATGGTGGGGGCGTAGCCGCCGGCGTCCGTCCAGAAGCTGGCGCCCACCTTGGCCGACGCCTTCTTGGCCTTGACCTCGGCGGAGAGGATCTCGTAGAGGTCGTCGGGGTCGGTCCCGTCGACCGCCATCTGCAGCCCCTTCTTCAGGAAGGGGTCGTCGATCTTCTCCATCTCGGACTCGAGGGCGAGCAGGCCCTCACGTCGCGCCCGCTCCGCGAGCTTCACCAGGGGCTCGACGACGGCCTCGGGGTCGGACTTCTTGGCCGTCATCGCGTACACGAGCCACTTGATGCCGCCCATCATCCCCGGCATCGTGTTGGAGGCCAGGGAGGCGCCCGCCGAACCCACGAAGATCAGGAACAGCGGCGGGATCAGCAGGATGGACATGGGGCTTCCGCCCTCGAGGATCTGCGTGCCGAAGACGGCGACGAACCCGAGGACGACCCCGACGATGGTTGCGGGATCCACGCGTCAGTCCTCCCCGTCCCTGTCGGACAGGGGCAGGCGCAGCACCCGCGCCAGGCTCGAGCCGAGCGCGGCGTGGGCGGCGAGGTCGTCCCCGACCAGCTCCGACGCGACCCGCGCCGACCTGTCCGCCGCGATGCTCGCGGCCCCGTCGCCCGCGGCGTCCGCCAGAACGTGGGTCAGCCCGAACGCCTCGGCCGCCACCGAGGCGCGCCAGGACCGGACGGCGCTGACCACCTCGTCCACCGACTCGGCGACGACGATCTTGTGCCCGTCGAACATCGTGAGGACGGTGTCCGGGGTGGGCTCGGCGCGCTCGATGAGGTCGGGGTTCACGGCCACCTGGTGACCGCCCAGTCGGGTGAGGATGATCACGTCTCGGTCCGTCCTTGGGAAGAGGTGCGGGCAGCCGGTCCCTGGCTGTCGCAGGACTGGTCGGCACCGGCGCCACCCTGTTGAGGGGCGCCGGTGCCGCCGAACGGGTGCGGACTGGGCCGCCCGGGTTTCCGCCCCTTTCCCCGTGATCATGCAAACCAGAGTGATCTCATCACCATGCGGTTACGTGATCGTTCTGGTTTGCATGATCACCAGGGGGAGGGGCGCGGGCGTTACCGCTTGATGTCCACCAGGTCCTGCAGCATCTGGTCGGACGTCGTGATCACGCGCGAGTTCGCCTGGAACCCGCGCTGGGCGATGATCAGGTTGGTGAACTCGCTGGCCAGGTCGACGTTGCTCATCTCGACCGCCCCGCCGAGCAGGGTGCCCACGCTCCCGCTGCCGGGGACGTTGATCTGCGGGTTGCCCGAGTTCGTCGTCGAGCGGTACGTGCTGTTGCCGGCCTTCTCCAGACCCATCGGGTTGTTGAACCCGGCCAGGGCGACCTTCGCCATGAGCAGCTTCTGGCCGTTGCTGAACGAGCCCGTGACCGAGCCGTCGCCGCTGATCTGGAAGCCCTGCAGGCTGCCCGCCGGGTACCCGTCCGCGCTCTTGACGTTGGCCGACTTCGGACCGCCGAACCAGGTCATCGAGCTGAAGTCGATCGAGACGGTGGTCGTTCCGTCGGGCAGGACGACGTCGTCGGTGACCGGCGTGGCGGTGAGCTGGCCCGTGGTGGGGTCGAAGGCGAGGCTGGCGCCGGGGTCGCTGAAGGTGCCACCGGGGTCGTTCGCGTCCGCGACGGTGACGGTGTAGTTCCCCGCGCCGTCACCGGTCAGGGTGATCGTGAGCGGGTGCGCGCCGCCCGCGGCGTCGTAGACGGTCTGGCCGAGCGTGAGGATGTCCGTCGTGGGGTCGCTGTTGGGCTGGATGTTCCCGGCGACGACGACGCTGCTGGAGGCCTTCGGCGGGATGATCGTCCCGGACGGGAGCTGGATGTCGGTCGGGGCGACGTTGGTGTTGACGACGCCGCCGGCCCCGGCCCAGCCCTGCACCCGCATGCCCTCCGGGTTCACGAGCATCCCGGTCGTGTCGAAGTTGAACGCCCCGGCCCGGGTGTACTGCTCCGTGTTCCCGTTCTTGAGCACGAAGAACCCGTCGCCCTGAATCATGAGGTCGGTGGGGCGGCCGGTGTTCTGCGCCGAGCCCTGGGAGAAGTTCGTGTTGATCGCGCCGAGCTGGACGCCCAGGCCCACCTGCGCGGGGTTGACGCCGCCGACGCCGGCGTTCGGCCCGGCGGCCGCGTGGATCATCTGGCTGAGAGTGTCCTCGAACACCGACCGAGCTGGCCTTGTAGCCGGTGGTGTTGACGTTGGCGATGTTGTTGCCCACGACGTCCATGAGCGTCTGGTGCTGGCGGAGTCCGGTGATGCCGGAGAAGAGCGAGCGGAGCACGATTCCTCCTGCGAGGAGAGGTGGTCGGCGTCCGTGCCGGAGGGTCCGCTCGCGTCGTGCGCGCGGGGTGGAGCGGGTGGTGCGGTCAGGGCGGCTCGTCGTGCCCGGTCAGGCGGAGCCGGAGGAACCGGACGAGCTCGTGCTCGGCGGGGCCGTGGTCCCGACGCCGGTGACGGCGTCCAGGGCAACCTGGCTCCCGTCGATGGTGAGCGTCGGGTTCTGCGAGCCGAAGGTCGTGCCGGTGACGGTGCCGGTCCGGGGAGTGCCGGAGTAGTCCTTGTAGGTCACCTGCCGGCCGATCAGCGACGCGGCGGACTGCATCCGGCTCGCGTCGAGGACCTGCTGGTCGAGCGTCGACAGGGCGTCGAGCTTCTCGACCATCGTGAACTGGGCCGTCTGCGACATGAACTGGGTCGCGTCGGCCGGGTTCGACGGGTCCTGGTACTTCAGCTGCGCCACCAGCAGCTTGAGGAAGGTGTCCTTGTCGAAGTCCTGCGACGGCGCGGGGGTGGAGGACGAGGTGCCGGTGGTCCCGGTGCCCGTCGTCGCGCCGGTCGAGCCGGCGCCAGTCACGTTCATGCCCGTCATGGCACTCCTTCGGTGGGTGGTGGTGGTCAGACGCGGACGTCGAGCCGGCCGGGGACGCCTGCCGGACGGGCCCGGGGAGCGGGCCGCGGGGCGGGGACGCGCGCCGGGTCCGGGCACCCGTTCGGCGTTCCGGCCGCGGGAGTCGCCGGCACCGCGGCCGTCGCCCCCGGGCGTCCGGCCCTCGCGGCCGGGACCGCCCGAGGCCGTGCCGTCCGACGTCGTGAACGGCCGGGCGTTCGGGTCGCGGGAGTCCGAGCCGGTCCCCGTGCCCGCGGCGGCGGCGTCGGGCCGCAGCGCCACGTCGTCCAGGACGAGGCCGGATTCGGCCAGGCTCGAGCGCAGGTGCGCGAGGCCCGCGTGGACGGCGCCCACGGCCTCGGCGCCCCCGCTGACGGCGAGCCGGACCGAGCCCCCCGGACGTCGACGGTGAGGGTGACCTCACCGAGATGCTCGGGATCGAGCCGCAGGACCGTGCGGTGCCCACCCTCGCGCAGCGCGCGCACCGACGTGAGGTGCTGGAGCACCTGGTCGGGCACGGGCGCGCCGGCAGGGCTCGTGGTGCCGGCGTTCCCGGCCGGGTCCACGTTGCCCCCGGCTGCTGCCGGAGCGGCGGGCCCGCTGGGGGGCGTTCCCGGCACGGGGGAGGACTGGCCGGCAGCGCTCACCGCCCCGGTGCCGTTCCCCTGCCGGCGGTCCCGCTCGCTGCCCGTGCTGTCGCTGTCCCCGGTGGTGCCCGCGCCCGCGTTCGGGCCGGAGGCGTACGCAGCGGCGACGGTCGCCGCTTCGAGGCTCGCACCGGGAACCGGAGCGCCGGAGACGCGCGGCGCGGGCCGCGGAGCCGGCTCTGCCG
>CAWBAJ010000025.1:0-515223 GCA_963786765.1 uncultured Actinomycetota bacterium | reverse complement strand
CCTGTGTGGTGTCCTTGATCGAGTTCCACGATCTTCACTGACCTCTCGTTCGCCGGCCTGCCGCTGAAGCCGGCCCAGCTGGCCGTGCCGTCTGGCGTCGCTGTCGCGGTCCTGCGGCACCGCGCTCGCTCGAGTCGACCTGATCGTCGGCCGTCGCCCTCTGCTGCGCGCCGTGCCACCGGCCTCGTCGCGGTTCGGCTATCGTGGTCGTTGTCGTGGTCGCGGGGGGTGGTGGTCAGGGACGACCGGCTTCTGGCCCTCGCTGCCTCGCGAGCCGCCCTGTCGCCCTCGCCTTCGAGCCGATCCGGCGGGGTGTCGTCAGGGCCGCCGACGGCTCTCCTTCGGCGCGGCGGCCGCGCCTACGAGGCCCTGCCCGATTTCAACCGCCGCGTCGCCAGAGCAGCCGTTCCCGCCGACCTGCTCCCGCGGTGGCAGAGGCGGGGGGCAGGCGGTCGCCGCGGTCGCGTGATCGTGCTCGCGCGGCGCCCCGGGGCCCGAACGATAGGGGCCGTTTGGCCGGCCACGGACGGTACGCCGGCGGACCTGGGGCGCGGGAGCCGAGCGCGGTCGTCGACGGCGGGGGCGCCTCGGACCATCACGGTCGAGATGCCGCCCCGGGCGGGACCCGCTCCGCGTTCCGCGAGCGCCGCCTGCTGGCCGACCTGTCCGACCGAGGCCGGGCATCGGCCTTCCCGCAGCGCCTGGTTCGAATCCGCAGAGCTGACCGGGAAGGTTGAATGGTTGGGCCGTCGCACGGACGAGCTCGCTGTTCCCGCCGGCGGCTATCACCGCGGCGGACGCGGAACGGAGCCCGCCTCGAACGGGCGATCGATGTGAGGGGTTTTTCCTGCTGCACCTCGAGCCGATCCCGGAGAAAGCTGCGTGGAGCCCTGTTCCTTCGCTCGACCCGGCACGACTCGCCCGATCGAATCCTCGCTCGAGCCGCTGGGTCGTGTCGCTGAACACGGCGCTGGGAGGCGCTACGCGAGATCACCCGCGGGGTCTCCCCCGCCGGCTCGTCCCGCTCCGGACTTCCCATGGCACTCACATCGCTGCTCGCCCGGACCGGCAGCGCCCGTCGCCTGGTCGTCACCGACGTGGCCACGGATCGGCGTTTCGACCCCAGCGTCGAGGCCGCCGCCTACTTCTGCGCCGTCGAAGCGATACACGACCTCGGCGAACCGGTGGTGGTCGTGCTGGATGCCCGGGCGGACCAGCGCAGCTGAGCGTGAGCGGTACCGATCGCGGCGGCCTGCCGGTCGACGAGATGCGGGACCGTATCGAGGCGGCGGGGGGCTCGGTGTCGATCGCCGAGGACGGTGGCCGCGCCGTCATCGACGTGCGCGCGCCCGCGCGACCAGGTGTGCTCTGAGAGCAAGGTCGACGGCGGGCTCCATGATCAGCCGCGGGAGGCGAACCATGCCTGCCCAAGTGGTCAGGGTCGAATACCGCCTTGTCCAGCTAGGCCGTCGCACCGCACTCGGCGACGAATTGTCGTCCCGCTTCGTCGTCATAGGTCGAGAGCAGCACGACCGTCGGAGGGCGGGCACCGAGCAGCAGCCGTCGCGTGGCCTCCACCCCATCGATGCCGGGCAGGTGCACGTCCATGAGCACGAGGTCCGGGAGCGACTGCGTCGCGACGATCAGGGCGTCTTCCCCGGACGACGCCTCGCCGACGACCTCGAATCCCGGCGTCTCGGCGACGACGGCCACCATGGCGCCGCGGTAGCCGCCACGTCGTCGACCACCAGCACTCGCACCACAGCCACGTCGCGCGACCCCTTCCCGCTCCATCGTGGGCACGACGGCGGCGCGCTGCGGAGAGGGCCAGCCGCACGGCGACGGGTGTCGAGCCCCGACACGTCCGGCGCGAAGCCAGGGTGGCGAAGCCCCAGAGGAACGTCAGGCCTCGCATCGGACTCGATCCGCTCTCGTGGCTCAGCGGACACGATGGGAGCAGCGGAAACCGGAACCAGGTCACGTCCCGCGCCCTCAGCGGGTAGTCGCACCGTGACGCGTAGCCGCCGGCGTCGCGGGGGGTGAGGGTGAGGTGTTCCGTTCGTGCGCCTGGCGTGATGCTCTTGACGATCGCCAGGCCGAGGCCGACCCCCGGCATGGTCGGTGCGGACGCGTCTAGCGCCGCGAAGAAAGGGCTCGACGAGTGTGGCAACCGACTCTGCCGTGAGCTTGTCGCCGGTGTTCTCGACACTCAGCACGACACTGTCGGCGGTGGGCGCTGGTCGTGACCCACACGCTGCCCCTGCTGGCAGATTGTGGACGGTCGCGTTGTGCACGAGGTTCGTACCCAGCTGCAGCAGGAGCGCGTGCGAGCCGATGGTGGGGGCCATTTCGCCGGAGGTCTCGATGGTGACGCCGCGCTTCTCGGCGAGGGGGAGCAGCGTTTCGGCGGCTTCTTCGGCTATGAGGGACAGGTCGACGTGTTCTCGGGCGAAGGACCGCTGGTCGGCGCGGCTGAGCAGGAGCAGCGCTCCAGTGAGGTCGATCGCCCGGGTGTTGACGGCCTTGAGGCGGTCGACGAGTTCGCCGATGTCGTGGTCCGGGTCGTTGCGGGCCACCTCGAGGAGTGTCTGCGTGATCGCCAGCGGGGTGCGGAGCTCGTGAGAGGCGTTGGCTGCGAATCTCTGCTGCTCGGCGACCTGTGCTTCGAGTCGCGCGAGCATGGTGTCGAAGGTGTCGGCGAGTTCGCGGAACTCGTCGCTGCGGCCTTCCATGTGGATTCGGTGCGAGAGCGAGCCGGTCGTCGGCCGCCGTGTGGCATCGGTGATGCGCGTCAGGGGAGCGAGCATCCGGCCGGCAAGGATCCAGCCTCCCGCGAGACCGAACACCAGCAGGAACGCCAGCACCGCGACGGCCAGCTCGCCGAAGTCGCGCTGGATGGGGGAACGACCTGGAGCGAACGCACCGCCGATGCCGGACTCGTGTAGCTGACGAGAGCGTTGTGGGGGAAGTACTGCAGGAGTATCGCCCACAGGGCGAGTAGCGAGGCGCCTGCGAGCAGGAGGAATCCGGCGTAGCTAGGGTGAGCTTGAGGCGAACACTCAAGCCGCGGCGCTCTATCCATGATTCCCTGCCTCACGTCCGGTGTCCGGCCGGCGTGATGATGCGGTACCCGACGCCGGCCACGGTGGCGATGAGCCAGGGTTCGCCGAGCCGCTTGCGCAGTGCCGAGACCGTGATGCGCACGGCGTTGGTGAACGGGTCGGCGTTCTCGTCCCACGCCCGTTGCAGAGCTCTTCGGCGCTGACGACTCCGCCTTCGGCCGTCACGAGGACTTCGAGCACCGCGAACTGCTTGCGGGTGAGCGCGACGTAGCGGCCGTCGCGGTAGACCTCGCGGCGGAACGGATCCAGCCGCAGACCTGCGATCTCCCGAACGGGCGGCCTGTTGTGCGCGCGCCTGCGGTCGAGCGCCCTGAGCCGGAGCACGAGTTCCCGGAGTTCGAACGGCTTGGTGAGGTAGTCGTCGGCGCCGAGCTCGAACCCGGAGGCCTTGTCGTCGAGCCGGTCGGCGGCGGTGAGCATGAGGATCGGCATGCCGCTGCCGGAGGCGACGATGCGCTCGGCGATCTCGTCACCGGACGGCCCCGGGATGTCGCGGTCGAGAACGGCGATGTCGTAGGCGTTGATGCTCAGCAGCTCCAGAGCGGTGTCGCCGTCCCCGGCGATGTCGGCCGCGATCGCCTCCAGGCGTAGCCCATCGCGGATGGCTTCCGCCATGATAGGGCTCGTCCTCGACGACCAACACACGCATGCTCTCGATGCTACGAGCCGGCGCATATCGTCGGCGTATCGAAAACCGCATACGCGCCGGCAACACCACGCTGCCTTGACTGGCGGCATGACTCGAACACCGTCATCAGCACGGACAACGCCCACCGGATCCGCTAGACTCCTCCTCGTCGGCTCTGGTCGTCGTCATGGCAGTGATCACCGCGGCCTCGGCCACCGGCCGCAGAGTCCTCGTCCGCCGTGTCCGCATCCGCCTCGGAGCCCTCCTCCGCCGCACCGCCCTTGAGGTCTTCCGTCGGCCCCTCGCCGACCCGCATCCCAGCCCGCAGCACCTGCCGCTGTCGGCGAGGCCGACGGTGTCGTCCCCGACGGCGTGACGGTCTTCGATGACGCGATCCCGGCGGTGGCCAACCTCGATCCAGATCTGCTCAGGGCCCTGCGCCGAGCCGCGACGGACGCCGCCGACGACAGGCATCACGTTCTACGTCAACAGCGGCTGGCGTTCCCCGGCGTACCAGAATCAGCTGCTTCGCGAGGCGGTCTCCACGTACGGCTCCGCAGACCGCGGCCGCCCGCTGGGTCGCCACCGCCGCGACCGTCACCTCACGTGTCGGGCGACGCGGTCGACATCGGGCACTCCGATGCGACGGCGTGGCTGTCCGAACAGGGTGCCGAGTACGGGCTGTGCCAGATCTACCGCAACGAACCCTGGCACTACGAGCTGCGCCCGCGGGCCGTCGTGCACGGCTGCCCGCCGATGTACGCCGACCCCACGCAGGACCCGAGGATGCAGCGGTGACCGGACACTCAGGCAGACGAGGCCGGACCGCACGGGCAGTGACCGGCTGCCGGGTGCCGACGCTGGCCGGCGTCCCTGCCGCGCGCTGCGCACCGGCTTCCGGCCGGAACCCTGGCAGCGCGGCCTGGTCGTCGCGGGGCTGGCGCTGCTGCTGGGCCTGGCTCCTGCTGCTGCACGCGAGGATCCCGAACCGGATCGGGAACGTCGGCAGCCTGGTGGAGACCTTCCTGCCGTGGTTCGGCCTGTTCATCCCGGTGCTGCTGGTCGCGGCGCTGTGGCGCCGCTCCGCCTCCGCGGTGGCCGCGCTGCTGCTGCCGGTCATGGTGTGGCTGAACCTCTTCGGCGGGCTGCTCAGCGACAAGTCCCACCCGGGCAGCGACCTGACCGTCGCCGAGCCACAACGTCGGCGCCGGCAACCCCGACCCGAGCCGGCACCGCCCGCGACCTGGCCGCCTCGCGGCGCCGACGTGCTGGCCCTGGTGGAGCTGACCGACGCAGGCCCGAGGCACCTACGAGAAGGCGCTGGCGAACGGCGTATCCGTACCACACGGTGCAGGGCACGATCGGGCTGTGGAGCACGCATGCCGCTGTCGGACACCAGACCGGTCGACATCGAGATGGACTACGGGCCACTGGCGGACACCATTCCGGTCGACGTCAAGATGTCCTCGACCCGCGCGCTGCGCACCACGGTGACCACGGAGCAGGGTCCGCTGGCGGTGTACGTGGCCCACCTGGGATCCGTACGGGTGAATCCCAGGGCGGGCTTCGAGACGGCCCAGCGGGACAGAGGCGCCGAGGCGCTCGGCAAGGCCATCGCCGCCGAGCGGATCGAGCGGGTCGTGCTGCTCGGCGACCTGAACGGCACCATGGACGACCGCGCCTTCGCCGGCATCACCTCGCAGCTGCGGTCCGCCCAGGACACGGCCGGGAACGGCTTCGGCTTCAGCTGGCCGGCGACGTTCCCGGTGGTGCGGATCGACCAGATCCTGGTCAGGGGCGTGGAGCCGGCGAGCTCATGGGTGCTGCCGGCCACCAGCAGCGACCACCTGCCGGTCGCGGCCGGAATCAGCTGGTGACCGAGCCGCGCTGAGCAACGAGTCCGGGAAGCTCAGATCGCGCAGCCGTCGGGGCCGCAGGTCGTGTCTTGGTCATCGGACGCCGCCGTGATCGTGAGCGGCGTCCGGTCGGCCCATGCCTGCGCGAGCGCCTGCGCGAAGACCTCGAGCGGCTGGGCTCCGGCGATGCCGTAGCGGCGGTCGACCACGAAGAACGGGACGCCGTTGGCGCCGTAGGCGTGCGCCTGGGCGATGTCGGCGTCCACGTCGTCGGCGTAGGCGTCGCCGTGCGCCACGCGGCCCGCTTCGCTCTCGGGCAGCCCGGCCTCGGCAGCGAGCCGCGGCGAGGGCCTCGGGGTCGGCGACATCCACCCGCTCGGTGAAGTACCCCCGCAGGAACCGCTCCTTCACCGCGCCCTGCAGGGCCGGCCCGCCCTCCTGCAGAGCGGCGTGCAGCAGGCGGTGCGCGTGCGGGTGTTACCCGCGACCGCGTGCTCGAGGTCGTATTCGAGGCCCTCACCCGCGGCGACCCCGGTCATGTGCCGCGTCATCTCGAGCGCCCTCGCGCGGCTGACGCCGTACTTCTGGGCGAGCCGGTCGACGTTCTCGACCGGTGGCCGGCCGGGCACGAAATCCGGCGCGCCCGGGTCGAGCTCGAACGCGCGCCACTCCACCTCGACGTCGTCCCGGTGCGGGAACGCGGCGAGTGCGCGCTCGAAGCGGCGCTTGCCGATGTAGCACCACGGGCAGACGACGTCGGACCAGATCTCCACGTGCACGAGGGCAGCAACCGCCGCTCACCCGGGGCCATTCCCGGCCGCCGATGGATCCGCAGGTGCGCCAGGGACGAGCCTCCTCGACGGGCCGACCAGGACGGCCGTCTCCCTCCGGCTCCTGCGGGCCCGCGGACCCGCGTTCCAGCCAGTCTCGCTCGGCCATTGTCGAGGGGCCCCGAGGTGGACGTTCGCTTCGCCGCCGATCATGCTCATGTCGACGGGCTGGGGTGGAGAGAGAAACCGGTCGATGCGCGTTGGGGGTCGCACAGATGGACGCCGAACCACCGGTCCGGCTCCCGGAGGTCACACGTGCGAGACGAGCAAAATCTGCTGACCGGCGCTTGGCGACCTCCGGGCACGAGTTGATGGAGTCGGCGGCGCGACACCATTTCACACTCCTGCGGCCGTGAACGTCAGGCGATGCGGGCTCGTGCGCCTGTCGTCGGGCAGTTCGCGCGGTGACGGCGGCCGCACCGATTCCGACGCCGGCCAGGAGGCTGACCCCGACCGGGATGATCGGGAAGCCACCTTGGGAATCCGGCGGTAGATAAGCCGCGGCGGTGTTCGGCGCGGACTCCGGGCCGGGATCGGGGAGTGGCATCGCGCTTGCCGGAAGGGCCAGCGCCAGGGACACGATCCCGGCTGCGGCGGTGGCGGCGAAGGTGCGGGACACGATGTGGTGTGACATGTGGATCTTCTCCTGAAAGAGTCGCGGTGTTCGGTTGCATCGACTCTGGCCCCGCCCGGGGAGGGGCACATGGGCATGAACGCCCTGTTCTTCGCCTTCGCCGCCTTAGATTTCGGAGTGGTCTCCTTAGGGCGACGAAGAGGCACGTTGGTCGCGGCGCGAACGAGGCCGTGCCCGCGGCGTCCACGTTGATCGCGCAGTTCGAAATCGCCTTGACCGCGGATGGGAGGCCGATGTCCCGGGGCGGGTCCAGGCCGCCACCCTCGCCGAACGTTTCGGCATCCTCCAACGCCGGCCTCAGCACGACGACTGCACACGGTGCAGGTGGGGCGTCGGCGCCTGCACGTGACCGCACGCCCATAAATGCGCGTGCAGTGACCGGCGCTGGTGCCAGCCTGGGACGGTGACCCGCGCGCCACGATCGTCCCCGGCCTTCGCCTCGCTGGCGGGGGCCGTTCTCCTTCTCGGGATCGCAGACTCGATGGTCGGTTCCTACGCCGTGCTGTTCGCCGCCGACGAGGTCGGCCTGGGTCCCGTTCAGGTCGGCGTGTTCGCGTCCGCACCAGCAGTCGGCGGGATCCTCGTGAGCCCGCTCCTCGGCCGCCGTTTCGATCGACGTCCCACGCGGCGCTACGCAGCGCTCGTCGCCGTAGTCGGGGCGCTCGGCCTGTGCGTGATGGCGGTCAGCCGCTCGTTCGTCGTCCTGGTCGTCGTGGCCCTGATGCTGATGGGGCCGCTCAGCGCAGCGTTCCCGCAGCTCTTCTCCCTCGCCCACGTCGTGCTGGGTGATGGCGCCGCTGGGCGCCGTTCCGTTCCGCTGCTGCGATCCCAGTGGTCGCTCGCGTGGGCGATCGGGCCCCTGCTCGGCGCGGCCGTGCTGGCCAGGTCGGGGTATCCGGCGCTGCTCCTCGCGGCGGCCACGACCCTGCTCCTCACGGCGGCCCTGACGCTGACCGTGCCACGGCCGAGCACCCCCGCGGCGAACGCGGACCGCGACGAACCGCCGTCCACGCAGGAGGCGCCGTCCGCACCCATGGGCCGCCTCCCCCTGGCCCTGCTGGTCGCCGCGGTCGCCGCCTTCTTCACCGCGATGTACGCCGGGTCCGTGGCACTGCCGCTCTTCGTCAGCCGGGCACTGCACCAACCCGACTCCTCGGTGGGCGTGCTGTTCAGCGTTTGCGCCGCGGTCGAGGTCGTCGCGGCACTCGCCCTCGCAGCACTGCCGCCGCGGGTCGGCCAGCGGGCGCTCATCATCGCCGGGATGGTGGCGTTCGTCGTCTACTTCGGGGTGACCGTCGTCGCCCGCGGGATGCCGCTGCTGCTCGCCGGGCAGGTCGCGCGGGGCGTCGGTATCGCCATCGTCGTCGCCGCCGGCATCCGGCTCTTCCAGGAGGCGCTGGCCCCCGAGACCGGCCGCGCCACAACACTGTTCTCGAACACCAGCACAGCCGGATCGCTCGTCGCCGGCATCCTCGCCGGTGCGGCCGTTCGGGCCGTCGGGTACACGGGCGCCCTGGCCCTGTGCGGCGGGCTCGCGGTTCTCGCCACCGTGCTCTTTGTCGTCGGATCCTCCCCACGGATGAGGGCCCGGGACAGCGCGCCCGAGGTCGCCATCCGGTCGGCAGCGGGCTGAGCGACCCGAGCGTCACCGCGCCGCCGGCGTCGTCGGTCGACCGATACTCGATCCTGGTAAAGGACTCCTGGTGACAGGTGCACCGCGCGGGTGTCATCCTGCGGCTCCGGCGCCCGGCCCGGCGCCGTCCCTGCCTGGAGGAGATCGTCGTGCCCGAGGTGCCCACCAAGATCATGCTCGACGAGTCGGAGATGCCGACCCGTTGGTACAACCTCGTCCCCGACCTGCCGTCGCCGCCGCCGCCGCCGCTGCACCCGGGCACGCTGCAGCCGGTCGGGCCCGACGACCTCGCGCCGCTGTTCCCGATGGACCTGATCCTGCAAGAGGTCACGACGGAGCGCTACGTCGACATCCCCGACGAGGTGCTCGACGTCTACCGGCTGTGGCGGCCGTCGCCGCTGTACCGGGCGCACCGGCTGGAGAAGGCGCTCGGCACGCCGGCGCACATCTACTACAAGTACGAGGGCGTCTCGCCCGGCCGGCTCGCACAAGCCGAACACCGCCGTGCCGCAGGCGTACTACAACGCCAAGGCCGGCGTCCGACGCTCACGACCGAGACCGGCGCCGGCCAGTGGGGCACGGCGCTGGCCTTCGCCTGCTCGCTCTTCGGCCTCGAGTGCGAGGTGTGGCAGGTCGGCGCGTCGCTACGACCAGAAGCCCTACCGGCGGCTGATGATGGAGACGTTCGGCGCCACGGTGCACCGCTCGCCGTCCGAGCTGACCGCAGGCCGGCCGCGCGATCCTCGCCGAGACCCCGGACCACCCCGGCTCGCTCGGCATCGCGATCTCCGAGGCGGTCGAGGTCGCGGCCCAGGCCGAGACACCCGCTACGCGCTGGGCAGCGTGCTCAACCACGTGCTGCTGCACCAGACGATCATCGGCGAGGAGGCGCTGCTGCAGTTCGAGAAGGCCGGCGAGACGCCCGACCTCATCGTCGGCTGCACCGGCGGCGGGTCGAACTTCGGCGGCCTGGCGTTCCCGTTCCTGCGCGAGAAGCTGGCCGGGCGCATCAACCCGGTCGATCCGGGCCGTCGAGCCGGCGGCCTGCCCGTCGCTGACGCGCGGCGACGTACGCCTACGACTTCGGCGACACGGCCGGGCATGACGCCGCTGCTGAAGATGCACACGCTCGGCCACGACTTCGTGCCCGACCCGATCCACGCCGGCGGGCTGCGCTACCACGGCATGTCGCCGCTGATCTCCCACGTCTACGAGCTCGGGCTGATCGAGGCGCTCGCGCGTCGCCGCAGACCGAGTGCTTCGCGGCGGCGATGCAGTTCGCCCGGACCGAGGGCATCGTGCCGGCGCCGGAGCCGACCCACGCGCTGGCCGCCTGCATCCGGGAAGCGCTGGCCTGCAAGGAGTCCGGCGAGGAGAAGGTCATCCTGACCGCCCTGTGCGGCCACGGCCACCTCGACCTGGCGGCGTACGACGCCTACCTGTCGGGCCGCGATGGTCGACGAGGACGTCACGCGACGAGCGGTTCGCCGCCGCCCTCGAGGACCTGCCGAAGGTGCCTGCTCAGGCCTGACGACTGTCCACACTCGCGCGGCTCACCGAGGGCTCTGGAGACCCATCCCGACCGGAGGTCAGATCTCCGCTGCCAGCTCCTGGTAAGGAGGGACGAGCTCCGCCCAGCGGATCTCGGCGGCGCCGCGTTCGCGGTCGGCGACGTGGGCAGCGAGATCTTCGACGTGGATCTGCCACCCAGCCCCGTAGAAGGGCAACTTGTCCACCGGCAGGCCGCGCGCTTCTATGACGAGAATGGTCTGATCGCCGTCGGCACTCAGCGTGGCTTCGAGGAACACGTCGAACTGCTCGTGCAGTTCTCTCGTCGTCACGCCAATCGCCGCGGCGGCTCGCATGTCTCTACGCGCGCCGTTCCTTCCCAACCCGACCCATGCACCAGGATCCGGAATTCTCCGCCGGGGCGGAGGTCACCTTCCGCCTGGCCGTACCAGTGGGCCAGGCGACGCGGATCCGTGATTGCCGACCACAGGTCGTCGATATCGGTGTCGAAGCGGTCCTCCATGCGCACGATGCCCTTGCCGTCCTCCGACCGCAGGCTGCCCAGGATCCGGGAAGACGGACGTGCGTCGCTGGTCATCTGGTTCTCCCTCGTTCGTGTTTTCCTCGGGCCACCTCGGTGTGCAGGGCGTCCAGCCGCTGATCCCACAGGGCCCGATACCGGCCGAGCCATTCATCGAGCTCGGCGAGCGGTTGGGGGCGCAAGCTGTAGACCCGCCGTTGCGCCTCCTGCCGGACGTCGACCAGCCCCGCCTCGCGCAGGACCCGCAGGTGGCGCGACACCCCCGGACGGGCGATCGGCAGGAGCGCGGCGAGTTCGTTCACGGTGGCAGAGCCGCGCGACAACGTGTCGACCATGGTTCGCCGAGAAGGATCCGCCAGCGCCCGGAGAGCAGCTTCCACACGAGCAGCGTACCCGTTCGGTTACGTAACCGTCCAGGTACGCATAGGCCTGGACTCCTTGACGACATCCCCAGCAGCTGTATGGTTGTCCTATGGTTGTAGGTAAAGCAGACAATGCTGAGGGAGTGGCGTCCGGCCCTGTACCGCCGATCGCGTTCCGCTTGGACCCCGCGTCCGGGGTGCCGACGTACCTGCAGCTGGTCCGTCAGGTCGAGCAAGCGCTGCTGCTGGGCTACCTCAAGCCGGGCGATCAGTTGCCGAGGGTCCGCGACGTGGTCGCGGACCTGGCGATCAACCCGAACACCGTCCTGAAGGCGTACCGCGAGCTCGAACACAAGGGTCTCGCGTCGGGGCGGCCGGGGCAGGGCACGTTCATCGAGGCCGCCGTGATCCAGGCGACGCTGCCAGAACTCGCCGGGCTGCGCCGAAAGCTCCGCGCGTGGATCAGCGAGGCCGACGCCGCTGGTCTCGACGAGAGCAGTGTCGTGGCCCTGTTCACCACCACACTGCGGGATTTCAGTGAGCGCCGCGGAGCCGACGGCTCGCGTGGCGCGCAGGAGACGCCGGGGCGGATCTCCGGAGGGGTTGCATGAACATCATCGAGACCCACGCACTCGGCCGCCGTTATCGCGACATCTGGGCCCTGCGGGACTGCACCCTCGCCATCCCGGAAGGTCACGTGGTCGCTCTGGTGGGCCCCAACGGCGCCGGCAAGAGCACGCTCCTCAACATGCTGGTCGGACTGACCGCACCGACGACCGGCTCTGTGAGCGTGCTCGGCGGGCACCCCGCCGGATCGCCCGCCGCGCTCGACGGCGTCGCCTTCGTCGCCCAGGACATGCCGCTGTACCGGCACCTGTCGGTGGCCGACATGCTTCATCTGACCCGCAACCTCAACCACGACTTCGACGACGCCTACGCGCGCGGGAGACTCGCGTGACCTCGGCATCGCCGAAGGCACAAGGCCGGCAAGTTGTCGGGCGGCCAGCAGGCCCAGTTGGCGTTGACGCTGGCGCTGGCCCGGCACCCGCGGCTGCTCGTCCTCGACGAGCCGACCGCCCGACTGGACCCGCTGGCCCGTCACGACTTCATGGCCACTGTCATGAGCGCCATGGCCGAGGACGGGCTCTCGGTGCTGCTCTCCTCGCACGGCTGGCCGAGCTCGAGCGCGTCGCCGACTACCTGGTGCTGATCGCGCACGGTCTGTCCGGCTCGACGGCACGATCGACGACCTGACCGCGCGGCACCGGCTGCATGACCGGCCCGGCCGGGGCGTCGCCGACCCGACGTGGCACGTGATCCAGCGCAGTGGCGCCGGGTCGCAGCAGCACCTGCTCGTCCGCCTGACGCGCGCACCGATCCCGAGCCGGCGAGCTGGCAGGCGCGAACGGTCGGCGTCGAGGAACTCGCCGCTGGCGTACCTCGCGAGACGCCCGGACCCCCGTCACCCTGAGCCTGTGGAGGCGACACGATGACGACCCTCGTCGTGGCACCAGCGCCCACCTCCGAACTGCGGCCGGTGCCGTGGCGCCGCTTGCTGTGGGTCGCCTGGCTCCGCTACCGGACCTCCTTGGCGGCCACGGCCGCGCTCCTGGCCGTCGCGGCGGTCGCTGTTGTCATCCAGGGCGAGCGCATGCGGACGGCGTACGCCGTTTTGCAAGCCTGCAGGCCACGGTCCTCCGCGCGTGCACCTTCGCCTTCGCGACCTTCCACGACACGTACGGGGACGCCGGCTTCGCCGGGGCGATGTTCGTCTGGGTGCCGTGCCTGATCGGGGCCTTCGCAGGCGCGCCGCTGTTGGCCCGAGAGCTCGAGACCGGAACGTTCCGCTTCGCCTGGACGCAAGGGGTCGGCCGGATGCGTTGGCTGATCGCCCTTCTGGTGCCGGGAGCGCTCGGCGTCGTCGCCGTCACCGCCGCCTTCGGAGGTCTGATCACCTGGTTCAAGCAGCCGCTGGTGGAGAGCGGGATCGGGCAGCGCCTCCACGGGAGCACGTTCCCCGCCACCGGAGTCGCCGTCGCGGGCTGGGGGCTGGCGGCTTTCGCCATCGGGCGCTGGCCGGCCTGGTCCTGCGGCGCGTCGTGCCTGCCCTGGCGGTGACCCTGGCTCTCTGGACCGGCCTGGCCTTCCTCGCCTCGACCCTGCGGCTGCACTACGAGGCCCCCCTCGCAACGAGCGGCCTGGAGCTGCCGAACACTGATCTCACCGTCGATCAGTGGTGGACGCGCAGCGGGCTCCGGGTCGACGACGCCCAGATCGATCAGGCCCTGCAGGCCATCGGCCTCCAGAGCCTAACGGTGGTGGCGACGTTCGGGCGGGCCCGGGGAGCCCCGCCGTCGACCCGGTCCAGTACCTGCTGCAGCACGGATACACCCAGTGGACCAGCTATCAGCCCGACAGCCGGTACTGGCCCTTCCAGTGGATCGAGTTCGGCTGGCTCGCCCTCCTGTCCCTGCTGCTCCTGGCGGCGACGCTCTGGCTGGTGCGTCACCGGAACGCATAGCCTCACGTCCCCGAGACGTGAACGCGGCGGGAGGCTTCGATCAGGGCCTCCCGCGCCTCGCTGCCGAGCGCGCGTACCAGCTCCCCCGCGGGCAGCGGGCGTGCCAGCGGGTATGCCTGACCGGCCCACAGATTGACCAGGTCACCGCGGCCGGCGGCGCGTGCCGCCGCCCGCAGCGGAGCCGTCAAGTGGTGGACCTCGGGATACGCCGCAGGAGCCTCGCCGCCGTGCCGCTCGAGGAAGGCGTTGACGATCCCGCGAGCGGTTCGGCCGGTGAACGCGCGGGTGAGCGCGGTCGGCGCGTCGGCGCGCAGCGCGGCCCGGTGCACGGGCGAGGTGCCGGCCTCGGGGCAGTCGAGGAAGGCGCTTCCCACGGCTGCCGCTCGCGCTCCAGCCGCCAGGACGGCGGCGAGACCACGGCCGGTGGCGATGCCGCCGGTAGCCACGAAGGGGAGATCGACCTCGGCTGCGATCAGTTGCAGCAGCGGGAGCAGGGCCGTCGCCGTCCCCGGGTCGTCGTCCGGGCCGCCGCGATGCCCGCCCGCCTCGGCCCCCTGGACGACGAGCAGGTCGGCGCCGGCGCGGGCGGCGTCCAGGGCTTCTGGAACCGACGTGACGGTGAGCCACACCTCCGCGCCGGCGTGGCGCACGCGCTGGACGACGTCCGCCTCGGGCAGGCCGAAGGTGAAGGACACGACCGCTGGCGGCGCGGCCAGCAGGAGCTCGAGCTTGGCCGGGTAGCCGTCGTCGTCCCAGCGCGGCTCGCCGAGCGCCGCGCCGACCCCGGCGGCGTCCGCCGAGACCGCGCCCGCGTAGTCGTCGACGACGCCCGGGGCCGCGGGCGGGCTGGGCACGAACACGTTGACCCCGAACGGTCGCGACGTCAGGCGTCGCGTGGCCTCGAGCCGCTCTCCCAGCTGCGCCGGCGTGAGGTAACCCGCCGCCAGGAAGCCCAACCCGCCGGCCTCGCTGACGGCGGCAGCCAGTTCAGGCGTGGAGGGACCACCGGCAAGCGGGGCAAGGACGACGGGTTCGCTGCAGAGGTCGAGGATCACGGCGAGCTCCAGGCCGGGTTCGATGACTGAACCGAGGCTAGTCAAGGGGGGCCGCCTGCCGTCCTTCCACGCCCGGGTAGCGCGACATCTCGCGCACCTAGACTCGGCTCGTGACGACCAGCGCAGCACCGCTCGCAGCCACCGTCGCGCTGGTCACGGGCGCGTCGAGTGGCATCGGTTCGGCGACCGCCCAGCGTCTGGCGTCGCTCGGCGCCTCCCTGGGGCTGGTGGCCCGTCGCGGCGACCGGCTCGAGGCCCTGGCGGCCCAGGTCCGGGACGCCGGTGGCGCGGCGTTGCCGGTCGAGTCGGACGTGACCCGGCGGTCCGACGCAGAGGCGGCGATCCAGCGCGTGGTCGACGAGTTCGGCCGGCTCGACATCGTCATCAACAACGCGGGGGTGATGTTGCTCGGCCCCGTGATGGACGCGCCGGTCGAGGAATGGGAGCGCATGGTCCAGGTCAACGTGCTGGGGCTCCTGTACACGGCGAAGGCCGCCCTGCCGCACCTGCTCGAGGCTGCCGGGCAGGACCCGCGACGCGTGAGCGACCTCGTCAACATCTCGTCGGTGGCCGGGCGGCAGGTCCGGCTGGGCAGCGGTGTGTACAACGCGACGAAGCACGGCGTCGGGGCGTTCAGCGAGTCCTTGCGGCAGGAGGTCACGGCGCGGCACGTGCGCGTGTCCCTGATCGAGCCCGGCGCCGTGGACACGGAGTTGGCCGGCCACAACCGGCCCGAGGTCCTCGAGGGCATGCAGCAGCGCTTCGCGAGGATGCAGCGGCTCGAGGCGGACGACATCGCGGACGCCATCGCCTACGTGGTCACTCGCCCCAGGCACGTCGCCGTCAACGAGGTGCTGATCCGCCCGACCGACCAGGAGCAGTGAGCACGCCGGTCGCGGCGTCCGCCGGCGTTCCGCTCAACATCCGTTCCAGCCGGGCCGTCAGCGGCCGGACGGCGGTGCGCGTTGCCCGGCAGGCCGATGTAGTCGCGCCGAACCGGGCGAGCAGCGCGTCGTCGAGCCGGCGGACGGCGCCGGGCGGGTAGCGGTAGTCCATCCGCGCCGTGATCGCGTCGGTGTCGACCTCCGACAGGGCCTCCCCCAGCCCCGCGAGAGACGTGATGCCGAGGTCGGCGACCAGACCGGCGATCCATGCGTAGTGGTCGGCGCGCGACCACTCGGCGTCCGGGAACTGCCCGGCGAGGTAGGCGGCCAGCTCGCGGGGGCTGATGCCGCCGTCACCCGGCACCGGCTCGGGCTCGACGACCGGCCCTCCGCGCAGCCGCTCGCGGATCGTCGTGAACTCCTGGTCCGCGAGCTCGAGGAGGCCGGCGGCGAGGGTGAAACGGCGGTCGAAGTCGCGCGCGTGCTCGGTCGGCACCGTGCCCTTGTAGCGGATGTCGTGCTCGAACTCGGCCCACGCGTGCTGCAGCACCGTCCGCACCTGGACCTGCGCCACCGCGCCGGCCTCGTCGCTGACCTGCAGGTGGCGGCTGGCGTACCCGAACCGGCCCTCGCTCGCGGTCTCCTTGCCGAGGTCGCGGTCGTCGAGGATGGTCGAGCTGGCTGCCCAGCACCTCGGCGACGACGGCCACGTCGCTGCGCACGTAGGTGATCACACGGAGCCCGACCTGGTCGATGATGTCCGTGAGCGGTTCGGGGTAGACGGGGGCGCCGCCCTCGGTGCGCGAGGCCTTCGCGGCGAACGACTCCACGCTCTTGGCCCGCCCCGTGACGCTGAGGTAGTTGATGCCGGCGTCGTCGAGGATCCCGGTGACCCGCTCGACGTACGCCGCGGCCACCCGCGGCGAGCTCGGGCTGCCGGCGGGCGTACTCCGCGACGGCGGCCGCCACGACCCCGTGCCGGTCACCGAGAGTCGGCGTCACTATGTAGCCCTGCTCCAGGTCGCCGTAGTCGGTGGTCCGCTCGGGCCACCGCTCGGCGAAGAGCGCGACGTAGGCGCAGACCACCGCGTCGACCTGGTCCTCCACCACGCGCAGCTCGCTCTTGCGAGTAGCGGTCTCGACCTGCTCGCGCAGCCCGCGCCAGGTCGTCGTCGGTGACGACCACCCGCTCGACGTAGCCCCATGAGCGCGCAGGAGCTCCGACCGCAGCAGCTCGAGGTCGCGACCCCGCTTGTCCTTGTACTTCAGCGTCTTCGGTCAGCCCGAACAGCACGACGGTGGCCGGGTGCGGGTAGACCTCGATGGCGCGCCGCTCGGCCCTGGACGCCGGGTCGAGGTCGAGGCCGAGCAGCCGGCAGATCCGCTCGCCACGGGTGCCGTCGGCGAACTCCGGCTTGCCGGTGTTGGCCGGGTGCGCGCCCGCCTCGAACCGCCGGAAGTCCCGGCTCAGGTCGCGCTCGGCCGGGCGCGACCCCGTCGCGTTCGTCACGACGAGGGGCGCGTCGATGCCGACTAGGCAGGGCCCGCCGACGTAGGGCTCCAGCGCGGCGGTGATCTCCTCGTCCGTGCGGACGGTCGCGACGTGGAGCAGCCGCGCGTCCGCGTCGAGCACGGCCAGCCCGGTCGGCTGCCGCTCTCCCCACGCGAGGTCGATCCCGACGAAGTGCACGAGAGGAAGGGTGCCGCATCCCGAGGTGGCAGGCTGACCGCCATGGCACGCGTGCTCGGGATTGGTGGGTACATCGTTCGGCGGTCCGACCCGCATGGAAGGGCGCGTCGGCCGGTTCGGCTGGGTCACCGACCCCGAGGGGCGTCGGATCGAGCTGTGGCAGCCGGCCTGACCGCGCCGTCCGGAGCCCGGCTCTCCAGCCCGAGCCGCTGACGCACGACGCGGCGCGCCAGGTCCATCACCGCCGGGTCGTCGGAGAGGACGAACTTGGTGTCCGCGCCGAGCAACACGGCGTGCAGTTCGAACGCGAGCGCGGCGGGGTCCTCGTGCGCCGGAAGCTCGTGCTGGGCGACGGCGGTGACGGCGAACGAGGCCAGGAGTGCCGTGAATCCTGACTGGATCGCGGCGATCCGCTCCTTGACGGGGCCGGGACGGGCACCCATCTCGAGCGAGGTGGCGGCGAAGAAACATCCCCCTGGGAAGACGCGGCGCTCCACGTAGCTGAAGAACGCCTCGCACGCTGCGGCGAGCTGATCCAGACCCGGACGGGCCGCGAGCGCAGGCTGCACGACCTCGTCGTCGAGGATGCGCTCCGCCTCGTGCACGGTGGCCAGTTGCAGCTCCTGCTTGGAACCGAAGTGCGCGTAGAGACCGCTCTTGCTGATGCCGGTCGCCGCGGCGAGGTTCCCGATCGACAGGCCCTCCAGCCCTTCCACCGTCGCCAGCGAGGCGGCGGTGCGAAGGATCGCCCGACGGGTGCGGTCGCCGTCGGACCGCCGCCGGCGCTGCCGCGGACCGTGCTCGCTCCTCATCTCGAGAGTCACGGTTGACAACTTAGCACGATCGTTCGTACTGTCACTCAGTAGCACGACCGATCGTGCTAACTAGATGAGCGAGCAGCTCTCGCCCGTCACCCCGACAGACAACCCGACACACAACCCGAAGGAGTGGCCATGAGCGTCACCAGCACCGTCAACGGCGTCGACCTCCAGCGCCTGGCCGGCACCATCGATGCGGTCTCCGCCGATCCCGCTCTCGGCCGCTTCCAGTTCCGCGCGCACACCTCGTGGATCGACGGCGGCCACGGCCGCACGAGGATCCAGGGGTTCTACGGCGCGGGGCAGGAGGACGCCACGCGCACCGAGCCCTTCGTCGTCGATCACGACGAACCGCAGGTCCTGCTCGGGGGGAACAGCGCCCCGAACGCGGGTGAGTACGCCCTGCAGGCCCTCGCGGCGTGCCTCTCGGGCACGATCGTCTACCACGCCGCCGCCCGCGGGATCGCGCTGACCGGCCTGGAGTGCGCCGTCCACGGCGACCTGGGGTTACAAGGCTTCCTCGGCCTCGACAGCACGGTCCGACCCGGCTATGAGCAGATCGAGGTGAGCATCACGGTCGCCGGCGACTTCGACGACGACCAGCTCGCCGAGCTCAGCACCCTCACCCGGTTCTCCCCGGTCCGGGACATGGTGGCCAACCCCGTTCCCGTCGCGATCGACGTCGCCCGCGCGTGACTCCCTGAGGGTGGGTCAGGCCGTGGCAGCCTGCTCGACCGGCACCTCCAGCGATCGGCGCCGCGAACGACGGTGAAGTTGACCCGCGTTCGCGGCGTCGTCGCAGGCGTGCACGGCGAGGTCGACGCGCGACACCACCAGATACGCCCCGCCGGGCAAAGGCCCCGTCAGCATGCCAAGGCCACCGGTATGTGGGACGCGATGAACGACGTCGACGCCCCCGTCGTCCCCGACGACCTCCCTGCTGCGGTCCGGTTTGGGGGTCCGTCCCGCTGGGCCTCGGTGCGGTTGACTGGCGACATTCGCGGCTGTGGCGGCAGGGAGGTGCGCTGGTGCGGATTCTTGTGCTCGGGGCAGGGGTGATCGGCAGTGTCTACGCGGGGAAGCTGCTGGAAGCGGG
This sequence comes from uncultured Actinomycetota bacterium, assembly GCA_963786765.1. Lineage (GTDB taxonomy): Bacteria > Actinomycetota > Actinomycetes > Actinomycetales > Kineosporiaceae > DATKNA01. The sequence continues at coordinate 496,044 of CAWBAJ010000025.1, read as the reverse complement.
GCATGAGGTGGTCCTGCTCGCGCGCGGTTCGCGTCTGGCAGACCTGCAGTCGCACGGGCTGCTCTTGGAGGATGCCGAGTCCGGGAACCGCACGGCGCAACTGGGTGGCGGCGGTCAGCGAGCCCGCCCCGGACGATTGCTTCGACCTGGTGCTGGTCCCCGTCCGAGCTGAACAACTCCCTAGCACGCTGGCAGTCCTGACCGGCATGACAGACGCCTCGGACGTGCTGTTCTTCGGCAACACCGGTAACCGCGTAGCGGAACTGGCGGCGGCCCTGGGCGAGCGTGCGATGTTCGGTTTTCCCGCGGCGGACGGAACCCGGGACGGCCCGACTGTCAAGTATGTGCTGATCAGGCAGCAGAAAACGATGCTCGGCGAGCCGGACGGCACCACGACCTCCAGGATCCGACACCTGCAACACGTACTCGACGGGGCCGGCTTCCCCACCCTGATCAGTGTCGACATCGCCGCCTGGCTGCTAGGCCACGCCGCATTCGTCGTGCCCATGGCGTTCGCCCTGTACCGGGTCGGCATCGACGCGCCCAGACTGGCCGCGGACCCAGACACCATGCGGCTGATGGTGCTCGCCACCCGAGAGGCGTTCACCGCGCTGCACGCGGCCGGGAACGACGAGATCCCCATGAACCTGCGCGCCCTTCTACCGGCTGCCGACGGTTCTCGTCACCGCCTACTGGCGGCGGGTGCTGAACGGCCCCAGAGGGGAACTGTGGTTCGGCGCACACAGCCGAGCCGCCCCCGAGGAGATGTACGCGCTCGCAGGGGACCTGCGAGAGGCGATGCGCCACACGGGGCGCCCGACACCCAACCTCGAGCGATTACTTGCCACCCCCACGTGAAGCCGACACGGTATCCCGCGAGCGGAACGACCACCGGCACGACCGCGATGCCCCCCGAGCGCTATGCGTCTGCGAGGTGCCCGCAGCGGTCCCGGTCCCGGAAGATCCGTCGGTGAAGAGACCCGAAGAGGTGCCAGTCACGGAACACATGCGGCGGACCTCGTCAAGCACCGGTGGCGGTCGTGCCGGTTGAGGGTGAATAGGCGCACATGCAGCCGTCCGAGCTGCCGTCCCCGGCCGTCGGAGTAAGATCACGTCGAGAATGGCCCGTCGAGCCCTGTACGTGCCGGCCGCCTCGTCGGACACGTCGTCGTGACACGGCTTGTGACGCGAACTGGCGTCCAATGAAGTAGACAGAGGGCCTCAGAGCCATTCGAGCAGCAGGGAAGTCGCAGGTAGCAAGGGGAGGGGGTGGTGTGGGCGGCCCTCGTAATGCGTAGGTCGTGGGTTCGATTCCCACAGGCGGCTCCCTTCTTGACCTGCGGAAACGCCCTCAACTTGATCGTCTTTCTGACTGGCGTGACGCGAAACGCCGTGTCACGGACCCCGGATGATCACGTGATGGCCCAAGTAGTTCATGTCGCTGCGGGGGCCAGGTGCGACCGGAGTCCACGGGTGAAGCCGTCGCCGGCACTGTCGAACGCTTCTGTAGTGCGTCACTCAGTCGACGTGGCGGCCCGTCAGTCAGGGAGTCAGCTGGGGAAGGTGACGAGCGCTACTATGACTGGAGTGGCGCCGGTGGGCACCGTGGCAGTGTGCAGCTCCCCCTCCGCGGTGCCGCAGAGGGGATTGGATCCGCCCGGGCAGTACATCTCCTCGACCCGGGGGTCCTGGATGCGGACGACGACGGCGCCGTCACCGCTCCCGGACGGCGCAAGCGGGGTCAGCAGTAGCGGGGTCAGCACGAGCAGGTACCGTCCGGGCGGCGCCGGCTCGTGACGGATCAGGGCTCCCGTCAGCCGGTACCGCAGCACCAGGTGATCGGCCATCGCTGTGCCCGGGGCCGTGACGGTCCACCCCGATCCCGTCCTCGTGACGGGCACAGTTCGGCCGCTGATCTGAGCATGCAGCTCCTCGACGACGGGTAGCGGCGCCCCGAGCGAGCTCACCAGGCTCGGTGACCCGGCGGGGCGCACGATCAGCGTGCGCGCCCCCCGCGGCATCACGGCGCGCTCGTAGACGTCGACGGTGTGCCCTGCCGAGATCGCGGCGGTCAGTTCCGTGCCGCTCACGTCAGCACCGACGCCGTGCGCCGGCAGCCCCGGAGGCTCGGCGATGTTCCGCCCGGGCCACGCCGGCAGGGGTGGGGCCGCGGCTGCTGCTCCAGCGGTCGGTGCCGCTGTCGAGGCTGACCCGGCGGCCGCGGCGGTCGTCGGCGTCTTCGACCCTCGTCACGGACGGCCGGGGTCCGCTCGCCGACGCTGTGGCTCCGGGACGGGCCGCGAGGGCCACCACGACGGCGACGGCGAGCGCGAGGGCCACGCCGGTGGCGCCCACGAGCAGAGACCGGGAACGATGGGGCCGTACACGGTGGGAGCCGGGAGGCTTCCGCCCTGACCGGTGGGCCGCAGGCTGGGACGGCGTCGGCGTCGGCGTCGGCGTTGGCGCCAGGGCCGGGGCGTCCAGGCTGCGCCGCAGGTCCTCGAGGTCCTGCTGCAGTTCAGCGGCGGTGGCCTCCTGCGACGCGAGCGACTCGTGCAGCTCTGAGGACCAGCGTGCCCATCGCGCCGCCGCACTGGACGACGGGTCGTGCGGACCCGTCGACGCGGAGACGTGCTCGGTCATGCCACCTCCAGCTGTGTCCCCCCGCAGCTTGCGCCAGCATAACCGGCATATCACTCACTCACTAAGGGTGACTAGTCGTCACGCCCTCCACTGTTCGCCCCATTTAGGACGCCTGTACGTGACGGTGTCGTCCCGGTGCTCTAGCGTCGGTCCACGGAAGGTGACGGTCGCCGGTGCAACTGAGGGATGCCATGAAGCTTTCATGTCGCTCGAGGGTGCTCGGCGGCCTGGTGGCTCTGCTCCTGAGCGGCGGCCTCGCACTCTCCTCCGCACTCGCTGCGTCAGCGGCCTCTGGTGGCACGCTGTACGTCCTCCAAGGTCTCCCTGGGGCGAGCACGGACGTGTCGGTGGACGGCGAGAGCGTGGCCACGGCTGTTGCTGCCACCTCAGTCGTCGGCCCGCTGCGGGTCGCCGCGGGGCGCCACGTCATCGAGCTAGCCAGCAAGGGGACGCGGCTGGTGAGGGCTCGCGTCAGCGTGCCGGCAGGGGCGAGCGTAGATGTGCTCGCCTACTACGCCGCGGAGACGCCCGCCACGCCGCGTCTCGTTGCGCTGCCCAACGACCTCTCGCGGATCGGCCCCGGGAAGACCCGCCTGGTGGTGACGCACGGGATCGCCGGTCCACCGGCCGACATCTTGGTCAACGGCAAGATCTTGTTCCGCTCGGTCGCCAACGGGGAATCCGTCAGTGTGCTCGTACCGGCCGGGGCGTACAGCGTGAAAGCCGTGGCCACGATCGGAGGTCAGACCCTCCTGCCGACGGTAAGCCTGACGATCAAGGCGGGGACCTTCACCCGGGCGATCGCCATAGGCGCTCCCAAGGGAAAGCCCGGCGTGCTGGTGCACGCGCTCCCTGTTCCCGTCACGGGCGCAGGCCGGCCGTCGGCGGTCCACACCGGGAGCGGCGGACAGGCCGCGGCATTGTTCAGCGGGGCGCTCGGCGGACTCGCCGGACAGCCCCGGCTGCTGTACGCCCTGCTCTCCGTGGCGTTCCTGGGGCTCGCGGTGGTGTTCGCGGCGTCGACGCGACCCGCGTTCTGGGCGAGCCGGCACGCGCGGTGACCGACAGGCCGCCCTCGCGCGGCGGGACGTGGGCGCTCGTCGTCGTGCTCCTCGTCGCGGCCGCTGCCTCGGCCCTGGCAGCCGTACGCGCCGGTCCGTCGCCATTTCAGGGCGGAGGCGTCTTCGGTAGTGCAGTCCACGGCGCTCGACCATCCTCGGCGTCCTCCCGAGACGAGGTCGTCCAGCCCGCGCGCGTCGTCGCACCCTCGGTCGGCGCGGGGCACAAGGCGTCCGCTGAGGATGCACCGACTGCCGCCGTGGGTCCGGCGTATGCCGCCACGCCCGCGCCGTTCCGGCCCACTCGATTGGTGCTGCCCGACGGGCACTCGGCATCCGTCTCCGCCGTGGGACTGCACTCCGACGGCTCGCTGGTCATACCTGGCGACCCGCGTGTCGTCGGCTGGTGGACGGGCGGCTCGATGGCCGGGGAGACCTCCGGCAGCGTGGTGGTCGCCGGCCACGTGGACTCCGCGAGCCGTGGCATCGGCGTGCTGGCCGCTCTTCCCGCGCTTCGCCCCGATCAGGTCGTGAAGCTGACCAGGGGACGCCGCACAGCCCGGTATCGAATCGTCAGTGCACGCCTGGTGCCTCAGGCGCAACTCTCGAAGGCCGGCGGGCTCTTCCGTACGGATGGCGACGCCCGGCTCGTCCTCATCACCTGCGGCGGGTCCTTCGATCCTGTTCGGCATCGCTACGCCGACAACTACGTCGTCGTCGCCCGACCCTCGAGGTGACCCTCGATCTGATCTGCGGACGACGCACTTCACATCCGGGCTCTCAGCACCTCGAACTCGCAGCCGGGTAGGGACGGGTCGAAGCCGTGCTCGACCAGCCAGCGCGCCGCCACCAGGCTTCGCCACGACCACCACCCGCGGATCACGTCGAGGTCGACATCGGTGCCATAGCCCGCGACCACATCGTCGAGGTGCTCCTCGTGCCCGAGCGTCATCACGGCGAGGTCGTACAGGGCATCGCCCTGCGCCGCCTCGGACCAGTCGATCACCCCGGAGATCTCGTCATCGACGACGAACACGTGGCTGATCTGCAGGTCGCCGTGCATGAACGCGGGTCTCCACGGCCGTAACGCAGCCTCAGCCACCTGGCGGTTACGGGTGACCACGTGCGTGGGAAGGACATCGTTCCTGACGAGCCATTCGCATTCCTTGTCGAGGCGCGAGGCGAGGTCGTCGAGGCGCCGACCGGGCCATGGCGGCAGGGGCGCGTCGTGCAGCGTGCGCGCGGCCACACCCGCCGCGGTCCACGCCGCCGATGATGCGGGCGACGGCTCGCCGAGGCGGCCCAGTGCCACCCCGGGCAGGGCGGCGAGGGCGAGCACGGGTGGCCGACGCCACAGGACCTGCGGAGTCGGGATCGGCGCCAGGGCCATCGCCTCGACCTCGACGTCGATGCGCGTCTGATCACCGTCGATCTTCAGGAACACATCACCGACACGCAGGGTCGCCCGCTCGTCATGGGCGACGACGACCTCGACCTCCTCCACGTCGCAACGATCGCCGCAAGGCCACCGAGGTCGCCACGGGTTTGTTGGGCGCGACTGCGCGGGACGGCGGTCAACGCCCCGGAAAGCGCCGCCCGTCTGCTACCCGTTGTTCCGGCTGCGGCCGACGCAGAAGGTCTTCTGCTGGCTGCGGCCTTGGTTGTCTATCAGCCCTGTGGTCAGCGCTGCTCGGGTCGCGAGCGTCACGACGTACGAGCAGATGTCCCACGTGCCGGTGTTCTCGTGGTCCGTCCCGAATCCTCCACGCGGCGTCGTGCCACTGGCGACGGTGCCGGGTGCGGACGGGGAGGCACTGGTTATCGATACCGCCCACTCCGCCATCAACTCGTGATCCGCCGTGTACTCCACGTCGAGCGCGGTCGTGATCGGCGAGCAGGCGAGGGTGCCTCCGCTGTGGAACTGCAACAGGTCGAGCAGGTTGACCTCGAGCCAGTTGTTGATGTGAATCCTTGTCAGGGTGTTGGTGAAGTCGGGTGGGCTGGAGGGCCCGGCGACGCGAGTGGCCTCGAAGACGATCCCGAGATCGACGCCGGTGCGCTGATCGGCCGACGGCACGTCGGCGCCTGCCGCTACTCCTGGCGCCGGGTCCCCGCCGGGGACGTCCTGGTTCGTGTTGAACCCGATCAGGGTGGTGAACCCGCCGGCGATCGCAGCCGGGTCCACGTCGACCCAGCCGTCCGCGTCGGGGACGATCACGTGCTTGGCGGGGCCTTGCCACGGGTCACCGGGTGCGGGCGGCGTCGGGTCCGGGACGGGCGCCCCTGCGATCGTGACCGTTTGGAACGTCTGGACGAGGGTCGACCCGGCGATCCCGGCGAGATTCTGCGGCCAGGAGATGATCCGCGTGCCCGCGTCCACTTCGCAGACCCGGCTTCCGGTGACGGGCGTATTGCTGCCCGCCAGGACGAACCGGTAGCGCATCGCGGAGCCGTCGATCGGTGACGCGGCAGGGCAGAATCCACGTAGTTCCAGGCAGTTGTGGAACCCGAACCCGGGGCCACCCTGGAAGGTCAACCCGGCGAACACGAGGCCCTTGTTGGTCAGGCCGGTGCCGGGGTCGATGTCGGAGTTGATGTCGAAGTGCCCGACGTGAGTGAACCACGGGCGCAGCACCGGGCGGCACACGCACCGGCAGAGCAGTCGGCAGTGGCGCAGGCAGATCCAATGGCACAGCTGCACGCAGAACCGGCCCAGATCGAACCTGCGGACGACTTCGGCGAAGGCATCCGCGTCCTGGGCCTCGATGGCGTCGGAGAGCCTCTCGAGGATCTCCGGCTCCTTCGCCAGCCGCCCGGTGATCTTGGCGAACTCCAGGGCCTCGGACAGCCACGGGCGCGGCTCCTCGATCGGGAACTCGCGGCACAGCAGCAGGCAGATGCGCACGCAGCGCCAGGTGCACAGCCACTCGCAGATGAACTCGCAACGGTCGAACAGCCCGAGCCGTCCGACGGCGCCACGCACCACCTCGCAGTTGCCCGTCAGGACCGCCTTCGTGACGTCGGCGATCGCCCGCGGGTCCGCTGCGAGCGTCGCAATCGCGGCGCCGCTCTGAGCGAGCTCCTCGACGAAGCTCGCGACCGGCCTCGCGGTCGGGGAGCACACGACGTCGCACAGCAGCCGGCACCGCACGGAACATGCCCAATGGCACAGGAGCTGGCAGAAGCGCTCGACCTTGAGTTCGGTCACGAGGGCACGGAAACCCTCGGCGTCGCGGTCCGCCACGGCGTTGGCCAGCCGCTCCACGAGTTCCTCGTCGCCGGTGATCCTCGTGACGACCTCGCCGAACTCGCGCAAGTCCGGGAGTTCGACATCCGTCGGGGGGCCGCACAGCTCGAGGCACACCAGGACGCAGTACTTGCTGCAGAGCCAGTCACAGACCAGCTCGCAGCGATCGGCGACCTTGAATTCGCCCAGCAGTCGCTGGAAGGATTCGCGGTCAGCGGCGAGGAACGCGTCGAAAGTTGCTCGGAAACGGTCTTCGTCGCCGGCGACCACGCCCATGGCTTCGGCGGTTCGTGTAAGTTCGCGAATGACGCTCTCGTCGGTCATGTGCCGATCCCCTTTGGCCCCTTCGCCCGCGGCACCGATACTGCCATGATCTCGGCTGAGCCGGGTTGACCAGCGGGTACGCACAAGTGCAGACATCGGGGCAGACCTTGCTGCTCACGGGGCGAGACCACGTCGACCCGTGGCCCGAGAAGCCCGGCGCGACTCCCGCCCTCGTCGGAAGCCGCGTCACGACACGGCTTCTGGAGGTGTGGCTGGCACGGCAGACCTAGCGGTCGGATGGCCCCTGAGGCGGCCGTTGCCCGGCACATGGCGCCCCCAGGCCCAGGGGCACCGACTGCTCTTTGGTGCCGGCGCGAATGGTCAACGGTATGCACCCGACCTGGTCGAGCCAGTAACCGCCGGGATAGGCGAGCCAGCCAGTGCCTCCGACGTCAGCGCACTTGGTCACGACGACACGTCGACTGGGTGTGGAAGGGCTCCCTCCCCAACCGATGCCGACTCGATTGCCGTGCAGGCTGGGCGCGACGAGCTCGAAGCTGACGCCAGTCTTGATCACGAGTCCCGTCTTGGCGAACAGCCGTAGCGCCGGAGCCGGCTCTCCCGTCGAACCGGTCTGCAGAGCCGCCGCCTTGGGGCTGGTCGGCAGCGCCACGACCCCGAGGACGACCTGCCAGTCGTGGGGCGGAGGCTGGTCGTCGATCGAGCCCGCGCACGGCAGCGTCTGAGTGTCGATCTGCGCAGGGGCCGCGGCCGGCTTCGTGGCGACGACCGTCGAGCTGTGACCCTCCGTGCCCGTGCGTTGTGCTGACGCCGGGTTCGAAGACGTCGATCCAGCCATGCAGCCCGCCAGGGACAGCAACAGTGCGCCGGTGGCGACTGATCCGGTCCTGCCCGTCATGGCTCCATTGAACTCTCGATGTTCAAGGGAGCCTGACGCCGCGGAGCGCCTCAGAGGGCCAGATCGTCAGCGGCGAGGATCCGGACGCCGGCTCGCGTGTAGAGGTGCACGGGCCAGCGCGTCAGCGGAGCGAGCGCCCGACCCCAGTGCCGATCCGCCTCCGTCACCGCGTCGGGACCAGGGCGTGAGAGAAGCAGCACGGGATCGCCGACGTCCCGCAGGCCTGAGAGGACCTCCGCCAGTCCCTCGGCCAGGGAGTCGGGCGCCACCGGAATGTCGTCGATCGGGACGACCACCGGTCGTGGCCGCCCCTCCTCGTCGAGGAGCATCAGCCAGAGGGAGCGCACTCCTGGCCCTTGCCTGCCCATGATCAGTTGCCACATGCGTTCGAGGTCCGTGGCCGTGTGAATCACGATCTCGTTCAGGTCCACCGTCATGCGGTCAGTCTTGCCGCTTTCGGTCCGCCACCCCCCTGGTTGTCCACAGGCCTGTGGACAACCCAGCTCCGCCGCGAGACGTGTGGTGCGACAGTGTGGGGGCAGGCGCACCCGGTGGGCCCTGCCGTTCCTGATCCGAGGAGCTGGATGAGCGTGAAGACCCCGCGCGAGCAGATCGACGACATCATTGCAATGCATCCTGACTGGCGTGGTCGGCGCCTTGCCCAACTGCGGCAGGTCATCCTCGATGCGGCGCCTGGCATCGGAGAGGACGTCAAGTGGAAGAAGCCCTCCCGGCCCGAGGGTGTGGCTGTGTGGACCCACGGCGGCAACCTCTGCATCGCGGACGTCCTGAAGAGGGCGGTGCGGCTGACCTTTCCCAACGGTGCCTCGTTGGCTGACCCCGCCGGTCTGTTCAACACCCGCTTGGACAGCAAGACCGTCCGGGCCATCGACTTCGCCGAGGGTGACGTGGTCGATGAAGCCGCGTTGCAGGCGCTGATCGTCGAAGCGATCCGGTCGTGAGACGGAAGATCACTCAGGCGCGGCCCGGCGTGCTGGGGATCGGGTCGCAGGCCCTGCCGAGCAGGTCACGGCATGGGATATGAATGGGAAGTGACGAATCTGCGGTTCGGGCTCAAGCTCAGTCAGAACGCGACCATCGACCAGCTGCGCGATCTCTGGCGTCTCGCCGACGACGCCGGCTTCGACAGCTGCTGGGTGATGGACCACTTCGCGACGCTGGGCCCGCGGGACGACGGCCCGATCTTCGAGACCTGGACGATGCTGGCGGCGATGGCGCAGCTGACGACGCGCACCCGGATCGGGTGCGCGGTCGTCGGCAACACCTATCGCCATCCCGCGGTGCTGGCGAAGATGGCCGTCACGGTCGACCACCTGTCCGGCGGACGACTGGAGTTCGGCATCGGCGCCGGCTGGGCGGAGAACGAGCACACGATGCTGGGGCTGGAGTTCGGCACGAGGAACGACCGCGCCGACCGGCTCGAGGAGAGCGTCCAGATCATCCGGTCGCTGTGGACGCGGCCGCGCACCACGTTCGAGGGCAAGCATTACCGGCTGCAGGACGCCGTCGCCGAGCCGAAGCCGGTGCAGCAGCCCCACCCGCCGATCTGGATCGGCGGCTCGGGGCCGAAGCGGACGCTGCGGATCACCGCGAAGTACGCGGACGTGTGGAACGCGGCCGGCGGCACCCCGGAGGAGGTCGCCGCCTCCTCCGCGATCCTCGACCAGCACTGCGCCGACGTCGGGCGCGACCCGAGCCAGATCCGCCGGTCGGTGCAGTTCCGGGTCGGCGTCGACGAGCTGGACCAGGTCCGGGCCACCACCGAGGGCTACGTCAAGGTCGGCGTCACCGACTTCCTGCTGATCGTGCAGGGCGCCGACCCGGCGGCTCTCGGCGAACGGATCGCGGCCCAGCTCCCGCGGCTGCGCGAGCTCGGCTGACGGCCGTCGAGGGTCGATGACCGGTCAGTCTGCCCTGACGGTGTCAGCGGCCCCATCCACTCTGCCGGGACGGCCGGTGACCCTTCCGGTCAACCTCCGCTGCCGTACGGGCGGGTGATGATCTCGAGGAAGTGGCCGCTCGGTTCCTCCCAGTACAGGCCCCGGCCGCCGTCGTTCGTGTTGGTCTCACCGGGCCTGCGCCTGCCTGGATCGGCCCAATACGGCAGGGCGCGGGCGCGGATCCGGCCGAAGATCTGGTCGAAGTCGGCATCGCTGACCAGGAATGCGTAGTGCTGCGGGTGGACGGGGCCGTGGTCGTCGGCGAAGTCCAGCGAGACGTCGTTGTCGACCTGCACCACCAGGAACGGGCCGTACGGTGTCGGCTCGTCCAGGCCCAGGATCTCGGCAAGGAACGCCGCGGACTCACGCTTGTCGCGCACGGACACGATGGTGTGGTTCAGCTGGACAGCCATGGCAACCTCCTGATCGACCGACGCGGCGGCACCACCCGAATCTGCGCCTCGCACGGTGCCCGGCACAAGCTGGTCCTCTGATGCCGCCGCGACCACACTGCCCGACGCTCACGGGTTGTCGGCCGCGAGGAGCCAGCAGCATCGGGAGGGCCGGCGCCGGCGCGGAGTCGCCGGTAGAAGTGGCCCTGGGCGCGGCCGGTCACCCTCGTCATGCATACGTCATGGGTCCATCTCCGTGCGACGGATCCCGCGTTCCCGCAGGTCACGGACGAGGACCTGCTCGGCAGACACGACTCGATCGTGGTTCGGGAGCATGCTGGGCAAGCCTGTGTACGCCGTGGGGCCGCTGCGGCTCGCCGTACGTGAGAGCGTGTTTGTCAGGGCGTCAAGCGCCCCGTGCGCGATGCCTGCAGGGGCAGCAGCGGCGTGACGGTGAAGCGGGGATCGGCGAGCGCGTGGTTGCCAGGGCACGGACGGCGCGTTGTCGACAACCCAGGAGGCCGGAGCATGCGTGCAAGCCAACGGGAGAAGACCGTCCTCGTCACAGGGGGGGCGGGCTTCCTCGGTGCTCACGTCTGCCGCCGGCTGCTCGAGCGCGATTTTCGAGTGGTCTGCGTCGACAACCTGAGTTCAGCCCTGTCTGGATCTCTCGCCGATCTGGTGGATCACGAACTGTTCACCTTCACGGATGTGGACATCTGCGAGCTCGAGCAGGGTTCCCTGTCCGCCGGTTTCGTTCTTCATCTCGCCTCACCGGCCTCACCGGTCGACTACTTGAGGACCCCGATCGATTCACTGCGAACGGGCTCGACCGGCACTCTGCGAGTCCTCGAGGTCGCGCACGGCCTTCAGGCGCGCGTGGTGTTCGCTTCCACCTCCGAGGTTTATGGGGATCCGGAACAGCACCCGCAACCCGAGAGCTACTGGGGGAACGTCAACCCGGTGGGTCCGCGTTCGGTCTACGACGAGCAGAAGAGGTTCGGCGAGGCGGCGACGTCTGCGTTCAGGCGGGAGCGTGGGGTGGATGCCGGCATAGTCCGGATCTTCAACACGTACGGCCCGGGGATGCGCGCCGACGACGGGAGACTCATACCCTCATTCGTCACCAAGGCTCTGCTCGACGAACCGCTGCCCGTGTACGGAGACGGTTCCCAGACCCGCTCCCTGTGCTATGTGGACGACCTGGTCGAGGGTCTCCTGCGAATGATGACGTCAGGCTCGACCGGTCCCATCAATCTGGGCAGCTCGGAGGAGCATTCGGTCCTGGAGATCGCCGAGGCGGTACGTGCCGTGACCGGGTCACAGTCGGAGATCTCCTTCCTCCCGTCGCGTGAGGACGACCCCGTGCGCCGGCGTCCGGAGCTGAAAGCCGCGAGCACGCTCCTGGGCTGGAGTCCCACGACGACGTTGGGCGACGGGCTGCAGAAGACCGTGGCCTGGTTCGCCGAGCATCTGAATTAGGTGTGCGCCCGGCCACCGTCGGCGTACGACGCCAGCCAGCCGCGTACCTGTTGCTGGACGTCGGGAGGAATCTGGTCCAGGGCGCGTCGCTGGTTGACGGTGCGGGCGCGATCGGGCAGGAACGCTCCTGCGACCGACCGCAACGCGCGCAGCTGGCCGTGACGGACAGACCGCAGGGCCAAGTGCAGGCTCGTCCACCGGTCTCCGCGGCTGTACGCGAGCCGGGCGAGATACTGCAGCCATACCCCCGAGTCCAGGCGCACACCCCGAGCCTGCCGTTCGCCGGCGTACTTGACATCCAGATAGCCGATCTCGCGGATCGAGCGCTCGATGTCGTACGACATACCTCCGGTGTGGACGTGATAGCCCACGAGCGGGGCCTGTGCCGCTGCCACAGGCGATCGCAAGGAGAGCCGGAGGTAGAAGTCCCAGTCCGCGAGATTGGACAGGGCGGCGTCGAAGCCGCCGACCTGCCGCGCGAGCCCGGTGGCGACCAGGACGCCGGAGCCTCCGCCGGGAACCACGTTGGTCCTCAGCAGGAGGTTGGAGATATCGGGATCCGCCGGAGGATACGAGACGTTCAGGGCCCGGCTCCACGAGTCGATGTTGACCGCGCCGGTGCACGCCCACTGTGCCTCGGGCTGCTCCCGCAACGCTTCGAGTTGCGCCGCCAGCTTGTCGGGCGCCCACAGGTCGTCGTCGTCGAGAAACGCCACCCAGGGACTCTCCACCTGCTCGAGTCCGGTGTTCCGGGCTTGCGAAACCCCTCGAGGGCTCGGATGGCGAACGACACGGACACGCGGGTCGTCCAGCCGCTCAACCGCATCCGGGGAGCCGTCGGCGCTCGCCTCGTCCACGACGACCACCGAGAGCGTGACCTGGCGTTGCTCCAGCACGGAGCGAACTGCCCGGAGCAGCAGATCCCTTCGATTGCGGGTGGGGATGATCACCGAAACCGTGACCTGCTCACGGCCGGCGCCCGGTGGTGGGGCCGTCATCGCGGTCCTCCCGGCGCCGAGACCGGGCGAGGCGACCAGCTGCCGCAGACGCCGGCCGGGCGGCCGCGCTTCTGACTCATCGCCGCTCCAAGGGCGTGACGGCCCAGGTGCCCTGGGAAGAGATGAGCCGGTCGGGGCGGCCCCGATGGCCGCCCTCCAGCCGGAGCCATCCGGCCGAATGCTCCCAGACGAAGGTCTCGTAGGTGGTTCCGATCCACACGTTCACGACATATTCGCCGGGCATGAGCAGTGGCGGCAACGTGAGGGACACGGTGTACCTCCCGGCTGCGTTCAGTACGTCCGTGGTGCCGCTTGCCATGTCGGACAGGCTCTCGTCCAGCACTCGCGTCCCGGTCGTCGTCTCGACGCTGACGGCGAGGTCGAGCCCCGAGACGGGCTCGCGCAGCGCGAGCGTGACCTCGACGGTGACCGGATCATCCTGTGGGATCCGGCCCGTCGCGGTTCCGCTGGCACCGAGCATCCGCAGGGATGCCAGGGCGACAGGGGCGGCGGGATCGTCGGCGAACAGGCGGCTCCCGGCCTCGGGGGTCGCGTCCACCAGGTAGGCGTCGACCACCTCCGCCGTCGGTCCCAAGGCGCGGACCCTGCCCGCGTCCAGCCACAACGCCGTCGAGCACAGTCGGGTGACCGCGTCGAGGTTGTGGCTGACGAACACGACGGCACGACCCGAACTGCCGATCGTCTCCATGGTGCCCAGGCAGCGCCGCTGGAACTCCGCGTCGCCTACTGCGAGCACCTCGTCGACGAGCAACACGTCGGCGTCGATGTGCGCAGCGACGGCGAAGGCGAGGCGCAGGTACATGCCGGAGGAGTAGCGCTTGACCGGCGTGTCGAGGAACCGCTCGATGCCGGAGAAGGCGACGATCTCGTCGAGTCGGCGGGCGACGACCGAACGCGGCATGCCCAGGATCGCCCCGTTGAGGAAGATGTTCTCCCGCCCGGACAACTCGGGATGGAAACCGGTGCCGACCTCGAGCAGCGATCCGACCTTCCCGCGAACCCGGCTGCGGCCTTCGGTCGGATCCGTGATCCGCGAGAGGATCTTCAGCAGCGTGCTCTTCCCGGCACCGTTGCGTCCGACGATCCCCAAGGTCGCGCCCTCGGGCACGGCGAGGCTCACGTCACGCAGCGCCCACACCTCGCGGCTCTCGTCGGCAGACTGACGCCCGCGCAGCTTGCGGCCCAAGCCGTGCGCCAACGCCTCGCGCAGGTTGTCGGGTGCGACGGCGCTGCCGAGCAGGTAGCGCTTGCTGACCCCCTGCATCTCGATCGCGTTGCCCGTCATGTCACGTCAGATCACGTCGGCCAGACGGCGCTCGTTTCGCGCAAAGGTGCGCAGTCCCGCCCAGACGGCGAGCAGACCGGTCGAGAGGCTGGCCGCCAGCACGGACAGAGCAGGGGGCGGCGTCGCGAGCAGGACCCAGCGGGCCGCTTCGAGCGGGGCCACCATGGGATTGAGGGCATAGGCCCAGCGCCAGTCCGGCGGCACGAGGCTGCTGGAGTAGGCCACCGGGCTCGCGAAGAGCCACACCTGCCCGAGGAGGCCGAGGGCGTGGTGGGCATCCCGGTACCGCACGTTCACGGTGGCGAAGATCAGCCCGATCCCGAAGGCCAGCACCACGCACCACAGCACGACGACGGGGAGCAGCAACACCTGCGGTCCGGGCGGGCGGCGGGCCACGACGAGCAGCACGGCCAGCAACACCAAGGAGACCCCGAAGTCCAGGAGCCGGGGCAGGACGCTGGCCAGCGGAACGGCCACCCGCGGGAAATACACCTTGGTGATGAGTGCGGCGTTCGCCACCAGGCTGGTCGTGGCCGCGTCCAGCCCGTCGGCGAACAGCGTCCACACGATCACCCCGGTGAACGCGAACAACACGTACGGCACACCATCGCTCGGTGCGTGGACGAGCCGGCCGAAGACGACCGTGAAAACGGCCATGGCCGCCAACGGCCGGATGACGGCCCACAGCATGCCGAACGCCGCCTGCTTGTAGCGCACCTTGACGTCACGGAGTGCGAGGAACGTGACGAGCTCGCGGTAGCGCCAGACCTCACGCCAATCGAGCCCTTTGCGCCCCCGCCCGGGACTGTTGTCGACCCAGGCCGTGGCCGCTCCGTCCATGACCTCCTCCCCACATGACTGCCCGGGCCGGAGCGAGAACGGCAGCAGCCTCGTTGTGATCTTGGCCGTCTGTAGACTATGCACGGCACGGTAGTGCACGTCCTCCACCCCCTCTTCGAGGAGGAGGCAGACCGGATGGTGGCATGGGATACCGACTCGTCGACGTGGATGTCACGGGGTCCCTCCCGGCGCTGCCGATCGAGGACGGATCCGACGGATTCGGCGTCCTGCTTCGCGACGGGAGCCGTCCGCTCGGCTTCCTGTTGATCAGCGGGTCGGATCCGCCGAGTCCGTCCTCCTGGGGGGATCTGGTGGGCACCGCCGCTGCACCGGGACTGCTCGCGGAACGCCTGCGGCGCACGCTCCTCGAGCGGATGGACGGTGACCACCGCGTTCCCCTTGCCGAGATGCCGGCTGTGACCGTCGCGGTGTGCACGCGGAACCGGCCCGACGACCTGGCAAAGTGCCTGGGCAGCATCTTCGCGGCCGCCGGAACGCGACCGGCCGAGGTGCTGGTCGTGGACAACTGTCCGCCCGACGACCGGACGCAGGAGGTGGTTGCCGGGCTCGGGGGCGTCCGGTATGTCCGTGAACCGGTCGCCGGACTCGACATCGCGCGCAACCGTGCGCTCGACGAGGCGCGCGGGGAGTGGATCGCCTTCGTCGACGACGACGTCCGCGTCGATCGCTGGTGGCTCGACGGGTTGGCCCTCGCCCTCCAGGAGCACCCGGACGCCGCTGCCGTGACCGGCCTGGTCCTGCCGGCCGAGTTGCAGACCGAGGCGCAGGTGCGGTTCGAGCGCCGGGGCGGCTTCGGCCGCGGATACGAGCAGCAGCGCTGGGACGGCCGCCTCGGTCCGGGCAACCGGCTGCACCCGCTCGGTGCCGGTGAGTTCGGCGCGGGCTGCAACATGGCCTTCGGCGTCGCGGTGGTGCGTTCGCTCGGCGGCTTCGACGAGGCGTTGGACACGGGTCCGCCGCTGCCCGGCGGCGGCGACCTCGACGCTTTCTACCGCGTGCTCGATGCCGGCCACGTCCTCGTCTACCAGCCGGAGATGGCGGTGTTCCACCGGCACCGTCGCGCCATGGACGACCTGCGCCGGCAGTACCGGTCCTGGGGGACGGGGTTCGTCGCCTACCTGGGTGCGCGCTGGGCGGACCCGGCCGAACGGGGTCAAGTGGTGCGCATGATCGCGTGGTGGCTGCGCTACCAGCAACGGCAGGTCGTCGCCGGCGTTCGGCTGAGGGACCCGGACGACGTGCGCATGGCCCTGGCGGAGTTCGTCGGCGGTGTCACCGGCCTGCCCTTCGGATACGCGCGCTCCCGGCGGAGAATGGCCCTTCGTCGCGCCGTCGCGGCAGCACAGCCGAGCGCGACAAGCCGTGAGGAGCAGCGTGCGCGGCCGACGTGAGGCCGGGATGGGCCGCCCAGGCGTCGTCGACGTGTCCGGCACCACGTCGGCGCCTGCGGCCATCCGCCATGTCGACCTGCGGGAGGGCCTGCCGTCGCTGGCGCACCCGGGCGACGTCGTCCATCGCTGGTACCTGTGGTGGGGTAGCCGGCCCCTCGGTACGTTGCAGCTCCAGCCCTGGCAGCTCCCCGTGTCCCCGGCGCGTCTCGCCCGCCTCGCGGCCGCCGCGGTGTCGCCCGCCGTCGGCGACCTGCTGTATCCGGACAGCGCTTTCGTCGCGCCGCTGCCCGATGAAGCGCCGCTCCCGCCCGGACCGGTTTCGCTGCCTGACCTGCTCGCGGCGGATGTGGCCGCCGCGCTGGACGCCGTGGTGAACCAGCCGCCGGCGCCCGCCGTCGGCGCGGCCACGGCCGCGGTCGTGGTGTGCACGCGCGACCGCCCCGAGCAGCTGCGCCGCTGCCTGCAGGGCCTGCTCGCGCTCGACCGGCGACCGGACGAGCTCGTCGTCGTCGACAACGCCCCACGCGACGGCGCCGCCAGGCGCGTCGTGGAGGACATGGGCGTCCGCTATGTGCTGGAGCCACGTCCCGGCCTCAGTCGCGCCCGGAACGCGGGAATCGCCGCGACCACCGCTGACATCGTCGCCTTCACCGACGACGACGTCGTGGTCCACCGGGGATGGCTCGGGCGGCTCCTCGCCGGATTCCGGTCACCGGACGTCATGGCGGTGACGGGTCTGGTTCTGCCTGGCGCGCTCGACACCGAGGCGCACCGCGTCTTCGAAGATGTCGTGGGTGGATTCGGCCGGGGCTTCCGCGCCTGGGAGATCGGTCCGGAGTGGTTCCATCGGCATCGCCGGCGGACGCCGCCCGTCTGGCGTCTGGGCGCGGGTGCCAGCGCCGCCTTCCGGCGCACGGCGTTCGACCGCGTCGGGGGCTTCGATCCGCGGCTGGGCGCGGGCGCGGCGGGCTGCAGCGAAGACTCGGAGCTGTGGTATCGCCTGCTGGCCGGCGGTTGGCGCTGCCGCTACGAGCCGTGGGCGGTGGCGCACCACTTCCACCGCGACAGCCTTCCGCAACTGCGCCGCCAGGCGTACGGCTACATGCGAGGGCACGTGGCGGCCCTGGCCGTGCAGTGGAGCCACACGCGTCAGCTCGGGGAGCCTCGGCGCCTGCTGGTCACGCTGCCGCGTCACTACCTGCGCCGGAGCGCCCGCCGGATGTGGTGGCACGCCGACGACCCCACGTTCGGCGCGGACCTGCGCGGCTACGTCGCCGGACTCGTTCGCGCGCCGGGGATGGTGCGTGCCGCGCGGGCGCCGCTCCGAGCATGGCCGCCCCCCGGTCCCGACGCCGATGCCCCGGACAAGGCCCCGCTGCCCGCGTTCGTGGCGAGGAATCCGTTCGCCCACCCTCGGACGCTCGGCCTGTTCTACGGCGAGAAGATGCGCGCGATCCACACGGTGAGCCCCGACCGCGGCGTCAGCCTGGTCGTCGAGGTCGGGGGCGGGCAGAGCGGCCTCGCGGCCGCCCTGTACCCGGGCGCGGACGTGCTGACCGTCGACCTGGACGCGTCGTTCGGCAGCCGCTCGGACCTGTACGGCGCCGCGGCCTCCGACGGCGCACCGTACCGGCGCTTCGTTGCCGGCGACGCGACCAGGCTCCCGCTCGCCGACGACGTGGCGGACGTCGTCACCCTCTTCGACGTGCTGGAGCACATCCCGGACGACGTCACCGCCGTCCGGGAAGCGCTGCGGATCCTTCGCCCCGGCGGCCGTCTGCTCGTCAGCACCCCGACGGACACGTGGAGGTTCCCGTTCTACCGCGTCTACCGCGGCTGCACCCCCACCGACCGCGACGTGATGGAGGACTGGGGGCACGTCCGCCGCGGCTATACGACGACCGAGCTCGACCGGCTGGTCGGGCGCGCCCACGACGCCATGGCGACGTTCATCACCCCGGTGACGGTGGTGGCCCATGACCTGGCGTTCTCGAGGCTGCCCGCGCGCGTCAAGTGGGCAGTCGGTCTCGCGCTCGCACCCGTGGTGTGGCCCGCGTCCCGTTTGCACCGACCTGGCGGGGTGGGCACGGAGATCGCCGTGTGCTGGACGATCGATTGAGCGCGGATGGCGGTCCGGGGAGCCGGGTCGCGCTCGTCCCCTGGGGAACCCCCATCGAGGTCTTCCTCGACCCTTTGCGCCTCACGCTGGTGGATTTCTGCGAGCGCCTCACCGGCGGTTGGCTGTTCGGATATGCCGAGGGCTTGCGGGCGAACGGCTACACACCGAGCATCGTCCTGGCATCGCGGTCGGTGCAGGTCCCCGGCCGGCGAACCCATCTGCCCACCGGGACGACCGTCGTCGTCCTCCCGGCGCCGGCTCAGCCGCGGCAGCGGCGACCGGGCTTGCGGCGTGACTTCGCCGCGTACCTACGTGCGCTCCCACCGGGCCTGCTGCCGGTGCTCTCGCGCTACGACGCGGTGCTCGTCCAGGAGTACGAGGAGCCGCGGGCCGACCTCCTGGCGTGGTGGGGGCGGCTGCGTGGCGTTCCCGTCCTGGCCTCGTTCCAGGGCGGGATCCCCCCCTGGGAGGCCGCTCCACTGCAGCGCCTCGTCCGCCGCCCGTCGATGCACCGGCTCGCGGGACTGCTCGTCGGTGCCGCGGAGGAGGCCGACAGGCTCGTCGCCGCGCGCCGCGTCGACCCCCAGCGCGTCCACCGGGTGACGAACCCGGTCGACACGGATTTCTGGCGGCCCGAGGACCGGGCCCGGGCCCGGCAGCGGCTCGGCATCCCGGACGGCGCGCTCGTCGTGGCCTGGCACGGGCGGGTGGACATGCGGCGCAAGGGGCTGGACGTCCTCGCCGACGCGTGGTCGCGGGTGAGCGCCCACCATCCGGACGCCGACCTGCGCCTGCTGCTGGTCGGAACCGGCCAGGACGACGCCGGGCTCCGCGCACTGATCGCCGAGACCGGCGTGCCGGGCGTCTCGTGGCTGTCGCGATACGCCGAACCCGAGGAGGTCCGTGCGAGGCTCGCGGCGTGCGACGTCTGGGTCTCGCCGAGTCGGCACGAGGGTTTCGCCGTCGCCCCTCTCGAGGCGATGGCCAGCGGGCGCCCCGTCGTGCTCGCGGACGCGCCGGGGGCGCGCGAACTCGTCCCGAGGGGCGTTGAGGACGGCGGGGTCGTCGTGCCGCGTGGCGATGCGGCGGCGCTTGCCCGTCAGCTGCTCGACCTGCTCGATGCACCTCAGCGTAGGGCGCGCCTCGGCCGGGCCGCTCGCCGCCGAGTGGAGGTTCACTTCTCGACGGGCGCCGTCGGCGGCCAGCTCTGCCGAGCCCTGGTGGCAGCAGGTGTGCGGCCGGCAGCTTGAGTCGGCTTCCGCCGCGCCGTCCGGCGAACCTTCGATAGGGCGTCGGCCCCGAGGCGCGGGGAGCGACCGGGAGGTCGGGCGGTCCTGTGCCGAGCCCTGTATCTGGAGACTCGAACCGGCCTCTGTGATATGGGTCGCGCTCGAGGGGGCGAAGATCGTGAACGAGGATGCGCTGGTCCACTCCGGGATCGAGCAGACGGACCTTCCGGCGGTGTCGTCGATCGACGCGGTGCAGGCGACGTTCGACGTGATGACGCGAACGGTCGAGGAGGTCGAGGCGGACTGCCGATCCATCACGGAGACGCTGGAGTCTCTCGGACAGGCTCTCGAGATGTTCTCCGGAAGCGCGGGCATGGGGCAGGAGTTCGGCGGCTTCGGTGCCCTCGCGCTGCCGCTGCTGGGTGCCCTGAAGACGGCGAAGAGCGTTGCGGGCCAGTACGTCAAGCAGCAGACCGGGCACGCCCTCAGTGACTGGACCGATTTCGTCACCAGCTCGCACCAGCACTTCGAGGACTACCTGAGCCAACTCCACACCGTCGCCGTTCTCGCCCGACGTGGCGGGCTCGAGCTCGATGCCGAGCAGATGATGGAGGACCGGGCCGTTCTGGTCGATACGAAGTGGAAGACCCAGGCCTGGAAGCAGATCCTCGGCCGGGTGGCAGAACTGGGCGGAGTGGTCGACGGAATACTCCGGGTCGAGCTCCCGGGTACCGCGGACGCCCCGGGTTGGGACGGCGCCGACGACGCGCGATCGCCGGTGAGCGGGCTCTCCGGTGTCATGCAACGGCGGATCAAAGACGTTCAGACGCGGGCCACCGAGAAGTCGGACGGCGTCCGGCAATGGATCCTGCAGCCGTTCGTGGCGCTGCGCGATCGAGCCATCCGTCTGCCGGGGCAGACCCAGCGCCTCTCACACCAGATCAGCCTGCTCGAGGTCCTGATCGAGCTGCAGGTCGCCGAACTCGACGTGGCGCTGGGCGCGGTTCCGGCCGTCCAGGCCCGGATGGTCCGGCTCCGGGTCGTGGCCAACGTGGTGCTGCCCGAGCTCGCGCGCAAGCTGGCGGAGGCACGCCTCAGCGTTGCGGAGTTCGACGGGTATCTCCAACGCCTCGAGGCCGGGCACGGGGCGGGCGCCATCAGCGACGACGCCTACGCCGCACTTCATGCTGAATATCAGCAGGCCGCTACGCGCGCCGAGGCCACGGTGGAAACGCTCGAGCAGCAGGCCGACGTGTGGCGCCGGGAGGGACCGGCAGTGATCGGGGCGTGCGATGCGTGGATGCAGCTGGAACTGGCCATTGCGGCCGCCCGTCGCTACGTGCAGCAGGCCGAGGCCTCCGCCGGCTCCGACGCCCTGCTGCGGCGGGAGCGCGAGCGCCTCGAGGAGGTCCGGGTGTTCATGGCTGCGCTGTAAAAGGGGTGTACTCGTGTCCATGAAGTCCCAAGGCTTCGCCGTCGTGGTCACCTCCGCCGGGCGCGGCAAGCTGCTGGTGCCCGTCCCGTTCGACCCCGATCAGGTCTGGGGCCCGAAGCAACGGCACCATGTCGCCGGCACCGTCAACGGCATCCGAGTCCGGGCGGTCGTCGAGCCGGCTGGCGACGGCTTCGCCATCACCCTCGGCCCGACCTCGCCCGCCGGCTGCGCGGTCGCGGTCGGCGACGAGGTCGCGGTGGAGATCGCACCGGAGGGTCCCCAACGCGGGGACCTGGCCGATGACGTTGCCGCAGCCCTCACGGCCAACCCGGAGGCTGGAGTGTCCTTCGACTCGCTCGCGCAGTTCTACCGTCGGGGGTACCTGCGGTGGATCGACGCGACGAAGCGCCGTCCCGAACAGCGCGCCGAACGCATCGCCGAGATGGTGGAACTGCTCGAATCGGGTGCCAAGGAACGGCCCCGCTGAGGGACCACCCGCGCCGCCACCTCACTCCGGCTGGACGTCTCGCCGGACGAACCGGTCGAGGCCCGCCCAGACGAGCCCGGCCGCGACCATCGTCATCACGATGAGCGGCGCCCACGTCATCTGCTCGGC
Source organism: uncultured Actinomycetota bacterium (assembly GCA_963786765.1). Taxonomy (GTDB): domain Bacteria; phylum Actinomycetota; class Actinomycetes; order Actinomycetales; family Kineosporiaceae; genus DATKNA01. Next base: position 474,123 of record CAWBAJ010000025.1, on the reverse strand, counting down.
GGGCAGGGTCGGCGTGGCCGAGAACGGCAGCAGGTCGAGTACCCAGCCCGGCAGGTGGAGTGCGTCGCCGATGAGCATGACGATCCACAGGGCCGCGAGGACGCCCCACGTCACGGGGATCGCCACGCGCGGCAGGTAGCCGAACAGCAGCATGGCGACCCCGACCAGCACCATGACGGCGGGCCAGTACGCCAGGGTAGCGCCGGCGATGCGTGCGCCCTGCGACGAGTCACCGATCGTCGCCCCGTACCCCGCTCCGATCAGCCAGCCGCCCACGGTGAGCAGCACCGCGCCGCCGACGGTCGGGATCAGCAGGCGTTCGAGTGCCCACCGTTTCCGGGAGAGCGCGCCCGCCAGTTGCGGCTCGAGGATCCCGCTCGCCTCGTCGGCCCGCAGTTGGGTCGTCGACTGGAGGGCGAAGACCGCGACGATGAGTGCGATCAGCCCGGCCATCAACCCGAGCAGCGCGACGACGCCGGTGCCGTGCAGGAGCGCCGACGCGTTGGTGCCGGCGTCCGCCAGCAGGTCGTTCATCTGCTTGACCACTGACCCGAGGAGCAGCGCACCGAGCACGACCGCGACCGTCCAGCCCATGATCGGGCCGCGCTGCAGCCGTAGCGCCAGCCCGAGCGGCGTCGCATACCGTTGCGGGGCGCCGGCCCGCCCGGGCCGCTGCGGCAGCAGGCCGGCGGCGTAGTCGCGGCGCGCCTCGGCCGACCACGCGACGGCGAGCAGCACCGCCGTGAGCGCGACGAGCAGCGCGAACGGCCACCACCGGTTCGCGCCCCACGGCGCCATCTGCTGCCCCCACCCGATCGGTGACACCCAGGTGAGGGCGCCGTTGCCGAGGTCGCCGACCATCCTCAGCACGTAGCAGACGATGAGCACGATCGAGCCGAGGGCGTTGGCGCCCCGCGAGGTCGAGGCCACCTGCCCTGCGACGGCGCCGACGCCCAGCGCAAAGAGCCCGACGCCGGTCACCGAAGCGCCGACCACCCACGATCCAGCGGTCCCGGCGCCGTCGGGGTCGAGGCCCAACGCGGCGGACGCCATGGCGACGAACAACCCGATGACGACGCACAGTGTCGCGATGACCAGCCAGGAGGCGACGGAGTAGGCGTGCTGCCCCAGCATGCGGGAGCGAAGAAGCTCGGTGCGGCCCAGCTCCTCGTCGGTCCGGCCGCTGCGGGTGACGAGGAAGACGACGCCGAGCGCGAGCGTGACGGCGCACGTCATCCAGATCTTGGTCCAGACCGCCCCGCCGAGCGTGGCCGGAGCCGCGGCGAGGCCGGTCAGTGCCTTGATGCCGGGTGTGTCGGACAGCTTCGCGAAGTCGTCGAGCGCCTGCTGGGTGGTGAACAAGCTCCTGTAGTACGCACCGACGTACGCGAAGAGCCCCACGAGAACGACGAACCACACGCACAGCCGCACCCGGTTACGGCGCAGCACGAAGCGGGCCATCGTGCCCAGGCCCGCCAGGCCATCGGCCGGGGGCCGGTGGGCGCTCGCCGGCGCGGAAGCGGCCGCGGCGTCGGACACCCGGACCTTGGCGGTGGCAGTCACTTCTCGGCCCCGTTGCCCAGCGCAGCGAGCTCGTCGCCGTAGTGCCGAAGGAACAGCTCCTCGAGCGACGGGGGGTTTGCGACCAGCGAGCGTGGGTTGAGCCGGGCCACCGTCGCAAGGACTGCCGGCAGCTCGTCGTCGTCGATCGCGAAGGTCACGTGACCGTCGCTCGTCACGACGTCGTGGACGCCGGGCACGGCGCTCAGGCCGTCCGTGCCGCCCTCGAAGGCGGCCCTCACCTGTGTGCGCGTCAGGTGCCGCAGCCCGGCCATCGTTCCCGACTCGACGGTGACGCCGTCGCGGATGATGGCGACGCGGTCGGCGAGCTTCTCCACCTCGGCGAAGATGTGGCTGGACAGCAGCACCGAACGGCCTTCGGCCTTTACCTCACGGATCGACTCGGTGAAGGCAGCCTCCATGATCGGGTCGAGGCCGCTGGTCGGCTCGTCGAGCAGCAGCAACTGCGCCCGCGACGCGAGCGCCGCGACCAGCGCGACCTTCTGCCGGTTGCCCTTGGAGTACGTGCGGGCCTTCTTGGTCGGATCGAGGTCGAAACGCTCGAGCATCGCCTTCTTGCGCTCGGGGTCCAGGGGACCGGAGAGCCGGCAGAGGATGTCGATCGCCTCTCCGCCCGTGAGGTTGGGCCACAGGGTGACGTCGCCGGGGACGTAGGCCATCGAGCGGTGCAGCCGTACCGCGTCGGCCCATGGGTCACCGCCGAGCACGCTCGCCCTGCCGCCGTCCGCACGCAGCAGGCCGAGCAGGATGCGGATCGTCGTCGTCTTGCCGGAGCCGTTGGGCCCGAGGAAACCGGTCACCTGGCCGGCGGGGACCTGCAGGTCGAGCCCGCGCAATGCAGCGACGGGGCCGAAGCGCTTCTGGAGGCCCTCGACCTCGACCGCCATCTCACTGCTGGACATGGGTCATTCCTTCGTTCGGTCGTGAATGTAGAGCAGGTAGTCGTCGAGCACGGTGCGGTCCGCGAGGAAGCCCTCCGTGAACAGCTCGAGGGTGGGCAGGATCTGGTCCTGCTGGCCGGCCTGGATCGAGGCGACGAACTCCTCCGGCGTCCGGCCCGGGGCCGTCACGAACTGCACCAGCAGCGCGCCCACGGTCAGGTACGTCATGTAGCGCAGCCGCGCCTCCTCGTTGCGCGACGGCTTGACCATGCCGGTCTCGACGCTGTACGCCATGACGCCGCGAACTGTGTCGATCAGGTGCTCGAGGAAGTCGCGCGCCGGCTGCCCGCCGGCGTGGATCGCACGCAGGATGTACACGACCAGGCTCGCGGCGAAGCCCGGTGCGATCAGGGAACTGATGAGGTGGTCAGTGGGCCGGTCGACTGCGTCGATCTTCATCGCGGTGTACTGCCGCAGCACTTCTGCGTCGCACTCGGCGCGCAGCCCCTCCTTCGAGCCGAAGTGGTGCGTGATCAGCCCTGGTGACACCCCGACGCGCTTGGCGATGCTGCGGAACGAGGCGTCGAACCCCTCCTCGGCGAAGATCGCGATGGCCGCGTTGCGGATCTTCGCGCGGGTGGTGAGGTCCGCCGCACGTTCTTCCAGTGCCGATGCTGAACGCACGACCAACATGCTATACACGTGACCAGTGAGCGGCAAGGATCTGGAGGTGTGCTCACGTTCAGGTTCCGCGTCAGACGGTCAGGCCGATCGCGGTCGCCACCTCGGTCAGGTCGTCGTTCAGCTGGTGATCGCGCCCCGGCAGCCGGTGCACCCGGGCCTGTGGGAGGACGCGGGCGTACAGGTCGGCGTGGGACGGTGGCGCGGTCTCGTCGTCGAGGCCGTGGAAGACGTGCACCGGGACGCCCCGGGGCAGCCTTGCGCCGAGGTCGTCCGGTGGTTCGAACCCGTCGCCGGGCCAGCCACCAGGACCGACGAACGGAGCCGCGACCAGCACGATCCCATCGAGCCTTCGCTCCGGCGGGTGCTCGGCGAGCGCGTGGACGAGGATCGTCCCGCCCACGGAATGACCGATGACGACGGCCCCGTCGGCCCCGTCGCCTCCGTCCGCCATGGAGGCCAGCTCACGCCGGATGGCCGCGCTCCACCGGGCGTAACTGGGGTCGTCCTCGTCCGGCATCCGCGGGTAGCGGACCTCGTACCTGTCCCCGAGTGCGCGCCTCAGGCTCTCGACCAGCCCCGCGTCCCAGTCGTCGTGCGCCCCCGAGCCGCCGCCCTGGATGAACAGGACCTGGCGAGGAGCCACCTCAGGGCCGCTCGCCGCGGGCGCGTGCGATGTAGCGGTCGGCCGAGCGCCGGACCGCCGCCGCGCCGTCCTGCACCACCACGCGGCCCCACCAGCCGCCGTAGATCCGGTCGAACGTGAACCGCTCCACCCGGCGCGCGATGTCGTCGACCGTGCGCTCGTCGAGGGGAATGAGGTTGGGGTAGCTCCACATGAAGGACACCCAGGCCCGGTCCTGGACGACGGTGATCGTGTCGCCGGTGAGCAGGGCGCCGCGGCCCTCGGATCCGGCCGGCCAGTGCAGCACGGCGGCGCCGTCGAAGTGGCCGCCGATCCGGGCGACCGTCACGCCCGGCACGGGCTGCACCTGGTCGTCGAAGAACTCCAGCCGCGGCGAGGGCCGCTGCACCCACTCCCCGGTCGGCGTGGGGGAGGAACACGGTGGCGTCGAACGCGTCCGCGATGTCGACGTTCGCCGCGTAGAAGTGCGGGTGCGAGACGGCGACCGCGCTGATGCCCCCGAGCGATCCGATGCGCTCGACCGTGTCGTCGTCCAGGACCGGCACGCAGTCCCAGAGGACGTTGCCCCCGGGAGTGCGGACCAGCAGCGCCCGCTGCCCGATCGCGACGGCGGGAGTGACGCCGACGCCGAGCAGGCCGGGCTCCTCCTCGCGCAGCTCGTTCGCATGATCGCGGAGCAGCTCGTCCCGCGACGTCCAGCGCTGACCCTCCCACCCGACGTACTGCCGCTCGTCGAGACAGATCGGGCATTCCTCCGGCGGGTACGGCGTGTCCGGGTACTGGACGGCGCAGGTGCGGCAGATCCAGGCGGGCATAGGTATCCTCCGGGGCGCTGCGGACCACGACAGATCCACAGTCTGGCCGCCATCCGGGACCACGGCGGCCCGAGGACGACGCCCGGAGGCCGATCTCGTCAGACCGATCCCGTCAGACCGTCGTCGCGCCCGACAGGGAGGCGAGGGTGGCGCCGGCGGCTCCCGCCGGGACCCACCACGTCCGGTCGCCGACGATGCCGTCGACGGCCACGCCCCGCTCGGACTGGTACACGCGCACCGCGTGCTCCGTCCTCGGGCCGAAGTCGCCGTCGATCGGCCCGGGATCGGCGCCCTGCCCGCCCCCGGCGTAGGCGTGGAGGCCGGTCTGCAAGCGGTGGACGTCCGCGCCGCTGGCCCCCCTCTGCAGGACTGGGGTGTGCGGGTCCGCGGGCAGCGCGGCCCAGGTGTCCGGCCCGACGATCCCGTCGACGGCCAGACCCTCGCCCTGTTGGAAGCTCTCGACCGCGGCCTGGGTGTTCGGGCCGAAGACGCCGTCGATGCCGGTGTAGTCCAATTCCTTGATCATCACCAGGAGGCGCTGCAGCCGGCGCACGTCGTCGCCGGTGGAGCCCTTCTGCAGGGTGGGACCACTGTTCATCGGGACCTCGCTGTCATGTCGGAACTGTCAGCCGTCAAGGGGACAGAGGCGCCAGCGCGCGGTCTGATGCGTCCCAGAACCTACGCATGGCCCTCACTGTGGCCGGCGTCCCAGGGGCGAGGCATGTCCAGGGCATGGTGACCGGAGGGCAGGTGGTGTCCGTCGTAACCGTCCGCGGCACACACACATCGCGCCCGGTAGGGCCAGTGGGCGGCGACGGGCCGCCGGAACCAGATCTGCTTGCCCTTCCCGACCGGCGTCACCCCCCAGCTGTCGGACAGCGCCTCAACGATCATCAGCCCGCGTCCGCTCTCGGGAAGGACCAGGGGCGAGGCCGGCCTCAGCACATCCCGCTGGGCGGGAATCACGCGGCGGAACGACCCGCCGTCCGTGACGCCGACCTCGATCATCCCGCCGGCCACCGCGAGGGTGAGGGTGGAGGGGGCGCGGGTGTGCTTCACGGCGTTGGTGACGAGTTCGCTCACCAAGAGCGTCGTGACGCCCTCGTCGTCGATCTCCCAGGCGGCGAGCCAGCTTTCAGTCCAGGCCCTGGCGTGGCCAGGGGCCCGAGGGTCGTGGGTGAGAGCTAGTGTGGCCACTCGGCACATGATCGGTCAGCTCCGCTTGAAGGCGGACGACGGGCCGGGGTCCGGGGCGCATCGCCAGATAAGGCATTAATTGGTGTGATACTAGACGAGAGTTTCGGGCATCACCACTGGTATACCGGACCTGACTCTGGATCGATCATCCCCGGCCTGTCCTCGAGCCTCCGGGCTTTCGATCTTCCTCAACCGTTCGACCCTGGGAATTCTGGAGGCGAGGTCATGGGCCTCATCCGCACCGGTCCGCGATGCGGCCCGACGGAACGGCAAGCGGCTGTGGGACATGCCTGACCGCTCCCCCTCGCGTGACGGGCTGCGACTGTGGACCATGGTGGCCGAGCACGCTGCTGATCGCGGCCGGCGAATCAGCGTCGCGGACGCCTGTGCCGTCGCCGTCAGCACGGCGCACGTCAGTGGTGCGGGTCTGACGGTGATGACCCGGAGCGACTCGGGCCGCGTGGTGTGCGTGACCGACGACGTCAGTGCCCGGGTGGAGGAGCTCCAGGTGACCCTCGGCGAAGGGCCGTGTGTCGACGCCTACGCCTCCCGGGCTCCGGTGCTGACGCCGGATCTGCGCGGCCAGCAGGCGCTCCGGCGCTGGCCGGCGTTCGCGCCGGCGGCCAAGGACGTGGGCGCGGCCGCGGTGTATGCGTTCCCGCTGCAGATGGGCGCCGTCCGTCTGGGTGTGATGGACCTGTACCACCGCGAGCCGCGGTCCCTCGCCTCGGATGAACTGCGGGATGCGCTCGTGCTGGCCGACACCGCAACCATGCTGCTGCTGGGGGGCGAGAGCGGTCACGACGACTTCCTGGGCGACGCGTCCGCGGGCCTGCTCAGCGAGCGGGAGGGGTACCGGGCGGAGATCGACCAGGCGACGGGGATGGTCAGCGTCCAGATCGGCGTGAACGTCGATGTGGCGTTCCTCCGGCTGCGCGCCTACGCGTATGCCGAGGACCGTAGCCTGACGGACGTGTGCCGTGACGTCGTCGCCCGGCGGCTGTGGTTCTCCGCGGACTCCGATGCAGAGCCGAGCGGCGACGACGGTCGTGCTCCCGACCTCGACGAGTGAAGGGGCGCGGATGACTCCCATGGTCGACTTCACCTCTGATCACGCTCCTGCTGCCGCCACTGAACAGGAACGAGGGTGAAGACATGGACTCCGAGCGCCTGTCCACGACCTTCGTCGAGCTGGCCGACACGCTGGTCGCCGACTTCGACGTCCTGGACTTCCTCCACCTCCTGGCGACCCGCTGCACCCAGCTGCTGGACGTGAGCGCCACCGGAGTCCTGCTGGCCGACCCCGCCGGACACCTGCGCGTGATGGCCGCCTCCAGCGAACAGGTCCGCCTGCTCGAGCTGTTCCAGCTGCAGAACGACGAGGGACCGTGCCTGGACTGCTTTCACTCGGGCCGGCCGGTGCACGTGACCGACCTGGCCGCGGTGGAGATGCGCTGGCCCCGATTCACGGCGCAGGCCCGGGAGCACGGGTACGGTGCGGTGATGGCGTTGCCGATGCGGCTGCGCGACGACGTCATCGGCGCGATGAACCTGTTCTCCTCGGCACCAGGCCTCGACGCCGCCGATCTCCAGGTCGCCCAGGCGCTGGCCGACGTGGCCACCATCGGCATCCTCCAGCACCGCGCGCAACGCCAATCCGACACCGTGGTGACGCAACTGCAGACGGCCCTCAACAGCCGCGTCCTGATCGAGCAGGCCAAGGGAATGATGGCCGAGCGGCTGCGAATGACCATGGAGGAGGCGTTCACCACTCTGCGCGGGTATGCCCGGGCGAACCACCGGCACCTCTCGGAGCTTGCCCAGGCAATCGTGGCGGGCAGGCAGGACGTCACCGCCTTGTCCGAACACCGGCCGAGGAGACGGTCCTCCGATTGAACCCGTCGCCGGCGCAACCCCCTACAGCCAACGGCACAGCGTGACGACGGCCTCGCTCGACGCCGCGCTCTCCTCCGCGGTGGCCTCCGCGCTGGACGAGCTCGCCGGGCTCGAGCCCGCGCGCGCCGAGATGTTCGAGCTGCGCCTGCGCCGGTGGTGGCACGACCTCCGCGACGGCCTGGCCGGTGTCTACGGCGACGAGGCTGACGATCTGGCTGCGCGGCTCGCGCGGCTGGCCGCGGCCGCGTACCGGGAGCGGGATCCGGAGCTGAGGCGCCTCGATCTCGCACGGATCCTCGAGCCGGACTGGTTCCAGTCGCCGTCCATGATCGGCTATGCCGCGTACCCCGACCGCTTCGCGACGGACCTCGCCGGCGTCCGGAGCCGCTTGCCCTACCTTCGCGAGCTCGGTGTCACCTACCTGCACCTGATGCCCTTCCTGCTGCCGAGGGCGGGCGACAACGACGGCGGGTACGCGGTGGCGGACTACCGGACCGTGCGACCCGACCTCGGCGACCTCGACGACCTGCGCGACCTCACCGCCGCCATGCGCAAGCACGGCATCAGCCTGGTGTGCGACCTCGTGCTGAACCACGTCGCCCGGGAGCATCCGTGGGCGCAAGCCGCGCGCGGCGGCAGCCAGCGGCACCGGGCGTACTTCCATGTCTTCGAGAACCGCGAGCTGCCCGACGCGTACGAGCGCACCCTGCCGGAGGTCTTCCCCGACTTCGCCCCCGGCAACTTCAGCTACGACCCCGACCTGCAGGGTTGGGTCTGGACGACGTTCAACGCCTGGCAGTGGGACGTCGACTGGTCCAACCCCGACGTCTTCGTGGAGTACGCCGACCTGGTCCTGTTCCTGGCCAACCTCGGCGTGGAGGTGTTCCGGCTGGACGCCGTCGCGTTCCTATGGAAGCGGCTCGGCACCAACTGCCAGAACCAGCCGGAGGTGCACGCGCTCACCCAGGCGCTGCGCGCCCTCGCGCGGATGGCCTGCCCCGCGGTGGCGTTCAAGGCGGAGGCCATCGTCGGGCCCGCCGATCTCGTGCATTACCTCGGGCAGGGCCATCATCACGGAAAGGTCAGCGACCTGGCCTACCACAACTCGCTGATGGTGCAGGTGTGGTCCATGCTCGCGGCCGGCGACGCGCGGCTCGCCGCGCAGGCGTTGCGTGCCCTGCCCGCGGCCCCGACGACCACGGCCTGGATCACCTATGTCCGCTGCCACGACGACATCGGGTGGGCCATCGACGACAGTGACGCCGCCGCCGTCGGGCTCTCGGGTTACGCGCACCGCTCCTTCTTGTCCGACTGGTACTCAGGGGCGTTCCCCGGGTCGTCCGCGCGCGGTCTCGTCTTCCAGTACAACCCGGCCACGGGGGACCGGCGGATCAGCGGCACCGCGGGGAGCCTGGCCGGGGTCGAGGCTGCGATCGAGGCTGTGGAGGAGGGCGGGGACCAGGCCGCCCTGGACGCCGCCATCGACCGGTTGCTCCTCGCGCACGCGATCGTCTACGGGTGGGGCGGGATCCCGGTGCTCTGGTCCGGGGACGAGCTCAGCCTGCCGAACGACCGTGACTGGGCGCAGGAGAAAGGGCACGAGGCCGACAACCGGTGGGCCCACCGGCCACGGCTGCCGCAGGACGCCGTCGAGCGACGACACGATCCGTCGACGGTGCACGGCCGTGTGTTCACGGGCCTGCGACGGCTCGGGGCCGCGCGGGCCGGCCTCACCCACCTCGACGCCGCCGTGGCCGCCGAGGTGCAGCCACTGTCCGACCCGGGGATCTTTCCTGTCCTCCGGCGCCATCCGGTGGGGCCGATGCTCTGCCTGTACAACGTGACCGGCTCGTGGCGGCCCTGGCCGGGCTGGCGGCTGCACGAGCTCGGGCTCGACCCGGCCGCCGACGCACTGACGCGAGACACTGTCGTCCCCGGCGGCGACGGCAATCTCTGGCTCGCGCCCTACCAGGCCTTCTGGCTCGTGAACCCTCAGGCGCTTCCCGCGGAAGCGCCCTAGCCGTGCCTGCTCCCCGACGCCACCTGGGCGGGCGCCGCGGACCCGGTGCTGCCGGCAGGCAGCCAGTAGCGGGCGACGGTGTCGGTCGCGGGATGCCTCGCACCCGCGCGGGGCGTGGCGAAGGCCCTCAGGACCGTCGTGGACACTCGCCGCACGACCTCGAGAACCTGCGCATCGGGAACCTTGGGGCAGGTGTCGCCCATGGCGCAGGCCCACCGCATCGTTCCCGCGGCGAACACTCCGGCCCCGGAGCGGGCGACCCAGTAGACCCCGGTCTGGGCGGTCGGCCGCCCGGGGCCGCAGGGGAACCGGGAGTATCCGACGACAGTCATGGGTCGCGGCCTCCCCGGAGCCGGGTAGACCCGATCCGACTCCGGTCCCACCAGGCGGGGTAGCTGCTCCCCCTGCCGCACGCCCGTGCCCGCATAGCCCCACCAGTGGGCGTCGGCCACGGTCCAGGGCGCGTCCGCGGGGAAGCAGTCGTAGCGCATCCCGACGAGGTCCTCCTCCCGGCGGGGGTGAGGTGCGTCCCGGAAGTGGGTGGTGGCGCCGGACGGGTCGGAACGGGCGAGAGGGTCGAGCGAGGCATCCTTGGTGCCGACGATGACCCGGTCCGCTCCGCCCACCGTCCCGGCGAGGCGCACCCGCCAGTAGGCGGTGTTCGCGCCGAAGTCGGCGAGGTTGGTGCCGTGCGCCACTGCCCGCCGCACGCCCTCCCACATGGGGGCCGTCCAGTACTCGGCGTGCCCGCCCACGACGATCTCTGCCGCTCCGTCGGCCAGGTCAGGGTGCTCCGCGAGGTCGTAATCGGTGACCCAGGCGAGCGGCAGACCGTCCTTCTCCGCGAGCCGGACGACGGGCGCATCGAATGGGGGGAACCGCCCGGCACCGTAGAAGTCGTCGTACGGGCGATCGAAGGACACGGCATAGGAGCGGCCGGAGTAGGAGCCGGAGCCCTGGTAGAGCGAGCGGCCGCCCCACGCGTTGTAGGCCTGCCACGTCATCGCGCCGGCGACGAGGAGGACCCGCCCGCGGGCGTCCGCACTGCGCACCGTGAGCGGCACGAGCCGGGTGGCTTCGCCGGCGTCGAGCCGGACGAGGTAGTCACCCTCCAGCCAGCCTGTGGTCTGCAGGACCGTCGTCGCGTGCCACGGCGCGACGATCATCCTGCTGGGCGTCAGGCCTCCCGATCCGGGGATGCTCCCGGAGACCGTCTTCGGCTTCGGCTGCGGCCCGGCCTGCACCACGCCGGACCAGATCCGACGGTCACCGGCGCCCCCGTAGAACCCCACCCGCAGCACCTGCACCCGCACGCGGCCCGCCGGGGCGGCGCGGACGTACAGCGTGACCGGCTGTCCGGGGCGGATCGAGACCTGTCCGGCATAGGCGTCCAGCCCCGGCGCCTTGCCGCGCCTGGCCGGCACGCGCCAGTCCCCCGTGCCCGGGCGGGCGTTCTCGGCCCGGACGGCGGCTGCCCAGCCCGCGGGACCCTCAGGTGTGGGGTTGCCCGTCGACGGGGTGCCGGACGTCCGGCCGGCGCCGGTGCCGGCCGGGCCGGCTACCCCGGCTCCGGCGACGTCGTGGCCGGACCGGTACTGCCAGTGGGCGGCGATGCCCATGACCACCAGGAGAACGAGGACGCCGATCGCGGGCACGACGAGGCGACTCGAGCCCATACGTACCGTAGTCACACGTAGCCGCCCGTAGCGAGCCTCCGTTGGGCCTTGGTGACAAAGCGTGACACGTCTCCGAGAGTAACCCTGAAGGCTGCGCGCTCCGTGCGATAGTCGGGCATGCCTGTCCGGACGGTGGTGGAGCGCGGCCCCAAGGGGAAGCGCTTCGTGGCCTTCGCCCTCGACTGGCCGGGCTGGAGCCGGGGCGCGAAGAGCGCGGAGAGTGCGCTGGAGACGCTCGAGTCCTATCGGCAGCGCTACCGTCCGGTCGCACAGCTCGCCGGGATGGCCGCGCAGTTCGACGACGCCGGGTCCCTCGACGTCGTGGAGGACCGGGTCGGCACCGGATCGACCGACTTCTGGGGCATCTCGTTCTCGCCCTCCGCAGGCGAGCAGGACCCGATGGGCGAGGCGGAGCTCGAGCGCGCGATCACGCTCCTGCAGGCCTGCTGGTCGTTCTTCGACGGCGTGGCCGCGCGTGTCTCCCCCGAGATGCAGAAGGGCCCGCGCGGGGGAGGACGCGACCGCGATCGCATCATCCGCCACACCATCCGGACCGAGAGCGAGGACTTCGCGAAGCAGGTCGGGCTGCGGATACCGGAGGGCGCGGCGCTGAGCCCGGACGGACTCCGGCAGCACCGGGAGACCTACGTGGCGGCGATCCGGGCCTACAACGCCGGCCAGGTCAAGCGCCGGATGCGTTCCTGGACGCTGCCCTTCCTTCTCCGGCACTCGGCCTACCACACGCTGGACCACGCCTGGGAGATGGAAGACAAGGACCTCTCGGGCACCCCGGCGTAGCCCGCACGCCGGCCGACCTGTTCCCGGCGCCACCCTGCGCTCACCGTCGAGTCGCCTTCTTGTCCTCCAGGGGCGCCCGCTGGTTCACTGCCCGACCATGCAGACCTGGGAGTCGTCGAGGGTGTCGACGGATCGCCTCGACACGCACGTGTGGACGGCCGGCCCGGAGGACGGGGTGCCGCTGCTCCTGGTTCACGGCAACCTCGTCACCGGCGGATGGTGGCGCTATGTCGCGGCTGCGCTGCCCGACGACATCCGGGTGGTCGCGCCTGACCTGCGCGGCTTCGGGCGGAGCGAGCCGAAGCCGATCGATGCCACCCGTGGTCTGGGTGACATGGTGGACGACGTCCGCGCGCTGCTGGTCGCGCTCGGCTGGGCCGACAGGGCCGTGGTCAACGCGGCGGGGTGGTCGATGGGCGGCGGGCTGCTCTGGCAGTACGCGGTCGCGTACCCGGACGACCTCGCGTCCATGACGATGATCGCCCCGGTCTCGCCGTACGGGTACGGCGGGACCAAGGGGCCGGACGGCGTCCCGTGCTTCGACGATTTCGCCGGCTCGGGCGGGGGCGGGGCAGCTCCCGAATTCGTCCGGCGGCTGGCCGCGGGCGACCGCTCGGAGGACGCCCCGACGACGAGCCCGCGGGTCATCATGCGCGAGTACTTCGGCCCGCGCACGAACACCTCGAACGTCGACGAGGAGTTCCTGCTGGACGAGACGCTGCGGACCGTGGTGGGTGAGGACTTCTATCCGGGGGACTCGACACGGTCGGAGAACTGGCCGGGAGTGGCCCCTGGAAGCCGTGGCGTCCTGAACACCATGACCCCGAAGTACTACCGGGCCGCGGACGTCGTGGATCTGGCGCGAAAGCCGCCGGTCACGTGGCTGCGGGGCGGGCAGGACCAGGTCGTCAGCGACACGTCGCTGTTCGACTTCGGTTACCTGGGCCAGATCGGCGCGGTCCCGGGGTGGCCCGGGGACGACCTTCTCCCGCCGCAGCCGATGGCCGCGCAGACCCGGGCGATCCTGGAGGCGTATCGAGCGGGCGGCGGGGAGGCCGAGGAGGTCACCCTCGAGAACGCCGCCCATGGGATGCCCGTGGAGGTACCGGAGCGCGTTGCCCAGGTGATCGCCGCCCGCATGGTGAGAGAACGCCGTTAGGTCTACCCGGCCTAGGAGGGGTGACCTACGGAAATACGCCGCTCTGGCGTTGCGCGATGAGGGCATCGTCCGATGCCCGGGCGAGCGTCACGTCCTTACGGTCCTGTCAGCGATCGGCGGATCAGGCCGCCGCCGCACCCGGTGCTCGGATCGCCGGCGACGTCGGACTGTCCGAGCGCTTTCTCAGGGAGAGCGACATGGACAGAGCCAAGAAGACCGCAGCGGCCGCCGAGACGAGCGGCGCCGACCACGTCAAGCGACGGCTCCGCCGCCCCGCCGGGTATCTCTGCGGAGTGGCAGCGGTCGCCCTGCTGGCGGCCGCCTGTACGGGGGGTGGCGGTTCTGGGTCGACGTACGGCTCCGGGCAGACCTCGTCGAGCGCACCGGCGCAGGCTGCCGTGGTCGGCCTCCGGGCGTCCTCCCTCGGGCAGACACTGGTCGACGGTCAGGGGAACACCCTGTACCTCTTCGGGGCGGACAACGCCGGGAAGTCCCAGTGCAGCGGCGCCTGCGCATCCGTGTGGCCGCCCTACCTGGGCGCAGGGACACCCCGAGCGGGAACCGGGGTGAGCGCCGGCATGCTCTCGACGACCGCGCGCGGCGACGGCGGAACGCAGGTGACCTATGCAGGCCACCCGTTGTATCGCTACGCCGGCGACCAGAAGCCGGGCGACGTCACCGGGCAGGGCCTGGACCAGTACGGCGCCGAGTGGTACGCGGTGGCAGCGAACGGCAGCATGATCGGCGGCTAGGGATCGAGGCCGCCCAGCCGGTGCGCGATCGTCGCCGCCTCGACCCGGCTGCGAACGCCGAGCTTGGCCAGGATGTTCGAGACGTGGACCGTGGCCGTCTTCGGAGCGATGAACAGCGCCTCCGCGATCTGGCGGTTCGTCCGGCCGGCAGCGACCAGGGCCAGTACCTCCTGCTCACGAGCCGTGAGGCCGAGACGGTCGAGCGGCGACGGCTGCCGGCCAGGAGCGGCGCGGTCCGGCTCCACGGAGAGGGTGAGGCGCCCCCGCCGCGCCAGGCCCTCGATCTCGACGCGCAGCGGGGCCGCGCCGAGCTCCCTCGCGCAGGCGTGCGCGGCGCGCAGCAACGGCTCGACCTCGTCCCGGGCGGCGCCGTGGAGCAGCAGGGTCTCCGCGCCCCGCCACCGTGCGTACGCCGCGGGATAGGGCTGGCTGAGCCCCTCCCACGCACCGGCCGCCGTCGCCCATCTGCCCGGATCGCTGTGTCCGTCGAGCCGCGCGAGCTCGGCATCGCAGAGCACGACCTGGGCCTCGGTGCGGGGGGTGGGCACCCTTCCGTCGGCCCTCTCGGGTGACATCCGGGCGTGCAGCTCGGCCACGAGAGCGTTCCCGGTGCGGCGCGCCGCACCGACGTCGTCGCCGAGGCGGCGGACCTGAGCGACCTCCGCACGGTCCGCGGCCGCCCGCACTCCGAGGGCGTAGAGCGGCGCCGCGAAGTCGACGTCCGGGGTGGAGAGGCGCAGCCCTTCCGCCACCGCCGTGCCCGCATCCTCGAGGCGGCCCTCCAGGAGGGCCAGCTCTGCCGTGGCCGCGAACAACGGCGCGGCGATCCATGGCTGCGTGAGGGTCAGCGCGTAGGCGGCCCGCGCGACCGCGAGCAGTTCGGCGGCCGACTCGGGAAGGCCGCGGGCGACGTCCAGCTGGGCCCGAACCGTGTTGACGAAGACGCGCATCGCGCTCAGCTCGGGCGACATCCGTTCAGATGCGCGCCGCAGCAACGCCTCGGCGTCGTCCCAGCGCCCGAGGGCGAACAGGGCACGGGCGGCGATGGCGGTCAGGAACGGCCCGTGCCATCTGCCGAGGCCCCGGCCGGCGGCCTCGTCCGCACCCTCCGCCGCGATCCGGGCCGCCTCCTCCAGCCGCCCGAATGCCTCCAGGAGCCCTGACAGGACGGCGAAGGTACGCGCCACCTCGTCGACCTTGCCGACGCTCCGCGCGATCCGGCGAGCCAGGTCGAGCTGTTCCACGCCGGCCTCGAGGTCCCCGAGGAAGGCAAGATCGACGCCAAGCACCCGGCGGGCGTCACCCTCCTCGGCGAGGGCACCGGTTCGGCGTGCGATCGCCACGGCCTCCTCGCACAGGTGCCGGGACTCGCGGTAGCGGCCGTGCCCCATCAACGCCTCGCCGTAGGCCGCCAGAACCTGCGCGCTCTCGGCGAGCGGAGGGTCCGGGGGGACCAGGCGCACCGCCGCCTGGTACTGCTCCAGGGCACCTTCGCCGCCGGTGGCGTGCAGGTACCCGCCCAGTCGTCCATGCAGAAGCCCCGCGCGCGTCGGCTCTCTGCCGGCGTCCACGGCGAGGATCGCCGCCCGGGTCAGGGCGATGGCCCGGTTCGGGTCGCCGGCCAGATAGGCCGACTCCGCGGCGAGCTGCAGAACCTCTGCACGGTCCCGGCCGGTGGCCGGGCCGGCGTCGGGTACCTGGTCCCAGAGCTCGAGCGCCGTCTCGAATTGCCGCCGGGCGTCGGCGAAGGCGTACGCCGCCACGAACTGCACACCGGCGTCGACCGCCGCGGGCAGCGCGCGCCGCGGGTCGTGAGCCCGCATCGAGTGGTAGGCGAGCCGAGCTGCCCCCGCCCGCCCGCCCGCGGCCGCCAGGTGTGGGTGCTCCCTGAGGGCCGCCGCGAAGCGGGCGTGCAACCCGGCGCGCTCGCCCGGCAGCAGCTCGGCGTACAGCGCCTCCTGCGTCAGCGCGTGGCGGAAGCCGTAGGTCTCGGCGACCTGATCCGGAACCAGCACCTGGTGGGCGACCGCGTCCCGCAAGGCTTCGAGCAGGTCCGCGCCCGGCAGGTCGCTCACCGCGGACAACAGGTCCGCCTCGATCGGCCCACCGGCGGCGGCCGCCAACCGCAGTGTCGCCTGCGCGTCCTCGGAGAGATCCTGGACCCGGGTCAGCAGGACGTTCTCCAGACTGCGGGGCAGGCTCCGCTCGACTCCCTCCCGGGCGGCGGCGAGCAACTCCTCCGCGAAGAACGCGTTGCCCTCCGACCGCTGGTAGATGTCCTCGGCGAGCTCGTCGTCCGGCCTGCTGCCGAGGATGGCCGCGAGCAGGTGGCCGGTTTCGGCCCGGTCGAAGCGGCTCAGCTCCAGACGCTCCACCCGGCCGCTGCGATCCAGACCGGCCAGGAACGGCCGCAGCCGATGCCCCCGGTGCAGCTCGTCCGTCCGATAGGTCAGGACGACGACCAGTGCCGCGGGCACGTTGCGGACGAGGAAGGCGACGAGGTCCAACGTCGAATGATCCGCCCAGTGCAGGTCCTCCACGACGAGCGCGGTGCGAGACCGGTCCGCCAGACGCTCCAGCAACGCCAGGAACGCCTCGAACAGCGCCGCTTGTGCCGAGGACGTGACGGGCGGTGTGCTGCCCGTCGGCTCCTCGGGCCGGGCGAGCTCGGGCAGCAGGCGGGCCAGCAAGGGGCGTCCGGGCCCGAGGAGCTCCTCGACGGCCGGGGGCTGCAGTTCGCGGGCAAGACCACGCAGGGCCTCCACGACAGGGGCGTAGGGCAGCGAGGCTTCCGCCAGATCGATGCACCCGCCTGTCAGCACGCACCCGCCCTGGGCGCGGACCCGGCGCGTGAACTCGGACACCAGACGGGTCTTCCCTACACCGGCCTCACCGCCGACGCACAGGCTCAGCGGGTTCCCGTCGCCGACACGGCCGAACGCCTCCTCCAGCCGGCCCAGCTCAGCGGCACGACCGATGAAGCCCGAGATCGCCGCGGACCCGGCCATGTCGACGAGTATGCTCTTCGGTTCAGGTCCTGGCCTAGCCGTCCATCGGGCCGCCGTGCCGGCGTGGCTCCCGGAATGAGCCTGCGCAGAACAAAGGAGCAGCGCGAGTGAGCAACCGAGGGGGTAGCGCACGCGCTTCCTCATCGCGTTCGCTCCCCGCGCTGGCCCTGCTCCTACTGGCCGCTGCGGCCGTAGCCGTCGGGCCCGTCCTCGGCGGATGGAGCTGGTCGGCTCCCAATGGACCGGGGGGTTCCGCGCCGTTCTCTGCCGCTGGGGAGTCCCAGTCGAACGCGGGGATGGTCGACCCGTCGAGGAACAACCCGGAACTCGGCGTCACTCCGCGCAGCCCTTCCCGCGCCGGCCTGCGCCATTCCACCGCCGGGACCGGCGCCCTCGAACGCCCGGCGTTCGACGCGGTGCTGCCCGGCGTGCTGGTCGCCGGCTCGCTCCTCGCTCTTCTCGCTGGGCAGCGCCGAACTGCGTGGCCTCGAGGTGTTGTCCTCCGTGACAGCACGGCCCGTAGCCCGCCGGCGTCCCTGGCCTGACGTCTCGTCCGGCCCGTCCTGACGGCCCACCTCGTGGTGGGTGCCTTCCCGCAGTCCTTGCTGCAGTCAGTCCTGCCGTCCTTCCTTCCTGACGGCCTGCCGGCCTTCTGTCCTGACGGCCTTCCGCCCCGCGTTCGTGCGCTCACCGACGCCTGCGGAGCCGATCCATCCAGCCACCTGGAGTACCTGTGTCGTTTCCCCTGCTTGCATCGATTCTCGTTCTCGCCGTCATCCTCTTCGTCGTGCCTGCCGTCGTCATCCTGCGTGACCTGAGAGCGGGCCGGCCCGACCCGAGCTGGAACGGGGACTCCACCGTGTGATCAATCTGAACGCGAACGCGAGGAGGCGGGGCGCCGGCCTCAGCGATCCAGCACGGCGAGCGTGTCGGCGAGCCGCTCGACGGAGTCCTGGGTGATCGGGTCGACGACGAGCTGCACGTGGTCGGCGCCCGCCTCCGCCATCGCGCCCAGATGGGCGGCGAGGTCGTCGGGGGAGCCCTGCACCGGGTGGACGGGCGGCTTCGAGTTCTCGCCCATGACGCGGCCCCCGCCACCGGGCAGGCCGACCAGCACCGCGGCGGTCGCACTGATGTCCTCAGGACGGCGCCCCGCCTGGACCGCCGCCTCGTCCACACGCGCCTTCACCCCGGCGAACCCTGCGGGGGTGTTGCCGTAGTCGCTCCACCACACGTTCCACGCGTCGACGTGCGGCAGTGCGATCCGCATCATCCGCGGGCCCACCGACCCCAGCATCAGGGCCGGACCGCCGGGACGGACCGGGCCCGGGTCGAGCACGCAGTCCTCCACCCGGTGGAACGTACCGGCGAAGTCCGCCCGCCCGTCCCGAAGCAAGGTGCGGATGACGGTGAACGCCTCCTCGAAGCGGGACACCCGGTGGTCGTACGGGAATCCGAACGCACGGTACTCCCGCTCGTTCCAGCCGGCGCCGAGGCCCAGGATCAGCCGGCCGTTCGAGATCGCGTCGACGGTCGCGGCCTGCTTCGCCAGCATCGCCGGCGCATGGAAGCTCGTCGACGCCACCAGGGGGCCGATCTCGACCCGCTGGGTGGCGACCGCGAGAGCGGCCAGCGAGGTCCACGCCTCCCAGGGCCCTCGGGTCGCCCCGCCGGGCAGGTCGTAGAGCAGGTGGTCGCCCACCCAGACCGAGTCGAAGCCGGCCTCCTCCGCGGCGCGAGCCATCGACAGCATCTCGGGCCACGGCACGTGGCGTTCCACCTCGGGCAGCTGAATGCCGACACGGCACGGGCGAGCCACGCGTGCACTGTAGGGCGCGGACGGCCGGGCAGTTGTCCCAGGAGCTGCGCGAGGTGTGTGGTGGTCCACAGAACCCGACTCCTGGAGCTGCGATGCCGAGCGCGGGCACCATGATGCGGCGACTGCTGCTGATGGGTGGCGCGGCCGCCGGGCCCATCTTCCTCGGGGCCGCCACGGCTCAAGGTGCGCTTCGGCCCGGCTACCGCCCTCAGCGTCACCCCGTCAGCTCGCTGGCTCTGGGGCCACGTGGCTGGGTGCAGACCGGCAACTTCGTGCTGGCCGGCGGACTGTACGGCGGCCTCGCGCTCGCACTGGCGCACACTCCGACGTCGTCGGGTCTGACCGGCACTGGTCGCGTGCTCCTGGGCGCCGCCGCGGCCGGGCTGCTGGGGGCGGGGCTGTTCCGCACTGATCCGGTGAGCGGTTACCCACCCGGCACTCCTGGCATCCCCGCCGAGCGCACGCGTGCGGGCGTCCTGCACGACGCGCTCTCCGTTCCCACGTTTCTCGGCATTCCTGCCGCAGCACTGACTCAGGCACGGGCTGCGTCGAGGGCGGGCGAGCGTAACTGGGCGGCCGCGTCCGGCGGCTGCGGTCTACTCATGCTGGGCTGCTTCGGGGTCGCCAGCGTCGGCTTCAGCCAGCACCCGGCACTGGTGGACCGTGCCGGTCTGCTGCAGCGGCTGGCGGTCACAGCGGGCTTCGGTTGGCTCACCGCCGTGGCCGTGCGCGCCCTGCTGGCAAGCGACCGCTGACTGTGACGGAGGCCTCAGGACCGAGATCGATGGCGTGAGCGGACGCGGACGGGGTAGGAGGCCCCTGGACAGGGAGCGTGCGGGGGCGCGCCGCCTCGGCAACCGCACGCGTGGAGGTACCTCGTGGGACTACCGGATCGGGACTCGGCGAGCACGTGGGGCGGCAAGCTCCTGGTGGATCGCGACGGCACGGAGATCGGGACGTGCACGCAGATCTTCCTCGACGATGCGACAGGGCTACCGGAGTGGGCCGAGGCGGATCTGAGCGGCGGGCCCGGCGTCGTTCCGCTGATGGACGCCGCGGAATCGGGTGAGCGCGTCCGCGTCGCGGTGCGCGTGGCAGAGGTCGCGGATGCGCCCCGGGTGGACGACCCGCTGCACATCTCCCAGGACGAGGAGGAGCGGCTCTACCGCCACTACGGCATCACCTTCTCCCGTGAGGACTCCGAGAGCCTGCTCCCCGTCGACGGGCCCGTCCTTGCCGAGCCGGAGCGTGTCGAGCCGGCGCTTGCCGAGTCCGCGCTTGCCGAGTCCGCGCTTGCCGAGCCGGCGCTTGCCGAATCCGCGCTTGCCGAATCCGCGCTTGCGGAGCCGGCGCAGGTTGCGGAATCGACCTGGTCCCCGTCACCGCTCGCCACTGACGCGGCCGAGGCCCCCGAGGGGCGCCGCCAGCTGTGGCCGGCGCTCGCCGCGGGCGCGGTCGGGGTGCTGGCCGCGCTCGCCGCCGCCGTCTTCTGGTGGCGCCGGCATCAGCAGCTCCCGCCCACCCGCAAGGAACTGCTGGCCGCCCGCGCCCGCGCGGCCTCACTCGCACTGGCCACGAGGAAGGAACAGGTCGCGACGTCCGCCGCTCCGCTGCTGCTGACCGGGCGCAAGCTCTCCGAGACGGCGGCCCAGCGGGCGGCCGAGCAGGCGCACGTGGCGGCGGAGCGCGCAGCCGTCCAGGCCCGCGCGGCGGCCCAGCAGGCAGCGGCCGTCACCGCTGCCGCGCGTACCGTCCGCCTGCAGCGGGTCCCGCGGGCCAGCGTCGAGCCGCAGCCCGTCGCAGGCAGCGCGAAGGACAGGCGGGCGCGGCAGGCGGTGATGAGCGCCCTGGAGGTCTTCGGCGGGTTCGCAGCCGGTTACGCCGTTCGCGCTCGGGCCGGGAACGCTCAGCTGTCACAGCTGGGGACTGCTGTCACCGACAGGGTTCGCCGTCGGTCGTAGGCGACGAGGCCGGCCGGCCGGAGCGCCCGCGATCAGTACCTCGAGCCCGTCGAGCAGGCGCTCCAGACCGAACTCGAACAGCGAGTCGAGGTCGAAGTCGAAGCCGTCGTGGGCGACCACCCGGCGGAAGGTCGCCAGCGCACCGGAGGTGAGCATCGAGCGCAGCGTGGCGTCCTGCGTCTCCATCCATTCGTCGCTGGTGAGCCCCGTGTCGCGTTCGGCCTGCGTCTCCGCCTCGAGCGCGCTCGCCACTCCGCGCACGTAGGCGAACAGCAGGACGTTCACGTACATCCGGTCGCCGAAGCCGAGCTCCGTGCCCTCCAGGGCACGAAGGTTCCATTCGGTGTGCCGCAGGGCGTTGGGCGCGAGCTGCGGACGCGTGATCGACATGACGGGAGCCAGCCACGGATGCCGCCGGAAGCCGCGCCACTGCAACCGGGCGGCCAGCTCCAGCCGGGCGCGCCAGCCGTCCGGCGGCACCGGCGGGAACGTCTCCTCACCGATAGCGGCGTCGATCATGTGAAGGACGAGATCGTCCTTGCCGCGGACGTGCCGGTACAGCGACATCGTGGCGACCCCGAGCTCGGCGGCGATGCGGCGCATCGACAGCTCCGCCATACCCTCGGCGTCCGCCAGGCTGATCGCCGTCCGGACCACTGCCTCCCGGGTGAGCTCCTGCTCGCCGGGTCGGGGTCGCACCGGCCGGCGTCCGGGTCGTGCTCCGCGGACGGCGACCACCGTCCCGGCGCCCGGTCTCGCCACCGCGAGCCCCTCCTGCTGCAGTGCGCTGAGGACCTTCGTCGCCGTCGCCATCGCCACCTGCCAGTCCCGGGCGATCTGTCGTGTGGATGGGAGCCGGTCGCCCGGGCGGAGTTCGCCGGCCCTGATCCGGTCGGCGAGCTCGTCCGCGATCCGTCGGTACGTCGGATCCATCGACCCTCCCACCTGCGCCGTGCGCACTAGTGCATCTTTCTCTCTGGCGAGCACAGCTTCTACCTTCGGCGCCAGGTTCACGTCAGGTGCGTACAGCGTATGCGAGAGGGGACGTCGATGAGGGTGCTCGTCTCGGGAGCGGGGATCGCCGGTCCCGCGCTGGCTCTGTGCTTGCGTCGGTACGGCGTCGAGGTGACGGTCGTCGACTCTGCCGAGCGGCCGCGGCCCGGCGGGCAGGCGGTCGACATCCGGGGCACCGCTCGGGCCGTGTCGACCGGATGGGCCTGGGCGGCGCCATCCGGTCGGCCTGCCTGGACGAGCGTGGGTTGGCGATGGTCGACGATCGTGGCCGGCGTCGCGTCGAGATGCCGGCCGAGATGTTCGGCGGCGAGGGCATCGTGGCCGAGCTGGAGATCCTCCGCGGCGACCTGGCCGAGATCCTGTTCGACGCGACCCGTGCCGAGGTCGAGTACCGGTTCGGCGATCGGGTGACCGAAATCGCCCAGGACGCTGAGGGCGTCGACGTCGGCTTCGCCGGCGGCAGGCGGGAGCGCTACGACGCGGTGGTCGGTGCGGACGGCGTCCACTCCGGCGTCCGCGCGCTCGCCTTCGGCCCGGACACCGACTTCGTGCGCCACCTCGGCGCGTACACGGCGTACTTCACGGTGCCTGACGACGTGTTCGCGCCCGCAGACCTCGATGCGTGGTTCCTCATGTACAACGCCCCAGGAGGGCGGGTGGCCGGGCTGCGGCCGGACCGCAACGGAACCGCCAAGGCCTACCTGAGCTTCACGTCGCCGCCGCTGTCCGACCCCGAGCTGCGGGATCCCGCGGCGGGTTCTCAGGGAGCGCATGGCCGGTGCGGGATGGCGGGTGCCCGAGCTGCTGGCTGCTCTGCCGCAGGCTCGCGACCTCGTGTTCGGCGCGATCGAGCAGGTCCGGGTCGCCCAGTGGTCCCGCGGCGCCGGGTGGTGCTGCTCGGGGACGCCGGCTACTGCGGCTCCCCCCTCGCCGGTCACGGCACGAGCCTCGCCCTCGTCGGCGCCTACGTGCTCGCGGGGGAGCTCGCCCGCCGTCCGTCGGACCCGCCCGCCGCCTTCGCCGCCTATCAGCGTGCGATGCAGGCGTACGTCGACGCGTGCACCGCGCTGCCGCCGGGCGGCGTCGGCGCGTACGCCCCGCAGAGCCGGCTGATGATCCGGCTGCGGCAGGTGTCGATGCGCTCGATGGCCCGTCGGCCGATGCGGTCGATCCTCGAGCGGGAGTTCCGTAAGGGCGACGCCATGAAGCTGCCGGACTACGAGCTGCGGCAGGCGGTCGAGTGACGCGAGAGGCAACGAGCGGCAAGGACGACGCGGTTGCGCTCCGGCTCATCGCTTCGGCCAGACCCAGGCCGCGCCCTCGAAGGGCCCCTGCCCGTCGACGCGCGTCTCTCCAAGCTCCTTGACGAGCCCGACCACGCCGAGGTCCGTGCCCGCCTCGCCGGCCGCCGTCCGCAGTGCGTCCAGGAGTGGTCCGCTGTGCGTCACCAACATCACCGGCGCACGCGCGGCGGCGCCCACGGCGAGCCTCGCCAGGGCGGGCAGCAGGCTCGGGTGGAGGCTGTTCTCCGGCTCGTTGAGCACGAGGAACGCCGGCGGGCGAGGACTCAGGAGCGCGGCCGTCCAGACGAGGTAGCGCAGCGTCCCGTCGGAAACCTCGGACGCCGACAGCGGACGCAGCAGGCCCGGCTGCCGCAGCAGCAGGTCGAAGACGCCGTTCTGGTCGGTGACCTCCACGGTCGTGCCCGGGAAGGCCTCGTCGATCGCGGTGCTGAGCCGGTCACCGTCACCGATCTCGTCGATCGTGGCGATCGCCGCGGCCAGGTCCCGCCCGTCGGGTGCCAGAGCCGGCGTCCGGGTGCCGACGGCTCTGGTCCGTGCGGGGGAGCCCGCGTCGGTGCGGATCTGGTCGTAGAACCGCCAGGACCGCAACATCTCGCGGACGGCGAGGACCTCCGGAGTGGCCGCGGGGTCTCCGAGCTCGGTGAGCATGCTGTCGAAGGACGGCAGGCGCGCGGACACGACGTCCCACGAACCGTCGGTCCCGCGGCGGCGGACCATGGCGCCCCGGCGCTCGCTGAGGAGGGCGGCCGGCCGCAGGCGGAGGCCGCTCCAGATCGCCTCGCTCTTGATCTCGGGGTCCTTGTGGAAGATCGAATCAGAGGGGATCGGGAGGCCGAGGTCGAGGGCGTAGCTCAACTCGTCGGTGCCGAGCCCTATCCGCAATGCCACAGGTCCTCGGCGCACCGTGCCCTGCACGGGCTGTTCGCCACGGCGCATCCGGGCCGAGAGCTGTTCGGGACCGGCCCAGACCGTGGACTCCAGGCCGCCCTCCCGGGCCAGCGCCGGGATCACCTCGGCCCGAGCCGTGGCCGCGAGCAGCGAGAGCACCCGGTACAGGCTGGACTTGCCGCTGCCGTTGCCGCCGGTCACGACCGTCAACTCGCCGACGGGCACGTACACGGACCGCAGGGAGCGGTACCCCTCGACCGCGATGCACCGAATCATGGGGTCAGTAGTAGACCTCGGTGCCGACAGCGCGACGGACGGCCTGGGTCCCATGAACGCGCCAGAGATCACTAGAGTCGTCCCAGCGGCAGGCGCCGCGCCGACCGTCGTCCGGACAGGGCCTCGGCAGCAGGCTTGGAAGGAGGGGGCTGAGCATGTCCGTGGAGAAACTGCCCGGGGGCACGCGAGGGACCCGAGGGGCCCCCGGTTGGCTCGCCAAGATCATGATGCCGATCATGCTGCGAATCCACCGCCGGCAGGGTGACCGTTTCCAGGGGCAGGACCTGCTGTACCTCACCACCGTCGGGGCGAAGTCGGGGGAGACGCGGACGAACCCCGTGATGCGGTTCGACGACGGGGGAGGGGGATGGGTCGTCGTGGCCTCCGCGAGCGGTACCGCGAACCATCCAGGCTGGTACCACAACATCGTGGCCCACCCCGGTCAGGTCCGGGCGGAGGTCTCCGGGAAGAAGTACCGCGTGCGCGTGGACCAGCTCGAGGGCGAGGCCCGCGAGCGCGCCTGGGCCGTGGTCGTCGCCTCGCAGCCGAGGTTCGGGGGATACACCGAGAAGACGGACCGGGTCCTGCCGGTTCTGCGCCTCACCCCGGTGGAGTAAGCCGAGCGGCCAGGCCGGGTCAGCTCTCCGGCGGCCAGAGGTCGGGGAGGGTGTAGCCGGCGGGGTACGGATCGCCCGGCTCGAGCACCCACCGGGCAGAACCCGTCACCCAGGTGCGCCCGGTGATCGTGGGCAGGACGGCAGGAGCGCCCGCCACTGTCGTCGTCCGGATGAGGCGCCCGACGAACCTCGTGCCGAGGATGCTGTGGTGCACGAAGTCCTCCCCGAGGGCGAGGTCGCCGCGCGCGTGCAGGGCGGCCATCCGGCCGCACGTCCCGGTGCCGCAGGGGGACCGGTCGAGGAAGCCACGCCAGGTCTCGGGCCGATCCCGCAGGAGCGGGTCCTGGGTGAGGACGACAGTGTTCCGCGCCGCCGTCCCCGCGCAGCGGACCCCGGAGTGCAGCATGACGAGGTTGACGCCGGCGATCTCGGGCGCCAGCGGGTGCCGGACGTCGATCTGCTCGCGGGCCGCGATCCGCAGCAGGGCGCCCATCCGGACGAGCTCGGCGGCCCGATCGGTCGCCAGGACGACGCCGCAGTCGGCGGCGGCGGCCTGCACGAAGAACTGGCCGCCGAAGACGACGTCCACGGGCACCGTCCCGACGGTGGGCACGTCCAGGGGACGGTCGAGGGCGACGACGTACGCCGGCACGTTCGTCACCGTGACGGCGACGACGCGGCCGTCGCAGATCTCCGCGCGGGCCGTCACCAGTCCCACTGCCGTGTCGATCGTCACGTCCAGGGTCGGTCCGTCGGGCGTGAGCAGCCCGGCGGCGACCGCTCCCGCCACCGCACACATCGTGTTGCTGCCCGACATCGGGGTGAAGCCGCCCTGCTCGAGGACGACGATCCCGAAGTCCGCCCCTGCTGTGACCGGCGGCAGGATCAGCACCGCGCACAGGGCGGGGTAGCCCCGGGGCTCGTGCAGCAGCAGGGTGCGTAGCCACTGCAGGTGATCACGACAGTAGGCCAGGCGCTCCGTCATCGTGTCGCCGTGCACCAGCGAACCGGCGTCGACGACCACACGCCCGGGCTCGCCCTCGGCGTGCACCTCGACCGTCGTCAGGCCCCCTGCCGGGAGGCTCCTCACTCCGTCATCCGGGTCGTCACGGACGCATCTTCACCCACGCATCGCGCGGGGGTCTCAGGACGGCAGCTGTCGTGCGTCCGCGAGGATGCGCGCGAATCGCTCGCGCTCGTGGTCGGGCAGCGGCTGGATCGGCGGCCGGGCGGGGCCGGCGGGATGCCCGACGAGTTCCAGGCCTGCCTTGATGCCGGCGACGTAGTCCACCGACTCGAGGAAGTCGCTGATCGCCCACAGGTGCTTCCACTGCTCGCGCCCGGCGTGCAGGTCCCCCTTGACGGCGAGCGTGTCCCAGAACTCGACCGCGAGCTCGGGGACGACTCCGGCCGCACCCCAGACACTGCCCTTCGCCCCGGCGGCGATGCCGGCGAACGTCAGGGTGTCCCAGCCGTTGAACGCGGTGATGCGGTCCGCGTGCGCGGTGAGCAGCTCGGTGAGGGCGACCATGTCGCCGGAGGTGTCCTTGAGGTACTCGATCCCCGGGATGTCGGCGAGGTCGGCGATCTGGCGCGCCGTCAGCTGCGTGCCCGTCGCGGACGGGATGTTGTAGTAGACGATCGGGATGCTGATCGACTCCGCGACCGCGCTGAGGAACGCGGTGAGCGTCGTCAGGTCGACCCCGCCGTAGAACGGGGGCAGCAGCATGACGGCGTCCGCGCCGACCCGCTCGGCGTGCTGGGCGAGGTCGACGGCGTCCCGGGTCGACAGCGCCCCGACCCCGGCGACCACCGGCACCCGGCCGGCGGCGGCCTGCACGTACGCCTCGATCACGCGCCGGTACTCCTGCGGGGTCAGCGTCGGGAACTCGCCCGTCGTGCCCGTGGTGACGAGACCGTGGATGCCCGCGCGGAGAAGCCGGTCGGCCTGCGCCTGCAGGGCCGCCTCGTCGACGCTGCCGGCGTCCGGGGTGAAGGGGGTGGTGACGGCGGCGAGGATGCCGTGCAGGTCGGCGGTACGCCGCGGGCTCATGAGCGGGTCCTTCGGTTCGCAGGGAAGAGACGGGTGCGAACAGGCAGCCCGAAGCGGGCGCTGTGGAAACGAGCAGGGTCGAAGGGGACGAGCTGCGGCGGGAGAACGCCGTGGACGACGAGTTCGGTGAGCGCGCGTGCGCTGCCCGCGGCGAGGGTGACGCCGAGCATGCCGTGCCCGCTGCTGACGAAGGCGTTGCTCGTGCCGGGCAGGCGTCCGATGGCGGCGAGGCCGTCGGGCGTCATGGGGCGCATGCCGGCGCGGGGCTGTAGCGAGCCCGCGGGGGGTTCCCAGTCGCGCAGGTAGACGGCCGGTGCGCGCAGGATCGCCCGGACCCGCAGGTCGTTGACGTCCTCGTCGAGGCCCGCGAACTCCATCGTGCCGGCGAGCCGGAGCCGGTCGGTGAACGGCGTGACGGCGACCTTCGCGTCCGACAGGTTGGTCGCGCCTCGCAACCTGACAGGCGGGACGTCGATGCTGTAGCCCTTGCCGGGGCGTACCGGGAGCCGATGCCCGAACGCAGCGGACAGCGGGCCGGTCCAGGCGCCGGCCGCGAGGACGAAGGCGTCGCCCTCGTGCACCGCCGTCGAGGTGACGAGGGCGGTGACCCTGCGGTCGCGTCTCGGGCCCGTGACCGTCACCCCGGTCGCCGGCTCGCCCTCCACGATCCGCACCCCCAGCTCGAGGAGGCGCTTGTGCAGGCCCTGGACGAGCGCGGAGGGGTCGAGGTGGCGTTCGTGCGGGAAGAAGATCCCGCCGTGCACGCGGTCGGACAGCAGGGGCTCGTGGACGCGGACGTCGTCACCGACGAGGACCTGCGGGTCCAGGCCGAATTGCCGGACGAGGTCGAGGTGGGCCCGGTGGTGCTCGAGGTTCTCCTGCTCGGCGAAGGCCATCAGCAGGCCGGCCCGGTGCATCTCGAAGTCGATGCCGTCGGCCCGGTACTCGTCGAGCACGCCCGCCGTGTCGCGGGCCAGCCGCAGGTGCGCCTCGAACCCGGCCCGCTGGTCCCGCGCGTTGGAGTGCCGCCACATGCCCACGAGGAAGGACAGGAAGCGCGGGTCCAGCGACGGGCGGATGTACACCGGGCTGTCGCGGCGAACCATCCAGCGCAGCGTCTGCGCCGACGACGTCGGGGCCGGGCACCGGCGCGGACTCGGCGGGCACGAACCAGCCGGCGTTCACGGCGGAGGCGCCGAGCCCGACGCCCCGGGCGTCGACCACGACGACCTCGACGCCGGCGCGCGACAGGTCGTAGGCGGTCGTGAGGCCGATCACGCCACCACCTACGACGACGACGCGCACATCGGCCTCCCTGAGGATTGTCGGACAATGATGAACCGTAGGCCGATCTGTCGGACTCACGGCCCCGGAGCGGCGCGCCTAGCCCCCCGCCCGCTCACTCGACCCGTTGCTCACTCGACAGCCGCGAGGAGGCGCCGCCCGATGTCCCGCGCCGCGTTCCGCAGTTCCGGGCCGCCCGCGATCCGACAGCTCACCGGGAAGCCGACCAGTTGCTGGGCGTACCAGACCGGGTTGCTCGTGGTCGCGCGCAGCCGGCACGTCGCGTCGTCGACGGGCTCCAGGGTCCCGAGGCTGCGCGGCATGTGCCGGGACACGACGTCGAGCGGCGCATCGAGAACGACGTCCACCTCGTACTCCCAGCCGACGGCCAGGTGCTCCTCGAGGGAGCGCACGGGGTCGGCGTCCGGGGGATCGAAGGTCTGGTCCAGGACGTCGACGCGACGCACCCGGTCGATCCGGTAGGTCCGTCGCGCGTCGGCGGGAATGTTCCGGCAGAGCAGGTACCAGCGGCCATGCCGGACGACGACAGCCCACGGCTCCACCTCGACCAGCCACTCGGACCCCGCTTCGGAGCGGTAGTCGAGCCGCACACAGCGATGGCTCACGGAGGCCTGGACGAGCGCGGTCGCGATCGCCGGGTCGGGCCGGGCGGCGGCGCGGTCCGGCGTGGGCGCGGCTGCCATGCGGACGGTCCGTGCGTCCGCGGCGACGGCGTCCGGCAGCACGCCGAGCAACTTCCCGAGAGCGGTGCCGGCGAGGTTGCCGGGGTCGTCGGCATCGTGGTGCCCGTCGAGGACCGCCATGACCAGGGCGAGCGCCTCGCCTGCGGTGAACCTCAGCGGCGCGGGCCGCAGGCCTCGCCCCAGGCGGTAGCCGCCGTAGGGTCCCGTGGCCGACTCGACGGGGACGCCGGCGTCCCGCAGGAGGCCGACGTACCGTCGGGCGGCCCGCTCGGTGACGCCCAGTTCCGCACCCAGCCGGTCCGCCGTGATCCCCGGCCGGTCCTGCAGCAGCTCGAGTGCGCGCAGAGCTCGTGCGGTGGGCGTGGCGTCAGTGGGCACGCCCGTAGTGTCCAGGACGGCGAACGTCCGGAACAGCGGTGCCGGCGATCAGAGCGGCGGCAGCCGCTGAGCCTGGTGGAGCACTCCCGCGAACAGGTCGCCCTTCTCCTCGAGGCGTGAACCGATGGTGCGGATGGTGAACGCGTCCGGTCGCAGCGCGGGGTCGTCGAGCTCGTCCCAGGTGATGGGGGCGGAGACCGGCGCGCCCGGCGCGGGCCGCGGGCTGTACGGAGCCACCAGGGTCTTGTTGATCGCATTCTGGGTGTAGTCGAGCCGGGCCAGCCCGCCGCGCTCGTCCACCTGCCACTTCCAGCTGACGAGGTCGGGGACCACCCTCCCCACCGTCTTCGACAGCCGCTCGACCCAGGCACGGGTCTCGTCGAACGAGGGACCCCGGACGATCGGGATCCAGATCTGGATCCCGCGCCGCCCGGTGACCTTCGGGAACGCGTGCACGCCGAGGTGCTCGAACGCCGTCCGGTGCAGCCGGGCCAGCACCAGCAGGTCCTGCCAGCTCGTGGTGCCGCCGGGGTCGAGGTCGACTAGCGCGTACGACGGAAGGTGCGGCTCGTCGATCTGGGACGTCCACGCGTGCCACTCCAGCGCGCCGAAGTTGGCCGCCCACACCAGGGCGGCCGGTTCGTCGACGACGAGGTAGGTCTGCGTCTCACCCTGGTCGGCCTCCGGGTTCGTCCAGCGCGGCAGCCACTGCGGTCCGTGGACCGGCAGCTCCTTGTGCCAGAACCCCTTGGCCTGCGCCCCGTTCGGATAGCGGTGCATGTTGAGGGCACGGTTCGTGAGGTACGGGACCGCCGTCGGCGCGATCTGCGCCGCGTACCGCAACAGGTCGCGCTTCGTCACGGGCTCCTCACCCGGCCGGGCGGGGAACAGCACCTTGTGGAGGTTGGTGACGCGCATGTCGCGTCCGAAGACGTGCCACATCCCCTGGTTCCCGAGGCCGTCGAGCTCCTGCAGGGACTCGGGGTCGACCGCCTCGGAGGCTATTGCCTCGGACGCCGGCTTGAGCAGCACCGCCGCGAGCGCGGCCGGGAGGTCCGAGCGCCACATCCGGTCCGGATCGGCCTGCACCTCGTCGTTCGTCCTGCCGCTCAGCACGGAGCGCGGGTGGTCCTCGGCGTCCCATCCGTCGACGGCGTCGTCGTCGTGCTTGTGCAGCAGGAGCCACTCCTCCTTGCCCTGTCCACCACCTGAGCCGCCGTACCTGCCGCCCCGGGTGCGCACGAAGACGAACCGCCCGCGCAGCTTCTGGCCGTAGAGGTCGACGTGCAGCTCGCCGGCGTCCAGAGCGGCGGCCGGGTCGGGGGGATCCCCGGCCTCATGCGGAGCCCAGGTGCCCGCGTCCCAGACGATGACGTCGCCTCCGCCGTACTCGCCGGCCGGGATGATGCCCTCGAAGTCGAAGTACTCGAGCGGGTGGTCCTCGACCTTGAACGCCGCCCGCCGGACCGCGGGATCGAGGGTCGGCCCCTTCGGGACGGCCCAGCTGACGAGGACGCCGTCGATCTCCAGCCTGAAGTCGTAGTGCAGCCGGCGGGCCCGGTGGCGCTGGACGACGAACCGCGCCGGCCCGCCCGGCTCCGGGAGCGGCGCCGGCGACCCGGACGGCTCCGGGGTGCGCGCGAAGTCGCGCTTGCCCCGGTAGGTCGCGAGCTTTCCGCCTCCGGACGCCACGCTGCCGGGATACCCGCTCACGATTCTCCCTACACGGATGGGGCTCCCTAACCAGTTGGGCTCCCTCCACGGTTGGGCTCCCTGCACGGTTGGGCTCCCTGCACGGTTGGGCTCCCTGCACGGTTGGGCTCCCTGCCGGGTGTCAGCGGCGGGGGACCGGGACGCGCAGGAGGTCCGCCGCGACGACCACCTCGCCGCCGAACCAGCGCGCCGCCTCTGCTGCGAAGTCGTCCGGGTCCTCGTAGCGCTGGGAGAAGTGCGTGAGGACGAGGCGGCGTACCCCGGCCTCCGCCGCCACCCGCGCCGCCTGCCCGGCGGTGAGGTGGCCGTAGGCGGCGGCCAGGTCGGCGTCGGCGTCCAGGAACGTCGACTCGATCACGAGCAGGTCGGCGGCGTGGGCAAGGTCGAGGACGGCGGGGCAGAGGCGCGTGTCCATGACGAAGGCGAACCGCTGGCCGTGCCGCACCTCGCTGACGTCGTCCAGCACCACGACCCGGCCGTCGACCTCGATCCGGCCCTCGCGCTGCAGCCGGCTCACGTCGGGCCCGGCGACCCCTTCGGCTGCGAGCCGGTCGGGGAGCATCCGCCGTCCGTCCGGCTCCTCGAGCCGGTAACCGAACGCCTCGACGGGGTGGTCCAGCCGCCGCGCCTGCAGCGTGCCGAACGGACCGGTCGCCACGACCCCGTCCGCCGACACGGGACCCTCGCGCAGGTCGGCGGTCTCGTGGAACGCGGACGCGCGGCGCAGCCGGGCGAAGAAGTCCGCGCCCGACGCCGGGTAGTGAGCGATCACCGGGTGCGGCACTCGGTCGAGGGAGAGCCGCTGCACGAGGCCGGGGACCCCGAGGCAGTGGTCCCCGTGGAAGTGCGTCACGCAGATCCGGGTGATGTCGCCGGCGCTGACTCCGGCGTGCACCATCTGCCGCTGCGTGCCCTCGCCCGGGTCGAAGAGGAACCCCTCGCCGTCCCAGCGCAGCAGGTACCCGTTGTGGTTGCGCTCGCGGGTGGGAGCCTGGCTCGCGGTCCCCAGCACGACCAGCTCACGCAGCGACACGGCCGACCTTAGCCCGGGTCAGCGGGAGGGGCTGAACACCAGCCGGACGACGTCCTGCGCGCAACCCCACGCGAGCGTGATGCCGGCCCCGCCGTGGCCGTAGTCGTGCAGGATCCGCGTCCCTGACGGCCCGGGCTCGCTCTCCTCGAGCCTGACCCCTGGCCGGCCGGGCCGCAGCCCGACGACGTGCTCGATCACGTGGGCCGAGGCCAGCTCCGGAACCAGGTCGCGGCACCGCCGCAGGATCGACTCGGCGACCGCCGGGTCCGGCTCGGTGTCCTCCAGGCCCACGTCGAGGGTGCCGCCGAGGATGCAGTCGGCGGCGCGGGGATGCACGTAGGCCCGCCCGAGCGGGTGCTCCTCGTCCCGTACGGACAGCGTCAGGCCCGGATTGGTCACCCGCACGATCTGCCCGCGGACGGGCACGACGGACGGGTCGGCGGCCAGGTGGCGTGCCGCCAGGCCCGTGCAGTTCAGGAGGACGTCGACGTCCGGCCCGCACAGCTCGTGGAGCGACCGCACGCGCTGCCGGCGCAGGGTGCCACCGTGCCGCTCGACGAGACCCGCGAGCCACGGCAGATACTGCGGCATCTCGACCAGCGGCACGCTGAAGCGAAGGCCGTGGGCGTATCCGGACGGCAGCTCCCCCGCCGATGCGGGCCGGATCGGCCCGACGGCGTCCATCCAGGGAGCGTGCTCGGGATGCCTGCGGTACAGCGCGAGTGACTCGAGCATCCGCACCCCGGGGAGGCCGTCCGCCGCTTGCCGCGCCAGCACGGCGAAGGTGTCGCGCCCCCAACCGGCGACCTGCGCGGGAGGCCCCACGTGGGTCGGGAACCAGACCGCCGCAGCGAGCCAGGAGGTCGTGCTCTCGGGCCCGCCGGCCGCGACGACCTCGACCCGCGCCCCGGCCTCGAGCAGCCGGACTGCGGCGGTCAGCCCGATGATCCCGGCACCGAGCACCACGACGCGCACGTCGGCTCGCACGACGACCATCGTCGCGCAGTCAGGAGTTGCTGGGGATGCGCGCTTCGCGTTGACTCGACCAGTGCGCTACGCGGACCTGCCCGGCGGCCGGCGGATCTCGAGGATCGGACTGGGCACCTGGCAGTTCGGCTCCCGGGAGTGGGGTTACGGCCCGGGCTACGAGCACCGGACGGCGGCGCTCGTGCAGCGCGCGCTCGACTGCGGAATCACGCTCTTCGACACCGCCGAGGTGTACGCATTCGGCCGCAGCGAGCGCCTACTGGGCGCGGGCCTGGGTGTGCGCCGGAACGAGGCGTACGTCGCGACGAAGATCTTGCCGATCCTGCCGGTCGCGCCTGTCGTCGAGCAGCGAGCAGTGGCGAGCGCGGCGCGGCTCGGCGTCCGGCGCATCGACCTGTACCAGGTGCACCAGCCGAACCCCCTGGTCCGGGACGGCACGACGATGGCCGGCATGCGCCGCCTGCAGCAGGTGGGCCTGGTCGGAGACGTCGGGGTCAGCAACTACTCGCTGCAGCGGTGGCAGGACGCCGAGCGGGCCCTCGGCGGCCCGGTCCTGTCGAACCAGGTGCAGTACAGCCTCGCCCACCGGGCGCCCGAGGACGACCTGCTGCCGTACGCCGCGGAGCAGGGGCGCCTCGTCATCGCCTACAGTCCGCTCGCTCAAGGCCTGCTGTCCGGCCGGTACGACGCGGCGAGCCCGCCGTCGGGGTCGGTGCGCCGGATGAACCCGCTCTTCCTCGCGGAGAACCTGGAGCGCGCCGCGCCGCTGCTCGCCGCGCTGCGTGAGGTCGCGGACGCGCACCACGCGTCGCTCTCGCAGGTGGCATTGGCGTATGTCGTGCACCACCCCTACGTGGTCGCGATCCCGGGTGCCTCGGGTGAGGAGCAGGTGGAGGCGAACGCCGCGGCGGGTGACCTCGAGCTGGCGGAGGACGAGTACGAGGCGCTGCGGCAGGCCGCGGCCGCGTTCCACCCGCGAACCGGGGTTCGCGCTGCTCTCCCGCTGCTGCGCGGTCGCTTGCGCGCGGCAGGATGACGGCATGACGTCTGCCGACAGCACCGTCCCCTCCAGCATGAGCACGGTGGGCACGGACCGCGCCGCCCGCTACGGCAAGCAGCTCGTCTCGCACCTCGGGCGCCGTGCCACCGCTGAGTGGGACGAGGAGGCGGGAACGGGGTGGATCGACTTCGGGGAGACGCGGGCCGAGCTCAGTGCGGCGCCCGACACGCTCGGCATCCAGCTCTGGGCCCAACCGGAAGCCGTAGCGCGGATGGAGGACGTTGTCGGCCGGCACCTCGTCCGCTTCGGCGCCAGAGACGAGCTGACGGTGCAGTGGGTGCGCGCCGACGGCAGCCAGGGAACACGGCAGGAGAACGTGGGGGAGTGAAGGGCGTCAGGCCCGCCACCGCTCGATCCGGTCGTGGTCCGGCGTGAACCCGTGCCGCACGCCCCAGAGGACCGCTTGCGTCCGGCTCTCCACGCCGATCTTCCGATAGATCGTGCGGATGTAGGACTTCACCGTGTTCGGGCTGAGGAACGTCAGACCGGCGACCTGTGAGTTGCTCATGCCCTGTGTGATCAGGGCCAGGATCTCCGACTCCCGGTCTGTGAGCCCCTCCCTGCGACCCGGCCACTCCAGGCCGGGCGCAACCCGCTGACGTCCCGGCTCACCACACACGACGACCTCGCCGGCGTGCAGGCGCTCGATGGCGGTCACGAGCTCTCGTGCGGGAAGGGCCTTCGACAGGTACCCGTGGACGCCCTTGGCTCTGGCGCTCTCGATCAGATCCGGCTGGAAGTTCCAGGTGTAGATGGCGACGCGGGCGGCGCGCGGGTTCGCCACCAACGTGTCGACCTCGTCGCGGTCGGCCTCCGGCTGGGCGAAGTTGTCGTACAGGACGACGTCGACCACGTTCTCGACGGGTTCGTTGGTGTCGAGCTCGGCCACGAAGACACGATCGCTGTAGCCGTCGAGCATGCGCGCCACGCCGGCGACGACGACGTCGTAGTCGTTGACGAGGGCGACGCGGATGGGCGATGCCATGCCCTCGACTCTATACCTCCCTAGGGGTGTATTGCTTCGCCCCTAGGGGTGGTTGTCTGATGACAACCGATCTGTCCCTTCTGTAAGGAGTTGCGACGTGCTTGGTCTCATCATCACGATGATCATTGTCGGCGCCATCGCGGGCTTCATCGCGCGCGCAGTCGTCCCCGGCCGCGACCCGATGGGCGTCGTCGGCACGATCGTGCTCGGGATCATCGGCTCGTTCGTCGGCGGCTTCCTGGGCTATCTGCTCTTCCACAAGGACGCCAGCGCGGGCGCGCTGCAGCCGTCCGGCATCATCGGCTCGATTATCGGCGCGATCATCGCGCTGCTGATCTACCGGGCCACGGCGCGACGCGGCTCCCGCGTCTGACACGTTCCGCGTCTGACGGGTTCCCGCGTCTGACGGGTTCCCGCGTCTGACGGGTTCCCGCGTCTGACGGGTTCCCGCGTCTGACGGGTTCGCGTCTGACACTGCGCCCCCAGAACCCCCCGGGCGGCGGTTCCCCTGCGCCGCCGCCCGGGGCTCGAGCGGCTCGAGCACCCGTAGGCTCCCTCCGTGGCGTCCCGGGCCGTCCATTCCGCACATCGCACCCCGTCGTCGACGCGGGCGAGGTCCGTGCGGGTGGCGGCCGTCGCAGCAGCACTCTTCTGGGGCGTGGCGTTCTTCGGGCTGATCGACCTCGCCACGATCGTGAGGCCGGGCGAATTCCTCCCGTCGGTGCCGCTCGAAGCGAGTTGGGGCGCCTTCTTCACGGCGATCGTGGCGGGCGCCTTCGTCGGCGTGGCCGCTCAACCGCTCGACCGCCTCGCGCCCGCCGTCCAGCTGCTGATCGCCGCCGCCGCACTCATCGGCGGCGCCGTGCAAGGGGGCCGGTCCGAGCCCCTGATCGTCGCGGCGGCCGTGGCCCTGCTCGCCGCCCTGCTCCTGATCGGGGCCCCACGCCTCCGGGTTCCCACTCTGACGCCCGCGGTGCCGCTGCTGGTGGCCGCGTGCGCGGGGGCGCCGTTCTGGATCGCTTATGCGTGGCAAGCGGCCGCCGCTTCCCGGACAGGCATGGACGACGACATCAGCGTGGGAGTGCCCCACTGGGCGGTCCAGAGTGCGGCGGGTTACGCCGTGGCAGGGTGCGTCTTCGCCGCCGCGGTCTGGCCGCCGGGCCGCCGCCTGCTCGGCACGTCCGGCGGGGTGGCTGCCTCGTTGATCGGCGTCGCCACCGCGGTCTACCCGGAGGCGATCGGCGCCATGCCCAGTCGGGCCCTCGGAGTCGCTGCGCTGGTGTGGGGCGTCGTCGTCGTCGTGCTGGCTTGGCTTCCGAGAGCGGGCCGGAACACTCCGTGAGGGCACACTGCTGGCGTGAGCCGCTGGGTGCTGCACGTCGACCTCGACCAGTTCATCGCGGCTGTCGAGGTCCTTCGGCGGCCGGAGCTGCGCGGCTTGCCCGTCGTCGTCGGCGGTGATGGCGACCCGACGAAGCGCGGCGTCGTGAGCACGGCGTCCTACGAGGCGCGGGAGTTCGGCGTCCGGTCCGGGATGCCATTGCGGACGGCGGCGCGGCGCATCCCCGGCGCCGTGTTCCTCGCCGTCGACAAGGACGCGTACGAGGCGGCGTCCGCGGAGGTCATGGGAGTGCTGCGCGGCACCGGCGCGGTGGTCGAGGTTCTCGGCTGGGACGAGGCCTTCCTCGGGGTGGTCACCGACGACCCCGAGGCGTATGCGCGGGACGTGCAGCGACAGGTCGTGGAGGCCACGGCGCTGGAGTGCAGCGTGGGCATCGGGAAGAACAAGCTGCAGGCCAAGGTGGCTACGGATTTCGGCAAGCCGGCGGGGGTGTACCGCCTGACCGGCGAGACCTGGTTCGAGTTGCTCGGTGACCGGCCGCCCGATGCCGTCTGGGGCATCGGCCGGCGCACGGCGGCCAAGCTCGAGGCGGAGGGGATCCGCACGGTCCGTGAGCTGGCGGGCGCCGACCCCGCGCGGCTCGCGACCGTCTTCGGCCCGACCATCGGACCGTGGCTTGTTCGCATCGGTGGTGGGGTCGACGACAGCCCGGTGTACGGCGGCGAGTACGTCGCCCGTTCGCGCAGCCGCGAGGTCACCTTCCAGCAGGACCTCGAGGACTGGGACGACGTCCGCAGCGAGACCGCCCGGGTGTCGCGGCAAGTGGCTGCGGACGTCCTCGGGGACGGTCGCGCGGTGGTCCGCGTGGTGGTCAAGATCCGGTTGTCCACGTTCCTCACGCGCACGCACGGACGGACCCTGCCCGCCCCCGTCAGCGACGCCGACGCGATCGAGGCCGCCGCACTGCAGGCCTTCGGCTCCTTTGAGCCGCGTGGTCGTGTCCGGCTGATCGGCGTTCGTGCGGAGTTCGCGTAGCCACGGGGGCCCCGGTCACCGCGTCCCCTTGGACGGGGGTGGGTGGTGGACGGCGTTGCGCAGCAGTGGGCGGGTGGGGTCGATCCAGCGCGGTGGTGTGATCCAGGGGATGCCGTCGAGCATGCGGATCTCCCAGGTTTCTTGGTGGACTTCGGTGTGGTGCCGGCCACAGACCAGGGCCATGTTGTCCAGGTCGGTGCGGCCTTGGCGTTCCCACCATTGGACGTGGTGGGCGTCGCAGGCGTCGCCGGGCACGGTGCAGCCGGGGATCACGCAGCCGCCGTCCCGGGCCAGCAGGGCGGTCTTCTGCGCCGGGGTGGCCAGGCGTTGGGTGCGGCCGAGGTCGAGCAGTGCCCCGTTGGGGGCGAGCAGCGCGGCCCGGATGCTGGCGTTGCAGGCCAGTAGTTCCAACGTGTTCGCGTCCACGGAGCCGGCCTGCTCCAGGCGTGCGGGCACCGCGTAGGGGGACAGGACGCGCCCCACCCACCCCGGCCATCCCGCACCGGGTTGTTCTTCTCCCGGTTGTTCACCTGCGGGTTGTTCTTCTGCGCATTGTTCTTCTGTGCATGGTTTTTCTGTGGGTTGTTCGCGGGGGGATTCTTGGTCGTCGGGTTTTTCGTCGGCTGGTGTCGGTGTTCGGCGGTTTCTTCCCGGGGCCGGGCGCGTTTCTTGAGGCGGTCGCGTAGCCAGGTGTCGAAGTTCTGTTCCAGGTTCAGGTCCAGGGGTTGACCGTCGGGCCGGTGGGCCCAGGCGGCGGCGACGTGCTCGATGCCGGCGACCAGGACCAGGTCGACCGACGGGTAGGGCCCGGCCAGCACCCCGGGTTCACGCAGGACCACCGCCTCACCCTCCCGGGGCGGCGGCTCGTCCAGCCCCTCGTCCGCCTGGTCCAGTGGCTCGTCCAGTGGCTCGTCCAGCTCGTCCAGTGGCTCGTCGAGTGCCTCCTCGGGGTCCGCCGCGGAGTCGTCCGCCAGACCCGGACCGCTGCCCTCACCGCTGCCCTCACCGCTGCCCTCACCGCTGCCCTCACCACTGCCCTCACCACTGCCCTGGCCGCTGCTGTCGCGGCTGCCGTCGCCGTCGCCGTCGCCGTCGCCGTCGCCGATGCCGCGTCGCCTGGATCGGTGCGGGTGGCGGTGGTCGGGTCGTCCGGGAGGGTGATGCCGGTCTTGGCCAGGGCGAGGGTGACGATGTCGGTCACGGCGTCCATCTGCCGGGCGCCGAGGTCGCGGGTGTCGGGGATGGCGTGTTCGACGCCGTCGGCGTCGATGGCCTTGCCGGGCCGCGGCGCGCTGAACGCGGCCAGGGCGCGTTTGAGCAGCAGGCCCTGGGCCGGGCCGCAGCAGAACCGGCCGCGCCATTCCCCGTCCGGCAGTTGGGACATGTGCAGGTAGCGCCGCTCGTGCGCCCCCGGTCGGGACGACCGGTTCAGCTCCTGCACGATCCGGTGCGCGAGCACCTCCAACTCCGCCACGCTGTGCCGGCGGGCGTAGTGCGCGAGCATCGCGTCCACCACCCGGATCTGGCGGACCCGGGCCGTGAACCCGGCACTGACCCCGGCCAGGGCAGCCCACAAGCCGCCGCCACCACCGGCACCGCCCTCTCCGGCATCGCCGCCACCTCCGGCGGCGGCGTCGTCGCCGTCCGGGACCTGGCAGTCGACCAGGGCGTCCCGGACGGTTGCGCCCAGGTCCCGGTGCGCCCGGACCACGACCTCCACGTGGGCGGGAGAGATGTCACCGGCGGCGTAGGCGGCGCCGGTCGCGGGCAGGTCCCCGACCTCGCCGCGCAGCAGCCCGGCCCAGCGGGCGTCCCGCCGCGCGCTGCCCGGCCGCTGCCCCAGCGCGTGGGCGGCGAACACCGCGGACGCGTCCCCGACCCTCGCCTTCGGGATGACGTCGTCGCGGGCGTCGATCGCCGCCAACACACCAAGACGCCCCGACGCCACCTGGGCGGTGAACCGCTCCCACACCTCCCCGACCGCCCGCACCTCCTCCGGCGCCAGGGCCGAGTGCCGCAACCCGGCCAGCTCCGCCAAACCCTTCGCCACCGCGGCCGCCGGCCCGGCAGCCGCCGGCGGCAACACCGCCACCAACTCCCCGATCCCCCGAACCCCCATGGAAAGACCCTAAACGAGCCCACCGACACACCAACCCCCCCGAAACCGGGGCGGCCGGCGATTATTCTCCGTCACCACCAAGACACCCCCCACCCGCGGAAACGAACCCAGGTTTTCCACAAGAACGCGCACATCCACAACCGCAAACGTCAAGAAACAGTCACGATCGGGTGTGCAGTGATGCAGCAGGCCGGACCCGGCGACGGGGGTCGCCGGCCGAAGCCGACATCACCTGAGCGTCGCCGCAAGCTCTTGGATCGCGTCCGGACCGACCCGGCAGCAGCCGCCGACCAGTCTGGCCCCGGCCCGCACCCAGTCCTCGACGTCCAGAGGGTCGAAGCGTGCCGGGCCCGTCCACGCCCGCGCCCGGGCATCCCAGCTCTCGCCACTGTTCGGGTAGACCACCACCGGCTTCGCCGCGATCCGTGCCGCAAGCCGGACCGCGGCCGGCACCTGCGTCGGGTCTGTGCAATTGACCCCGACGGCGACCACGGCGGCGCTGTCCCGCGCGACCACGAAGGCGGCCTCGGCCGGCTCGCCGCGGCGGGTGAGCACCCGGCCGTCGGGCGCCGTCACCGTGGTGAGGGACAGCCAGGCCGGGACGCCGACCAGCTCGGCCTCCTCGACGAGTGCCTGCGCCTCCGCGAGGCAGGGCACCGTCTCGAGCGCGAGCAGGTCCGCCCCGGCGTCGGCGAGCACGCGCAGACGCTCGCGGTGAAACCGTCGCAGGGCCTGTACGTCGAGCTCGTCAGCGTACGCCCCCGTGTACTCCGACCCGTCCGCGCGCGCCGCCCCGTACGGCCCGACCGAGGCCGCCACCCAGACCGGCGCGTCGCCCGACGCCTCCCGTGCGAGATCCACCGACCGTCGCAGCAAGGCCCGGGTCTCGTCGGCGTCCAGGCCCGCCGCGGCCAGCCCCTCGAACGATGCCTGGTAGCTGGC
The DNA here is from genome assembly GCA_963786765.1 of uncultured Actinomycetota bacterium. Taxonomy (GTDB): domain Bacteria; phylum Actinomycetota; class Actinomycetes; order Actinomycetales; family Kineosporiaceae; genus DATKNA01. The sequence continues at coordinate 433,499 of CAWBAJ010000025.1, read as the reverse complement.
CGTCTCGACGACCCGGGCGCCCGCCTCGACGAACGCCCGGTGCGCCGCGACCACCTCGCCGGGATCCTCCCGCAGCACCTGCGCCGACCACAGCGAGCCCGACAGATCATGCCCCCGGCGCTCCAGTTCGGTCGCCAGGCCGCCGTCGAGGACGACGGGTCCGGCCGCGAGGGCCTCGGTCAGGGACTCCTCGGGCGTGCTCACCCGTCGAGTGTGCGACCCCGTCCGGGATGCCGCTCGGCCGGGTTTGTGCGACGGCTCAGCGGGCAGCACCGGACCATGACGATTCCAGCAGGTGCCGGCAGCTCGTCGGCAGGTTCCCAGCAGCAGACACACGTCCCGGACGACGCCGACGAGGGGCTGCCGGCGGCGACGGGGAACGCCGCCGCGGGCGGGGCGCCGAGCGGCGACATCCAAGGCGGCGGGCCTGTCACTGACGCCGTCCGCGACCAGTCGCCGCAGGGCGTGGGCTCGGCCCAGGACGCCGACTCGCCAACCGGGAGCGGCTCGGTCGGTCAGGGTGCAGAAGCGGTCCCGGCCGTCGGTGAGGACGACCCCAGCGGCGTTTGATCCGCCTACGGTGGGGCCGTGCCCAGCCTCCTCGTCACCGGCATCGGCGAACTCGTCACGAACGACCCCCAAGCGGGACCCGGGCCGCTAGGTCTGCTCCGCGACGCCGCCCTGGTCGCCGAGGGCGGCCAGGTGGCCTGGGTCGGCCCCGCGTCCGGGGCACCGGCGGCAGACGCCGTGCTCGACGCGGCCGGCCGCGCCGCCGTCCCAGGCTTCGTCGACTCTCACAGCCACCTGGTCTTCGCCGGCGACCGGGCGGCGGAGTTCGAGGCGCGGATGAGTGGACGTGCCTACGCTGCCGGCGGCATCCGGACGACGGTCACGGCCACCCGGGCCGCAGGGGACGAGCAGCTCGCCACGGGTGCCGCCAGGCTCGCGGGCGAGATGTTGCGGCAGGGGACCACGACGATCGAGGTCAAGTCCGGTTACGGCCTGACGGTCTCCGACGAGCGCCGGTCGCTGGCGGTGGCGCAGGGCCTCACGCCGGAGACGACGTTCCTCGGCGCGCACGTGGTCCCGGCCGAGTACGCGGGCGACGTGGCCGGGTACGTGGACCTGGTCACCGGGCCGATGATGGCCGCCTGCGCCCCCCACGCGCGATGGGTCGACGTCTTCGTGGAGGACGGCGCGTTCGACGCCGACGCCGCGCGTGCCGTCCTCGCGGCCGGCGTGGCCGCCGGGCTCGGGGTGCGGGTGCACGCCGCACAGCTCGGGCCGGGACCCGGCCCGCTGTTGGCCGCGGAGTTCGGCGCCGCCTCGGCGGACCACTGCACCCACCTCACGCCTGCGGACGTGGATGCTCTGCGCGACGCCGGCGTCGTCGCCACCCTGCTGCCCGCAGCCGAGTTCTCGACCCGTTCGCCCTACCCCGACGCTCGGTCCCTGCTCGACGCCGGCGTCTCGGTCGCTCTCGCCACGGACTGCAACCCGGGTACGTCGTACACCACGTCGATGCCCTTCGTGGTCGCGCTGGCCGTGCGTGAGATGCGGATGACCCCGGCGGAAGCGCTGCACGCGGCGACCGCGGGCGGGGCCGCGGCGCTGCGGCGTCCGGACGTCGGCATGCTGCGGCCAGGAGCCCGAGCGGACCTCACCCTGCTCGACGCCCCGTCGTTCGTACACCTTGCGTACCGGCCCGGCGTCCCGCTCGTGTCCGCGGTCGTTCGCGCGGGCCGGCAGATCGCGTGAGGCGGACCCGTCTGAGGACGAGGGGTAAGAGTCACTCCTCGCGCAGCAGGGCCTTCGGCAACTCACCGGTGGACCGCGCGTAGTAGTGCGCAGCGTGACGGGTCGCGGCCAGGCGCGCGAGGCCGAGCACGGCGCCCGACAGGACCGCCCAGGCGATGGCCTCCGGCCAGCTCGTCTCCGGGTCCTCGGGGATGGTCGGCGGGTCCTCCCCGGTCGCAAGCTTCCAGGCCGCGACCAGGCCCTTCTGCGCAGCTGCCGCAGCGAGTACCGCCGAGCCCGTGCCGATGATCTTCCATGCGAGGGAACCCACGCCGTCCTCCTGCCTGTCGGATGGGTCACCCGACCCGATCTGGAGTTCATCCTGTCGCATCCGGACCGTCACGCACTCCCGCGCCCTGGGGGCGCCGCCCAGCTGGCCTGCTCCGACGGCATGGTTCAGAGCAGCCCGACGACCCAGTGCACCAGCGGCAGCAGGAACGGAGCGCTCCCCGCGGCCAGGCCGACGACGACCGCGACGGCGAGCAGGCGGGTGAGCGCAGGGTCCCGCAGGAGGCGCAGCACGCGCCCAGCATGCACGCTCCGTACCGGGGATCGCGCGGCAGGTGCGGTAGGTGTCACCCAGGTGTACCGTCCGAGGCACGACAGGGGAGCGCGCGGAGCGCTGAGAGTGCGGGCAACCGCAGACCCTCGAACCTGATCCGGGTCATGCCGGCGAAGGGAGTCGAGCTTCTCGGCCGTGGCAGGTCGTCGTCCGTGCCGCGGCCCCCCTCCTGAGAATTGATTCGGGAGGATTCGTGACCAGCATCCGTTCAGAGCTCCATCAGGACCGCCCCGGCCTGCCGCGCCTCACCCGCGGCCAACTCCTCGCCCTGGCCGCCGGGGTGCTCGCGGGACTCGCCGTCTGGGTCGTGGGGCTTCCCGACGACCCCGTCTGGGACACGACCTGGTCGGCGCTCACCGTGCCGGCCGCCCTCGTCGTCGGCGCGGGAGTCGGGGTCGTGACCATCGCTGCGACCACTCGCCGCCGGTGGCGGGTGGTCGACATGACCGTGGCCGCCGTGCTCGCCGTGGCCGGGGGCCTCCTGCTCTGGGGCATGAACACCGCCTGGACGCCGATCACCGAGCCGATCGGCCGCCTCTACCCGCCGCTGCCCGCCGTGCTCAACGGCATCTGGCTGCTCCCGGGCGTGCTCGCAGGGCTCGTCGTCCGGCGGCCCGGCGCCGCGGTGCTCGCCGAGACCGTGGCTGCGCTGATCGAGGCCCAGCTCGGCGGCCTGTGGGGCTTCGCCTCCGTCTACTACGGAGTGATCGAGGGGCTCGGCGCGGAGCTCGTGTTCGCGTTGCTGTTGTACCGCCGGTTCGGGTTGGGAGCGGCGCTCGCCGCGGGCGCCGGCAGCGCGGTCGCCCTGTCGGTGCTGGACCTCACCTTCTATTTCACCGCCTACCCGTCCGGGCAGAAGCTGGCCTACCTCGTGCTGTCCGTGCTGTCCGGAGCGGTGATCGCCGGAGGCGGCGGGTGGGCGCTCACCCGGGCCCTGGCCGCGACGGGCGCGCTCGCGCCGCTGGAGTCCGGCCGGTCCGCCGAGCGGGTGTGACCGGGCGCGTCGGGGGGAGCACGGTCGGGGGGAGCCCGGTCGCCGTCCGGGCGCGCGGCTGGGGATGGCGGCACGCGACCAGGCGGGCTTGGGCGCTGCGTGGCCTGGATCTGGACGTCGCGGCCGGGGAGCGGGTGCTGCTCCTCGGATCGAGCGGCTCGGGCAAGTCCACCCTGCTCGCCGGCCTCGCCGGCCTGCTCGACGCCGGCGGTCCCGGCCCGCACGACGCGGACGAGGGCGCCGGCGACGAGGAGGGGGCGCTGTTGCTGGACGGCGTCCCCGCCCGGGTGGCTCGGCAGCGAGGGGTGCGCGCCGGTCGCGCCCGGACCGGCCTGCTGCTGCAGGACCCCGTGGCGCAGACCGTCCTGGCCCGCTGTGGGGACGACGTCGCGTTCGGGCTCGAGAACCATGCCGTGCCTCCCGGCGAGATCTGGCCGCGGGTCGAGGCGGCGCTGCGCGAGGTGGCGTTCCCGTACGGCCTGGGTCACCCGACCTCCGCCCTGTCCGGTGGCGAGCGGCAACGTCTCGCGCTCGCCGGCGTGCTCGCGCTGCGCCCAGGCCTGCTGCTGCTTGACGAGCCGTCGGCGATGCTGGACGACGACGGCGCACGGGTGCTCCGTCAGCAGGTGGCGGCCGTGCTGGCGGTCACCGGGGCCACCTGTGTGCTCGTCGAGCATCGCCTGGAGGGCTGGCTCGACCTGGTCGACCGGGTGGTGGTGCTCGGGCCGACAGCGGGGATGGACGGCGCCGGAGTGGTCGCCGACGGGACGCCCGAGCGGGTGTTCAGCGAGCACGGCGGGTGGCTCGCCGCTGCCGGGGTCTGGGTGCCCGGGCACGCACCGCAGCCGGGGCGTGATGTCGCCTCGCCGACCCGAACCTTTCCGGCGCGCACTGATCCGGCGCGCACTGATCCGGCGGGCACGGTTGCGGCGGGCGCCCTTCTGACGGGCAGCGGGACGGGGCTGGGGGAGGACCTGCTGCTCGCGAGCGGGCTCGCCGTCACGAGGAGCGCGCGCGCCCGTGCCGGCTTGCCGCCAGTGCTCACCGATGTCGATCTCGCCGTCCCTGCTGGCACCGCCTGCTGTCTGGTGGGCCCCAACGGCTCCGGAAAGTCGACGCTGGCCCTGGCGCTCGCCGGTCTGACCGTCCCGGCGAGCGGTTCGCTCACGGCGACGCCGGCGCTCGCGGCCGGCCTGCGTGAGAACCGCCCGCATCGCTGGCGGGCGAGGGACCTGGTGCACCGCATCGGCACCGTGTTCCAGGAGCCGGAGCACCAGTTCGTCGCCCCGACCGTCGCCGCCGAGCTGGCCGTCGGGCCGCGGCATGCCGGCGTCCCGGAGCGCGAGGTGGACCGCCGGGTGGAGGAGCTGCTCGGCCGGCTGCGCCTGGAGCACCTGGCCCGGGCGAACCCCTACACCCTGTCCGGCGGGGAGCAGCGCCGCCTGTCGGTCGCGGGCGTCCTCGCGGCGCGGCCGCGGGTCCTCGTGCTCGACGAACCGACGTTCGGGCAGGACGCCCGCACCTGGTCCGAGCTCGTCGCCCTGCTCCGCGAGCTGACGGCCGCCGGCACAGCCGTGGTTGCCGCCACGCACGACGCCGCGCTCGTCGACGCCCTGGGCGCCCGGGTGCATCGCCTCGGCCCGCTCGTTCCGCTCGTTCCGAACGTCCGGGGCGCCGTAGGCATGACGGCGGCGCAGGCATGACGGCAGGTCGCGAGACGAGCCCGCTGGGTGCCCCGGCCGCGACCCCCGGCGGCGATCCGCTCGCCCTGGGCCTGGACGTCGACCCGACGGCGTTCGCCGCGCGCGCCAACCCCGTCGCCAAGCTCGGGGTGGGCCTTGCGATCGCCGTCGCCATGGTGCTCAGCCTCGACGTGGTCACCGCCGGCACGGCGCTGGTGCTCGAGCTCGCGGCGTTGCCGTGGTGCGGGGTGGGTCCGGCGGCGCTGTGGCGGCGGCTGCGCCTCGTGCTCCTTGCGGCAGCGGCCGCCGGCCTCGGCACCGGACTGTTCGGCGCCGTCGCCCAGCCCTGGGTGGCCGGCGCGGCTGTCACGGTGCGCATCCTTGCGGTCGCTGTCCCCGGGGTGGTGCTGTTCGCCACCACCGACCCGACCGACCTCGCCGACGCCCTGGCCCAGGTTCTCCACCTGCCCCACCGGTTCGTGCTGTCGGCGCTCGCCGCCACCCGCCTCGCCGGCGTGCTGGCGCAGGAGTGGGAGGTGATCGGGCTCGCCCGCCGCGCCCGCGGTCTCGGCGACGACAGCGCGATCGGCCGGCTGCGCGCCTGGTGGGGGCGGGTCTTCGCGCTGCTGGTCGTCGCGGTCAGACGCGCCACAGTCCTGGCCATGGCGATGGAGGCCCGAGGCTTCGGGGTGAGCCGCCGCCGGACGTGGGCGCGGCCGTCCCGGCTGAGGGTCCGGGACGCCGCCGTCCTCGGTTACGGCCTGTTCGTGGCGATCTGCGCGACTCTGGTCGGCGTCCGGGCCGGGACCTGGCACCTGTTCGCGGGCTGACCGACCCAGCCGGGACCCGCCCTCGCTGCACCAGGTATCGGTCCCTTGGGCCCCAAGACGGCCTCGGGGGGGCGGACGACGGGTGCAACGTGGAGGAGGGTCAGCCGTGCCGCGCCCTGCGCCGGACGGCCGGCGCGGCTGTTGTCGGCGCGGCTATTGTCGGCGCGGCTGTTGTCGGCGCCAACCCGGTGCAGGTGCCCGCCTCGTGGGCCCGGACCTCCTCGGGGAACGCGGTGAGCATCGACGCGACGAGCCGGACGGACCCGTCGGGGTGGGCGCACGCGCCCCGGCCCGGCAGGACGCCGGCGAGCTCCTCGACTCGGTGGGTTGCCGCCCGGCCGGCGCCGTCCGCGAGCGCGGCGACCGCTTGGGCGAGTGCGGGCAGGCCGTTGCGGCAGGGGCCGCACCGCCCGGCGGACGCGCCGGCGAGATAGCCCATCACCCCGGCCGTGACACTGATCGGGCACGTTCCGAGGTCCAGCGGCAGCACGACCCCGGCACCCAGCGTGAGCCCGGCCGCGGCCAGCTCCTGCCGGCTCACCGGCAGGTGCGGCGCATACCCGGGCGGCACCCAGGTGCCGTGGTACCCGCCGAGCAGGAGGGGCGAGTCGCCTGCGTACCCGCAGTACTCCAGCACGGAGCCGAGCCCGACGCCGAACGGCACCTCGAGCACCACGCCGTGGGGACCGTCACCGGCGACAGTGAGGAGAGTGGTGCCCGGCTCCGCCGCCGTCCCGAGCTGGCCGTAGCCGGCAGGACCGAGGGAGAGCAGGGTCGCGACCTGCGCGTACGTCTCGGCGTTCGAGAGCAGGGTGGGGCGGCCGCGCAGGCCTGTGATCGCCGTCGGCGCCCAGGACACGACGGGCAGGTTCTCGCGGCCCTCGAGCAGCTCGATCACCGCCCGCTCCTGGCCGCCGATGAACACCGAGCGCGTCACGTGCACCTGGACACGAGGCAGCTGCTCGCTGCGGTCGGCGTCCCGCTCGGCGAGGGCGACGTCCAGGGCCAGCCGCGCGGCCCGGCGGTCGTGCCCCACGACCACGTGGACGGCGTCCGCTCCCAGCGCCTGCGCGACCGCTTGCGCGCCGTCGAGCACGAGGTGGGGGGCCGCGACGAGCAGGGAGGAGTCCTTCGCACTGCCCGGCTCGCCCTCCGACGCGTTGACGACGACCGTACGCCGCTTGCCGGACTCCACCGCGGCCCGCACCTTGCGTACGAACGGGAAGCCGGCGCCGCCGCGCCCGTGCACGGTAACGGCGTCGAGCAGCCCGATCAGCTCCGCCTGGTGGAGGCGGCGGGGCGCGGGCCAGAGGGTCCGGTGCTCGCGCAGACCGGGACCCGCGGCGAGCCCGGCGAGCAGCCGCGGGCCGACGACGGCGGTGATCTCGCCGACCGGCGACGCGGGCAGCGTGAGGAAGGCGCTCACACGGACGTCCTGCGGCCCGCTGCCCGGCGGCCGCGACGGGTCTCGGGTCCGGGAACGGCATCGGGTCCGGGAACGGCATCGGCTCCGGGAACGGCATCGGTTCCGTGAACGGCCAAGGGTCCGGAGATGGGGTTCACGCCGGGGCGCGGGACCACCGGTGGCTGATGGGCAGGCGCACCCAGCAGCCGGTCGGGCGCGCCCAGCAGCCGGTCGGACGCGCTGGGCATGGCTTGATCGGTGCGCGCAGCCCAGGCATCCCACTCCGGCTCGGCCGTTGGACTCCCCCCGGGACGGGCGATCAGCGCGGCCGTCACTGTCAGCAGGGCTCCCACCGTCACGCCGAGGCCCCAGGTGGTACGCGCGTCGGTCCCCTCGATGAAGCCGTGGAGGAGGCCGAGCGCCCAAGCCGCGTACGAGAGCAGGTGCAGCGAGAACCAGGCGCGGTGCCCGAACCTGCGCCGCGCCACGCTGCTGAAGACGACCACGACCAGCAGGTCGAGCGACAGCGTGCCCAGACCGGTGGCGAGCGGCCGGTAAGCGGACACGAACGGGACCAGGGCGTCGATCCAGCTGATCGGCGCGTAGTGGTTCACGTACGTGTCGAGCACGGGCGTCACGGCGTGGGCGACCAGGAGTGCGCAGGCGATCAGCGACACGTTCCGGTGCAGGCCCTGCCGCGCGAACCGGGGCCACCGCGACCCCGCCCCGGACGCCGACAGCACGCCCAGCGCCGTCGAGAGCGTGAGGACGGCGACGAGCACGACCCCCGTGCTGCGGTTCAGGTACCAGAGCAGGTGCGAGTGCAGCGCGTCGCTCATGACTCCTCCGCCTCGGGCCAGCCGCCCACCACGGTGATCGACCCGTCGTGCGCGACGAGACGCGCAGGCAGCCCTCGCTCCGTGAGCCAGGCAGGCGCCGCGGCACCCAGGACGAGCGAGGCGGTGCTGCCGGTGTTGGCCGCCACGCAGCTCGCCGCCGCCACGGACGCGGTGCGCCAAGCTGCGCTCGACCGGGCGCCCGGTGCGCGGGTCGAGGACGTGATGGACGATGCTGCCTCCGGACCGCCAGCGCCGGTGCATGGTCGTGGAGGTGGCCATGCCACCGCTGTCGAGAACGAGGAGCTGGGCCGGGTCGTCGCCCGGCGCCTCGGCGACCGCCACCTGCCACGGGTGCCCGGGGGAGTCCTGGACGGCGCCCACGGCGACGTCCCCGCCGAGGCTCACGACGCAGTCGACGCCGACCGCTCGGGCGATCGAACCAGCGACGAGGTCGGCGGCGAACGCCTTGCCCACCGCGCCGAGGTCGAGCACGACGCCCTCGGGCACGCGGACCGCGCCGGCCGGGTCCACCTCCACCTCGCGCCAGGCGGCAGGCCGCACGGGATCGGGGATCGCGGCGGGACTTGGGATCGCGGCGGGACTTGGGATCGCGGCGGGCCCGGCGTCCGGTCCGGGCGGCTCCTCCGGCCGGGGCAGCTCAGAGAAGTCCCGGTCGTAGCCCAGCGCCTCCAACGCCCCGCCGAGGGTGGGATCGACCAGCCCGCCCGTCTCGTCGGCGGCGGCGAGGGCCGCGGTCAGCGCGGCGACGAGCAGCGGGTGGACGCGAACCCAGCTGCCGGCGGCGCGGTTGGCCCGGACGAGGTCGGAATCCGGGCGGAAGCGGCTGTACGCCATGTCGACGGCTGAGAGCAGGCGATCGGCTTCGGCACGAGCGGCGTCCAGGGCGTCCGGCCCGGCCACGACGAGCTGCGCGTACGTGCCGAGGGCCGACCACTGAGCAGCGGCGTAAGCGCAGGTGCCAGTGTCTGCCGTGTCCGCCGCGCGGTCGGTCGTCGTACTCACGAGCCGGTCGACGGGACGGGCGTGGGGGTGGGCGTCGGGCGGGGCGGCGCCGGTGCGGGCGCCGGGGGCTTGGTGGTGGGCACAGGCTTGGGCGGCTTCGAGCGAGACGGCTTGGGCGGGGCCGGCCGTGGCGGGGCGGTCGCTGTGGGCGTGTGGGTCGCCGTCGAGGTCCTGGGCTTCGCGGTGGTTGTGGACGCGGCCGGGTCGGTGGCGGCCGGGTGGGCGGTGGCCGTCCGGGTGGACCTGGAGTGGGAGGTGGCCCGAGCGGAGGCGGTCGCGGATTCCCGTGAGGTGGTGGGGGCGGCCAGCACATACGTCCGCACCTTCGGAGCCGACGGGGCGGCAGCCGGCGGCGCGGTCCGTTGCGCCTGCTTGGCGGCCTCGTGCTGCTCCGTCTCGCTAGCCGCCGCAGCGGCGGCGACGCCGGTGGCGGCCACCGCCGTCACACTCACGAGCCCGGTGGCCACGGTCATCCGGCGTACGGCGCGGTCGCGCGCTTGGGGCGTCAGCCGGGTCCGGCTCGTCGCACGAGTCACCTCGGCATCCTCCCCGCGGGAAGGTGAAGCACCGCTCAGCCTCTGTTCAAGAGGGTGTCAAGGCACACGTGGCGTGCCGGCACGCCCTCAGTCGTCAGGACGGCCTCAGTCGTCGGCACGGCCTCAGTCGTCGGCACGGCCTCAGTCGTCGGCACGGCCTCAGTCGTCGGCACGGCCGAGAACGAGCCGGACCAGGGCCCCGCCCAGCCTCGAGCGGCCGAGCTCGAGGCTGCCCCCGCTGGCCAGCGCGGCACGCCGGACGATGTCCAGCCCCAGTCCGGTGGAGCCGGCGTGCGAGCGACCGCGGTTGATGATGTCGACCGACGGCAGTCCCGGGCCGGCGTCCTCGACGGTGAGCACGACCGCTCCGTCCGCCCGCGGGACCACCCAGATCTCGACCGGGATGCCGTCGTCGGTGTGCGCGAAGACGTTGTCGATCAGTACGTCGACGACGTCCGCGAGATCGGCGGCGTCCAGGCGGGCGCGGAGGGGACGGTCGGGCAGGGCCAGCCGCAGCGGCCGGCCCTGGTCCTCGGCCAGGGCCGACCAGAACGCGACGCGCTCGCCGACCACCCGCCCCACGTCGCAGGACGGCGCCGCCATCTGGGTGGACCGCGACGGCCGGCGCGCGTCGTGCACGATCGCATCGACGGTCCGTTCGAGCTGGGTCACGTGCCCGCGCAGCCGTTCCGCCACGTCCGGATCCTCGACGAACTCCGTGTCCAGCTTCAGGGCGGTCACCGGGGTACGCAGGCGGTGCGAGAGATCGGCGACGGCGTCCCGCTCGCTCGCGAGCAGCTGCCGGACCCGCGCCGCGAGCCGGTTCAGCGCGACCGCCACGGCGACGACCTCCGGCGGGCCCTCCTCGGGCACCCGGGTGTCGAGCGGGCCCTCGCGCATGCCGTCGGCGATGGAGGCGAGCTCGAGCAGGGGCGCGGTGATCCGGCGCGCCAGCCGGTCCGCGGCGATGATCGCACCCACGAGCACGAGCAGGCCGAGTACCGCGACGATGCCGATGGCGCGGTCCACGCCCTGGTGCAGCAGGTTGCCGCCGACCTCGGTCCGGGCGACCAGGACCAGCCGCTGGTTGCCGCCGCTGAGCATGGAGGTGGCGTAGACGACGGTGGGATCGCCACCGCGGGTGAACGGCTCGGTTCGCGCCTCGGCCTGCGTCACCTCCGGATCGGGGACGTCCGGACCGACCACGATGCGTTGGGGGGTGGGAGCGGTCCGGAACACGTACAGCGAGACCCGCCCGACGGCTTGGTCGCCCGTCAGCTTGCCGGCGGCCGCCTGCACGCCCATCGGTTCCCTGGGCGGGGAAGGCGGCGGCCGCGACGGCGAGGACCGTCTGCGACCGCGCGGCGGCGGCCGCCACGGCGCGGTCCTCGGCGAGTGTGCGCAGCAGGAACGCGAGCGGCACGAGGAAGGCGACGATTGCTGCGCCGGTGATGGCGGCGACGAGCCACGTCACCCGTTTGCGCACGAGGGGAGGACCTCAGACGCCGGCGGGGGCGGCGAGGCGGACGCCTACGCCGCGGGTGCTGTGCAGGTAGCGCGGCTCGGCGGCGCTCTCCCCGAGCTTGCGGCGCAACCAGGACAGGTGGACGTCGACCGTGCGGTCGCCGCCGCCGTATGGCTGGCGCCAGACCTCCGCCAGCAGATCACGCTTGCTGACCACCTCGCCGGCCCGCTGTGCGAGCGCGAGCAGCAGGTCGAACTCCTTGCGGGAGAGCTCCAGGGGGCGCCCCTCGAGGGTGGCCGTACGGGTCCGCGAGTCGACCACGAGCTCGCCCACGGTGATCGGCCCCTCGGCCCGGGGGGATCCGCTGCGCCGCAGCACCGCGCGGATGCGCGCCTCGAGGTGGTCGGCCCCGAACGGCTTGGTGACGAAGTCGTCGGCGCCGGCGTCCAGCGCCTTGACGATGTCGGCGTCGTCGTCCCGGGCAGTCACGACGATCACGGGGACGTCGCTGACGGACCGCATCATCGTCAGCACCTGGACGCCGTCGATGTCGGGCAGGCCGAGATCGAGGAGCACGACGTCGGGCCGGTCGTCGATCACAGACTGCAGCCCGGGCAGGCCGGCCGGCTGCCAGTGGACGGCGTGGCCGCGCTCGGTGAGCGCACGACTCAGCGCCGACCGGATGCCCGAGTCGTCCTCGACCAGCAGGATGACAGCCACAGACGGGACGGTACGCCCAAGCACGCCCGCCGCTCGAACGGGAGCCTCCAGGAGCCCACGCCCGGAGCAGTGAGGCCTGTCCGGGAGCACGCCGTCTAGGGCCATCGGTCCACGTCGTCACTTCCATCCTCGGTTGGCTCCATCGGGAATGACGACTCCGGGCTCGAAGTTGAGCCAAGTGGACTCACGATTGGTCAGCCCCGACTTGACAAGCCGGGCGCGGCGGCCGACGGTGAGGGCAGGACAGACGGCTCGGGCGGCGCCCGAGCCGACGAGCAGACACCCGGCAACACTCTTGAGAGGGACACACGCAGATGGCACGAGCGGTCGGCATCGACCTGGGCACGACGAACTCCGTCGTCGCCGTCCTCGAGGGTGGCGAGCCCACCGTCATCGCCAACGCCGAGGGCGGGCGGACCACCCCGTCCGTCGTCGCGTTCGCCAAGAGCGGCGAACCGCTGGTCGGCGAGGTCGCGAAGCGGCAGGCAGTCACCAACGTCGACCGGACGATCCGGTCGGTCAAGCGCCACATGGGCACCGACTGGACGAGCGAGATCGACGGCAAGAAGTACACCGCGCAGGAGATCTCCGCACGCATCCTGGGCAAGCTCAAGCGCGACGCCGAGGAGTACCTGGGCGAGAAGGTCACGGACGCGGTCGTCACCGTGCCCGCATACTTCAACGACGCGCAGCGCCAGGCCACCAAGGAGGCCGGCGAGATCGCGGGCCTGAACGTCCTGCGCATCATCAACGAGCCCACCGCGGCCGCGCTCGCCTACGGCCTGGACAAGGGCAAGGAGGACGAGCTCATCCTCGTGTTCGACCTGGGCGGCGGCACGTTCGACGTGTCCCTGCTGGAGGTCGGCAAGGACGAGGACGGCTTCTCCACGATCCAGGTCCGCGCGACGTCCGGTGACAACCACCTCGGCGGCGACGACTGGGACCAGCGCGTCGTCGACCACCTGGTCAACACGGTGAAGATGCAGACGGGCGTCGACCTGTCCAAGGACAAGATCGCGATGCAGCGGCTGCGCGAGGCCTCCGAGCAGGCGAAGAAGGAGCTGTCGAGCTCGACCGCCACCACGATCTCGCTGCAGTACCTGTCGATGACCGAGAACGGTCCGGTCCACCTCGACGAGAAGCTCACCCGGGCCCAGTTCCAGCAGATGACGGCCGACCTGCTCGAGCGCACCAAGGAGCCGTTCCGCAAGGTCATCGCGGACGCCGGTGTCCAGCTCTCCCAGATCGACCACGTCGTGCTGGTCGGCGGCTCGACCCGCATGCCCGCGGTCGCTGACGTCGTCCGCGACCTGACCGGCGGCAAGGAGCCCAACAAGGGCGTCAACCCTGACGAGGTCGTCGCCGTCGGCGCCGCCCTGCAGGCCGGGGTCCTCAAGGGCGAGCGCAAGGACGTGCTGCTCATCGACGTCACCCCCCTCAGCCTCGGCATCGAGACCAAGGGCGGGATCATGACCAAGCTGATCCAGCGCAACACGGCCATCCCGACCAAGGCGTCCGAGGTCTTCACCACGGCGGACGACAACCAGCCGAGCGTGCTCATCCAGGTGTTCCAGGGCGAGCGCGAGCTGGCCCGGGACAACAAGCCGCTGGGCACCTTCGAGCTGACCGGCATCGCCCCCGCCCCGCGCGGCATCCCGCAGATCGAGGTCACCTTCGACATCGACGCGAACGGCATCGTGCACGTGTCCGCCAAGGACCGCGGCACCGGCAAGGAGCAGTCGATGACCATCTCCGGCGGCAGCGCGCTGCCCAAGGAGGAGATCGACCGCATGATCCGCGAGGCCGAGGCCCACGCGGAGGAGGACCGCCAGCGCCGCGAGGAGGCCGAGGCGCGCAACACGGCCGAGCAGCTGGTCTACTCGACGGAGAAGTTCCTGGCGGACAACTCCGACAAGCTGCCCGAGGACGGCAAGGCGAAGGTCAACGACGCCATCGCCGACCTCAAGAAGGCGCTCGAGGGCACGGACGTCGCCGAGGTCAAGGCGAAGCACGAGGCCCTTGCGAAGGCGAGCCAGGACCTCGGCTCCGCCCTCTACGCCCAGCAGGCCGCGAGCGGCGGCAGCGACACCGGCAGCGGCACGTCCGGCACCGGCGCCTCCGGCGGCACCGGGACCGGAGCTGCCGACGACGACGTGGTCGACGCCGAGATCGTCGACGAGGACAAGTGATGGCCGAACCTACTGTCGGAACGACCCCGGACGGCGAGGCCACCACAGGTCCCGTCGTCCGGGACCGCCGGCGGCTGGACCCCGAGACCGGTCAGGTCCGCACCGGCTCCACCGAGGCGACCGGCACGCACGGCACGGACGCCACCGACGCCGACCCCGGCCGCGCGAACGCGGCCGGGGAGGCGCCGGCGGGAGCGGGCCAGGCTCCGGGCACCGCCGCCGACGGCTCCGCCGAGCTCGAGATGGCGCGGGCGCTCGCCGAAGAGCGTCTCGCCGACCTGCAGCGGCTCCAGGCCGAGTACGTGAACTACCGCCGGCGGGTCGAGCGGGACCGCGACGTAGCCCGTGAGAACGCGGTGGCCGGCGTCCTCGAGGCGTTGCTGCCCGTGCTCGACGACGTGCACCTCGCCCGCCAGCACGGCGACCTCGAGTCGGGTCCGTTCGCCGCCATCGCCGACAAGCTCGAGAGCGTGCTCGCCCGGTTCGGGCTGAGCCGGTTCGGCGAGCCTGGTGAGGCGTTCGACCCCACCGTGCACGAGGCGCTGATGCACACCCAGGCCGAACTGGCAGAGGGCACCACGGAGACGACCGTGGTCCAGGTGCTCCAGCCGGGCTACCGGCAGTCGACGGGGTCCAGCGACAAGGTGCTGCGCGCAGCGCGCGTGGCGGTCGCCGACCCGCAGTGAGGGTCCGCGAGCTCGCTGACATCAGGAGGAGGTGAGTCGGGTGGCAGGACAGGACTGGTTCGAGAAGGACTTCTACGCGGTGCTCGGGGTCTCCCCGGAGGCGTCCGCGGACGAGGTGAAGAAGGCGTACCGCAAGCTCGCCCGGCAGCACCACCCGGACGCCAACGCCGGTGACACGAACGCCGAACGACGCTTCAAGGAGGTCGGCGAGGCCTACGCGGTGCTCTCCGACCCCGAGCAGCGTCAGCAGTACGACGCCGTCCGGGCCATGGCTCGCGGCGGCGCCCGCTTCACCGCCGGCGGACCGGGTGGCGGTGCGGGCTTCGAGGATCTGCTCGGTGGGCTCTTCGGCGGTGCTCCCGCAGGTGCCGGCGGTCGGCGGAATGTCCGCTTCACCACGAACGGCGGAGCCGGGCCGAACCTGGAGGACCTCCTCGGGATGTTCGGCCAGAACGCCGGCGCCCCCGCCGGGGGACCCACCGGCTTCACGGTCCCGCGGCAGGGCCAGGACATCACCGCCGAGACGACGCTCACGTTCCGGCAGGCGCTCGAGGGCGCCCTGCTGAACCTGCGCGTCGAGGACGGCGTCTCCGACGGGCGCACGGTCACGGCGCGCATCCCCGCCGGCGTGCGCGACGGTCAGAAGGTACGGCTGCGTGGGAAGGGTCTGCCCGACCCCTACGGGGGCGAGCCGGGCGACCTCGTGGTCACGGTCCACGTGCAGCCGCATCCGGTGTTCGCCATCGACGGCAACGACGTGCGGGTCACCGTGCCCGTCACCTTCCCGGAAGCGGCGCTCGGCGCGGAGATCCAGGTTCCCACCCCGGACGGCGGCACCGTGAGGCTGCGCGTTCCGGCGGGCACGCCCAGTGGCCGGACGCTGCGGGTCAAGGGGCGGGGCGTGCACGGCCGGCAGACCGGGGACCTCCTCGTCACCGTCCAGGTGGCCGTGCCCCAGCGGCTGGACGGCGACGCCCGGGCGGCGGTCGAGGCGTTCGGTGCCGCGACAGCGGGCGAGAACCCGCGCGCGGACATGATGGCCCGCGTTCAGCGCGACCCCGCGGGGGCCGGCGATGGCCGATGAGGCGAGCTACCGGATCGACCTCGGCTTCACCGTCGAGGAGACGACCCCCGTCTTCGTGATCTCGGTAGCGGCGCAGCTCGCGGGGATGCACCCGCAGACGCTGCGGCAGTACGACCGGCTCGGGCTCGTCAGCCCGGGCCGGACGGCGGGCCGTGGGCGGCGCTACTCCCCGCGGGACGTCGCCCGGCTCCGGGAGGTGCAGCGGCTGAGCCAGGACGAGGGCGTCAACCTCGCGGGTATCAAGCGCGTCCTCGAACTCGAGGCCGAGAACGACGCACTGCGCGACGAGCTCGACCGGCTGCGCGGCGAGGTCGAGGAGCTGCGGTCACGCCTCTCCTCGGCCCGCCGCGTCTTCGCAGCCGGCCCCGCCGGGGACATCGTGGCCGTCGCCCCCGGGCGGCGGCCGGACCGCATGGGGCCGGCGTCCAGCGCCCTCGTCGTGTGGCGACCGCAGGGCCATCGCTGACCCTCAGCCGGCGGCTGCTGCGTTGCTGACGATCCTGCTGGTCACGGGCAGGGCCACTGCCCCGAAGCACGTGACGGAGTGGTCCCCGCGGTTCCAGCTGTCCTGCTGGGGATAGACGAAGTAGAGGTCGATCTGCCCGCCGGCCGTGGTGCCGGGCGCAGGCGCGCGCGTCGTGCACCCGTCGAGCGCCAGCTGGTGAGCCTGTTGCTTCCCGGGGTAGCCGCCGTCCGTGAGCTTGAACGTCGCGTAGACCTCCGCGCGGTGCGCGCTCGTGCACGGGGTGGCGGCGACCTCGCTCACCTCGCTGCTCGCGTCCGGGATGGCGACGAGGCAGTCACCCACCTTCAGGTCGCTGACCGCGACGCTGGCCGGTGAGCGCAGGGCACCGGCGGTGTTGCGGCTCGGGGCCGCGCTGGTCGTCGCGAGGAAGGCGAGCGCGACGAGGACCACCCAGATCCCAGAGATGATCAAAGATGCGATCGCGAGCCCCCGTCCACGCTGCCCGCTGCGCCGGATCCGGGAGAGGGCGACGATTCCGAAGATCACCGACAGCAGGACGCCGCCGAGCAGCGACAGCACGAACGCGGCGATGGCGAACCCGTCGGTGCCCGGCTTGCGCCCCCCGGCGTACGGCCCATAGCCGGCGGGCGGATACCCGAACTGCCCCTGGCCGTAGCCGGGCTGCCCGTACGTGGCCTGGCCGTAGCCGGGCTGCCCGTATGTGGCCTGGCCGTAGCCGGGCTGCCCGTATGTGGCCTGGCCGTAGCCGGGCTGCCCGTACGGAGCACCGCTGGGCGAAGCCTCGCCGGCCGGGCGGTAGCCGTAACGATCTCGTTCGTGGCCAGGTGACGGCGCCAGGTAAGCGGGCTGGTCAGCGGGCGGTTCGGGCAGCGGTGGGGGGCCCGGCGGCGTGCTCACGCCGCGGACTGTAGTGCCGCGCCGGGTGCCTGGGCGAGGTGCGTAGGGGGCATGGGCGTCCACCCAGGAGGCGGCTCCGGCGGGACGTCCTCCCGCCGGAGCCGCTGCCTCACTCGGTGCGCACGTGGATCAACGGTTGGTGGCCGCCAGGAAGGGGACCACGTGGTTCGCCCTGGGCGTTCCCCAGCCGGTCGCGGCGTCCCAGCCTCGCTTCGCGCTGTACCCCGGAATCCTGACGAGGTTGCCGTTCGCGTCGGTGAACGTGAACGCGTTGTTGCCGGTCGTGATGTCGTGGAACAGATAGTCCTGCACCCGCCGGACCCGCGCTGCGACGTAGATGCTGTCGTTCACCAGCCCCAGCGAGTGGTGCGCCAACTGCGCGCCCAGCGCGATCAGGGCGGCCCATTGCGGAGCGCCCGCGCTCGTCCCGGCGACGATGTAGAAGCCGGCGTCGTCCCCGGGGCTGGAGGGCGTGGGGTCGAAGTAGATCAGCACGCTACCGTCGAACGCGGCGCTGTAGGCGACGTCGGGCTCGCCTCGGTACTTCCCCGGCACGACACCGTACTGGTACCAGGGCTTGGCGAAGATCGTGCTGAAACCGCCTCCGCCGGCGAGCCCGAACTCCACGCTCTCGTTCCACGTGGTCTCCGACTCGTAGGCCCCTGTGGTGGGGTCGGCCGTCAACTTCGTGCCGCCGACGGCGAGGTTGAGCGGGTTGTTGGCCGGGGTCGACGCGGCGAGGGAGAAGGAGTTCCCGTCGCACGTCGGCTGTGCCGAGCCCTGGTCACCGCTGGAGGCCGTGAAGGTGATGCCCTTGGCGGTCCCGCGCGCATACGTGCGGATCGACCGCGCCAAGAGGTTCTTCGCGAAGCACCGCTCGTCTTCGCCGAAGCTCTGCGAGACCACGTCGCCCAGGTGGTGGTCGACCGCGTAGTCGATGGCGTCCTGGAGGTCGGCGTCGTCGTTCGTCTTCGCGGTAACGAGCACGATCTTGGCGTCCGGCGCCACGACGTGCGCCCACTGCGTGTCGAGCGCGATCTCCCCGGCCCAGCCCTGCTGGTTCGGGTCGCTCTCGTCGTACCCAGCGCCGTACGGGTTGACGACCCGCAGGCGCGCCTTGGGCAGATGCCACGTCGTGGTGAACGTGTCGAGCTCTGCCTGGACGTTGGGCGGGTTGAAGGCGTCGACGATGACGATCGTGCGGCCCTTGCCGGTCACGCCCTTGTCGAGCAGCGGCTGGATGTCGTAGGCATTCCGGATCTGGTCCGGGCCGTAGCACCGCAGGGTCGCCGTCGGCAGCTGGCAGCTGAAGAGCACCTGCTGGTCGCCGTGGACGGCGGGCTTCCCCGCGCGGACGTAGCGCGGATGAGCCCCGATCGCGGGGGTGAAGCCGGAGCCGGAGGTGGACGTCGCCGGTGTGGACGCGCCCGGGGTGCGCGTGGTCTGCGCCGCAGCCGAGGGTGCTGCGGCCGTAACGGCCGTGCCGGTCAACGCCGCGGCGATGACCGCGACGGCGGAGGCCATCAGCGTGGTGCGCCGATGGCTCACGGTGGAGCGAGAGGGCATGGGGGAGCCTTTCGCGCGAATGCTCACTACGGAGCGTGACGAGAGGGAGCACCGTCACGCTAGTGGGCGACGAACGGGACGCACCAGTACCTTCCGGGCATCTTTGTGGTTCGCGGCATGCAACTTTCTGCCTACGTCACTCCGCCTTGAGTGGAAGAGACTCAACTTCTGACGTGTTGCACCTCGTGGAACCACCGACCAGGAGGACACTCGACCCATGGACCTGAAGCTCACGACCCGCGCGCAGGAGGCGATGGCGGCCGCCGTCCGCCGCACCGCGACCGATGGCCACCCCCAGGTGGAGCCGGCGCACCTGCTGTCGGCGTTGCTCGAGCAGACCGACGGCGTGGCTCCCGCGCTGCTCGCCGCCACCACGGCGGACGTCGCCGCTGTGAAAGCCGCGGCCGACAGAGCGCTCGCCGCTCTGCCCAGCGCCAGCGGCAGTTCCGTCAGTTCACCGAGCCTCGGCAGGGCCGCCTACTCCGCCCTGTCCACCGCCGGTGACGTCGCGCGGGAGCTCGGCGACGAGTACATCTCGACCGAGCACCTGCTCATCGGCCTCGCCCCCGCCGACGCCTCCGCCCGTGACGGCCGCACCGGCCCCGGCGCGGTCGCGGGTGTGCTGGCGGACGCCGGTGCCACCCGCCCCGCGCTGCTCGCCGCGCTGCCCGGCGTCCGGGGGAACGGCCGTGTCACAAGCCCCGACCCGGAGGGCACCTACAACGCCCTGGGGAAGTACGGCAACGACCTCACGCAGCTCGCGAGGGACGGCCGGCTCGACCCGGTGATCGGCCGTGACGCCGAGATCCGGCGGGTCGTGCAGGTGCTCTCGCGCCGCACGAAGAACAACCCCGTGCTCATTGGCGAGCCCGGCGTCGGCAAGACCGCCGTCGTGGAGGGGCTGGCCCAGCGCATGGTGGCGGGCGACGTCCCCGAGAGTCTGCGCGGCAAGCGCCTGGTGGCGCTCGACCTCGGCGCGATGATCGCCGGGGCGAAGTACCGCGGCGAGTTCGAGGAGCGACTGAAGGCCGTCCTGGAGGAGATCAAGAGCTCCGAGGGCGAGGTCGTCACCTTCATCGACGAGCTGC
Source organism: uncultured Actinomycetota bacterium (assembly GCA_963786765.1). Lineage (GTDB taxonomy): Bacteria > Actinomycetota > Actinomycetes > Actinomycetales > Kineosporiaceae > DATKNA01. The sequence goes on along the minus strand of CAWBAJ010000025.1, from coordinate 413,649 downwards.
ACACCGTCGTGGGCGCGGGCGCCACCGGCGAGTCCGCGATGGACGCCGGCAACATGCTCAAGCCGATGCTCGCGCGCGGCGAGCTGCGGCTCGTCGGCGCCACCACCCTCGACGAGTACCGCGAGCACATCGAGAAGGACGCGGCCCTGGAGCGTCGCTTCCAGCAGGTGTTCGTCGGCGAGCCGAGCGTGGAGGACACCGTCGGCATCCTGCGCGGCCTCAAGGAGCGGTACGAGGCGCACCACAAGGTCGCCATCTCGGACGCCGCGCTGGTCGCCGCCGCGACGCTCTCGCACCGGTACATCACCGGGCGGCAGCTGCCCGACAAGGCGATCGACCTGGTCGACGAGGCCGCCTCCCGGCTGCGGATGGAGATCGACTCCTCGCCGGAGGAGATCGACACCCTGCGCCGCCAGGTGGACCGCCTGCAGATGGAGGAGATGGCGCTCGCGCGCGAGGACGACCCCGCGTCCCGGGCCCGGCTCGAGAAGCTGCGCAGCGACCTCGCGGACCGCAACGAGCAGCTCGCCTCCCTGACGGCGCGCTGGGAGCGGGAGAAGGCCGGCCTCAACCGGGTCGGTGAGCTGAAGGAGCGCGTCGACATGCTGCGCGGGCAGGCCGAGCGGCTGCAGCGCGAGGGCGACCTGGCCGCCGCCTCCCGGATCCTGTACGGCGAGATCCCGGGCATCGAGAAGGAGCTCGCAAGCGCGCAGGCAGCCGAGGCCGACGACACGTCACGTGTGGACGCCATGGTCAAGGACGAGGTGGGCCCGGACGACGTCGCCGACGTGGTCTCCGCCTGGACGGGAATCCCCGCCGGCCGGCTCCTCGAGGGCGAGACCGAGAAGCTCCTGCGGATGGAGGAGTTCCTGGGCAAGAGGCTGATCGGCCAGCAGGCCGCGGTGCGCGCGGTCTCGGACGCCGTCCGGCGCGCCCGGGCCGGCATCAGCGACCCGGACCGCCCGACCGGCTCCTTCCTGTTCCTCGGCCCGACCGGTGTCGGCAAGACCGAGCTGGCGAAGGCCCTGGCCGACTTCCTCTTCGACGACGAGCGGGCGATGGTCCGCATCGACATGAGCGAGTACGGCGAGAAGCACTCCGTGGCGCGTCTCGTCGGCGCGCCGCCCGGGTACGTCGGCTACGAGGAGGGCGGCCAGCTCACCGAGGCGGTCCGCCGGCGGCCGTACAGCGTGGTGCTGCTCGACGAGGTCGAGAAGGCGCACCCCGAGGTGTTCGACGTCCTGCTGCAGGTGCTCGACGACGGCCGCCTCACCGACGGCCAGGGGCGCACGGTCGACTTCCGGAACGCGATCCTGGTGCTCACGAGCAACCTGGGCTCTCAGTTCCTCGTCGACCCGACCCTGTCCGACGAGGCCAAGCGCGACGCGGTGATGCAGACCGTGCGGATGGCCTTCAAGCCGGAGTTCCTCAACCGGCTCGACGACGTCGTGGTGTTCGACGCGCTGAGCATGGACGAGCTCTCCCACATCGTCGAGTTGCAGGTCGCGGCGCTCGGCCGCCGGCTCACCGAGCGGAGGCTGACCCTCGAGGTCACCCCGGCCGCGCGCGAGTGGCTGGCGCTGACCGGGTACGACCCCGCGTACGGCGCCCGGCCGCTGCGCCGGCTGGTCCAGCGCGAGATCGGCGACCGGCTCGCCAGGGCCCTGCTGTCCGGCGAGATCCGGGACGGCGACCACGTCCTCGTCGACAGCGTGCAGGCCGCCGACGGCGTCGGCGCCGGCCTGAAGGTCTCCCGCAGCGAGGCCGGGGCCGTCGGCGTCAGCTGAGCCTCACGAAGGGCCCTCGAGAGGAACGCCCTCACGACGAAGGCCCTCCCCGACCGCCGGGGAGGGCCTTCCTCGTGTCCGGCCCCGTCAGAGCGATCTCACGCGATGGTCGATGCCACGTCCGGCCGGCCGGCCCGCGCCCCCAGCAGGGCGGGGGCGGCGACGAGGACGGCGTCGAGCGCGAACGCGCTCAGCGCCGTCGCGAGGTGGGTCCCGGGACCGCCGGGCATCCTGGCCACGATCCACAGCGCATGAGCGGCGCCGATCACTGCCGCCGTCCCGTACCAGGCACGCGCCGTCTGGAGCGTGCCGAGGCGGGGACGGTCCTGGAAGCCCCAGGCCGCGCCGATGATTGCAGCGGCGGCCAGCCCGCGGACGCTGAGCGACGCGACCGTGCCCGCGTCGGAGCCCTTGCTGGCCAAGGCGAACGTCACCGCTGCGGCGGCCAGCGCGATGCCGAGGGCGCGCACGACCACCAGTTGGCCGGTGGCCACGAGTACCCGCGGGGAGAAGGTCGAGGCGGCCGAGGCGCGACGGGCGCGAGGGGCGAGGGGAGGGGCCGCGCGCCGCCCGTGCTGTGCGGCAACGGGCCGTTCCGCGCGGATGCGGACGGGGCGGCCCCGGCGGGCCAGCGGAGCCGTCGGGGCGGTGGCGGGCTCGAAGAGGCTCACCGGGGTGTCGAGGGTGAGGGCGGACACGTCGTCCTCCTACGGGTCGGCGGCGGTGATCTCGTGGGCTCACGATCGGACGTAGACGGATTGCCCGCGTCGAGGACGCGACACTCTCAGGAGTTCGGGCGAGAACTCGTGCCGGTCGAACGAGGCGTGACCAGTACGCTCCGGTCTTTCCGGATACAGCCAGTCATCGTCCGGAGGCGGGCGCTGCGTTACACCCCTGGCGTTCTCGCGGCCGATGTGAGCCCGGGGACAAGGCCGGCCGAGGCCTCTCCGTTCGCCTGCCGGCGCTCGGCGTACCGGCGCGCCTTGGCCCGGTTGCCGCATGCGGCCATGGAGCACCAGCGCCGTTTGCGGCGCCGGTCTGCGAACAGCCAGCCGCAGCCCTCGCCGGGGCAGGCGGCGACGAACGCCGCGAGGGACGAGGTCAGCAGGTCCTCCGCAGCGGCCGCGACGGCGGCGAGCGCGGCGGTCGCCGGGCCCGTCCCGGGAGGCACCCGCCAGCCGGCCGGCTCGTCGCCCTCGCCCGGCACGAGCCGGGCGAGACTGCGCGCCCCGGCGGCCTCGCGCCGAGACGAGATCCCAGTCGGCGGGCGTGCCGCGCCGCAGCGCGCAGGCGTAGAGGGCCTCGCGCAGGGCCACCGCCTGGGCGAGTGCGGTGCGTTCCGGGTTGTCCCCGGCCGCCGCCGCGTGCCCGGCCCCGGTCTCGCGGGCGGGTTGCACGCTCGGCTCCACGAGGCCGTTCACGCGGGCCCACAGCGCCAGGACGTCCGGACCGGTGAGGTACTCCTTGGCCAGGGGGTCGCCCCAGCCCGCGCGGGTGTTGCAGAAGTCGAGCGCGGGGTGGCCCCCGACGGCGTCCGGGAGCGGGACGCCCTCGACGAGTCGCCACGACATCCGCAGCGCCTCCTTCCCGCCGGTGGGGAGCGCCCGTGTCCGGATCGGAATCCGGGCATCGTGCACCGTCTAACCACTCGCTGCTACTTTACCGGTTAGACGTGAGCGGGCCTGACGGCTGCCCCGGCGTCAGGCCCGAAGTCAGTGGCGCGGAGGAGGTGGTGGCCATGGCCGTTCTCGCCTCCTTGCTGGCCGCCCGCGCCCGGCGCGCCGGGCTCCGCCGGCTCGCCGTCGCCGCGGCGCTCGGCCTCGCCACCGCGCTCGCCGTCATCTCGGCAGCGGTGAGCGCGGTGACGGCCGAGAGCACGCTCACGACAGCCGTCGCCGCGCTGCCGCCGGGGGAGCGAAGCGTCGCCGTGAGCTCCAACGGTCTGCTGACGCCGCAGCTCGACGCACTAGTAACCTCCCGGCTGCCCCGGCTCGGGTCCGGCCCGGTCCGCCGCCAGCTCGTGTTCCGCGAGATCGGCGACACCCGCGGCAACTCCGTCGTCCTTGCGGCGACCGATGACCTGCCGAGCGCCGTCAGCCTGGTCTCCGGCCGGCTACCCGCCTCCTGCACCCCGACGCGCTGCGAGGTCGTGCTCGTCCTGCCCGATCGTCTCGCTCCGGGGGCCGCGACGCCGCAGCCACCGTCCCTCGACCCGGCCGTCGGCCTCGTCGTCGTCGGCACCGTGCGGCGGGCCGACCCGCTGCTGCTCTCGGGCACCTTCACCCCGTCGTCCACGGCGCCGCTGCTGCTCGGCGGCGGCGTACGGCAGGTCGGCGCGCTCGCCTCGTTGCAGTCCTTCGGGCGGACGATCGGCTGGGTGGCCCCCCTCGACCTCGCTCGTGTGAAGGCGGTCGGCGTCGAGAACTGGGCCGACACGGCCACGGCTGTCGCCGACGAGTTCGCGCGCCGGGCACCCGACCAGCTCAGCCTGACCGCTCCCACCGACCTGCTCCGCCAGCAGCACGAGCGCGCGGTCACCAGCACCCAGCGGTTCGGGCTGCTCGGCGCGACGGGCTCCGTGCTGCTGCTCGGCGCCGCCGTGGTCGGGGGTGCCGCGCTGCGCCGCGACCACGAGGCCTTCACCGGCGCCCTGCGCCGCCGCGGCGCGGCACCGCGACTGCTGCACGGCCTCCTCGCGGGTGAGGTGCTCGGCGCCGCCGTCGCCGGACTGGTGGCCGGGTGCGTCCTCGGGGCCGCGGGTGCCGCCGTTGTGGCTGCCCGCGGCGGGCTGCCGGTGCTCGCGACCGCCGGGGCGGCCGTACGCGCCGCGCTGCCGGGGGCGGCGGTCCTGACCCTCGTCGCCGCGGTCCTGCTCGCCGTCACCGTGGCGGTCCCGGCCGCCCGCGACGGCGCCGCCGCCCGCGCCGTCTGGCACGCGGTCGAGGCGGCCGCCCTGGTGTGCGTCGCAGTGGCCGCCGTCCTCGCCGCCCGAGGGGGCGTCACCGTGGGTGGGGGCGGCGCCGACGCCGACAGCGCGGGCGGCGGCACGTCCGACCCCCTCCTGCTCACGCTGCCCGTCCTCGTCCTCGCCGCCGCGGCGCTGGTGCTGGCACGGCTCTGGCTGCCAGTCGTGCGCGGCGGAGAGCGCCTCGTGCCCCGCCGTTCGGTCGCGGCCCGGCTCGGGCTCGCCGCCGTGACCGGGCGGCCGCTGCGCCCCGCCGCCACCGCGGCACTGCTCACCGCGGCCGTGGCCACCTCCGTCTTCGCCGGCGCCTACAGCGCCACGCTCGACCGCGGCGCAGCCGACCAGGCCGCCTTCGCCGTGCCGCTCGACGCCAGGGTGCAGACCGGGCCGAGCCTCGTGCGCCCCTACGACGCGGCCGCGCCGTCCACCCTCGTGTCGATCCTCCCCGGCGTGACCGCGCGGCCGGTCCTGCGGGTGACCGCCACCCGGCGCGTCTCCAGCGACCAGGGGACGGGCGTCCAGCTCGTCGGCCTGCCACCGGACACCGTTCCCGGGATGGCTGCCTGGGCGGACACCACCGGTGGTCCGGACCCGGCGCGGGTCGCCGAGGCACTGCGGGTGGGGCCGCTCCCGCAGGGCACCGCCCTGCCGGCGGGACGCCGGCTGCGCATCGCCACTCCCGGCCCCGCCGCCAACCTGGCGGTGACCGCCACGCTTCGCGCCGCCGACGGGCGCGAGCAGAACGTGGAGCTGCGCGTCGTCCCGGCCACCCGCCACGCGCCCGCCGCCCTGGACGGGGACCTGTCCGCACTCGACCGCGCCGGGGTTCCGGGTCGCGATCCCCGCCTGGTCGCGCTGACCCTCCGCCTGCCCACGGATCAGGAGACCCGCAGGGTGCACGGCATCGGCGAGGGCAACAACGACCGCGCGCTGCCCGCCGGCCGCCTCACCCTCGGCGCCGTCAGCGTCGACGGCACGCCCGTCGCCTCGCCGTGGCGGGGCTGGACCGGCTCCGGCGCCACCGCCGGCAAGGGCGGCCAGACCCTGGCCGTCGACTACCGCCTCAGCTCGGGAGCGGCGGTGCTGACCGCCCGGTCCGGCGGCCCGGGCGACGAGGGCAGCCCGGTCCCCGTCGCCGTCGACCCCGCCACGGCGGCCGCCGCCCGCGACGGGCTCGTCGACCTCGCCCTGTCCGGCGCCGCCGTCACGGCGCGGGTCGTCGCCGTCCTGCCCCGCTTCCCGACGGTCACCGGCAGCTTCGCGGTGGTCGACCTCGGTGCCCTGGAGCGTCTGGTCGACGTCTCGACGCCCGGCGTCGCCGAACCCGGCGAGCTGTGGCTGGCGGGGCCGGGACTGGGGCGGCTTGCCGACCCGCCGTTCTCCCAGCTCACGGTGCAGCTGCGCGCCCCACTCGAGGCGTCATTGCGCGCTGACCCCGTCGCCCGAGGGGCCGCCGACCTGCTCGGCTGGGCGGCGGCCGCCACCCTGCTCGCCGGCGCGGCCGCACTGATCCTGCTCGTCGCGGCCGAACGGTACGACGACGCGGCCTCCGAGTACGCGTGGGAGGCCGACGGCGTGTCGCCGTCCACGCTCCGGGCCGCGCTGTGGTGGCGCGCCCTGGCGGTGGCCGTGCCCGCGGTCCCCGCCGGGATCCTCGGCGGAGTGGTGCTCGCGACCCTCACCGCCCGGCTCGTCGCGGTGACGGCGACAGCCACGACCGCGCGGCCGCCGCTGGTCGCGGGGGCCGGCCTGCTGCCGGGCAGCCTGCTGGCCCTCGCGGTCCTGGCTGTCGCGCTGGCGGCTGCCGCCGGGCTCGCGGCCGCCTCATTGCGTGAGCCGCTGCCGCGCCGCCGCACCGGGGTGACCGCGTGAGCCCGACGGTCGACGGCCCCGTCGTCGATGTGAGGGACGCCTTCTGCCTGCACGCCCTGGCTGACGGCGCGGTGGTGGCCCTGCGGGGGATCAGCCTGACGATCGCCGCGGGGGAGCGGGTGGTCGTCCACGGTCCCAACGGGTCGGGCAAGACGACCTTGCTGCGGCTGCTCGCGGGGGAGCAGCCGATCGCCGCCGGCCACGCCGTGGTCGCGGGCCGCGAGGTCGGCGTCGGCTCGCGCGGCGGGGACGCCGCCGCGGCCGCCTGGCGGGCGCAGCGCCTCGGCTGGGTCGACCAGCACGCGGCCCGGACGCTGCGCCCCGAGCTCGACGTCCTCGGCAACGTCGCGCTCCAGCTCCGGCTGGCGGGTCAGCGCGCCTCCGCCGCCCGGGCCGCTGCCGCCGAGGCCCTGGACGCCGTCGGTGCCGGGCACCTCGGCGCCCGTGAGGTGGTCGCGCTGTCGGGCGGCGAGGCGCAGCGCGTGGCCGTCGCGGCCGCACTCGCGCACAGGCCCGTCCTGGTGCTCGCCGACGAGCCGAGCGGTGAGCTCGACCTCGCCTCCGCGGACCTCGTCTATGACGCCCTCTCCACCGCCGTCCGGGCCGCCGGCGCCGCGCTCGTGCTGGTCAGCCACGACCGGCGCGCCGCCCGCATCGGCGACCGCGTCGTGCGCATCCGCGACGGCCGGCTCAGCGAGACCTGGCAGCCCGGCGGCGAGGAGCTGCTCGTCGTCGACGACCGCGGCTGGCTCCGGCTGCCCGAGGCGGTGCGGCCCGCATCGCACACCGTCCGCGCGGAGCGATCCGGCGAGGGGGTCGCCCTGTCGCCGGCCGGCGCCACCGCCGCCGGGGGCGAGCCGGGTGTCGGGAGCGAGCCGGGTGTTGGGGGCGAGCCGGGTGTCGGGGGGAGGGCCGCCGCGAAGACGCCCCCCGCCCCTCCCGCGACGCCGGGCGCACCGGTCGCCTCGCTGAAGGCCGTGACGAAGGCGTACGGGGAGCGGGTGGTCCTCTCCGGGCTCGACCTCGACGTCCCCGCGGCGGCGCTGACCGTCGTCCGGGGCCGCTCCGGCGCCGGCAAGAGCACCCTACTGCGGGTGCTCGTCGGTCTCGAACGCCCGGACGCCGGCCGGGTCGAGCTGGGCGGCATGGATCTCGGCGCGCTCGACCGGGCGGGCCTGGCGCGTGCCCGCCGGGAGCACGCGGCCGTCGTCGGCCAGTCCGTGCACCTCGCGGAGACATCCGACCTGGTGCGAAACCTCGAGGTCGCCCGCGCGGTGCGCGGACTGCCGGCCGACCCGCAGGGGGACCTCGCCCGGCTCGACGCCCTCGATCTGCTGCCGCTGCGGGACCGGCCGGTGCGGTTGCTGTCCGGCGGCGAGCGCCAGCGGGTGGCGGTGGCGCGGGCCCTCGGCGTCGGCGCCAAGCTCGTCGTGCTCGACGAGCCGTCGTCTCAGCTCGACGAGGCGTCGGCGGAGCGACTGGCGGACGTGCTCGTGGCAGCGGCGCGGGCCGGCGCCGGTGTGCTCGTGGCGTCGCACGACCCCGTGCTGGTCGCGGCGGCCGACCAGGTCGTGGACCTGGAGGGAGGGGGCAGTCCCACGGTCCATGGGAGGTAGTCCCCCTCCGGGCCCCCCGCCCGACCGAGGTGTCAGCCCCCGCCGACGCGGAGGACCTGGCCGAGGCCTTCCCGCCGGCGTGCCGACGACTCGACCGCTGCGGCCACTGCGAGCGTGCCGAACACGAGGATGGCGATCCCGGCGGGCCACCACGGGACGACGAGCGCGGTCCCCGCGACCGCCCCGAGCAGGCCCGTCGACAGCTGGGCCACGAGGGCGCCGACCAGTAGCCCGCCGGCGACGGCGAGCGCGGCCGGCGGCAGGAGTTCAGCCAGCACGAGCTGAGGGCCGGCCCGGCGCCGCAGCCCCAGCGTGCGCAGCCGGGCGAGGACGACGCCGCGCTCGGGGGCGCCCGCCGCCGCACCGAGGGCGACGGCGAGGACGGCGAGCCCTGCGAGCACGACGGCCGAGACGACCCCGAGCCCGCGTAACGCCCGGGCGATCGGCGCGGACGCCAGGTCCCGCGCGACGTCCGCGCGACGCATGACGGTCAGCCCGGGACGGGCGACGGCCGCCGCGGCGGCTCCCGCTGCCGGCCCTGTCAGCCACACCGTGTCCGGCGTGGGGTCGAGACCGGCCGCGCTCCACGCCGCGCGATCGACCACCAGCGCGTCGCCGCCCGCCGGCCCGGAACCGACGATGCGCAGCGGATGTGGGCCGTCGTCCAGGACGAGGCGCAGCGACCGGCTGGCGACCAGACCCGGCTGGCTCGTGCGGAGCAGGGCGGGCAGGACCCCCGTTGCAGGGCCACCGGCACCGGCACCGGCCGAAGCGGCGCCGGCGCCGACGAGCGCGCGCAGTGCCGCGCCCGCCTCCGTGCCCTGGCCCGCGGCAAGGCTCTCGACCAGGTCGGCGTAGGCGCGTGCGTCGACCACCACCAGCCGGACGCTCCCGCCGCCCGCGTCTCCGAGCACCGGGACCGCGTCGGTGACCCGCGCCGCCACGGCGTGCTCCACGCCGGGAGCGTCGGCGAGCCGAGCGGCCAGGTCCGCGACGGCGGGTGACGGCGAGGAGTTCAGGCGTACGTCGGCGCCCACGGACTCGGCTGCCACCTGCGCCCGTCGCGCGTCCTGGGTCGCCACCACCGCGCCGGGGAGCACGAGGATCGCGGCGCAGACCGCGACCGCGACGAAGGCGAGCCCGCCCGCCCCCGGGCTCGCCGCGCGGGCGGCCGCGACGAGCGGCAGGACCCGGGGGGAGCGGGCCGCGAGCCGGACCCCGAGCCGCGCCGCCGGTGGCACGAGGCGGCGCAGCAGCAGGGCACCCGTGAGCGCGCCGAGCACCGGCGCCACCGCAGGGAGGACATCCCCGCCGGAACTCGCCCCACGCTGGCGCAGCGCCACGAACGCCGCGACGGCGAGCAGCGCGACCGCCACCTCGAGGGTGGCGCGGCGCAGCCGGCGGGTGCGCAGGAGGGAGCGGCGGGCGGACCGGTTCGCGGGGCCACGGGCGGGAGCGGCGACCCGGCGCGCCACGAGCGCGCCGGCAGCGGGCGACGCCACCAGGCCGACGGCGAGCACGGGCAGCAGCCACCCCCACGCGACGCTCCCGCCCGACGCCCGCGCCGCGAGCGCCGCGGCGACGAGACCCACCAGGGCTGCTGCGGTGGACTCGGCGCCCAGCTCCAGCGCGATGCCCGCCAGACCCGCCCCTCGCTCGCGGGCTCCGCCGAGGACCGGGCCCCGGCGCCGCGCCAGCAGGGCGGCAGCGAGCACGAGCACCAGCGCCGCAGCGGCGACGAGGCCGCCGAGCAGGGTGGCCGCCTGGGCCAGGGCGGCCTCGACATCGCCCTGGCCGCGGCGGAGCACGGCCACGAGCCCGGTGTCCCAGCGGGTGCCGGCCGGCAGCACCGACGCCGCGCCACCGCTTCCCGCGGCGCCTTGGAGGCGGACCGCGGCCGCCGCCACCGCGCCGGCGTCCGCTGCCCTGACCCGTGTGGGCTCGACCTCGTAGCCGACGTGCCGGGTCACCTCGTCCTCGTCGAGCGCGATCCGCGCGTCCGGCAGCGAGTCGCGCGACAGCAGGCCGGCGACCGTGACGAAGGAGGTCCCCGCCGAGCCCGTGACGGTGGACGGCGTCCGGAGGGTCGGCACGGGCTGCCAGGCGGGGTCCTGCGGGTCGGCGACCCGGTAGACCCCGCTGACCCGCACGTCGACGTGCTGGTGCCGCTCGTCGGTGACGTCGAGGCGGTCGCCGGCGCGCACGTGCAGGGCCGCGGCGGCAGGCTCGGCCAACCCGATCTCGACCGGCCAGGGCGCGGAGCCGGCGGGGCGCTGGACCTCGGCGCGCTCCCGCGGGACGGACGCGCCCGGCGGTCGCCCGCTCGTCCAGCTGACCCGCGGGTCGCCCGACTGCGACGACACGTACGCGAGCACGAGGCTGTGCCCGGCGGTCCGACCGCTGACCTCCAGCTGCGTGGAGGTGATCCACGCCACCGGTGGGCGCAGGACGGCCGCAAGCTCCGGCGGCAGGACGAGCCGGGTGTTCCGGAAGGTGGCGTCGGTCAGGAGCGCCGAGCGCGGCTGCCGTTGCAGCAGGCCGCCCGCCTCCTCGCTCTCCAGCGGGACGGCGGCGACGACCGAGGCATCGGCGCCGGCCCGCCGGACGGCGTCCGCGATGGCGGCGTCCGCGGCTCGCCCGGTGGCCGGCGGCACGGCGCCCGCGAGCACCGCCGCCAGCCCCAGGACCAGGGTCGAGAGGAGCAGCGGCCCCCGGTCCGCGACGGCGCGCCCCACCATGCTGGGGACGTGCGGGTGCGGTCGCCGCAGGCGCGTACGGGAGGGCATCAGGTGCCCACCCGCAGGTGCGCGCTGTCCGCGCGACTGGCCTGGCTCACCGCGACGGCCGCGGCCACCGCTACGCACCCCACCACATAGGCGGACAGCAGCGCCGCCTCGCTTCCCCACGGCCACAGGGCGAGCACACCGGGCACGGGCTCCGCGCCGGTGTCCGAGCGGATGAGCAGCGGGGCGAGCAGCCGCGCGCAGGCCCATCCGACCACGGCTCCGAGCGCCACGAGAACGACGAGCAGGGCGCCGTGCTGGGCGACCAGACCGCGCCGCACGTCGCGGCGCCGCAGCCCGAGCGCCCGCAGCCGGGCGAGCTCGAGCGCGCGGGCGCGTACGTCGGCGGTGACGGCCAGCGCCGTCCCGGCGAGTACCAGCAGCAGGGCCACCGGTACGAGCGCGCCGAGGGTCACCGGGTACAGCACTCGCAACGGCCCGGCCGTCAGTTCCTGAGCAGTGCCGGAGCGGGTGCGCACGGTCCCCAGCCCGAGGGCGGCGACCTGCTGGGCAGCGCCGCCGGACGGGTCCCCGACCCACCAGGCGTCGGTGCTCGGGGAGAGGTCTCCACCGGCGATCAGGGCGCGCGAGAGCAGGTCGGAGTCGGCGAGCACCGCCGGGCCGCCCGGCACGGACGGGACGTCGGGGAGCACCTGCGCCACCCAGGCCTGCACGGTCGTGCCGTCGACGGTGACCGTCAGCGGGCCGCCCGGGCGGACGCCGGCCGCGCCGGCGAGCACGGCGGACACGGCGACCGGCACCGGCCCCGGCCGGGGGAACGCGGTCGCCACCAGCTCGGCGGGCCCCGCGAACAGCTCGAAGAGCCCGACGCGGGCGTTCATCCGCAGCACGGGAGCACCGGGCAGGTCGGCGTCCGTGGCCAGCAGGCGGACCGAGGGGGACCCGAGGCCCGGCGTGTAGGTGCCTTGCTCCGTGTGGGCGGGGGAGCTCGCCGACCAGGCGCCGAGCGCGCTGCCCGCGGCCGGCCCCGGCAGCCGCAGCTGGATCGAGACGGCGCTGGAGTCGGCCGCGGAGTCGGTCCCGGAGCCCGGGCTCCCCGGTGCGGCGGGGTCGAGGTCCAGCAGGACGTCGACCGCGACGACGTGCGCGCCCGCAGGAACCGGCTCGGCGAGGGCCAGCGGGTGCGGCCGGCCGTCGAGCCGGAGCGGCCCGGCCTCGTCCGCGACCCGCAGGCCGGCGGCGTCCTGCAGCACGAGCCGGGGAACGGCCCGCAGGGGCGCTCCGCCCGAGACCGTGCCGCGGAGCGTGGGTACGGAGCCGGGGTCGAGCGGGGCGCCCGCGACCCGGTCCACCGGGGCCAGCGCGGCACCGACGCCCGTCCACGTCCGGCCCTCCGGCAGTGTCCCGCGCAGCAGCCGCCCCGCCCGGGCCGTGTCCACGGCGACGAGCTCGGGCGGCTCCCCCGGCTCCCCGACCCACTGCCCGACGGGCACGGGCCGGCGCGTCGCCGGCGACACCGTCCCGCCCGTCGCCCGCTCGACGGCCGCACCGTCGCCCAGCCGGGCCGGGACGGCGAGGGCGACCGCGAGGTCCGTGCCGACCCGCAGGTCCGCCTGCGCGTGCTGGGTCCGGTCCCAAGTGGCAAGGGTCGCGAGGGCGAAGGTGCCGGACGCCGTCCCGAGCGCGACGATCAGCGCCCCCGCGGTCGCCTGCGGGCGGCGGGCCGCCTCGACGGCGGCGAGCGGCAGCACGAGAGCCCGGGAGCGCCCGGCAGCGCGGTCGCCGGCGCCCAGCAGCGGCGGCAGGATGCGCAAGGCGAGGAGCACCCCGGCGACCAGGCACAGCACGGGCGCGAGGGCGCGGACGGCGTCCGTGCCCCCGGCGACCGGCGGCTGCACCCGCAGCTGCCAGAACCCGGCGACGGCGAGCCCCGCGGCCAGCACGTCCGCCCCGGACCGCATCGCCAGCGAGGTGGCTCCCGCCGGCCGCGAGGGAGCCACCCCGTGCTCGGGCCGCAGTGCGGGCAGGACGAGCAGCGCCGCGAGCGCCGATGCGCCGACAGCCACCGCGAGCACGGACAGACCGGTCACCGAGGCGCCGCCGGCGAGCCCCGCCCCGGCGGTGGCCGGCAGCTGCGTGAGCGCCCGGGCGGCCAGCCCGGCCAGCGGCACGGCCAGCAGGGTCGCCAGGGCGGCGACGGCGAGCGCCTCGGCGGCGGCGAGAGCGAGGAGCTGGCGCCGGGAGGCGCCGAACGACGCGAGCAGCTCCGTCTCCTCGGCGCGCAGGGCGCCGACGAGCCGGCCCGCGAGGGCGAGCGCCCCCACGGACAGCGCCGCCGCGAGGAGCACGACGACGAGGACCGCCGCACGGGTGACGGCCTCCTGCCGGGCGGCCAGCCCGAGGGTGACCGGCAGCGCCGTCTCGACCCGGGCCACCCGGGCCCCGCCGTGCACCGCCGTGGCGAGCCGGGCGTCCGCCGCCGGCAGCCGGGCGGCGACCGCGGCGAGCGCGGATCGCGCCGGCGGGGTCAGGTCGGGGTGCGCGGTGACCTGCAGCCGCTCCAGCGTGGAGCCCCCGGCGGTCAGGTCGGCGAGGTCGACGACGAAGGGCCCGAAGGCCGGCACGGCGGACAGCCTGGGGGAGGCGAAGTACCGGGTGGCGATGCCTGCCCCCTGCAGCAGGTCGCGGTCCCACCCGGCGCCGGGCAGGGGGATGAAGACGCCGACCAGCCGCACCCGGACCGGCCGCGGCGAGCCCGGCATCAGGTCGGTCACCTCGGGGCCCATCCCCACCTCGTCGCCGGGCCGCAGGTGGAGCGCGGCGGCCGCGGCCGCGGGCAGGGCCGCCTCGGGAACGGCGGCGCCGGGGCGCGGTGCGCGCCCCTGGGTGAAGCGGACGCGCGACCCCAGGTCGTCGAGCACGCCGAGGTAGCCCACCCGCGGGCCGGAGCCCCCGGTCGCCCCGGGAGGCAGTCCTCTCGAAGACACTGCCCCGAGCTCACGCGGGGTCGAAGACGCCGTCACCTCGGTGGTCGCCGGCAGTGGCGCGAGCAGATCCCGCAGCACGACCCGGGTCGCGGCGACCCCGGCCGCGACGCCGGTGCCGGGGAGCCCGGCGATGTAGGCCGTCACGTCGACGTCCTCGCCGGGGGCGCGGGACATGGCGACGTCGAAGGCACGCTCGCGGGACGGCCCGAGCAGCAGTGCCGCGAGGCCGAGCGGCGTGACGGCGCACGTCACGAGGGCGAGAACCGCCAGGAGCAGACCGGCCCGGGCGAGGGAGCGCGGCACGACGATGCCGAGCAGGCGGGTCATCCCGTCGAGCTCCTCACGCGGGCACCCGTGCCTCGCTGACGCTGCCGTCGCGGATCCGCAGCACCCGGTCGGCCAGGGCGATCATCACCGGGTCGTGGGTCGCGACGACGACCGTGACGCCCTCGGCCTCGACCACCCCCCGCAGCAGGGCCAGCACCGCGAGCCCGGTCTCGGCGTCGAGCTGGCCGGTGGGCTCGTCCGCGAGCAGCACCCGGGGGGACGCCGCCAGCGCCCGCGCGATGGCGACCCGTTGCTGCTGCCCGCCCGACAGCTCGTCGGGGCGCTGCTCGGCGTGCCCGCCGAGCCCGACCAGGTCCAGGAGCGTGGCGACCCGCCGCTGCCGCTCGGCCACAGGCAGCCGGGCCATCCGCAGCGGGACGCCGACGTTCTCGGCCGCCGTGAGCACGGGGATCAGCCCGAACGTCTGGAAGACGTAGCCGATGGTGCCGCGGCGCAGATCGGCGAGGCCGTCGTCGTCGAGGGCGGTGACGTCGGCCCCGGCGACCCGCACGGTCCCGCGGTCCGGCCGGTCGAGGCCGCCGATCACGTTCAGCAGGGTGGTCTTGCCGGAGCCGGAGCGGCCGACGAGCGCGACGAGCGTGCCGGCGGCGACGTCGAACGACACGTCCCGCAGCGCGTGCACTGCTCCCGGGCCCGACCCGTAGCTGCGGTTCACGCCTCGCACCTCGATGGCGGCAGCCGACCCGGCAGACGACATGGCAGACGACAAGGCAGCCGACGGGCCGGACGGCCGGGCAGACGGCAGGGTCACCGGGGGAGCCCGTCGGGGCGCACTGCGACGTGGTCGGCCTCGAGAGTCAGCCGGACCCGGTTCGCCAGGGCCAGCGCCTCGCGGTACTCGCGGGGCACCTGCACCCGGCCCGACCGGTCCATGACGGCGTACTCCTCACCTGGCCCCTCGCCGTCGAGCTGGCCGCCGGAGCGCAGCACCTCGCTGCTGGTGCGGCCGTCACGGATGGCGACGGTGCGCGTCACCCGGCCGCTGACCTCGGAGTCGTGGGTCACGACGACGACAGTGGTGCCGAACTCGCGGTTGACGGTCCGCAGGGCCCCGAAGACCTCCGCAGAGCTCTCGCCGTCGAGCTCGCCGGTCGGCTCGTCGGCGAGCAGCACGCGCGGGGCGTTGGCGAGCGCGACGCAGATGGCCACCCGCTGCTGCTCGCCGCCGGACATCCGTTCAGGCCGGCGGTCCGCGCAGTGCGGGACGCCGACGGCTTCGAGCAACTCGGCCACGCGGGCCCGGCGCTGCCGGCGTCCGGCGCCCGCGATCGTCAGCGGCATGTCGACGACCTGCGCGGCGGTGAGGTACGGCACGAGGTTGCGGGCGGCCTGCTGCCGGACCAGGCCGACGACGTGTCGCCGGTAGGCGACGCGCTGCCTGCGGGTCATGGCGAGGAGGTCCCAGCCGTCGACGTGTGCGCGGCCGGCGGTGGGCGCGTCGACGCCGGCGAGGATCGACAGCAGCGTCGACTTGCCCGAGCCGGACGCCCCGACGATCGCCACGAACTCGCCCTCGGCCACCAGCAGGTCGAGCCCCTGCAGGGCCTGCACCTCCACCGATCCGGCCGCCGACGTGCCCGTCTGGTAGATGCGGACAAGGTTGTCGCAGGCGACGACGTCGCCGGAACCCGTCGGCATCTGCGTCGGCCGGGACGCCGGCGACGGCAGCGGGGGGACCGCCAAGCGCACCTCCCGCGTGGGGCGAGCCGGGTCCGGATCTTAACACCGCCGCTTCCAACACGGCTTCGTACGGTCTCCTTCGTGCTGCCCGGAGCCGCTGGAGCGGGGCTTGACCGGCGCTGGACTCCGCTAACTGGGATCCGCGAGATCGACGACGACCGGCGCGTGGTCGGACGCGCCTTTGCCCTTGCGCTCCTGCCGGTCGATGAGCGCCCCGGCGACCCGGTTCGCCAGCGCCGGCGAGGCCAGCACGAAGTCGATGCGCATCCCCTCACGGCGGGGGAAGCGCAGCTGGGTGTAGTCCCAGTACGTGAACTCCCCCGGCGTGTACGGACGCACCACGTCGGCGTACCCGGCCTCGACGACGGCCTGGAAGGCGGCGCGCTCGGGCGGCGACACGTGGGTGCTGGTGGCGAACAACGCCACGTCCCAGACGTCCTCGTCCCGGGGCGCGATGTTCCAGTCGCCCACGAGCGCGACCTGCGCCTCCGGGTCGGTGGCGAGCCAGCCGGTGCCGGCGACGCGGAGGGCGTCGAGCCACTGCAGCTTGTACTGCAGGTGCGGGTCGGCGAGGCTGCGCCCGTTCGGGACGTACAGGCTCCACACCCGGACGCCGCCACACGTCGCCCCGAGCGCGCGCGCCTCGGCGACCGGCGGGTCGCCCCAGGCGGGCATCCCGGGGAAGCCGTGCTGCACCTCGGTCAGGCCGACCCGGGATGCGACGGCGACGCCGTTCCACTGCGACCCTCCCCAGTGGGTGACCTCGTAGCCCGCGGCCTTGAACGCGTCGTAGGGGAACTGGTCGTCGCGGCACTTCGTCTCCTGCAGCGCCGCCACGTCGATGTCGCTGCGCTCCAGCCACGCGACGACGCGGTCGATCCGGGCGCGGATCGAGTTGACGTTCCAGGTGGCCAGCCGCACGGTCGTCGAGGCTACCCGGCGTCCGGCTCGGCTGTGCCGGCGTCCGGCTCGGCTGTCCCGGTGTCCGGCTCGGGCACCCGCTCCAGCCGCAGGGTCTCGACCCGGCGGCCGCGCATCCGGTCCACCACCAGCCGAACGGTGCCGTGCCGCTCGTCGCGCAGCTCGGCGGCGTCCCCCTGCTCGGGGATCCGGCCGAGTTCGCGCACGACCCACCCGGCGGCGGTGTCGTAGGGGCCGGCCGGGAGGGTCACGCCGGTCGCGTCGGCGAACTCGCCCAGCCGCAGCTGCGCCTCCACCGGTTCGGTGGGCAGGTCCGGCGGCGCGCTGTCGCCGTCGCCGGCCTTCCCGTGGCGCTCGTCGAACTCGTCGGTGATGTCGCCGACGAGCTCCTCGATGAGGTCCTCGAGCGTGACGATGCCGGCGCTGCCGCCGTACTCGTCGACGACCACCGCCAGGTGCGCGCCGTCACGCCGCATCTCCGCCAGGGCGGGCAGGGCTCGGCGGCTGTCCGGCAGGCGCAGCACCGGGCGGGCGAGGGACCCCACCCGGGCGGCGGGATCGGGCGCGGTCAGCAGGTCGCGCAGGTGGACGAAGCCGACGACGTCGTCGAGCCCGCCGTCGACGACCGGGTAGCGGGACCAGGGCTTGCCGCTGGTGGCGCGCACCGCCTCGGGGACGGCCAGGTCGACCTGGAGGGCACTGACGTCGAGCCGCGGGATCATGATCTCCCGGATCGGGCGGTCACCGGCGTCGAGCACTTCGGCGATGAGGCGGCGCTCGTCGAGGGTCAGCTCCTCGTTCTGCGCGACCAGGTCACGCAGCTCCTCCTCGGTGACGACCTCGCGGCCCTGCCTCGGGTCGCCGCCGGCCAGCCGGACGACGAGGTCGCTGCTGCGCCCCAGCAGCCAGATGAGCGGGCGGGCCAGCCGGGCGAGCGCGTCCACGGGGACCGCGGCCACCCGCGCGATCCCTTCCGCCCGCTGCAGGGCGATCCGCTTGGGCGCCAGCTCGCCGAGCACGAGCGACACGTAGGCGACGATCACTGTGACGGCGACGAGCGCGAGGGTGGAGGCGAGCGACGCCGGCACGCCGAGCCGGACCAGCCCGGCGGAGACCGGTTCGGCGAGCGTGACGGCGCCGACGGACGCCGAGAAGAAGCCCGCGAGCGTGACGCCGATCTGCACGGCGGACAGGAACCGGTTCGGGTCCTCGACCAGCCGCGCGGCCTGCGCGCCGCGGTGTCCCTGCTGGGCCAGCCGTGAGACCTGCCCGGGGCGCAGCGACACCAGCGCCATCTCGGCCGCCGCGAAGAGCCCTCCGAGCAGGATGAAGGCGAGCACGAGGGCGACGTCGGCCCACACGGGCAGCACCTCCTCATGGGCGGACAGAAGATGATGGCATGGTGACCACCCGGATCCGGACCGCCCTTGTCACGGGTGCGACCGCGGGCATCGGCAACGCCTTCGCCCGGGCCCTCGCGGCCCGCGGTACCGATCTCGTCCTCGTCGCACGGGACGCTGCCCGCCTCGAGGCCGTAGCCGACGGCCTGAGGACCTCGCACCGCGTGGCCGTCGAGGTGCTTGCAGCCGACCTCGCGGACCGCGAGCAGGTGGAGGGTGTCGCCGTCCGGCTGCGGGACGTGTCGCGGCCGGTGGACATGCTCGTCAACAACGCCGGCTTCGGCCTCACGCAGCGGTTCGTGGGCGGGGATCTCGCGACGGAGGAGCGTGCGCTCGACGTCATGGCCCGGGCGGTCCTCGTCCTCAGCCACGCGGTGCTGCCCGGGATGGTGTCCCGCGGGCGCGGGGTGCTCGTGAACGTCTCGTCAGTCGCCGGGTTCCTGCCGTCCGGCACCTACTCGGCCGTGAAGTCCTGGACGACGACGTTCACGATGTCGCTCGCCGGCGAGCTGGCGGGCACCGGTGTGACGGCGACCGCCCTCTGCCCCGCCTACGTGCACACGGAGTTCCACGGCCGGGCGAACATCCGGATGGGACGCCTGCCGGAGTTCGCGTGGCTGGACGCCGACCGGCTGGTGGCGGCCTGCCTCTCCGACGTCGCCCGGGGGCGGGCGCTCAGCGTGCCGAGCGCCCAGTACAAGCTGGCGGTCACGGCGATGCGGCACCTGCCGCTGCCCGTGGCGACATGGTTCTCGCGGGGCCGGATGCGCCGCCGCGCCCGCTGAAGGGCCACGGCCCGGCCTGATTGCACGCGATCTGCCCGGTTCGAGGCGCGTTCCACAGGCGCGTTTCGCCCCCGAAAAGCGAGCAGATGGCGTGCAATCACAGAGCGTGCGGCCGACGACACCCGGGGAGGGCGTCGAGGCGTCCCGGTACGCTCGCCAGCCGTGACGACCTCGGGCGGGACAGGCGTGGCGCCGTCGAGCGGGACCAGCGGCGACGGAGACGGCAACAGGCATCCGCTGCTCGACCTGATCCGGGAGCTCGCCGTCGTGCACGGCCGGGTGACGCTGTCGAGCGGACGCGAGGCGGACTACTACGTCGACCTGCGCCGGGTCACCCTCGACGGCCGCGCCGCCCCCCTCGTCGGGCGCGCGATGCTCGAGCTCGTCGCCGACTGGTCGTTCGAGGCCGCCGGCGGGCTCACTCTCGGCGCCGACCCCGTCGCCACGGCGATGCTGCACGCGGCCGCCGCGGCGGGACGCCGGCTGGACGCGTTCGTCGTCCGCAAGGAGGGCAAGGCGCATGGCCTGCAGCGTCGGATCGAGGGCCCGGACGTCGCCGGCCGCCGCGTGCTCGCCGTCGACGACACCTCGACGACGGGCGGGTCGGTGCTGACCGCCGTCGAGGCGCTGCGCGAGGCGGGTGCGGACGTCGCCGGCGTCGCTGTGATCGTCGACCGGGCGACCGGCGCCCGTGAGGCCGTCGAGGCGGCCGGCCTGGAGTACCGGGCGGTCTTCGGCCTTCCCGACCTCGGCCTCTAGTGGGTCCGGCCTCTAGTGGGTCCGGCCTGCAGGGGTCGGGTGCCTAGCTGTCGGCGTCCGGGACCTGCTGGCCGCGGGCGGACCGGCGCAGGGCGGACCGCCGCAGCAGCCAGCCGCCCACCGGAACCAGCACGGAACCGGCGACCGCGACGACGGCGACTCCGTAGGCGACGTTCCGTAGCCACGGCACCTCGTGCGCGAGGTACCCCAGCACGACGAGACCGGCGCCCCAGACGGCGGCGCCGGCGAGTGTCGCCGAGATGAAACGGCCCAGCGACATCCGGGCGACGCCGGCCGCGACCGGCACGAAGGTGCGAGCCCACGGCACGAACCGGGCGACGACGACAGCCAGCCACCCGTATCGCAGGTAGAACCGCTCGGCGCGCTCCACGTGTCCCGCCGCCCGGCCGGCTCGGTGCAGCAGCCACGGCCGCCCGAACCGGTGCCCCGTCCAGTAGCCGACCCCGTTGCCGGCCGCCGCGCAGACGAACGCTCCCAGCGCGAGCACGGGCAGGGACAGCGTCGAGACGGGCTCGGCGGCCAGCAGCCCGGCGGTGAAGAGGATCGAGTCGCCCGGCAGGAGGAACCCGACGAGCACGCCGGACTCCACGAAGATGATCGTGAAGAGCACGGCGTAGACGGCGCCCGCCTGGAGCGCCGCGAGATCCGGCAGGCCGGGCAGGTCAGCGGTCCGGGGAGGCGGTCCCGCTCGGGACGGCCCGGGCGCGACGGCGCCGCCGGAAGGTCTCGATCAGGATCGGGGCCACCGAGAGCACGACGACGGCGACCAGCACGACTTCGACGATCGCGAAGATGGTGTCGACGTGGTCGTGCACGAACGGCACCGTGCCGAGGAAGTACCCGAGCGCCGTGACGCCGCCGGCCCAGAGCACGGCGCCGATGGTGCTGAAGAAGAAGTAGCGCCGCCGGTCCATCCGGGCCACCCCGGCGACCACGGTGATGAACGTGCGGACGATCGGCACGAACCGCGCCAGCGTGACCGCGGGAGCGCCCCAGCGGTCGAAGAACGCGGAGGCCCGCTCCACGTTCTCGTGCTTGAACAGTGCCGAGTCCTCCCGCCGGAAGATCGCGGGCCCGGCGGCGCGGCCGATCTCGTAGCCGACGATGTTGCCCACCAGGGCGGCGAGCGCCAGCAGGCCGCAGGCGGCCCACAGCGGCAGCCCGACGACGCCGGTCCCGACGAGGAGACCGAGGGTGAACAGGAGCGTGTCGCCCGGCAGGAAGAAGCCGACGAGCAGCCCCGTCTCCGCGAAGATGATCGCGGCGGCGACCCACGGAGCCCAGTTCCCCAGCGTCGAGAGGTTCTGCGGGTCGAGCCAGCTGGGGCCGATGGCCGCAAGGCCGGCGGAGGCGCTGGCCGCATGGCTGACGAGGCCGGCCGTCATGGGGGTCACACGGCCCAGCCTACGGGGCGCTGCCTACGGTGGGCCTGTGAGCGCGCTGAGCGACGACGCGGCCGGCTCCCTGGGTAGGAGCGTCGGGGTCGGGCCGTGGGAGGGCCCGTGGCCGGACGACCCGCGCTACGACCCCGAGCTCCTGCGGAACGGCGACCGCCGCAACGTGGCCGACCGCTACCGGTACTGGACCGTCGACGCGATCCGCGCCGACCTCGACCCTCGCCGGCACGGCTTCCACGTGGCCGTCGAGAACTGGGCGCACGATTTCAACATCGGTTCGGTGGTCCGGACGGCGAACGCGTTCAACGCCGCGGCCGTCCACGTGGTGGGCCGACGGCGGTGGAACCGCCGGGGCGCCATGGTCACCGACCGGTACCTGGACGTGGTCCACCACCCGGACGCCGACCGGCTGCGGCGCTGGGCCGGCGAGCAGGGGCTCCCGGTGCTGGGCGTCGACAACACTCCCGGTTCGGTGCCGCTGGAGACGTACCCGATGCCGCCGCGGTGCCTCCTGCTGTTCGGCCAGGAGGGCCCCGGCCTCACCGACGAGGCGCTCGCCGGCTGCGACGCGGTCCTCGCCATCGCCCAGTTCGGCTCGACCCGATCGCTGAACGCCGGTGCTGCCGCCGCGATCGCCATGCATGCGTGGATCCGCACGCACGCGCTGCCCGCGGCGGGAATCCCGTGATCCAGCCTCTGGTGAAGGACGATCACTAGCGCTACTCTGCCGCCCGATAACGGGGTATCGGGGACTTTCGCAGACATCGGGGGTTTGCGATGACGGCGCGTTCCAGTTGGCGGGTCGAGCGGTTGCGCAGTGGCTTCTGGGTCACGGTTGCCGCGTCCGGCGTCCTGATCTCGGTGGGTGGCGCGGGCCCGGTCTTCGCCGGGACGTGGGGGCCCGCGGCGCCGGGTCCGGCAGCGGGTCCGACGCCCGCGCCGGCCGCGAGCTCAGGGGGCTCCGGTGGCCAGCCCGGCGGTGGTCAGCCCGGCGGGAGCGGCCCGACCCCCAGCCCGCAGCCGACGCCACGGTGCCCGGATGCGCCCGAGGAGGGGCAGTACACCCGCGACGGCTACGACATCACCTGGATCGTGTACGAGCTGGTGCCCTGCGACCGGGAGATCCTCTCCGGGAGCGGCACCAAGAACGACGGCGACACCAAGGGGAGCCTCGGCGTCCAGGAGTACTGGTCGTACCGCGACGGCCAGTGGAAGCGGGACGGGTTCTGGGGCGGGGTCACCGAGACCAGGACGACCGGCGACCCCCGCTTCGACCACGACATCGAGACCAGGTCGTGGCGGATCGACCAGAGCGGGGAGACCCTGGTCACCCGCTCGGTGGACCGCAACATCCAGAAGGTCGACGCCTCGGGCTCGGGGAGCATCGACGCCGCGAACTTCACCGAGCGGTACAGCGGGGGGAAGGTCGTCAGCAAGTCCGGCTGGACCTACACCTACACGCACCGGCGGGACGCCCAGGCGGGAAGTGACCGGTCGAGCACCTTCGAGCGCAAGGACTGGCGCGGCGGACCGGAGGGCGACTACGACGTGAAGCGCGGTCACCAGGACCGGTCGTTCGCCAAGAACGCCCCGAAGGAATGGGTCAGCGACACCGGTGCGAACGCGCAGGAGAGCTACACGACCTTCACCCTGACGTCGAGCGACCGCCGCCTCTGGGACCGCAGCCGGACGGATGTGGGCAGCGCAGCGTCGCCCATGATCGTGAACGTGCACAGCGAGGACGAGCAGTTCCGCGAGTCCTACTTCCCCGGCAGCGGCGAGAAGTCGTTCGACTCCCACATCAAGCGCACCGACGACTACGACCCGACCTTCCTCGTGGCCGGTGCCGCCGCGACGACCTCCCTGCTCACCAGCTCGGTCGCCACCTTCGACCAGACCGGGAAGGCCGCGCCCGGCGGCGCCGCGGAGACCTTCCACTTCGACCGCACGTCCGCCTGGAACAGCACCGGCACGATGGCGGGCAAAGGGAAGTCCTTCTCGGCGACCTTGAAGAACACCGACGCCACGGGCGCCGTGACGTACCGCCACCTGAGCTTCAGCTTCAACGGCTTCCTCTACCCGCCTGCCTCCACCATCGTGATCATCGGCCCGTCCGGGCCGGTGCCCGCCATCCCCTTCACGAACGCCGTGATCGACGCCATGAAGGCGGAGATGAACTTCTACAAGGCGACCGAGGCGATGCGGATCCCGTTCGGCGACCCGACTCCCTACTTCCAGATGGCGCCCATGGCCCCGTGACGCGTCCGCGGGTTTCCGACCGGGATCCGCCCCGGGTGGTCGGCCCGGCCCCTCGGGGCGGAACTCGGCGAAAGCGGGGGTGAAGCAGCGGGTAGCGTCCGTTCCCGGCGCGACCGTCGTCGTCGCCTGCGGAGTGGGCGGAGGACCGATGCGCGAACGGGTGGTCGTCGTCGGCGCGGACGCGGCCGGCATGAGCGCGGCCCACCAGGCGCTGCGGACGGCGAAGGCCGCCGGGCGCGAGCTCGACGTCGTCGTCCTGGAGAAGTCCTCGCACACCTCGTACTCCGCCTGCGGCATCCCCTACTGGATCGCGGGGGACGTCGACAGCGCCGCCGCCCTCGTCGCCCGGACCGCCGAGCAGCACCGGGCGATGGGCGTCGACCTGCGGATGGACACCTCCGCGGTCGGCCTGGACCTCGACGCGCGGACCGTCACGGCCTTCCGGCCCGACGGCGGCGAGGAGGCGATCGGGTTCGACCAGCTGGTCCTTGCCACGGGCGCCCTGCCACGCGTGCCCGCCTGGGCACGAACCCCCGACGGCGCCCCCGTGCCCGGCGTCGCTCCGCTCAAGACCCTCGACGACGGCGCCCGCTGGGTGGCAGCCGTGACCGCCACCAGGCGGCCCGGCCGCGCGGTCGTCGTGGGCGGCGGCTACATCGGGATCGAGACCGCCGAGGCCTTCGTCCGGCGCGGCCTGGAGACGACGCTGGTGACCCGGCGCGAGGTGATGAGCACGCTCGACCCCGACATGGGTGCCCGGGTGCGCATGGGCATGACCGACGGCGGCGTCGAGGTGGTCTGCAGCGAGGAGGTGGACGGCCTCGACGTGCACCCCGACGGCTCCGTCGCGCGCGGTCCGCTCCGGCGGCGACACGTTCCCCGCCGACGTCGTCGCGCTCGGCCTCGGCGTCCTGCCCGCGACCCAGCTGGCCGTCCGTGCCGGGCTGCCCGTCGGGGCGTTCGGCGGCCTGCTGCCCGACGACCGCCAGCAGGTCACGGACGGCGTCTGGGCGGCCGGCGACTGCTGCGAGTCCCTCGAACGGCTGGGCGGCGTCCGGGTGTACGTGCCGCTGGGGACGCACGCCAACAAGCAGGGCCGGGTGGCGGGGGAGAACCTCGCGGGCGGCGACGCACGGTTCGGCGGCGTCGTCGGCACGGCCATCACGCAGTTCTCCGCCGGCGGGTCGCACGTCGAGGTGGGCCGCACCGGGCCGACCACGGAGCAGGCGAGGGTCGGCGGAGCCGACGTCGTCTCGCTGGTCACGGACTCGACGACGATCAGCGGCTACATGCCCGGTGCCGCGCCGATCGCCGTCAAGGTGCTCGCGCGCCCGCGCGGACAGCTCGTCGGGGTCCAGATCGTCGGCGGGCCGGGCTCCGCCAAGCGCGTCGACACGGCCGCCGCCGCGCTCTGGTACGGCGGCGACCGTCGCCGACGTGGCAGGGATGGACCTGGCCTACGCGCCGCCGTTCTCGCCGGTGTGGGACCCCGTGCAGATCGCCTGCCGCCGCCTCGCCGACCGCTTGTAGTTCACTAGCCCGAACGACAGCGAGCGGGAGCGGGGGGACGCGGCGGTGAACTGGTGGAGCCTGCTGCGCCGCCGGGCCCGTTGGGCCCCGGGGCTCGCCGCGGGGGTCGTCGCCGTGCTGGCGCTGACGGCGCTGCTCGTGACCACCGTTGCCGTGGCCGGCCCCGCCGTCGTCGCCGCGAGCCTGCGGGACCGGCTGGCCGCGGCCCCGCCGGACCAGCGCGGCGTCGAGGTGTCCGCGCAATGGGACCGCTCCGCCCCGGGGCCGCAGGACGCCGCCGCCCGGCGCCTGCTGCTCGGCGCGCTCGCCCCGCTCCCGGTGCACGTCGAGTCGGTGCGGGAGGGTGAGCTGCTGCCGCTGCCCGGGGGGACCGACCGGCTCGTGCCCTGGGCGGGCGCCGCCGTGCAGTCGCACGCCGGGCTCACCGCCGGTCGGTGGCCGGCGGGTTCCACCTCCACACCGCTGGAGGCCGCTCTGCACGCGGGCGCCGCCGCCGCCCTCGGGATCCACGTCGGGGACGTCCTGCACCTGGGGGCCGCCGGCGGCAGTGGGCCGGCGCCCCCGCCCGTCGTCGTCGTCGGCCTGTGGACTCCGCGTGATCCCGGCGACGGGTTCTGGCGTGGGCAGCCGCTGGCCCTGCAGGGCCTGCAGCGCGAGGGCGTCCGCGGCCCGCTCGTCGTCGACGAGGCCGGCGCGGCCCGGCTGAGGGTCGACTGGACGGCGCGCTGGCGCGCCGTCCCGGCGCTCGGGGACGTGACCCCGGAGCTGCTGGAGCCGCTCGCCGCCTCCGTCGCCGGGCTGCGCGGGGTCGTGGGCGGCGCCCTGCCAGCGGGGAGCGGTCCCACCCCCGGGGCGGAGACAGCGATGTCGGACCTGCTCGCCGGCCTCGCCGCTCCGGTCCGGGCAGCCACCGGCGCGGTGCGCACGCTGCTCGTCCTGCTCGCGGCCGCGGCGGCCGCCCTCTGCCTGCTCGTCGGCTCCACCGTGGCCCAGGTCCGCGCCCGGGACGACGCCGTGCTGCGTGCCCGTGGCGCCGGCGCCGTGCCGAGGCTGCTGTTCGGCCTGCGCGAGGGTGCCGTCTGGGCGCTCGCCGCCTCGGTGCCGGTGGCGGTCCTCGCGCCGGCCGCGGTGTCGCTGACGGGCGCCGGCGGGACCGCCGCGGGTCCGTCGGCGCGAGCCATCGTCCCAGCCGCCGTCGCCTGGACCGCGGTGGTCGGCCTGCTCCTCGTCGCCGTTGTCGCCCTCGCCGCCCGCGCTGTGCACCGTGGTGCCCGCGGGCGCCCGGGGGAGGCGCTGCCGGTCCGTCCACCCACCCTGCTGGTCGTCGCGTTGGCCGGCGCGGCGGCGGCATGGCAGCTGCGGTCGGCGCACGGCACGCCCGATGAGTCGCCGGTCGGGATCAGGCCGGACGACCCGGTGCTCGTCGTCGCGGTCGCCGTCCTGCTGGTCTCGGCGTCCGTGCTCGTCGTGGTCGCCCTCGCGGCCCTCGCCCGGCCCGTCGCCCGCCTGGCCGGCCGGGCCGGCCCCGTCGGCGCCCTGGCCGGCTGGCACGCCGGTCGCCGGGGCCTGCAGCCGGTCACCGCGGTCGTGGTCGTCGTCCTGTGCGGCGCCGGCGCTGTCTGCCTGCTCGCCGGCCGGCAGGCGGGGCGGGACGCCGCCGTCGCGCAGGCCCACCGCCAGGTGGCTCCGGTCGCCGCGGTGAACGTGCCGGTCCCGCCGGGGACCCCGGTGGAGGCCGGTGCCGCCGAGGGCCTCGCGGCGGGGCGGCGCCTGGCGGCCCTGCCAGGGGTCTCGGCCGTCAGCCCGGTGCTGTCGATCGACGGCAGCGTGGGCAGCTCCGGCGCGGTCCGCGTGCTCGCCGTCGACCGCGACCTCCTCGCGCGGCTCGCCGCCGGCGCCCAGCCGGCCGCGGTGCCGCCCGCATCGGCCGCCCTGCTCGGCAACCACACGGGCGACCCGCGCTCCCTGTCCGTGTCGGCCGTCCTGTCGGCGCCGCTCGCCGCCACCCTGACGTGTCGGCGGGCCAGCAGGTCGATGTCCAGGACGTCGCCGGCCGCAAGCTCCGGCTCGTCGTCGCCGGGGTCGCACCGACGCTCCCCGCGGACCCGTTCCGGCCCGACGGGACGCCGGTCGCCCTGGTCGACCGCGCCGACCTGCTGCGGGCCGAAGCGTCGCTCCCAGCGCCACCCGCTCAGAGCCCGGACCAGCCGAAGCCGGTCTGGCCGCTGCCCGCCCGCGCCGCGCGGCAGTGGTGGCTGCTGCCCGCCCCCGGCACGGATCCGGCTCAGCTCGCCGCCGAGGCGCTGGCAGCGGTCCGGCCGACGGCAGGACCGGGAACTGCACCGGCAGGCGGCGCGCCGGCGGCGGTGACCCGCGCCGGCACCGAGCGGCGCCTGCTGGACGAGCCCCTGACGAGCGGCCTGGGCCGGCTCGAGCTGATCGGCGCGGCCGCCCTCGCGCTCGCCGGAGGGGGCGCCCTGCTGCTCGGTCAGCTGGCCTCTCTCCGGGGACGTCGCGGTGAGCTCGCGGTGCTGCGCGCCATCGGGCTGTCCGCACCGCAGGCCCGGCGGCTCGCCCTCACCGAGGCCCTGCTCGTCGGCGGGATGGCCGTGGTCGCAGGCGTCCTGCTCGGCGCCGGCCTCGCCTCCTGGTCGACGGGCCAGCTCAGCGGGCTCGGCGAGGACGCGCTCGGGGCGGGAGTGCGCCTCGGCGCGGTGCTGGCGGTCGCGGGCGTGCTCGCCCTGGGCGTCCTCGTGGTCGCGGCCGTCCGTGCCCGGGTCGCGGCAACGGCGGAGGTCCCCTCGGTCGTCCGGGAGCAACTCTCGTGAGCGCGCTGCTCCGGCTGCTCAGCCGCCAGGTGCGCTCCGACCGTGGCGTCGCCGCCCTGCTCGCCCTCGTGGTCCTGGCCACGGTCGGGCTCACGACGGCCGCCCTCCGGCTCACCGACCGGGCCGCCGCCGACGACGTCCGGGCCGCCGTGGGCGCCCTGGACCCGGCCCGCCGCGACGCCAACGGCTTCCTCGACATGCCCCCCGACCCGCGGCTCCCCGCGGTGTTGCCGGGTGCGCTCGCCGACGCCGCCGCACCCCTCGGCCGGCTCGCCGGGGAGCCCGTCTGGGCGCTGCGGACCGGCCCTTTCGGCGCGCCGGGGCCTCCCGGGACCGAGAATCTCATCACCGTCCGCCTGGGCCCGGGCTGGCAGGACCGGATGCGCCTGGCCGAGGGGCGGATGCCCGAAGGGGCTGACGAGGCGCCGCCGGTCCGGCCGCAGCCGCCGGGGGAGAATTACCAGCCGCTCGTCGTGCTCGACGTCGGCGCTCACCCGCGCCGCGGCCGAGGCCATGTCCCTGCGCCTGGGCCAGCTGGTCGACGTCGACGCCTGGCCCGGCTATGCGGGCAGCGACGTGCGCCTGCGTCTCGTCGGCCTGCTGGAGCCGCGCGACCCGGCCGACCCGTTCTGGGCGGACGAGCGACGCGCACTGAAGCCCGTCGTCACCTTCCGGGAGCGCGGGAAGGAGATCGCGGCGACGGTGTTCGCGGGCACGGGCGCCCTCGACGTCCTCAGCCGCGACGTCTTCACGGGCCCGCGTCTCGGCCTGCGCGTGCCGCTGGTTCCCTCGGCGGTCGTGGCCCGCCCGCCGGAGCAGGTCGTGGACGCGCTGCTACGGCTCAACGCGAGGCTCGTCCCGGTGACGGAGGAGGCCGGAGGGGTCCGCCTCGCCAGCGCCCTGGCTCCCGTGCTCCAGGACGAGACCGCCCGGCGGCGGCCCCTGCAGGCCGTGACCGCCGTCCTCGTCGCCGTCCTGCTCGCGGCCGCCGTGGGCGCGCTGCTGCTCGCCGCCCGCCTGCTCGTGCACCGTCGGCGGAGCGCCCTCGCCCTGGCCCGGGCCCGCGGCGCGTCCGTACGGCAGCTGCTCGGCGTGCTCGCCGCCGAAGGGCTGCTGCTGGGCGTGCCGCCGGCCGTGCTCGCGGTCGCGCTGGCCCAGCTCGTGCCGGACGGCGGGGTTCGGGACGCGCCGGCGGCTGGCGGCTGCTGCTGGCCGTCGCGGTCGCGCTGACCCCGGCCGTGGCGCTCGCGGCGGCCGCCGCCCCGCTCGTGGGCGACGCACGCCGGCCCGGCGGAGCCGCCCGCCGCCTCGCCGCCCGGCACGGCTGGACGGCCGCGGTCGTGCTGCTGGTCGCCGCCGCCGCGCTGTCCGCCGTCGCGCTGCGGTCCCGCGGGCTCGACGCGACCGCCGCAGCGTCCGCAGGGCGCCGACGGCGACCTGCTCGTCGTCGTCGCGCCCGTGCTCGTCGCGGCCGCCGTCGCCGTGCTCGTCGCCCGCGTCGTCGGGCCGCTGCTGGGGCTCGTGGTCGGCCTGCTGACCCGGCTGCGCGGCGGCGTGGTCTTCCTCGGCACCGCGCGCGCGGCCCGCGAACGGTCGGCCGCCGGGGTCGCCCTGGTCGCGCTGGCCCTCACGGTCGCCGCCGGGCCTGCTCGGCGCGACCACGGCGGCGACGGTCCGCGACGGGACCGCCGTCGCCGCGGCGCGGGCGACCGGTGCCGACCTGCGGGTCTCGGGATTCGGCTTCACCGACGCCGACGAGGCCGCCCTGGCCCGGGTGCCGGGCCTGACGGACGTCGCCGCCTGGGCCGACCCGCAGGACGCGGGCATCGCCGCCGCGGGCGCCAACGGCAGAACGACGCAGACGACGGTGATCGCCACCCAGCCCGAGCGGCTCGCGGCTGTGCAGCAGGACCTCCCGCTCGTGGAGCCGTTCCCGCCCGACGCCGCGCGGCGGCTGGCGGGCGCGGTCCGTGGCCGGGGGTGCACGCGTGCCGGTCGTCGTCTCGGCCGGGCTCGCCCCGGTCGGCGCGGCGCTCGACCTCGCGTCGCGGGCCGGCCGGTGCCGGCCACCGTGTCGCGGCGGTGCCGCTGTTCCCCGGCGCGCCGCCGGACACGTTCGTCGTGGCCGACCTGGCGCAGCTGCGGCAACGAACCGGGCTGGCCCTGGCGCCGCAGTACCTCCTCGCCCGGGTCGCCGGCCCCGTTCCCGCGAGGCGAGGTTGCGGGCCGCCGTGCCGTCGCTGTCCGCGACGTCGTCCTGGGAGCAGACCGCGCAGCGGGCGACGAGCTCGCCTGTGGTTCGGGCCGTCCGGGCCGGGCTCCCCACCGCGCTCGCCGTCGGCGCGGGGTTGGCGGCCCTCACCGCGGTCCTGTCGCTGCTGCTCGGGGCCCGCGAGCGCGGCCGGTTCCTCGCGCACCTGCGCGCGCTCGGGCTGTCCGCACGCCAGTCCGCCGCACTGGTCGCGCTCGAGGCCCTGCCCACCGGCCTCGGCGGGCTCGTCGCGGGCCTCGTCGCCGGGCTGGGTCTCACGTGGCTCGTCCTGCCGGCGGCGGACCTGCGCCCGCTGACCGGCTCGGCGCAGCCGCCGGCGGTCGTGGCGTCCGGCCGTCGCCGTGCTGGGTGTGGCGGGGGCCTTCGTCGTGGTGGTCGCCTTCGCGGTGGCCGTGGCCGTGGTCGCCGGCCGGAGCGTGTCACCGGTCGAGGCCGCGAGAACAGGAGAGGCGGAATGACGGCACCCGCGGTGCTCTGCGAGGGCCTGGTCCGGATCTACCGGACGGCCGACGTCGAGGTGCAGGCCCTGCAGGGGCTCGACCTGCGGCTCGAGCCGCGGCGAGCTCGTCGCCATGGTCGGGGCCTCCGGCTCCGGCAAGTCGACGCTGCTGGGCATCCTGTCCGGCCTCGACGCCCCACCGCCGGCCGGCGCCGAGGTCGCCGGCGTCGACCTCACCGAGATGCGCGGCGCCCGCCGGGTCCGCTACCAGCGCGAGACGGTGGGGTTCGTCTGGCAGCAGACCTCCCGGAACCTCCTGCCGTACCTCACGGCGGCGGAGAACGTCGAGCTGCCGCTGCTGATCGGCCGGGTCAAGGCGGCCGAGCGGGCGCGCGGCGGGCGGCCGAGCTGCTCGACCTGCTCGACGTCGGCGGACCGCGCCGGGCCACCGCCCGGCGGAGATGTCCGGCGGCGAGCAGCAGCGGGTCGCGCTCGCCGTCGCCCTGGCGAACTCGCCCGCAGGTGCTGCTCGCCGACGAGCCGACCGGCGAGCTCGACGAGGCGACCGTCGCACGAGGTGTTCGACGCGCATCCGCGCGGTCAACACCGAGCTCGGCGTCACCGTGCTCGTCGTGACGCACGACCCGCTGGTCAGCGAGCAGGTCGACCGGACGGTGGCGATCCGGGACGGCCGCACCTCCACCGAGGTGCTGCGCCGCACCGAGCTCGACGAGCACGGCCGGCGAGCGCGTCGTGGCCCGCGAGTTCGCCGTGCTCGACCGCGCCGGCCGCATGCAGCTGCCGCAGGACTTCGTCGGGGCGCTCGGGCTGCGCGACCTCGTGCGGCTGGAGCTCGAGCCCGACCACGTCGGCGTCTGGCCGGGCGGCCCGGAGGAGGACGAGGATGCCTGACGACCGCTGCCCCGACGCCCCGCCGGCGTCCCGCTCACGCCGACTACCCCGCTGCTGCGCGGCGAAGGGCTGGAGCGCACCTACCGGACCGGCCCGCGCGAGGTGCACGCCGTCGCCGGGGTCGACGTGGCGGTGCCGCGCGGCCGGCTGGTCGCCGTCCGGGGCCGGTCGGGCTCGGGCAAGACCACCCTGCTCAACCTGCTGGCGGGCCTGGACCGGCCGGACGCCGGCAGTCGTGCACCTCGGCGACGTCGAGGTCTCCGCGCTGCCCGACGCGACCTCGTCGAGCTGCGGCGCCGGCGGGTCGGCGTCGTCT
The DNA here is from genome assembly GCA_963786765.1 of uncultured Actinomycetota bacterium. GTDB lineage: Bacteria > Actinomycetota > Actinomycetes > Actinomycetales > Kineosporiaceae > DATKNA01. The sequence continues at coordinate 381,811 of CAWBAJ010000025.1, read as the reverse complement.
TCCAGACGTTCGGGCTGGTGCCGATCCTGTCGGCGGCCGAGAACGTGGGCGTCCCGCTGCGCCTCGTCGGCACGCCGTCCGCCGAGCGCGAGGCGCGGGTGGCCGAGCTCCTCGACGCCGTCGGCCTGGCGCGGCATGCGGCGCAGCGGCCCTACGAGCTGTCGGGCGGCCAGCAGCAGCGCGTCGCGATCGCGCGGGCCCTCGCGAACCGCCCCGAGCTGCTGGTGGCCGACGAGCCCACCGGGCAGCTCGACTCGGCCACCGGGAAGGCGGTGATGGCGCTGCTGCTCCAGCTGGTGCACGAGCAGGGCCTCGCCGCTGTCGTGGCGACCCACGACCCTCACTCGTCGGTCTCGCCGACGAGGTGCTCGACCTGCGCGACGGCGCCCTCGCCGCGCCCTCCCGACGGGAGGTCGATGCCGTCTCGATGGGCACGGCGGGGCGTGCAAGGATCGGACCCGGAGAAGACGGCTGATTGCAGCACCGAAACCAGGTCGCACCGAAACCACACGGACACCCGCAGGCACACCAGGAGCAGTCGATGCCCATCGCCACCCCCGAGGCCTACGCCGAGATGCTCGACACGGCGAAGGCCCAGTCGTTCGCGTACCCCGCCATCAACGTGACGTCCTCGCAGACGCTGAACGCCGCCATCCGCGGCTTCGCCGAGGCCGAGAGCGACGGGATCGTGCAGGTCTCCACCGGCGGTGCCGAGTACCTCTCGGGGCAGGGCGTGAAGGACATGGTGACCGGTGCCGCCGCCCTGGCGGCCTTCGCGCACGAGGTCGCGAAGAAGTACTCCGTGAACATCGCGCTGCACACCGACCACTGCCCGCAGGACAAGCTCGACGCCTACGTTCGCCCGCTGCTCGCGATCAGCAAGGAGCGTGTCGGCCGGGGCGAGGAGCCGCTGTTCCAGTCCCACATGTGGGACGGCTCGGCCGTCCCGCTGGACGAGAACCTGCGGATCGCCCGCGAGCTGCTCGAGCAGGCCGCGGCCGCCAAGATCGTGCTGGAGATCGAGATCGGCGTGGTCGGCGGCGAGGAGGACGGCGTCGCCAACGAGATCAACGAGAAGCTCTACACCACGCCCGGCGACGGCCTGGCCGTCGCGGAGGCGCTGGGGCTCGGCGAGAACGGCCGCTACCTCGCCGCGATGACCTTCGGGAACGTGCACGGCGTCTACAAGCCGGGCAACGTCAAGCTGCGCCCCGAGATCCTCAAGGAGATCCAGGACGCGGTCGGCGCGAAGTACGGCAAGGAGAAGCCGTTCGACCTCGTCTTCCACGGCGGTTCCGGCTCACTGGAATCGGAGATCGCGGCGGCGGTCGACTACGGCGTGGTGAAGATGAACGTCGACACCGACACCCAGTACGCGTTCACCCGCCCGGTGGTCGACCACATGTTCAAGAACTACGACGGCGTTCTGAAGATCGACGGCGAGGTCGGCAACAAGAAGACCTACGACCCGCGCACCTGGGGCAAGGCCGCCGAGGCGGGGATGACGGCCGCGCGTCGTGCAGGCCTGCAAGGACCTGCGCTCCGCGGGCACCCGGATCGGCTGATGACCTCGCAGAGCCTGCCCACGCCGGGGTCCTCCGCGAACCTGCCCTCGCCCGAACTGCTCGGCGTCCCGCCGACCCGGCTGCCCGACGACACCGAGGTCCGCGAGGCCCTGGACGCCGGCCGGCCCGCCGCGCAGGTGGCCGCCGAGCACCCGGCGGCGAGCCTGGCGTGGGCGGTGCTCGCGGAGCAGGCACTGGACGCCGGCAGAGCCGTCGAGTCGTACGCCTACGCGCGCACCGGCTACCACCGCGGCCTCGACGCGCTGCGCCGCGCCGGCTGGCGGGGCTCGGGGCCCGTGCCCTGGGAGCACGCGCCGAACCAGGGCTTCCTGCGGGCGCTGGCGGCGCTCTCCCGTGCGGCCGGCGTCATCGGTGAGACCCCGGAGCAGGAGCGCTGCGCCACCTTCCTCGCGGACTGCGACCCTGCCGCCGCCCGCGAACTCGGTCTGGCGCCGGCACCGGAGCACTGAGGCGAGCATGGCCGGGCCGCTCGGGGAGGTCCCCGTCGTCGTGGTCGGGGCCGGGATCTCGGGAATCGCCTGCGCCCGCGCTCTGCGGGCCGCGTCCGTGCCCGTCCGGGTGCTCGACCGCGGCCGCCGGGTCGGCGGCCGGATGGCCCTGCGCCGGGAGCGGATGGGCGGCGTCGAGCACGTCGTCGACATCGGCGCCTCCTACTTCACGGTGTCCGATCCGGCGTTCGCGGCGCTCGCCGCTGACTGGCGGTCCCGGGGGATGGCCCGGGAGTGGACCGACACGTTCCGGCTGCTGCACGCCGACGGGGCACCGAGCAGGACGGCGCGGGGCCCGATGCGCTGGGCGGCCACCCGCGGGCTGCGGTCCCTGGTCGAGGACCTCGCGGTGGATCTCGACGTGGTGAGCGGATGCGAGGTCGAGCAGGTGGACGCGGACGGCGCGGGGGTCGCGGTCGACGGCGAGGGGGCAGCCGCGGTCGTGCTCGCGATGCCCCAGCCGCAGGCGGCCGACCTGCTCTCCGAGCCGGCGGCCGCACGGCTCGGGCTCGAGCCGGGCCTGGAGTGGGATCCCACGCTGACCGTCTGGGCGGGGTGGCGGGAGCGCTGGTGGAACGCAGATCTCGAGGGTGCGTTCGTCCAGGGGTCGCCTGTCGTCGACCGGATTCTGGACGACGGCCGCCGCCGGGGCGACGACGCGCCGGTGCTCGTCGTCCACAGCACGCCCGAGTACGCCGCGCGGTGGCTGGACGACCCCGACCCCGGCGTCGCGGGCGTGCTCGACGAGGTCGTCCGGCTGCTGGGGGGCGCACCGCCCCCGCCGCTGTTCGCCCGGGCCCGGCGCTGGTCGCTCGCCTCGCCGTGCGCCCCCCAGGAGCGCCCGTACGCCCTCGACGACGAGACCCTGATCGGGGTCTGCGGCGACGGTTGGGGCCGCAAGCCCCGGGTCGAGCAAGCCTGGCTGTCTGGGGACGCGCTCGGCCGCGAACTCGCCGCCCGGCTGAGCGCAACGACGCTGGGCTAGCCTGGGCGGTCGGCCCAGCTACTTCGAGCCAGTCGTCAAGGAGGGCTCATGCCCGCGATCGTGCTCGTCGGTGCCCAGTGGGGCGACGAGGGCAAGGGGAAGGCGACGGACACCCTCGGCGAGCGGGTGGACTACGTCGTCAAGTTCAACGGCGGCAACAACGCCGGGCACACGGTCGTCGTCGGCGGCGAGAAGTACGCCCTGCACCTGCTGCCCTCCGGGATCCTGACCCCCGGCTGCGTGCCGGTGATCGGCAACGGCGTCGTCGTCGACCCCGGGGTCCTCTTCGGGGAGATCGACGACCTGACGGCGCGCGGCGTCGACTGCTCGAGGCTGCTCGTGTCCGCGAGCGCGCACGTCATCGCGCTGTACAACACGACGATCGACAAGGTCACCGAACGCTTCCTCGGGAACCGCCGGATCGGGACCACGGGCCGCGGCATCGGGCCGACCTACGCGGACAAGATGAACCGCATCGGCATCCGCGTCCAGGACCTGTTCGACGAGGGCATCCTGCGGCAGAAGGTCGAGGCGGCGCTGGACCTCAAGAACCAGATCCTCGTCAAGGTCTACAACCGGCGCGCGATCACCGTCGACGAGGTCGTGGCCGAGCTGCTCTCGTACGCCGACCGCCTGCGGCCGATGGTCGCCGACACGGCGCTGGTGCTGAACACCGCGCTCGACGAGGGGCGCACCGTCCTCTTCGAGGGCGGCCAGGCGACGCATGCTCGACGTCGACCACGGCACCTATCCGTTCGTGACCTCGTCGAACGCCACGGCGGGCGGTGCCTGCACGGGCAGCGGCGTCCCACCGACCAGGATCGACCGGGTCGTCGCCGTGGCGAAGGCCTACACGACCAGGGTGGGGGAGGGCCCCTTCCCGACGGAGCTGCACGACGCGGACGGCGAGCGGCTGCGCGCGGTCGGCGGCGAGTTCGGGACGACGACCGGCCGTCCGCGCCGCTGCGGCTGGTACGACGCGCCCGTCGTGCGGCACTCCTCGCGGGTGAACGGGGTGACGGACCTCGTGCTGACCAAGCTCGACGTGCTCACCGGGTTCGAGCGGATCCCCGTGTGCGTGGGCTACGACGTGGACGGCGTCCGGCACGACGAGGTGCCGATGACGCAGACGGACTTCCACCACGCCCGGCCGGTGTACGAGCACCTCGACGGCTGGGACGACGACATCGCCCGCGCGCGGACGTTCGAGGACCTCCCGAAGACGGCGCAGGCCTACGTGCTCGCGCTGGAGGACCTCTCCGGCGCACGGATCTCCGCGGTCGGCGTCGGCCCGGAGCGCGGCGACACGATCGTGCGTCACGACCTGCTGGGTGAACCGGCGACGGGAACAAAGCGGTCATAGGCTCGCCGGCATGGAGTACAGGCAGCTGGGCCGGTCGGGGTTGCGGGTCTCGACGGTCACCCTCGGCACGATGGGCTTCGGCGGGACCGGCTGGGCGACCCCGGTCGGCCAGATCGACGTGGACGGCGCGCGGCGGCAGATCGACATCTGCCGGGAGGCCGGCGTCAACCTCTTCGACACGGCCGACGTGTACTCGAACGGGCTGTCCGAGCAGATCCTCGGCGAGGCGCTGGGCAAGAACCGCGACGAGGTGCTGATCGCCACGAAGGTGCGCGGGGACATGGGCCCCGGCCCGAACGACGGCGGCCTGTCGCGGTACCACATCGTCCGCGCCTGCGAGGCGAGCCTGCGCCGGCTGGACACGGACCACATCGACCTCTACCAGGTGCACGAGTGGGACGGCGTTACCCCGCTCGAGGAGACGCTGTCCGCGCTCGACGCCCTCGTCCGCTCGGGCAAGGTGCGCTACATCGGCTCCTCCAACTACACCGGCTGGCAGCTGATGAAGTCCCTGTGGATCTCGGACCGGGACGGTCTCGAGTCGTTCGTCAGCCAGCAGATCTACTACTCGCTGCAGGCGCGGGACGCCGAGAACGAGCTCGTCCCCATCGCGATCGACCAGCGCCTGGGCATCCTGGTGTGGAGCCCGCTGGCCGGCGGCCTGCTGTCCGGGAAGTACCGCCGGGGCCAGGAGGCGCCGGAGGGCACGCGCCGGTTCGAGGGCTGGACGGAGCCGCCCGTGCACGACGAGGACCGGCTCTACGACACTGTCGACGCGCTCGTGCGGATCGGCGAGGAGCACGGCGTCTCGGCGGCCCAGGTGGCGCTCGCGTACACGCTGGCCCAGCCCGCGGTGACGTCGGTCATCGTCGGCGCCCGCACCGAGGAGCAGCTGCGCGACAACCTGGCCTCCGCCGAGCTGTCGCTGAGCGAGGACGAGCTGACGCGCCTGAAGGAGGTCAGCGCCGTCCCGCTGCTCTATCCGTACTGGCACCAGGCCAACACGGGTCCTGGCCGCCTCGGCCCGGCGGACCTCAGCCTGCTGGCCCCGCACCTGCCCTGAGACGTCAGGCGCTCTTGCGGGCGTCCTCGGCCACACGCATCACGATGCGACCGCATGATCGGACCGGGGTGCATGATCAGCGGGCAGATGCCCCCCTCAGGCCGAGCGCCGCGTCGCCGTCTTCTTCGCCGTCGCCTTCTCGGCTGTCTTGGCCGGAGCCTTCTTCGCGGGCGTGGCCTTCGCCGGGGTGACCTTCGCCGTCTTGGCCGCGGTCGTCTTGGCCGCGGTCGTCTTCGCCGGGGCGGCCTTCGCGGTCTTGGCCGCCGTCGACTTGGCCGCCGTCGACTTGGCCGCCGTCGCCGCCGCGGTCTTCGCCGGGGCCTTCTTCGCGGCCGGCTTGTCCGCCGCCTTGACGGGCGCCCTCTTGGCCGGGGCCTTCTTCGCGGCCGTCTTCGCTGCGGCGACCGCCGGGGCGGGCGCCTCGGCGTCCTCGCCGCGGGACGCACGCGCCTTCTCGACGCTGCGCTGCAGGGCGGTGAGCAGGTCGACCACCTCGGTGCTCGCGCCCGCCTCCACCTCGGCCGCAGGCACCGGCGGCGCCCCCTCGAGCTTGGCGTCCACCAACTCGGCCAGGGCGGTCGAGTACTCGTCCTCGAACGCGTCCGGCTCGAAGTCGGAGGCGAGGCTCTCGATCAGCGACTGCGCCATCGTGAGCTCCTGGGGACGCAGTTCGACGTCCTGGTCGAGGATGTCGAAGTCCGCCACCCGCACCTCGTCGGGCCACAGCAGGGTCTGCAGGACGATGACCCGGTCCCGTACCCGCAGCACGGCCAGGCTCTCGCGCTGCCGCATCGCGACCTTGACGACGGCCAGCCGCTGGGTGGCCTCGAGCGCCTCGCGCAGCAGCACGTAGGGCTTGGCGGCACGGGCCTCGGGTTCGAGGTAGTAGGTGCGGCCGTACATGATCGGATCGACCTGCTCGACCGGGACGAACTCGACCACCTCGATCTCGCGGCCGGTCCGCAGCGGGAGCGAGGCGAAGTCCTCGTCGTCGAGGATCACGAGCCTGCCGTCGGGCGACTCGTACCCCTTGGCGATCTGGTCGTACGCCACCTCTTCGCCGTCGATGCTGCACGTGCGCTTCATCCGGATCCGGCCGCCGTCCTCGCGGTGGACCTGGTGGAACCGGATGTCGTGCTCCTGCGTGGCGGCGAAGAGACGCACCGGCACGTTGACGAGGCCGAACGAGACCGCGCCCTTCCAGATGGCTCGCACTGCCCTCACCCCTCTCGTGCCGGCGCGCGCCCGCCCGGAAGGGGGGCGGGCAGGCGCGCGTCGTCCATGTGCTCTCGGCCCGTCGGTCAGGTCAAGAGGCCTACCAGCCAGGATGACCGGTGATCGCGGGGTCGCGCCAGCCCATCGGCACGCGCATTGCTCCAGTTGAGGCGGCAGCATGGGGTCGTGCTGCCGATGCTCGCGGTCCCCGCCGAGAGGGCCGGCGGGCTGCCGACCGACGGCGCGCTGTGGGCGTACGAGGTCAAGTGGGACGGGATGCGGGTCCTCGCGGACGTCCGAGAGGGGCGGGCACGGCTGGCGAGCCGGCGCGGCAACGACGTCACGGTGGCGTTCCCCGAGCTCGCCGGGATCGCGGCGGCGCACCAGGACGTGCTGCTCGACGGTGAGGTGGTCGTGCTGCGTGGCGGCGTCCCGAGCTTCGCGGCCCTGGCGGAGCGCTTCCACGTCCGCGACAGCCGGCGTGCGGCAGCCCTGGCGAAGGCCGCCCCGGCCACCCTCATCGCGTTCGACGTGCTGCGCCTGTACGGCGTCGACCTGACCGCACGACCGTGGCAGGAGCGGCGCGACGCGCTCGAGCGGCTGGCGCCGAGTGGAACGGCGTGGCAGCTGTCGCCCGTCTACGACGACGGCCCGGCGCTGCTGGAGGCGACCCGGGAGCAGGGGCTGGAGGGCATCGTCGCCAAGCGGCGCGCCTCGCCGTACCGGGAGGGCGCGAGGACGGCCGACTGGGTCAAGCTCGCGCACCAGCACATCCAGTCGTGCGTGGTCGGCGGCTGGCGGGCCGAGGCCGACGATCCCTCCCGGGTCGGCGCGCTGCTGCTGGGGCTGTGGTCGCAAGGGCTCCCGAACAGCAGCGCTCGGGTCCTGCGGTACGCGGGCAAGGCGGGTTCCGGGCTCGCGACCGCGTCCCAGGACGACGTCAGGGGCCTGCTCTCCAGCGTCGCCACCAGGATGTCGCCGTTCGACCCGCCCGTACCGCGCCCCGACGTGATCGGCGCCCGGTGGCTGCTGCCGCGCCTCGTGGTCGACGTCCGGCACATGGGGCACACGGACGGCGGCCGCCTGCGTCAGCCCGTCGTCCTGGGGTTCCGCTCCGACCTGGGGGCCGACGACGTGCGCGAGGAGCGCTGACCGCGTGCCGGGCTGATCGCCGTGGCAGGGTGATCCCCATGGCGCGGACGACCCAGACCGTCGAGGTCGACGGCCGCCGGCTCGGGCTCAGCAACCTCGAGAAGGTCCTGTACCCCGCCACGGGCACCACGAAGGCCGAGGTCGTGGGGTACTACACCTCGGTCGCGCCGGTGCTGCTGCCGCTGGTGGCGAACCGGCCCGTCACGCGGAAGCGCTGGCCGGACGGCGTCGAGAGCTCGCCCTTCTTCGAGAAGAACGCCCCGATGGGGACGCCCGACTGGGTGCGCACGGTGCGGCTGCCGGTCCCCGGCTCGACCAAGGACCGCGAGACGATCGACTTCGCGCTGATCGACGGCCTCGCGAGTCTGGTGTGGACCGCCAACCTCGCCGCGCTCGAGATCCACGTGCCGCAGTGGACGGTCGGGCCGCGCGGCGCCGTCCGCGGCCCCGACCGGCTCGTGGTCGACCTCGACCCGGGCCCGCCCGCCGGCCTCGCCGAATGCACCGAGGTGGCCTTCGCCGCACGGGAGCGACTGGCGCAGGACGGGCTGGAGTGCGTCCCGGTCACGAGCGGCGGCAAGGGCATGCAGCTCTACGCGCCGATCTCGGGGCGACAGGACGCCATGACCGTGCACGGCTACGCCCGCGCGATCGCGGAGGAGCTGGAGCGGGCGATTCCCAAGCTCGTCGTCAGCCGGATGACGAAGGCGCTGCGGCCGGGCAAGGTGCTGTTCGACTGGTCGCAGAACCACCCCGCGAAGACGACCATCTCGCCCTACTCGCTCCGGGGCCGGGAGCTGCCGACCGTGGCCGCCCCCCGAACCTGGACGGAGCTCGAGGCGGGTGGTCTCGCGCAGCTCACGCTCGAGGCGGTGCTCGAGCGTCTGGCGGGCCCGGACGGCGACCTTGCCGCGTCCCTGCTGTCGAAAGGCCCTCGCCTTCCCGCTTGACGACTTGTGTCCCCTCCAACGTGATCATTCATCCGAAATGATCACCTTGAGGGGACACAAGCGGCGCCTAGTCTGTCCGCATGACGAGCACGCGTCCCGAGATCGCCGTCCCCGCGACCGCGCCGCATCCCCAGGCCGACCCCGATGGGGCCCGGCGCACCTACGAGCTCGACCGGGCGCACGTCTTCCACTCCTGGTCGGCACAGGCGGGCCTGACGCCGCTGGTCGTCGCCGGCGGGCAGGGCTCCTGGGTCTGGGACGGCGACGGCACCACCTACCTCGACTTCTCCGGGCAGCTCGTCTTCACCAACCTCGGCCTCGGGCACCCCGCGATCGTGCGGGCGATCCAGGAGCAGGCGGCGACGCTCGCGACCGTCGCCCCGCAGCACGCGAACGCCGCCCGCTCCGAGGCCGCCCGGCTGATCGTCGAGCGGGCGCCCGGTACTCGGCAGGGCAGCGAGCGCTTCAGCCACGTGTTCTTCACCAATGGCGGTGCGGACGCCATCGAGAACGCCGTCCGGATGGCCCGCCTGCACACCGGCCGCCGCAAGGTGCTCGCCCGCTACCGCAGCTATCACGGCAACACCACGACGGCGATCAATCTGACCGGCGACCCTCGGCGCTGGCCCAACGACTACGGCACCGAGGGAGCCGTCCACTTCTTCGGGCCGTACCTGTACCGGTCGGCGTTCCACGCCACCACGGAGCAGGAGGAGTGCGAGCGCGCGCTGGAACACCTCGAGCAGACGATCCAGCTCGAGGGGCCGGCGACGATCGCCGCGATCGTGCTCGAGTCGATCCCCGGGACCGCCGGGATCATGATCCCGCCGCCGGGGTACCTCGCCGGCGTCCGCGAGCTGTGCGACCGCTACGGGATCCTCTGGATCGCGGACGAGGTGATGAGCGGGTTCGGGCGTGCGGGCCGGTGGTTCGCGTGCGAGCTGGGGGGCGACGGCGCCGAGCCCGATCTCGTCACCTTCGCGAAGGGCGTGAACTCGGGATACGTGCCGCTCGGCGGGGTTCTCGTCTCGCGTGCCGTCTACGACACGTTCGCGGAGCGGCCGTTCCCCGGCGGCCTGACGTACTCCGGGCACCCGCTGGCCTGCGCCGCCGCCGTCGCCGCCATCGAGGCCATGACGCAGGAGCGGACGATCGAGAACGCCGACCGGCTGGGCCGCGAGGTGCTCGGGCCGGGCCTGGCCGAGATCGCCGACCGGCACCCGATCGTCGGCGAGCTCCGCGGGGTCGGCGCGTTCTGGGCCCTGGAGCTCGTCCGCGACCGGACGAGCCGCGAGCCGCTGGTGCCGTACAACGCAGCCGGGGCGGCGAACGCGCCGATGGCGGCACTGACCAAGGCGTGCGTGCGCCGAGGCCTGCTGCCCTTCGTGAACGGCAGCCGCACCCACGTCGTCCCGGCGCTCAACATCGGCGACGACGAGGCCCGGTACGGCATGGCCCTGCTGGACGAGGCCCTCGGCGAGGTCGAGGCCTCGCTGTAGGGCGGGCTCCAGGGCGAGTAGGGCGCTAGGGCAGCATCGCCTTCGCGTCGTCCGGTTCGACGTCGGCGATCTCGTAGAGGTCGACCATTGCCGACCGCAGCTGCGCGACGACGACGACCCCTGACAGATCCCGGCCCGCCAGGGCACCGGGGTCGAGTCTCGGGGACACGGCGTCCAGCGCGGCCCGCAGCCGCCGCCCGCCCTCGCCGTCGGGGTCCCGCAGCGCGCCCGGCAGGGTGTACAGGACGCCGGCGACCTGGTCGAGCACGTCGGGGAGATCATGCCCCGGGCCGGCGTCCGAGGCCGTCCCCTGCTCGACGACGACCACCATGCGGCGCAGCGCCACCCGCAGATTGCGGATCGCGTGGTCCACGGGCTCCAGCGCCGCGCGGTGCGCCCTGGACTCCCGAGCGGCACCCCGCCGCAACGGCGACAGCAGGCGCACCTCCTCGGCGGACTCGAGGGCGGCCCGCCAGGCGGGAAGCATCCCGTCCGTCGAGCGGGCCAGCTCCAGCGCCTCGTACGCCCCCTCGGCGTCGCCGGCGCGCGCGGCCTCCGCGCTCTCCCGGAGCGCCCGCGCGATCGTCGTCGCCACGCCGGTGGCGGTGTCCCGTAGCGCCGGGAGGGCGTTGCCCGGGGCGACGAAGGCCACGGTGAGCGCGACGGCGCCACCGACCAGCGCGTCCTCCCACCGCCCTACGTACCCCCCGGCGGGCGGCGGCAGTGCGACGACGAAGACCGCCTGCAGCGCGGCCTGGTTGACGAGGAGCGGGCCGCCATCGAGCAGGAGCACGGCCGACATGGCGATGAGCACGACGAGGCCGAGTTGCCAGCTGCCCCGTCCGATGACCCGCACGAGCACGTCACCGAGCCCGACACCGATGGCGACGCCCACGGCGATCTCCAGCACGCGGCGCAGGCGCTGCGCGTACGAGACCCCGAGCCCCACGATGGCGGCGACCGAGGCGAAGAAGGGCGCGGGGTGGTGCAGCAGCCGCTCCGCCGTCTCCCAGGCGAGCGCGCCCCCCACGGCGCACTGCACGACCCCCCACCACGAGGTCCGGACGCGGACCCGGCCCGAGGCGAGGCGCCGGCGCGTGGCGGCGGGCCCTGCCAGGCGATTGGCGGTGCGTGCGGCAGCAGCCGGGGCCGTCCGCAGGTTCTCCGGCGCTCGCTGCTCCACGACCCGATGATGCCCGTCCGGCGTGGCGCCGCCCCCCGGCCTGTCGTCCCGTCCCGGGCCGACGTAGCGTGGAGGCACACGGATCGCGCATCCTCCGGCGGGAGCCCACTCATGATGCGACAGCACGCAACGACAACCGTCGCCGCCCCGCTTCCCGACGTGCAGGCAAGGCTCACGGATGTGACCTCGTGGCCCGCCTTCATGTACGGGCTCGAGTCCGTCGAGCCGGCCGGCCACGAGCGGTACCGGTTCACCCTCGCCAACGGCAAGCAGCGCCGGACCGTGCTGGTCTGCGTGCAGGCGCATCCCGCGGAGCACCGGATGACGTGGCGTCAACTCGAGGGCCCCCGCTACACCGGCGACCTGCGGCTGCGCGAGGCCGGCAGCGGGCACACCACCGTCGAGCTCACGATGACCGCGGACCCCGTGACCATGGCGGAAGGCTTCCGCGAGCTCCTGGGCGAGCGGCACCCCGCGGCGCAGCTCGACCTGCAGCGGCTCGACGCCTACGTCAGGAAGGCCTGACCCTCGCCGGGTTCCCGCCCGTAGGGTTGGGCGACGTGAGAGTCCTCGTCGTCGGCTCAGGCGCGCGTGAGCATGCCCTCGCCCGGTCCCTGCACGCCGATCCCGCCGTCGACGAGCTCCTGGTCGCCCCGGGCAACGCCGGGATCCTCCCCGAGCTGCGCCGCCCGCTCGACCTTGCCTCGCCCGCCGCCGTCGCGGACCTCGCCGAGGAGGCCGGTGCCGACCTCGTGGTGGTCGGCCCCGAGGGGCCCCTGGTCGCGGGTGCCGCGGACGCCGTCCGGGACCGGGGGATCGCCTGCTTCGGTCCCTCCGCCGAGGCCGCGCGGCTCGAGGGCAGCAAGGCGTTCGCCAAGGAGGTGATGGCGGCCGCCGGGGTTCCGACCGCGATGGCTCGCGTCTGCACCTCCCTCGAGGAGGTCACGGACGCGCTGGGGTCGTTCGGGCCGCCGTTCGTGGTCAAGGACGACGGGCTGGCGGCGGGCAAGGGCGTGGTCGTCACGTCCGACGAGAAGGCCGCCGTCGAGCACGGCGCCGCCTGCCTCGCCCGGCCCGGCGGCCGCGTCGTCGTCGAGCAGTACCTCGAGGGGCCCGAGGTGTCGCTGTTCTGCGTGACGGACGGCCGGGACGTCGTCCCGCTCGCGCCCGCCCAGGACTACAAGCGGGTGGGGGACGGCGACACCGGGCCGAACACGGGCGGGATGGGCGCCTACTCGCCGCTGCCCTGGGCGCCGCCGCGGCTGGCGGCCGACGTCGCCGAGCGGATCGCAGGCCCCGTCGTCGCCGAGCTGGCCCGCCGTGGCACACCCTTCAGCGGGCTGCTCTACTGCGGGCTCGCGCTGACCGATGTCGGCGTCCGGGTGATCGAGTTCAACGCCCGGTTCGGGGACCCGGAGACGCAGGTGGTGCTCGCGCGGCTCGCGACGCCGCTCAGCGCCCTGCTGATGGCCGCGGCCACCGGCCGGCTGCGCGAGCTGGCTCCGCTGCGCTGGCGGGACCAGGCCGCCGTCACCGTCGTCGTCGCTGCCGAGGGCTACCCTGCCGCGCCGGTGCTCGGTGACGTGGTCGAGGGTCTGGACGAGGCGTCGGCCGTCCCGGGCGCCTGGGTGCTGCACGCCGGCACCGCTCTGGACGACGACCAGCGCGTGGTCACCGCCGGCGGACGGGTGCTCAGCGTGGTCGGCACCGGACCGTCGCTCGACGCCGCCCGCGAGACCGCCTACGCGGCGGCCGACCGGATCCGAATCCGCGGCGCCCACCGTCGCTCGGACATCGCGCTCTCCACGAGCCTCGCCGATGCGTCAGGGCAGCGGGACGGGCGTGCCGTCCGCGGCGTCCGCCCAGTCGGTGATCTCGGCGACCAGGCCGCCGAGCACGCGCAGGTAGAGCGCTCGGCCCGTCGGTGACAGCAGCGCGTCGTGGATCGGTATCGCCCATGGCGCGCCGACCGCCCGGAGGAACGTGACCGTCTCCTTCGCGGCGCACCAGGGTGCGTTGATCGGCACGGCGAGCACGTCGACCCCCTCGGGCGGCGTGTCGATCATGTCGCCGGGGTGGAACAGGGTGCGCTCGCCGTCGGCGGTGAACAGGTAGCCGACGTTCCCGATCCGGTCGATGTCCTCATGGATGACGGCGTGCCGGCCGCCCACCCCCGTCACCGTGACCGCGCCGACGGTCGCCGTCGCGCCGGCCTCGAGCGCCTCGACATTCCGCCGCACGCCGCCGGACAGTTGCCCCGCGACCCCCGGCTCCGTGATCAGCCTGGCCCGCGGGTTGCGCTCCAGCAGGGCGGGCAGGCGGTCCCGGTCGAGGTGGTCGGGGTGCTCGTGGGTGACGAACACGGCGTCCAGGCCGGACAACTCCTCCCAACCCGGCGTGAAGCCTCCCGGATCCACCAGGAGGCGGACGCCGCCGGTCTCGACGAGCAGGCAGGAGTGACCGATACGGGTGATCTGCACGAGGCCACCCCACCACAGCCCCGCGTCCGTCGCAGCACCGGCGGCGGGCCGCCCGACCGGGCCGTGGAGCCCTAGGCTGACGGCGTCCGGACCAGTGGAAGAACCCGAGCAGGAGTCGCCCCGATGGGACGCGTCGTCGTCGACGTCATGCCGAAGCCCGAGATCCTCGACCCGCAGGGCAAGGCCGTCGCCGGGGCGCTCGCGCGCCTGGGCTTCCGCGAGTTCGCCGCCGCCCGGCAGGGCAAGCGGTTCGAGCTCGAGGTCGAGGGCGAGGTCACCAACGAGGTGATCGAGCGGGCGCGCGAGGCCGCGCGCACCCTGCTGTCCAACCCCGTGATCGAGGACGTCGTCCGGGTGGCTGCCGCGGACTGACGCACCGGTTGAATGCTCAAGCTCGCCCCTGGCGCGCCGACAACCCTGTGAAGGGCGGACTGCGCCGGGAGGTGCGTTGGAAGGCATGCGCGCGAGGACCGGCCACCGCGGCCGGGCGCTGGTGGCTGCCTTCGTGGGCCTGTCCGGCGCCTTCGTCGCCGCAGTCGCCGCGGTGCCGCCCGCCGCCGCGGCGGGCAGCGTCTCGCTCTTCGACGACTCCGGCGGCACCCCGCTGTTCAACGGCTCCGTGCTCGCGCCCGGGCACCCCCAGACCGGGTGTGTGAGCGTCAGCGCGGCCGGCGCCACCCGCACGGACTCCGTCGTGCTGTCGGCCACCGGCGTCGCGGGAAGCCTCGCGCAGTACCTCTCCGTCTCGGTCCAGGTCGGTTCCGGGGGCCACCTGGGGACTGCACGGGCTGGGTCGCGGACCCTGCCGTGCCGACCTGGTCCGGCCGCCTCGGTGACCTCACTCCCGGCGTCGTCACGGGCTGGTACCCGGGGACGTCCTCGACCCGGACGTTCCGGTTCACCGTCCAGGTGGACGACGTGGGCGCCGCCTCCGGCACCACGGCCGGCGGCCAGTTCGTCTGGCAGCTGGCCACGGCGCCGCCGGCGCCGCTCCCGTCGCCGTCCGAGTCGCCGTCGCCGTCGCCGTCGGTCTCGCCGTCGCCGTCCGCGTCGCCCAGCCCGACCCCCACGCCCACCAAGACGCCGACACCCACCGACACGACGCCGGAGCCCACCGGGCACCCGCACCCGACGACGCCGCCGGAACCGACGACCGACCCCACCTCGCAGCCGACCGCGAGCAACGAGCCCGGGCCGGGTGCACCGACGGACGTCTCGGCGCCGACCGCTCCCGACCCGCAGGTCGGGGCCGGAACACCCACCCCGGGGACGAGCCCGGCCCCGGCCGGGCACCTGCCGGGCGACGGTTCGGGCGAGCCGCGGCGCACACCGTCGGCGTCCGGGGCTGCGGGCGGACCGGGATCGCCCGGCGGCCCTGGTGGCGCCGGCACCGCGGGCGCACGGGGACACCACGCCGCCGCTGACGTCGTCCTCGGGGTCTCCCTGCCGGCGCTGCGCGAGACCGCCCGGCGCGTCAGCGAGGTCGCCATGCACCTCGCCGAGGCGCCTCAGTACCCGGTCGGGGTCCTCGCCCTCGTCGCGGTCTTCCTGCTCGTGCAGGACCTCATCGACCGCCGGGACCCGAAGCTCGCCGTCGCCCGGGTGACCGGTCGCGACAGCATGCTGCGGTTCCCCGACCTGTTCCCGCCGGAGCGTGGACCGTGAGTTCCCGAACTCGCCGCTCCCGCCGGGCCGCCCCCTCCGGTAGCCGGGCAGGCCAGGTCCGTGCCGCCGAGGCGGCGGCCGCCGAGGTCACCCCGCTGTCGCAGCGTGCCGCCGTGATGATGGTCTTCCGGGTGGCCGCGGTGGGCATCCTCACGGTGCTCGCCTACTCGACGGGCGCCGTGGTGCCGCTGCCCCCGGTCGCCGCCGCCGCCGGCTTCCTCGCGGCGTCCGGCGCCCTGAGCCTCGGCGTCCTGGTGCCGCACCGCCCGTTCGCCCTGCGGTCCTTCGGGACGTCGCTGCTGCTCGACGGCGTCTTCCTGCAGTACCAGCACGAGGTGCTCGGTCACCGTCTGCCCGTCGACGTGGCCCTCGCCGCCGAGCTGGTCGCCGTATGCCTGCTCGCGTCCTTCCGCACCGGACTGAAGGGCGCGGTGTGGCAGTCGCTGCTGCTGCTCGTCGCCGTCCGCGGTGAGGAGAGCGGCCTGTTCCCGCTCGCGCCGGCCATGCAGGGCGTCGACCGCGACCAGCAGCTCCTCGCCGACATGGCGCTGCTCTGGCTCGTCGTGGGCACGACCGCGGTCGCGACCGCCGTCAACGAGCGCGAGCTGCGGCGGCGACGCTACGACGCCGAGACGCTCGCCGTCCTCGCCACGCAGCTGCATG
Organism: uncultured Actinomycetota bacterium; assembly: GCA_963786765.1. Taxonomy (GTDB): domain Bacteria; phylum Actinomycetota; class Actinomycetes; order Actinomycetales; family Kineosporiaceae; genus DATKNA01. The sequence continues at coordinate 365,519 of CAWBAJ010000025.1, read as the reverse complement.
CCGACGACGAGCCCGACGCAGTCCTCACCCGGCTGCTCGACGTCGTCACCACCGAGCTCGACGTGCCGCGTGCCCTGGTGGCGCGCCGCATCGACGGCCGTTACGAGCTCGCCGCCGCCCGCGGGAACGCTCAGGCGCCGTCCATCGCCGTCGGACGCGCGGGCCCGCCCGGCCTGCCCGGCCTGCCCGCCGTCGTCCCCGCGCAGCCGGCCGCTCCCGTCTCGGCGCTGCTCGACCGGAGCGCTCCGGACGGCGAGCCGGTGCTCGCCCTGCGACTCGACCCGGGTCGCGATCCGTGGCTCGACCGGCTGCTTCCCGCGGCGGCGCGGCTCGTCGTGGTGCCGGTGACGGGGGCCGGCCAGGGCACCTGGGTCGTCGCCGAGCTCGGCCAGAGCCGCGGCGGCCGGGCCCAGCGCCGGGTGCTCTCGTCGTTGCAGCAGGCCGTCGCGACGGCCGCCCTGGCCCACTCGCGTGCCGAGCTGCTCGCCGACGCGCGCCGGGCCGCCTCCACCGACGGCCTCACCGGTGTCGCGAACCGCCGTTCCTTCGACGGGGAGATCGACCGGCTCGCCCGGGCCCGGCGCGAGCAGGGCGTGCCGTACGCGCTGGTGCTCGTGGACGTGGACCACTTCAAGTCGGTCAACGACACTCTCGGCCACCAGGCCGGCGACGAGGTCCTGCAGGTCGTCGCGCAGGTGCTGGCGTCCGCGGCCCGGCCCGGGGACGTGGCCGCCCGCTACGGCGGCGAGGAGTTCGGGCTGCTTCTGCCGGGGGCCACGTCGGCCGAGGCGTGCCACGTCGCCGAGCGGGCCCGAGTCGCGCTGCACGACGTCCGGGAGCCGATCCAGGTGTCGGCGAGCTTCGGCGTGGCGTCCGCCCCCGAGGACGGCGACACCGCGGCACGCATCATCGAGGCCGCGGACAACGCGCTCATCCACGCCAAGCGGACGGGCCGCGACCGCGTCGTCGTCGCCGGCCCCGGCGTGCCCGCCCCGACCGCCTGAGCCTCTCCCAGCCCGGGGCCTACCCCGGCCCGCTGCACCCCCTCTGCAGCGATCAAGGAATTCTTAGGGATCAAGGAATTCCTGGGGATCTTCGCCATGCCGTCGGCGCCGCCTGCTCGGTGCGAAGCGCCTGGTCGGCGCCGGGGGTCCGGCTCGCTCCTCCGCCGAGGCGAGGCAGCAGGGGGCCGGAGGGAGCTGGATGCGGCGGAGGGAACGCGGCGCGGGCAGGTCGGCACGCCGCCGCTCCTCGAGGCTCCTCGAAGCTCCGTTATGGCTGATCGCCGTCCCGGCCGCCGGCGCCTGACGGGTCCACCACGGCGGTCGTAACTCAGGCCATGGTCCCCCGACACTCGGAGACGGCCGGCGCATCGGGCGACCTTGGCCTGCGTTACGACGGGGGCAGGCCGGGCCCGGCCGAACGCGCCGTCGCCGTTCAGCCCCCCGCCGGGAGGAAGGCGCGAGGGCGTGCACGGCGCATGATCCCCAAGAATTCCTTGATCCCTAAGTTTTCCTTGATCGCCGCAGGGGGCGGGAGGGCGAACGCCGACAGGGCCGGACCCGGGAGTACCGGGGCCGGCCCTGTCGGGGCGGGCGTCGATCAGCTGTTCTGTGCCTCCCACGTGAACGTGGTGGACAGGGTCGTGTTCTGCAGGTCGTCGAGCACGGTCTGCGTGGGCGCGCCGACCTCGCCGATGTCCGGCAGCCAGTAGGTGACCTTGTACGTCTTCGAAGCGGCCCCCGACGGCGCCCAGGACGTGTTGCTGGGGCCGGGGTAGGTCGAGGAGAAGCTGGTGAGGGCCGTCTTCAGGGACGTCATCGTCTGGCCGTCCGTCGAGCCCGTCGTCAGGTAGCGGCCGCTGACGAAGTCGCTGCAGTTGGCGTTGGAGCCTGTGCCCTCCTCCACGATCACCCGGAGGTAGTCGCCCAGGTCGTTGGTGCCGGCACCGGCGGGCCCGGGAGGACCGGCGGGACGCAGCGTCGAGCTGTACCCCGTGAGGTACAGGCGCACGTTCGCCGCCAGGTTGCCCGTGTAGTCCACCTTGACGCACTTGATGTTCGCGGTCGCGGCGGCGGCCTCTGTCGTCGGCTTCATGGCCGACACCGAGAACAGCGCGCCGGCCGAGGACGAGTTCGTGAGGAAGACGTTGCCGGCGGTCCAGCTGTTCGACCCGGTCGACGTGCTCGCCGTGAAGGCCGCGTTCGACGCCTGGTAGATCATGGCGCCACTGCCCAGCAGGGCGAGCGGGACCACGGCCCAGGCGGCGCGGCGTGCGCCCGCGCCGCGGGCACGGCGGGCGCGGCGCCGGCCGCCCGCGGGGGCAGCGTCCGCCTCGAGGTTCGAGGCAGGGGTGATCTCGGTCATCTGGTCCTCCTCCGGCCGCGCCGGCTCCGACCGGGGACTCAGGTGGTCCCCGCCGTCATCTCCGACCGTCGGCCGGACCCTTGACGGCTTGACCCGCTGTGTGCGTCGTCACCCATTGCGCCCTCTCGTCGCCCGGCCGGCCTAGGCCGGGGGCGTCCCCGAGGCAGGCCTGCGCCTGACTGATATGGAGCAGGGTCCTGTCAAGGGGCGCGAAGGTCCTGGCTCCAGCGTGGGGTGGGTGCGCCGGAGCGAGATTGTGGTGATGAGAGGCCGGTGGGAGGTCCGGTCCGGGTCGCCGTCGACGCACGGTCGAGACTGATATGCGCGGGTTGGTTACCTGCAGGACCGGGTGTTCGTCTGGGAACGGTGCCGCCTGTCTAGGGGCGGGCGTGACCTGACCACGTGACTTTCATGATCGGGTTGCTCATAGTCAGCTCGCGGGTCGTTCCTCGTGGTCCCGGCGCCGGGTTGCCTCCCACCGGCCTCGGTCTATGAAAGCCGCCGTGGAGGCGGGCCGGGGTCAGGTGTCCATGGTGGCCAGGCTCCAGCACCAGCCGGCCAACTCGCGGGCGACCGCGACGGCGATGACGGTGGGCCGCTTGTGCCGGTAGGTCATCGTGGTCCAGCGGTGGTGCAGGCGGCGGTCGGCGGCTTCGCCGCGGGCGCGGACGGCGGGCGGGAGCGCGGCGCGGCGGGCGGCCAGGGTCTTGCCGGCGGGCCGCAGCGGCTTCTGGTGGTGCCAGGCGGCCTCGACCAGCAGCCGCCGAGCGTGGGTGTTGCCGGTCTTGGTGATCGGGCCCTGGCTGCGGCTGGCGCCGCTGGAGGACTCGCTGGGGACCAGGCCGACGTAGGCGCCGATGCCGGCGCCGGTGAACCGGGTCCAGTCCCCGATCTCGACGGCGAGGCCCAGGCCGGTGAGCGTGGCCACGCCGCGGATCGCGCCCAGGCGGGCGACGATCGGCGCCCACGGCTCGAGTGCGGCGGTGACGGCGATCGCCGCGTCGAGGCGATCGCGGCGGGCGGTCACCGACAGCACCGCGTCGAAGTACTCCTCGAACGCCGCGCGCGTGCCCGGCCGGTCGAAGCGCTGCCGGCGCAGCCACGCCTCATGCGGCCCGGTCCACGCCTGGCCGCCGGAGTAGACGATGCCGTGCCGCAGCAGCAGCTTGGACAGCCGGTGCCGGGCCCGCATCAGGTCCGCCCGAGTTGCTTCCCGGGCGCGGACCAGATCCCGGGCGTCCTCCTCGACCTGGGTCGGCACCCGCACCGCGCCGGCGTCGTCGATCTCACCGATGTGCAGCAGCCGGCACAGCCGCCGGGCGTCGCGCCGGTCGGTCTTGACCCGATCCCCGGGCGGACGCTCCAACTTCGAAGGCGCCACCACCACGCACCGCACCCTTGCCGCCTGCAGTGCCCGGGCCAGCCCGAACCCCGTCGGCCCGGCCTCGTAGGTCACGGCCACCGGCCCGGGCAGCCGCGCCAGCCACGCCAGAACCACTTCGTGATCGGGAACCAGGGTGTCGCTAACCACCTGCCCCGTCGACCAGTCCACCGCCTCGGCCGCGATCGAACGGGCATGAACATCAAGGCCAACCGTCGTACGCTCACCAGACATCCGGTGCCTCCTGCCACCTGCGGCACCACCAACGGGCGCCCTACCTGCGCCCCGGCGGCGTGACCCGCGTCCACGTGCCAGCGAGGCACCGGATGCCGCCTTTGGCAACCGGCAGACCCGGGCGTGATCACACTCCCGGCGTCATCCGATTCCGGCGGCCCCTTTCGGGGTGCTGATCGCCATGTCAAGGCACGTTCTCCCGCCTTGACACGACGACCAGCACCCCCACGATCACTCATCGGATGACGCCGAAGCCCCGCACTCCATACGGTCTAGGGTTGAGGGCGTGCGGATCGGCATCGTGACCTTCCCGGGCAGCCTCGACGACGTGGACGCGTCGCGCGCCGTCCGGATCGCCGGAGGCGAGCCCGTGCCGCTGTGGCACGGCGACGAGAGCCTGCACGGAGTCGACGCCGTCGTGCTGCCCGGTGGCTTCTCCTACGGCGACTACCTCCGATGCGGCGCGATCGCCCGGTTCTCCCCGATCATGGCCGAGGTGGTGCGCCTGGCCGGTCCCCCGGACGCCGACAGTGCCGGGTTGCCCGTCCTCGGGATCTGCAACGGCTTCCAGGTGCTCTGCGAGTCGCACCTGCTCCCCGGGGCGCTGGTACGCAACGACCACCGCAAGTTCGTCTGCAAGGACCAGCGGCTGCGGATCGAGCGCACCTCGACCGCCTGGACGAGCGGCTACGCCCCCGGTGAGGAGGTCGTGATCCCGCTCAAGAACGGCGAGGGCGGGTACGTCGCGGACGCCCCGACGCTGGACCGCCTCGAAGAGGAGGGCCAGGTGGTCGCCCGCTACCTCGACGGCAACCCGAACGGCTCCTACCGGGACATCGCGGGCGTCTCGAACGCCAGTGGCAGCGTCGTCGGCCTGATGCCGCACCCGGAGCACGCGGTCGAGCCCGGCTTCGGCCCGGACCGCGACGCGCGAGGCGCCTTCGGGAGCGCCGACGGACTGCGCTTCTTCACGTCGCTGCTCGAGGGCGTGCTCTCCGCCTCGAGGACGACCGCATGACCACCGGCACCGACAGCAGCCAGGGCCTGCGGGTCGAGTCCCACCTCGACACCGTCGAGCGCGCCATGCACTCGCCGGACGTGCCCCAGCCGTACCGCGAGCTGGGACTCGCCGACGACGAGTACGCCCGGATCCGGCACATCCTGGGCAGGCGGCCGACGTCCAGCGAGCTCGCCATGTACTCGGTGATGTGGAGCGAGCACTGCTCGTACAAGTCGAGCAAGGTGCACCTGCGCCAGTTCGGCACGAAGACGACGGATCCCATGCGGGCCAAGCTCCTGGTGGGGATCGGCGAGAACGCCGGAGTCGTCGACATCGGCGCGGGCTGGGCGGTCACCTTCAAGATCGAGTCACACAACCACCCGAGCTATGTGGAGCCGTACCAGGGCGCCGCCACCGGGGTGGGCGGCATCGTCCGCGACATCATGGCCATGGGCGCGCGCCCGATCGCGGTGATGGACTCGCTGCGCTTCGGCGAGCTGGACCACCCCGACACGCATCGGGTGCTCCCGGGCGTCGTCGCCGGCGTCGGCGGCTACGGCAACTGCCTCGGCCTGCCCAACATCGGCGGCGAGGTGTTCTTCGATCCCTGCTACCAGGGCAACCCACTGGTCAACGCCCTGTGTGTCGGGGCGATGAAGCACGATCAGATCCACCTGGCGAACGCCACCGGCGAGGGCAACCTGGTCGTCCTCTTCGGCGCGCGCACCGGCGGCGACGGCATCGGCGGCGTCTCCGTGCTCGCGAGCGAGACCTTCGACGAGGGAGGCCCCGCCAAGCGCCCAGCGGTCCAGGTCGGCGACCCGTTCGCCGAGAAGGTCCTGATCGAGTGCTGCCTCGACCTGTTCGCCGCCGGTGTCGTGGACGGCATCCAGGACCTCGGCGGCGCCGGTCTCTCCTGCGCGACCAGCGAGCTCGCCAGCAACGGCGACGGCGGCATGGTGATCCACCTCGACCGGGTGCCGCTGCGCGACCCCAGCCTGCGGCCCGAGGAGATCCTCATGAGCGAGTCGCAGGAGCGGATGATGGCGATCGTCCGCCCCGACGACCTCGAGGCCTTCCTGCAGATCACCACGAAGTGGGACGTCGAGGCCGCCGTCCTCGGCGAGGTCACCGCGACCGGCAGCCTCGTCGTCCTGTGGCACGACGAGGTGATCGTCGACGTCCCGCCCCGCACGGTCGCCCACGAGGGGCCCGTCTACGAGCGGCCGTACGAGCAGCCCGCGACCCTGGGCGCCGTCCGCGCCGACACTCCCGACCGGCTGCCGCGCCCTGAGACGGGGGAGGAGCTGCGCGCCACCCTCCTGCGCATGCTCGCGAGCCCCAACCTTGCCAGCAAGGCCTGGGTCACCGACCAGTACGACCGGTACGTGCGGGGCAACACGGCCCTGGCCACGCCGGACGACGCCGGCGTCGTCCGCGTCGACGAGGAGACCGGCCTCGGCGTCGCCGTCGCGACCGACGGGAACGGCCGGTTCGGCGCCCTCGACCCGTACGAGGGGGCCCGCCTCGCGCTCGCCGAGGCCTACCGCAACGTGGCGGCGGCCGGCGCGCGTCCGCTGGCCGTCACCGACTGCCTCAACTTCGGCTCGCCCCAGGACCCCGGCGTCATGTGGCAGTTCGAGCGTGCAGTGACCGGGCTGGCGGACGGCTGCGCGGAGCTCGGGATCCCCGTGACCGGCGGCAACGTGTCCTTCTACAACCAGACCGGGGACGTCTCGATCCACCCGACGCCGGTGATCGGCGTCCTCGGCGTGCTCGACGACGTCGCCCGCCGCACCCCCTCGGGCTGGCGGGCGCCGGGCCAGGCGATCTACCTCCTCGGCGCGACCCGGGACGAGTTCGGCGGCTCGGAGTGGGCGTTCGCCGAGCACGGGCACCTCGGCGGCGTGCCCCCGGTGGTGGACCTGCACGACGAGAAGCGGCTGGCCGACATCCTGGTCAACGCCTCCCGCGACGGGCTCGTCGACGCCGCGCACGACCTGTCCGAGGGCGGGCTCGCGCAGGCGCTCACCGAGGCCTGCCTGCGGTACGGCGTCGGCGCCCGGGTCTGGCTGGACGAGCTCTGCGACCGGGACGGCGTCAGCCCGTTCGCCGCACTGTTCGCGGAGTCGACCGCGCGGGCGCTCGTCGCCGTGCCCCGGAGCGAGGAGGTCCGGTTCACGGACATGTGCGCCGCACGCGGCATCCCCTTCGCCCGCATCGGCGTGGTGGACCAGGGCGCCGCGGATCAGGGAGCGGAGCCGGAGCTCGACGTCCAGGGGCTCTTCACCGTGCCGCTCGCCGAGCTGCGCGAGGCGCACGAGCGGACCCTCTCGGCGGCGCTCGAGGGCTGATGGCGAGGCCCGACGGCGAGGCCTGACGGCGACCGTTCGAGCGGCTAGCCGGCCGGGATCTCGATCGCAGCCAGATCCCATCTGTCCGTCGTGGGAGCCGTGTCGTTGATCTTCACGGAGGTGCCGGCCGAGGCCGTCGCAGTGGTCTGCCGCTGCACCCAGTAGGAGTCGCCGATCGAGGCCAGGTACTGGTCGACGATCGTCTGACCGGTGCCGGGCGTTCTCGAGACGGCTTTGCTCCAGTCGGTGCCGACTCCCCACACCCACGAGTTCGCCCGCGTCGTGGTGAGCGTCACCGAGGGCGCGCCCGTGGCCGCCGACGCTGTGGCGACGACGGGTGTTCCCGTAGTCGCCGCTCCCGTGAACGCCACGACGGTGATGGAACCGACCGCGCTCGAGCGCAGCGTCGCCGTCACCTGCGCGTTGGTGAGGACCGACGTCGCGGTCGCCGTCCAGATCTCCGCGTCACCGGGTTGCGCGTTCGACCGGGCGCGCATCGTCCACGTCAACCCGCTCCCGGACATCGCTGTCACGGTCTGGGAGCCGGCCGATGCGGGGCCGTCCGCCGACACGAAGGCGACGAGCAGTTCGTTCGGGCCCGCCGTCGTGATCGTCGGCAACTTGAGCGACGTCGATTTGGCCGTTGGATGAGCGCTCACCTGCTTGTCCACCGCCGGCGCCACCGCCGTGGTCGTGGTCGTGAAGGTGCCGTCCGCGGACGTCGCGACGTTCGATGCGGCATCGCTGCTGCGCACCTGGAAGTGGTAGGTGGTGGTGGGCGACAGTCCGCTGACGGTCTGCGAGTGGGACGTGACGAGTGCGTTGTCGATCGTGGTGGAGCTGCCGTAACCGGAGTCCGCTCCGTACTGGACCTGGCTGGTGGACGGCTCGTCCGTCGTCCACGTCACCACGGCACTCGTGGACGACGGGATGACGCGGACGTTCGAGACGACCGGGGGCGTGGTGTCCCCGGGCGTCGTGACCGGCGCCCTGTTCGACACCGGGCTCGTATTTCCGGCGCCGTCGTACGCGGTGACCGTGTAGGCGTACGCCGTGGATGGAACGACCGTGCTGTCGACGAATCCCGGCGTGGATGTCGAGGCCAGCCGGACGCCGTCGCGGAACACGGTGTACCCGATGACGCCCTGATTGTCCGTGGACGCGGTCCAGGTGAGGGTCACGCGGGTGGGACCGTCGGCGGTCGCGTTGAGATCCGTCACGGCCGATGGGGCCTGATTGTCCTCATACGGCGCCGGGAACCGCACCATCGACGACGCCGACGGTACGCCCTTGGCTGTTGACGATCGAGAGCATGTAGTAGCCGGGAGGCGCGAGATTGCCGTTCGCGGGCATCTGGACGTCCAGTCCACCCGCGGCCTGCGTGAACGGGAGCGTCAGCGTGCGCGCGTTCTGGTCGAAGGCGTGCGTCACCGATCCGGTGCGGATCAAGGTCACCTTGACGATCCCGGCTGCGTCGGGCGTCGCGACGAATGAGGACGACCCGTACTGGACCGTGCTGTCGACGGAGGTGATGGTCGGGCGAGGCCCGTTGAAGAGGTAGGCCGGCGAGTAGAGCTGCGCCGTCTTGTGGTTCGGGACGCCGGGATCGCCGCCACCGCCCGAGAGAAAGACGCGGCCGTCGGGAAGCAACGTGGCGACCGAGTGATAGAGCCGTGGCTCGGTCAGCGACGCGACCGTTCTCCACGCCCCGGTGCGTCGGGGTTCCAGATCTCCATCGGCAGCACCCCGTTGGAGTCCACGAACCCCGACTTCTCGGTGTCGCCCCCGCTGGCCAGCACTTCGCCGTTCGGGCAGTGACGTCAGGTTGAGGAAGGCACGCGGATACGTCATCGACGCGATCGGCTGCCAGGTCGGGTTCGGCTGGTTCATGTCAAGCGTGTAGGCGTTTCTCGTCGACGGTCCCGAGTTGCCGTCGTCCGCGGCGCTGCCGGCCTTCATGAACTTGCCCGGTGCGTAGTTGACGATGCTCCCGCCGTCGAGGATGCGCGCGTCGACCGTCGACCAGGTGTTGGTCCGCAGGTCGAGCACCTCCGTCGCCGTCGGCACCTCGGAACCACCGGCGTGCAGGATTCGGCCGTCGGGGAGTTGGTAGATGAACGGGTAGATCGGCATCGAGTGGGTGGCCGCCGTCAGGCTCGTCCACGTGTTCGTCGGCGGGTCGTACATCTCGGGAGTGGCGACGATGTCCGACGCCGAGGTGTTGTCAACCCGAGTTCACCAGCACCTTCCCGTCGCGGCACCGTCGCGCGTGACGTCGTAATGATCGACGCCGGTGCTGGTCGACGCGGTCCACGCCAGGTCGACCTCGCCGGCGTTCGCGACGTTCGCGGTCAGCCCGGTGGGGGCGGCGGGAGGTGGCGTCGCGGTGCCTCCCGCGGGAACGATCTCTATCTCGGCGATGTCGAACCGGTCTCCGGTGGGCGCTGTGTCGTTGATCGTGGCGGGTGTCCCTGCCGACGCGGTCGTCGCGTTCTGTCGTTGGGTCCAGTAGGTGTCGCCGGCGGGGGAGAGGTATTGGTCGACGAGCGTCTGGTTCGGGCCGACGGTGCGCGCGGTCGCGGTCGACCAGTCGTTCCCGACGCCCCAGACCCACGAATTCGCGAATCTCGTGGTCAGCGACGTCGTCGGCGCACCGCTGGCGGCGCTGTTCGCCGACGTCGCCCCCTGCGCGGTGAGGTCCGCCCCGCTGAAGGCCACGATCGTCAGGGAACCGCCATAGCTTCCGCTGGAACGTGTGGCCGTGACGGTGACGTTCGTGAGGATGTTGGCGGCCCCCGCCTGCCAGATCTCGGCCGCGCCCGGCTGGAGGTTCGCGGCCGTACGCCGCGTCCACGTGAGCCCGCCGCCCGTCACGGACGAGAAGCTCTGCCCGCCTCCGGACGGTCCGTCGGAGGTCACGAAGGCCACGAGCAGTTCGTTCGTCTGGTGGGTCGTGACCGCGCCCGAGGTCAGGGTCGAGGCGGCAGCCGACTGGTGGGTGTTGACCGTGACGTCGACGGCCATCGTCGCCGCGAATGCCGCAGGACTCTGGACCAGCAATGCGCCGCCGACGGACAGAACGGCGAGCGCGGTCGCGGCGATGAGCCTCCGGCGGTGACGACGGAGCATGGGGCGCGCCTCGTTCCTCGGGGACATCGCGTCGCCAGCGGCGAGCGGCCCTTGGTCATGCTCCCACAGTGATCACACTTTGTGGTGATCCTTTCGCGGGGTGGCCTGATCACGTTACGGCGACGGATCCAGTCGTGGACTGGCGGGGCCGCAGAGGAATCCGGTTAAGATCCGCCCAGGTCGGTGCGGGTTCCGCCGTGCGCCGGCGTGGGACGAGGAGGTGCCGGTGACGCAGGAGCGCCCCGCGGACGGCGCGCCCGCCGTCCGGCTGCGCGGCCTGCGCAAGGTGTTCGGCACCGGCGGCGCCGAGGTGGTCGCGGTCGACGGGGTCGACCTCGACGTGGCCGACGGGGAGTTCTTCTCGATGCTCGGCCCGTCCGGCTCGGGCAAGACGACGGTGCTGCGCCTCGTCGCCGGCTTCGAGCTGCCCACGGCCGGGACGGTCGAGCTCGGCGGTCGCGACGTCACCCGGCTCGCGCCGTTCGAGCGCGACGTCAACACCGTCTTCCAGGACTACGCCCTGTTCCCGCACCTCGACGTGCTCGGGAACGTCGAGTACGGCCTGCGGGTGCGCAAGGTGGCGCGGGCCGAGCGCCGAGCCCGGGCGGAACAGGCCCTCGCGACGGTCCGGCTCGAGGGGTTCGGAGGGCGGCGCCCGGGCCAGCTGTCCGGCGGGCAGCGGCAGCGGGTCGCGCTCGCCCGCGCCCTGGTGAACCGCCCCCGCGTTCTCCTGCTCGACGAGCCGCTCGGCGCCCTCGACCTCAAGCTCCGCGAGGAGATGCAGGTCGAGCTGAAGGCGATCCAGCGCGAGGTCGGCATCACCTTCGTGTTCGTCACCCACGACCAGGAGGAGGCGCTGACCCTCTCCGACCGCGTCGCCGTCTTCAGCAAGGGCCGGATCGAGCAGGTCGGGACGCCGCGCGAGGTGTACGAGCGGCCGGTGAGCGCGTTCGTCGCGGGCTTCGTCGGCACCTCCAACCTGCTGCCCGAGCAGGCCGCCCTCACCCTGCTCGGCGCGGACGGCGTGTGGACGGTGCGGCCCGAGCGCATCCGGGTCCTGACCGAGCGGGCCGGTGGGGAGCAGGCGGGCCCGGACGGCGACACCCCGGCCGGCAGCGTCGTCGCCGGCGGGACCGTTGGCGAGGTCGTCTACGCGGGCGCGACCACCCGCGTGGTCGTCGTCCTCGACGCGGGGGGCGAACTGGTCGCTCTCGCGCCGTCCGAGGGGGGCGCCGCACGCGCGCCGGAGCGCGGGGAGCGGGTGCGCCTCGCCTGGCGTCCCGAGGACGCCTACCGCCTGCCCAGCGCCCAGCCGTCCGACGCTGCCATCGGGGTGGGGGCTGCGCCTGCCTGACCGTCCCGTCACTGTCCGTCCTACGAAGCGCCGGCAGGCCCGCCGGCGACAGCACTCACCAGGAGGAACCATGCGTGCAGGTTCGGTTCGGGCGGCGGCGCTCGCCGCGGCCGCGGTGACGGCCCTCGCCGCGTGCGGGAGTTCCGGCTCGGGTGGCGGGTCGGGAAGCTCGGCTGCGGGCGGCGGCTCGACGGGGGTGCAGCACGCGAAGCCGCCGAGCGTGCCGATGGCGCAGTCGCTCGGAACGGGAGAGGGCGAGGTCGACCTCGTCAACTGGCCGGGGTACGTGGTCAAGGCGACCAAGGCCGGCGACCCCGACTGGGTGACGCCGTTCGAGAAGTCCACCGGGTGCAAGGTCAACTACAAGGACGCCGGTTCCTCGGACGAGATGGTCACCCTGATGAAGAGCGGCCAGTACGACGGGCTGTCGGCATCCGGTGACGCCACCCTGCGGCTGATCTACTCCGGCGAGGTCGCCCCGGTGAACACCAAGCTCGTGCCCAATTACGAGACCGTCGCGCCGTTCCTGAAGGACCGTCCCTGGAACTCGGTGCCGACCGGGAGTGGGACGAACCAGATGTACGGCGTTCCGCACGGCTGGGGCGCCAATGTCCTGATGTGGAACCAGTCCGCCGTCACCCCGGCCCCGGACTCGTGGGGGTCGGTGTTCGACGCGAACAGCCCCTACAAGGGGAAGATCACGGCGTACGACTCGCCGATCTACATCGCCGACGCGGCGCTCTACCTGAAGGCCACGAAGCCCGACCTGAAGATCACGAACCCGTACGAGCTCGACGACACCCAGTTCAACGCCGCCGTGGACCTGCTCAAGACGCAGCGGGGACTGGTCGGCGAGTACTGGAGCGACGCGACGAAGAACATCAGCGCGTACGAGGCCGGCAGCATCGTGCTCGGCACGACGTGGCAGTACAACGCCAACGTGATCAGCGCGGACAAGAAGGTCAAGGTCGGGACGACGGTCCCCAAGGAGGGCTCGACCGGCTGGTCCGACACCTGGATGATCTCGTCCAAGGCGAAGCACCCGAACTGCATGTACCAGTGGATGAACTGGATCATCTCGCCGAAGGCCAACGCGCAGGTGGCCGAGTACTTCGGCGAGGCGCCGGCGCAGACCAAGGCCTGCGCAGAGACCGTGGACAAGAACCACTGCACCACCTACCACGCGCTCGACCAGGCCTACGCCGACAAGATCGCCTACTGGACGACGCCGACCAAGGACTGCGGCGACGACCGGGGCGCGGTCTGCAAGGACTACGCGGCCTGGACGCAGGCCTGGACGACGATCAAGGGGTGAGCACCACCAGCACGGCCGGCCCGGCACGCGCGCCGGGCCGGTCGTGGGTCCTCCGCCTGTCGGGCGCGCTGCACGCACGGCCTCGCCTGCGCCTGGCCGGGCTCCTTTCCGTCCCGCTGCTGTGGCTGCTCGTGGCCTACCTCGGGTCGCTGGCCGTCCTGCTCACGGCCGCCTTCTGGAGCGTCGACTCGTTCACCGGTGAGCTCGTCAAGGTCTTCACCCTGGACAACCTGCGCACGCTCCTGACCGAGGACGTCTACCGCACCATCGCGCTGCGGACCCTCGGCATCGCCGTGGCGGTGACGGTGCTCGACGGGCTGCTGGGACTGCCGATGGCGTTCTTCATGGCGAAGGTCGCCTCGCGGCGGGCCCGGGTGTACCTGGTCGTCGCCGTGCTCACCCCGCTGTGGGCGAGCTATCTCGTGAAGGCGTACGCCTGGCGGGTGCTGCTGAGCCCCGAGGGGCTCGTCGGCGACGTCCTGCGCCCGCTCGGGCTCGACAGCCCCGGGTACGGCGTCCCGGCGGTCGTGCTCACGCTCGCCTACATGTGGCTGCCGTACATGATCCTCCCGATCTACGCAGGGCTGGAGCGGCTGCCCGACAGCCTCCTGGAGGCGTCGGCCGACCTGGGTGCGGGGGCCTGGCGCACGTTCCGGTCGGTCGTGCTCCCGCTGGCGTTCCCCGCGATCGTCGCTGGTTCGATCTTCACGTTCGCGCTGTCGCTGGGCGACTACATCACCGTGAAGATCGTGGGCGGCAGCACCCAGATGGCCGCGAACGTGATCTACGACAACATCGGCGTGGCCGGCAACCTGCCGTTCGCGGCGGCCGCGGCGTTCTTCCCGGTCGGCGTCATCGTCGTGTACCTGGTCCTCGTGCGGCGCACCGGCGCCCTGGACAACCTGTGACCCTGTCCCGGCCGGCGCGCATCGCCCTCGCGGCCGTGATGGCCGTGGGGCTCGCGGTGATCTACGTGCCGCTGGCCCTGGTGCTGGTGAACTCCTTCAACGTCTCCCGCACCTTCGGCTGGCCGCCGGCGGGCTTCACCCTGGACTGGTGGCGGGCCGCGGCGACCGACCCCGGGGTACGGGACGCCGTCCGCACCAGCGTGCTCGTCGCGCTCGGCGCGACCGCCGTCGCGCTCGTCCTCGGCACGATGGCCGCGTTCGCCGTGGCGAGGTACAGCTTCTTCGGCCGGCAGGCCGTGAGCTTCGTGCTCGTGCTGCCCATCGCCCTGCCCGGCATCGTCACCGGCATCGCCCTCAACTCCGCCTTCTCGGTCGGCGGCGTTCCCCTCGGCTGGCTGACGGTGATCATCGGGCACGCCACCTTCTGCGTCGTCGTGGTCTACAACAACGTCGTCGCCCGGCTGCGCCGGACCGGGACGAGCCTGGAGGAGGCGTCGATGGACCTCGGCGCCTCGACGTTCCGCACCTTCGCGCTGGTGACGTTCCCGCAGCTGCGCTCGGCCCTGCTCGCAGGCGGGCTGCTCGCGTTCGCCCTGAGCTTCGACGAGATCGTCGTCACGACGTTCACGATCTCCCCGGGTCTGAAGACGCTTCCCATCTGGGTGTTCGAGAACCTGTTCCGCCCGAACGAGGCCCCGGTCGTGAACGTCGCCGCCGCGGCGCTGATCGTCGTCTCGATCCTGCCGATCTGGGCCGCCCAGCGCCTGTCCCGCGACACGGTGGGCGGCCGGCTCTGACGCGGCCCGCCACATCCCCCTCAGGTGGGGCCATTGACAAGACTGCGCCGAACGAGTGAGGTACGTCACGGTGAGCGCCCGCTGGGCACGACGGGGTTAGCCGGGCGTCCCCGCACGACGACGTCCGGGAGGGTCGCCATGCAGCAACGCCCCCGCACCTCCACCCGCCGGAGCCGGCGAGCGTCCCTCGCGGCCCTCGTCGCCACCGTCACCGCCTTCGGTACGGCAGGCCTCGCCATGGCGCCCGCAGCCGGGGCCGCCACCCCACTCCGCCGCCGGCGCGGCCGCACCGGCGGCGGGGACCGCGCCGGGAGCCCCCGGCGCCATGTCCCACTTCGACCTGGCCCGCAAGGACTGCCTCGGCACCGCCCGGAACCGCACCTCGAAGGTCTGGTTCACGGTCGCGGACGGCGTCCTGTCGGACGTGTACTACCCGACCGAGGACAACACCAACGTCGAGACGCTGCAGTACGTCGTCACCGACGGCTCGACGTTCACGGACGTCCAGACCCGCGACACGACGTACACCGTCCGGTCCCTCGACCGCAGCGGCATGGCGTGCCGCGTCGTCAGCACGGCGAAGAGCGGCCGCTACCGCCTCGTCACCGACTACATCACCGACCCACGGCGGAACAGCGTGGTGATGCGGACGACGCTCCTCCCCGCGAACCGCCGCGACCGGCTGGCCGTCTACGTCCGGTTCGACGGGACGATCAACGGCAACGGCGGCGGCGGGGACCCGGCCACGCAGAACGCCGGCGCGGACACGGCAGTCGTCGACACCTCCACCGGGCACCCCGTGCCCGTCTCGTTCGACACCAAGACCGCGACGATCGCGGCCAACCGCGACTACGCCCAGCCGGTGTACGCCGCCCTCCGGGCGGACCGGCCGTTCTCCACCGTGTCGAGCGGTTTCGCGGGCACCGCGAGCGACGGCCTCGCCCAGCTCGACTCCGGCCACGCCCTGGCCCAGACGTTCGCGACGGCAGCGCAGGGGAACGTCGTCCAGACCGCGAAGGTGGATGCCCGGCCCGGGCGTCCGTTCCAGCTCGCCCTGGGCTTCTCCTCGACGCAGCACGGCGCCGTCCGCACCGCCGGCGCGAGCGCCGGTGACCGCTTCTCCCGGCTCTACCGCGAGTACCGGAAGGGCTGGAGCCAGTACGACCGCCACCTGCGCCCGGCCGCGTCGCCGCAGGGGCGTAGCCGAGAGCCAGCAGGCGACCAGCTGCGCCGCACCTACCTGCTGGCCGCGAACGTCCTCAAGGCCAGCGAGGACAAGACGTTCCCGGGCGCCATCGGCGCGGGCCTCGCGAGCCCCTGGGGGCAGGCGGTGGCCGCGGGCGACCCCGCGCTGACCTACTTCGGCTCCTACCGGGAGGTCTTCGCCCGCGACCTCTACGAGACCTTCACCGGCCTGCTCGCCGCGGGCGACGTGGCGACCGCGAAGGACACGGTCCGGTTCCTCTTCCTGCGCCAGCAGCAGCCCGACGGGTCGATGCCCCGCAACAGCCTGCTCAACGGCAAGCTCGCGCCGGACAGCTTCGGCACGCAGCTCGACGAGGTCGCCTACCCGATCCTGATGGCGCGCACCGTCGGCCTGACGGACAAGGCCTTCTACACCGCAGCACATCAAGCGCGCCGCGGACTACGTCGTCGCGCACGGGCCGGCGTTCGGGAACGAGCGCTGGGAGGAGCAGGCCGGGTACTCGCCATCGACGATCGCCGCCGAGATCGCGGGCCTGGCGGCCGCCGGCGCGATCGCGGAGAAGAACGGCGACGCCGCCGGTGCCCGGATCTACCGCGCCACCGCCGACCACTACCAGCGCAACGTCAAGGGCTGGACGGTGACGACGAACGGCCCGCTCGACCCGAAGCCGTACTTCATCCGGCTGTCGAAGACGGGCGACCCGAACGCCGCGATCACCTACAACCTCGGCAACGGCGGCCCCGACGCCGACCAGCGGGTCGTCATCGACCAGGGCTTCCTCGAGCTCGCGCGGCTCGGTGCGTTCCGGTCCACCGACGCCGACATCGTGCGCTCGCTCGCCGTGGTCGACTCCGTCATCCGCAAGCAGGTGAGCACGGGCACCGGCTTCTACCGGTACGGCACCCCCACGCCCGGCACGGAGGACGGCTACGGCGACTGCCACGTCGCCGACCCGACCGACTGCGCGCCGGAGGGCAAGCCGTGGCCGGGGACCTGCCAGGGTCAGGGCCAGAACAAGGGCTCCGGGCACCTCTGGCCGGCGCTCGCCGGCGAGCGTGCCGAGCATCAGATCGCGACGGGCTCGAGCGGCTCGGCTGCGGCGCTCTGGGCGTCGATGGCCGGGATGGCGTCGGGGGTCGGGCTCGTGCCCGAACAGGCGTGGGAGAACGAGAACCTGGCCGCCGTCAGCCTTCGGCACGGACCCGCAGTGCGCGTCCATCGGCTTCGTCAACGGGAAGGCCGCCGGCAGCGCCTCGCCGCTGACCTGGTCGGAGGCGCAGTACGTGCGGCTGTCCAGGGACCTGCGCGCGGGCCGGATCACCGAGCGGCCCGTCGACACCGTGAACCGCTACATCCGGCACACCCAGCGCGGCATCACCGTCACCCTGACGGCCCCGGCGGACAGGTCGGTCGTCGGCGCGACCACGACCGTGGTGGGCACGACGGCGCCGGGATCGACCGTCGACGTCCTCGCCGTGAGCACCGACGGCGACGCGGCCGGCACGACGGCGACAGCCACGGGCACGGCAGGAACGGACGGCCGCTTCTCCATCCCGGTGGCCGTTCCGAGGGGCACCGTCGTGATCACCGTCACGGCGACGGCCCCGGGCGGAGCGACCGGTTTCGCCCAGCGCACGGTGGCCAACGACATCGTCGCCGGGACGCTGCTGTTCGGCGTCGACGACCCGAGCGGCGACGACAACGGTCCGGGCACGTTCCAGTACCCCACCGCGGCGGACTTCAAGGCCGGCGCGTACGACCTGCAGCGCTTCGAGGTCTACGACACGGGCGACACGGTGACGTTCCGGGTGCGGACCGCGGACCTCACGCCGACGTTCGGCAGCCCGCTCGGGGCCCAGCTCGTCGACGTGTACGTTCGCAACCCTGCCGACGGGCCGACGTCGACGGCCGCGTCGTTCCCGCAGCGCAACTACCGGATCGCGGCCGACTCCGCATGGAACCGGCTGATCGAGGTCCAGGGCTTCGGGCAGCGGTTCATCGACGCGGCCGGCGCCACCGTCGGCTCTGTCGACATCAGCGCCAGCGCGATCACCCGCTACATCACGTTCAGGGTGAGCAAGGCCGCCCTCGGGGGACGCCGGCGACCGGGTGGACCTTCACTGTCGTCCTGCACGGCCAGGACGGGTTCAGCGCCGACCAGGCCCGTGGCTTCACGACGACGCCGGGGGACTTCCAGTTCGGCGTCTGCTCGCAGGCCGAGGTCGACGCGGGCAACCCGATCTGCGCGGTCGACCCGGGGACGGTGCCCAAGGCGATGGACGTGCTCACCCCGGCCGGCGTCTCGCAGGCCGACGAGCTCGACCCGACGAAGCACGACCCGGTCGTGATCGAGGGGGTGCGGATCAGCTAGCGGGCCGGACCGCGGCGAGCTGGTGCGCGACGGCGACGTGGCGGCCGGTCGCGTCCCAGACGTCGCAGGTCTCGTCCATGGCGCCGCCGGTGATGCTCCGGCGCGACGGTCCGTACCCGCAGCGGCCCCGGCGCCGGCACGGCGCGGACGAAGACGCTGTACTGCAGGGTCGGCGTCCACCCGAACTGCAAGCCGGGGACGTCGAAGCTCGGCGGCGGCAGCGCGTCGGCGACGGTGATCAGCGCGAGCGGGTCCGGCTCGCGCCCGTCGTCGAAGCGCACCCAGGCACGCAGCTCGCCGGCGCCGCTCGGGCGTGCCACGGCCGAAGCCGGCGGTGGCGGGATCCAGCCGGACGGCGACCAGCCCGGCGATCGGCACCGGGAACGGCCCCGCGTCCGTCGGGCAGCCGCGGGCACCGCTCCTCGGGCGGGAGGTCCGGCACGGGCGGCGCGGGCACGACGGGCTCGCCGTCCGCGATCCGCCCGGCGGTGACGAGCGCCTCGATGTACGCCGTCGCCGCCGTCCGGCGACGACAGCCGGGCCCGCAGCACGCTGGTCCCACGGCCCAGCCGCAGCGGCTCCACGACGACGAGAGCCGGCCCGGCGGGCGCCGGCGCCGCGAACGCCGCCGTCGTCGCGAGCGGGTGCTCGTGCCCCTCGCCGGCCTCGGCCAGGGCGGCGCGAGCGGCGACGGCCAGCAGGTACCCGCCGTTGAGCTTGCCGGCGATCGACCACTGCTCGTCGAGGAACGCCTCGTACCGCCCATCGCCGGCGGGGGTCACCTCGGGTGGCGGCGTCGAAGGCGTGCACGGTCAGCAACCCTAGAGCGCCCGGAGGGCAGACGGGGGCCGTGCCACCCCGCCGCCGCACCGACCCGGACGCCGGCCGCGCCGCGCTGGCCGCCTGGCGGCGAGACCCTGCGTCGCTCGCGCGGCACGAGCTGGCCGCGGCCGTGCGGTGGACGCTGGAGGAGCTCGGCCGAGCGCAACCCCGGGCACTCCACCGAGGTGCGGGTGCCGCCGTTCGGAGCGGTGCAGTGCATCGAGGGCCCCCGGCACACCCGCGGGACGCCGCCGAACGTCGTCGAGACCGACGCGCCCACCTGGCTCGCCCTCGTCACCGGCGAGCTGGCGTGGTCGGACGCCGCCGGCATCGGGGCGGGTGCGGGCCAGCGGCTCCCGGGCGGACCTGTCGGCGCTGCTGCCGTTAGCGTTGACCGGGCTGAGCGAGCCCGACCTGCCCCCGCAGGAGGAGGCATCCGAGGCGGCACCCGCGCCCGAGGCACCGGCCCCGGAGCGGCCCCGCACCCGTGCAGGTCCGGCTGCGGCGCGCCCCGCGCTACCGCGTGTTCGTCGCTACCGGCGCCCTGCTCGGCGCGCTGGCCGGGATCGTGGCGTCGCTGCTGCTCGGCGACCCGGCGTCGCTGTTCTCCGCCGGGCACGATCACCGGCTACCTCGCGGCCATCGGCCTGCTGCTCGGCGGCCTGCCGGCGGGGCTGTCGCCGTCCTCGTGGACGACCCGGCAGGTGATGGTCCGCGCTGTGGGAGACTGGGACCGTGGCTCGCGGCGACGGACGGCTCACCCACGACGTGCTCCCCGGCGAGAAGGGCCCGCAGGACGCGTGCGGCGTCTTCGGTGTCTGGGCCCCCGGTGAGGAGGTCGCGAAGCTCACCTACTTCGGCCTCTACGCCCTGCAGCACCGGGGCCAGGAGTCCGCGGGCATCGCGGTCAGCAACGGCGACAAGATCCTCGTCTACAAGGACATGGGCCTGGTCGCGCAGGTCTTCGACGAGAGCGCGCTGACGTCCCTGCAGGGGTCGATCGCGGTCGGGCACACCCGGTACTCCACCACCGGCGGCTCGACCTGGCAGAACGCCCAGCCGACGCTCGGCGGCACCGCCGCCGGCACCGTCGCCCTCGCGCACAACGGCAACCTCACGAACGTCCACGAGCTGCGCGCCCTCGTCGCGGAGCGGCACGGCGCGCAGGTGCTCGGCGAGCTCGCCCGCGGCAACACCACCGACACGGCGCTCGTCACCGCGCTGCTGGCCGGCGACCCCGACCACACCCTCGAGGCCACCGCGCTGGAGGTGCTGCCGCACCTGAAGGGCGCGTTCAGCTTCGTCTTCATGGACGAGCACACCCTCTACGCGGCCCGCGACCGGCACGGCATCCGCCCGCTCGTCCTGGGCCGGCTCGAGCGCGGCTGGGTCGTCGCGAGCGAGACGGCGGCGCTCGACATCGTCGGCGCGGCCGTCGTCCGCGAGGTCGAGCCCGGTGAGCTCGTCGCCGTCGACCGGAACGGCCTGCGGACCTCGCGCTTCGCCGCGGCGGAACCCAAGGGCTGCGTCTTCGAGTACGTGTACCTGGCCCGGCCCGACACGACGATCGCCGGCCGGCCCGTGCACGCCGCCCGGGTCGAGATGGGCCGGCGCCTCGCCGCCGAGCACCCCGTGGACGCCGACCTCGTCATCCCCGTGCCGGAGAGCGGCACGCCCGCGGCCGTCGGGTACGCACAGGCGTCCGGCATCCCGTACGGGCAGGGACTCGTCAAGAACGGCTACGTCGGCCGGACGTTCATCCAGCCGAGCCAGACGATCCGGCAGCTGGGCATCCGGCTCAAGCTGAACCCGCTGCGCGAGGTCATCCAGGGCCGGCGCCTCGTCGTGGTCGACGACTCGATCGTGCGCGGCAACACCCAGCGCGCGCTCGTCCGGATGCTCCGGGAGGCGGGGGCGGCGGAGGTGCACGTGCGGATCTCGAGCCCGCCGGTGCTGTGGCCGTGCTTCTACGGCATCGACTTCGCCAGCCGCGCCGAGCTGATGGCCACCGGGCCTGAAGGTCGACGAGATCCGGGCCGGCATCGGCGCGGACTCCCTCGGCTACATCTCGCTCGACGGGATGGTCGAAGCGACCCGGCAGGGGCGCGACCAGCTCTGCACGGCATGCTTCACCGGCGAGTACCCGGTCCCGCTGCCGTCCGCCGAGCTGCTCGGCAAGCACGCCCTCGAGTCCCCGCCCGGTGCCGGTCCCGCCGCCGATGGAGGTCACGGACCTGCGCCCGCAGGACGCTGAAGGCGTGTCCGTCGGCCTGTCCGTCGGCGGCGAGAGCGCGCTGCTCACCCCTGACCATGCGACGATCAAGGAAAAGTTCGGGATCATGAGTTGCCATGATCCCTAACTTTTCCTTGATCGTCGCGGGGGAATGATGGCCCTCGGGCTCGTCGCGGCGCTCGCGGCCGCCGTTGCGTACGGCGTCGCCTCCGTGCTGCAGGCGGTCGGAGCCCGGCGGCTGGAATCCGGTCCCGTCGACGCCAGATTCCTGCTCCGGCTGACCCGGTCCCTCCCGTACGTCGCGGGCCTGGCCCTGGACGCCGCCGGCTTCGTCGCCACGTCGTGGCGCTGCGGGTGCTGCCGCTGTTCGTCGTCGAGTCGGCCATCGCCGCGAGCGTGGGCGTCACGGCGCTCGTCGCCGTGCGGTTCCTCGGTGCGCGGCTGTCGGCGTCCGACCGGGTGGCGCTCGTCGTGCTCGGAATCGGCCTGATCGCGCTCGCGGTGAGCGCGCAGGCCGAGGGCGCCAGCCGCTCGCCCGCTCGGCGCAGCTGACCGTGCTGGTGCTCTCGCTGCTCGTCGCGGGGGTCACCGCTGTCGCCGTCCGCAGGCCCCGGGGCGGCGCGCCTCTGCTCGCGGCCGCGGCGGGGCTCGGCTTCTCCGCGGTCGGGGTCGCGGCACGTGCTCTGCAGCCGCCGGCCGAGTGGTGGCGCCTGGTCGCGGAGCCCCTGCTGTGGGCGCTCGTCGTCGGCGGCGGCGTGGCCCTGATCGCCTACGCGGCGGCGCTGCAGCGCGGTGCCGTCACCGTGGTCGCGGCGGTGACGTTCGCCGTCGAGACGATCGTCCCGGCGGTCGTCGGCTACACGCTGCTGGGTGACCGGGCCCGGCCTGGCTTCCTCCCGGTCGCGGTGGCCGGGCTGCTCCTGACACTCGGCGCCGCGATCGCCCTCTCCCGGCACAGCGAGCCGGAGGGCACGCCAGCGGTTACCGTCGGCTGAACCCCCGCCTTCCGAGGAGATCCGCGTGCCGTTGCCCGATGCCGTTCTCGATCTGCTGCAGGGCGCGAGCCCCTGCGTCCTGACCACGCTGCTGCCCGACGGGTCGCCGCACGCGACCGAGGTCTGGGTGGACGTCGACGGCGACCAGGTGCTCGTCAACAGCGTCGACACCCATCAGAAGGTACGCAACGTCCGCCGGGACCCCCGGGTCGCCCTCGTGGTGATCGACCCCGGGGACACCTCGCGGCACGTGGCCCTGCGCGGCAGGGTCGCCGAGGTCACGACCGAAGGGGCCCGCGACCACATCGAGAAGCTGGCCCTGCGCTACCTCGGCCGCCCCTACCCCTGGTTCGGAGGCCGCGACCAGACGCGAGTCCTCCTGCGCATCGACGTCGACCGGGTCGGCGGCCAGCTCCGGTGACGGATCCGCTGACCTACGCCTCGGCCGGTGTGGACGTCGAGGCCGGCGACCGGGCGGTCGAGCTCATGAAAGCCGCCGTCGCCCGTACGCACGGTCCCGAGGTGCTCGCCGGCGTCGGTGGTTTCGCGGGCCTGTTCGACCTCTCGATGATCAAGAATTACCGGCGCCCGCTGCTGGCGGGGTCGACCGACGGCGTCGGGACCAAGCTCGCCGTCGCCCGGGCCCTCGACCGGCACGACACGATCGGGCTCGACCTCGTCGCCATGGTCGTCGACGACGTCGTCGTCTGCGGGGCCAGACCGCTCGTCATGACCGACTACATCGCCTGCGGGCAGGTCGTGCCGGAGCGGATCGCGGCCGTCGTCGCAGGGATCGCGAGGGGCTGCGAACTGGCCGGCTGCGCGCTCGTCGGCGGCGAGACGGCGGAGCACCCTGGCCTGCTGGAGCCCGACGAGTACGACGTGGCGGGTGCCGCCTTCGGGGTTGTGGAGGCCGACGAGCTGCTCGGGCCGGCCCGGGTCCGAGCCGGTGACGCCGTCGTGGCGCTCGCGAGCAGCGGCCTGCACTCGAACGGGTACTCGCTCGTCCGCCAGGTGTTCTCCCGGGCCGGCTGGGGCTACGAGCGGCATGTCGACGAGCTCGGCCGCACCCTCGGCGAGGAGCTGCTCGAGCCGACCCGGATCTACGCCGCCGACGCGCTCGACCTGGCCGACGTTCTCGGCCCGGACCTGCACGCGCTCTCGCACGTGACGGGCGGCGGGCTGGCCGCCAATCTCGCCCGGGTGCTACCGGCCGGCGTCCACGCGGTCGTCGACCGCGGCACCTGGCGACCCGCCCCCGTGTTCGGCCTCGTCGCGCGCCTCGGCCTCGTTCCGCCGGCCGATCTCGAGCGGACGCTCAACCTCGGCGTCGGCATGGTCGCCGTCGTGGACGCCGGCCGCGCCCCAGAGGTGGTCCGGCACCTCGCCGAACGCGGCCTGCATGCCTGGCTGCTGGGTGCCGTCGCCGCGGGGGACGGCCCGCCGGACGCCGTCGACGTGGTCCGCGGCGCGAAGGGCGTGCACGGCGGTGCCGTGGTGACCGTCGGCCGGCACCCCGGCTGACGGCCTGCCGACGGCTGCTGACAGCGCGCAAAGCAGGACCGCGCCGGTCGGCGCGGTCCTGCCCCGCTCTGCCCTGTTCGGCTCTGCCCCACCGCCTGCGCCGGCGGGGGACGAGCGCGTCAGCGCCCGCCGGACCCGGGGGACCAGTCGGCGTACTCGTCGTCCTCGTCGCCGTCCGCCGGCGCGGGACCGTCGACCTCGGCGTAGGGGTGCTGCCCGCCCGAGGCGAGCTCCCGCTGGAGGGCGTCGTAGTTGGTGTCTGGGCTGAAGTACTTCAGCTCCCGAGCCACCTTGGTCTGCTTGGCCTTCTGCCGGCCGCGCCCCATGGCGTCGACCCCCTCATACGTCGATCCGGGGCAAGCGCGCGCGGCGGGGCCCCGGATATCGGTCATCCGTCTGTCGTGGAAGCAACGGTACAACGTCGGCGCGCTCCGCGGCATCCCGGCACCCCAAGCCGCACCCGCCGGGCGGATCGCCACGGGCCCTCATCCGGCCGGCGGCCCGAGGTGGATCCGGGACAGCCCCCCGATCTCGCGCATCCGCCGCTCGGCGAGCCGGTCGGCCGCCTCGGCGGGCGTCGTCCCCTCGGCGGACGCCGCCTGCAGCACGGCGAGGGTCGTGTCGTAGATGCGCTCCGTCCGCGCGCGGGCCCGCTCGA
Source organism: uncultured Actinomycetota bacterium (assembly GCA_963786765.1). GTDB lineage: Bacteria > Actinomycetota > Actinomycetes > Actinomycetales > Kineosporiaceae > DATKNA01. The sequence continues at coordinate 340,870 of CAWBAJ010000025.1, read as the reverse complement.
ACGAGAAGCCCCGCAGCTCGTCCGCCACCTGGATCACTCCCCCCGCGTTGACGCAGTAGTCGGGGCAATACAGGACATCACGCTTCGCCAGCAGCGAAGCCACCCCGGGCGTGGCGAGCTGGTTGTTCGCCCCGCCGCAGACGAGGCCCGCCCGCAGCGTCCGGGCCACGTCCTCGGTGAGCGCGTGACCGAGCGCGCAGGGGGAGTACACGTCCAGCTCGCCGGTCACCAGTTCCTGCGTCGATCCCACGGCGCGGACCCCGTCGTGGTCGGTCAGCACCCGCCGCACGGCCTGCTCGTCGACGTCGGCGACCAGTGGGCGGGCGCCCTCGGCGAGGAGCAGCGGCACGAGGTGGCGGCCGACCTTGCCCACGCCGCTGATCCCGACGGTCCGCCCGGTCAGGCTCGCCGACCCCCACCGGACCAAGGCGCCCGCGCGCATGCCGTGGTAGACGCCGAGGGCGGTCAGCACCGAGGAGTCGCCGGCGCCCCCGTTCGCCTCGCTGCGACCCGTCACCCAAGGGCACTCCCGGGCGACCACGTCCATGTCCTCGACGTACGTACCCACGTCACAGGCGGTGACGTAGCGGCCGCCGAGGGAGGCGACGAACCGGCCGTACGCACGCAGCAGCGGCTCGGTCTTGTCGCGGCGCGGGTCACCGGAGATGACGGCCTTGCCACCGCCGTGGTCGAGCCCGGCGAGGGCGTTCTTGTAGGCCATGGCCTTCGACAGGTCGAGGACGTCGGCCACCGCGTCGCCAACGCTCGGGTAGGGCCGGAAGCGGGTGCCCCCGAGCCCGGGGCCGAGCGCGGTCGACCAGAGCGCGATCACGGCGCGCAGCCCCGACTCCTCGTCCTGGCAGAAGACGACCTGCTCGTGGCCCTGGTCCCAGATCTCGGCGAGGTCCATGCCGAGACGATAGAAGACCGCAGATCCGGGCGGCCCCCGCGGAATCCCCGGGAGGGCTCCGCTCGTTCTCCTGGAGTGCGGACGACCCGCACAAGAGGTCCGGACTACCCGCTCCTTCGTCTTAACGGGCGATCGTGGCCTGAACCGGTTCCCCGCAGGGCTTCCGGCAGGGCACGATGTCCTCGTCGGGGTATTCCGCCCCGTTTTATGGAGGATGACATGACCACCCGATCGCCCGACGCGGCGGAGCCCCTGCTCACCCCTGCCGAGGTCGCGGCCCTGTTCCGCGTGGACCCGAAGACGGTCACCCGCTGGGCCAAGGCGGGCAAGCTCTCGTCCATCCGCACGCTGGGCGGCCACCGCCGCTACCGCGAGTCGGAGGTGCGCGCCCTCCTGGCCGGGATCCCGCACCAGCGGACCGAGCAGGACTGACACGCAACGAAGCGCCGCCTCGGGGGGGCGGCGCTCCTTCGGCATGCCTTCAGGGGCCGGGCCTGCTGGTCCTCTGCACTGAGAGAGCTACCCCCCGCCGCACGCTCTGAAACCCCCGCGTCGCTCGCACGGCTCAGCAGCGCTCCAGGCGGAACCAGACGATCTTTCCGCCGTGCTCGGGACGCCAGCCCCAGCTGTCCGCGAGCCGCTCGACGAGCAGCAGGCCGCGTCCATTCTCCGACAGGCCGCCGTCCACCCGGGTGGCGCCGGGGCCGTCCAGGGCCACGGGGTGCGGAGGCCGCGGCGAGGCGTCCCGGACGCCGACATCGACGCCGCGGCCGTCCACCGTCACGAGCAGTTCGCGCGGGCCGCCGCCGTGCCGCAGCGCGTTCGTCACCAGCTCGCTGACGAGCAACGTCGCGGTGTCCACGAGGTCGGGCATGGCGGCGCCGAGGAGCACGTCGGTGACGACGGCGCGGCCGAACCCCGCTGCCTCCGGCGTCGTCTGCAGGTCGACCCGCACTCGTCCCGGGTCGCCCGGCGTCGTCTGCCCGCTGCGAGCTGCGTCCGGCCCTTCGAGGTCGGGGGACAGCAGCGGCGTCGCGCGCATGGCCAGCACCGCCGTGTCGTCCTCGTGCGAGGCGTCCCGGCCCATCAGGCGCAACGCGGCCTCGCACACCGTCTCGGCATCGGCCGGCGGGTGCCCGGCGAAGCCGGCGGCGAGCCGCTCCAGGCCCTCGCCGACAGGCGTGTCGCGATCCTCCACCAGCCCGTCGGTGAACATCAGCAGTGTCGCGCCGGGCTCGAGCGTGACCGTGCACTCCTCGTAGCCGGCCTCGGCCCCCTCGCTCAGCACCGGCGGCACGCCCAGCGGCAGCCCGGGGCGGACGTCGACGTACCCCGCGGCGCCGCCGTTGCCGAGCCGCAAGGGCGGCGGGTGCCCGGCCGACGCCAGCGTCATGGTCCCGCCGAGCGCGTCGTGGATGCCCACCAGGCAGGTCACGAGGTGCTCGCCCTCCAGCACCTCGGTGAACGCGCCCAGGTGCTCGAGCATGCGCGCGGGCGGCTGGCCTTCGACGGCATAGCTGCGCAGCGCTGCCCGCAGCTGGCCCATCACCGCGGCGGCTCGCACGCCGCGCCCCATCACGTCCCCGACGGCGACGGCGACACGCCGCCCCGGCAGCGGGATGACGTCGTACCAGTCGCCGCCGACCTCCGCGCCCGCGGCCCCGGCCAGGTAGCGGCCGGCGACGTCGAGCTCGGCGACGCGTGGCAGGCGGTCGGGCAGCAGCGAGCGCTGCAGCTCGAGCGCCACCTGCCGCTCGCTCTCGTAGAGCCGGGCGTTGTCGAGCGCGAGGGCGAGCCGGTGCCCGAGCTCGCCCACGAAGCGCACCTCGTCACCCGTGTAGGCGGGCCCGTGCCGGCGAGCGACGGTGAGGGCGCCGAACGTCGTGCCGCGCACAGTCAGGGGGACGGCGACCAGGGCACCGCCCAGCAGCGGCTCGAGCGCGAGCCGGTCGACGTCCGCGACCGCTGGGTCCGCGAGCAGCCCCGGCGTCGACCGTCATGACCTGCCGCCGGCCCGTGGACCAGGCCGCCCCGGGCCCGGGACCGCCGGCGGCCGCCGTCCATTCCGACACCGCGTCCCCCACGGCGCGGGCTCGCACGAGCTGAAGGCCCGGCCCGGCGCCGGGCGGCCGCAGGGCGGCGGACGCGTGCTCGTCGACGTGGACGAATGCATGGTCGCCGAGCGCGGGCACGACCTGGTCGAGGAGCACCTCCACGGCGTCGGAGCTGCGCAGGCCGCTCGCGGCGAGCGCCGCACCCGCCGCTGCCAGCGCGTCGGCACGGCGGCGCTGCTCGGTCTCGGCCTCCAGCAGCAGGGCGTTGTCGACAGCGAGCGCGGCGCGGGCGGCCACCGTGCGGGCGAGGTCGACGTCCTGGTCGTCGAAGCGGCGGCCGGTGTCCGAGGTGTGCCCGAGGGTCAGCGCTCCGATCACGCGTCCCCGGGCGCGCATCGGAGCGATGACGGCGGCGGACGTCCGCAGCCGGGCGGCGAGCGCGAGCGCGTCCGGATCGCCCTCGGCCCACTGCGCCCACTCCGCCTCCCGCAGGTCGTTGCGCACCACGGGTTCGGCACCCGTCAGGGCGACCGCGGGGAGGGCGACCCCCGGTACGTCCGGTGCTCCCGCCGGGAGGATGCGCATCGCGGCGAGGGCGGCCGCGAGGTCTTCGTCCTCGTGCGCCGCGGCAACCCTCCTGCTGTTGCGGAGCAGGTCGTCCGCGACACGGAGCGTCTCAGGAGGCGGGGCGGCCGGGTCGCTCCCGGTGGTCCCGGTGCTCAGGACGGGAAGGCCGACGGGCTGCTCCATCAGGTCGATCACGCAGTAGTCGGCGGCGGCCGGCACGAGCGCCGCCGCGAGCCGGCGCATCGCGTCGGTCGCGTCGAGGGTCTCGGTGAGGACCGCGCCGACCTCCACGATCACGTCCAGCCGGCCGCGGGCGCGCTCCGCCACGGTGCGCGCGTCACGTTCCGCGGCCAGCAGCCGTTCGTACTCGATTCCGGCGATGACACGGGCCGTGACGTCGGTCTGGACGCCGACGAAGTGGGTGAGCTGCCCCTCGCCGTCGAGCACGGGGGAGATGGTGAAGGAGTTCCAGAACGGGGAGCCGTCCTTGCGGTAGTTCAGGAGCTCGGCGCGAACGCCTTCGCCGCGCTGCAGCGCCTCGCGCAGCCGTCGGCACCGCCGCCCGGTCGGTGCCCGGCCCCTGGAGCATGCGGCAGTTGCGGCCGACCACCTCGTGGGCCGCATAGCCGGTCATCCGCTCGAAGGCCGGGTTCACCCAGACCAACGGGTCGTCGGGGCGGCGCGGGTCCGAGATCGTGAACGAGATCGACGAGGCGATCAGCGCGCGGGCGGTCAGCTCGTCGACTCCGCTGTCGAGCGCCGCCGGCGACGCCAGCGCCGCGAGCACCGGCCCTGCGGCGACGACGTCCGTGCCGCCGTTCGCGGTGGGCAGGCCCTCCCGCAGGGCCTCCTGCGCCACCGCGGTGCGCGCTGTCGGGTCGGCACGCGTGATGGCGGCGCCGTCGGCTCCAGCGAGGGCACCGGCGAGGGGCCCCGCCGAGCCCATCGAGCCCATCGAGCCCATCGGGCCGGCGGGCCCCGGCCGGTGTCCGCCGCGGTCCGGGACCGGTATGGGGAAGAACGCGACGATGGCCGGACCGCCGGCGACGCCGGTGGCCGAGAGCAGCTGGGAGCCGGTGAACCAGTAGGCGTGCAGCCTGTCGTCGTCGTCGGCGATCTCGAGGCGCATGCCGGGTACGGTGCCGCCCGCGGCGACGACGGCCACCGGGTCCACCACCGGGATCGCCTGGTCACCGCCGCCCCCGGGCAGGACCAGGCGGGCGGCCGCCGTCCAGGCAGCGGCCGGGGCGGGCAGTCGGGCCCGAGTGCCCGTGAGGGCCAGGGCGGCGGGGTTGGCATAGGTCACCACGCCGTGCCGGGTGTCGAGGAGCAGGACGGCGACGTCGGTGTCGTCGGCCGGCCGCACCGAGCTCCGGCCCCACCCGGAAAGTGCCCCGTTCCCGACGGGGGATCCGACGGGGGATAGAGCGTCGCGCGCGTCCTGCACGTCCTCCAGCCTCTCGGTCCGCTCCGGTGCGCGCGCTCCTTCCCCGGCGGGCGCGGCTGCCTGTTCTTTCAACGATGCATCCTCGCCCAGGGACGCCGAGACGCCAAGCCGTTCGGAGCCGCCACTCTCAGACGAGGGAATCGAGCACGATCCGTGCAGCCCTTTTGACCGCTCTGTTACGGTGGTGGCGCCGGAAGCCTGCCCGGCGAGCACGGTGCGTTGCTTTTCAGCAACAGTTCGTAAAACGATCTCGCCGGTTTGCCTTGGTATGACAGGGTCTGTCACTTATTGTGGCTTTGGACACTTACGGGTGTCCGATCTTAGTGTCTGCGCGCGGGGGTCTCGGGTCTCCAGCCGGTGGGTCCGGCCTCCCTGCCCGCCCCCTATGCCGCCTGGAGCCCGCCATGAGCCACCTCGACGCGATTCGAGCCGCCTGCTCCGCCAGCACGCCCACCGGGATCAATATGGATGGTCTCGTCTCGCTCCTGCTGTGGGTGATCGGCATAGGCGCCACCCTCGTCGGCGCGAAGATCATCTTCCGCTCGGACCGGCAGTCGCCGCGGCAGACGGGCAATACCGTGCTCAACCTCGGGGTCGGCGCGGCCGTGATCGTCTTCTTCCTCGGGTCCGCCACCGTCTGGACGACGATGGGCGGCGTGCGCGACGTCGTGCTGCGGGGCGGTGCCTCCGCGGGGTCGAACGGTGCCTGCTGAGCTGAAACCGGACGACGAGGTCACGGACTGGCAGTACCAGTGGCAGGGACCTGACGGCGCCGAGAGCTGGTGGCCGGCGATGCCGTTCGTCCACGCGCAGCTCTACATGGTGACCCTCTTTCCCGCCTTCCTGGTCGGCGTCCTGCTGGCGTGGGGCTTCGGCACCGGGTTCGTGTCCCGGGTCGTCCCCGTCGTGGCGTGCCTCGGCCTGACATGGTTCGTCGTCTCGGAGTGGATCAAGCACGTCGACGCCGTCCGGCCGGTGGCATGGCACCGGGCGGTGCTGCTCAGCGAGCTACGGGCCCCCCGGCCCGTGCGCCGCCCCCGGCCCGTCGTCGTCACCACCTCCGCCGAGCACCTGCTCGCGGCGCCAGCACGCCCCGAGCCCCGCACCGAAGCCGGGTCGGGGGTGCTCGCGTGAGAGCCCGCCGCAAGAGCCCAGCAGCCGGGGAGAAGTCGGTGCCGTTGCGCGCCAGCGCTGTGGTGGGCAACCTCGTCGGGACGAGCAACGGCGTCTGGGCGTGGTACCGCCTCTCGGACGCGTCCTACTGGTTCACCGACGTCGAACGCCGCCGCCACCAGCGCGGCGCCGTGATGGCCCGCTTCGCCGACCTCGTCGGGCACCGGATCCAGTTCCGGATCACCGAGCACCCGGTGGCGGCCCGCGCCTGGGGGGCCGACTTCCGCTCCCGGACCGCCCATCGCGCCCGCACCCCCGAGAGCGCGCGGGCGGAGTCCTGGGACGACGTCATCGAGCTCATGCAGCAGCGGATCGAGGAGCTGCCCGCGCTCACCGTCCCCGCCGGGTACGTCGGCGTCCGGCTGGCCCGCCAGCGCGCGAACGCCGAGCAGCTCGCGGCCCTGCTGCGCGGCGAGGTCCCGCGCGGGCTCAAGGACACCGCCGAGGCGCTCCTGCACGTGGACCACGCGGTGGCCGGCGAGGGGTGGGCCGCGCGTCCGGTGACGGCGCGCCGGATGGCCTGGCTCATCGCCTCCTCGCTGACTCCGGGCCTGCCCGTGAGCTCGGAGTCGCTCCTCGGCGCCGAGGACGGCTGGGACTCGACGACCATCGAGGAGTTCACCGCCCCCGTCCGCACCACGGCCGAGCCGTGGGCTCCCGCCGTCCGGATCGAGGCCGTGCGGCAGGGCCGGGCGCAGACCGTCTGGGCCGCGGTCGCATCGCTCAGCCGGACGCCGGCCCGGTACGAGGACGACCCCCGCGCGCCGCTGTTCGCCTGGGGGCTCGGCCTGCCCTGGAAGGTGCAGTGGTGCGCCGACCTCGACGTGGTCGACGGGCACGACCTGTCCAAGCGGGCCACCCGGGTGCGGGAGGAGCTCGACGACCAGATCGACCACATGCACGAGATCAAGCGCAAGGCGCCGCTGCGCCTCACCCGGCTGCGCGACGAGGCCGCCAGGGTCGAGGACGACCGGACCGATCCACTGCTCGACGTCCGGGTCCGCCTCGTCGGCACCGTCCGCGCCCTGGTCACAGGAGCGAGCCGTGACGAGGCGGTCGCGCGCCTGGACGAGCTGGTGCGACGGGCGGTGCGCGACCAGGGCGCCGTGCTGTCGACGCACCCCGGCCAGTGGGCGGCCGTCCGCTCGTTCGTGCCGGGCGAGCACGATCCGACGACGACCACCGGGTTCGTCCGGGAGGTGCCGGCGGCGCTCGGGGCGACCTGGGGACCGAACACGAGCACCCGGGTCCTGGACGAGGTCGGTCCCTACCGCGGCTGGACGACGCGGCGGGCGACCACTCCGGTGTTCTGGTCGCCGCAGGACGGGCCTGCGCACGGCCGTTCCGGCCTCTCCGTCATCTGCGGGGTGCAGGGCGGTGGCAAGACGTACGCCGCCGCGTCGACGTGGGAGCTCGAGGTGCGGATGGGGCACCTCGCCCACGTGCTCGACCCCTCGGGCCTGCTCCGAAAGCTGCTCGAGCTGCCTGCGCTGCGCCGGACCGTCCGCGAGATCGACCTGCAGCACGCGGCCTCCGGCATGCTCTCGCCGTGGCGGCTGGTGCCCGAGCCGCAGCGCGAGGAGTTCTCAGGGCCCCCTGGCGAGGACGCCGACGAGCTCGCCGACCGCGAGCTGCGGCGGGACCGCGCCTACGAGTCGGCTCGCGCAGGCGCCGACGAGGAGCGCCGCAGCCTCGCCGTCGAGCTGTTGCTCAGCCGGCTGCCGGCCCAACTCGTCGAGGACAGCCCGGACGCGCGGATCATCGTGCGCGCCGGGGTGAACTCCGTCGGCGGCGCCTTCGGCACCGACCCCTGGGAGGCGGTCGAGGCCATCGGCAAGGAGGGCGAGCGCGGCAAGGCGATCGCACGGATCATCCGGGACAGTGCGAGCGCCCGCGGGGGCCGGCTGATCCTGCCGCCGCCCACCGCGAAGGAGAGCGCCACCGACCTGCTGGCGCACGATCCCGTCCTCATCACCGCGCCGAACATGCCCGTGCCGGCCGCGAACCTGCAGCGCCGGCAGTGGAGCGAGGACGAGCAGCTGGCCGCAGGGCTGATGCGTGCCGCCGCCTGGTTCCTCACCCGGGCCATCTATCTCACCGGGCAGGACGCCAAGTTCGTCGACATCGAGGAGGCCGGCGACATCGGCGGCAGCGAGGCCGTGCGTGGCCTCGCGCAGCGGGCGTCGCTGCACACCCGCAAGTCCAACGCCGCCCTGCTGCTGTCGCTGCAGAACCCGTCACGGCTGCTCGACCTCGACCCCGAGATCGGCAACCTGATCGGGACCATGATGATCGGGCGGTCCGAGGACCCGGGCGCGGCCGCCGCCGCGCTGCGCCTCGCCGGCCTGTCACCGGAGTTCGCCGGGGTCGTGCAGCACCTGCGCACCGGCGAGATGCTCGTCCGGGACCACTACGGCCGGGCCGCGACGGTGCACTGGGACAGCGAGTACCGCACGGCGTTGCACGAGGCGCTGCGCAGCAACCCGCCCGCGACGTCGACAGAGGTCGACATCACGGGCGTCGAGGTGCTCACGGCATGAGGCGCCGGGTGCTGGCCCTGATCGGGGGGGCAGGTGTGCTCGCCGCACTGGCCATCGGGCCGGCGGCGCTGGCCGCGCCGAGCGCCGCAGCGGCCGGCACCCCCTCGGCAGCGTTGGCCGACTGCACCCACGCGCCCGAGGCGGCGGCGGCCAACGAGGTCGCCGGCGGGATTCTCGACCCGGCCAGCGCCGACCTGCCCGCGACGATCGCCGCACCCAAGTCCGCGCCCACACCGGGAGCCGCAGCCGCCCGCCCGGCCACCACGCAGCTCGACCTGTGGGGATGGACCGGCTTCGCCTGGCCCGACTACGACCCGGGTTCGTCGTTCGGCAGCTGCACGCTGGGGCAGGCGAGCCACATCGAGGACACCGCCGTCGGCTTCGTCGCCCGCGCCCAGCTCGAGACCCTCGTGTGGGCATGCGCCGCGACCACCGGCGTCGCCCGGGCCGCCTACGACCCCGCGCGCTACGACGTCCTGTCGGGCCTGGAGGGCACCCTGCGCGACGGCCTCGGCGACGGTGTCGCGAAGGTCTTGTTCCCGCTCGTCGCCGCGGTGGTCGGCGGCTGGCTCGTGATCACTGCCGACCGGCGCAGCCCCCGGGAGCAGGCCCGCCACGCCGGGGGCGTCGTGCTGCTGGGCATCACCGTGGTGCTCGTCGGCGTCTGGACGCTCACCCTGGGCCCCGCCCTCGACCAGCAGGTCACCAAGGCCGTCACCTGGGTGACCGCCACCGTGAACGGCACACCGGCGAACAGTGACCCCGGCCGTGAGATCGGTGAGAGCCTGCGCACCAACCTGCTCGAGCCGACCTGGCGCTACGGGATGTTCGGTTCCGTCGGCGGCCCGACAGCAACGACGTACGGCCCGTCCCTGCTGCACAGCGGCGCCATCAGCAACCAGGAACGGGCGGACCTGTCCGCCGACCCCCGGGTCGGCGGGGACCCGCAGAAGCTCGCGACGGCGATGGCGGGTCTCACCGACGCCAAGTCGCAGGCCTACGACCGCTTCGCCGCGGACCTCAAGACGAAGGACCCGCGGGCCTACCTCGTCGTGGCGGGCTCGCACAACGACCTGCGGCTGTGGGCGGCAACCATGGGCTGGCTCAGCTTCTGGGGGGTCGCCGCCGTGCAGTGGCTCGCCTCCGTGCTCAGCATCTGGTGCCTGACGATCCTGCGGCTCATCGTGCAGGCATGGCCCGCCGTCGCGCTCCTCGGCCTGCTGCGCCGCCGCGCCGCCGCTCGGGTGTTCGGGATCGCCATCGGCGCGGCCGTGGCCGACATCGGCGTCTCGGCCGTCGCCGCCGTCGAGCGTGTCGGGATGAAGGCCGTGCTGTCGTGGCAGGCGGACGGCGGGGGCGTGGCCGCGATCGTGCTCGCGCTCGTCGTCGCAGTCCTGTCGCTGTGGGCCTGCTGGCCGTTCATCCGGTGCGTGCCGGGGATCCCGAGGCGGATCCGCCGGGTCGCCGTGCCGCTCACGGGCGGCCCGCCCCGGCCGGAGGCGCTGCCCGGCGCCGTTCCCGAGGACGCGTCCGCCGCCCTGCCCGCGGCGCCCCCGCGCGGCGCGCTGCCGCAACGGGCCGGCCCCGGCGACGAGGCGCTGGCATACGCCGCGCTGCCCGCCGAGGCGGCGCCCGGCCGCGAGGTCCAGCCGGTCATGCGCGCAGCGCCGCGTCCCGAGATGCCCGCCCCCCCGCCCCCGCCCCGCGACCGCCGCCAGGAGCCGCCGTGGACGCCCGCGCCCTCCGCCGTGCCATCCTTCGGCGCCTCGCCGCCTTCCGCGCGTGGGCCACGTGGACTCCCCGCCGCGCCGGAACCCTCGTTGGAGTCTGTCTGACGCTCCTGGTCCTCAGCCCGCTCGCCGTCGGCATCACCCGCAACGCGCTGGCGCCCCCGGAGCCCACCGAGTCCACCACCACGACCAGCGAGCAGGCCTCGGCGCCCCCGTCCGTGCCGGGCACGGACCCCGACGCCGCAGCGCCCGTCGTCACGGCCTCTCCGTCCGGCGCCAACGACGAGGACGTCCCGGTCACCCCGGCTCAGGAGCAGGCTGCCGCGGCGACGTCGAAGCAGTTCGCCACCCTCTGGCTCGCGGGCGCCTTCGTCGCCGACCGCAAGCGCTGGGCGTCGACGATGAAGGACCTCGTCGACCCCTCACTGATGCCGTTCCTCGAGGCGACGCCGGCGTCGGCGGTGCCCCGGACCACGGTGACCGCGGTGGTGCCCAAACTGGTGGCGCCCGACTACGGCGCAGCCCGGGTGACCTTCGCCGACGGCACCGGTATGGATCTCGGCGTCGCGGCCACCGGCACCACGTGGCGGGTCACCGAGTACCTGCCCGTCGCTAGGCGCTGAGGCCCACGATGACGGGGGGGCGATGACCGGGGGGAAGCGGCGGGCGGTCCTTGCCGGCGGGCTGGGGGTGCTCCTCGCCGCGGGGCTGGCCCTGGTGGTCGGCGTGGTCGCGGTGGTCGTGTTCCTCGGCGGCAGCGCGGACGAGGCGCCCTCGGCCACCTCGACCGGCGACTGCGGCGGCGCCGCACCCGCCGTCCCCGTGCTCGATCCGGGTCCCCGGGTGGGCAAGCTCACTGCGGAACAGACCGGCAATGCGCGCATCATCGTGCAGGTTGCCGCGCGGCTGTCGGCGTCCCAGGGCCTGAGCGCGGACCGGACCCGGCAGGCGGCCGTCATCGGGATCATGACGGCGATGCAGGAGTCGACGCTGCGGAACGTGCACTACGGCGACCGGGACTCCCTCGGCCTGTTCCAGCAGCGCGCGGCGTGGGCGAGCGCGGCCGAGCGGACCACCCCCTCGATCGCCGCCACGATGTTCTACACCGGTGGGCACGGCGGGCAGCGCGGCCTGTTCGACATCAGGGGCTGGCCGTCGATGCCGCTCTGGGCGGCTGCGCAGGCGGTGCAGGTGAGCGCCTTCCCGACCGCCTACGCGCGGTGGGAGAGCCTGGCTCGGGCGACGGTGGCGGCGCTTCTCGGCGGGGTGGTGCCGGTGGCCGCCGTGAGCCCCGCGCCGACCGCGGGACTCGACCTCGGGCCCGCGGCCTGCCAGGACCCGCCGCCGGCGCAAGGGGTCGGGAGCACCAAGGGCTGGGTGCTGCCGCTGCCGCCGGGGAGCTACCGGCCGACGTCGCCGTTCGGCTACCGGGTCCACCCGATCCTGCACGAGTGGAAGCTGCACACGGGTCAGGACCTGGCGGTGCCTACGGGCACGCCGGTGTACGCGGCCGCGGCGGGCCGGGTGACGGTCGCCGGGCTCCACGGAACCGCGGGCAATCAGGTGATCCTCGACCACTCGGGCGGCGTGCAGTCCGTCTACGACCACCTCTCCGTGATCAGCGTCCCCATCGGGGCACAGGTGCGTGCCGGCCAGCTCCTGGGGCATGTCCGGGAGCACGGGCCGGTCGACCGGGCCGCACCTGCACTTCGAGATCCGGCTGCGCGGGCGGCCGATCGATCCGGTGCCGTTCATGCGCGCTCGCGGCGTGGACATCTTGGGCAAGGCCGCCTGACGGGACGACGACGGCGGCCCCCGTCCCGCCCATCAGGAGCGGAACGGGGGCCGCCGGTGCGTGCCGAGGCCCCGTCCTATCGGCCGCTGTTCGTGCTGTTCGTGCTCCGCTGGTTCACCAGCGGACGCTGACCTTGACCACCTTTCCGGTGCCGGTCGGGTTCCCCTTCTCATCCATCGGCGCGTTCAGGCCGGCGTAGATGGCGTGGCAGTAGAACTCGACGGAGGCGACCCCGGGCAGGTCGATCACGGGCGCCGGCCGGCCGTGCTCGATGGTCGACACGCGGCCGGCGAAGAGCTCCGCCACGAGGACCCGGCCGCTCGGGGTGAGGGCGAGGTTCGTGGCGCCGTTGAACCCGGTCGCGAGCCTGCGCAGGCGGTGGTGCCCCGCGAGCCGGTAGACGCTGCCGCGAGGCGAGAACCCGGGGGCCCTCGGGGCCACCGGGCAGCGTGCTGACGTACAGCGCGCCGTGACGACCCACCTCGACGTCCGTCGGGACCGGCTCGAACTTGTACGTGACGCCGATCAGGCAGTCCGGCGCGCCGAGTGCCTTGGCGTCAGCAGCAGTGATCTTGTGCGGCTGCGGAGGCAGGACGGCCAGGACCTTGATGTGACGGCCCTTGCTGTCGACGAAGAGTATGTCGTTGCCTGCCGCCTCCGCGACCACCCAGCCGCCGCGGACGGCTGCGACAGCGTAGGGGTGGGAGTCCTTGATGCCCCGGTAGTGCACGGGGACCTCGAGCCTTCTTGAGGAAGCCCACCACGCAGGAGTCCGTGCTGGTCGTCCCGTACCAGACGTTCCCGTCCGGGTTGTGCCTGTGCTCGAACGCGGACAGGTTCACGAACTTGCTCTTGCCGTGGGAGCGGATGGTGAGGCCCGTCGCGCCCGTCGTGTAGTCGCTCGAGGTGTAGGCGATGTCACCGTGGCTGTTGACGTCGACGCCCGAGATCTCACCCGGCTGCGGTCCGCTGACGATCGTCCGCACGTTGCCGCCCCGCAGGACCTGCTGGAGCTTGCTCGCTGCGGCGTCCCCGACGAGCACACCGTGCTTCCTCGAGACGGCCAGCTGCAGAGGCGCCAGGACCTTGGTCGTCAGCGTGCGGACGTGGAGCGGGTAGCCGCCGTATGCGGGCGCCATGCGGGTGGAGGTCTTGGGTGATGGTGCTGTCGCGGCATTCGCCGCGGGGGACGTGGCGACGGCCGCGGTAGCGGCGGTCGCAGCCGCGACGGCAGCAGTCGCGAGCACGCGTCCAGCTCGGTGATGCATTGAGAAACTCCTCACGGTCGGTGATGGCGGGGCGGACGCATCATGTCCCACCTCACCGACGGTGAGAAGAGCCTTCCCGTGAATCGGGAATGGAATCAGACGCCCGGGTCAGTGCCGGGCGCAGGCCGGGGCCGTCAGGAACCGCTCTGCCACCACCGCCGGCCGGCGCGCCGGCAACGACGAGGCGGCGGTCGACCAGCACCCGCACCGAGTGCTCACGGAAAGTGACGTCGACGAGTGCGTCGTGGTCAGCGGGGAGCTCGACCGCAACCTCTCCCAGGTGCACCCGGCCGCCGCGCACCCACAGCTCGGCGTGCCAGTACGGCACCGCCGGGTCGTACGCCGGGCCGTCCGGGAGCTGTTGCGGCCTCTCCGTCGGCGTCCCCGGCAAGCGCGTGCCCGGCCCGCGTCCAATCGGTCAGGTCGGTCCCGGTCCACACCTCGATCCCCGAGGAGCCGGTGTAGTAGAGGTAGTACCGGCCGGCGTGGCGCAGCACGAACGGGTCGCCGTGGTCACGGCCCGGGCCCGTGTCGAGGACGGGGTTGGCGAACGTCCCGTCCCTGGGGACGCGCGCCTGGGCGGGGAGGGGGACAGGGACAGCGGCGGCCCGGGGCAGCCCGGGAAGCGGGTCGACCACGGCGAGACAGTAGATCTCGCCGGATCCCCCGGGTGACACGATCACGTCACGATCCTCCGAAAGGTGCCAGGGCGTTCGGGCAGGGGGCCGGGACGCCGCACCGCCTACCGGATCCCCTCGCCGGCGGCGCCCTCGCCGCGCGGAATCCAGACGGTCTCCGGGTTCACCCGACAGGACGTGGTCCACCCACTCGACGCCCTGCATCGCCGAGTGGTCCATGTTGCCGATCTCGTAGAGCCAGCCGCCGAACCGTCCGCGGGACCAGATCTGCTGCGAGCGCAGCCACGGCTGGATCGTGCCGAGGGCGGCGTCCCGCCCGACCGACGGAACCGGGTAGGTCATCCGCGGCGAGCACCGCCACCGCGCGACGATCCGCGACCGGTCGTCCTCCTCGAGCAGCCCGGTGGTGACGAGGCCGTCGACGACCCGGTCCACGATCGTCTCGGCGTCCTCCGGCTTGAACGTCGACGTCGACGTCTCGGTGAGCAGGCTGAACTGGCCGGGCTCCGCGGTCAGGTAGGGGGAGTAGTTCGACAGGTAGGTGACCCGGTAGAAGGGGACGTCGGACTCCGGGAAGTAGATCCAGTTCTTGTCGGTGTCCACCGGGCGGTCCACGCCGATGCCGACGATGTGGCTGCCGCTCCAGACCAGGTCGCCCGGCGGCCCGGCGGACCGCGTCCGGGGTGCCCTCGGTGCGCTCGACGAGGTGGTTCAGCGGCATCGTCGAGAGCAGGACGTCGTAGGGCCAGCGCCGGCCGTCCGCCGTGGTCACGACCTTCTCGCCGGGGTCCACCGCGACGACGGGCGTGTTCAGCTCGAGCTTGTGCTCCACGAAGCCGCGCATGCCCTCGTAGAGGAACCCGGTGCCGCCGTGGAGGGGGTACTTGAAGGTGCTGTTCGGCCCCCACTGCTTCTCGGGCTTCTCCATCAGGACGTTCCGCAGCAACTGCTCGACGTCGACCACGCTCACGCGCTCGCCGATCCACACGTAGTTCATGAGCTCGGCGGGCGTCGCCCAGACCTTGTAGTTGTACGGCACCATGAAGTGCTCGGCGATGCCGGCGCCCATCGTCGTCAGGATCCACTCGGCGAAGTTCGCGGGCCGCCGCTCGTCGCCCAGCGCCTTGGCGACCGCCGCCTTCTTCGCGGCCTCGACCGCGCCGACGAGGCACTCGAGCACGGTCTGCCGGGTCGAGGCCGCCGATGTTGTTCTGGAACGGGTAGGGGATGAAGCGGTCCTCCATCCACACCCAGGCCTCGCGGTTCGAGCGTGGAGTACTCGTCCCCATCAGCCGGTCGACGAGCCTGTCGTAGTACTCGTAGTGGCTGAACATCACGTGGCCGCCGATGTCCCAGGTGAACCCGTCCTCGTCGGTGAACGACGTGGCGAGGCCGCCGACGCGATCGCTCGCCTCGAGGATCACCCAGTCGTCGTAGCCCAGCTCGGCGAGCCGGTATCCGGCGCCGAGGCCGGTGGGCCCGGCCCCCACGACGACGATCCGGGGCTGCCCGGTCACGCCGTCACCCCGTGGACGACCCGCCGGTGAGCGGGCGGGAGGCCGACAGCACGTCCTGCATGAATCGCGTGGATGCGGCCGGCGATGTCGTCCCACTGGTAGCGCCGCTCGATCCGGCGCAGCTTCCGGTCGCGGTCCTCGAGGGGCTCGGCGAGCGCGGCGACGCACGCCTGAGCGAACTCGCCGAGGCTCGCGCCGCGTGAAGCACGACATACCCCCGAAGTCCTCGTATGCCTGTGCCGGGGACGGTGTGTTCGGCCCCACGGGCAGCCAGACCCGCGTCACGTCCCCGTGCTGCTCTCGACGCGAGGCGGGGGCTGTCGACGTCCGGCTTCGCCCAGGGCTCCTCCACGAACCAGATACGTCCGCCGTCCCCCGCACGGGCGGCGGTGAGCCGGGTGATGAGGTGCTGCGGGCGCTGCCAGACGAAGGCCCGGCGCAGGTGCGACAGGACGACGAGATCGGTGCCGGTGGGCTCCGGCTGCTGGCGTGGGGAGACATGGCGTCCTCCTCGCGGGGAGCGTTGCCGTGACTGGCGCCCTCGACCCTCCCGAGCCACCTGCCACGTCGTCTCCTCGCCCGGCGTATCGCCCCGCAGCGCTCGCGGTCGCGCTGCTCGGATCGCCGACGCCGGGTGTTTACCCCGTCACCATGGTCGGCAAACCGGATATTCCTCCCGCCCGGATGGACTGGTGAAGGGCCCCACGTCCAGCCTCTGGTATGACCGAGACATGACGCCCGCCAGACCTCACACGCTCGCCCCGCCCGGGCGTTGACCAGATGTGAGCCTGCCCCCGTTCGAGCACGTCGTCACCGAGCACGCCCGCGTCGTGCTCCGGGTCTGCCGCGCACTGCTGCCGGACCACGACGCCCAGGACGCGGCCGCCGAGACCTTCGTCTCGGCCCTGCGCGCCTATCCGGGGTTGCGTCCCGACAGCGACGTCCGCGCCTGGCTCGTGACGATCGCCCATCGCAAGGCGCTCGACGTCCTGCGAGCCCGCGCACGCGTCGGTTCCGGTCGCAGACGTGCCGGAGCGCCCCGGCGGCCACCTGCCCGACGGCCCGGCGATGCGCGACGACGACCTCTGGGACGCCGTCCGCGCCCTGCCCGACAAGCAGCGCCTGGCCGTCGCGTACCGGTACGTCGCCGACCTGGCTTACGCCGACGTCGCGGCCGCGATGGGCACCAGCGAAGCGGCCGCGCGCCGCAACGCGGCGGACGGCGTGAAGGCCCTGCGCCGCCGCTACCCGACACCCTCCGAGGAGCGCGTGTGATGGACCTCGACCACTTGTTGCCCGGCCTGCTCTCCCACCCCGACGACCGTGCGCCTCGACGACCTGCGCGCCACCCTCGCCCGCCGCGCGGACGAGGAGGGGCTGCTCGACGTCGCCTACCGCACCATCGACTCGCCGGTCGGGCGGCTGCTGCTGGCCGCGACCCCGGAGGGCCTGGTGCGGGTGGCCTTCGAGACCGAGGACGCCGACAGCGTGCTCTCCGAGCTCGCAGCTCAGGTCAGCCCGCGGGTGCTGCTCGCGCCCGGACGGCTCGACGCGGTGGCGTCCGAGTTGGAGGAGTACTTCGAGGGACGGCGGCACGCGTTCGACGTGCCGGTCGACCTGCGGCTGGCCCGCGGGTTCCGGCGCGCGGTGCTCGAGCGCCTGACGCAGGTGCCGTACGCGGGGACCGTCAGCTACGCCGAGCTCGCGGCCCGGGCGGGCAGCCCGCGTGCGGTGCGAGCGGTCGGCACGGCGTGCGCGCTCAACCCGGTTCCCCTCGTCGTCCCGTGCCATCGGGTGGTGCGCTCCGACGGTGCGCCCGGCGGGTACCGGGGCGGTCCCGACGTGAAGCGCCGGCTGCTGGCGATGGAGGCGGCGGCATGACCACGCAGCTCGACACCACGGCACCCACCGCACGCGTCGCGATGGCGCCCCCGATGGGCGCGCCCGACGGGCCGGTCGCGTTGACGGGGCGGGGGCGGCCGTCGCTCGGCGCGCTCGCCGCGATGAGCGTGACCGTGCTGGCATGGGCCTCGGCCTTCGTCGGCATTCGTGGCGTCGGCCGGACCTACGAACCCGGCCCGCTCGCGCTCGGACGCCTGCTGCTCGGAACGGCCGCGCTCGGCCTGCTGCTCCTCACCCGTCGCCGCTGGGTGCGCCCGGCCCGGCGGGAATGGGGCCTGCTCGTCGTCTGCGGCCTCGCGTGGTTCGCCGTGTACAACGTCGCCCTGAACGCGGCCGAACGGCGGGTCGACGCCGGGACGACCGCGATGCTGGTCAACGTCGGGCCGATCCTCATCGCGCTGCTCGCGGGGGCGGTGCTCGGGGAGGGCTTTCCCCGGCCGCTGCTCGCCGGCGCCGCCGTCGCGTTCGGCGGGGCCGTGCTCATCGGGCTGGGGACCACTCGTGCGGCCGGCGCCGACGTCGTCGGCGTCCTGCTCTGCCTGCTCGCGGCCGCGACGTACGCGGTCGGGGTGGTGAGCCAGAAACCCACCCTGCGCCGGTTGCCCGCGCTGCAGGTGACGTGGACGGCGTGCGCCGTCGGCACCCTCGCCTGCCTGCCGTTCCTGCCCACCTTGATCCGTGAGACGGGCCAGGCCGGGACCGGCGCCGTCGCGGGGCTCGTGTACCTCGGGCTCGTCCCCACGGCCCTGGCGTTCACGACGTGGGCGTACACGCTGGCCCGGATGGACGCCGGCCGGCTCGGCGTCACCACCTACCTCGTGCCGCCGATCGCCATCCTCGCCGCGTGGCCGCTGCTCGGGGAGGTGCCGCCGGTGCCGGCCGTCGTCGGCGGCCTGGTCTGCCTGCTCGGCGTCGCCCTCTCGCGGCGCCGTCGATGACCGCTGACCAGGCCCTCGTCGTCGCCGTCCGGGCCGCGCTCGCAAGCCGCGGGCGACCCGGTCCGGGCCAGGGGCGCGCAGGCCTACATGAAGTCGGCGATGCCGTTCCACGGCGTCCCCGTGCCGGAGGTGCGGCGGATGGCCCGGGCGGAGCTGGCCGCGCACCCGCCCCCGGACCGGCAGACGTGGCACGACACGGTGCTCGAGCTGTGGGACGGCGCTTCGCACCGTGAGGAGCGCTACGCCGCCCTGGCGCTCGTGCGCAGCCCGGTCGCGGCCGCATACCAGGACCTTTCGAGCCTCGAGCTGTACCGGCATCTCGTCCTGACCGGCGCCTGGTGGGACCTCGTGGACGAGCTGGCGCACGCCGTCGGGGCGGTGCTGCTCGCCGCCGGGCCGCCCGCGGCGGCCGTCGTCCGCGCCTGGAGCCGAGACGATGACCTCTGGGTGCGCCGGGCCGCCATCCTCTGCCAGCTCGGGGCCGGCGCCCGGACCGACCGAGCGTTGCTCGCCGACTGCCTCGACGCGAACCTCGCCGACCCCGACTTCTTTCTCAGGAAGGCGATCGGGTGGGCTCTGCGCGACCTTGCCCGGACCGACCCCGCCTGGGTCACCGCCTATGTGGAGGCCGCCGGTGACCGGCTGAGCCCGCTGTCGCGCCGCGAGGCGACCAAGCACCTGCCCGCCTTCCGGAGCGCGCTGCCCCGCTCCCGCCGTTAGGTTCGGACGCGGGAGGGCGCCATGACTCGTCTGCTGCTCGAGCTGGACCTCACCGGCGGGCTCGCGGTCGCGCCGCCGCAGGATCTTCTCGGCCGCGTGCAGGGGGCGCGCACACCCACGCCGTCCGGCGTCCTGCACGCCTTGGCGGATGCGGCGGAGGATCCCGACGTCCACGGCCTGGTGGCCAAGCTCGGGGGCGCGGGCCGGCTGCGGCTCGCACAGGCCCAGGAGCTCGCCGAGGCGGTCCGGCGCTTTCGCGCGGCGGGCAAGCGCACCTGGGCGTGGGCCGAGACGTTCGGCGAGGGCGGGCCCGGCACGCCGTCCTACCTGCTCGCTGCCGCCTTCGACGAGGTGTGGCTGCAGCCGTCGGGGGAGGTCGCGGTCACGGGAGTCGCCGTGGAGGCTGTCTTCCTGCGCGGCCTGCTCGACAAGGCCGGCGTCGAGCCGCAGCTCGGCCAGCGCCGCGAGTACAAGAACGCAGCGGACGTCCTGCTGCGCACGGGTTTCACCGACGCTCACCGGGAGGCCTCGCAAGCGCTGGCCGACTCGGCGCAGGAGCAGGTCGTGGTGGCGGTCGCCTCGGGCCGGGGAATGGCCCCGGACGCCGTCAGGGCCGTGGTCGAGCGCGCCCCCGTCCCGGCTGCGGACGCCCGCTCCGCCGGGCTGGTCGACCGGCTCGGGTACCGCCACGAGGTCTACGCGGCGGCGCGCCGGCACGCCGGGGGAGAGGTGGCTCTCCGCTATGTGACGGCATACCGACGGCACCATCGCCCCGTCGAGGTGGTTCTCCAGCGCTGGCAGCGCCGCCGTGAGGGCGTCGTGTCGCTCGTCCACGCCGTCGGCGAGATCAGGCTCGGCCGCAGCGGGCGCGGGCTCCGAGGTCCCGCGCTCGGTTCGGACACGCTCGCCGCCGCGTTGCGCGCCGCCGGACGGGACGAGTCGGTGCGGGCCGTGCTGCTGCGCGTCGACAGCCCTGGCGGCTCGTACGTCGCGTCGGACACCATGTGGGCGGAGATCGGCGTCCTGCGGGCGCGCGGCATGCCGGTCGTCGTCTCCATGGGCGCGCTGGCCGCGTCCGGCGGGTACTTCATCTCGTGCGGTGCCGACCACGTCGTCGCGCTGCCGGCGACTCTGACCGGCTCGATCGGTGTACTGGGTGGGAAGCCGGTCGTCGCCGAACTGCTGGGGCGCGCCGGGATCGGCACGGACGCCGCGGTCGCCGGCCGGCACGCCCGGATGTCCTCGGTGCGCACGCCGTACACGGACGAGGAGTGGCAACACCTACAGGACACTCTCGACCGGATCTACGCCGATTTCGTGGGCAAGGTGGCCGCCGGGCGCGGCATGACGACGGAGCAGGTCGACCAGGTCGCCCGAGGCCGGGTCTGGACCGGGGCGGACGCTTTGAGCAGAGGCCTGGTCGACGAGCTCGGCGGACTCGGCCGGGCTGCGGACGTCGCCCGCTCCCGGGCCGGCCTGCCCGCGGACGCCCCGCTGCGCCCGTACCCGCACGTCCCCCTGGTGCGGCGGCTACGCCGGCCTCGCTCGAGCGAGCACGCGGCCGCAGCCGACGTCGCCTGGACGGGCCTGCCCGACATCGGCCTGGGAGCCGATGGCCTCCTCAGTGCCTTCGGCATAGGCCCGGGCACCGAGCTGCTGATGCCGCCAGCACGTCTCTGACGTCGGACCCCGCCTTTCAGAAGGGCGGGGGCTGGTTGGCCGCGGCTTCGCGTTCGGCGTCGCGTGCGGCTTGGTCGGTGCGGGCTCGTTCGGCGTCGGCGCGGGCTTGGGCTGCCGTGGCGCGGGAGCGTTGCCAGGCGTGGTCGGCCCAGTCGGTGTCGTGTCTGGGGTCGGTGCCGGTGCCGGTGCCGGTGGCGGTGGCGGGGGTGTCGGCGGTGTCGTCGTCGAGCGGTGGGCGGTCGGGGTGTTCGGCGGCGTGGGCGGCCTGCCGGGCCCGTTCGTGGGCGCGTTGGGCGGCGAGGTGGGTGATGGCGGCGACTACGTTCGGGTGGGCGTTGGGTCCGGTGGTGGGGATCGGGCCGGGGTCGGCGATGTGGGGGTGGCTGCGGCAGGTCACCCCGGAGGGCAGGGTCCATTCCAGGGTGCCGGCGGGGGTGGTGGGGTCCTCCTCGCGGCTGACCGCGCGCACGTGTAGGGCGCCGGCGGTCTTCTGCTGGTGGTGTGTTCGGCAGAGCGCCTGCAGGTTGCAGGAGCAGGTCCGGCCGCCGCCGCGCTGCCCGGCCGGGTCGTCGGGGTGGTAGGGGATGCGGTGGTCCAGATCGCAGCGGCCGGCCGGGTGGGCGGGTTGGCGGCAGCCGGGGAACACGCAGACCGGTTCCATCGCGGTGACGAGGCGGGTCAGCCGGGGTGGCGGGTCGTGCCGGGGGGTCCAGATCGGGTCGGTGACCCCGAGCACGGTGCCGTGGGTGTCGTCGGTGATGATGCACCGCCAGGCCGTGAACGCCGGCTGTTCCCGGGCGGCGTCGGCGGCGATCCGCCGGGCCAGGCCGGCGGCGACCGGGCCGTACCCGTCCAGGCGCCCCGGCTGATCGGCCAGGCCGAGGAACGTGGTCAGCGGCATCGTCAACGAGACCAGGGTGCTCTTCGTCGGCGCCCCCGCGAACGCGGCGGTGAACGACGGCACGACCGCCACCGGCACCGCCCGCCCACACGCACACCGCGCGACATCCGCGGGCAGAGTGCGCCCCCGCTCGGCGGCATCGGAAGTAGCGGCGGAATCAGCGCGGGAATCGGCACAAGGGCCGGCGTCGGGGTCCGGAACGGATGCGGCCGGATCCGATGCGGGATCGGCGGAATCGACATCGGGGTCGACAGCGGAATTGACACCGGAATCGACATCTGGCTTGACACCGGAGCCCGCGCAGGAATGGGCGCCGGAATCCGCGCCAGCGTTGGCAGTGGTGGTGGCGTCAGGGGGTAGGTATTCGTCGGGGTGGACGCCGCGGGTGGCGCGGTGGACGAGTTCGTCGGCGCGCAGCTGGTCCAGGGTGCGCGGGTCACCCGTGGCCTTGGCCGCCTTGGCGGCCGCGGTGAGGGAGGTGAACACGGCCTCGGCCGCCTCGGCGGGCAGGTTCGCGGTCAGGTCGGCGGTGCCGTCCTCGTTCTCGCCGACCCGCACATGCCGCTCGCGGCGGGCCCGTTGCGAGCGCTTCGCCGCAGCAGCGGCGTCCAGTTCGAGGATGGCGGCCCGGATCGCGTCCTTGAGCTCCTGCAGGGTCCACCGGGCGATCACCGGCACGCCGGTGCCGGGCGCGGCCGGGTCCGCCAGCACGTCCAGCACGTCGATCCCGACAAGCCGGCCGGCGTCGGGGATCCGGCCCAGGACGACCGCGTCGACGGCGCGGGCGAGCGGGGCGTCCAGGTGGGCGGTCTCCCAGACGAACAGCCTGGCCTTCGCCCAGTCCACCCAGCCGGCCTCCAGCAGCCGCGCCAACCCGGGGAGCCGACCATCGATGAACAGGGCCTCGGCGGCCCGCACCCACGCCCGCGCGGTTGTCGGCGCCAGCCCGGCCGCGACCGCCAGCTCGCTGGCCACCAGCGGCTCGGCGAGCTCCTCGGCCCACTGGCGTGCGGTCCCGGGATACCCGAACACCCGGTAGTGACGCCGCTCGTACCCGTCCGCCACCCCCTCCAACCGATCCTGCATCGCCGCCCGCGCCACCGGATCCGACAGATCCGCGGGCTCCTGCGCGTGCTCGGGCTCGTCGGGCAGGCCGCTGCTGACCGGTGGGTCGGCCCGCCAGGCAGCTAGCCACCGGGCCACCTCCATCAGCCGCCCGTACGTCAACCATCCGGCCAGCCGCTGCTGCGCCGCAAACACACGGACCCGCCGCTCCAGGACGTCCCACCCCGCCGCCGCCCCCGACTCCAGGCCCTCCGCCAGCGCCCACGCCGACTCCACCCCGGGCGGGCCCGACAGTGCCGCGACGAGGTCCGCAGAGGAGACGCCGGCCCCGTCGCCACTGCCAGCGCGCGCAGACGCGCCGCTGGAACTCCTGTCCCCCCGACCATCCCCGCCCACCCGAGCCCCCCGCCCCCGCGAGTCGAACACCTGTACGAATACTACGGGAAGAGGAATGCTCCAGCAAGGGTTCCGAAGTACAACTGAACGTGGCCGGCCGACCACCAGCCGCAAATCCCGCCGCGACAAGAAAGCGTGAGCGACATCCCGTGCAGATATGACATGTCATGCATGAAAGCAATGTCAGTTCGGCAAGCCGTCCACGGCCAGCATGTCCCGCGAGAGCTCACCAATCGCCGCGCACCCTGTGAGCCCGAGCGCCAGGTCGAGCTCGGCCAGCAAGTGCTCGAGCACGGCCACCACGCCTCTCGTTCCAGCCAGCGCGAGCCCGTACACGTACGGCCGCCCGACGAGCACCGCGGTCGCGCCGAGCGCCAGGGCGATCGCGACGTCCGCGCCCCCGCGCACCCCGCTGTCGAACAGCACGGGCATCCGGCCGGCGACAGCCGCCACCACCCCCGGCAGCGCGTCGAGCGACGCGATCGCCCCGTCCACCTGCCGGCCGCCGTGGTTCGACACGACGATCCCGTCGACACCGGCCCGCAGCGCGAGCTCGGCGTCCGCCGGGTGCTGGACCCCCTTCACCAGCACCGGCAGCGAGGTCACCGAGCGCAGGAAAGCGAGATCATCCCAGGTCAGCGAGGGATTCGAGAACACGTCGAGGAACGTCTCGACGGCGGCGCGCGGCAGCGGGTCCCGAAGGTTTGCGAGCGTGTCGCCGGGGTGGGTGCGGGCGAGCGTCAGCAAGGTGCGGACGGCGCCCGGTCCGGGCCGCCCCTCGAGCGGAGCGGCGCCCGCCGCGGCGCGGCCCCGGGCGAGCGCCGTGAACACGGGGTCGCTGGTGTACTGCGCGATGCCCTGGCCGTGCGCGAACGGCAGGAAGCCCTGGTCGAGGTCGAACGGCCGCCAGCCCAGCAGGTGGGTGTCGAGCGTGACGACGATCGCCTCGCAGCCGGCCGCCTCGGCCCGGCGGACAAGGCTCGCCACCAGATCACGCTCCCGGCTCCAGTACAGCTGGAACCACCGCGCCGAGTCCCCGAGCGCCGCCGCGATCGTCTCGACAGGCTGCGACGCCTGCGTCGAGATCACCATCGGCAGGCCCGCCTCCGCGGCGGCGCGGGCCACGGCGCTGTCGGCGTCCGGGTGCACGAGCTCGAGGACGCCGACCGGCGCCAGCAGCACCGGTGCCGGCAGGCGCCGCCCGAACAGGTCGACGCCGAGGTCGCGGCGGGCGACGTCCCGAAGCATCCGCGGTACCAGCCGGTACCGGCCGAAGGCGGCGAGGTTGGCCCGCGCGGTGCGCTGCTGCCCGGCGGATCCCGCGACGTACGCCCACGCGCGCCGCGACATCGCGCGCTGGGCGGCGAGTTCGAGCCGACGTGGGAGCACCGGCACCACGGGACGCCGGCCCAGCGCCCCCGCTCGGTAGAGGCGCGCCTGCACCGCCCGCCCGACCGACGGATCCACGCCGCCTACCTGCCCTCGAGCCGCGGGGCTGTCCGGGAGCGCGCCCTCGCCGAGACGAGCCGTCCGGCCGCCCATCCGACGGCGCCGCCGAGGGCCCAGCCCGCGATCACGTCGGTGGGCCAGTGTGCACCGAGATAGACCATGAAGGCGCCGACGGCGACGTTGACGGCGACCAAGGCCCACGCCAGTGCGAGTGCCGGCGCACGACGCTCCCCGGACGCCGACCAGCCCGCGGCCACCAGCACCGCCACGCTCACGGCGGCGGTGCGCGCGGCGTGCCCCGACGGCATGGCCGAACCATCGAGCGGAATCAGGGCGAACGCGGGCCGGGGGCGCTGCACCAGCGTCTTGAGGCCCTCGGCGACGACCCACGCGACGGCCAGTGCCAGGACGGCGGCCGCGCCCACCCGCCAGGCGCGCAGCCCGACGACGAGCACCAGCCCGGCGAATGCAAGAACGGCGGCAACCTGCCCGCTGTCGCCGGCGGTCTGGACGGCTTCGGCGAGGCCCGTCAACGCCGGCGTCCGGTGCGCGACGACGAACCCCATGATGTCGGCGTCCAGCGGCCCCACCTCCTCCAGCCGAGAGTAGAGGTGCTTGCCGAGGCCCGGGTTGGGTAGTCCATCCTTGCGATCACTAGCGGAGGAGGTCCGTATGGATGCCGGCCACGACCCCGCCGAGCTCTGGGGAAAGACACCGCCCTCCAAGATCGAGGACTATGCCATCGTCGGCGATCTCCATGCAGCCGCCCTGGTGGCCCGCGACGGCTCCGTCGACTGGCTGTGCCTGCCGCGGTTCGACTCCTCCTCGTGCTTCGCGGCGCTGCTCGGCGGCCCGGACGCGGGCCGCTGGCGGATCGCTCCCAAGGTCGGCGGCCAGACGACCAGCCGGCGATACCTCGACGACACGCTCGTTCTGGAGTCGGTGTGGGAGACGGACGACGGCGCCGTCCGGCTGCTCGACTTCATGCCGCCGCGCGGCAAGGCTCCCGACCTCGTGCGGGTCGTCGAGGGGCTGAGCGGGAGGGTCCGCATGGCCAGCGAGCTGGTGGTGCGGTTCGACTACGGCAAGGTCATTCCGTGGGTCCGCCGGACGCACGGCAGGTTGCACGCGGTGGCCGGCCCCGACGCGCTGTGGCTCGACACCCCGGTCGAGCTGGAGGGGCGAAACCAGCGCACGGTGGCGGAGTTCGAGGTCGCCGCGGGGGAGCGGGTACCGTTCGTGCTGACGTGGCAGCGCTCGTACGGCGGGGCGCCCACGCCGGTGACGGCGGAGCACGCCCTCGACGACACGCAGAAGTTCTGGCGCGACTGGATCTCCCGTTGCACCTACAAGGGCGGCTACGCGGACGCCGTCCGCCGGTCGCTGCTCGTCCTGAAGGCGCTGACGTACGCCCCGACCGGCGGCATCGTGGCGGCGGCGACGACGTCGCTTCCCGAGCAGATCGGCGGGCCGCGGAACTGGGACTACCGGTACTGCTGGCTGCGTGACGCGGCCTTCAGCCTGCAGGCGCTGGCGGGCGCCGGGTACACCGGCGAGGCGCGCGCCTGGCGCGACTGGTTGCTCCGGGCGGTGGCCGGTGACCCGGCGGACCTGCAGATCATGTACTCGCTCACCGGGCGGCGACGGCTGCCCGAGACCGAGCTCGACTGGCTCGGCGGCTACGAGGACTCCGCGCCCGTCCGGATCGGCAACGAGGCCGCCGGTCAGTTCCAGCTGGACGTCTACGGCGAGGTGCTCGACGGACTGCACACGGCCCGCGAGGCCGGTCTCTCGAACGAGAACGACGCCTGGAGCCTGCAGCGGGTGCTAACCAACTATCTCGAGAGCGTCTGGCAGCAGCCGGACAGCTCGCTGTGGGAGGTGCGCGGTCCCCGGCAGCACTTCGTGCACTCGAAGGTGATGGCGTGGGTCGGGTTCGACCGGATGATCCAAACGGCGGAGCGCTCGGGCCTCCCGGCGCCGCTCGACAAGTGGCGGGCGGCGCGCGACGCCGTGCACGCGGAGGTGTGCGCGAAGGGGTTCGACGCCGACCGCGGCACGTTCACGCAGTACTACGGGTCCCGGGGGCTGGACGCCGCCCTGCTGCTCATCCCGCGCGTCGGGTTCCTGCCGCCGGACGACGACCGCGTGCGCGGCACGATCCAGGCCGTGCAGAACGACCTGTGCGAGAACGGGTTCGTACTGCGCTATCGCACGGACGCCGACCCCCACGGCGACTCCGGAACCGTCGACGGGTTGCCCGGCGACGAGGGAGCGTTCCTCGCGTGCAGCTTCTGGCTGGCCGACGCCCTCGCCCTGACCGGACGCCACGACGAGGCGCGGGAGCTCTTCGAGCGGCTGCTCGATCTGCGCAACGACGTTGGACTCCTCAGCGAGGAGTGGGACCCCCACGCGCACCGGCAGCTGGGCAACACCCCGCAGGCCTTCAGCCACGTCGGCCTCGTCAACACCGCGCTCGCGCTCGGGAGCGACTCCGACCACGTGCGGACGGACTGAGTCCTGACGCGGGGTTGCGAGCAGGAGGAGAGGTTAGGCTAGCCTAACCTCGTGTTCGCCAACTACCTGATCGGTCTGCGCGAGGGCCTCGAGGCCGCGCTCGTCGTCAGCATCCTCGTGGCCTACCTCGTCAAGTCGGGGCGCGGGGACCGGCTGCGCCCGGTGTGGGTGGGCGTCCTGGCGGCGGTCGGGATGAGCCTGGCCTTCGGCGCCCTGCTGACCTTCACCTCGCAGAGCCTGAGCTTCGAGGCGCAGGAGGCGTTCGGCGGGATGCTCTCGATCGTCGCCGTCGTCTTCGTCACCTGGATGATCTTCTGGATGCGGCGCACGGCGCGGGGCCTGTCGAAGGAGCTGCGCCAGCGGGTGGACACGGCGCTCGCGATCGGTGCGGGCGCCCTCGCCCTGACGGCGTTCCTCGCCGTGGGCCGGGAGGGGCTGGAGACCTCCCTGTTCATCTGGTCCGCGGTGCAGTCGACCGGGCAGGGGGTGCAGCCGGTCGTCGGGGCGACCCTGGGGCTGCTCACCGCGGTGGTGCTCGGCTACCTCTTCTACAAGGGGGCCGTGCGCATCAACCTGTCGAAGTTCTTCACGTGGACGGGCGCGGCCCTCATCATCGTGGCCGCCGGCGTGCTCGCCTACGGCGTGCACGACCTTCAGGAGGCCGGCGTCCTGCCTGGGCTGAACTCGCTCGCCTTCGACATCAGCGGCGCCGTTCCGCCGGACAGCTGGTACGGCACCCTGCTGCGCGGCACCCTCAACCTCACCGCCGAGACCACCTGGCTGCAGGCCTTCGCCTGGCTGGCCTACGTGATCCCGGTGACGGTGCTGTTCTTCCGGCCGGCCCGGCCGGTCGTCTCGGCCGCGCCG
Organism: uncultured Actinomycetota bacterium; assembly: GCA_963786765.1. Lineage (GTDB taxonomy): Bacteria > Actinomycetota > Actinomycetes > Actinomycetales > Kineosporiaceae > DATKNA01. The sequence goes on along the minus strand of CAWBAJ010000025.1, from coordinate 312,796 downwards.
GCGGCGGCGCCGGCCGCGTCCGCTCCCAGGCTCGGTCAGAACGCGTAGCGGATCCGGCATTCCGGCAGGATCCTGCCGGCGAGCTCGGTGAGCTGAGCGACGTAGCCCCCCTTCGCGCCGGCTCGGTACCGGACGTTCACGCCGCGCGTCTGCGAGCGCTTCGGCTCTTGCAGGTCCGGGCGCCAGAGCAGCTCCTCGGCCTCGGGGTGCCAGCCGAGATTGACCTCGTGCAGCCGGTCGTTGTGCGTCAGGAAGATGACCTCGGCGGCCAGCTGGGCCCGCCCCGCCCCGCCTCCCCGCCCCGCCTGCCCTCCCCTTCCCGCCCCCCGACGATCAAGGAAAAGTTGGGGATCAAGGAAAAGTTTGGGATCAAGGGGCGCCCTAGCCTGATCCCATCCTCGGGAGGAGGTGACCATGGACGCGACGGTGAGCACCGTGAACGGGCCCGTTTCGATGGACGAACTGGGCATGACGCTCATGCACGAGCACCTGCACGTGGACTGGACCCGCTCGAGGGGAGTGCCCCCCAGAGAAGAGGCCGGCGGATTGCGAGGCGCGCGGGTCGATGCGTCGATGGCCTGGTTCCTGGCCGACGACCCGCACGGAGTCGTCGACAACGCCCGCCTGGACGACCCGGTCGCCATGGCACAGGAGCTGAACCAGTTCGTGGAGGCCGGCGGCCGGACCGTGGTGGAGTGCACGCCGGCGAGCGTCGGCAGGGACCCAGCAGCGCTGCGCGAGATATCGCGGATGGCCGGCGTCAACGTGGTGATGGGGTGCGGCTGGTACGTGCACGGATCGCACGACGAGTGGACCGCCGCGGCGAGCGTGGACGATCTCTACGAGCAGCTGCTCGCGGAGTTCGCGGACGGCGTCGGCGGCACCGGGATCAGGCCCGGCGTCATCGGCGAGATCGGGGTGTCCCCACAGTTCACGGAGACGGAGAAGAGGTGCCTGCGCGCGGCCGCCCGGGTGCAGCTGCGGGTGGGCGTGCCGCTGATGATCCACCTGCCCGGCTGGCAGCGGCGCGCACACGAGGTGCTCGACGTCGTCCTCGATCAGGAGGGTGTGGAGCCGGCAGCCGTGGTGCTCTGCCACATGGACCCGTCGGGCGAGGACCGGGCGTACCAGCGGGCCGTGGCGGACCGCGGGGTGCGGCTGGAGTTCGACATGGTCGGCATGCCCTTCTTCTTCGCCGGGGAGGGGCAGTCGCCGGCGCCGGAACAGACCGCGGCGGCGATCGCCGCCCTCGTGGCCGACGGCTACGGGGACCAGCTCCTCCTCAGCCACGACATGGCGCTCAAGAGCATGTGGACCCGCAACGGAGGCAACGGCCTCGGTTATGTGCCGCGACTGTTCCTGCCGCGCCTTCGGCGCCACGGCGTGCCGGCCGACGTCACCGAACGTCTGCTGACTGAGAACGTGCGCCGGCTCTTCGCCGCCGCGCAGGCGCGTTCTTGATCCCAAACTTTTCCTTGATCCCCAACTTTTCCTTGATCGCCGGGGAGAGAAGGGAATGGGGTGGGGACACGTCGGGGGCCGCGTCACTCGCCGATGTGCCGGTCGACAACGGACCGGGCTCGGTTGGCGGCGAAGGACGCGGCCCCGGCGTGTCCGGGTTTCCCCGGCTCGCCCTGATAGCGTCACACGCCGCACTCGTCTGATAACAGTCTGGAATTGTCGTTTCTCCCTTGGTACCCTCACCGACGTCCTGCGCCTAGGCTGATCGCACAGCGCAGGAGGTGACCATGGACGAAGGCGAAATCCTCACCGACGCCCTGCTCGAGGCGAGCCGCGCCCTCATCGGCGTCGCTGTCAGGTCCATGGACGGCCTCGCCGACCGGCTCACCCTCGCGGAGTTCCGCGCCCTGGTCGTCCTGCACCGCACCGGCCCCCTCCCGGTGACGCTGCTGGCCGAGCGCGTCGGCGTCCACCAGTCGACGGCCACGCGGATCGCCGCTCGCCTGGGGCGACGGGAGCTCGTCGCCTCGGACAAGAGCCCGGAGGACCGGCGGCTCACGGTCGTCCGCCTGACGCCGGCCGGCCAGTCCCTCGTCGAGGGTGTCATCGCCCGCCGCCGGGCCGACATCGCCGAGGTCGTGCGGCGCCTGCCGAAGGCCAGGGTCGCGCAGGCCCACTCCGCGCTGCAGGCCTTCGCAGACGCGTTGCAGGACGGCGCCCAGAGCGAGATGCCCATGGTGCACCGGCTGCCGGCGGCGGACGCCTGGTCGCTCTGACCTGACGGGCGGGGGTCGCCCCGCGTAGCCGCGGGACGACCGGCATGGTGTCGGTATGCCCCTCTTCGTCCCTGAAGTTCCCGTTCCCGTCCGCGTTCCCGCGCCTCCCGACGTCGCCTCGCCGCCCGACCTCGCCTCGCGACCCGCCGCCGTCGCGGCCGCCGTGTCACGGACCGCCATGGTCGCGGTCCTCGTCGTTCAGCTCGCGTGGCCGGGCGGATGGGGCTCGGCGGCCTGGATCCCCCTGGTCGCCGGGCTGCTCCTCGGCCTCCCGCACGGCGCCGTCGACCACCTCGTGCCGGGCTTCCGGCTCGGGCACTCGGCGGCGCGGGCGGGCGGCGTCGCCGTCGCCTACGCCCTGCTCGCCCTCGTCGTCCTCGTCGCGTTCCGCACCTGGCCGGGGCCGGCGCTCGCCCTCTTCGTGATCCTCTCCGTCGCCCACTTCGGCACGGGGGAGACCGCGTTCCACGACCTGCGGCAAGGACGATCACCGGGTGTCGACGTCCTCGGTGCCGGCGGCCTTCGGCGCCGCCGTCCTCGTTCTCCCGCTCCTGCACCACCGAGGCGCCGTCGCACCTCTCATCGCCCTCGTCGTGCCGGGATCGAGCGGGCCTGCTGCCGGCCGCGCCGAGCCGCGCCGGCGAGGCCGCCGTCCTGGCTCTCGTGGCGGTGGCTGCCGCCGTCCGGATCTCCCGCGCGCAGCGGGGACCCGCCGCCGAGCTCGGGCTGCTGAGCGTGGCGGCAATCCTCGTCCCCCCGACCGTGTTCTTCGGTGCCTACTTCGGCGCGTGGCACAGCGGCCGGCACACGGCCCGGCTGCTCGCCGAGGACCCGGCCAACGCCGCCGACCTGGCGGCGGGCCGGCTGCGGCCGCCCCTGCTGCGTTTCGCCCGGACGGCGGCGCTGCCCACGGCGGCCGCGTCGGGAACGGTCCTGGCGTTGTGGGCCGCGGCCGGCGGCTGGCAGGCCTTCGTCGCGGCGGACCTGTCGGTGCTCGCGGCGCTGACGGTGCCGCATGTCGTCGTGGTGTGCTGGCTCGACGCGCAGCAGCGGAGGGCTGCGCGCAGGGGCCCTCAGCCGCTGACGAAGACGAGGCCCGCGATACCGAGCACGTAGACCACGAGCACGGTGAGCGAGTCCGGCCCCATCCGCAGCCACTGGCGTTGGGGCCGGAACACCAGGCCCGGCCATGTAGATCACGGTGAGCAGGCCGCCGAGCGCGGTGAGGTAGATGTCGCTGGCGTGTGCCGACGGCAGGACGGCCTGGCCCGACAGCACGGTGGCCACCAGGAAGAGCACGGGCAGGAAGGCGTTGCCGCCGAAGATGTCGCCGATCGCGAGCTGGTAGTCGCCCATCCGGCTCGAGGTGAGGCCCGTCGACAGCTCCGGCAGGGAGGTCGCGGCGGCGAGGACCGTCGCACCGAAGACGACGCCGGACATCCCGAGCCGGCCGAACAGCTCCTCGCCGCTGCGCTCGATGAGCACGCCCGCGACCAGCGTGACGAGCGCGGCGACGCCGAAGACCGTCGCCGTCCGAGCCGTGCTGTCGCCGTGCTTCGTCGCCTGGTTCTCCTTGGTCGCCTTGGAGTGCCCGCGCGGCTTGTCCTGGCCGCCGGGCGCGTCCCCGCCCTCGTGCCAGGGCAGGCCCTGCCCGGCGCGGCGCACCAGCAGCAGCCCGACGCCCCACAGGACCGCGATGAGCAGGGCGCCGGGCGTCACGCGGGCACACGATCAGCGAGCTCGGCAGCTGGGTCGCGGCGACGACCACCAGCAGCAGCGCGACGACGAGGCCGCCCTCGAGCAGCAGCGTGAGCGAGGCGGCCAGGTAGGTCAGCGGCTTGCGCGGCCGCACCCCGGCGGCGTCGAGCACGACGAGCACGACCGTCTGGATCGCGATGCCGCCGAGGATGTTGCCGACGGCGACGTCGAGCTGCTTCGCCAGCGCTGCGCTCGCCGTGATGGCGATCTCGGGCAGGTTCGTGGCGATGGCGAGAACCACGACGCCCCCCAGGGCGGAGCCGAGGTGCAGGCGCTCGGAGAGCACGTCCGTGGTGTCGGCGAGCTGGACCCCGGCCACCCAGATGCCGGCGGCGCACGCGAGAAAGATCAACAGCAGCACGAGGGAGGGGAGGGAGGACACTCTCGCAGCTTCTCGCGGGATCGGACCCGACGCATGCTGACATGCAACTGTCAGCAGCCCCGCTCCTCCGCGATCGCGTTGCCGCCGTCCACGACGAGGCACTGCCCGTTGACGTACGACGCGCCGGGGCAGCACAGGAAGGCGATCGCGGCGGCCAGCTCGTCCGGCCGGCCGTTGCGGCCCGCCGGGGTGAGCTCGCCCTGCCGCGCCTCCCCGGCCGTCTGGCTGGCGGTCGCGATCCATCCCGGCGCGACGGCGTTGGCGGTGACTCCAGCGGCGGCATGGTCCACGGCGAGCGCACGGACCAGGCCCACCATCCCGGCCTTGGCCGCGGCGTAGGCGGCCTCGCCGCGCATCGCCATCACGGGGCCCGTCACCGAGGCGACCAGGACGACCCGCCCCCAACCGGCGGCGAGCATGCCGGGCATTGCCGCCCGGGTCACCATAAAGGCGGTGTCGAGGTTGCGCGCGAGGGCCAGCCGCCACGCGGTCGGGTCGATGTCGAGCACGGTGCCCGACTCGGCGCCGTCGTCCAGGGCAGGCGCGGCCGTGCTGGTCATTCCAGCGTTGTTCACGAGCACGGTGACCGGCCCGAGAGCGGCCGAGGCCGTGGCGACGGCGTCCGCGGCCGCCGCCGGGTCGGTGAGGTCCGCGACCACCCCGACCGCGTGGGCGCCGGCGACCCGCAGTTCCCCGGCGCGCTCGTGCGCCCGGTCGGTCGTCGCCGCGACCGCGACCGCGGCGCCGAGGTCCGCGAGCAGCCGCGCCGTGGCGAAGCCGATGCCGTCCGGGGAGCCCGCTCCCGTGACGAGGGCGACCCTGCCCTCGAGCGCGAAGGCCGCCGGCAGCGGGAGCTGCCTCACCTGGCCGTGCTGCCTCGCCTGGCCGTGCTGCCCGTGACGAGTGCGGCGACGGCCTCCCCGAAGAGGCGGGTGTGCAGATCGACGTCCTCCTCCGTGGTCGCCGGGCACATCAGGGCCATGTTGTGGAACGGGGTGAGGAGGACTCCCCGGTTGGCCAGGTAGAGGTGCAGGTACTCGTCGAGCTGCTCGTCGGCCGCGGCCGCCGACTCCGATCCGGTCCGTGGCGCGGGGAAGGCGAATCGGTACTCGGCCCGGGCACCGAGCCGGCTGACGCTCCACGGCAGCCCGGCGGGCGTCGATGACGTCCTGCACGCCGGCCTCGAACCGCGTGGCGAGCGCGTTCATCCGGTCGAACGCCTCCGCGGTCAGCACGTGCTCGAGCGTCGCCCGCATCGCGGCCACCGACAGGGCGTTGCCGGCCAGGGTGCCCCCGATCCCGCCGACGTCCACCAGGTCCGCCTCCGGGTGCGCGGCGACGGCGGCGGCGACCTCGTGGGTGAGCCCGTAGGCGCCGCACGGGACGCCGCCCCCGATGCTCTTGCCGATCGACGAACAGGTCGGGCTGCAGGTCCCACGCCGCCGTCGCGCCGCCCGGCCCGGCCGAGAACGTGTGGGTCTCGTCGATGATCAGCAGCGCGCCGTACCGGGTGGCGAGCTCGCGCAGCCCGTCGAGGAAGCCCGGCTCCGGCAGCACGATGCCGATGTTGGTCAGAGCGGGCTCGGTGAGCACGGCGGCGACGTCGCCGTGCCGCAGCTGCTCCTCGACGCCCGCCAGGTCGTTGAACTCCGCCACCCGGGTCGTCAGCTCGAGCGGGACGGGCGCGCCGACGTTGCCGGCCCGCGCCACCGCCGCGCCGTCCGGTCCCGGAACGGCGAAGGCCTCGTCGACCGAGCCGTGGTAGCAGTACGCGAAGGTGAGCACCTTCGGCCGCCCGGTCGCCAGCCGGGCGATCCGCAGCGCCCACCGGTTCGCGTCCGTCGCGGACAGCGTGAACGACCACAGCGGCAGCCCGAACCGGCGTTCCAGCTCGGCGCCCACCCATTCCGCGTCGGACGTCGGGCAGCATCGTGGTCAGCCCGCCGCGCCGCGCCACCCGCTCGACCACCGCCTCGACGGTCGCCTCGGGGCTGTGGCCCGCCATCGCGCCGGTGTCGCCCAGGGCGAAGTCGACGTACTCGTGCCCGTCGACGTCCAGGATCCGGTTGCCCGTCGCCCGCTCCAGGTACAGCGGGAAGCCGCCGCTCCACTTGCCCATCCACGTCATCGGCACGTGCCCGAAGAGGTGGCCGGCGGCGGCGAAGAGCGTCGCCGCCCGGGGGTGGGCCGCCGCGTAGGCGGCGCGCTCCGCTCGAGCAGGGCCTCGAGCCGGCCGCGGTCCACGCCGCGGGAGGGCTGGGTCGTCATGGCGAGGGAGTATGCCGCCCCGTTGTCCCGGCGGTGCACCGCTGCGATGATCGTCGTATGCCTGCCGGCACGCCCGGGGACGTCGAGCTCGACCTCGACGACACCGGCGCGCCCGGGAACGACGGGCCGGCGCGCCCGCGCGTCGCCGTCCGGCAGGTCGCCGCTCCCGGGCCGCCTGGCCTGGGCGGCGGCGGGCCTGGCCGTGGGCGTGCTGCTCGGGCACGCGTGGCTCCCGGCCGGGACGCCCGACCCCGCACCCGCGGCAGCCCCGCTGCCGGCGGCCGCGCCCGTCCCGCCGGTGCGGGTGAGCTTCGGCGCCTACGGGCCGCCGGACGTCGACCCGCTGTCGTCCGCCGACGGGAAGATCAGCGTGTCGGTGCCGGCGGTCGTCGTCAACGAGACCTCCGCGCCGCTGCTCGTCCGCGCGATCAGGGTGAGCGGACCGGGAGCCGGCCTGGGCGAGGACACCGGCTACATGTTCCTCGAGTTCCCGCTGCACCTGCCCCCGGGTGAGCCGATGCAGCTGCCGTTCACGCTGACGTCGGACTGTGCCGTGGCGGTGCGCCCGGTGCCCCGGATCACCCTGGTCGTCGCTCCGGACGACGGCAGCGCCGGCCGGCCCGTCGACGTCACCATCCCCGACCTCGGGTCGCTCTGGGGCCGCACCCTCGATCCCTCGCTCTGCCGCCGCTGACGGCCCCTCCCGTTGCCGCAGCGCCGCCCGCGACGGATGCTCGAACAGTGGCGGTGGACGAGGAGACGCAGGCCGCCGAGGTCGAGCTCGACGACGAACCGGTCGCGGAGCTGGACCTCGACGAGGCCGCCGGGGAGGAGAGCGCCTCGGGTGGGGGCGGCGGCCCTTCAGTCGGCGTCCCTGCGCGCCTCGACGCCGCCGGCGCCGGGGGGCGGTGGCGGGCGCGGTGGACGACCGCGCGGCCGGGGGTGATGATCGCCGTGACGAGCGCGCTGCTCGGCGGCGCGCTCGTGCACGTCGTGGAGAGCACGCGCGAGCGGGCGAGGACGACAGTGAGCGTCGCCCTCGGGGAGGCCGGCGGGGGCCTGCTCAACCGGCGGCTCGGCAACCGGCGCGTGATCCGGCTGTCGACGGTCGCCCTGAACGAGGGCGGGGCGTCGATCACCATCCGGGCGGTACGGGTCCAGGGCGACGGCGCGGGGCTGACCCGGACCTTCCGGGGCGAAGCCAGCATCTACCCCTTCGAGCTGGCTCCCGGCGAGACCGGGAACATGCCGCTCGCGCTGACCGCCGACTGCGACGTCCGGGCGCCCCAGGCCCCGAGCGTGCAGGTCGACGTCACCGCCGCGGACGGGACGCAGCGCACCCTCGACGTCCGCGTTCCCGGGCTCGACGAGCTGTGGCGGCGGGCGACCACGATCGAAGCGTGCTCCGGCTCGTGACCCCCCACGTTTGGGGGTGAATGGGGCGGGTATGGCCTGCGCATACCTATGGCGAGTGCATGCATCCCAGCTGGCGCTGCTGCGGGGCCGACTTCCGAAGGAGGGAAGCGAGCGCGTGACGTCAACACCGCCCTCCGGCGGAGACCTGCCGCAGTCCGCGGTCGCCCGCCGAGTGGACAGCGCGCTCCCCGACGGCCGCCTGGTCATGGACGGCTTCGCGCGATGGGTGCTGTCCAGCGTCGAGCCGCAACCCGAGCGTGTTCCCTATCTGCGCCGCCAGGTCCGGCGGGTCCTGCAGCTGTGGCACCTGGAGCCGCTGGCCTGGCGCGTCGAGCTCGTCGTCACCGAGCTCACCACGAACGCCGTCCGGCACGCCCGGACGTTGTTCACGGTCTCGATGACCTGGGACGGGCGCCGGCTGCGGATCGAGGTGAGCGACGCGCGACCGCTGCCGCTGGACCACCCGGCGACCGAGTCCCTCGGGGGGCGCGGCCTGCTGCTCGTCGAGCAGATCGCGGACCGCTGGGGCTACGACCCGCACGAGCGCGGCAAGACGATCTGGTGCGACCTGGCGCCCTGAGCCTTGCGGACGTGCTCCCGGCGCCGCCCCGCTGTTGGGAGCGGCGGCGCGGCGGCGGCGCCGGGAGTTGGTGGCGATGGCCGTCGGCGGCCCACCGGAACGGCCATCGCCAGTCCCGCGCTCAGGGGGCAGCGGTCGGTGGACGAGAACGCCCCGCCCTCCCCGCGGGGTTCTGCGACACACCCTGACGTCCGGTGAGACCCGTCCGGCCGCGCCCATCCTGAGCTGGGTTCTGAGCAGGGCCGGCGACGGCACGGTGCGCGGCGTCGCCGGCCCTGCTGCTTCTCGGAACCCCGCCGGCTCCCTCGGGAGCGGGCCGCCGGGGCCATGCGGCAACCCTCGCCCCCGTGCCCCCGCCGTGGACAGACGCGCGAAGGAGCATCTTGGGTAGCCCGGCCGTGACTAGCCGGGCTAGCCGCCGGGTTGTCGATCGGAGCCGTCCCCGAACGTCATGGTGGTACGAGGGGCGGACGGCCCCGTGGAGGAAGGGAACGATCATGCGGTACACACTGCTGCTGCACTACCCCGAGATGAGCCCCGAGAGCCTCGGCGCGGAGGCGTTGGAGGAGGGCCAGCGGGCCTTTCGCAGCTACGCGAGCGCGCTCGACGCCGCCGGCGTCCTGCTGGCCGCCGAAGTGCTCCAGCCCTCCGTGAGCACGACGACCGTGCGCCTCGTCGACGGGAGCCTGCAGGTGCAGGACGGCCCCTTCGCGGACACGAAGGAGCAGCTGGGCGGGACCTTCGTGATCGACGTGCCCGACCTCGACGCCGCGCTCGAGTGGGCGGCGAAGGCGCCGTCCGTGGCCTGGGGCGCGGTGGAGGTGCGGCCGGGCGCCCTCTTCTACGGCGACGGGGCGTGGCGGCCGAACGCGTGAGCATGCTCCTGTGAGCACGGCTGCAGCCGAGGCCGCCGAGCGGGCCGCCCGTACCTCGTACGGGCGGCTCGTCGCGCTGCTGGCGGCCCGGTCCGGCGACCTCGCCCTGGCCGAGGACGCCCTGTCGGCGGCCTTCGAGCAGGCCCTCGTCACCTGGCCGGTCGACGGGGTGCCGCGCAATCCCGACGGCTGGCTCCTTACGGTCGCGCGGAACCGGCAGCGCGACGCGTGGCGCTCGCCGGCTCACCGGTCCTGGGCGCCCTTGGACGACCTCGCGGAGGTGGCGGTGTCCCCGCTCGACGACCCTCTCGATCAGATCGATCCGGACGCCGTTCCCGACCGGCGGCTCGAGCTGCTGCTCGTCTGTGCCCACCCGGCCATCGACGCGGCGGCGCGGACCCCCCTCATGCTCCAGGCGGTGCTCGGCATCGAGGCCGCGCGGATCGCCCGGGCCTTCGCCGTGCCGCCGGCCGCGATGGCCCAGCGTCTGGTGCGGGCGAAGCGGCGGATCCGGGACGCCCGCATCCCCTTCGTACTGCCCGGGCGGGAGGCGCTGTCCGAGCGGCTGCCCGCGGTCCTCGAGGCCGTCTACGGCTGCCACGCCCTCGAGCGGGCGGGCTCGGAGCTGGAGGGGGAGGCGCAGTACCTCGCCGTCCTCCTCGCCTCGCTGGTGCCGCACGAGCCGGAGGCGTGGGCGCTGGCCGCACTCGTGACGCTCTCCGCGTCACGGCGACGTCCCGGCCGTGAGTACGTGCCGCTGGACGAGCAGGACCCACGGGACTGGGACGCCGCGCTCGTCGCGGAGGGGGAGTCCTACCTGCGGCGCTCGTCCGCGCTGGCCGGGTCGGGTCCGCCCGGCCGCTTCCGCCTGGAGGCCGCGATCCAGGCTGTGCACTGCGCGCGGGCACGGTCGGGGACGACGGACTGGGCCGCCCTGCTCACGCTGTACCGCGCGCTCGTCCTGGTGGCACCGTCGCTGGGAGCTCACGTCGCGCTCGCCGGCGTCGTCGGCCGGGTGCAGGGGCCGGACGCCGGATTGTCGGCCCTCGAGCCCCTCGTCGGGCGACCCGGCATGGACCTGTTCCAGCCGTACTGGGCGACCCGCGCCCACCTGCTGGCCGCGGCGGGCCGTCCCGAGGACGCCGTCGTCGCCTACGACACGGCGATCGCCCTCACCGACGACGCCGCCGTCCGCGCGTACCTGCTCGCCCGCCGCGACGGTCCCTGATCATCGCTCCGGCGGTCGCAGCGCGCCCAGGGCCGGGGCGAGCAGGCGGGTCACGACGACGGCGGCGACCGTCTCCGCGGCGAGCAGCCCGACGAGGACGAGCAGCTGCACCCGGCCGGCCTCCACCGGGGACGCACCCCCGAGGAGCAGGCCGACGTAGGCGCCGGGCAGCACCACGAGCCCCACGTTGCGGGTCTGGTCGATCGCCGGCACGACCGCCCGGCCCGCTGCCCGCCGGGCCATGCCCGCCACCGCCTGCGCCGGCGTCGCCCCGATCGACAGCCACGCCTCCACTTCGGCCCACTGCGCGCTGACGGCGTCCGTCAGGCGCTGGCCCGCCAGGGTGGTGGCCGTCATGGACCCGCCGACGAGCTGGGCGATGAACGGGACGGCGGTCCGCGCGGACAGTGGCAGTGCCCCGCAGGCGAACACCACGGCGGCGGCGCAGGTGGCACCCGAGCCGATCGCGGCGGCGGCGATGGCGACCAGCCGTGGCCGGCGGCCGAGCCGGCGCGCCGACGTCCACGACGCCGCGCCGAGGACGACGGCCAGGTACAGCGGGGCCAGCGCGGGGGAACGGAAGACGGCCGCGATGACCACGCCCACGACGGCGAGCTGGACCGTCGCGCGCACCCCCGCCACGAACACCTGGCGGGCCTGCCCCAGGCGCGCGGCGCGGTCGGCGACGACCGCGACAGCCAGCAGCAGCAGAACGGCCAGCGCGGAGCCGGCGTCGCCTCGGGTCACCTACCGGGCCCACCCCTGGGACGCCCCCACGGGCTCGTCCACCAGCTCGAAGCCGAGCGTGGCCTCGACGTGCAGGGACGGCGCCTGCGCGAGCCGGAGCTCGTCCTCCTGCAGCGCCTCGTAGGCGATCTGGGCCACCGTCTTGCGGAACGCGCGCGCCATCAGGCCCTCGTCGTCGTCGATGTGCGCGATCTCCTGCGCGAGCCTGTCGAGGCGGCGCCGCACCGCGGTCAGGGTGAGCATCCCGTCGTCCACGGGCGTGTCGTCGAGAACCCCGGGTGCGTCGTCGAGCGCCTCGACGGGCTCCGTCCAGCCGCCCTGGTCCGCCCAGCCGAGGGAGGACGTGACGTCGCGCAGCAGCCCCGCGGGCAGCAGGAGCACCGCCAGCACGATGGCGGCGAGCAGGATCTCCATGGCGCGACCCCAGGTCCTCCGGAGCGGTTCGCACCAGGATAACCCGGCGTCGGGAGGCCGCTGGTCAGCTGGCGGCGCTCCAACAGTAGGACGTCGTGCCAGCGGCCGTGCCGGCGGCCGAGGCGCTCGCGGATCCCGACCCGGCGGAAGCCGGCGCGCTCGTGCAGGGCGATGCTCGCGGTGTTCTCGGGGAAGACCGCGGACTGGATGGTCCAGATGCCGGCCGCCTCGGTGGAGGCGATGAGCGCGGCGAGCAGGGCGCTGCCGACGCCGCGCCCCCGGGCGTCCGGGTGGACGTAGACGGAGTGCTCGACCACCCCGGCGTACACGCACCTGTCGGACACCCGTGACGCGGCGACCCATCCGAGCACGCGTCCGGCCGCGTTCACGGCCACGAAGCGATGCAGGGGCAGGTGCGCCCGGTCGAAGGCCTCCCAGCTCGGGGCGGACGTCTCGAACGTGGCGTCGCCCTCGTCGATCCCGAGCTGGTAGACGGCCAGCACCCGGTCGGCGTGCTCGGCCCGCATCGGGACCACGTCGACGCTGCCCTCGTCCTCGTCGCGCACGCCCGGCAGCATCCCAGAGCGGTGGCCGCACGGTGATGCCGCGGATCCGGCACGTCACTCGCGCGTTCCGGCCGCTGCCCGGGCTCGTCACTCGCGTTCCGGCCGCTTTTGGCGCCGTCCATGGGCGAAGAAGCGGCCGGAACGCGAGTGAGGTCGAGAAGGGGATCAAGCTCGGCCGACATGGTGGACGAGGCGGCCGGCGTGGCATGAGCGACCACGGCGCTCACGACAGCCGAGAGCGACGGCGCACCGGCGCCCCCATCGTTGAGGGCGCCGGTGCTGTGGGCCTTGCCGTCGGCCAGACCCTGTGAGGGCTCAGTGCACGAGGGTGATGACCAGGCTCCCGGTGCCGTCGCCGTGCTCCACCAGGTCGAGGCGCCCCTGCGCGCCGACGTACCGCCCGGTCCCGCCGGTCACAGCCAGCTCCTTCGACGGGGCGGGCGTGGAGAGCCCGGCGGCCGTGATCTGCCCGTGCGGCACCTGCATGGCGAGGGTGAAGAAGATCTGGCCGGTGGTGACGTTGGTCACCAGGCCCGATCCGGCCTCGGTGCCCACGACGTGGCCCTTGCGGTCGAGCAGCTTGTCGCTGAAGAGCGCGTAGTCCCCGATGCCGTAGTCGTTCTTGTTCTTGCGCAGCGGCAGGACGTCGACGACGTAGTGGTCGCTGAATATCACGCCGAACCGCAGCACTGTCCGGTGGTGCGACGGGTGCGAGGCGGCGGCCACGCTCGGAGCAGCGCTGGCGGGAGCGCTCGGGGCGGCGCCCGCGCTGCTGGTGGAGGCCACGACGGCGACCGCGGTGCCCGCGACGACGGCAGCAGCGACGGCGGTGGCGGTTCTCCAGGACGGGCGGAGTCGGGACGGGGTGCGAGGGGTGATCTCGGTGTTGTTCACGGCGGTGCTCCTTCTTGTGCAGTGGACAGGTGGTGGGGGTGGGTCAGCGGAGTTCGCGGCGTGCGTTCACGGCGGTCGCGGCGACGGAGATGAGCGCCGTCCATCCGAGGAGGACGAGGAGCGCGACGCCCGGGGAGAGCACGTCCTGCCCGGGGTTCGCGGGAACGGTGAGGCCGACGGCCGCACCGGTCGGCAGCCACTTGGCGAGCTCGGGGAAGACGTTGGCCAGGAGCAGCTGCTCGACCACCTGCACCCAGACGAGGGCGCCGATGATCGCGCCGACCGTGTTGCGGATCAGGGCGCCGACGGCCACCCCGAGCAGGGCGTAGCACCCGGTGGCGAGGGTGGCGCCCAGCCAGTACCGGCCGATGTCGATCGGGAGGTCGTGCACGCCCTTGGCGGCGTAGAGAGGGATCGCGATGCCGACGGTGAGGCCGAAGACGACCGCGCCGGCGACGGCGCCGGCCACGCCCATGAGCAGGAGCTTCGCGACGAGGACCCGGCCCTTGTGCGGCTCGCCGAGGTAGGTCGCGAGGATCGTGCGATGCCGGAACTCGCCGGCCATCACGAGGATGCCCAGGACGAGCATCGTCATCCCGGTGACCGCGGACACCGAGAGCGACTTGCTCACGTTCGCCGTGCTGCCGAGCGCGGGCTGGCCGTTGGTCCCGGCCAGGAAGACGTTGGTGACCAGGCCGACGACGGCGAGGCCGACCATCACCGCGGACGCGACCCAGAGGGCCGGCGTCGAGGTGAGCTTGCGGTACTCGATGTACGTCTGCCGATAGGGCAGCGGGTAGGTCATGCGGATCGTCGGAGTGGTCACGACAGCACCTCCTGGGAGTCGTGCACGAGCGCCTGGAAGACCGACTCGAGGTCCGCGGACTGCTCCTGCAGCCCGGTGACGAGAGCGCCCGCCCGCACGGCCGCGGCCGCGATCGTGGCGCCGTCCGCGCCGTGGACGAGCAGGCCGTCCGGCCCGGTTCGGTCGACCGTCGCCCCCGCGTCCACCAGGGCCGCCGAGAGCGCCGCCGCGTCGCGGGTGGTGACGGCCACGCCGCCCGGCCGGACGAGGTCGCGGACGGTGCCGGCCCGCACGAGCCGGCCGTGGTTGATGATCACGGCGTCGTCGGCGGTGTTCGCGACCTCGGCGAGCAGGTGGCTCGACAGGAAGACGGTGCCGCCGTCGTCGGCGAAGGTGCGCAGGAACGCGCGCATCATCCAGATGCCGTCCGGGTCGAGCCCGTTGAAGGGCTCGTCGAGCACCAGGGCGGCCGGGTCGCCGATCAGGGCGCCGCCGAGCGCGAGCCGCTGGCGCATCCCGAGCGAGTAGCCGCCGACGCGCCGGTCGGCCGCGGCCGTCAGGCCCACCAGGTCGAGCATCTCCTCGACGCGCCCCGGGGGAGCGCCCGCCTGCAGGGCGAGGATTCGCAGGTGCCTGCGGGCGGTGCGGTTGGGGTGCAGGCCCTGGTCGAGCACGGCCCCGACGACGCGCATCGGATGCGGCACGTCGCGGTAGCGCCGGCCGTCGATCGTGGCGGTGCCGGCGGTGGGGACGGTGAGCCCGAGCAGGGCCCGCATGCTCGTGGTCTTCCCCGACCCGTTGGGCCCGAGGAACGCGGTGATCCGGCCCGGCTGCACGTCGACCGAGAGGTCGTCGACCGCCGTCACGCCCCGGTAGCGCTTCGTCAGAGAGGTGAAGGAGATGGTCACGGGAGCTCCTTGCGGCAGCGTCGGGAGGGAGGGGAACGCTGCAAGCCTGTTCGCGCGGGACCCGGGGAGCGGGAGTGCCAGCCGCACCCCTGGCGGGGGCGGGCCACACCACGGCCCGGCCGGTCTGCTGCCCTGCGCGGGAAGCCCGCCGCTCCGTACCCTTCAGCGGTGAGGCCCCCCCTGCCGCAGACCGCGGTCCTGATCGTCGACGACCAGGACCCCTTCCGGCGGGCGGCGGCGGCGGTCGTGGCGGCCACCCCGGGCTTCACGGTGGCCGCGGTCGCCGGCAGCGGCGAGGAGGCGGTCCTGCTGGCCCGGCGGCTGCACCCTGGCCTGGTCCTCATGGACGTGCACCTCCCGGGCGTCGACGGCTGGGAGGCCACCCGGCTCCTGAGGCTGCTGCCGGTCCCGCCCGTCGTCGTCGTCCTCTCGGGCGCGGATGTCGAGGACGCCGAGGAGCGCGTCGCGGCGAGCGGGGCAGCGGCCTACCTGCCGAAGGGGAGCCTGGCTCCCCGCAGCCTCACTCGCGCGTGGGCAGCGGCTGGGGGCGGCCCGGCCGCGCCTCCTCCCGAACCGGGAACGTCAGCCTGAGCTCCCGCCCCTGCCGGGCGAGCGTCCCGCCGAGCGCCTCGACCCGGTCGGCCGCCCCCTCCAGCTGCGCGCCGCCGGGGCCGTCGCCCGCCGCGAAGGTCAGCGTCACCACCAGGGCGCCCGGGTCCGACCCGAGCACGACCCGGACGTCGCCCCCTGCCCCCCGCAGGAGCTCGGTGCAGCAGAACCAGGCCGCGGCCTCCACGTCCTGCGGCCAGCGCTGGGCGCCGGTGCCATCGTCCAGGTGCACTCGGCCGCCACGTGCGCGCAGGGCGGCGGGCAGCCCGCGCTGGGCGAGCATGGGAGGGCTGATCGCGCGCGTGATCTCGCGCAGCTGGTCCAGGGCCTCCGCGGTCGTGGCGATGCAGGTGTCGACGAGGGCGACGGCGGCCGCCGGGTCGGACGCACCGTCCGCCGTCGCGGCCTCGACGGCGGACAGCCGGTCCGGCACTTCTCGCAGGCCGCTCACCACACCCACCCGGATGGCGGCGGCGACCTGACGGCGGCCGGAGTCGTCGGCGGCGAGCAGGCGCTGCCGTGACGCCGCGAGGTCGGCGTTCACACGTGCGAGCCGGGTGGCGCCGGCGCGCAGCGACTCCTCGAGGCCGGTCGTGGCGAACGCGGGCCCGGCGCGCTCGCAGAACTCGCGCAGCACCCGGTTCCTCGACGCCGACGGCGCGGCCTGCTGACGCAGCTCGAGGACCAGCCGGCCGACGTCCCCGCCGTCGTGGCGGACGGGGGCCTCCAGGCAGCCCTCGCCGGGACGCTCCGCTCCGCTGCTGCCCACCGGCCAGACCGCGCTCACCTCGCTGCCGTCGTCCAGCCGCACCGCGGCCCGGCAGGACGATGCCCCCATCAGGCGCGCGGTCGTCTCCGCGACCCCGGTGAGGAAGGAGGAGCCCGCGGCCGCGTCCGCCAGCTGGTCCGAGTGCGCCACGAGCACCGCGTACCGGGCGGCGCGGGGCCCGTAGACCAGCCGGTCGGCCGCCAGGGTTGCAGCGCGCCGGACCGGCTGCAGGAGGAGCACCACTGCGACGAAGGCTGCGAGCGCGAGCCAGGACGGCCTGTTCCGGCCTTCCACGAACCGGCCTATGGTCGCCACGGCCACGAGATAGCCGGCCGAGGCGACCACGACCATCACCGTGAGCACGACGGCGCCCCCGATGACGCGGTCGACGTCGTAGAGCCGGTAGCGCAGCACCGCGAACCCGGTGGCGACCGGGACCGCGAGGTAGGTCACCTGAAGCGCGACGACGAGGACCAGTGGTGTTGGCCGGCCGGTCAGGTTGACGGCGAGCGCCGCCACCGGGACCGCGGCGAGGCCCACGGCGGCCACCGCGATCCACCGCATCTGCTGTCGCTCCTCGCCCCGGGCCCGCCGCAGCCGGACGACGACCGCCACGGCGCCGGCCACGAGCGCGGCGAAGACGCCGGCGTTCGCGACACCGACCAGCCATTCGACCGTTGGTGTGGCGGGCATCTGACCTGCGTCGCTGATCCTCGACGGCGGAGAGAGCGTGAGCAGCGTCCCGACGAGGACGCCGTAGGAGCCGACGGCGAGCAGCAGCGCCGGCCGCCACCGAGGCGACGGCAGCCGCCCGCTCGGTGCCAGCAGGAGCAGGACGGCGAGCAGCATCAGCGCGAACACGCCGCCGAGGAGGTCGCCGACCCACTCGCCCATGCGCCCCATCGTGGGGGAGCGGCCCTCGGCGAGGGCGAGATTGCCTGCGGCGCGGGCGGTCAGACCGATCGCCACGCCGAGCTGGCCGAGGCAGAACAGCCACCCGACGAGGTGCCGTGGATGCCGGGAGAGGATGGCCGCGCCGACGAGGGCCCCCACGACGGTGGCGAGCGGGATGCCGGGGAAGCCTTCGCCCACGGACGCGGCCGACAGGATCGGGACGCCGGCCGCCGCGAGCAGGAACGCCTGGGCTCCCGCCAGGGCCACGACGACCACGACGACGGCCCAGGCGTGCCGGGCGGGCCGCACGTCAGCCGCCCGCGGACGAGGGCGGCGCGGAGCGAGGTGACGGCAGCAGCCGGCCGAGGGGCCGGCCCCGCAGCGGGACCTCGCCGGACACCGCCGTGCCCGTCCCCGGGGCGGACACCACGGCCAGAGAGCCCGCGAGCGCTTCCAGCCGGTCCCGCATGTTCTGCATCCCGGTGCCGGTGCCGGAGAAGGGCACGAAGCCGGAGCCGTCGTCGGACACCGTGAACGCGAGGGTGCCGTCCCGGACCTCGAGGCGGATGTCGACCCGGGACGCGCGGGCGTGCTTGACCGCGTTCTGCAGCGCCTCCAGACAGCAGAAGTAGACGGCGGCCTCGGCGTCGGGATCCACGCCCCGCACGTCCTGCCCGCGCACCGTGACCTGCAGAGGGCCGCCGCGGGCGGCCTGCTCGAGGGCTGCGACGAGCCCGTGGTCGGCGAGACGTGCCGGGTACAGGCCGTGGGACAGCTCCTCGACGGCGACGAGGGCGGACCGGGCCGCCGTGCGGGCCGTTTCGACGGCCGTGGGCTCGACCGGCGGTCCGTCCGCCACGAGGGACCGGAGCAGCGCCAGGTGCACGGCGAGTGCGACGAGGTGCTGCTGGGCACCGTCGTGGATGTCGCGCTCGACCCGCCGGCGGCCCTGCTGCGAGGCCAGCACGAGTCGCTGCCGCGACGCCCGCAGGTCGCCGGCGCGCAGCTCCGCCTCGGCCACGGTCGCCCGTAGGGCGTCGCGCAGGACTGCTGTCTGCAGGATGGTCGCGACGTGTCCGGCGACGTCCCCCAGGAGGGCCCGGTCCCGGGGGGAGACGCCGCTGCCGGCGGGCATGGCGACGCGAAGGCTGCCCAGCAGGCTGCCGGACCGCGCGAGCGGCGTCGCGTGGACGACCTCGCTCCCGTCGAGGACGGCGTCCGGCGGCCAGCCGGCGGCGACGGGGGTCGAGGTGCCGGCCGTGGTGATCTGGACCGACGCGGCGCCGAGGCCCTCCTGCACGAGCTGTGCGGTGCTGCGCAGCATCTCGGGCAGGTCGTCAGCTGCCACCGCGCCGCGGGCGAGACGGGCCAGCCGGGCCTGCGGCAGCACCGGCAGGCGCCGCCGCACCCGGTTGCGGACCGGCTCGAGGGTGACGGCTGCGACGGCCGCCGCGAGGACCGTGAACGCGGGGCCGGCGCCCGGGGCCACGTCGAGAAGGGCCCGTCTCGCCAGGACCGCCGCGAGGTAGAGCAGCGCCACGTACGCGGCCAGCAGTGCGGTCACGGCGACGTGGGTGCTCCACGCCCGCCGATCCCACCGCACGACGCCACCCACACGCCGAGTCTGGGGGGACGGGACGGCGGGCACCAGGCCTGCGCCGCTCCGGCATCAGGCCGTCTCAGCTCGCGCCCGTGGCGTCCAGGAAGGTCAGGACGGCCTGGACCCGGCGGTTCACGTCGGGCTCGGCGCCGAGGGACAGTTTCGTGAAGACGGCGTTGATGTTCTTCTCGACGGCCCGCTCACTGAGGTACAGGGTCCGCGCGATGGCCTGGTTGCTCTTGCCGGCGGCCATCTCGCGCAGCACCTCCAGCTCTCGCGGCGCCAGCTCGGCGAGCGGGCCGCTGTCCACCGGGCGGCGCGCGACGAGGGCCTCGACGACCTTGGGGTCGATCACCGAACCGCCCGCCGCGACGGTCTGCAGTGCCTCCACGACCTGCCCCAGCTGCGAGACCCGCTCCTTCAGCAGGTACCCCAGGCCTCCCGTGCCCTCCTTGAGCAGGTCGACGGCGTAGGCGTCCTCGGCGTACTGCGACAGGACGACGACGCCGACGCCGGGGTGGTCGGAACGGATCCGGCGCGCCGCGTCGAGCCCCTCCGTCGTCCACGTGGGGGGCATCCGGATGTCGGTGAGCACGACGTCCGGGTGGTGCTGCCCGACCGCGAGGAGCAGCTCGTCGAGATCGGCGGCCAGCGCCGCGACCTCGAGCTCGGGCGACCGCGCGAGCAGCGCCGCCGTGCCCTCGCGCACGAGGTAGTCGTCCTCCGCGAACACGAGGCGCAGGACCATGCCCGCACCTTAGGCGCTCCTGAGATGGGGTGAGCGGGCCAGGGACAACAGGTCGCGCACGCCCGCCTCCGGCAGGTACGCGCGGCTCAGCGCGAGGCCGATCCGCGGGAGCGCGGCCTCGTCGGGGAACACCAGGTACAGCGGGGCGTGGGACGGCTGGAACTTCGACTTGAACGCCTGGAGGGACCGGAAGCCGTAGTACGGCTCGAGCCGGGTGCCGAGCGTGTCCAGGAAGGCGTCGAGGACCCCGCGGCCGTCGTCGTCCGGGGCGCCGCCCGCTCTGGCGAGGGGTACGCCGGACAGGGAGACGAACTCCGCGCCCTCGTCCTGGAAGGTCAGGCAGGCGGACGCGATGAGGAACTCCATGGTGTGGCGGAAGCCGCCGGGAAGCCGCCGCATGACGTCGAGGGTCCACCCTCGCGGCTCGCCACCGCCCGGCCCGTAGGCCGGCATCCAGGAGGTGACGCCGTGCACCGTCCCGTCGGCGTCGACAGCCAGGCCGACCCGCACGTCCGGGTCCATGGCCTCCTCGAGGCCGCCGAGGGTGAACCCCATCTCCGGCAGGCCCTTGTCGCCCACCCACTGCTCGGAGATGGCCCGGACCTGCACCTGCACGCCGCGGGGCTGCTGCGCCAGCGGGACCAGGCGATGGGTCAGCCCCTGCTTGGCCGCCTGGTTCAGCGCGGTCCGCACGTCCTGCCATGCCTTGCCCGTGAACTTCAGCTCGGGCAGGGCGATGACCGCCTCCTCCGCGACCTGCACCGTGCGCCAGCGGCGGGCCCCGGCGTGGTCCGCCGTCTCCTGGGTGACCGAGAAGAGGCACGGCAGCAGGCCTGCCGCCTGCACGCTGTCGGCGAACGCCCGCAGGAGGTCGGAGCGCTCGGCGGCCGTCGCCGCCACCGGGTCGCACAGGCCGAGGGCGACGCCCGCGTGGGCCTGGTAGGCGACGTATCCCTCTCCGCCATCGGAGGAGAAGAACCAGCGGTTCTCGGGCCACGTCGTCATCCACGCGAGGCGGTTCACCGCCCCGTCGGCCCGGAGCACGGCCGACGCCCTGCTGCGCTCGTCCTCGCCCGGCGTGAAGTGGAAGGAGCCCGCCGTCCGCCGCGCCCGCCGCCGGCTGGGGTTCCGGAACGCCCGGCGCCCGAGCACGAGGACGGCGAGCTGCGCGCAGGTCAGCAGCGCCGTGTAGGTCACCAGCGGCCAGCCTGGCTTTCCGTCGACTGCCAGGGCGACGCCGACCGCGACGAGGACGGCGAGGCTCGCCACGGTGAGCCCCATGGCCCAGCGCCAGGCGCGCCGGCGGCCCGAGCGCAGCCCGTTGGCCACCAGGAGCCAGAGGACGACGAACACGAGGCCGGTCGTCAGCGAGCTGTCCTTGTCGTCCAGCCCGACCGTCAGCGGGCCTCCCGTCGACCCCGACGCCAGCGAGCTGGCCCCCGCGGCGGCCGCGGACAGGACGAAGGCGCCGGACGCGAGCAGCCGGTACTCGTGCCGGCTCAACGACCTGGCCCTCAGGTCGATCCGGCGGCCGACCAGGCGCGGCCCCAGGGCGAGCCCGAGCGCGACGGCGAGCAGGTGCTCGAGGTCCCACAACGCGCCGATGTAGACGAAGGCCACGACGGCGTAGGCCAGCAGGCCCACCCTGATCCTGCCCCGCCAGGGGGTCTCGAGCGTTGCCGTCGCGGCGGCGGCGACCCCGAGCGCCCCCGCGGAGAAGCCGACGTCGAGCACCCGGGCGTTCTCGTCCGCCCAGGGCCAGCCGGAACCGAGCGTGAGCCAGATCAGAGCGGTCGCCCCCAGGACGCCGGCGAGCTGGGTCAGCACCGTCACGGGGACGGCCCGCCGGGTTCCGAGGCGCAGCTCGGCGAAGCCGGCGAGGATCAGGAACCCGCCCGCGACCGGCACGTACTGCAGGGGGACCAGGGCGAACACCGAGCCGGTGACGGGCGTCCACCAACGCCCGGCCTCGAGCGCCGGCAGGCCGTAGGCGACGTGGTCCACCAGGCCGGACGCATGCAACGGGGTCCACAGGGCCCCCGTCACCACCGCGGCGGTGAGCATGACCGCGACCACCGAGAAGGTGAACGGCAGCCGCTTCATCAGGTCCGCCGGTGCGATGCGCAGGGCCGTCCGGAACGGCGCGGGGGAGCGATGCGGGCTCATGCCAGCAGCCTCGTGCGGGCCGAGGACCGGCCGAAGGAGTGCTACCCGTACCGCTCAGGGGGCGTCAGCCCCCGATGTCACGGAGCGTCCCTGAACCCGTCCAGCGCCTCGACGATCGCCGCCGTCATTCCGCCGCCCCCGTGGCCGCTGTCGTCGAGGACGACGAGGCGGCTGGCGGGCCACGCGCGGTGCAGGTCCCAGGCGGTGTCCAGCGGACCGGAGACGTCGTACTTCCCGTGGATCAGCACGGCGGGGAGATGGGCGATCCGGTCCATCCGCTCGAGGATCGGCGCGTCGTCCAGGAAGCAGCCGTGGCTCCAGTAGTGGGTCACGAGGCGCGCGAACACCTGCCGGAACGCGGGGTCCTGGTAGCGCAGCCACGGCTCCCAGCCCGGCATGAGGGAGACGTGGACGTCCTCCCACATGCACCACTGCTGGGCGGCGCGCTCGGTCACGGCCGGGTCGGGATCGGCGAGCAGCCGGGCGTAGGCGGCGGCGAGGTCGCCGTCCCGCTCGGCCTCGGGGACGGCGGCCGCGAACGCGTCCCACTCGCGCGGGAAGACGCGCCGCATGTCCCGGGTGATCCAGTCGGTCTCGAGACGCCGGCCGGCGGTGACGGCGGCGAGCACCATCGCGCGGACTCGCTCCGGGTGCCGCTGCGCGTAGGCGAGCCCGAGGCTGACGCCCCACGAGGCGCCGGCGACCACCCAGCGCTCGATCCCGAGGTGCTCGCGCAGCGCTTCGATGTCGCGGAGCAGGTGGTCGGTGGTGTTCGCCGAGAGGTCGGCGGCGGCCGCGTCGGCCAGGGGCCGGCTGCGCCCGCAGCCCCGCTGATCCATCACCACCGCGAGGTAGGCGGCGGGGTCGAAGTACCGCCGGGCGGCGGTGCCCGCGCCCGAGCCGGGACCGCCGTGCAGCCACAGGGCCGGGGTCCCCTGCGCGTTGCCCGTCGTCTCCCAGTAGACCTCGTGGCCGTCTCCCACGCGCAGCAGCCCCGAGCGGTACGGCTCGACCTCGGGGTACCTGTCGGTCATCCCGGCACGGTAGCCGCGAGCCGCCGGTCCACCCACCGCTCGAGGGGAAGGGCCACGACGACCGCGGCGAGCGCCAGGTGAAAGCTCATGAACGTCACGGCCACCGGAATGCTGGGCGGCCCGCCGACGAGCACGATCATGTGGGACGCCCACGGCAGCGTGGTGGGCCGGTGGCCGGCGGACCAGACGTCGTTCAGCGCCCAGAACGTCAGGTCGTTCAGTCCCGAGATCACGACCAGGACGGCTGCGAGCCCGGTCTTGAGCACCGTCGCGGTACGTGCGCCCCCGAGCCGGAACGCGAGCAGCGCGAACAGCACCACGAACGTCGTGACGAAGAGCTCGAACTGGTAGATCGGCTGGAAGGCGCCGTCGTCCGTCGCCGCCACCCGCCCGTACTGCTGGATGCGCAGCACCAGTTCGGTGTCCAGGTAGGCCATGTAGACGAGCACGGCAAGCAGCAGCACCGCGGGGGCCGCGCGGAGCCGCGGCAGCAGCGCGACCGCCGCCACCGCAAGCACGAACGGGCAGAGCTTGAGGACCAGCTCCAGCGGGTTGTCCAGAGTCTCGTCCGGCGGCAGGACCACCATGACGATCACGGTGATTCCCGCCGCCGGCACCGCCGGGACGAGCCACAGCCAGGGCCGCCACCGGTACAGCGTGCGGACCAGCGAGGTCACTCGCTGTCCACCCACGGCTTCTCGACCCAGAAGGGACCGAGCGCGAGCGCGTCCATGTCGGTCTTGAGGAAGCAGCCCACCGCTTCGTGCGGGGGTGGCAACGATGGGCTCCTCGTTGTCGTTGAAGGAGGTGTTCATCACCATCGGCACGCCGGTGAGCCGGTCGAACTCGGCGATCAGCGCCTAGTACAGCGGGTTCAGCTCGCGGCGACCGTCTGCACCCGGGCTGTGCCGTCGACGTGGGTGATCGCCGGCACCTGCGCCGCGCCGGTGCTCCAGGACGTCGAACACGAGGAGCATCACCGGGGAGGGGTAGTCGCTGGCGAACCACTCGCCGGACCGCTCCGCCAGGCAGGACGGCGCGAACGGCCGGAACGGCTCGCGGTGCTTCACCTTCTCGTTCAGCCGCGTCCTTGGAGTCCGCGCCGCGCGGGTCGGCGAGGATCCAGCGGTTGCCGAGGGCCCGCGGACCGCACTCCATCCGGCCCTGGAACCAGCCGACGATGAGCCCGTCGGTCGAGCCTGCGAGCGGCGTGGGCGGCGATGTCGTCGACGCGCCGGAACGCCAGACCGGCGTCCTTCAGGGCCGTCTCCAGCTCCGCCTCCGCCGCGTGCGGCCCTGTGGAAGACGTACTCGCCGGGGCCGCTCCACGCCGTGCCGGCCGACGGCGACGGCCAGTGCCGCGCCGAGGGCGCACCCGTCGTCGGCCGCCGCGGGCTGGGCGAAGAAGTCCTCGAAGGGGGTCTCGCGCAGGATCCGCCCGTTCATCACGCTGTTGAGCGCGACCCCGCCCGCGACGCACAGCCGGGTGGAGCCGGTCTCCCGCTGGAGCCAGCGCGCCAGGTGCAGGCCCGCCTCCTCGAGGGTGACCTGGAGGGCGTAGGCGATATCCCGTAGTGCTGGGGGACGGGGTTCTCCGCGGTCACCTTGGTTCGCGGCCGGGGCGGCCCGAAGGTGCGCAGGAACTTCGGCGACATCAGGTGCTTGCCGGTCGTGTGGTGCCGGAACCAGACAGGTCCAGCTCGTAGCCGCCGTCCGGGTCCAGGTGGACGAGCTCGCGGAACGCGTCGACGTAGGTCGGCGCCGCCGAACGGTGCCAGGCCCATCACCTTGCCCTCGTCCCGCGTCGGGGTGAACCCGAGGTAGCCGGTGACGCCGGCGTACATGGCGCCGAGCGAATGGGGGAACCGGATCCGGCGCAGCACGTCGAGCCGATCGCCGCGGCCGTGCCCGAGCAGCGTGCTCGTGCCGTCGCTGCCGATGCCGTCGAACGTCAGGACGGCGGACTCCTGCCAGGGGCTGAGGTAGTAGGAGCTGGCAGCGTGACACCGGTGGTGGTCCAGCAGGTGCACGGTGAACTTCGCCGGGCCGGTGTGGCCGACGGCGGCGCAGACGTCGCGCCGCAGGGTGAAGGACCGGCGCAGGTGGGCCAGCACGGCCCCGCCCACGTGGTAGTCGTCCGGCCCGCGGCCGCCGCCGTCCCGCCAGGTCTCGACCATCCCGGCGGACGGGACGTCGTCCGCGGACTCGTTGCGGAACACGGCGAGGGTCTGCGGGAAGTACCTGGCGAAGACCGTCGCCGCGTGCCAGGCCTCGCGCCAGCGCTGCCAGTAGTAGGCGACGTGGTCGACGTCCTCCAGGCCGATCCCGCCCTCTCGCAGGCAGTAGCGGATGGCCTCCACCGGGAACCCGCCGTCGTGCTTGCGGCGGGTGAACCGCTCCTCCTCGGCGAACGCGACGATCTCCCCGTCGCGCAGCAGCGCGGCCGCGGCGTCGTGGACCCGGCTGATTCCCAGCACGTACATGGTGTGTCCCTCCAACAGGTCAGGAAAGGTCGGTCCCGCCGGCGGCCGGCGGAAGGCGCAGGACGAGCCGGCGCAGCAGCCCCGCGTGGACGACGAGCGAGACGACGAGCGCCAGGTACGCCCCTGCCGCGCCGGCCCGGGGCACCAGCAGGACGCCCGCGACCACCGCCACCGCGAGCCGGACGAGAGCGGAGTTGCCGGTGCGGACGAGGACGGCGCCTGTGGTGTTCTCCAGCAGGTACGAGGCGTAGAGCACGGCGAGGTAGCAGGAGGTCTCCAGCAGTCCGAGGACGGCGAGGACGGCGAACAGCTGCGTCGTCCCGAGGCCCGTGCCGGCGACGGTGACGGTGACGATTGCGGCCGCTCCGACGCCGAGCGCGACGGGGCCGCCGACGCGCTCGACGCGGCGGAGCAACCGCAGTGCCTGGGCACGCCCGGCGGCCGCTCCGGTGCCGCGCAGCCGCCGGGACGTGTCGGGCTGCCGCAACCGCAGCAGGTAGAGGACGAAGGAGCACAGCACCCCGAACGGCAGCATGGTCAGGTAGAGGGGGCCGCTCTCGCCGATCCGGCCGGACGCCGCCAGGAGTACGTAGAGCACGGCGAGCGCGACGGCGTCCACCAGCTCGGTCAGGCCGAGCAGGACCATGCTGCGCCCGAAGACCGGCAGCAGCCGCCGTCGCCCGCGACCGCGCCGCCATGTGGGCGGCAGTGCCAGCAGGGAGGCGGCGACGATCGGTGCTACGCCGGCGACCAGCAGCAGCAGGTGGCGCTCCGGGCGTAGGTGCGCAAGGGCTGTGACCGTCGTGACCACCGCGATCACCGCGGCGGCGATCCCGAACGCCCGGGCGTCGAGGCCCGGCCGTCCCTGCAGCCGGTGCAGTCCGGAGAGCGTCATCAGCGCGCCTGTGGCCACGAACCAGGTGGCACTGGCGAGGTACAGCTCGACGGTCGCGCCGGGCCACCCGGTCGCGGCCGTGGCCGCGACCGCCACCAGCAGGAACGCCCCGGGCACCGCGGACGGGACGGCCGCGGTCCGGACGGCGAGGCGCGCGACGTCGGGGGCCAGCACCCCGCTGCGCGGCAGGAGCTTGAGGGCGGCCTTCTCCGCGGCGGTGGGCAGGAACACCAGCCACATACAGACCCCGAGGGCGTTGGCGAACTTGCCGTACGTGCCGGCGCCCCAGGCCAGGGCCAGGACGACGGTCATGAGCTGGCCGGCGGCGCGGAAGGCGCTGCGACCGGCGAGCAGCCGGAGGGTGGTCACCCGGGGGACGGCCGTGTGCACCCGGGTCTGCGCGGCGACCGGCGTCACGGCCAGCCCACGGCGAGGTCGTCCTCGGACGGCGCGAGCCGGAACGCCAACGTCTCGTGCACGACCCGCTCGGCGCGGCGCAGGTCGGCCGCGGAGCCGGCCCTCAGGACGACGTAACCGAGCTTGTGCCCGGCCTGCTCGTAGGCGTGGACGACGGAGCCCTTGTCGGCGAAGAGGTACAACTGCTGCACCTCTGACATGCCACGCACCCGCTCGGCGCCGTCGACGGCCAGCACCTCACCGCCGTCGGCGGCGGTCAGCATGACGGCGGAGGCGTCCGCGGGAGGGCGCGGGCGCAGCAGGGGGATCCCGCCTGTGGCGAGGGCGATCGTGCCCGTGACGAGGTCGACGCCGTACGCCGCCTCGACCAGCTCGGCCAGCCCGTTCCCGCCGAGCCTCGCCGCCATCTCGACCAGGTAGAGCCGGCCGTCCGTGCCGAGCACCGCATCGGCGCTGAAGGGCCCGTTCCGGTACTCGAGCGCGGCACAGACCTGCCCCAGGGCCTCGACGAGGTGCTCGTCGACACCGGGTGGAAGGCCGGCGGGTGTGCGGTGGGCGGCCGTGACCCAGTTCGGGGGCGGTGTCAACGTCCGGCGGGTGACGGCGTGGAACGCGATCGCGCCGCCGACGACGAGCGCCTCCACGGAGAGGTGCACACCCTCGACGTACTCCTCCACGACGACCCGGCCGAGCCGGCTGAAGGTGACGGCGCGGGCGAAGGCGGCCTCCAGCCCGGCGGGCGCGGCGACCTGCTCGATTCCCCGGCTGCCCGAGGAGTCCACGGGCTTGACGAGCACCGGGAACCGCAGCCGGTGGGCCCGGGCGGCGAGCTGCGGCCCGGGCGCCCCCGCCACGCTCGCGTAACACGGGAGGTTCAGGGTCCGAAGGAGCCGCCGGAACACGGCCTTGTCCACCGACGCCGCGACGGCGGCGGCCGGCACCGGGTGCGGCAGACCCCAATGGCGGGTCAGCCACGCCTGCGCGCGCACGCCCATGTCGCTGGCCGGGCAGAGCACGCCGACGACGTCAGTGCATCCGGCGAGCGCGGCGGCGATGCGCTCCGGCTCCCGGACGCTCACCTCGACGAGCTCGTCGGCGACAGCCGCCGCGGGGGCATCGGTGCGGACGTCGACGCAGACCGTGCGGTAGCCCAGGTCGCGGGCGCGCAGGTAGGCGCCCACCGAGCCGTCCGCGCCGCCGAGGATCACCAGCGTCCCGGTGCCCTTCATCGGCTTCATCGGCTCCCCACCGCCTCGGTCGCCGTCCCGAGCGGCGGGCACAGCAGGTCCTCCGGGTCGACGGGGAGGTTCGCTTCGCGCACGTAGTACTGCCGGGGCCGGGCGTGACCCTTCGAGACGAGCACCAGGTGGCGCACGGCGAGGGCCGTCACGAGCAGCAGCACGGCGAGGACGGCGAGGACGGCGACGGTGAGCGCGCGCACGGGGAGCAGACCGGCGGTTCCGGCGACCACGAGGACGGCGGCGGCCAGCGCGGCCAGCAGTGCGGCTCCCGAGGCGGCCGCCATCGGCCTCTGGGTGAAACCGACGAAGAGCTCGACGGCGTGCCGGGCGAGGTAGCCCAGCCCCACCTTGGAGCGACCACGGCTGCGCGGGCGGTGGGTGACCGGGACGACGGTGTACCGGCTGGTGAGCAGCGGCACCGTGGCGAGGAAGTACGGGGCGGGCAGGCGCAGGTCCACGATGTGCCTGGCCAGGTCGGCACGCACGAGCCGGAAGGACGTTGCGCCCGCCGGCAGCTCGACGCGCAGCAAGCGCCTCGCGACCACGTCGAAGGCCGCCGCGCCGACTCGGCGCACCAGGGGGTCGCGGCGGTTCGGACGCACCCCGAAGACGACGTCGTGCCCCGCCTCGGCGGCCGCCATCAACGCCCACGCCTGGTCTGCCGGGAACTGCTGGTCCGCGTCGAGATGAAGGATCCACGGCCTGCGGGAGTAGCGGTAACCCGCCGAGAAGGCTGCCTCGAAGCCGAAGTTGCGGGTGAAGGACAGGAAGTGGACACGCTCGTCGGCGGCGGCCAGCTCCTTGATCCGCGCGAGCGTCTCGTCGGTGCTGCCGTCGTCGACGAAGACCAGTTCGAGGTCGAGAGCGCCCAGTTCGGCGACGACCTCGTCGTAGAACGGCTCGATGTTGTCGGCCTCGTTGTAGCAGGGGACGACCACCGACAGGGACGTGACCGCACCGCCGCCCCCCGCCGTCGCGGACACTCCGGGGACGACGGCAGGCGCATCGGTACGACAGTCGAGGCTCACGGAGACGCAGAGGAGGGATCGCGCCCCTGGATACGTCTGGTCCCAACGCAGGTGTACGTACCGGGCCGGTCCGGTGCTCTTGTCGTCGGCGGCCGACGCGTCGACGGCAGCCCGCGCGTGGCGACGGACCCACGGGCGTCGTCCAGCGCGTTCCTCGCCGGCGCCGAGGTCTGGAGCCGGGAGTGACCCAGGAGATGGGGCACGGATGAGCCACGGGGCAGCGGTCGCCGTCCGGGAGCTGTGGTACGCGGTCGAGGCACTGCGCGCGCCTCACCGCTCGCGGGCCGCCGTGGAGCGCCGGGCACTGAGCGGCGTCCGCGGCATGCTCGAGCACGCCCGGCGCGAGGTGCCGCACTATCGGGACCCGGCGTACGACGTCCGGGTCGAGAGCCTCGCCGACCTCGCCCGCTTGCCGGTGCTGACGAAGGCCGAGGTCCGCGCGGCGCCCGAGCGCTTCCACGCACCCGGACCGGGCTGGTTCCAGGTGGACAGGACCTCCGGCTCCACCGGCCGGGCGCTCGAGGTCCGCCACGACGCGCACGCGTACGGGTATCACGGTGCGACGCTGCTGCGACGGTTCCTGGCCGCCGGGTGCCGCCCGTGGTGGACCATCGCGCACATCAAGCCCTACCCGCGCCCGAGCCGCTGGTTCCAGCGGTTCGGGGTCTTCCGGCGCACGGTGGTGTCCGCCGGGCTGCCGGAGCGGGAGCTTGCCGAGGGCGTCCTGGCGCTCCGGCCACGCGTGCTCATGGGATACCCGGTGATGCTGCGGGCGGTGCTGCGCGAGCTCTCGGCCGCCGAGCTGGCCGTGCTGCGACGCCGGCTGCGGCTGGTGCTCAGCGAGTCGGAGTTGTTGACGGACGAGATCCGGGCGCTGCTCACCCGCGGCTACGGCGTCCCGGTGCGGGACGAGTACTCGGCCTTCGAAACGCTGACGATCGCCGCCGAGTGCCGGCACGGATCGCTGCACGTGGACGAGGACCGGGTGTACCTCGAGGTCGTGGACCCGGCCGACCACCGCCGCCAGCCGGACGGCGAGCCCGGGGTCCCCGTCGTCACGCACTTCCGGGAGCGGGCGATGCCGCTGGTGCGGTACCTCGTCGACGACCGGGTGGTGGCCGTTCCGGGGCCCTGCCGGTGCGGCAGCAGGTTCCGGCGGATCCGCCTGCTGGACGGCCGCGTCGAAGACGCCGTGGTGCTGCCCGACGGGCGACAGGTCTACTTCGGGGCCTTCTGGGTGGCCGCCGGCACGGTGCCGGGGGTGGCGGAGCTCGCCGTCCGGCAGGACGAGCAGGGGACGATCACGGTGTCCGTCGTGCCGGACCGCCGCGCTCCGCGGGCCTTCGTGGACGTCGCCGACGACGTGCGCGCCTGCCTGCGGGGTCAGCTGGGCCTGGAGCCGGCGATGCGGGTCGTCCAGGTCGACCGGGTCGAGCTGACGCCGGGCGGCAAGGCGCGGCTCGTCAGCTCCGCCTACTCCTCGCCCGAGGGGACGCGGCCGTGACCGCCCTGCGCACGCCGGCCCGGGCGCCGGCTGCCCGGCCGGGCGCGGTCGCAGGTCCGGACCTGGCCTTCGACCTGTGCGACCCGTTGTCCCAGGCGGCACCCGACGGGTGGGAGGAGTGCGTCCGCGAGCACGGGCTGCACCGGCTGTGGGACTGGCGCGTCGTCCACGTCGTGGCCGCCGAGCGCCGTGGCGGAGTGGTGGCGGGCATGTTCCGGGACGGCGGCCGGGTCGTCGGCCTCGCGACCGCGCGGCTGCACACCCTCGGTCGCCGCCACCCGGTCGGCGGTGCGGCCGACGTCGAGCACCTGGCGTTCGGCGCGCTGCCCGGGATCGCGCTCGGCAGCGGGCTGCCCCGCACCCTGCACCGCAGCGGCCCGGGTCCTGACCTGCTCGAGGCCGGGACCCGGGCGCTGGAGACCGCCTTGCGCCGCGAGTTCGGGCGGCGGTTGCAGGCGGTCGGGTACCGGCAGGTGTACGCCGGTGAGTTGCCGGTGTTCCAGCGGGGGGCGACGCTGGCGCGCGAGGGTAAGTCGGTCGCCGTCCTCGCCGGCACGTTCGCGGACTACGACGACTACTTGTGCACGCTTCCCCGCTCTCGGCGGAAGGACCAGCGACGGCTCGCCCGCGCGATCGAGGCCGACGGATCCTTGACGGTCCGCTCGACGCCGGCCGCCGACAGCGGGATCGACCTCGGCGCCTTCGGCGCGCTCAGCGCCGACGTCTCCCGGCGGCACCACCGGGCGGCGTGGCCGCCGCTGCGGATCTGGTCGCCCCGGCTGTTCCGCACGTTGATGACGCTGCCGGACGTCCACATGCTCAGCTACACCGACAACCGCGGCGCCCTGGTCGCCGCCAACGCCTTGTTCGACCACCCGGTCGCGCCCGTCCTGGGCCCATGGGGAGCCCTGCCGCTGCGCGACGGCCGGCGCTCCGGCCTGTGGTTCGACGCCAATGGGCGGCAGATCCGCTGGAGCGTCGAGCACGGACGCGAGCTGGTCCTCGCCGGCAAGGGCGCCGACGAGGCGAAGCAGGCCCTCGGGTTCGAGTCGTACCGGCAGTGGACGGTGGTGCGCCGCCTCGCCCGGTGATCCGTGGTTCGGCGGAGTCGTCCGGGTGCGGTGAGATAGCGCGGTGACGCGCATGCTCTGGATCGATGCTTCGGCCGGTATCGCCGGTGACATGCTGCTCGGCGCCCTGGTCGACCTCGGCGTCCCTCTCGCCTCCCTGCAGGAGGCGGTGGATGCCGTGCTCCCTGGCGCCGTTTCGCTCGCGGCCGTGCCCGTGCGCCGGGCGGGGCTGCGCGCCAGTCATGTCGACGTCGCGGCCGCGGACGACGGCACGTCCCGCAGCTGGGCCGACGTCCGGGAGCTGATCGGCGGTGCGGCGCTGGACCAACGGGTCCGCGAGATGGCTCTGGAGTCTTCAGGCGCCTCGCCGAGGCGGAGGCGCACGTGCACGGCGTCCCGCCGGAGGAGGTGCACTTCCACGAGGTCGGCGCGCACGATGCCATCGCCGACGTCGTGGGCACGTGCGCGGGCGTCGCGGCGCTGGACGTCGTCCGGATCGTGCTCTCGCCCGTCGCGCTCGGCTCCGGGTCGGTCCGCACGGCGCACGGCGTCCTGCCGGTGCCGGCGCCGGCGGTGCTCGAGCTGATCCGCGGGTGGGACGTCGCTGCGCCCGTCCCGGACGCCGGCGAGCTCGCGACGCCGACCGGTGTCGCGCTGGCGACGACCCTCGCGGCGGCGTCCGGGGCGTTGCCCCCGATGAGGTCGCCGAGGTGGGGGTCGGCGCCGGCACCCGCGACGTGCAGCACCGGCCGAACGTCGTCCGGCTCGTCGTCGGGGAGCACGTCGGTGCGGGCAGCGAGCCCGACGCGGAGCCTGATCTGCAGCAGGCCGCCGACGCCGTCGTGCTGGAGGCCAACGTCGACGACCTGGATCCGCGGGTCTGGCCCGATGTCCTCGGCCGCCTCCTCGAGGCCGGCGCCCTGGACGCCTGGCTGACGCCGATCGTCATGAAGAAGGGCCGCCCGGCGCACACCCTGCACGTGCTCGGCCGGCCCGGCGACGAGGTCCCGCTGACCGAGCTGGTGCTGACGCACACCAGCACCCTCGGGCTGCGGCGAACCGTCGTCACGCGGTCGGTGCTCGACCGCGCGTGGGCGAACGTCGAACTGCTGGAGGGCTCCGTGCGGATCAAGGTCGGTTTCCGCGCGGGGCGGATCGTGCAGGCCACGCCGGAGTACGAGGACGCGGCGGCGCTCGCTCGCGCCGCCGGCGTCCCCGTGGCCCAGGTGCTCACGCTCGCGTCGTCCGTCGCAACAGTGGCCGGCCTCGTGCGCGGCGGACCCTGGCCCCGGGCTGCGGCGACGTGAGCCGCCACGTCAGGGACTTTCAGGAGTGGGGGCCGTGCCGGCCGAGGGTCTCCACGGGGTCTGCGCCGGGGCGGGTCCACTGCGGCACGGGACGGCCGGTCGGGCCCCAGGTCGGGTTCCCGTCGGCGTCGGAGCGCCAGTACCAGCAGGGGCCGCGCCCCTCGGGCCAGCCCTCGGGGCTGTCCTGCCACGCCTCGCCGCGGCCGTACGGCGTCATGTCCAGCAGGGCGAAGGCCGGGTTGGTCGCCTCGTTCCCTCGTCCCGTCGTCGAGTAGGTGAGGAAGACGCGGTCGCCGTCGCGCAGGAACGACGTCAGGTAGCCCATGTCGCCGCCGACCGGCTCGTCCAGGCCGCGCACCGAGTACCAGGGCTGGGTGTACCCCATGAAGTTCACGTACTCGGCCACCTCGTCCCACGCTCCCGTCGTCACGATGGCGAACGAGACGCCGCGGGCGTTCAGGTAGACGGAGTCCTTCAGGCCCCAGGCCGAGACCGTGCAGCCCTCGCACTGCCCCTGGTGCGGGGCGCCGTCGTACCACATGTGCTTGTAGACGACGAGCTCGTCGCGGCCCTGGAACAGGCTCAGGAACGGGACCGGGCCGTCGGGCCCGACGACCTCGACCGTCCCGTCGAACTCCACCATCGGGAGCCGGCGGCGGGCCGCGGCGATCGCGTCACCCTCGTGAGTGTGAGCCTTCTCGCGCAGCAGGAGCTCCTCGCGGGCGGCCTGCCAGGTGGCCAGGTCGGCCACGGGCGGGCGGCCGGGCAGCGCGGTGGTCGGATCGTCCGATGTGGTGGTCATGGTGTCCTCTCTGGCAGCTCGTGCCGGGCAGCGTCGTACGTCGCCCGGCAACGGTTCCCAGAACAGACGCCCGAGCCGCCCGGAACTCATCGCTGCGGAGGCTCCTCGGCCTTCCGGGCCCGGGGCTCACGGCGCCGCGATCTGAGCGGCCATGTGCCCCGCGCCGTAGCCGTTGTCGATGTTGACCACGGCGACCCCCGGAGCGCAGGCGTTGAGCATGGTCAGCAGCGGCGCCAGCCCGCCGAATGCGGCGCCGTAGCCCACCGACGTGGGCACCGCGATCACTGGTGCGGCAATCAGCCCTGCCACGACGCCGGGCAGGGCGCCGTCCATGCCGGCGGCGACCACGATCGCGCGGGCGGAACGCAGCAGGTCCAGCTGCTCGAGCACGCGGTGGAGCCCGGCGACGCCGACGTCGACGACGAGCTCGACCGGGCGGCCGAGGTGCCGCGCCGTCACTGCCGCCTCGCGGGCGACGGGGACGTCCGAGGTGCCGGCGGCGAGCACGGCGACGAGGTGCCCGGTCGGCTCGGGCGGCGTCCCCGGGAAGGCGACGATGCGAGCGTCGGGCTCCAGCACGGCCCCGGGCAGGGCGTCGAGCAGCGGCTGGGTCTGGTCGGTGCGCACGCGCGTGAACAGGGTCCGGGCCTCTCGCGACCGCACCTGATCGGCGATGACGAGCACCTGCTCGACCGTCTTGGGTTCGCAGAGCACCGCCTCCGCGAAGCCCCGGCGGGCCGCGCGGTCGTGGTCGAGCCGGACGAAGTCCGCGACCGCAGGCGGAGGGGTCCAGCCGTGCCCCGGGTTGTCGGACACTGCGTCGTCAGGCACGGACCTGCAGCTGGGCCAGCGTGAACGACCCCGACTGGATGCCCGCGAGATCGAGCGCGACGTACCGGAACCCGGCGGCCCGGACGGCGTCGACGACGGCCTGCCGCAGCGGGTCGGCGGCGACCGCTGCGACGTCGTCCGCCGAGACCTCCACCCGCGCCACCTCCCCGTGGTGGCGGACGCGGAGGTCCGTGAGCCCGAGCCGGCGCAACGCGGCCTCGGCGGCGTCGATCTGCGCGAGCTTGTGCGGCGTGACCTCTTCGAAGTGCGGGATCCGGGAGGCGAGGCAGGGCGCGGCGGGCTTGTCCGCGGAGGGCAGCGCCAGGGCGCGGGCGATGCGCCGGACGGCGGCCTTGTCGACGCCGGCGTCGGCGAGCGGTGTGAGGACGTCGTGCTCGCGGGCGGCCTGCGCGCCCGGGCGGTCGGGCCGCCGGGCGTCATCCGCGTTCTCCCCGTACGCGATCGCCGCCAGCCCGTGGGCCGACACGACCTCGGCGGAGATCCGGGTGAAGAGCTCGTTCTTGCAGAAGTAGCAGCGATCCGGGCCGTTGGCGCGGTAGGCGGGGTCGTCGCCCTCACTGGTGGTCACCTCCACCACCGGGACGCCGACGGTGCGAGCCACCTCGTGCGCGGCGAGCCGCTCGTCGGCGGCGAGGCTGGGCGAGACCCCGAGCAGCGCGACGACGCGTGCGGGCCCGAGCGCGCGGGCAGCCAGGGCGAGCAGGACCGAGGAGTCGACGCCGCCGGAGAAGGCCACGCCGAGCCTGCCCTCGCCGACGGCGTCGAGGATCCGGACGACGACCGCGTCGGCACCGGCGTCCGTCTGGAGGTCGGCGTGCGCCTGCGCCGCGGCCTCGGTCGGACCGGATTGCATGATCAGCGGTTGGCGAGTGCTCACGGTCAGATCGTCATGTGCAGGAACGGCGAGGAGTACTCGGGGTCGCGTTCGAGCACGGCCTCGGCGTCCGCGGGCGACAGCCGGTCGCGCTCGGCGGCGATGAGATGTTCGAGCAGGCGGACGTCGCCCGACGTCGCCAGGCCGGTGATCTCTTCGTGGGAGAGCACCCACGAGGCGGTTGCGCGGATCCGCTCGGCGTCGGTGAAGGGCTCGTACCAGGTCGAGTGGGTCTGGTCGGCGCCGTCCGGCCAGTTGCGCCGGGACGCGGTCTTGATGGTCATCAGCCCGGCGTCCTGCCGGCGGACCTCCTCGACGAGCGCCTCGTAGTTCTCCCGGAAGGCGGGATCACGCCAGAGGACGGGGTTCAGCGGCGTGAGGACGGTCGCGAACGGGAAGCGGCGCAGGCCCTCCAGATGGGTGGCAGC
Source organism: uncultured Actinomycetota bacterium (assembly GCA_963786765.1). Classification (GTDB taxonomy): domain Bacteria; phylum Actinomycetota; class Actinomycetes; order Actinomycetales; family Kineosporiaceae; genus DATKNA01. The sequence goes on along the minus strand of CAWBAJ010000025.1, from coordinate 276,997 downwards.
GGCCTGGTCGCCGTGCCCGGTGATGCCGACGTCGCCTATCAGGCCCTCGTCCTTCGCGCGGGTCGCGGCCTCGAGAGCACCGCCCTTGCCCGTGACCTTGCTCAGCTCGTCGAGGTCGCCGACGGCGTGCAGCTGGAGGAGGTCGACGCGGTCGGTCTGCAGCCGCTCCAGGGAGCGGTTGATCGACGCCCAGGCGCCCTCCCGGTCGCGGTCGCCCGTCTTCGTCGCCAGGAAGATGTCCTTGCGGATCCGCGGGATCCACGGGCCCAGGCGCAACTCGGCCTCGCCGTAGCTCGCGGCGACGTCGAAGTGGTTGATGCCGGCGTCCAGCGCCTGCTGGATCGACCGGTCGGCCGTGTCCTGGTCCACGTCCCCAAGGGCCGCCGCCCCGTAGATGAGCACCGAGCTCTCGTGGCCGAGCCGGCCCAGCCTTCTGTACTCCACGTCGATCCCCTCTCGGTCGGCCCCTGCGCCGAACCTATCCGGGGGGCGGCGCGGCGTCGCGCGGAGCGGGCCTGGCCGGCCGGCGTCGCGACGGCGAACAGCAGCCCGGCGGGAATCCCCGGCGATGTGCGGGCCCCGGACGTATCCGTGCGGCCAACCACGCCTCTGGTGGACGGAACACTCGCTCGTCGGGCCGGCGCCCGGCTTCGCGGATCGAGCGTTCCGGCCCAAGGGAGGGGTCATGACCAGGATCCGAACCGCTCAGGAGATGTCAGCCGCGCTGCCCTCCGTCTACGTCGGCCACGACGCCCGTGACGGCTTCTGCCCCGTCTGCGGAACCGTCGCCCCGTGCTACCGGGCCCGGCGCACGGCGGCTCAGCTCGCCGCCGCCTGACGGCTCACTGCTGCCTGACCGGTCAGCCCGTGACCACGTTCCCGCCCGCCACGTGAACGGGCACCTGAGTGAGCGGCCTCGGCGCGGGACCCTGCAGGACTGCTCCCGTGGCCGCGTCGTACATGGAGCCGTGACAGGGGCACTGGAACTTCGTCCCGGCGGGCGCGACGGTGCAGCCTTGGTGTGTGCAGATCGCGCTGAAGGCCACGACCTTCCCCGCCGACGGCTGGGCGACGAGCAGCGGATTCCCGGCGCTGTCCTTCGCCGAGACCGCCGAGCCGACCGGTACACCCGAGAGCGGGGTGAGGACGGTTCCGGCGGCGCCGCCTGCCGAGCCGCCGCCGGCCGAGCCGGCGCTCCCGTCCGACCCCGCGCTCGAGGAGGAGCCGCTGGAGCAGGCCGCCAGCGCGACGAGGCCGCCGGCGCTCGCCACGGCGGCGACGACGTGACGGCGGCTCGGGTGGGCAAGGGACACAGCGACCTCCGGGGGCACGAGGTGGGCACGTTCTCGGGCAGCGTCTCGGGCGGGGCAGGGGACCGGCCCACGCCCGCGTCCACGCAGCACGCCGCCGTCCGGTTCAAGAATGAACCTCACGGGCTGGCGCTGCGTGAGGTGGGCATGGCCAAGGTTCTTGCCGGGCAGACCCCCTCCACCCTCGAGGCGCGCCGAGGCGGCACCGCGCTGCGGTGGGCCGTCCGCATCCTCGGCGCCGCCCTCCTGCTCGGGAACGGGTACATCCACGAGCATCTCTACAGCATCGGGTACTCGACGGTGCCGGTGATCGGTCCGCTGTTCCGGATCAACGGGGTGCTGGCCGTGGCCGTGGCGGTCGCCGTCCTGGTGGCTCCCGGGGTGTGGTTCGCGCTCGCCTGCGCCGCCGGTGCCCTCCTCCAGCTCGGCACCCTCGCCGGCCTGGCCGCGAGCCTGACCGTGGGCGTGTTCGGCTTCAACGAGTCGCTCGACGCCCCGCTCCTGCCGCAGAGTGTCGTCGTCGAGCTGCTCGGAGCCGCGGTCCTGCTCGTCGGGGTGTGGGCCGCCGCGCCGCGGCCGCTGCCGCTTCCGCGTCGCCTCCGGGGGCGTGGTGGCGAGGCTGGCTGACGAGCAGTTGCTGCGCTCACTCTTCGATCAGCACGCCCCCGCCTTGCTGTCGTACTCCCTGCGGCTGGTCGACGGTGACCGGGGCCGGGCGGAGGACGTCGTGCAGGAGACGCTGCTGCGGGCCTGGCGCCACCCGGAGGCGCTGGCGCCCGAGCGGGGTTCCCCGCGCCCCTGGCTGTTCGCGGTCGCCAGGCGGATCGCCGTGGACGCGCATCGGCGCCGGCGGGCGCGCCCGCAGGAGGTCGGCGACGGGGACGCCGTCCTTGCGCAGATCCCCGCGCAGGACGACGACGTCGATCGGGCGCTGGACGCCTGGCTGGTCTCGGACGCCCTCGCCGCCCTCAGCCCTCCGCATCGGGAGGTCCTTGCGCAGACCTACTTCGCGGGCCGCTCGGTCGCGGAGGCCGCGCGCGTGCTCGGCGTCCCGCCGGGCACAGTGAAGTCCCGGACCCACTACGCCCTCCAGGCGCTGCGCCTGGCACTTCTCGAACGGGGGGTGACGCCATGAGCTGCGAACACGGCCACGACGTCGCCGCCTACGCGCTCGGCACGCTCGAGGCAGCCGAACGCGAGCAGCTGCAGGCCCACCTGCCGAGCTGCGCCGAATGCCGGCAGGTACTCGCATCGGTCGCCGGGCTGCCGCGCCTGCTCGCGCTGGTGCCCCCGGACGCCGTCGCGCCGGGGGGCACGGGCGAGGACCGCGAGCCTCTCCAGGCGCAGCCGTCGGAGGCGATGTACCAGCGCCTGCTCGCGGCCGCCCTCACCCGGCGACGATCGCGCCGCCGGCTCGCTCTGACCGCAGCGGCGGCGGTGCTCGTCGTCGGCGGAGGCGCCGGCGGTGCCGCCGTCCTGCATGCCAGGTCGGGCCCTGCGGTGCAGGTGGTCGCGGGGAGCGCCGGCCCGGTCAAGGCGACGGTGTGGCTGCGGGAGTCGTCCAACGGGACGGCGGTCCGCCTGCGGCTCAGCGGTGTGCCCGCCGAGGAGCACTGCAGCCTCGTGGTGGTCGCCCGCGACGGCCACCGGGAGGTGTCCTCCACCTGGGAGGCGACGTACTCAGGGACGGCGACGATCGACTCGAGCACGTCGATCCCGCGGTCCCAGGTGTCGTGGCTACGGATCGAGACCGCCGACAAGACCCTGGTCGCGATGCCGGTTCCGAGCTGACGTCCTCGGAACTCGGTCAACCGCGGAGGCCCTGGACGAGGGCTGGTTCGACGAGGCGGTAGGCGTGAACGGGGGTACGGCGGCCTTTCACCTCGAGGGGGCCGAGCTGGACCAGGCGGTCCGCGGGTTCTTCGTCGGCGGCCTCGACGGTGGCGGCGCTGACGACGGTGGTGCCGGCGGGGCGGGCGGCGTCCTGGAGGCGTTGGGCGAGGTTCACGGTGTCGCCGACGAGGGTGTACTCGACGCGTTCGGCTCCACCGAGCAGGGCGGCCGCGACGGGTCCGGTGGACAGGCCGATGCCGAGGCCGAACGGGCTCAGGCCGGCTTCGGCCCAGCGGGCGTTCACGTCGGCCTGCCGGGCGTGCATCTCGGTCGCGGCGCGCAGGGCCCTGGCGGCGTGGTCGGGTTGGGGGAAGGGTGCTCCGAAGACGGCCATGACGGCGTCGCCGACGTACTGCATGACGGTTCCGCCCTCGGCCAGGACGGCGCGGTTCATGGCCTGGCGGTGCTCGTCGATCTGCCGGGCCAGGACGGAGGGGTCGGTGCGCTCGGCGATGCCGGTGTAGCCGCGGACGTCGGACATCAGGACGGTGACGGTCATCCGCTCGGTGCGGTCGACGGCGCTGGGGTCGGCGCGGAGTTTGTCGGCCAGGCCGCTGGGCAGCAGGCGTGAGAGGCGTTCACCCTCCTCGGCGGCCTCCTCGAGGAGGAGCCTGGAGGCCTCGGTCTCGCGCAGCTGGGCACGCAGGTCGGCCTGCAGGCGGGCGTGGTCCAGCGCCAGGCCGGCCGCCCGGAGGACCGAGCCGGTGATGTCCGGGCGGTCCGCCAGCCGCTGGTCGATGCAGATCCGGGCGACCGGGGTGCCGTCGTCGGCGGGGACCTCGATGGCGTGCCGGCCTGGTGGGACCGGCGCTGCGTGGGCGCCGTCGACGTCGACGTAGCCGCCGTGGGCGGGGGAGTGGAGGGCGAGGTCGAGCCGGTCGTCGCCCATCGCGCGGGCGAGTTCGGCACGCAAGGCCGCGGGGGTGGCCAGGCGCTCCGGGCGCAGCAGGGCCTCCACGGCCAGCGCCCGTTGCACCCGCCGGACGCCGACAGCGATCAGCAGCGACAGCGGGACCGTGAGGTACGCGGTCGTGAACAGCAGCCCGTACCACCACGGCGGCGTCCAACCGCGCAACTCGGCCCCGAAGAAGCCGAGATAGAGCCCGGTGAGCAGCACGGCCGAGACGATGACGGGAACCAGCTCGCGCCGTTCGGGCCGGGTCGCCGACCGCACTCGTGCCGTGAGGAACCCCAGGTAGACCACCAGCAGCACCAGCTCGGTCGTCACCCTGACCGCGGTGATCCACGCGTTGATCCTCTGGTCAGCGACCAGGACCGGGAACCAGTTCCGGATCCGGGCATCGTCTGCAGCGGGGTCCCAGGTGAGCCCGTCCGCGAGCTGCAGGACGGGGATCGCGACGAAGCTCACCCAGAGCATCCGCACCTGCGCCCGGGTCCGGAGGCGGTCCTGCGGCCAGCGCAGCAGCAGGAGCAGCAGCAGCAGCCCGTCGAACGGGTCCAGCACGTACGACACGAACAGCCAGGGGCCGGTCGTTGTGGCGCCCACCTCGTCGAGTGCAGCCGCTGGTGCGATGAGGAGCAGGACGATGCCGTTGCGGCGCTGCCCAGGCTCGCTCAGGGCGATCAGGCCGGCGGCAATGATCACGATCAGGACGACCTCGCGGGCGACGCCGTGGACAGGGTCGAAGCTCGGCCCCGGCACCAGGGACCCGAGCGCGCCCACCACGAGCGCCGTCGCTGCCGCGCACCACGCCCACCAGGGCTTTCCCCTCACCCTTCCAGTGTCCGGAGCCAGCGGGCGAGCGGATCCGCCGTCCGGGTGAACCACGCGGCCGCGTGGCGATGGGTCCGTGCGGGTGAACTGTCAGCAGCTGGAGGCACCGCCCGGTCGCCGCCCGACAGCATCGAGGCGCATGAGCGTGCTCGCGACGTCGTCTGCCAGCAGAGGGCTCCTGGCCAACCATGCGTACCGGCGCCTCATCGGCTCGCTCGCGGTCTCGAGAGCGGGCGACTTCCTCTACAACACCGCTCTCGTCGTCGTCGTGCTCCAGCGGACCGGGTCCGCAGGCTGGGTCGCGGCGGCGCTCGTCGCCCGGCTCCTTCCGTACACGGTGCTCACGCCGTTGGCCGGCGTCCTCGCGGACCGGATGGACCGGCGCCGGCTCATGGTCCTGTCTGACGCCGCCCGCTTCGCGCTCATGCTCGTCGCCGCGCTCGTCGTGGCGGTGCAGGCGCCGGTCTGGACCCTCCTACTGGTCGCCACCCTCACCACCGTCGCGGGATCGCCGTTCACGTCTGCGCTCGTCGCGAGCATCCCCGAGGTCGTCCCCGAGGACCAGCTCGCGCCGGCGAACGCCGTCATCACCGGCGTCGAGTACGCGGCCGCGGTCGCCGGGCCTCTGCTGGCGGCGCTCGTGCTGTGGGCGGGACTCGACGCCCTGCCCTTCGCGCTCAACGCCGGCTCGTTCGCGCTCTCCGCGCTGCTGCTGTCCGGGATCCACGTTCCGCCACATCAGCCGGACGTAGGCGAGGAGGGCGAGTCGTTCTGGCGGGCCACCGCGCGGGGGCTGGCTGTCCTGCGCGAGGAGCGGTTGGTGCGGGTCACCACGCTCGTCATGGTCGCGGTCACGTTCACCTACGGCGTCGAGCTCGTACTCATGCCGCTGGTCAGTCGCGACCGGTTGGGTACGGGCGAGTCGGGGCTGGGCCTGCTCGACGCGGCCGTCGGCATCGGCGGGGTTCTGGGCACGGTCGCGGCGGCGCGCCTCGCCCGCAGCGACCGGCTCCTGGCCGTCGTCGGCCTGGGGGCGATCGGGTGTGGGATCCCGATGAGTCTGCTGAGCGTCGTCACCGTCCCCGCGGTGGCGTACGCTCTCCTGCTGCTCGAGGGGGTCGCCGCCATCACGGTCGACGTCGGGACGATGACCGCCCTGCAGCGCGCGGTGCCGGTCGGCAAGCTGGCCCGCACCGAAGGTCTGACGTCGTCGCTGACGATCGCGGCGACCCTCGGCGGCAACGTGACGGGTCCGCTGCTGGTCCGTGGGGTCGGCCTGCAACGGGCGCTGGTCGCGGCGGCGGCCGTCTGCATGCTGGCCGGCGTCGTGGTGCTCGTGGTCGAGGCTCGTCGTCGCCTGCCGGCCGTGGAGCCGGAGCTGACCGGGATGCTCGCCGACGTCGAGTCGCTGCGCGGCTTGCCGCTGCCCGCGCGGGAGGCGCTCGCGACGGCGGCCTCGGCGCCGGAGGATGTTCCGGCCGGGACGCTCCTGCTGCGGCAGGGCGAGCGGGCGGAGGAGGTGCTCGTCCTGGTGTCCGGCGAGTGCGACGTGCTGGCGCGCCTGGACGGCGGCACGGACGAGGTGATCAACCGGGTGAGCGGACCCGACCTGCTCGGCGAGATCGGCGTCCTGCACGAGCGGCCGCGGACGGCGAGCGTGGCTGCGGCCTCACCGTGCTTGGTGCGCCGGATCCCTGCCGAGGCCTTCCTGGCCGTCGTCACGCCCGGTGTCGCACCCGCGACGCTCTCCGCATCGATCGAGCAGCGCCTCGTCCGCTGGGCCGGGTGAGGCCCGACGCACCAGGGGTCCGGCCAGTGGCCGGACCCCTGGTGCGGGATGTGCGTGCGAAACCCTGCGGACGCTCAGATGCTGCGCGAGTGCCCCTCGACGTCCTCGGTGTCGTCCCCGGTGTCGCCCGCGTCGACCGCAGGCCGCGGCCGCTGGTACCCGTGCGCCTCGACGTCCCCGGAGGTGTCGCGCATGCGGCTGTGGGCCTGGACGTCCTCCTCGTCGGAGGTGTCGCGCATGCGGCTGTGGGCCGAGACGTCGTCGTCGGTGGTCTCGGGGAGGCGGCCGCCGTGGGCCTCGACGTCCTCGGGAGCGGCGCCGTCGGTCTCCTTGGGGATGCTCATCTCGGTTCTCCCTCTCGCTGTCCTGCCCGGGCATCTCCCGAACGCCTCAAGCCTGCGAGGATTCGGGCGTTCCTTCCGTCAGCTGGCTGACACAAGGCGCAGGGTCAGCCGGACGACGCAGTGCCGGTCCGGGCGTTCACGCTGACCGCCGCGAGCACGGCCTTGACGGCGTGACACGGCAGGGTTGGGTGCTTCGAGCGGATCAGCGCCGCCAGCCCGGCCACGTGGGGCGCGGCGAAGGAGTTGCCGGTCACCGTCGCGGTCGCGCCGCCCGGCCAGGCGACGGGGATGTCGAGCCCGGGCGCCCCGAACTCTGCCGGAGGGTCGACGTTATAGGCCAGCGGCGAGCCGGGCGGCCCGCCGGAGGCCACCGAGACCACCGACGCGAACTGCGACGGGTACGTGGGCGCCGGCACGTTGTTCACCGCGCAGACCAGCACCGAGCCCGCGAAGTAGGCGGCGTCCGCGAGATCGTGGAACCGGCCGAACCAGGCGTCGTTCGACGTGCTGAGGCTGAGGTTCACGACGTCGAACCGCTGCCGCGTCGCCCACTCGACGGCCGTCGCGAAGACGGCTGCGCGCCCGCGCAGGTTCCCGCCGAGCACCCGCAGCGACCACACCTCACACGCCGGCGCCAGCGAGCGGATGATCCCCGCCACTGCAGTCCCGTGCCCCGCGACGTCGTCGTGCTCGCGCTCCTCGACGCGGACCCCGCCGGGACTGTCGTCGTCCGGCTCGAACAGCACCCCGCCGGCCAGACCGCCCACGAGCGGATGGGAGCCGTCGATCCCGCTGTCCACGATCGCCACCCGCACTCCGCTGCCGTCGCTCCCGCCGTACGCCCACTCGGACGCCGGTTCGGGCAGGGGCAACGCGGGGAAGGGACGGATCCTGTCGGGCCCGAAGGCCTCGGACCAGGCCAGGGTCATCGGCGCCGGCCCTGGTGGGTGGCGACGGCCCGGAGCAGGGCGACGGCGAGCTCCTCGGCGTCCGGCCCGATCGCCCCGACGGCATCGACCGCGTGGTTCAGGGCAGAGGACCGCGGCCGCGCCTGCGTCACCGGAAGCGCCAGCAGCAATCCCACCAGGGCGAGTAGGTCGAGGTCCCGCTCCCGGACCGTGGGGTCGAGCACCTCGGTGACCCCGATCACCTCGCCGTCATCCGCGAGCAGCGGTGCCGCCAGGATCGTTGAGGGGACGTACCCCGTCGCCTCCGCCGTCTCGCGTGCGAACCGCGGGTCGCCGCGCACGTCGGCGACGGCCAGGGCCGTGCCGCTCGACACCACCCAGCCGGCGATGCCGGTGCTCCGGTCCAGCGTGACGCCCGTGATCTGTGCCTCACCTTCGCCGTGCGCGGCGACGAACCGCAGCCGGTCGCCGTCGGGGGTCAGGACGGCGACCGAGCAGGCCGCCGCCCGGTACAGGCCGGAGACCCCGCGGACAGCCGCGCGGAGCCCCGCGGCCAGGGCGGGCGGCAGGTCCGGTGTGCTCGTCGCCATACGACCTCCTGCTCTGCGTCCCCGACGCCGGAGCATCATCGCCTACGCCGGATGCCTGAATCCGGCTTCTGCGCCGGTCGGGGCGAGGCGGTCCGTGGTGGACTCCGGTCGTGTCAGCCGCCGAGCGCGCCGCGCCGGGGCCGTCGGCCCCGACGATGCTCGACGTCCTGCCCCGGCCGGGGCGCGAGCAGGTGCTCGCGGCCGCGCGGCAACGTCGCTACGCCCGTGGCGAGACGGTGCTGCGGCAGGGCGACGAGGCAAGCTCGCTGTACATCGTGGAGACGGGTCACTTGGGCGTGCGTCTGCTCCGCCCTACCGGTGAGACGGTGATCCTCGCTGTGATGGGGCCCGGCGACGTGGTCGGCGAGATGGCGGTGGTGGCGTCGCCGCACGAGCGCACCGCGAGCGTGCACGCGCTGGACGACGTCACGATGCGGGTGCTTCGCGCCGAGGAGTTCGACCGGCTCCGCCGGAGCCACCCGGAGGTCAACGACTTCCTCCTGCAGGTCCTGGCTCGCCGGGCGGACCGGTTGAGCCGGCTGGTGGCCGAGGCCTACCACCTGCCGGTGGACCAGCGGATCGCCCGCCGGCTGCTGGAAGTGGGGCGCCTGTTCGCCGGGGTGCGGATGCCTGTCGTGCTCCCGCTCACGCAGGACGAGGTCGCCCAGCTCGCCGGGACCACGCGACCGACGACGAACCAGGTTCTGAAGCGGCTCGAGGGGGACGGCGTCGTCCGGCTCGAACGGGGCCGGATCGAGCTGCACGACATCGCCGGCCTGCGCCGCTGCTGCGGCTGAGACGCGACGCGTCAGTGGTGGCGCCGCCGGATGGCGATGATGCCCGCCACCACCAGCAGGATCGGAAGGACCAACCCGAACAGCAGCCAACCCATTGAATTCTCCTCGCCTGGTCCGTCATCCCTGGGTCGACACCACCAGACCGGCGCGCGAGTGGCCTCACCCCGCGAGGGTGAGCGGTTGGAGGATTATCCAGTTGACGCTTGATAAAGCTCATGCTTGAGTAAACCTCGTGATGGCGACGATCGACGACGAGCAGCTCGACGCGATGTTCGCCGCCCTCGCCGACCGCACCCGGCGCGGCATCGTGGCCCGGCTCAGCGAGGGTGAGGCCACCGTCAAGGAGCTCGCGGCACCGTACGGGATGACCATGCAGGCCGTGTCGCAACACATCGGCGTGCTCGAGCGCTGCGGCCTGGTCAGCCGCGGCCGGCACCGGCAAACCCGCCCGTGCCGGCTGGAGCCGCAGGCGCTGGAGGCCGCGGTGTCCTGGATCGAGCACAGCCGGCGGGTGTGGGCCGAGCGGATGGACCGGCTGGAGGCGCATCTGGACCGCCTCCAGGAAGACCAGCAGCGGTGAGCGCCGACGAGCTGGTCTACCGGCGTGTCTTCCGCGCCCCGCGCGAACTGGTGTGGCGGTGCCTGACCGAGCCGGCGGAACTCGCCCAGTTCTGGGGCCCGCGCGGCATGACGACCCCGCTGGACGGCATCGTCGTCGAGCTCCGCGCCGGGGGCCGGTTCGAGACATTGATGGTCGGAGATCTCGGCAGTTACCGCATGGTCGCCACGTTCACGGACGTCGTCCCGCCCGAGCGGCTCGCCTGGGTCGAGCTGGCCAGCGGGGTGCACACGACAGGCACGCTCAGTGACCTCGGCGACGGCAGCACCGAGATCGTCATCCATCAGCGGCACGTGCCCGAGCCGATGCGCTCGCCCCAGGCCCGCGCCGGCTTCCTGACCTCCCTCGACAAGCTCGAGGAACACCTCGCCCGACTGATAGGAGAGCAACCGTGACCGACCTGCACTCATGGGTGGCGCCGACGTACGAGAGCCTCGCCGACCTGCTCGCCGCCGCACCCTCCCAGGCCTGGGACGCTCCGTCGCTCTGCGAGAAGTGGCAGGTCCGGCACGTCGTCGCACACGTGACGATGCCGGTGCGCCTCACGCCCGAACAGTTCGGGGCCGAGATGGCGGCCGCCCGCGGGGACTTCACCGTGCTGTCCGACACCGTGGCCGCCCGCGACGGCGCCCTGCCGGTCGCCGAGCTCCTGGCCCAGCTCCGCTCCCCGGTGCTGCACGCCTGGCTGCCCCCGGGCGGCGGCGCGGCCGGGGCGCTCAGCCACGCTGTCATCCACTCCCTCGACGTCACCGTCGCGCTCGACCGGCCTCCGGTCGCGCCGCTCGAGGCCGTGGTCGCCGTCCTCGACCAGCTCACCGCCGCGAACGGCGCCTTCTTCGGGGTGGACCTGGCCGGCGTCCGCCTCGTGGCCAACGACACCGACTGGACCTGGGGGAGCGGCGAGGAGGTGCGCGGGGACAGCGGAGACCTGGTGGCGCTCCTGAGCGGCCGGGCCCTGCCCGACGGCCGCGCCCTGCCTCGCGCCTGAGGGCCGGCCGACCTCAGGGCCGGATCGACCAGCCGCCGTCCGAGGCGAGGACCTGGCCCGTGACCCACTCGGCCTCGTCGCTGACCAGCCATGCCACCACGCGCGCGGCGTCGTCCGGGGTTCCCCATCGGCCACCGGGATTCCGTCGTGCGACATGTTCCCGGCTCGCCTCGTCCGCGTACCCCGTGTCGTTGGGGCCGGGGTCGAGGCAGTTCACGGTGATGCCGCGCGGCATGAGGTGCGCCGCCAAGCTCGGCGTCAGCTGGTGCAGGGCCCCCTTCGAGGCGATGTACGGCAACTCGTTCGGCATCGACCCGTGGTACTGCCCCGAGGTGAAGAGGACGATCCGCCCACCCGGCCGCCCGTCGTGCCGGGCGGCGAACTCCTGCGCGAGGAGCAGCGTGGCCCGGGTGTTGACGGCGTAGGTGAAGTCGATCTCGGCGGCGGTGAGCTGCTCGAGGTCCTGCTCGCTGCTGCGGGCGTGGTTGGCAACGAGGATGTCGAGCCGGCCGAAGGCGTCGCATGCGGACGCGACGAGCCCGGCGGGCGCCTGCGCGTCCGCGAGGTCGACGCTGACGAGCTCCGCGCGGGCGCCGCCGGCTCGCAGCTCGTCGACGAGCGCCTCCGCGCCGCCCGGGTCGGAGCCCCACGGCTGTTCCTCGTCGTGCGGGGACCACGCGTGGACGAGGACGGCTGCTCCGTCGGCCGCGAGCCTTAGGCAGATCGCGGCGCCGATGGCCACGCGCCGGCTGGCCCCGGTGACGAGCGCGACCCGCCCGGCGAGAGGTGCGTCCGTCATCCCGGAAACCTATCCTGATCACGACCTGATCACGGGCATCGACGGCGCGGGACGCCCACCGATCCACCCGGGACCGGACCATCCATCCGAGTGGAGGCAGCCGTGACGGTCGAGGCGGCGCATCCGGTGCCGGACCCGGCCGACGCCGGCGACATCGATCTGCCGCCCGGGCCGGTCGACCAGCGCACCATGGTCCTGGTCTTCACGACCGTGGCGCTCGGGATGCTCCTGGCCGCGCTCGACCAGACCATCGTCTCCACGGCACTGCCGTCGATCGTGGCCGATCTCGGCGGAGCCGGGCACCTGTCCTGGGTCGTCTCGTCCTACCTGCTGGCCGACACGATCGCCACGGTGCTCGCGGGCAAGTTCGGCGACCAGTTCGGCCGCAAGCGGCTGTTCCAAGTGGCGTCGGGCAGCTTCGTCGTGGCGTCCGCGTTCTGCGGGCTCGCCCAGGGGATGCCCTGGCTCATCGGCTGGCGCGCGGTCCAGGGGTTCGCCGCCGGGCTGCTCATGGTGACATCGATGGCGGTGATCGCCGACGTCATCCCGCTGCGTGAGCGCGGCAAGTACCAGGGCGCGCTGGGCGCCGTCTTCGGCGTGACGACAGTGGTCGGGCCGTTGCTGGGCGGGCTGTTCACCGACCACTTGTCCTGGCGGTGGGCGTTCTACATCAACGTTCCGGTGGGCATCGCGGTCATCACGCTGGCGGCGTTCACGATGCCGAGCATCGGGGCACGGGCCAAGCCGGTCATCGACTACCTCGGCATCGTCTTCGTGTCCATCGGCGCCGCCGGGCTGACGCTGGCGCTGTCCTGGGGCGGCACGGAGTACGCCTGGGGCTCGGCGGTCATCATCGCCATGATCATCGCCTCGCTGGTCTCGCTCGGGATCTTCGTTCTCGTGGAGCGGCGGGCGACCGACCCGATCCTGCCGTTGCGGCTGTTCCGGTCCTCGGTGTTCGTGGTCTGCGTGATCCTTTCGTTCATCGTGGGGTTCGCGATGCTCGGCGCGCTGACGTTCCTGCCGACATACCTGCAGTACGTGAAGGGTGTCTCGGCCACGGGCTCCGGCCTGCAGACGCTGCCGCTGGTGGCCGGCCTGCTCGTCATGTCGATCGTGTCCGGGAACGTGGTCGGCAAGACCGGGCGGTACAAGATCTTCCCGGTCGCCGGGACGGCGGTGATCGCCGTCGGGATGTACCTGCTGTCCCGGCTCGGCGTCGACACGCCGTACTGGCAGCTCGCCGTCGCCATGCTCGTCCTGGGCACCGGGATCGGCATGAGCATGCAGATCCTGACGATCGTGGTCCAGAGCACGGTTCCGTACCAGGACCTCGGCGTCGGGACGTCCGGCGTAACCTTCTTCCGCACGTTGGGCAGCTCGTTCGGCGCGGCAGCCTTCGGGGCGGTCTTCTCCAACGTCCTCAGCGACCAGCTCCCGGCGGCGATCGCGGCGTCGCCGGGGGTGGACCCGGCCACCGTCAGCAGCCCCCAGGCGTTGCACTCCCATCCGGACGCCGCCATCGCGCCCATCGTCGCCGCGTACGCCGACGCGATGCACGTGGTCTTCCTCGCAGCCATCCCGGTCGCCCTGCTCGGGTTCGTCGTGTCCCTGTTCCTCAAGCAGGTGCCGTTGCGCGGGACGGCGCGCGAGGCCGCGCAGGACGTCGGAGAGGGCTTCGGCGTGCCCGACAACACGGACGCCGACCAGCAGTTGCAAGCGGCGATCGCGCGCGTCGTCCGCACCAAGGGCGGCACCGAGCTGCCCGCCGTCCGGCAGCAGTCCGGCTCCGCCCTCGGCAACGCCGACGGCTGGACCGTCGGTCAGGTGTACCTGCGTGCGCGTCTGGGTCGCCCGACGTCCCTCGGCGAGATCGCCCGCCTCTACCGGGTGCCGGCGGAGGTGCTCGAGCCCGCGTTCGCCCAGGCCGCTGCGCGCGGCTACCTCGTGAGCCAGGACGGTCACCTCGACCTGACGCCCGCCGGCCGGGAGGAGGTCGGCAAGCTCATCGCGGCGTTCCGGGGCTGGCTCGTCCACGAGCTCGCGGACTGGGGGCCCGACGATCCCGGGCTCGACCGCGCGCTCGCCGATCTCGCGACCAATTTCGTCAACCAGGACCCGCAGCAGCTCGCCGGTCCCGTCGGGTTGTTCGCGACGGTCGGTTAGCCGCTCCACGGACTCGACTCGCCGTCGTCAGCGCGTCGCCCGTGCGTCAGTGTCCCCCGCTGCGCGCGTGGGTGTGCCGATCCTCGCGGTGCTGCAGCCACCCGGGGTTGAGGGGGGTCACCAGGGGCAGGGCCGCGAGCGCACATGCCAGGGCCGCACCTATCAGCAGAATTCGTCCGGGCGTGCCGGGCACCCGTGAGCCGGGCCGCACCCGCCCGATCCCGCGCGTGGACTCGGTCACGGTGAGCACGGCAGGAACGAGACGTGCGAGCACGTGCAGCCCGGTGGCCACTGCCCATGCCACCGCCATCGCGGAGTGCACCGAGACGAGGCTGAGTGGCTGCCCCACGATCGTGAGGAAGGGCTGCCGTGCGGTCGCTGGGCCCGCGATCACCAGCAAGAGGCCGGACCCGAGCAGCGCCAGCGTCGCGGCGACCACCAGGGGGCCGAGCAGTCGCAGCAGCATCGGGGGCGGCCCCGCCTGCTCGTAGCGGGGCTCGCCGGTGTAGTAGCGGACGATGCGCCAGCCCGTACTGGCGGTCTTCAGGAGGGCCGGCGGCAAGAGGAGGACGCCGATCACGACGTGCCAGTCCAGCCACTGGGAGAGATCGAGCAAGGTCACGAGCTCCGCGACGAAGAGCACGAGGAGCACGAGACCGGTCCAGGCGGTGAGGAGCGCGTTGCCTGCCGGGCCGCCGCTACTGCCGCCCAGCTCGTCGTTCCGCGGCCGACGCCCCAGCGCCGTCTCCGCGACGTCGGCGATCGCATCCCTCAGCACGTCGACCTCCTGGCATGGGTCGTCACGGGCGGCCCGCGCGTGCGCCGGGGCCATCCTTGTGCTCTTTGCCCCGCGGTCACCGGGACCTCTGCGATCCACAGAGGATTCCCAGCCTCGTCACAGCCTCGGTGTCTTCGACCGCGGCGGGGTCTCCCCGTACCGCCGGAGGAAGAGCGGGCGCGAGCTCCGGCGCCACCACCTCGCTGTGCTCCAGGGCGGCCACGGCATAGCCATGCGTGGCGAGGTGCGACGACACGTGCCCGAGCGGAGAGCCCGTCGGCCCGTAGCCTTCCCTGCAGGCGAGGGGGCCGCGCCGCCGCACGTCGCTCGCGTGTGCTCGCCGTCGCAGCATCCGAGGTGGAATGGAGTGGGACGAGTGGGTGCCGCAGAGTTCGCCGCGAAGGTCCGGCGCCGGGAGACCGTGGTCGGCTATTGGGTGGTGCTGGACTCGCCCACCTCGACGGAGCGGCTCGCCCGCCTCGGGTACGACTACGTGTGCCTGGACGCCCAGCACGGACTGTTCGGCTACTCCGGAATGCTGGCCGGGCTGACGGCCGTCGATGCCGGCGGCGAGGCGGTTGGGACCGTGCGGGTGGGGGCCAACGACGCGGCCCCGATCGGGCGGGCCCTGGACGCCGGCGCGGCCGGAGTGATCGTTCCTCTGGTGAACACCGCCGAAGAGGCCGCGAGGGCCGTGGCGGCCAGCAGGTACCCGCCGGCAGGGATCCGCTCCTACGGGCCAGGGCGCTCCCTCGCAGGAGTCGGCCCACTGGCGGCCGAGATCAACGACGCAGTGACCGTGCTGGCGATGATCGAGACGGCCGAGGGGCTGGCGAATGTCGAGGCGATAGCCGCCACGCCCGGTCTCGACGGGCTGTACATCGGGCCGTCCGACTTGACGATCGGGTTGGGGGGAGCCGCGTTGGGGGACCCGTCCGTTGCCGACGCCTTCGAATCCGCCCTCGCCCGGGTCCGCCGAGCCTGCGAGGACAACGGGATAGCCGCGGGGCTGCACACGCCGTCGGGGGAGGTGGCGGCGAGGCGGCTCGCGGAGGGTTTCACCTGTGTGTCCGTGGCCGGAGACCTCAGCCACCTGGAAGCGGCGGCGCGGGGGCACCTGTCGGTCGCCCGGGCGGAGGCCGATGAACCTCGGCGATGAGTCGGCGACACGATTGAGCGGTGGTTCGGGGATCGGGTCGCCGCGTCAGCGTGACGGCATGGCGGAGACCCAGCGGGAGCCAGTGCCCAGGGTCGACTCGGGCGAGCTCGACACGGCCCTGGCATTCTTGTCGTTCGCCCGGCACTGCGTGCTGAAGAAGGCCGACGGGCTGTCCGACGACCAGCTGCGCCGCGTCCGTCGTCGACAGCGGCACCTCCATCCTCGGTCTCGTCCAGCACCTGGCCGAGGCGGAGCGGTACTGGTTCGGCCACCACCTCGCCGGCGCCGATTGGGACGCGGACCGGGAAACGGCATGGCCGTCCCCGCCCGACCGCGCCGCGCGCCGAGGTGCTGGCCGACTACCTGGCGGCGATCGAGGACAGCGCCCGCGCCATCCACGCCGTGGGTGACCCGGACGCCCGCTTCGCTGTCCCGGTCGACGGCAACCGGCACACGCTGCGGTGGGTCATGGCGCACATGACGAGCGAGACCGCCCGGCACGCCGGACACGCAGACATCCTTCGGGAACAGCTCGACGGCACCACGGGCCGCTGAGCGCGTCGACTCCGCGCCAGGACTTCCACCGGTTCTCCCCGCGCCTGGTGTCTACAGGGCGAGTGGCAGCGGACCTCGTGGGGTATGTGATCAATGTGGAAGAGGCAGCTGCCCCGCCGGACCCGGATGACCGTCCTGACCCCCGAGGGCAACGAACCCGCGGAGGTACACAGCACTTACCGCCTGACCAAAACGAGGGATCACGCAACGGCTACCGAACACCACGCTCTGGGACTTGACCGTGGAGGAGGGGTGTCCGTCGGCGAACACGACGATGCCCCTCCTCACTCGGTGGGCCGAGGTGCAATCGGCCGAGAAGGGCTTGCAGGGCAATCACTGCTGCGTCTCGGGCTGGGTCGCGCGAGCCGAGGCCCGCCGCAACGTGCCCATCCCGCTCATCGCGGCCCGCCGCCACGGGGGTACGCCCTCGATCTCGGTCTCCAGCGAGAAGCTCAGGAACGTCCTGATCACCACGATTAGCCCGAGAACCAGGACGTTGTTGAGGGTGGGGGCGACTGCGACAGTGTGCACCAGGTCAGCCGCGACCAAGATCTCGAGCCCGAGCAGCAACGTTCCCCCGAAGGCCTGACGCAAGACCAGGTAAGCCGTCTGCGACCAGCCATGCCGTCGGACGGCCACGCCCGCCAGCACGAACGACCAAACCACGCCGACGACCAGGATCGCCGCGCCCAGCACCTCGAAACCTTGCGCGACGTGATTCATTAAGCTGGTCAACGTCTCGGTCGACGCCTCGGCAGCAACAGCGACGAACATGTGCACGGCCATCCCGTCAGGTAGCGCTGTCGGTCAGCTGTCTCCGTAGATATTCAGGCGTCGCCGGCGACCCGGAAGCCGGTGTTGCCGCTGGAGCTGTCGGGGCTGTTCGCGGTCCGTGCAGCCACGCGGTAGCGGTTGCAGTAGGACGAGTGGCAGAGGTAGGAGCCGCCGCGAATGACCTTGCTCGTCCCGGAGGGCGGGCCGGTGGGGTCCTGTCGTGGTGCGTGCTGGTGGAATTCCGGGCTGAACCAGTCCGCGCACCATTCCCAGACGTTTCCGGCGACGTTGCTCAGGCCGAAGCCGTTGGGTGTATAGGCGTCGACGGGCGCAGTACCTAGGTAGCCGTCGTCCAGGGTGTTGTGGGTGGGGAAGCGGCCCTGCCAGACGTTGCAGCGATGCCGCCCGCCGGGGGTGAGGTCGTCACCCCAGGGGAAGCGCGCGTGCTCCAGGCCCCCGCGGGCCGCGTACTCCCACTCCGCTTCGGTGGGCAGTCGCACGCCGGCCCAGCGGCAGTACGCCGATGCGTCGCTGAACGCCACGTGTACCACCGGGTGGTCCTGGCGGTCCTCGATGGACGACGGCGGGCCTTCGGGATGGCACCAGTCGGCGCCGAACACCTGCCGCCACCAGGGGGCCTGTGCGGCCGCGCGGGTGGGCGGGAAGTCGTCCGGGAGCAGTCCGGCGAAGACGAAGGACCAGCCGAAGCGCTCGGCCTCGGTGACGTGGCCGGTGGCCTCGACGAAGGCGGCGAACCGAGAGTTTGACACGGCGACCGGGTCGATCCGGAACGGGCGAAGAGTGACGGCCCGGACCGGCCCTTCCCCGTCCGCTGGGAAGCCGTCGGTGTCGTCACTGCCCATCAGGAACTCGCCACCGTCGAGCCTGACCAGAGCAGCGGTGTCGTCAGCACCCTGCGTCGATCCGGCGAGGCCGGGGCCGCGCAGCACGGGCGTTTCCGTTCGGGCCGGGGTGCAGCCACAAGGTGCGCCGGTGGTGGAGCTAGGAGACATAGCGGACGTTGACGTTCCGGATGGTGCCATTGAACGGGAACGGCGCGCGGTCGAAGTAGTCCAGGGAGACGGGGCCGCCGAGGCAGGTGCCGATGTCGAGGCAGTCGTTGGCGGTGAACAGCAGCGGCGCGCTGATCGGCACCTGGCCGGTGGCGTACGCGTTCGCCATTGACTGTGATGGTGATGTCGAGCGGGCCGGCCGGTCCCGGGCTGCGGCGTACACGGTCTCGACCTCGATCTTGGCCGGGCCCGCGGGAAGCTTCTCGCTCGGCGCGGATCTTCGTCCGCATGACGATGAAGAGGTTGTACTCGTAACAGAGGACGCCGTCCTCGAGGTAGCAGGTCAGCCCGCCGCCCGCCCCGCCCAGCGCGTACAGCACGCCGTTGGCCTGGGCAGGAGCGTCGAGGTCGATGGTGACCAGGTTGGCGCGGTTGCCGAGCGCGGGCGCGCAGAACTCGGGCATGCGGATGATGTCGCCGGTGAAGTTCCACTCCCGGTACGGGGTGGAGATGCGCAGCTCGGGATGGAAGATCGGGACCCATAGGCCCGCCGCCGATGGGGTAGACGCTGTTCCTGGCCGCCTCGATCGCGAACGTCTCCTTCATCTGCGCCAGCTTGTCCGGCATCCGGGCCGCGAGGTCGTCGGCCTGCGTCCAGTCCTCGTCGAGGTGGTACAGCTCCCACTCGTCCTGGTCGGGGGTCCAGTCCGCGATGCCTTCGCGGAAGACCGGGCATCCACGGAGCTCGGGGCCCGAACGCGGACGCCATCCAGCCGTCGTGGTAGATCGCGCGGCTGCCCATGACCTCGAAGTACTGGGTCCGCAGCCGGCCCGGGGCGTCGGGCTGGTCGAAGGTGTAGGCCAGGCTGACGCCGTCGATCGGGTCCTGGGGGACCCCGTTGACCACTCGGGGCGGGGTGATGCCGAGCACCTCGTAGATCGTGGGCACGACGTCGTTGCAGTGGTGGAACTGGGTGCGTGGAGTCGGGCTCGGAGCGATCCGGGCCGGCCAACGGACGGCCATCGGGTTGCGCGTCCCGCCCAGGTGCGAGGCGAGCAGCTTCATGCCCTTGTACGGGGAGCTGCCGGCCCAGGCCCAGCCGGCGTGGTACTGGTTGTCGACCTTGGGGGAGCCGAGCACGTCGAGGCCGCCGAGCTCGTCCAGAGCCTGCAGGTGCACTCGACAGTGGGATCGGGATGCCGTTCTGGGCGAGCAGTTCGCTGATCGTGCCGTTCTGGCCCTCACCCGAGGAACCGTTGTCGCCCCAGATGTAGAAGATCAGCGTGTTGTCGCCGTAGCCGAGCTGGTCGATCTCGTCGACGAGCCGGCCGACCTGGACGTCGACATGCTCCGCGAACCCCGCGGCGACCTCCATCAGCCGGCGCTGGAAGGGCCGCTCCTCCTCCGGGATGTCGTCCCAGGCGGCCATCCGCGGGTCGCGTGGGGTCAGCTGCGCCTCCTGCGGGATCCAGCCCATCTCCTTGGCGCGATGGAAGACCCGCTCGCGGTAGGCGTCCCAGCCGTCGTCGAACTTTCCGGCGTACTTGTCGGCCCATTCCTTCGCCACGTGGTGCGGCCCGTGCAGGCAGCCGCTGGCCCAGTACATGAAGAACGGCTTGTCGGGCTCTGAACGCCTTGTGCTGGTGCAGCCATCCGATGGCGTCGTCGGCGAGGTCCTCGCTGAGGTGGTAACCCTCCTCGGGCGTCTTCGGCGGCAGGACCGAGGTGGTGTTCCGCACCAGATTCGGTTCGTACTGCGACGCCTCGCCGGCCAGGAAGCCGTAGAAGTAGTCGAAGCCCGATGCTGGTCGGCCAGTTGTGGAACGGCCCTGCCGGCCCGGTCTCCAGCGCCGGAGTGTTGTGCCACTTCCCGAACGCCGCGGTCGCGTAGCCGTACTGCTGCAGGACCTCGGCCACCGAGCGCGCTGCTCTTCGGGATCTCCCCCGCGTAGCCGTCCCAGTCGTTGGCCAGCTCCGCGATCTGCCCGTTGCCGATCCGGTGATGGTTGCGGCCGGTCAGCAGCGACGCCCGCGTGGGCGAACACATCGCCGTGGTGTGGAACCGGTTGTACCCGACCCCCTCGTGGTAGATCCGGGTCAGCGTGTCGGTCCGCACCTCACCCCCGAAGGTGCTCGGCAGCCCCGGACCGGCATCGTCGATCAGCACGATGAGGATGTTCGGAGCATCCTCGGGCAGCCGGCGTGGACGCTCCCGCTGGGCGTACACCGACTCCTGGACGGTCCTGCCCGCGATGCTGGCCGACGGGGTCGGCGGGAACGGCAACGCATCGAACGAGCTCATCGCATCTCCTGGAAACCCTTCCGGGCTGGGACGTGCTCACACAGGTGCTCGTGACGGGTGGCGGCCGTCGCACACAGCCCCGACCAGGGGCCGAGCAGCGTGATCGACATCGCCACCTCCACCCGCTCGGGAGCATCCGCTCGGGAGCCACCGCTCCGCGGACCAGCGTGAGCAACACAGCCATCCGATGCGTCATCCCCGCCGGATGAACACCGACGAGCACCGGCGTGCTGCGTCTCGCCGAGGTCGCCGACGGCGGGCACCAAGTCCTCGACTGGTCGGCTTGGGCTCGGTTCAGCGGGGGTCGTCGACGCCGCTGGAGTAGGTCGGGCAGCCGGGCAGCGTGCGGGCGTACGCGTACGGCCACGGGTCGCCGTGGTGCCAACGCGGCGGAAGCGACGCAGAGAAGTGGTTTGCCGTGTCCCACCAGAACGATTCCGTCTGCTCGTCCAGCACCGGCACCGGCAGCCCGATAACGTCCACCGGCATCCGCCACTGATTTAGCGGCGCCTGCACCAGGTCGCCGTCGAACGGACCGCCATGCAGGCGAGTGAGCGCGTAACGAGTGGCCATGCCCCATGCCGCCCTGTCCTGAGGATCTCCGCGTGCACCCGGCGTGCACCAACGGGCGGCCGATCACGGCTACAGGGGGGCGACCGCGGGCAGTCGCGGCTGCAGCGGTGCGGGGGAGAGGTAGGGCTGACCTGCGAGAACGGTGGCAGTGGAGGAAAGCGCCAGGGGCGGGGTCGAACCGCCGACCTTCCGATTTTCAGGCCTGTGAGCGCGGTCTCGGCGTTTGCCGTCCTCTATCGTCCGTGCTCGACGCCGTGACCGGTGAATACCGACGGACGCCGCCATACGCCAACGAAAGGCTTCCTTGTTGGTGTACGCGGTGATGTACATCCATGGGCTTGTCGGGTCCTGCCTTGCCGCGGTTGGCGCCGCGCTGGCCGGGGATCGGCGCGCCAGCGCCGCAGCCCGGCTCGCGGTGCGCCTGCGCGCGGCCGCGTCAGCGGCCGCCTTGAACGATATAGAGAAAGTCCTAACGGCCGACTGCCGCAACCTGCCGCAACCTGCGTCGCGGACCGGGAGCACGTTGCCCTTCGTGCCGCGCGCGAAGATCAGGCAACGTGCAGGCTAGCGTCTGCGTATATGGAGAAGCGGCTGCCCGGTGGTCGCAACAGCGGGGCGCTGCGGGTCGGGTCGACCGTCCGTCGCCCCGCCGGCACTCAGACGCCCAGTGTTCAGGCGCTGCTGCGTCACCTGGAAGCCGTGGGGTTCGCCGGCGCCCCTCGCGCGCTCGGCATCGACGACGCCGGCCGAGAGGTTCTGACCTATCTCGAGGGCAGCACCGTCGGCGACGCCAGGCCGTGGCCGGCGTGGACTCACACCGACGCAAGTCTTGTCGCCGCCGGGCACTGGCTGCGCGACTTTCACGCCGCGTCTCGCTCCTTCGTGCCGCCACCGGAGGCGCGGTGGTTCGGGGACCATGACGATCTGCGCCCCGGCGAACTCATCGGACACCACGACGCCGCGCCCTACAACGCCGTGTGGCGTCCGGCGCCGAACAGCCTGGATCCTGGCGACGGTGACCTGGTCGGATTCATCGACTGGGATCTGGCCGGCCCCGCCGAGCCGATACGGGACCTCGCCTTCATGGCGCTGACGTGGGTACCGCTGACCGCCCGCGACGTGGCCGTAGCGGACGGCTTCCCGCCTGACCTCGATCGGGGCCGCAGGCTCCGCCTGCTTCTGGACGCCTACGGCTGGACAGGGACCGTCGAGGAGGTGCTGACCGCGGTGAGAGCTCGCGCGGTTGCGCACGCGGCTGATCTGAGGGCGGCGGCCGACAACGGCTACGCCCCTGCCGTCGCCCTGGTTGCCGAGGGCGTTGCCGACGCTTTCGAACGCGCCGTCGCCGAACTCGATGCCTCCTGGGAACAGTTGGCCAGGGCGTCGACGAGCTGAGCAGTGGCCAGTCAGCTGTCGTGGGCAGTCGCAGGGTGTCCCCACTCGCCTAACGGGGATCCTGGCTGCAGTGCTGACACTGCCCCTCCCCGGAGGACCTCGCCCGGTCCGCTTCGCTGCAGAACGTAAGGTGCTGGACGGTGACGGAACTCGGGAAATACGAACACTGGCGGGGACGCCGCGCAAGCCAAGTCCACCGGGTGGCGGCTGGGGGCGGGGCGAGGCGATCACGCCTGCGGCAGCACCTGCCGGCAGGTAGATGCGACTGCGGCTCCTCACCCAAATCCGGATCCACCGGCCCTGAGGGGGCCGGACCGCGCCGCCAAGCAGCCGGCTACAGCGCCTTCCGCTCCACTCGCGGCGCCAGCAGGCGGCAGGCGCGGACTGCGGCTGACTCTGTCCGGATGATCTCCGCGTGCGCCCCGCGTGCACCAACGGACGGCCGATCATGGCTATGAGGGGGCGCCCTCGGGCAGTCATGGACTGCAGCGGTGCGGGGGAGACGTAGGGCTGACCTGCGGGAACGCTGGTCTGAGAGGTGGCCAGGGGCGGGGTCGAACCGCCGACCTTCCGATTTTCAGTCGGACGCTCGTACCAACTGAGCTACCTGGCCCGACGAGCGGCGAACCGCTCGGCAGCGACCCCGACGGGACTCGAACCCGCGACCTCCGCCGTGACAGGGCGGCGCGCTAACCAACTGCGCTACGGGGCCTCGATGGTCTCGAGACCGTACCCCCAACGGGATTCGAACCCGCGCTGCCGCCTTGAAAGGGCGGAGTCCTAGGCCGCTAGACGATGGGGACGCCGCGACGTACCCCTCGTCCAGGACCCGTCGAGGACTCCGTCAGCATAGGGGCACACCCGCGCGGCGCCCAAACCGGTTCGGCGTGGCGATGGTCACCGCGGCCTCGGTGCCCGTCGCCGGTAGGCGTCCTGGAGGAGTTCGCCGAGCGTGTCGCCGTCCGCGTGGGCAAGGTCCACCCGGACGCCGGACAGCCGGCGCCCCCACCACAGCAGCTCCACCCAGTCCGGCGACTCCTCGGCCGCAGCGCGTGCCTCCTCCTCGTCGAGCAGCACGTTCACGGAGGCGCCGTCCGGCGGCATCGTCGCGAAGATCTTGCCGCCGACGCGGAACGACGTCCGCTCGTGGTGCGGGGCCTCGGTGGTGCCGGGCAGCGCGAGCGCCATCCTCCGGACGTCGTCCTCGGTCACGTTCCCATCGTGCCGCGTCCGTCGTGATCGCCACCCATACCGCGACACGCCTCGCAGTCGACCGCGAGCTGCGGCGTCGAGCTGCTCGGCGCCCTCGCGCGGTATGGCGGGCGATCACCCGGAGGCCCCCGCTGGAGGGGCGCGGGCGGTGCGGCGTGCCTAGAGTCGAAGGTGACCGGACAAATCGGACGACGGAGGCAGCCAGGTGCAGACGCGCAGGATCGGCGATCGGGAGATCTCGGCGATAGGGCTCGGCGGCATGCCGATGTCCATCGAGGGGCGGCCGGACAGGGAGCGGTCGATCGCCACCATCCACGCCGCGCTCGACGCCGGCATCACCTTCATCGACACCGCGGACGCCTACCACCTGCACGCGGACGACGTCGGCCACAACGAGGAGCTCATCGCCGAGGCCCTCGCGAGCTACGGGAGCGCCACCGACGACGTCCTCGTCGCCACCAAGGGCGGCCACCTCCGCCCCGGCGACGGTTCGTGGACCCTCGACGGCCGCCCGGAGTACATCAAGCAGGCGTGCGAGGCGAGCCTCAAGCGGCTCGGCATCGAGGCGATCGGCCTCTACCAGTTCCACCGGCCCGACCCGAAGGTCCCGTACGAGGAGTCCGTCGGCGCGATCCGCGACCTGCTCGACGAGGGCAAGATCTTGATGGCGGGCATCTCGAACGCCACCCCCGAGCGGATCCGCAGCTCGCAGGAGATCCTCGGCGGCCGCCTCGTGAGCGTTCAGAACCAGTTCTCGCCGGCGTACCAGTCGAGCCGTCCCGAGCTCGACCTCTGCGACGAGATGGGCATCGCCTTCCTGCCCTGGAGCCCGCTTGGCGGCATCTCCAAGGCCGGCGGTCTCGGCGACCGGTTCGCGCCGTTCCAGCAGGTCGCGGACGCGCACGGGGTGAGCCCCCAGCAGGTGTGCCTGGCCTGGATGCTCGCGCTGTCGCCGGTCGTCGTCCCGATCCCCGGCTCGTCCCGCCCGGAGACGATCCGCGACTCGGCCCAGGCCGTGGACCTCCAACTGACCCCGGAGGAGCTGTCACAGCTCGGCTAGCGGCTTCCCAGCCGGTCGAGCGAGGAGGCGAGGACGCCGGGCGGGACGACGTGCCCGCCGTCGAACTCGTCGTAGCGCACGTCGTACCCCTCGGCACGCATCACCGGCACGAGCCGCCGGCTGCACCGGTCGATCGGCAGCACACGATCATCGGTCCCGTGCGAGACGAACACGCGGGGCCGGCCGACGAACTCGGGCGGAGCCATGAAGCCGGGCGACCACGCGAGCACGTGCCCGAAGAGGTCGCCGTTGGCGAGGCCGATGGACAGGGCGTAGGAGGCGCCGTCGCTGAAGCCGCAGACGGTGACGGTGCCGACGGTGAAGCGGGCGAACACCGCCGCCAGCGCCTGGTCGAGGAACCTACGTCCGGCCCGTAGCCGCCGCGGATCACGTCCCAGGTGCTGCCACGGGAGTCCGGCGCCAGCACGAGCAGGTCGCGGCGGCCGGGCTCGGCGCCGAGCAGGTCCACCATCTGGCGACCCGTCCCACCCGCGCCGTGCAGCGCGACGAGCAGGGGAAGGGGCGAGCCGTTCGTCGCGTCGTCCGGGACGCGGTCCGGGAGGACGAGCACTCCGTCGCGCGATCCGCCGAGGCCCAGCGCGTGCGCGCCAGGCTCTCGGCCGGGTGCGTGCCTCGAGGGGAGGGCCTGGTCGCGCTCCCACCGGAGCGGCCCGGGCGCTGAGCCGAGCGATCGACGTCGGCGTCATACGGGTGCGGCTACCCGCGCTCGTCACTGCTAATCGCTGCCTGTCGCTGACCGGCTCCGGAGCCGGCTCGCCGTAACCTGGGAAGCGGGGATTCCAGAGCCCCGCAGGTCCCCCCGGGAAGCGCGGACACGATGAACTCCAGCAGCGAGCGCCCTCGAGGGCCGCTGTCGCGTCGAGGGCTGATCTTCGGCGGCATGGTCGCGGGCGCGACCGCTCTCAGCGCCGCCGCACCCGTCGGCTCCACGTCCTCGGGCGCCCGGCCTCAGCCCGTTTCCGGCCGTGCGCTCGGAACCCGCGCGGAGAGCGCCTACACGCCTGCGACCTCCCCCGGCGCAACGCGGTCGGTCCCTGCGCACGCAGACCCGCCCCCGGCTGCGGCGATCCCCGACCCTGCCGGGCTGCGAGCCAATGAGCTCGGGGTGGTCCCGGTGATGATGTACCACCGGGTCCAGTCGCGGATCACCGGCGAGTACGACATGACGCCCGCGGACTTCCGCGAGCAGCTGCGGCGTCTCTTCTCGATGGGGATGCGACCCGTGCGGACCATCGACCTCGTGCGCTGCGACTTCCCGATCCGCGCCGGTCGCACGCCCGTCGTGCTCACGTTCGACGACGGGTACCCGAACCAGTTCGCGGTCGACGATGCGGGGAACGTCGACCCGGCGACCGCCGTGGGCATCCTGATGGACGTCTGTCGCGAGTTCCCCGACTGCGTTCCTGCCGGGTCGCTGAACGTGAACAAGGATCCGTTCGGCCTGACGAGCGCGGCCGGGCAGCGGCGAGGCCTGGCGCGGCTCCTCGAACTGGGCTTCGAGATCGGCAACCACACGTTCAACCACGACGACTTGCGCCGCCTCGACGCCGTCGGCGTCCGGGAGGACCTCGTCAAGCTGCAGCGCCTTGTCGAGCACGCCGTACCCGGAGCCTCCGTACGAACCATGGCGCTGCCGTTCGGCGTCGAGCCACATCGCCGGGCGCTCCTGCCGTCGGGCTCCTGGAACGGCGAGGCCTACCGCAACGAAGGCGTCCTGCTCGTGGGCGCGAACCCGTCCGCGTCGCCGTTCCACGCGTCCTTCGACCCCATGGCCATCCCCCGCATTCGCGGCACCTCCTGGGACCACGGCAGCGCACCGCTCACCGCCCGGTACTGGATCAGCTACCTGAAGGCGCACCGGGACCGGCTCTACGTCGCCGCGGGCAATCCCGGTGCGGTCACGGCGCCGAAGGCCCTCGCCCGTGGAGCGGCACCTCGGTACAGGCACCGCCTCGTCACCTATTGAGGCGCAGGTACCTCCCTCGACGTGATCAATCCCAGCCCAGTTCGTGCAGCCGCTCGTCGTCGATGCCGAAGTGGTGCGCGATCTCGTGGACCACGGTCACCCGGACCTCCTCGACGACCTGCTCCGCCGTCTCGCAGACGGCGAGCGTCGGGTTCCGGAAGATGGTGATCCGGTCCGGCAGCGAGCCGGCGGCCCACCAGGAGCCGCGTTCGGTCAGCGGCGTGCCGACGTAGAGGCCGAGCAGGTCGGGCGCGTCGTCAGGGGCGTCGTCCTCGACGAGGACGACCACGTTGTCCATCATCCCGGCGAGGTCGGTGGGCACGCGGTCGAGGGCCTCGCTGACGGCGTCCTCGAACTCCTCGCGGGACATCGCGACCATGGGGCCATCCTGCCCCTCGGGCAACGTCAGCCGATCCGGTAGGTGCGGCGCATCACGGCGTCCCAGAGCCGGTCGCCGCCGAGCCGCCGCAGCTGCACCTGGACCTTCGCGGCAGGGGTGACGACGTAGCGGGTGCGCGGCCGGGAGGCCTCGACCGCATGCCTGATCACGTCCGCGACCGCTGCCGGGTCCGCTCCCGCTCGCGAGGCGTACCCGCGCCGCATGATCTCGTCCGCGTGCTTGCGCAGGGCCGCGTAGGGTCCCGTGGCCGCGTGGGGAGCCAGGCCGCCCGAGGCCACCGCCTCGAACTCGGTCCGGATCAGCCCCGGCTCGACGAGCACGACGGAGATCCCGAAGGGGGCGACCTCGACCCGCAACGCGTCGCTCAGCGCCTCCACCGCGTACTTGCTGGCGTGGTACCAACCGCCTGTCGGATACACCAGGCGCCCGCCCATCGACGACATGTTGACGATCCGCCCACGCCCGGCAGCGCGCATGCCGGGAAGGACCAGCTGCGTGAGCCGCCCAGCCCGAACACGTTGGTCTCGAACTGGCGCCGGACGTCGTCCATCGCCACCTCCTCCACCGGCCCGTAGACCCCGTAGCCGGCGTTGTTGACGAGCGTCCCGACCGAGCGGTGCTCGGCCTCGATCGCAGCCACCGCCGCCCTCATCGAGCCCTCGTCGGTGACGTCGAGCGCCAGCGTCCGCGCACCCGCGGCCGCCAGGTCCGCGAGCGTCGACGGCTGCCGAGCGCTGGCGTACACCGTGTGGCCGGCTGCGGCCAGCGCCTGCGCGGTGGCCCTGCCGATTCCCGAGCTGCTGCCCGTGACGAGGACCGGGTCGCCGTCCATGTGCATCCCCTCACCTGATGGTCGTCTTCCCCAGTCTGGTCTCCCCGGGCTGTCGAGCGCGCGTCCCCCGAACGGACCTGATCTGTCACACTGTGTACGACACCGTGGTTGGTCCGGTGACGAGAGATCGCAAGGGGTGAGTGCGCGCGGTGCTGGAGGTCCACACAGGCCGCGACACCGCCACCCAGGGGCAGTTCCTCGCCACGGTGTCCCAGGCCCGCGAGCGCGTCCGCCTCGCCGCGGCCCGGCCCGAGACCCTCCTGGCCGAACTCGCCGAGGCGGTGAGCGCCCTGGTCGAGGCCCCCGCCACGGTCTCTCTCGCCGACGGCCCCGATCTGGTGCGCCGCTACGTCACGCCCGGCGGTCCCCTCCCCGCGGGAACCCCGGTGCTCGTGGAGGGCACCGTCTGCGGCGAGGCGTTCCTCAGCGGGCGGCGCCGTGCGGATCGACGACCTCGCCGAGCTTGCCGGCGAGGACCCGGACGCCGCCCGCGTCGCCGCGCACGCCGTCGCCTGCTGCCCCGGCTCGCGCTCGCTGCTCTCGGTGCCCGTCCTCGACGGGGCCGCCGTGCTCGGGGTCGTCTCCGTCAGCTCCGAGCTGCCCGCGTGGTTCGACCGCATGGCCGAGCACGCCGTGACCCTCGTCGCCCAGGTCGCGGGCGCCCAGTCTCGCCGACGTACCCGCGCCATCCGTTCGGCGCCGGTCCCGCCGACGACCGCATCCCGCTCAGGGCCCGGACGCCCCTCGCGGCCGAGCGTTCCGGAGACGAGCCGGTGGGGGCGGAGCGCCCGAGCTGCACCCCGGAGGCATTCCGCACCGCACCGCGGCCGTCCGGTCCCCGGTCGAGGACAGCGAGCCCGCCGGCCCGCCCGCTGATCCGGTGCTGCTGCGCGGACTGTCCGCGCTCGGCGGCGCCCGGGAGGTGCCCGGCCTCGGCGTGTGGGAGTGGCGGCCGCGGCGCGGCGGAACTGTCGTGGTCGTGCGAGCTGTACCGGGTCTTCGGCCACGAGAGGGGGCGGTTCCGGCCCACGCCGCAGGCCTGCCGGGCGCTGGTCCACCCAGACGACGTGCCCGTCGTGCGGGCCTTCGAGGACGCCGTCCACCGCGCCTGCGAGGGCGACGTCGAGGCGAGCGCCGCCGAGACGTTCCGGGTGTACGGGGCGGACGGCGCGGTGCGCCACCTCCAGGTGTGGGCCGTCGCGACCCCGGACGCCGCCGGCGAGGTCGTCGTCCACGGTGCGGCGGTCGACGTCACGGCACAGGCCCGGGACCGGGTGCTCCTCGAGCGGCTCTCGACGACGGACGCCGTGACGGGACTGGGTAATCGCCTCGACTTCGAGCGCCGCATGCAGGAGCTGCTCGCCGGCGGCGGCCAGGTGTCGCTGCTGCTGCTCGACCTCGACCGCTTCAAGATGGTCAATGACAGCCTCGGTCACCAGGTCGGGGACCGCCTGCTCGCCGAGGTGGCCAGGCGCATCACAGCCGTGGTGCCTCCCGGGAGCATCACCGCGCGGATGGGCGGCGACGAGTTCGTCGTCGTGCCGCCGGCCGACCTGGAGTGGCTGGGCGTCCGGCGGCTGGCGCAGTCCCTCGTCGACACCCTGCGGGCCCCCTACGTGCTGCCGGACTCCGGGGAGATCCTCGTCTGTCCCGCGAGCCTGGGGCTGACCTCGACGGCCGGCCGGGACGTCGGCACGAACGAGCTGTTCAGCGAGGCAGACCTGGCGCTGTACCGGGCGAAGGACTCCGGCCGGGACCGGTATGTCGTCTACGACGACGCGCTGCGGGCCCGGGCGCGCACCCGGCACAACGCCGAGCTGCTGCTGCGCACCGCTCTCGAGCAGGACCGTCTCAAGCTGCAGTACCAGCCGATCATCGACTTCGAGCACGGCCGGATCGTGGGCGCCGAGGCGCTCGTGCGCGTCCTCGACGCCAAGGGGGAGCGGCTGCTGCTGCCGGACGCCTTCATCGAGGTCGCCGAGGACACCGGCCTCGTCGTCGAGCTCGACCTCTGGGTCCTCGACGCCGCCCTCGGGCAGGTGGCGCGCTGGGTGCGGTCGGTGCCCGACCGGAACATGATCCCGTGGGTGGCGGTCAACGTGTCCGCCCGCTCGATGGAGCACCCCCGCGTCGTCCGCCGCCTGCTCGACGGGATGCAGCGCGGCGGGATCGGGCCCCACCTGCTCAAGGTGGAGCTGACCGAGCACAGCTTCCTCGGCACCCTGCCGGGCGGGGAGTCGACGCTGCGGCAGCTGCTCGCCTCGGGCGTGCCGGTGGGCATCGACGACTTCGGGACGGGCTACTCCGCGATGGCCTACCTCAACCGGTTCGACCTCGACTTCATGAAGATCGACCGGTCCTTCGTCGCAGCGGTCGGCCAGGAGGATCGTGCGGACGCCGTCGTCACCGCGATCGTCGACCTCGCCCACGCGCACGGCATGCTCGTCACCGCGGAGGGTGTCGAGACGCAGCGGCAGGCCCGCCGGCTGCGCGAGATCGGCTGCGACTTCGGCCAGGGCTACCACTTCGGCCGCCCCGTTGACGCCGCCCGCCTCCTGCGCACCTGACCCCTCACAAAGCGACGATCAAGGAAAAGTTGGGGATCATGGTCTTGCCATGATCCCCAACTTTCCTTGATCGTCGCAGCGGGGGAGAGGCATAGGGGTCGCCGGGAAGGGGTAGTCCGTGGTCATGACCGTCGACCCGGACATGCCGCTCGATCCCGCCCTCGACCCCGAGGCCGGCGGCGTCGCGCCGGAGTTCGGCGGCAGCGCTGACGAGGGCGTCGTCTCCAGCGTGCCGGAGCACGACCCGATGGCGGCCGACGCCGCCAGCCTGATGCGCGCCGAGCTCGTCAAGCTGTACGACCTGTACGGCGACCTCGTCGCGCTGCTCGACGCCCGTGAGCTGGAGCAGGTCGGGCAGCGCTTCTACGGCGTCATCCGGGAGACCCTGGAGTTCCAGGCGGCGCTGGTGCGGGTCGTCGTCCCCGAGGTGCCGGACGCGGTGGGGGACCTGCCGGACGCCGCCGCGCCTGCCGCCCTCGTCGAGCGGCTGCAGGCCTACGACGAGCTGAACTCGGACCACTCGCCAGACGTCGTGCGCGGCCTCGCCACCGAGACGGTCGAGGTGCTGCGCGCCCAGGAGCAGGTGCTGCTGCCCGCCGTGCAGGCCCTCCCCGCCGACGTCCGGGACCGCCAGGGCGAGGACCTGCGCCAGGTCATGGGGTGAGCGCGCCCTACTTGTCGGTACTCATTTGTCGGTGCTCACTTATCAGTGACCGTCAGGACCTGCCACAGGTTGGCGGCGGGCTTGAGGAAGTACGGCGGCTGGATGTCCTTGAACCGGGTGTCGTACTCGTAGTCCTTGAGGTACCCGTACTTCTGGCCCGTGTCGGGGTCGTTCGCGCCGACGGGTCCGCGCAGCTTCTGCCCGATGGCGCCGAGCACGTGCAGCGATCCCAGGTACTGGCCCTGGTCCCAGTTCTGGACGACGAAGCTGTGGCGCAGCGACAGGACGGCGGCGTCGATCTCCCTCACCTTGTGGTACCCGGGCAGGTTCTTCCCGGAGCTGTCGAGGGGGTGGTAGACCCAGACGTATCCGCCCGCGATCAGCCCCACGACGTCGGTGCCGTTGCCGTTGTCGTCCAGGGTCAGGTCGTCGGTGACCACGACGTCGTCCGACCCGGCGACCGTGACCTGGCCGTCGACGTCGCCCTCGACGTAGGCGGTGCCGCGGTGGCAGTCGTAGTTGGTCGTCTCGCCCCACGCGACGTCGGTCGCGGTGCCCACGGTCACCTGCTCGCCGGTCGCGGGGTAGCCGAGCTCGCCCGCGGTGCACGTCGCCGTGGTCTTGTCGACGTAGATCACCGGCGGGATCGGCTTGACCTGCTCGGACCCCCGGCTCGCGACGGTGAGGCAGCGGTCCGGCGTGTCGGCTCGGGACGTGTTGGGGCTGAAGACCCGCATCGTCGTCCCCTGGAAGATGATGCGGGTCGCACCCGTGTAGTAGCAGCCGGGACCGGTGGTGCCGTCGCCGTCGACGTCCGGGTCGACGTACTTCGTCAGCTCGGTGTTCCCGGTGGGCAGTGGGAGGGTCGGCGCGTACACCGGCTTGTTCCCGGCCAGCGCGCCGGCCGCTCCCTGCCAGGTCTTCATCGAGGCGGGAGCCCCGTCGATGGCCGGCCAGCTCGACTCCGTCTTCGGGCTCCCGAAGTCCACGGCCGAATCGATGGTGAAGACGTCGTTCGAGTGGACAGGGCCGTCCACGTGGTCCCCGGCCTTCCAGATGATCGAGGGACAGGAGAGGCCGACCCGCGAGGACGGCCCGTAGCCGTACCTGGCGCAGCGGGGGTCGGAACCGGTGAGGGCGGGGTCGATGACCTCGACGTCGCTCAGGTAGGCGAAGTCGAGGAAGGTCCGCGGCCGCAGCGTCGCCGTCAGGGTGCGCGCGGCCTGCGGCCGGCCGGCGCCGGGACTGCTGGTGCCAGTGACCTGGAGCCGGACGATGCCCGTCCGTGCGGTCTCGTCACTCGTGCTGAGCACCTGGTAGCGGTAGCGCCCTGCGGTGCCGCCGGTGCCCTGGATGGGCCGGCCCCCTGTGCCGATCGCAGGGTTGCCCGTGTCGGTGTTCCCCAGTTTCCAGTAGTCGGCGTCGGCGTTGAGGCGCGACATGTAGTCCTCGAGCCCCGTCTGGGCCGACGCCATCGCGATCTTTCCGTCCTGGTCGAACCTGCCGAGCGTCGCCCCCCGCAGCACCGCGGTCATCGAGACGAGCAGGAACAGGACGAGGAGGAGCCCGGTGAACACCACACTGGGCAGGACGAAGCCCTCGTCCCCGCGGCGGCGTCGATGGATCGTCTGCACCTGGTTCACCCTCCCGCTGCGGCGAGGTTCTCGAAGGTCACCCGGGAGATCACGGGCAGGGCGCCACCGGCGGGAACGCCGGTCGGCAGGACAGTCAGCTGCACCTCGACGCTGCGGATGTCCGGCAGGCTGACAGCCGCGACCGGCGTCGACGTGGCCATCGGCGTCACCGGGACGCCGCCGACCGCGAGAGCGCCGCTGGTGTAGTACGTGAAGCTCGGCGCCACGGTCGTGCGCACCAGGCACTTCGTCCGGGTGATGCCGCCGAACGTCTGCGACTCGGTCAGGCACCCGCCGGTGTACTGGTACTCGACCAGCGTCGGGAGCGGCTCCGCCAGGCTCGCTGACCCGGTCCGGTTCAGCAGCGCCCAGAACTGCACCCGGTTGGGCGCCGCGACCAGCACGGCGGACGTCGCCGACTTCGGCTTGTACGCGACGCGCAGCGTGCGGGTCACGGCCTCCATCGCCACCCGGGCGTCCGCGACCGACGTCGTGCTCACGCTCACCGACCCCACGGTGCGCATGGTGGCGAGAAAGGCCGTGGCCGAGGCGGCGAGGATGAGCATGCCGAGGGTGGCCGCCACGAGGAGCTCGACGGTCGTGACCCCGCGGTCACCGTGGTCTCCCGGCCTCCGGAGGCTCACGACGCCACCCGCGGGTGCGTGGTCGTCGTCGGGGGAGGCGGCGGAGGCGGCGGCGTGGTGGTCGTCGTCGTCGTGGGCGGCGGCGGCGGCGCCGTGGTGGTCGTCGTGGTGGGCGGCGGCGCGGTGGTGGTCGTCGTGGTCGGCGGCGGCGGGGGCGACGTGGAGCTGCTGGTCGTCGTGGTCGACGACCCTGTGCCACCGGTCGTCGTCGTGGTCGTCGGCGGCGGGGGCGTCGTCGTCGTGGTCGGCGGCGGCGTCGTGGTGGGCGTCGGCGTCGGAGTGGGCGGCGGGGGCGGCGCGTAGACGGTGATGGTGGTCTGCGCCACGCCGCCCGGGGTCACGGCCCGGCCGCCTGAGGAGCCGCTGAGCTGGTGGTCGTCGGACAGGGCGTCGCCGGCGTAGGTGCCCGGCGTCAGGTCGACGAAGACCACGCAGCCCGCGGAGTCCGTCCGCTTGCTCGCACCGCCCGGCCGCAGGCTGACGGTGATGTTGCCGACGGCGTTGCCGCTAGCGTCCTTCACGAGGATCGCGAGGGCGCCGGTGGACGCGTCGGATCCGTCGGCTCCCACCCCGACGGCGCGCAGCACGTCACCCCGGACGGGGGCGACGGACTGCATGTCCGGCCACGTCACCCGGACGGTCACCAGCTTGTACAGCAGGCTCCCGGAGGTGCCGTCGCACAGGCTCGCCCCGTCCGAGGACGACACGTACCGGACGTTCTGCTCGATCGCGTAGGTGGTTCCGCCGACCGGCTTGCTCGTCGTGGTCGTGCCCTCGGGCAGGTCCGCCAGGGCCGTGCCGCGAGCCAGCTCGAGCTGGCGTGTCAGGAGGTTGGCGCCCGCCTCCCGGCGGACGTTCTGGCCGGCGACGCTCGTCGTCCGCACCAGGAGCCCAGCGCTCGCGGTGAGGAGGGTGGCGAGCAGGGTCATCGCGACGATGACCTCGGCCATGGCGAAGCCGTGGTCACCTCTGTCGTGGCGGGCGAACCGCACGAGCGCGCTCCTTCTCTGCCCGTCGGGCCGGTCGTCGACGTCGGTCCTGCTTCAACGATCGTCAGCTGACCATCGACCCTGCGTGGCCGACCTTGACCGTCAGTCACCCGCCCGGGGGCATCCGGCCGTCCCTCCGCTACACGCACCTCGCGCTGGACGACGCCCCGGAACAGGCCGACCTGCTGGCGACCGTGCTCGCAGACCGCCCCGTCTTGCAGCGCCTACCCGTCCGCGGCCTCTGAGAACCTCGCCGTTCGGCCTACCGGGGCCTCCTCACGGTTTCCGAGAGGTTACGGTGGGCTATCCACTCGCCGGCGGGAGGCGGGGGGGCGGGAGCTGTGATGACGCGGGAGCTGGCCCTCGGGCTGGGCCTCGCGGTCGGCGGGGCCGCGTACCTGGCCATGGTCTGGTACGCCTGGCGGCACCGTGCGGCCGCCGGTGGCACCAGCCTTGTCGTCGTCCTGTCCGGCATCTTCGTCTGGACGGCCTGCTACGCCGTCGAGCTCTCCACCCACTCCGTCGGCACCGCCGAGCTGTGGGCCGGCCTGAAGTTCGTCGGCGTCGTCACCGTGCCGGGTGCCCTGTGGGTCTTCGTCCGGCAGTACACGACCCGGCGGGGAGTCAGCAGGCGTGCGATGGCCTTGCTCCTCGTCGAGCCGATCGTCGTCCTCGCCCTGCTCGCGCTGCCGGCCACCCGCGACCTCGTCCACTACTACCGGCCGGAGGACCGCACGGCAGGCGATCTCCGGGGTCCTCCGGTCGCGGTCGCCGGGCCGCTGTTCTGGCCGCACGCGGCGTACTCCTATGTGCTGCTCGTGGCGGCGCTCGGCCTGTTCGTCGCGCGGGTCGGCCGGATCGGCGGTCCCTATCGGCGGCAGGCGGGCGTCGTCGTGGCCGCGAGCCTGCTCCCGCTGGTCGGCAACGTGCTCTACAACCTCGACCTGCTCGGGCTCGGTCGGGTCGACCCCGCGCCGTTCCTCTTCGTCGTCTTCACGTTCGTCCTGGTCTGGGGGATCTTCCGGCTCCGCCTGCTCGACCTCGTGCCCGTCGCCCGCGGCGCCCTGGTGGCGCAGATGGTGGAGTCCGTGCTCGTGCTCGACGCCCAGGGGCGGGTGGCCGACGCGAATCCGGCCGGCTGCGCGCTGGTCGGCGTCCGGCGCCCCGATCTGGTGGGGCGCTACCTCGAGGACGTCCTCCCTGATCTGCGGGACGCCCTGGCGGAGCACGCGCCGGGTGGCACCAGCACGGTGCAGATCCAGATCGAGCGCGACGGCGTCCCGCGCGCCTGCTCCGCCTCGCTGAGCTCCCTCACGGACCGGGCCGGGGCGCAGATCGCGCGGCTGCTCGTCCTGCGCGACGTCACCGAGCGGGTCGAGGCGGAGCGCCGGTTGCGCGAGCTGCTCGACGACCGCACCCGGCTCGTGGACACCTTGCAGGCGGGGCTGCGGCCGAGGTCGCTGCCGGCGGTGCCCGGCGTCCGGATCGCGGCCCGGTGGGTGCCGGCGGGTGGCAGCAACGGGCGGGTCAGCGGCGACTTCTACGACGTCCACCAGGCCCTCGGCGGCGACCACGTGTTCGTGCTCGGCGACGTGGCGGGCAAGGGGGTGCACGCAGCGGTCGTCACGTCGATGGCCCGCTACACGGTTCGCACCCTGAGTGCTCAGGGCTGGTCGCCGGGGCGCGCGCTGGAGCAGCTGAACCAGGCGCTGCTCGCGGACATCGAGGAGGAGCGGTTCTGCACCGTCCTGTACGGCCGGATCGGGCAGGACGAGGCGGACGTCACGCTCGACTGGAGGCCGGGGGTCACGGTCACGCTCGCGCTCGGCGGGCACCCGCAGCCTCTGGTCCGGTGGCTCGACGGCTCGGTGACCGTCGTCGGCCAGCCCGGGACGGCGCTCGGCCTGCTGAACCGGGTCGAGATCAAGGAGGAGACGGTGCACCTGCAGCCGGGGGAGGTGCTGCTGGCGTTCACGGACGGCGTCACCGAGGCGCGGACCGGCGCGGAGCAGTTCGGTGAGCACCGGCTCGCCGACGTGCTCGCCGTTGCCGCGGGCGCGCTGCGGGGGAGCAGTGGTCCCGCCGCCGCAGCCCTGGTGGCGGACGCCGTCGCCGACCGGGTGCTGGCGGCGGTGCAGGACTTCTCGTCGGAGCGCGACGACGTGGCTGTCCTGGTCGTGGTCGCCGAGTGAGCGAGTGAGGGGACACAAGTCGGCGCAACGGATGGGGTGGCGCACATGCAGCTCACAGGTCGGCGGGCGACCATGTCAGGGTGAGCGCGAACGAGCCCCGTCGCCGGCCGGCATGGGCCGTCCTGCCGCGTCGCGTGCTCTCACGGTGGATCATCCCCGTGTACGCGCTGCTCGCGCTGGCCCTTGTGCCCTGGGTGGTCTGGCTCGCCTGGACGCTGCCCGAGCGGAGCGTCAGCGAGCACTACCGGCTGGCCTGGGTGGGGTTCGACGTGCTGCTGTGCGGCGCCCTCGCCCGTACCGCGTGGCTCGCCTGGCGGCGCTCGCCTTTCGTGGTGAACGTGGCCAGCGCGACGGCCGCCCTGCTCGTGGTCGATGCCTGGTTCGACGTGACGACGTCCGCCGGCGGCCAGGACCTCCTCGTGTCCGCCGCGGCAGCCTTCTTCGTCGAGCTGCCGCTGGCCGTGTTCTCGCTCGTCATCGCGGCGCGGGCGCAGATCCAGATCGCCCGCCACGGGGTCGAGGCGCAGTCGCGCCTGCTGCGCCTGCTGGGCAACGGCAGTGCGTTCGGCGTCGCGCACGCGGCTCCCGCCGAGAAGCCGGGCGCCAACCCGCCGCCCGACACGTCGGCTGCGGCCCCGCCGCTCGCCGCCCCGCTCGTGACCGGTGTCCCGCTCGCCGCGCCCAAGGCGGTCGGGGAGGGGGGGCCGGTGGCGGTCAACCCACCCCCGGCCGCCGCGCTGGACCGGCTCGCTCCGCCTACCGGGCCCTGATCGCCCCTCTTGTGGCTTCGCGGCCCTGCTCGGGTGCTCCTCGGGGAAAGGGACCGGCGCAAGTTCGCCCGAATGCTCGACAGCGAATCGGTGGCGCACGTCTGCTCGCTCTGAGTAATGTTCCAACCACAGAAAGTTCTGAGCGGAACGACGGCCCGGGACCTTCTGCGGCGCGAGAGCGCCCCTCGAACCACGGCCGGCGGCGGCGGCCCCCGACGCCCGCCGCCGGCCGTGCTCGAGGGAAGCCGCCCCGTCTCCGCCCCCCGTCTCCCCCCCACGATCAAGGAATTCTTCGGGATCAAGGAATTCTTCGGGATCATGGCTCCGCTTCAGCAGCGCTGACTGCGTGATCGGTGGAGATGCCGCGGCGCTACCGGGATCATGGGCGTCATGGAGGACGTCGCCGAGATCGCCGAGCGGCTCTACGGGCTGCTGCCCGGGGAGTTCACCGCAGCGCGCGACACGGAGGCCAAGCGCATCCGGGCGTCGGGCGACCGCGAGTCGGCGTCCGCGATCGCGGCGTTGCGCCGCCCCTCCCTGGCCGCCTGGCTGGTGAACGCGCTCGTCCGTCACCGCCATGACGAGGTCGAGCAGCTGCTTGCGCTGGGGGAGGCGCTGCGGTCGGCGCAGCAGGGGCTGGCCGGCGACCAGGTCCGGATGCTGGGGCGGCAGCGACAGCAGGTGCTCGCTGCCCTCGGCCGTCAAGCCCGGGCCCTGGCCCGTGAGCTCGGCCACCCGGTCAGCGAGGACGTCGGTCTCGAGGTCGAGCAGACCCTGGGCGCGGCCATGGCCGATGCCGGGATCGCCGAAGCAGTCCGCAGTGGCCGCCTCACCTCGCCCACCAGCTACGCCGGTCTAGGTCTGGACGGCGGCACGCCCGCGCCGGCGCCCCGTCGCCTCAGTGTCGTGAAGGACGCCCCGGCGGAGAGCCGCACCGGCCGGACCGGCAAGGCCGGGCGGAAGTCCACTGCCCCGGACGCCGACGAACAGGCCCGCCGGCGCGAGGAGGAGGCGCGACGACGCGAGGCCGAACGGCGTGCCGCGGAGCTCGAACAGGCGCGGGCCGAGGTGGCGGAAGCCGAGCAGGCCTACGAGGAGGCGGCGGCGGCCGCGAGTGCCGCCGAGGAGCGGCACGACGAGGCCGAGCAGGCCGTCGAGGAGGGCCGAGCGCGCGTCGACCAGTTGGAAGAGGACCTGCGCCGCGCCGAACACGAGTTCACGGAGGCCACCCGGCAGGAACGCGGCCTGCGCCGGGAGCGCGACAGTGCGGCCCGCCTCGCGGAGCTCGCGCAACGCGCGCGGGACCGGGCGCGTGAGCGGGTGGAGCGGCTGCACGGGCCAGACTGACGCGGTGACCGGTGGGACGCAGGGGCCGACCGCGCGTCCCTGGTGGACCCGCAACGTCAAGATCCTCTCGGCCGTCTCCCTGCTCCAGGACGCCGCCAGCGAGCTGCTCTACCCGGTCCTCCCTCTCTTCCTGACCGGCGTGCTCGGCGCCCCCGCCGCGGTCGTGGGCCTGATCGAAGGCCTCGCGGAGGCGGCCGCGTCCGCCACCCGACTGGTCGCCGGGCGCCTCGCCGACCGCTACCCAAGACGCCGGCTGGTCGGCGCGGGTTACGGGCTGGCCGCACTGGGCAAGCTGGTCATCGCGCTCGCCGGCGCATGGCCGGCAGTGCTGGTCGGCCGCTGCGTCGACCGGCTGGGCAAGGGGGTCCGCGGGCCGCCCCGGGACTCGCTCCTCGTCGAGGGCATCCCGGCCGAGGCCCGTGGCCGCGTCTTCGGTGTCCACCGGACCGCGGACACCGCAGGAGCCGTGATCGGCCCCCTCGCCGGGCTGGCGCTCTACGAGCTCCTGGATCACCAGCTGCGCGCGCTGCTCCTGGCCGCTGTCGTGCCCGCGGTGGCGAGCGCGCTGCTGGTGCTCGCGGTCCGGGAGCGGCCGCGGCCCCGGCTCGACCGCCGCGGCCTGCTGCCGCGGGGGGTGCGGCCCGCGCTGGCCGGCGTCCGGCGCCTCTTCCGGCCCCCGCCCGGGACGGGACGCGGCTTCCGCCGGGTGGCTGCCGTCCTCGTCGCGTTCGGGTTCGTCAACGTGCCCGACGCCCTGGTCCTGCTGCACCTGAACGAGGTGGGCTTCGGCGTCGCGGCGGTGATCCTCGCGTATGTCGGCTACAACCTCGTCTACGCCGGCGCGAGCTACCCGGCCGGGGTGCTCGTCGACCGGGTGGGGCCGCGGCGGGTGTTCGGAGTGGGCCTGGTGTTCTTCGCCGTCGGCTACGTGGGCCTGGCGCTCAGCCGGTCCGCGTGGCTGTCGACCGCGCTGCTGGCGGCGTACGGGCTGTTCGCGGCGTGCACCGACGGGCCGGGGCGTGCGTGGGTGAGCCGGCACGCGGGCGCACTCCGGCAAGGTGCTGGGCAAGGGTTCGTGCAGGGGCTGAACGGGTTCGCGGTGCTCGGGGCCGGCCTGTGGGCCGGGCTGCTCTGGGGTGCCGACGGCCGGATCCCGCTGCTCGTCGCGGGCACGGCGGGCGCGCTGCTCGCCCTGGCCCTGCTCACGCCGGCTCACCGGCTGCTCCGCTGAGATTCGCCGGCGTCAGGCCGGATGTTCGGTCAGCACCTTGTGGATCCGCTTCTCGGAGACCGGGTAGGCCGTGCCGAGCTGCTGGGCGAAGAAGCTCACCCGCAGCTCCTCGATCATCCAGCGGACGCCGGCCAGCTCCGGGCTCGGCGACCGGCCGGCAGGAAGCGTCGCCAGGGCCTCGTCGTACGACTGCTGCACCAGCTCGACGCGCCACATCAGCTGCCGGTCGCGCTCGGGCCGCTCCGGCAGGGCGTCGAGACGGATCCCCGCGGCGCGCAGGTAGCGCACGACGTCGGGCAGCCGGGCAGCGCCGGTCTCCGCCACGAAGCCCGGGTACACGAGGCCGGACACCTGCCGGCGCACGTCCGTCAGCGCGGGAAGCAGTACCAGGCTCGAGGTGCCGCGGAGCCGCCGGTCGACGTCCGTGGCCGCCGTCAGCACCGCCGCGACCTGCCGGACGACCCTCGTCACCTCCGCCTCGACCCGCCCCCGCACGTGGGTGAGCAGCTGCGCGAAGCCCGGTGCGTCCCAGGCCGGGCCGCCGGCCTCCTCGACGAGTGCGTCGACCGCCGCCGCCATGCAGTCGTCGAACAGGGCGGATGGCGACGCGTGCGGCGCCGACGCGAGCGCCAGCTTGGCCGCGTTGTCGAGGCGTCCCAGCACTGCCTTCGCGGGCGACGGCAGCTGCAGCAGGAGCAGCCGCCGCGTCCCGCGGGGCATGGCCCGCTGCTGGTCCGCCTCGGTGGCGAGCACCCGGACGCCGACAGCTCGCCCCCCGTCCGCGGACGCCTCGTCGACGAGCGCCGGGAAACCCGCGAGGGTCTGTCCCGCCGACCGTCCGCGAGAAGGTCCTCGGGAGCTGCGGCAGGTCCGGCGGCCACGCGCGCAGGTCGCCCCGCTCGAGCGCGGAGGCCGCCTGCGCCAGGGTCTCCCGCTGCCGGGGCCGCAGCTTGCGGCGCAGCGCGTCGAGGTCCTTCCCCTCGGCCAGGATCTGCCCGCGGCCGTCGAGCACCCGGAACGTCACGCGCAGGTGCGCCGGCACCTTGCCCAGGTCGAACGCGTCCAGCGGAACCGGGGCTCCGGCCGCCCGGCTCAGCTCGTGGGCAAGGGCCTCCAGCAGCGGCTCCTCGCGCGGGGTCAGGTGGCCCAGGGCGTCCCGGGCGCGGTCCGGCGCGGGCACCAGCAGCCGGCGCAGCTGCTTGGGCAAGGAGCGGATGAGCTCGGTGACGAGCTCCAGCCGGAGCCCCGGGACCTGCCACTCGAACTCCTCGGCGTCCACCTGGTTGAGGACCGCGAGAGGGATCTCGACGGTGACACCGTCCGTGGGCGACCCGGGCTCGAACGTGTACCGGAGCTCGAGCGCGAGCTCGCCCGAGTGCCAGGTGTCGGGGTAGTCCTCCGCGTCCACCTGGGTCGCGGACTCGGCGAGCAGCAGCTCGGGCGTGAACGTCAGCAGGTCCGGGTCGGAGTGCCGGGCCTTCTTCCACCAGCTTGTCGAAGTGCGCGGCCGACACCACGTCGGGAGGGATCCGGGCGTCGTAGAAGCGGAACAGGGTCTCGTCGTCGACGAGGATGTCGCGGCGGCGGGCGCGGTTCTCCAGGTCCTCGACGTCGTCGAGCAGCTCCCGGTTCGCCTTGAAGAACGGGTGGTGGGTGCGCCAGTCGCCCTCGACGAGCGCGTGCCTGAGAAAGAGCTCACGGGAGAGCTCCGGGTCGATCCGGCCGTACTGCACGTTGCGGCCGGCGACGATCGGGACGCCGTACAGCGTCACCTTCTCGACCGCCACCACCGATCCCCGCCGTGCCTCCCAGTGCGGCTCGCTGTACGACGCGCTTGACGAGGTGCTGCGCGAGCGGCTCGACCCATTCCGGCTCGATCTTCGCGCACTGCCGGGCGAACAGGCGTGAGGTCTCGACGAGCTCCGCCGGCCACCACCCACGCGGGCTGCTTGGCGTGCAGGGCCGACCCCGGGAAGATCGCGAACTTCGCGCCCGCGGGCGCCGAGGTACTCGCCCCTGTTCGATCGGTCGCGCCGGTCCTGCTTGTCGGCCTTCTCGATCACGTCCTTCACGCCGACGTGCGACAGCAGTCCGGCGAGCAGCGCGGTGTGGATGCGGACGGGGTCCTCGCAGGGGCTCGCGTTCAGCGTGACGTCGACGCTCCTCGCGAGCTGGCGCAGCTGCGCGACGAGGTCCTGCCACTCCCGGATGCGCAGGTAGTTCAGGAACTCCCGCTTGCACAGCCGGCGGAACGCCGACGAGCTGAGCTCCCGGGCCTGGTCGTGGACGTAGGTCCAGAGCTGCAGCCAGCCGAGGAAGTCCGACGTCGGGTCGGCGAACCGGCCGTGCGCGGTGTCGGCGGCCTGCTGGTGCTCGACCGGGCGCTCGCGCGGGTCCTGGATCGACAGCGCCGCCGCGATCACCATCACCTCGCGGACGCAGCCCAGCTTGTCCGCCTCGAGCACCATCCGGCCCAGCCGCGGGTCGATCGGGAGCTGGGCGAGCCGGCGTCCGAGGGGGGTGAGCCGCTTGCGCGGGTCCTCCTGGGCGGGGTCGAGCGCGCCCAGCTCGTGCAGCAGATCGATCGCCGTCCTTGACGCTGCGCCGGTCCGGCGGGTCGACGAACGGGAAGGCCTGGACGTCGCCCAGCCCCAGCGCGCTCATCTGGAGGATGACGCTCGCCAGGTTGGTGCGCAGGATCTCGGGATCGGTGAACTCGGGGCGCTGCTCGAAGTCCTCCTCCGAGTAC
Source organism: uncultured Actinomycetota bacterium (assembly GCA_963786765.1). GTDB lineage: Bacteria > Actinomycetota > Actinomycetes > Actinomycetales > Kineosporiaceae > DATKNA01. The sequence goes on along the minus strand of CAWBAJ010000025.1, from coordinate 234,231 downwards.
ATCCGGATGCAGATGCCCTCGGCGACGCGGCCGCACCGGCCCTTGCGCTGGTTGGCGCTCGCCTGCGAGATCGGCTCGATGGGCAGCCGCTGGACCTTGGTGCGGTAGCTGTACCTGCTGATGCGCGCCGTGCCGGGGTCGACGACGTACCGGATGCCCGGCACCGTCAGCGAGGTCTCGGCGACGTTCGTGGCGAGGACGATCCTTCTCTGGGCGTGCTGCTGGAAGACGCGGTGCTGCTCGGCGGCGGACAGGCGTGCGTACAGGGGGAGGACCTCGGTGCCGCGGAGCCGCCGGCTCGTCTGGACCTTCGCCCGGAGCGCGTCGGCGGTGTCGCGGATCTCGCGCTCGCCGGAGAGGAAGACCAGCACGTCGCCGTCGCCCTCGCCGGCCAGCTCCTCGACGGCCTCGCAGATGCCCTGGATCTGGTCCTTGGGATCACCGTCGCTGTCGTCGTCCTCGTCCTCGCTCTCGTCCAGGGGCCGGTAGCGGACCTCGACCGGGTAGGTGCGGCCGGAGACCTCGACGACGGGGGCGTCGTCGAAGTGCCGGGCGAAGCGTTCGGGGTCGATCGTCGCCGACGTGACGATGACCTTCAGGTCGGGGCGGCGGGGGAGCAGCTGCTTGAGGTAGCCGAGGATGAAGTCGATGTTGAGGCTCCGCTCGTGGGCCTCGTCGACGATGATCGTGTCGTACCGGGTGAGCATCCGGTCGCGCTGGATCTCGGCGAGCAGGATGCCGTCGGTCATGAGCTTGACGAGCGTCGTCGGGCCGACCTCGTCGGTGAAGCGGACCGTGTAGCCCACCGCCTTGCCCAGCTCCGTGCCCAGCTCCTCGGCGATGCGCTCCGCGACGGTTCGGGCTGCAATCCGTCGCGGCTGGGTGTGTCCGATCATGCCCTTCACACCGCGGCCCAGCTCCAGGCAGATCTTCGGGAGCTGGGTCGTCTTGCCCGACCCGGTCTCGCCCGCGACGATCACGACCTGGTGCTTCTCGATGGCCTCGGCGAGCTCGTCGCGCGCCCTGCTCACCGGCAGTTCGGGCGGGTAGCTGACGACCGGGACGGCGGCGGCGCGCTCGAGGACACGCAGCCGGGCAGCGGCGGCGTCCTGCTGGATCCTGTTCAGGCTCCCGGCCCGCCGCTTCGGGTCGCGCAGCTTCCGGACGCCGTCGAGCCGGCGTCGCAGCCGCGCTGCATCGGCGATCGAGAGGCCGTCGAGCGAGGCCGCGAGGTCGCTCTCGACGGTGAGGGCGGGCCGGCGGCTGCGAGGACATGGCCCGTCCACGATAGGTGCCCAGCGGCGGGGTTGCCGAACGGTTGCTGTGCGCTGCCCCGTCTCCCGGGGCAGCGCTCGGCAGCTGTCCTCACCGGGGCGGGGAACTAGGGTGATCGGATGGGTGAGGAGCCGCGGATCTCGCTCGACCTGTCGGGGGTTCCGGAGACGTTGCTCTGGACGCTGTACTACCGCGCGCAGGAGGCGTCCCGACCGGATGCGATCCTCCAGGATCCGGTGGCCGTCGAGCTCGTGGGCCGGATCGACTACCCGTTCGCGGAGCGGCTGGGCGCCGCCCAAGGCAGGGCGCAGTGGCAGGGGCTGCGCTCGCGCGTTTTCGACGAACGGACCCGGGAGTTCCTCGCCGCCCATCCCGGCGGCACTGTGGTGGCCCTCGGCGAGGGGCTCGACACGGCGTTCTGGCGCGTCGACGACGGGCAGGTGCGCTGGCTCGGCGTCGACCTGCCCGCGACGGCCGACCTACGCCGGCGCGCCTTGCCCAGCTCACCGCGACGACGCCAACTCGACGTGTCGGCACTCGACGAAGCATGGATGGACGAGGTGGACACGTCGCGAGGTCTGCTGCTGACCGCGCAGGGACTGTTGATGTACCTGCAGCGGGACGAGGTCCACAGGCTGATCACGGCTTGCGGTCGGCGCTTCCCTGGCGCGGAGTTCGTCTTCGACGGCGTCCCACGCTGGACGAGCTGGGTGACGACGCACAGGAAGGTGCCGGCGGGGGGCTCGATGCCGGCGCCACCCATGCCGTGGGCGATGGATGGGCGCGAGGCCGCCGCGCTCCGGGAGCTGCCGGGGGTGCGCGCCGTCGTCCGCCTGCACCCACCACGCGGGCGCGGCGCCCTGCAGGGCTGGATCCTGCCCGTCGTCGACCGCTTGCCGCTGGTGGACGCTTCGGTCCTGTCGATCTGGTCGGCCCGTCTCGGGTGATTCGCCGGCGACGCCGCAGGGTCAGCGGACCACTGTCGGCGTGACGAGGAGCTCGCGGGTTGCTGCGCACTGCCCCGCCTCTTGAGGCAGCGCACAGCGATGGTTCCTACCGACGCGACGCCATCATCACGGGGACGAGGATGCCGGCGAACACGAGCGTCAGGCCGACGACGATGGCGATCTTGAGCAATACCTTCCAGAAGGTGGCCACGACGATCGCGCCGAAGAGGGCCAGGAGCAGGATCGTCGTCAGATCGGGGAGCGGCGCTTGCTCGCCTCCCGCCGGAGGCGGCTCTGAGGTGCTGACGGTGGCAGTAGGTTGCGGCTGATGCTGCCCTGACTTCACTGAGTTCAGTGAGGTGGTGGGCGAAGGGGCATGACGTGCGCTAGTGTCAGGCATGGTGCTCCTCCTGGGCTGAAGACCGGCGGAGTACGCAACTGGGTCGGTGTTCGCAGCACCGACCCAGTGCTTTTTGTCAGGAGAGTCCGCAGGGGGACGAGGGGCGGCGCAGCTTCGGCGAGAGCTCGGCCGCCACGGGCCTCGTCGGCGTGGTCCCCATCCCGACCCACCACCCCCTCGAGGCTGTGGGTGTCCCTGCGGTCGCGGAGCCGCGGGGTGGTTGGTCCATCAGGGCGACACGCCCTGACGAGACACGCCCACAACGTCTTCTACTCCATGCTCCCCTGGTATCTTGCGCAGCGCAAGGCGTAGGCTTGCTTCTTGCCGTCAGCAATCTTGCGCCGTGCAACTTGCGATCACTCCTGGTGCTGACGGCGACCCTCCGTCACCAAGCAAGGGGACGAGGTGGGCTCAGTGGCACGACCTGCCAGCCCCACCGTGCGCCGCCGAGAGCTTGCCAACACTTTGCGGGCGCTGCGCGTCAAGTCGAAGATGAGGCTGGAGGACGTAGCCGCCCACCTGGAGATGTCCGCCGCGACATTGAGCCGGATCGAGACGGGCATTCGCGTTCCTAGAGCCCGGGACGTGCGCGATCTTGCCGAGCTGTACGGAGTGAAGGGCGAGGATGCCGCCAAGATCGTCGATCTGGTGGCGGAGGCCAAGGAGCCCGGCTGGTGGGAAGCGTATCCGGAAGTTGACGACGACTATGCGACCCTAATCGGACTTGAAGCGGCGGCGAGCCGCATACAACAATTCGAGCCGACACTCGTACCTGGGCTTGTGCAAACCGAACGTTATGCTCGAGCGTACCTTCGTGACGCTATGAATCCCGGACTCGGAGGCATGTTCTCGAGTGACGAAATCGAGAAGCTCGTCGAGATACGTATGCGTCGACAGCAGGTCGTCTTCGATGCGCCGGGACTGACTTACGAAGCCATCGTCGATGAGGCCTCGCTCGTCCGGCCGGTCGGCGGGCGGTCGGTAATGCAGGAGCAGATTCGCCTACTGGTGGACATGGCCCAGCGGAGAAGCATTGACATCCGCCTCCTACCGCTGGCTTCTGGGGCTCACCCCGGACAGCTCGGCGGCTTTACGGTCATAACGTTGCAGCAGCGGGCAGTCCCTGACGTCGTGTTCCTCGAATCACCCGCGGGTCAGATGGCTGCGGAGGAGGAGCCACAGGGCGTCCGAATACGGAGGGCAATTTGGCAGGTATTACACGAACGTGCGCTGAGTGAATCACAAACCCAAGAAGCCTTGCTCCGCATGGCATCAGACGGCGTGACTGATTGACTGTGTGGCGGCGCTGCGCCGGCGTCGTCAGAAAGACATGAGGGAGATGGTGTCCGAGCTCGATGGCGAGTCGGGGGGACTCGCGTGGCGCAAGTCGTCATTTTCGGGAGTGACGAATTGCGTGGAACTGGCGCGCATTGACGGCTCAGTTGCCTTGCGCGACTCGAAGCATCCCGAGCGGGGGTATTTCGTGTACACGGGGGACGAGTGGCACTCGTTCGTCCAGGGCGTGCGGGCGGGGGAGTTCGACGACCTGGTCTGAAGATGTAGCACGGCGGCCGGCTGACGTTGGGTCAGCCGGCCGCTCGGCTTTGTCCCGGTGGGAAGTTCGTCGGTGGACGCCGGAAGTCAGAGCAGGACGGTGGGGGTGACGATCAGTTCACGGCCGTCGGCGATGAGGCGGATGCAGCGGACGCCACGGGGCTCACTGGGCTCGATGCGGAGACGGGCCACGGCCGGGAGGGCCTCAAGTTCGCCACCGGGGTCGCCTATCTCGACGGAGTCGAGCGTCACGTGCCCGACGGGATGGTCAGGGTCCGCGAAAGACGGCGCCACGGATTCGTCGTCCCAGCTCAACAGGGGCGGAAGCACGCCGCCGTCGCCGAGGCGTTCGAGAGCGGCCATCCGCCAGGTGATGCGCCCGCCGTCCGGCATCTCGCGGGACAGGGCGACGACCTGGGCGCCGTCCGGGGCGTCGGCCAGGTCGTCGGTCCGGGCGACCCAGCCGGTGAAGCGGGGCCCGTCGGTGCGGGCGGCGAGGGCGGAGCGGCCGAAGGCTGAGCCTGCCGCAGCCTGCTCGTCGGCGACGGCCACGAGCTCGAGGTAGGCGCCGCCCAGGGGGACCAGGGCGTTCTCGGTCCCGAGCGACGGGTGGCGGCCGCCCCGGGTGGCCCGGAGTCCGAGGACGCGCTCGAGCGCGTCGGTGGCCTGGTCGAGGTCGGGGACGGCCATGATCACGTGGTCGAGCGCGAGTCGCATCCGCCCATCCTGCGCCTTCCGCGGAGTCTGCGGGCGGCCTGATCGCGACCAGCCCCTCGCCCGACTGGTGGGATCACCGAGACGTGATCGCCCGCCATACCGCGCCGTGCCCTCCGTCGACGTGTCCTCCCTGGTCGTGCCTCGGTAGGCGTCGGTCGTGCGGTACGGCTGGCGATCACGCACCGATCATGATCGCCAGCCATACCGCGACGGGCGCCGCGGCAACGAGACGTTCCTGGTCGCGTCCGGGACACGCGGGGACCGCGGTACAGGGGGCGATCATGAGCGCCAGGCGGCACGTTCGGCGGATCTGCGCCCACCCGCCCGAGGATGTGCTGATCCATGTGGCTGAGCGTGTGATCACTCACGCCGATTCGACCTGGAACAGCACACGCTCGCGCACATCGATCACTCAGGCCGCCGTCGAGCGGTCAGCCCGGCCGGCTTCGCAAGCGAGTTCGGGCCGTCAGCCGGTCAATTCGGCCCGCTCCCGGCCGAGGTCCGGCGGCGACGCGGGCCCCAGCGCCGCCGTGGGGCGGCCGAAGAACGACTGTGCGCAGCCGACGCCCGCAACGACCCCCTTCGCGACAGCGACCGACGTCAGTTGCAGACCCGGCACGAGGTCGCCGGCGGCGTACACGCCGTCGACGGACGTCATGCCGCAGTCGTTCACCGCGACGTAGCCCTCGTCGTCCATGTCGCAGCCGAGTTGCCTGGCCAGCTCGACCCGCGGCCGGTGCTCGACGGAGAAGAACACCAGCGAGCACGGCAGCACCCGGCCGGACTCCAACCGGGCGGCGCGCAGGTCACCGCGCCGTCCCTCGAGCGAGGCGACGCGCTCCTCGATCACCTCGATGTCGTACCGGTCGAGCAACTCGCGGCAGGGGTCGTCCCCGCGGAACCGCTCCCCGGCCGTCACCACGGTGACCGACCGTGCCCAGCCGAGAAGCGTCGCAGCGAAACCCGACAGGTTCTCGCTCCATCCGAGCGCGACGACGTCGCGGTCCCGCGCCTCGTACCCGTCACAGGCGGGGCAATGGAAGACGGAGGCGCCGTAGTGCTCCTCGATGCCGGGGACGTCGGGCTTGGCGTCGATCACCCCGCACGCGAGCACGAGTTTGTGGGCCACCAGCTGCCCGCCGTCCCGCAAGGTGACGTGGAAAGCCCCGTCCGGACGCCGGTGCGCCGACTCGACGACGTCCGCGACGATCGTGGCGCTCGGGTAGGCGAGGAGCTCCTCGCGGCCGCGCGCCAGCAGCTCGCGCGGCGTCTGCGGGTCCCGGCCCAGGTACCCGTGCGAGTGCTCGACGCGGTCCGCCCGGTGCTCGCCGGAGTCCACCACGAGCACCCGCCGGCGGAATCGGGCGAGCCACGACGCAGCGGCGAGTCCCGACGGTCCGCCGCCGACGACGACTGCGTCGACCTCGCGCTCGATCGGCAGAGCGTTCACGGCACCGGCAGCAAGTAGGGCGCGTCCTGGCTGCGGTCCGGAACCGTCGTGGGCAGCTGCTGGTGGAACGCCCCCGTCGGCAGCACCCCGCAGCCGCCGTGGACCGACATCACCCGCAACTGCGCGAGCACGTCCTCCCCGCAGTGGGTGCTGGGCAGCTGCCGCCAGAACTCGAACCCCCCGACGGCGCGCAGCTTCGCGACGTCGTACAGCACGCAGCCGCCGATCCACGCCACCTTGTACAGCAGCGGCGAGGAGGGCTTGAGCCCCAGCTGTTCCTGCACGTGCCACGCGTTCGCCGCGCTGTGCAGGTGGTGCCGGGCCCACCGCTCGTCACCCGGGACGATCCGCTCGGGCTCGACCGGCCCGTCCCACGGCTCGATCACCTGCTGGTGCGGGCGGACGTCGTCGAGATGGCTGAGCCCGACCAGCGGCATGCCGACGAAACCGCACTGCTGGTCGAGCATCACGTCGAGGAGCCGCTCGAGCAGGTCGGGCTCGCAGAGCACGTCGTCGTCCAGGAACAGGGCATAGCGCGCGGAGGCCTGGTCGAGCAGGTACTGGCGGTGCTCGGCCAGGCCTCGCCGCGGCAGGTGCCGGTGCGTCTCCACGGGGCGGCCCCGTGCCTCCAGCAGGCGGAGCGGGGTACGGACGGTAGGAGCGCCAATGGCGCCCCCGGGCAGATCGGGCCGCTCGGACTGGTCGCTGACGACGACCCGGAACGCCGGCAGCGTCTGCGCGACGAGGCTCGTCAGCGTGACGGCGAGCGCCTCGGGCCGATCGCACGTCGGGATGAGGACGTCGACCAGCGGCGTCTCCGCGTGCCGCGTCACGACTCAGGCCGTTTCCGCCGTATCGCCCACATTCGGGACGCTAACGGTGTGAGACCGGATGCGCTCGACGATCGCCCTCGTGGAGCGGTCCTGGGCGGTGGGGAGGATCCGGACCTGGCCGCCGTACGCCTCCACCAGCGGGACCTCGGGCACGGCCTCGCGCACGACGTCGCCGCCCTTGACGTAGACGTCGGGGCGCAGCAGTTCGACGAGGCGGCCCGCGGTCGGCTCGTCGAACGCGACCAGGTGGTCGACGCAGCTCAGCGCCGCGAGCACCTGCGCGCGGTCCTCGAGCGAGGTCAGCGGCCGGCCCGGGCCCTTCAGCTCGCGCACGCCGGCGTCACTGTTGAGGCCGACGACGAGCACGTCGCCGAGCGCCTTCGCCCGGTTCAGCAGGTCGACGTGGCCGCGGTGGAGCAGATCGAAGCAGCCGTTGGTGAAGACGATGCGGCGGCCCTGCCGCTTGTGGAAGGCGACGCGCTCGGCGAGCGCCTCGGCCGCCATGATCGGGGTGGTGGTGGCTGACAGGTGCTCGCGCAGGTCGTCCGCCGAGCAGGTGGCGGTCCCGTCGCGGCTCGTGACAACAGCGGCCGCAGCCTGGGCGAGTTCGGCGGCCTCGGTGGTCGAGGCGCCCGCCGCAAGTGCCAGGGTCAGACCGGCCGTGTAGGAGTCGCCGGCACCGCAGGCGCGGCTGTGCGGGGCCGGCCGCGTCCACGTCCGGTAGGGCGGACGGTCGCGCTCGCAGACGACCGTCCCGTCGCGGTCCAGCGTGACGGCGACGATGTCGGCGCCCGTCGTCTCGTGCAGCAGGGCGCAGGCCTCCCGGACGGCGTCAGCGCGAGTCGGGCCCTGGGCGTCCCGGATCTCTTGTGGAAGCAGCGGCGCGACCTCGCCGAAGCTGGGCGTGACCGCCGTCGGGTGGAGCACGGCGAAGGCCGCCGGGTCGTGTGCGTCGACGATCAGGGCGCCGGGGCCGCGTCGCCGGGCCGGCGCCAAGGCGCGGACGACGGGCTCGCCGAGCGTGCCGTAGCCGTAGTCGGACACGACGACGGCATCGGCGTGGCGCTCGAGCCGGTGGGCGTGCCGGCCGAGCTCGGCGAGAACTGGCGGCGCGGGCGGCGTCCGGTCGCCCTCGTCGAAGCGCGCGATGAGTTGGCCCTCGGCGACGAGGCGCCGCTTGACGACGGTCCGGCGGCCGGGCTCGGTGATGGCGCAGGAGTCGTCGACGCCGGCATCGCGCAGAGCGGCCCTCAGGGTTGCCCCGGCCTCGTCGTCTCCGACGACGCCGACGACCTTCACGTGCGCGCCGAGGGCGGCGAGGTTGGCGGCCAGGTTGCCCGCACCTCCGGGGACGGCTTCGGTCCGGGTGACCGTGACGGCGGGCACTGGCGCCTCGCGGGCGACTCGTGCGGCGCCACCGTGCAGGTACTCGTCGAGCAGCAGGTCGCCCACGACAACGACGGTCAGTCCGCGCGCGGCATCCAGGACCGCGAGCAGGCCCTCGAAGGAGTGCTGACGGTGCGTGTCGACTGCTACTGAGAGTCCTTGCACGTTGGCGCTGTTCCCGTTCGGATCTCAGTCATGCCTGTTTGCCCGGATCTTCTGCCGTGCGGCCGAGAGTCAGTTCAAGGCCTGGGCCTCGCTGATGCGGACGCGGCCGGTCGACGTGATCTCGAACGGGATGGATCCAGCGTCGCCGCCGCCGGTCCAGTCGACCTGCCAGACGGAGGTCGCGCTGACCGGGTAACTCCCACCGGGGAGAGCGGTGCTCGGCTTGCGGTACATGTGGCCGCAGGTGGGGGAGGGAGCGGCGCCGAAGGAGTCCTGGTAGGGGGTGCCGGCGCCGGCGCACGTGACCGTAGCGCCGTCGCCGAGGCTCCACGTGACGTGGTCGACCTTGGCGGTCAGGGTGACGGTGACATTGCCTTCCGTAGCGGAGTCGCTGATCGGTCCGAGTGTTCTCGCACCGGGGTTGTCGACCCAGAGGTAGGTCGGGAGACCAAGAAGCCCAGTCTTGCCTTTCTCCGGCGTGATACCGATCCGAATCTTCTGGAGCCGTAGCTCGGCAAGGATGTCGAGCGCAAGTCTCCCTGGGTCGACCGACGGCGGCTGATCCAGCCAGATGTCGACTCCGCGCCGCCGGCAACCGGATCAGCATCAAGACGATGGCAGACGTACCAGCGGCCAGTCTTTCCCGAGGGTGCAGGCTTAGTGGGTGCTGGGTCCGCTCGCAGGTAGCACTGCCAATCGTTCGACCAGGAGCCCCACGGGCTGGTGCAAGGCACCCCAGTGCCTGACGTCGAGCTGATGCAGGGTTGCCGCGTCCCTTCGCCTCCACTTCCATGGCCTGGCTCAGGGCTCCCAGGAATTCCGGGGCGATCGACCTGCTTTCGGCACCGATAGTCCTTGATGTAGCAGATGCGTTCCCCGAAGGCTTTGGCGGCAATGATTGCCGTGCTGGAGATGGTGGCACGAGCGCGCGGAGCTGTCACCGCATCGGTCACTGTGAACGCGAGGGAGAGTAGGGCCGCGACGGCGAGCAAGTGGCGGGTTAGCATGACTTCACCGGAGGGCTCTTTTCGTCGGCCACGAGCCAGTTGCCCTCGGCCAGGACCATGTTTACCGTCGCTAGTGCAAGTCTGGGGTCCTTTTCTCCTTGCCGAAGACGGGCTTTCCGTTGGCATCGACGTAGGCGCTGTGGCTGTAGTCGAGGCACGCTTTCAGGAAAACCTGAGCGAGGCGCTTTCCGCTCGCGGGGGAGCTGGATGTGACCGTCATTTTCTTGATCCTCAGCGATCCTTGCTGGTGGACCCGATCCTTGCGCAGAGCCTCCAACTGCGACAGCAGAAAGCTCAGCGCGCCGCTGGTCGCCACTTGGCTCAACTGCGTCCGCGTTGCCTTCTCCGGGTTGCCGTACGCACGGTCGACGGCCTGGACGTAGCGCAACGTACGCCGCCTTCGCGGCGGTGGCCGGGTCCGCCGAAGCGCTTGGGCTCGGTGAGGCGCTGGAGGGTGTGACGGCCGGCACCGTTGCCGTGGTCGAACTCGGCGTCTGCGTTCCCTGCGCTGGCGACGAGCCGCTGCAGGCTCCGATGGCCAGCGCCAGGACCACGAGCACGGTCGGCCAGAGCAGGCGTGATGCTCGCATCAGACCACCTCTCCCGCCTGGCCTCCGTGACGCTGCCCGTGCCGCTACGTCATCCGCCAGTGCCTCCGGGTATGACAGGTGGGACGCGGGCCGATCTGTGACAGGCCGACGTCGCCTCATGTCACCCGCCCTCCCCCGTTCGCCCCACGCGAAGCCCCGATCATAGGGGCCGTCCCGCGAGCGGCCTACGGTGGTCAGGCTTGGCTTGCGCGCCCTCGGGGGAAGGAGAGGGTACGACCAGCCACCTGCATGGAGGACGACGACGTGAGCGCCCCGACCACCCCCTCGCTCGACGAGGAGGCCCTGCCGCCCGAGGTCATCGCCGACCCGGCCGCCCTGCACCTGGGCGCTCTCGGGCCGGTTGGCGAGAAGGTCGAGGATGTCGAGCGCATCGCCGTGCTCCGTGCCAACGGGATCGGCGACTTCGTGGTCGCCGTCCCGGCGCTCGAGGCGTTGCGTGCCGCCTACCCCGGCTGCCCGCATCACCTTCCTCGGCCTGCCGTGGCACGCCGAACTACTCGACGGGCGGCCGGGCCCGTGGGACGAGGTGGACGTCGTCCCGCCGTATCCGGACATGGTCGCCGGCGGCCCCGTCGACGAGACACGCCTGCAGGAGTTCTTCGTGCGGCACCGGGCAGCGAAGTACGACCTGGCGATCCAGCTCCACGGCGGCGGCGGCAGCTCGAACCCGTTCATGGAGCGCCTCGGCGCCCGGGTCACCGCCGGTGCCCGTGACACGCACCTCGGTGCGCCGGCCCTCGACCGCTGGGTGACCTACGCCTACTACCAGCACGAGGTGCTCCGCTTCCTCGAGGTGGTGGCCCTCGTCGGCGCGCCGCCGGTCACCCTGGAACCGCGGCTGGCGCTCACGGCGGCCGACGTCCGGCACGCCGACGCCGCCTTGCCCGCCACCGCTCAGCCGTTGGTCGCCCTGCACCCCGGCGCGTCCGACCCGCGCCGCCGCTGGCCTCCCGCCTCGTTCGCCGCGGTCGCGACGGCACTCGCCGACCAGGGCTGCCGGGTGGCGGTCGTGGGTCATGGCCCGGACGACGCCAGGGCCGCCGCCGAGATCGCCGCGACCTCTCCGGCAGTGGATCTCGTCGGCTCCCTCGACATGAAGGCACTGGTCGGCGTGCTCGCGCGGGCCCGGCTCGTGATCGCCAACGACTCCGGCCCGCGGCACGTCGCCGCCGCGCTCGGGACGCCGACCGTCGGCGTCTACTGGGTCGGGCAACGTCATCAACGCCGGCCCCCTGCTGCAGGGCGCGGCACCGGATCGGGGTGACCTTCCGGCAGACGTGCCCCGTCTGCGGCGTCAACCAGGCGAGCATCGGCACGGAGCGGCTGCCCCCACGACGACTCGTTCGTCGCCGACGTCACCGTGCGAGGAGGTCCTGCGGCACTCGCGCGACCTGCTCGACGGCCGGTGACGTCAGAGCACGAGTTCGGGCTTGATCCGGGACACACTCCAGATCCGGAACCGTCGCGCGGCGAGACTGCTGAACAGGAGGGACCCGGCGAGCCAGGCGAGGAGCACGGTGACGTCCTCGGCCACCGCGGTGATGTCCCCGCCGTAGAGCAGGTGGCGCAGGCCGTCGACGGAGTAGCTCATGGGCAGCACGTGGTGCAGCCCGTAGAGGGACGTCGGGATCGTCTGCCAGGGGAACGTGCCGCCCGCGCTGACGAGCTGCACGAGCATGAGCAGCAGCGCGATGAACTGCCCGGCCGTGCCGAGCCAGGCGTTGAGCGCCTGCACGATCGCCACGAAGGTCACCGACACGAGCACCAGGAACAGCGGCGTGAGCACGAGGTGCGACGGCACGATCCGCAGCCCGAACGCGAGCAGGGCGACCAGGAACAGCACCTGGACGGCGCCCAGCACCGACGGGGCGATCCAGCCACCGAGGGCGACGCGCAGCGGCGTCTGGTTCGCGGCCATGGCGCGCCCTGGACAGCGGCCGCACGAGCAGGAACAGCACGTAGCCGCCGATCCACGCGGCGAGGGAGACGAAGAACGGCGCGAGGCCGGCGCCATAGCTCCCCGCGGTGGTCTGCGCGATGTTCCGGATCTGCACGGGCTCGGCGATGGTGCGGGCGGTCGCGGTACGGGTGGCGGCGTCCGGGTTCGGCACCTGCGACAACCCCTGCGCCAGCCCCTGGTGCAGCTGCGACGCCCCGCTCACGAGCTTGCCCAGCCCCTTGTCGAGGCTGGACGCGCCGCTGGCGAGCCGATCGGTGCCGCTCACGGCGCTGGCCTCGCCCGCGCGCAGCTGCGACGCCCCCGTCGCCAGCCGGCTCGTCCCCGAGGCGAGCTGCCGTGCGCCGGCGTCCACGGCTCGCGCCCCCGACGCCGCGCTCGCGATCCCCGAGGTCAGCCGGGGCGCGGCTGCCGCCAGGCGCGCCGCCCCCGCGGCCACCTGCGCCGCACCGGTTGACAGCCGGTCGAGCTGACCGGCCGTCGACTGCACCTGCCGGTTCGCCGCCGTGACCGGCGCGCGGAGCCGGTCGGTCAGGGCCAGGATCCGGGCGCGTTCGGCCGCAGGCACGCCCTGAGCGCGCAGTTCGGCGTCGAGCTGGGCCCGGTAGGTGCCGAGGGAGCCGACCAGCCGTCCGCTCGCGGTCGCCACCCGGTTGCCCACTCTCGCGATCCGCGCGTTGCCCGCCGCGACCTGGCGGGCGCCGCTCGACAGCGCCGCCGTCTGCGACGGCAACTGAGCGGTGGCCCTGCGCAGCTGACCCAGACCGTCGGACAGGCGGTCCGCCCCGGCGGCCAGCTGCCGGGCCCCGGACGACGCCTGCCGTGCCCCGGACTCCAGCCGGGTGGCCCCGTCGAGCAGGCGTCGCTGGCCGGCGGCGAGCTGGTCGGCACCGGTGGAGAGCTTGTCGGCGCCGCTCTTCGCCTGCTGCGCGCCGCTCACCAGCTGCCCGGCTCCGGCGACGGCCTTGCTCAGCTGGTCGTGGATGCGGGCGAACCCCGCCAGGAAGTTGGTCGCCGCCTGCTCGCCGACCTGCCGTGCGAGGGAGTCGCGAACCTGGTCGGTGACCCTGTCCGCGATGGTGCGTGCGATGTAGTTGTTGGCGTCGTTCGTCGTGAGGATCAGCGCGCCTTGACGGGGCGCGAACCTGCCGGACGACGCCAGCGCCGAGGAGAAGTCTGCGGGCATGGTGACTGCGAAGTCGTATCGGCCGGTGCGGACGCCGTCCTCGGCCTCCGCGGCGGTCGTGCGGTGCCACTCGAACGACCCGGACGACACCAGGTCGTCGGCGACCTGCTGCCCGGCGTGCAGCGGCTGCCCCTGCGCGGTGGTGGCGCCGGTGTCCTCGACGACGATCGCAGCCGGGACGTGCGACAGGTTCGCGTAGGGGTCATGGTTGGCGTACAGGTAGAGGCCCCCGTAGAGCAGGGGGATGACCGCGAGGGCCAGGGCGGCGAACTTCGGCAGGCGCCCCGCCGTGATACGGCGCAACTCGCCCACGGCCAGGCGCACGGCGCTCATGGCAGGGTCTCCTCGAGGGGGCGGGAGTGGGTTCGGGCGGAGCCCAGGGCCACCGGCGAGGGCCCGGACCAAGGGTGCGCCCAGGGCGCGGACGTCAGCTGGAGCGCGCTGGCGTCCGTGCACGTGACCAGCACGGCGAAGCCGGCGGCGGCGAGCTCCCCGGCCGTGCCCCACCAGTCGGCGGGGTCGCCGCCGAACCGGTCGGGGACCGTGGTGACGACGGCCAGCACGCCCGGACGCCGTGCCGCGATCCCGGCGAGGACGCCCAGGCGCGGACCCGGCGGCACCGCCTCGAGGGGGGCTCCCGCGAGGTGGCCGAGGCCGCGCCTGTCCAGGTAGTCCCGGACGGCGCCGTGCCGCGTCGGCCGGCCGGCCATCGCGAGCTCCTCCGCGACGACCGTGCCGAGGGGGAGCACCGGGTCCGGTTCACTGACGCCCGGCACGTCGACCAGTGCCACCGCGCGCCGCAGTGCGTGGCCGCTGCGCGATCCGTCGAGCTCGACGAAGCCGGCGTCCACCTTGAGGCGGCCCCCGAGAGCGAGTGCGAGGGCGGTGTGGCCATGCCCTGGCTCCCCGGCGACGAGCAGGCGCTCACCGCTGCGGACGGCGAGGCTGGTCGGCTCGAGCAGCGGCAGCGGGCGGGCGTCCACCCGGACGCCGACAGCGCGCAGCAGGTGTCCCGAGCCGGAGCCGCCCGATGTCTCGTCGTTCACGAGAGCTCCGCAGCGGGTAGGGGCCGGCCGGCGAGGACGGCGTCGACGTGGCGGAAGGCGACCTCGGGTGCGGCCCCGGCCACGGCGAGCACGGTCAGCGCGCCCGCACGCGCGGCGTCAGGGGCCGACAGGGCATCTTCGAGCACGGCGTCGAAGACGGCGATGGGCACAGCCCCCACAAGACGGACCACCACGGGGACCGGCAGGAACTCGGCGAGGTCGCCGCGGCGCCGGCCCGCCTCCACCAGGCCCGTCCGCAGCTCGTGCAGCTGGCCCGTGTGGCTCTGCACGCGTGCCCGATGCTCGGGCCGGGTGGCGAGCGAGCCCAGGAGCCGGTAGCGCTCGATGGCCCGCCAGAGAGAGACCTCGAGCCGCGCCATCGTGGTCAGCGGGTGCTCGCCCGGATCGGTGTCGGCGAGGACCTGTCTCACGACGTCGGCCACGTGCTCGCCGGCGCGGTCCGCGAGGGCGGCGACGAGGACCTCCCGGGAGGCGAAGTGACCATAGACCGTCCGCCGGGAGAGCCCGGCGGCGGAGGCGACGGCGTCGAGACCCGCGTCGGGGTCGTCGAGAAGGGCGCGCATAGCGGCTTCGAGCAGGGAGTCGCGGTTGACCTCCGCGTCCCGGCGCCGTCGTGTCTGGTCCCGCTCCACGCAGGTCAGGATACGAAGCTGCACAGATATGTGCAACATCTTCGGTATGCTCCCGGGCCTCGACCGCGTTGCACCAAGCGAGGGCTCCCGTAGCCTCGGACCCTGGAGGAGATGAACTCATGACCTTGCCCCAGTCGCAGCGCCGGCACCGCGTCGTCATCGTCGGATCGGGTTTCGGCGGCCTCTTCGCCGCCCGGGCCCTGCGCAAGGCGCCGGTCGACGTGACCGTGGTGGCCCGCACCACGCACCACCTCTTCCAGCCCCTGCTGTACCAGGTGGCAACCGGGATCCTGTCGCCAGGCGAGGTCGCCCCGGCGACCCGGGAGATCCTCAAGCGGCAGCACAACGCGCGCGTCATCCTGGGCGACGTCAAGAAGATCGACCTCGCCGCCCGCACCGTCACCTCGGACGCCCCCGAGATCGAGACCGTCACGCCCTACGACAGCCTCATCCTCGCCGCCGGCTCCGGTCAGTCCTACTTCGGTCACGACCGCTTCGCCGAGTTCGCGCCGGGGATGAAGAGCATCGACGACGCCCTCGAGTTGCGCGGGCGCATCTTCGGCGCCTTCGAGCTCGCGGAGATCGAGGACGACCCGAAGGTGCGGGACCGGCTGATGACGTTCGTCGTCGTGGGCGCCGGCCCGACCGGCGTCGAGATGGTCGGCCAGATCGCGGAACTCGCGCGGCGCACCCTGAAGAACGACTTCCGCCGGATCGATCCCCGCAGTAGCAAGATCATCCTGCTGGACGCCGCCGACCGCGTCCTGCCCGGCTTCGACAAGAGGCTCGCGAAGTACACGGCGAAGAAGCTGTCCCGACTCGGGGTCGACATCGAGCTCGGCGCAATGGTCGTGGACATGGACCAGAACGGGCTCGAGATCAAGGGCACCGACGGCAGCCACCGGCGCATCGAGGCCATCACCAAGATCTGGGCCGCCGGTGTCGAGGCCAGCCCGCTGGGCAAGCAGGTCGCCGAGCAGTCGGGCGCCGAGGTCGACCGCGCGGGGCGGGTGAAGGTCCTGCCGGACTGCACGCTGCCCGGTCACCCCGAGGTCTTCGTCGTCGGCGACATGATGGCCATGAACCTGCCGGGAGTGGCGCAGGTCGCGATGCAGAGCGGCAAGTACGCGGCGAAGCTCATCGAGGCGCGGCTCGCCGGGCAGGAGGAGCACGAGCCCTTCTCCTACTTCGACAAGGGCTCGATGGCCACGATCTCCCGGTTCTCCGCGATCGCGGACATCGGCAACGGCAAGATCCGGCTGACGGGCTTCATCGCCTGGCTCGCCTGGCTCTTCATCCACATCATCTACCTCATCGGCTTCAAGAACCGGGTCACGACGCTGCTGCACTGGTTCGTGAGCTTCATCGGCCAGGGCCGGGGGGAACGCGCGGTCACGACGCAGCAGGTCTTCGCCCGGACGGCGATGCGCCGGCTCGAAGAGGTGGAGCGGACCCACCCGCAGGACGTGCCGGACGACGGGCAGCCCGACGGGACCCAGCAGGACGGCGAGCGGAAGCACATGGGCGCGACCGGAACCGACCGGATCGGGACCTCGCAGCACACGGCCTGACCCCACGGCCGACGTCCCGACTGGGCTAGCGTCGGCGGCCGTGACCACCCGCTGCGGCGTGGCCGGCTCGCCGATCGCGCACTCGCTGTCCCCTGCGCTGCACCGCGCCGCGTACGCCCATCTCGGCCTCGACTGGGAGTACGACCGGCACGAGGTCTCCGAGGACGGGCTGGGTGAGTTCCTCGACGTACTCGACGACACGTGGCGGGGGCTCTCGCTGACGATGCCGCTCAAGCACGAGGCCGTCCGGCTGGCGACGGACGTGTCCGCTCTGGCCTTGCGAGTGGGCGCCGCGAACACCCTCGTCTTCGAGGGCGCGCGGCGGTACGCGGAGAACACCGACGTACCCGGGCTCGTGGGGGCCCTGCGGGAGCGCGGCGTCCAGAGCGTGGCCCGTGCCACTGTCGTAGGTGCGGGTGCCACCGCGGCGTCGGCCGTGGCGGCACTGGCCGGGATCGCCGGGCGCGTGGATGTCGTCGTCCGGAACCCGGACCGCGCCGGGGAGGTGCTGCGGGTCGCGGACGCCGTCAGCCTCCGGTGCGACGTCCTGCCCTGGTCGGACGCCGACCGCGCACTCACCGCGCCGCTCGTCGTCGCCACCACGCCCAAGGGGGCGGCCGATGCGCTGTCGGCGTCCGTGCCGCAAACCCCCGGAGTGCTCTTCGACGTGCTCTACGACCCGTGGCCGACGCCTCTTGCCGCCGCGTGGGGTTCGGCCGGCGGCACCGTGCTCGGCGGGCTCGACCTGCTCGTTCACCAGGCAGTCCTGCAGGTGGAGCTCATGACGGGGAGCGCAGTTCCCGTCGACGTCCTGCGACGGGCGCTGCCGCAGCCGGGGTCTGTCACCGCCGCCACATAGGGTGCCCGCATGTCGGAGGCCGCCGTTCCCGCCGCAGCGCCGGTAGTGCCGTCGCGTGCTCGCGCCGTGGTCCTCGGCGGCGGCGTGATCGGGTGCTCCGTGGCCTATCACCTCGCCGAGGCGGGTTTCGGCGAGGTGCTGCTGCTCGAGCGCGACCGGCTGACCTCGGGGACGACGTGGCACGCAGCCGGCCTGATGGCGACGTTCGGCTCCACGTCCGAGACCTCGACGAGGCTGCGGCAGTACACCCGCGAGCTCTACCAGCGGCTCGAGGCAGAGACCGGGCAGTCCACGGGCCTGCGGCAGGTCGGGCTGGTCGAGCTGGCCACGGACGCCGACCGCCTCGAGGAGTACCGCCGGGTCGCGGCCTTCAACCGGTACTGCGGCGTCGAGGTGCACGAGATCGGCCCTGGCGAGGTCGCGAAGCTCTTCCCGCCCGCGCAGGTCGACGACGTGCTCGCCGGCTTCCACATCCCCGCCGACGGGCGCGCCAACCCCGTCGACGTGACCATGGCCCTCGCCCGGGGCGCGCGTCTGCACGGCGCGACCATCGTCGAGGGCGTGCCGGCGCTCGGCCTGCTCACCGAATCGGCCGGGGCTGGGCGGCGCCGGGTGCGGGGCGTGCGGACGCCGGTCGGCGACGTCGAGGCCGAAGTCGTCGTCAACTGCACCGGCATGTGGGCGCGGCAACTCGGCGAGGCGGATGGAGTCGCCCTGCCGCTGCAGGCGGCGGAGCACTACTACCTGATCCTCGACGGCGTCGACGGCGTCAATGCCGACCTTCCCGTGCTCGAGGACCCGGCCGCCTACGGGTACTACCGGGAGGAGACCGGTGGCCTGATGGTCGGCCTGTTCGAGCCGGTGGCGGCGCCCTGGCGGCTGGCGGGGATCCCCGAGGACTTCTCGTTCGGCACCCTCCCGCCCGACTGGGAGCGGATGACGCCCTTCCTTGAGAGGGCCCTGGCCCGCGTGCCGGCCGCCGCCGATGCCGGCGTCCGGACCTTCTTCTGCGGGCCCGAGAGCTTCACTCCCGACCTGGCGCCGCTGCTGGGGGAGACCCCGGAGGTGGCCGGCTACTTCGTCGCCGCGGGGATGAACTCGATCGGCATCCTCACCGGTGGCGGGATCGGGCGGGTGCTCGCGCGCTGGATCGTCGACGGGCGCCCTGACGTCGACGTGACGGGGATGACCGTCGAGCGGGTGCACCCGTGGCAGGCGAACGTTGACTACCGGCGCACCCGCGCAGTGGAGGTGCTCGGGACCGTCTTCGCGCCGCACTACCCTCACCGCACCTTCCGGACGGCCCGGGGTGCGAAGCGTTCGGTGTTGCACGACCGGCTCGCGGCGGCGGGCGCCACGTTCCGGGACGTCAGCGGCTGGGAGGGCGCGGACTGGTTCGGCGAGCCGGGTGGGCCGACGGTGGAGCACCCGCTGACCTGGGGGAGGCCGGGGTGGTTCGACCGGTGGGCCGCGGAGCACCGGACCGTCCGTGAGGCCGCCGGAGTGTTCGACATGTCGTTCATGGCGAAGTTCCTCGTGCAGGGCGAACAGGCCGGCGAGCTGCTCGAGCAGCTGTCGGCGAACCACGTCGACGGGCCCGAGGGCCGGGTCACGTACACGCCGTGGCTCAACGAGGGCGGGACGGTCGAGGCCGACCTCACGGTCACCAAGCTCGACGCCGAGCGTTACCTGGTGGTCGCGTCCGACACCGTGCACCGCCACGTCGAGACCTGGCTGCGCCGGCACCTGCCGGGTCGCGCGGCGACCGTGACCGACGTGACCTCCGCGTACACGCTGCTGTCGCTGCAAGGTCCTCGCTCGCGGGAGGTGCTGCGGCGGCTGACGACGGCCGACCTGTCGACGTCCGCGTTCCCGTTCCGGACGGCGCGGGAGATCGACGTCGCCCTCGCGCGCGTGCTCTGCCTGCGGATCACGTATGTGGGCGAGCTCGGGTACGAGCTGTATGTGCCCGCCGAGCACGCGCCCGACGTGCACGACCGGCTGCTGGCCGCGGGCGCCGAGCTCGGGCTGCGGCACGTCGGCCTCAAGGCGCTCGGGAGCCTGCGCCTGGAGAAGGGCTATCGCGACTACGGGCACGACCTCGACAACACCGATCCGGTGGACGATGCGGGGCTCGGCTTCGCCGTGCGCCCGGACCTGCCGTTCCTCGGTCGCGACGCCGTTCTCTCCGCGCGGGCGCGGCCCCCGCGGCAGCGCCTGGTCCAGGTGCTGCTCGAGCGTCCCGAGCCGCTGCTGCACCATGCAGAGGTCGTGCACCGGTCCGGGCGCCCGGTCGGCTACGTGCGGGCCGGCTCGTACGGGCACACGCTGGGGGCTGCGGTGGGCCTGGCCATGGTCGCGCTCGCCCCCGGCGAGCAGGGAGCGCTCGACCAGGCGTGGCTGGACGCCGGGCAGTGGGAGGTTGACGTCGCCGGGGAGCTGCACCCCGCGTGCGTCTCGCTCCGCCCGCTGTACGACCCGCGCTCGGAGCGGGTGCGGGCCTGAGCGCCTGAGCGCTTTCCGTGGCCGCAGCTGTCACACCTGCCGCCGTTCTCCACCTGTCGTGAGTGTCCCTGGTCCACAGGGGTCGACTCGAGAGCAGGGAGTAGTCGGGTGGCTACCTACACCGTTAATACGAACGAGGTCGCCAGCGTCGCCCACCAGGTGACCAGCGGTTCGGCCGAGATCGAGAACCAGTTGCACACGCTGATGGGGCAGATCCGCGGCCTCCACGGCAACTGGCAGGGCTCGGCGTCGTCCGCCCTGCAGGAGCTGTATGCCCGTTGGCACGGGCAGGCCGAGGCCCTGAAAGAGACGTTGCGCGAGATCGGCGACCAGATGCGCCAGGCCGCGGCGGAGTACGAGGCGAACGAGGCCGCCAACACCAGCCGCTTCCGGGTCTGACCGCAGCACCGCTCATTCGATGGCCGAGTTCAGGGTCGACACGGGCGACCTGGGGTCCTTGGCCCAGGTCTTCGCGTCCGCGAGCACGGACGCGTCGGGGATCGCCGCCGCCTTCCGGTCAGGGGCAGGGGGGCTGACCGGGGGCGACGCGCTGGGCGAGCAGCAACTCGTCGCGCAGTATCACCAGGCCTTCGACCAGTGGGCGAACAACCTCGACCAGATCACGACCTCGATGGAGCAGCTGTCCCGCGCCTTGGCCGGGGCACGAACTCTTTACGAGGTCGCCGAGAAGCACGCCACGGTCCGCACCAAGTAGATGGGCCGCGCACGGGGGGCGAGGGGCAACGGCTCCCTGTCGCTGATGGAGGGGAGGTGGCGACGTGGGACTGCTCGACGAGCTGCGGCCGCCGCCGGGTGCGCCGGGAGCAGTGCGCGTGGCC
Organism: uncultured Actinomycetota bacterium; assembly: GCA_963786765.1. GTDB lineage: Bacteria > Actinomycetota > Actinomycetes > Actinomycetales > Kineosporiaceae > DATKNA01. The sequence continues at coordinate 213,270 of CAWBAJ010000025.1, read as the reverse complement.
GCGGCGTGCTGGCGGGGGACCGCCGACCGGCTGCAGGAGGTGGCTGACCACCTGCGCAGCCGGTCGGCGGCGCTCGGCTCGATGTGGTCGGGGCCGGCGAAGGAGGCGTTCACCGGGCTCACGGCACCGCTTCTGGATGCGGTCGGGAGTGCGGCGGGCCTCCTGCGCGACTTCGCGCACCGGCTGGACGACCACGCGGACGCGATCGAGCACGCACAGTCCGAGTACCGCCAGTGCTTGGCCGCCGTGGGCATCACGGTCGGCGTCGGCATCCTGCTCACACCTGTCACCGGCGGGCTCTCGGATGGGGCCGCCGCCGGCCTCGCAGGCGGCGAGGTGGCGGCCGCGACGGCTCTCGTGGCGACGTCGAGCGAGCTGCTCCTCGCCGCGCTGTCGGACCTCGCTTCGCAGGCCATGGCACTCGCGGGCCGCTGGGCGCTGCTCTTCGGCGCAAGCGTCGCCGCGGACGCCGCGAGTGGGATGATCACGTACAACGACCTGAACCCGCTGGACCACCTGCATCTGGAGCAGGACGCGCAGTACGCCCTCGTTGGCGGGCTGGCCGTGCCTATCGGTAATCGCATGCTCGCGGGCTTGGGGGAGGTCGCCGGCGGCGCGCTGCTCACGGGTGCCACCGGCAGGGCCACCCGACTGGCGGTCGGGGGGCTCTCGACGGCGTCGGCGAACGCGCTCGTGCGGGCGGCGCTCGGTCAGGGCGTCGATCCCGGTGAGCTCGTCCTCGCGGGCCTGCCGCTGGTGCCGGGCAGTCGGGGTAGCGGTCCTCACCCGCCCTTCCGGGAGGTCCCGCTCGGCTTCGGGGACGCGGAGGAGTTCCATACCTTCGGTGCCCATCTGACGAAGGGCCTGCGCGACGCCGGCTATGACGACGTCGTGCCTGTCTTCCAGGGCAGCTCGGTCACAGGTGTGAAGTACACGACCGGTGAGCTCTTCGACGTCGGCAGGACGAGCGACTTCGACATCGCCCTCGCGAGCCCGGCATTGTTCGAGCGAGCCAAGGCCCTGGGTTTCGAACTTCGGGGCCGCCGGACTCGGACCGCTCCTGTGAAGGAGGTAGACATTCTGAGAGCGTTGGGATTGCTCGATCTGCAACAGACCTTGTCTCATCGAGCCGGTCGGAACGTGGAGTTCATGATTTACAAGGACCTGGAGCATGCCTTGCGCCGGTCCCCGAGCATCGATGTCCGATGACACGCCCTCGATAAGGAGCCCTGTGGAAGGAACCATCAGGTACGGGTGGCGCACGGACGACATCGAGGCGGTGGCGCGCCAGATCGAGGCGGCTCTGGCCATCGAGTTCGAGCCGCGAGACAGCCTCTACCTGGGGGAGTACTACTCCTGGCCTCCTTTCCCCCGGGGCAAGGACGTGCGCGCAGATCTGTCCCTGCAGTTGAACTTCTTCGACGAGATCGATCAGGAACTTGCCTACCCCCAGCACGCCGACCACGGGGTGCTCCTGCATGCGAGCAACCTGCCCGACGAGTGGAACGAGCGGATCCTCGCCCTGCCCGGCACGGAGGTCCTGCGCACACCGCCCACGCCGGGGTGACCTGTCACAGTCGCCCGGATCGGCCACCTGTCTCTGGTGACGGCACTAACGCGGGAGGGGACGGGCGGGATGACCGAGATCGTGCACAGGAACCCTCGGGTTCGGCCCGCCGCCCCGGAGTGCACGGAGTTCGACCTGCCCGCTCCGCCCGTCCTCGAGCCGCCGGCGAGGCTGCAGGCGGTCCAGCTCCTCGTGCCGGTTCTCGGCAGCATGTCGATCCTCGTCTACGGCGTGATGGCACGGACCGCGGTGCTCCTGGTCACCGGCGGGATCATGGCGCTCGCGTCGCTCGCGTCTCCCCTGGTCCTGCACTGGACGGGCAAGCGCGCGCAGAGAACCAAGCAGGCGCAGCGGCGCGAGCGCTACCGCGCTGTGCTGGCGGCCCTGAACGAGGAGGTAGCGCGGGGGAAGACCCGGCTGGGGGCCCTCGTCGCCGACGCCCACCCCACGCCCGCCGAGCACGAGGCCTGGCTCGACGGCCCGCGCCTGTGGGAGCGCCGGCTGGACGACGAGGACGTCCTTGACGTTGCCATCGGCGCCGCGGAGGTCGCCACGGGATTCACCGTGCGGCGGCACGGCACTCCCTCTGTGGACGCCGACCAGGACCAGGAGCTGCTGGCCGAGGTGGCTTCCGCCGAGGCGTCGGCGGCCAGCCTGCCGGGGGCGCCTCTGGTCCTGCGGCTCGCCGACGCCGGCGTCGTGGCGGTGACCGGGGACCGCGCTGGTTCGCTGGCGCTCGTCCGGGCCGCGCTGCTGGAGCTTGTGCTGACGTGCGCGCCGGACGACCTCTGCCTGGTCGCTGCCTTCCCGCCCGCGGAGGTCGACACCTGGGAGTGGGTGGCGTCGCTGCCGCACACCGTCCCCGTCACCCCCGGCGGCGCGCGGCCGCGAGAACGAGCGGTTGGTCGCGACCAGGGCGGAGGACCTCGAGCGGCACCTCGATGCCGTCGTCGGGCCGCGGCTGCGACTGCTGGACGAGCGGACCTGGGCAACCTCACGGCAGGCGTTCCCCCGCGCGGTCGTCCTCGTCGACCGGTACGACCCGCTGACCGAGCTCGGCCTCGCCGGCACACTCACGACGACCCTCGGGCGGGCGGCAGAGATGGGCGTGACGGTGCTCGCGGTGTGCGATCCCGGCGCTGCCGCCCCCACGGAGACCAGTGCGCTCCTGACCCTCGCACCGCCGCCGGCCGGCGTCGGGGGTGGGGTTCTCCGGCACCTGGGGCGCCCGTCGGCCCCGGTGCCGTTCATCCCACTGGCGGCCGGTCTCGAGGGCGCGGAGCGCGTCGCCCTCCGGCTCGCACCCAAGCGCCTGGTCGCTGACTCGATCCGGGCCGGCAGATCGAGCAGCGGGCGTCTTGTCGAGATGCTCGGTCCCAGTCTGCTGCGGGCCGCTCAGAGCGGCCGGAAGCGGGCCCGGCGGGCGTGGCCGATGCTGGCGCCGGAGCAGTTGCTCCGCGTCCCGTTCGCGATCACCGCTGACGGGGCGTCGCTGGAGCTTGACCTGAAGGAGTCCGCCGAGGGGGGCCACGGCCCGCACGGGCTGATCATCGGTGCGGTGGGGTCGGGCAAGAGCGAGCTGCTGCGGACGCTGGTGAGCGGCCTGGTCGCTACCCACGACCCTGACGACGTCGAGCTCGCCTTCGCCGACTTCAAGGGCGGGCTCACGTTCAGCCTCCTGCAGCAGGTACCACACTGCAGCGGGATGATCACGAACCTTGCCGACGACCTCACCCTCGTCGATCGCATGAAGGCGGCCCTGCTCGGTGAGCTCGAACGCCGTCAGCAGCTGCTGCGGGCGGCCGGTCCCGACGTGCAGAAGATCGGGCAGTACCGCGCGCTGCGCGCGGCGCAAGCAGACCTCCCGCCGATGCCGTACCTCGTCGTGGTCGTGGACGAGTTCGGCGAGCTGCTCGAGGCGCGCCCGGACGTGCTCGACGTGCTCCTCTCCATCGGCCGCACCGGTCGCAGCCTCGGCGTGCACCTCGTGCTCGCGAGCCAGCGCCTCGAGAGCGGGCGCACCCGGGGCCTCGACAGCTACCTGGGGTACCGGATCTGTCTGCGGACATTCACCCCGGAGGACAGTGCCACCGTCCTCGGGTCGCGCGCCGCGGCCGACCTGCCCGCCCTCCCCGGGCACGGCTATCTGCGGACCGGCTCGGGGCTCGTCCGATTCCTCGCGGCGACCGTCTCGGCCACCGGCCGTCCGGCGGCGCCTGCCGCGACGGTGCGCCGGTTCGCGGGCGGCCAGGAGCGCGCCGCCCCGCCGTCACCTCGCCCTCGCACAGGAGAGCAGGACAGCGACCTGGCGGTGCTCGTCCGCGAGGCGCGCGCCGCCGGCGAGAACCGGCGCCGACCGCCGCTGTGGCTGCCGCCGCTGCCGAGGCCCGACCGTTCCCCTCCGCTCACCCTGGCCGACGCCCGGCTGGCTGGACCGCTGCCGGCCCCCGCGGCGGGGCTGCCCGTCGCCACGGGACTTGTCGACCTGCCGGCTGCCCGCCGGCAGACCCCACTCCTTCTCGACCCCGCCGCCCTGGATGGGCACCTCATGGTGGTCGGTGCCCCACGCACCGGGAAGAGCACCGCTCTGGCGGCCTACGCCGTACAGTCCGCCCGCCGGCACCCCTGCTCGATGCTGCAGTTCCACGTCGTCGACCTCGGCGGCGGCGCGCTCGCCCCGTTGGCCGCGCTCCCGAACGTCGCCTCGTGCGTGGACGGTCAGGACCCGGACGCCGTCCGGCGCGTGCTCGGCGAACTGGAGCGGCTGATCGAAGACCGGCCACGTCGGCTCCGCGCTCACGGTGTGCACTCGGCGGCCCGGTGGCGGGAGCTCGTCGACGCCGGAGAGGTGGACGGCCCCGCGCACACCGTGCTTCTGCTCGACCAGCTGGTGTCCTTTCGTGAGCGCCACCCCGACCTCGACGCCGCCTTCGGCCGCCTGCTGGTCGAGGGACCCAGTGCCGGTGTCCACGTTGCGATGACCAGCGCCCGCTGGGCCGAGCTGCCCGCCAAGCGGCTCGAGCAGGTGTCGCTCCGCGTCGAGCTGCGGCTCAACGACACGATGGAGTCCCAGCACAGCCGGGTGGTTGCAGGCGCGGTACCCGCGGGAGTCCCCGGCCGCGGCCTGCTCGGCGACGGGTCGGCCGTCCAGCTCGCGGCGGTGGGTGACGAGCGCGCCCCGAGGGACCTCGCTCGGGCTGTCGCGGCGGCGGCGGACGAGGCGCGGCTGCACTGGCCGGGCATGGCCGCAGCACCGCTGCGCCGGCTCGCGGACCTCGCCCCCCGCGACTGGGCCGAGGCGCATCGCGACGCCGCGGCGGGCCGCCGACTCCTGCTCGGCGTCGCCGAGTCCGGGTTCGAGCCGGTCGGTCTGGACCCCGGCGCGCTCGGTGGCGTGCTCGCGTACGGTGACCCCGGCTCCGGTCGCAGCCTGCTGCTGGCCCGACTGCTGGTGGAGGCCGCCGCCCTCCCGGAGGGCGAGCGGCCTCGGGTCTACGTGCTCGACTACCTCGGCGCCCTGCTCGAGCGATGCCCTGACCGCTCTGCCGTGGTTGCGGCCGCCTACAGTCCGCAGGAGGCGCCCGACGTGCTCGCCGCCCTCACCCAGGAACTCACAGAGCGCCAGGGCGCCGTCGCCGCCGCCCGCCGAGCGGGCATCGTGCTACGGCACCCCGCACCCATCTGGCTCCTCGCTGACGACTACGAGCTCGTGCACGCGGCGGCGCGACCCGGCATGGTCGCCGACCTCGCGAATCTGGTGCCGTACGCCGGCAAGCTCGCCTTCGGCGTGCTCGTCAACCAGACCGCCACCGGCAGCGGCGCCCGGGTCGACCCCCTGGTGCGGCGTCTGCTCGAGTGCTCGCCCTGGCACCTGCAGTTCTCCGTCGAGGCGCGGCTGGAACTCCTGCTCAAGGGCACCCGTGGCGGCGCCCTGTCCGCAGGGCAGGTCGTCCTGACCCGACCGGGTCAGGCAGATGCCTTGCTCCAGGTGCTCCCGCCGCCCGATCCAGCCGCCGCCGCTCGCGCCCGGATCAGGCTCGTTTCGTGACCATGGCCACAAGCGTGCGCGTGGCAGGGGCCGCGCCTTCCGTCCTCGCCTGCTATCTGGTCCTCGACACGTCCGACTCGATGAGCGGGCCGCCACTCGAGGCCGCCGCGGTGGAAGTCGCCCGCCTTCAGGAGGCCGCCCGCCAGCACCCGCGGCTCGCCGCCGGGTGCTGGCTGTCGATCGTCACCTTCGACGCCGAGGCACAGGTCCAGGTGCCCCTCGCCCCGGCCGCCGAGCTGGCTCGGCCACCCCGCATAGTGGCCACCCGGGCCGCCACCGACTACGCGGGCGCCTTCATCCTCCTGCGCCGCCAGATCGCCCTCGACCTCGCCGCCTTGCGCCGTGCCGGCCTGCGCCCGGTACGGCCCGCCGTGTTCCTGCTCACCGACGGCCGGGCGACGCGCGGGTACTGGCCGCCGGCGCACGCCGCCCTGACCGATCTCGCCTGGCCGGACGCTCCGGACGTCGTCGCCTTCGGCTTCGGGGACGCCGCCGAGCGTGCCCTCCGGCGCATCGGCACCGCCGGCGCGTACCTGGCGGCTCCCGGTCCCGGCGGTCGCGCAGCCGCCCCCGCGGGCCTGATCGCCACCTTCGTCTCGTGTTTGCTGACGTCCCTCCGTGCGACCGGGACGGACGGGGACCGGGACGACGACGGGGACCGGGACGGCGACGGGGATCGGGACAGCGACGGGGACCGGGACGGCGACGGGGATCGGGACGGCGACGGGGACCGGGACGGTGACGGGGACCGGGACGGCGACGGGGATCGGGACCGCGACGGGGGACCGGGACGGTGACGGGGGATCGGGACGGTGACGGGGGACCGGGACGGTGACGGGGCGTGAGGCTCAGGCGGAAGGAGCAGTCAATGCCGACAAGGCCGCGACGACCCGGTCCGCCACCGCTGCAGGCGCGAGCCCACCGGTGGGGATCACGACGTCCGCGACCTCGCGATAAGCGGCCTGACGCGCGGCGAAGATCTCGGGCAGGTCGGGCCGCGCCAGGACGGGGCGCCCGGGGTCCCGCCCCACGCGCGCACGGACCTGCTCGAACGACACCTCCAGGTGCACGACCCGGGCCGCGCGCAGCACCTCGCGAGTGCCCGCGTCCTCCACGGCGCCGCCCCCCAGGGCCAGAACGCCGACGGTCCTGTCGACGGGCGCCTCGGCCCGCCGGTCGCCGACGAGGTCGCGGACCACCGCACGCTCGAGCGCCCGGAAGGCGCTCTCCCCCTCCGCCGCGAAGATGTCCCGCGGCGTCCTGCCCGTCCGCTGCGTGATCACGTCGTCGCTGTCGGCGAAGCCCACTCCCAGCCTGCGGGCGACCAGACGTCCCACGGTCGACTTGCCCGCCCCCATGAACCCGACGAGCACCACGGGGGCGGGGGCGGCGCTCGTCATGCCCCGCAGTGTCGCAGGCCGGGAGCTCTCCGACGGCGGTCAGTCGCAGGCGGCGCGGCGGGGCGGTGCTCTACGGTGACCTGCATGGACAAGGTGGTCCCCGACGCCGCCCAGGCCGTCACCGACGTACCCCGCGGGGCCACGCTCGCCGTCGGCGGGTTCGGGCTGAGTGGCATTCCGTGGGTGCTGATCGACGCGCTGCTGGCGCAGGGCGCCGACGACCTGACGGTGGTCTCCAACAACTGTGGTGTCGATGGCGCCGGCCTAGGCGTGCTGCTCGGCGCACACCGGATCAGCCGCATCATCGCGAGCTACGTGGGCGAGAACAAGGAGTTCGCGCGCCAGTACCTGGCCGGTGAGGTCGAGGTGCAGCTCACCCCGCAGGGCACCCTCGCGGAGAGGCTGCGCGCCGGCGGCTCCGGCATCCCGGCCTTCTACACGCCCACCGGAGTCGGCACGCCCGTCGCCGAGGGTGGGCTGCCCTGGCGCTACGGCCCCGACGGCGAGGTCGCGATCGCGAGCCCGCCGAAGGAGGTGCGTCGCTTCGGCGGCCGCGAGTGCGTGCTCGAGGAGTCGATCAGGGCGGACTTCGCACTGGTGCGCGCGGCCGTCGGGGACCGGCACGGCAACCTCGTCTTCCACGAGGCCGCGCGCAACTTCAACCCCGTCGTCGCGATGGCCGGCGAGGTGACCGTCGCCGAGGTCGAGCGCCTCGTCGAGCCCGGCGAGCTGGACCCCGATCAGGTGCACCTGCCGGGCGTGTTCGTCCAGCGTGTGCTGGCGCTGACGCCGGAGCAGGCCGCCGACAAGCGGATCGAACGGCGGACCGTCCGTCCGCGCGCGGGCGCCGGACAGGAGGGCTGAGCCGTGCCTCTCACCCGGGGCGAGCTGGCCGCCCGGGCTGCCCGCGAGCTGCGCGACGGCCAGTACGTCAACCTCGGCATCGGCCTGCCGACCCTCGTGCCGAACTACCTCCCGCCGGGCGTCGAGGTCGTGCTGCAGTCGGAGAACGGCATCCTCGGCGTCGGCCCGTACCCCTACGAGGGCGAGGAGGATCCCGACCTCGTCAACGCCGGCAAGGAGACGGTGACCGTCCTGCCGGGAGCCTCGTTCTTCGACTCGGCCACCTCGTTCGGGATGATCCGGGGAGGCCACATCGACATCGCCATCCTCGGGGCCATGCAGGTCAGCTCCACCGGCGACCTCGCCAACTGGCTCATCCCCGGCAAGATGGTGAAGGGCATGGGCGGTGCGATGGACCTCGTGCACGGCGCCCGCCGCGTCGTCGTCCTGATGGAGCACGTGGCGAAGGACGGTTCGCCCAAACTGCTGCAGCGCTGCACACTCCCGCTGACCGGCCAGGGCGTCGTCGACGAGGTCATCACCGACCTCGCGGTGCTCGACGTCACGCCGCACGGGTTCGTGCTCCGGGAGCTGGCGCCGGGGGTCACCGTCGACGACGTCCGCGCCGCGACCGGTGCGCCCGTCCGCACCTCCGACGGCGGAGCGTGACGCCTCCCGTCCCGCGGGTCGGCCTCTCGCTCCCGCCGCATCCCGGCCCGCCGCAGACCCGGGTGGACCTCGCCGGGGCGCTCGTGGCCACGGCCGCCGCCGCGCTCGCCCTCCTGGTCGCGCTCGCCCTCGAGGTCTCGCCGCCGCACGCGCTGGCGGCGGTGCTGCTCGTCACGGTGCCCCTGCTCGGCATCGTCGCCATGCCGATCGTCGTCTCGCGGGCCCGCGCCGACAGCGACGGGGCGCTCGGCTGGTTCGCCGCGGGCCTCGTGGTCTCGGTCGCCGCCGCAACCCTGCAGACCCTGTCGTTCCCGACCGTGCTGCCGGACGGGGGCCCGCTGGGTACCAGCGTGGCCGGCAGCACCCAGTTGTACCTCGTCATGCACGCGGCCCTGCCCGCCGCCGTGCTCGCCGCTGCTTGCCGCGTGCCTGGCCGGCTGCGCCGCTGGTTCGTGGTCGTGGGGTGCGCACTGGCGCTCGCCTGCGCGCTCGACCTGGTGCCCTCGCCCCAACTGATCGGCCCTGACGGCAGGTTCACGCCGGTGCTCGTCGGCTCGGAGCTGCTCGTCGGCTGGTTCGCCGCCGCAGCGGTGGTCCTGTGGGTGCGGCGCCTCGGCCGCACCGTCGCCGCCCTGCGCGGCTGGGCGGGGATCGCCCTCTCTCTGTGCGCCTACGACGTCCTGCTCAACGCGGTCTCCGGGCAGCGCTTCGCGGCCGTCTGGTGGGCGAGCCTGGCGCTGCGGGTCATGACCTATGCCGTGCTCGCTGCCGGCGCGATCGGCACCGTGCTCGCCGAGCTGCGCCGACTCGAGCGGTACACCGACCGCGAGCTCGACCGCAGCGACGCGCGGCTACGCGGCTCCCTCGCCGTCACCGACCGCCTGCTCGACAGCGCCGAGCGGTTCAGCCGCGCCGTCACGCCCGGAGACGTCGGGGACGTCGTGATCCGCGCTGCCCTGTCCCTGACCGGCCTCGAGCGCGCGTGCGTCATCGTCGTGGACGACGAGACAGGCGCTTTCGAGGCCGTCGCGAGCGTCGGCTACGACGACGAGAGCCTCCAGCGGCTCGTCTCGATGGATCGCGACTCCCGGATCCCCGGCGCGCTGGCCCTGCGGACCGGCCGCCCGGTGTTCACCGACCCGCAGCGCGCGCTCGGTGAGGACTACCCCGACCTGGCCCGGCTCCCGGTTCACGCCTCCACGGGCACGCTCGCGGCCTTTCCGCTGCTCGCGGCCGCCGAGATCGTCGGCGTCCTGGCTCTCTCGGGTGCCCGGCGGCGCGGCCTGGACGAGACCGAACGCGAGGTGCTCGGCGCGTTGGCCGCCCAGGCCGGCCAGGCGCTGCAGCGCGCGCTGCTGTACGAGCGGCAGCTGCGCACGGCGGAGGTGCTGCAGCGTGGTCTGCTGCCGCAGCGCCTCCCCGCCGTCGACGGCATCGCCATGAGCGCCCGGTACGCGCCGGGCGCTGCCGGCCTGCGCGTCGGCGGGGACTGGTACGACGCCATCCCCGTCCCGGGGAACCGGCTCGCCCTCGTCGTCGGCGACGTCATGGGAAAGGGCGTGCACGCCGCGACCCGGATGGCGCAGATCCGCAACGCCGTGCGGGTGCTGGCCGCCGTCGATCCCGAGCCGGCCGTGGTCGCCGCCGGCTTGGACCTGCTCGCCGCGGAGCTCGCGGAGGACCAGATCGTCACCCTTGTCTACATGCTGCTGGACCCCGCGACGGGGCAGGGATCCATTGCCCGCCTCGGGCACCTTCCGCCGCTGCTCGTGCCGGCCACCGGCCAGCCGCGGGTGCTGGACGTCGCCGGGTCACCGCCGCTCGGCGTGACCGGGGTCCGGCGGGAGCAGGCGCCCCTGTGCGTCGAGACCGGCAGTCTGCTGGTCTTCTTCACCGACGGACTCGTCGAGGATCGCCGCACCGGCCTGGACGTCGGCCTGCCCGCGCTCACGGCCGCGGGACGGCAACTGGCGGACGCCGGCCTGGACGTCGAGGACTTCGCGGACGCCCTGCTCGAGCTCGGCGCGCAGGACGGGACCCGCCCCGACGACGTCTGTCTGCTCGTCGTGCGCCGCGACGCCGTCAGCGCCCCGGCGCCGGGGGAGCCGCTGGACGCCGCGGTCACGCTGGCCGCCGAACCGGCCAGCGGTGCGGCTGCCCGGCGCTTCGTGCAGCGGACGCTGGCCGGCGTCCCCGCCGACCCCGAACGCCTCGACATCCTGGTCCTGCTGTGCAGCGAGCTCGTGACGAACGCGGTCCTGCATGCCGCCGCCCCATCGCAGATGCGGCTGCAGCTGCGCGACGGCCGGGTGCGCCTCGAGGTGCACGACGCCTCGTCACAGGTGCCCGTGCCGCGGGCGCAGGATCTCGACGCGGCCAACGGGCGGGGGATGGTGCTCGTCGACGCGCTCTCTGATTCCTGGGGTGTCGAGGTCGGCGACGGGCTGCCGGACGAGGGCAAGACCGTGTGGGTGGAGCTGGCGCTGCACGGTTAGGCCCGGCGAAGGTGAACGGCAGGCGAACACTTCGCGAACGGCGTCGGGCGTTGCTGCTGGGGGTGAATAACGCCCGAACGTGGGGTGAACACGGATGGTCCAGAATGCTCCAGGCCCGTCGAGCGGTGACGGTCCTCGCCGACGAAGGGGTTTTCCATGGCCTTGCGGTTGACTCCGCGTGACGACCGCTTCTACACGATGTTCGAGGCGGCTGCGAAGAATCTCGTCGTCGGCGCGACGCTCCTGCGAGAGCAGGTCGAGTCCGCCATCGACGACCGGCCCGGCGTCGCCGCGCGGATGCGCGACGTCGAGCACGCCGGCGACGACATCACGCACGAGATCTTCAGCACGGTCAACGCGACCTTCGTGACCCCGTTCGACCGAGCGGACATCTACCAGCTGGCGGGGTGCATCGACGACGTCCTCGACCACCTGGACGCCGCGGCCGACCTGATCGTGCTGTACCGGCCCGCCGAGCTGCCGCCGGAGATCTGTACGCAGGTCGACGTCCTGGTCCGCGCGGCAGAGCTCACCGCCACGTCGATGAGGAGTCTGCGGACACCGCAGTCCCTCCAGGACTACTGGATCGAGATCAACCGGCTCGAGAACGAGGCGGACCAGCTCCACCGCCGGCTGCTCGCCACGCTGTTCAGCGGCATGTACGAGCCGATGGAGGTGCTCAAGCTCAAGGACGTCGTGGAGGAGCTGGAGGCGGCCGCGGACGCGTTCGAGCACCTCGCGCACGCGGTCCAGACGATCGCCGCCAAGGAAGCGTGAGCGTGGAGACCGCGGTCATCGTCGCCATCGTGGTCCTGGTCGCTTTCGCCTTCGACTACACCAACGGCTTCCACGACGCCGCGAACGCCATCGCGACCGCCGTGTCCACCCGGGCGCTGACGCCGAGAGTGGCGCTCCTGCTCGCGGCCGCAATGAACTTCCTCGGGGCCTTCCTCGGGCAGAAGGTCGCGAAGACCGTGAGCGAGATCCTCGACGTGGGGAGCGGGACCCACGGGCTCGTCGTCGTCGCGGCGGCGTTGCTGGGCGCCATCGTCTGGAACCTCGTGACCTGGTACTTCGGGCTGCCGTCGTCGTCGTCCCATGCCCTGATCGGGGGCCTGGTCGGTGCCGGCCTGGCGTCGGCGACGGCGGTGCACTGGAACCAGGTCGTCGACAAGGTGGTCATCCCGATGGTCGTCTCACCGGTCGTCGGCTTCGGTCTCGCCTATCTGCTGATGCTCGCCATCCTCTGGGCGTTCCGCCGGCGCAACCCGCACCGGGTGCAGCGGCGCTTCCGGCACTCCCAGATCGCGTCGGCGTCCGCCATGGCCCTGGGGCACGGGCTCCAGGACGCCCAGAAGACGATGGGCGTCGTCGTGCTCGCCCTCATCGCCGGCGGGTACCACGACGCCGGGGACGACATCCCGGTCTGGGTCGTCGTCGGGGCCGCCACGGCGATCTCGCTCGGCACCTGGGCCGGCGGCTGGCGGGTGATGCGGACCCTCGGGCGCCGGATCATCGAGCTCGACCCGGCCCACGGGTTCGCGGCCGAGACGACGGCGGCGAGCGTCCTCTACGTGACCGCGTTCGTGTTCGCCGCCCCGATCTCGACGACGCACACCATCACATCGTCGATCATGGGAGTCGGCTCGACCCGCCGGCTGTCGGCGGTCCGCTGGGGGGTCGCCCGCAACATCGTGGCCGCCTGGGTCCTGACGATCCCGATGGCCGCGCTCGTCGCGGCTGCCTGCTACGCCGTCGCCAGCCCCCTGCTCGAGTAGCTGCGCGCCCGGGGTGCGGTCCCACCGGGTCGCGGTGAAGGTAGGCGGGTGACCGGCATCGAGGGCCCGTGAGCACCGCCGCGGACGCCGACTGCTCCGGCGCGCACCGCGACGGCGAGGGAGCGCCCGATGACGGCGAAGGAGCGCACGCCGACGGCGAAGGAGCGCACGCCGACGGCGAAGGAGGACTCGACTGCGCAGGAGCCCCCGACGGCGCAGGAGCCCCCGACGGGAAGGACTGCACGCCGGGCGACGCCGAGAGCCTTGCCCGGCAGCCCCCTCGGGCGGTGCGCGGCATCGCCAGGCTCGGGCTCGTCGCTCGCGCGGCGTTCTACCTGCTGCTCGCCGGGCTCGCGGTCAACCTGCTGGTGGGAGTCGGCGGCGGGCAGGGCGGCGGACAGGCCAACGCGAACGGCGCCCTGACCCAGGTCGCCCGCGCGCCCGTGGGCTTCGTGCTGCTCGCAGGCGCGGCCATGGGGTTCGTCGTGTTCGGGGTCGTCCGCATCGCCGGGGCGGTAGCGGACCACGGGCACGGCCGGCTGCGCCGCGTCAGCACGGCCGGCCAGGGCATGCTCTACCTCGCCATGGGTGCCGGGACCGCGTCGTTCCTGCTGGGCAGCCGGGCCACCGGGTCCGAGCAGCAGCAGCGGTCCACGGCCGCGACGGTCATCGCCCTGCCGTTCGGACGCGTGCTGCTGGCCGTGACCGGCCTGGTGGTGCTGGGGATGTGCACCTGGCAGGTCGTCGTCGCCGTCCGGGGCCACTTCGCGGACAGCCTGAAGGACGAGGAGATGGGCGAGCGGACCGAACGGCTGACCCTGATGACGGCGCGAGTGGGGATCCCCGCGCGTGCGCTGGCGATCGCACCGGTCGGGTTGTTCCTGCTCGTGGCCGCCGTCCGGGCCGACCCGGAGCAGGCGAAGGGGCTCGACGCCCTGCTGCTCCAGGCCTCCCACAACCCGATCGGGCGGGTCCTCGTCGTCCTCGCTGCCGCCGGGTTCGTGATCTTCGCCGTGTACTCCCTGCTGGAGGCTCGTTACCGCCAGGTGAGCTCGGGCGCGTGACCTCCGTCGCGAGCCTGACCGGCTCTTGACGCGTGCAGGACCGCACGCCACAGTACGGAGATCGTTCGCAGCCGAACGAGTTCTCCGTCCAGTGGAGGCCCGGGTGGACCTGACGGAAGCACCGACCCCGAGCGGCGAGACGTCGCTCCGCAGGGGCCGGCTCGGGACGCTCGGCATCGTCTTCTTCGTCGTCGCCGCCGCGGCTCCGCTGGTAGGTATGACCGGCGCCGTGCCGTTCGCCATCGTCGCGGGCAACGGCGCGGCTGCCCCGGGCGCGTACCTCGCCGTCGGGGTCACGCTGCTCCTGTTCAGCGTCGGGTACGCGGCCATGAGCCACCACGTGACGAACACGGGCGCCTTCTTCGCGTTGGTGGGCCGCGGTCTCGGCATCGTCCCCGGTGTCGGGAGCGCCTTCGTCTCGCTCGTCGCCTACCTCGCCGTCCAGCTCGCCATCTACGGGTTCTTCGGTGCCGTGATGGCCGGGCAGATGAACGACAGGCTGGGCGTGGACTGGCCCTGGTGGGTGTGGGTGCTCATCGCCTGGGCCGTCGTCCTGGTCCTGTCCCTGCTCAGCGTCGACGTCGGGGCCAAGGTGCTCGGCGTCTTCATGGTGGTCGAGATCGCGTCGCTGCTCCTGCTCGCGGTCGTCGTCCTGACCAAGGGCGGGCCGCAGGGGGGCGACCTGGGTGCCTCGTTCTCGCCCGCAGCCATCTTCACCGGGGGCTTCACCGGCGGCGCCGGCATCGCCCTGGCGTTCGCCTTCGCCTCGTTCATCGGCTTCGAGGCGACCGCCATCTACGGCGAGGAGTCGCGCGACCCCAAGCGCACCGTCCCCCGTGCGACCTATCTGGCGGTCATCGCCATCACCGTGCTGTTCGCGCTGACGAGCTACGGCATCGTCACGGGTCTGGGCCACGCCGCGGTCGTCGACGAGGTCGTGAAGCGGTCCACCGTCAACGGCACAGCGCTGGCGAACCCCGCGGCTGTCGTGTTCGGGCTGGCCGACCAGTACGTCGGCAGCTGGCTGGGAACGCTGATGAGCTGGCTGGTGCTGTCCAGCCTGTTCGCCGGGCTGCTCGCCTTCCAGAACTCGGCCGCGCGCTACTTCTTCGCGATGGGCCGCGCCGGCGTGCTGCCGAGGGTGCTCGACCGCACCAACGGACGCGGCGCGCCGCACGTCGCCTCCCTCACGACGTCGGTGCTGACGCTCGCAGTGATCGTGCTCTTCGCCGTCCGCGGCCTGGACCCGGTCACCAACCTCTTCGCGTGGTTCAGCGGCCTCGCCGTCGTCGCCATCGTCGTCGTCGAGGTCCTGGTGTGCGCCGCCGTCGTCGTGTACTTCCGGCGGACGAGGGAGGACACCCGGGTCTGGAACACCCTGGTCGCGCCGATCCTCGCCGCGCTCGGGCTGCTCATCGGGCTCTACCTGCTGATGTCGAGGTTCGGGCTGCTCGCGGGCACCGTGGCGGAGGGCGTCGACCCGACCACCCAGAGCTGGGGTCTCAACACCACCGGCTGGGTGCTGATCCTGCTGCCGTTCGCCGTCCTCCTCGTGGGCATGGCGGTCGGTGCCGTCCGGCGTCGCGACGAGAACGCGGACGCCGTGCGGGACCTCGTGAGCTGATCTGAGGGTCCGGTGAGAGTCCTCGTCGTCCAGCAGGACCACGTCTCCCCACCGGGGCCCGTCGGCGAGGCGTTCACCGCGCGGGGGTACGACGTCGAGGAGTTCCTCGTCGTGCCGGCCGAGCGCTTCGGCGAGCCCGGCGTGGACGTCGTCTTCCCCGACCCCTGCCGGTACGACGCCGTCGTCCCGATGGGCGCGCCCTGGTCCGTGACGTCGCAGCACATCTCGGGCTGGGTCTCGGCCGAGCTGGCGATGCTGCGCAGCGCCCACGCGGCCGGCGTCCCCGTGCTCGGGATCTGCTTCGGCGGGCAGCTGCTCGCCGCGGCGCTGGGAGGAAGTGTCGGACGGGCCGCCCGAGCCGAGATCGGCTGGACGACCGTCGAGACGGACGAGCCGCGGCTCGTCCCCGCCGGCCCCTGGTTCTCCTGGCACGAGGACCGCTGGACGGCCCCCGCCGGGGCTCGCGAGCTCGCCCGGACGGCGGTCGCGCCGCAGGCGTTCGTCGTCGGCCGGTCCCTCGCAGTGCAGTTCCACCCGGAGCTGACGGCCGCGCAGCTCGAGGGCTGGCTGGGGAACGGCGGGTCGGCCTACCTGGCGGCACAGGCCCTGGACGCCGATCAGCTGCTGGCCCGTACCCGCAGGGAGGAGCCCGCGGCTGCCGCGCGCGCCCGCGCTCTCGTCGCCGCCTTCCTCGACCGCGTGGCGACCGCAGCGACCTAGGATCACCCGAGGGGGGACCGGTGCAGTGCGAACAGATGCAGGGCGACGAGCCCGGCGAGGGAGCGGAGCCCGATGTCCGAACTGATCGGCTTCGTGCCGCCGCTGACCCCGACCGGCCGCACCGCCCTCGTGCCGCCGCCACCGTGGCACTACTCGGGCGATCTGCTGACCGTCGAGTACCGCACCGAGCCCGAGCGGGTCCGCGCCCTGCTGCCCCCCGACCTCGAGCTCGCGGCGGAGGAGCCGGGTGCCGTCGCCTTTCTCTGGGCCGACTGGCAGTCGTGCTCCGACGGCGGGGAGGAGCTGCTCGACCCCGCGCGGAGCCAGTACAAGGAGGCCTTCGTCGTCGTCCGCTGCCGGTTCGAAGGCCGCACGTACTCCCGCTGCGTCCTCATCTGGGTGACGACGGACTTCGCGATCGCCCGCGGCGTCCACCAGGGGTACCCGAAGAAGCTCGGCTCGATCCACATGACCCGCCCCATGCCGCACGGCCGTGCGACGGACGCCTGGCGCCGGGCGGCCGGTTCGGCGCGACGCTCGCCGCCTACGATCACAGGCTGGCGACCGCCCGGTTGACGATCACCGGTCCGGCCGGGACGAACGGCTTCGTGAACGCGCTGCCGATGGTGCATCACCGCCAGGTCCGGGGCATCGAGAGCGGTGCCGGCTGGGCGCTGGACGAGGTCGTGACCATGAGCGGTTACGACGCCGACCTCGGCCCCGCATGGCAGGGGGACGCCGAGCTCGAGCTGGCCGACTCGCCGTGGGACGAGCCGGCGTCGCTGCTGCCGGTCCGCGAGATCATCGGCGGCTACTACCGCCAGATCGGCGTCTCCTGGAACGGCGGGACGACGCTCCTGCGTCGATGAGGGGCGTCAGCGGAGGGTCACCGTCACCGGCAGCCGCTTCACCCCGTTGACGAACGTGCTGCGCAGCCGCTCCGGCGGCCCGGCGAGCTGGATCGTGTCGATCCGGGCGACGAGCTCCTGCAGCGTGACCCGCAGCTCGAGGCGGGCCAGGAAGGAGCCCATGCAGAAGTGCGGGCCGCCCTTGCCGAACGTCAGCAGGTCGACGCTCTTGCGGTCGAGGTCGAAGCGGTCGGCGTCCGGGATCGCGGTGGAGTCCCGGTTCCCGCTCGGGTACCACATTGCGATCTTGTCGCCTGCTCGCACGGGAACCCCGCCGATGTCGGCGTCCCGGGTCGCGGTGCGGCGCATGTGGTACACCGGCGGCCCCCAGCGCAGGAACTCGTCGAGCACCGGTCCCTGCACGCGCGACGGGTCCTCCTGCAGGCGCGCGAGCGCCGCCGGCTGCTCGATGAGCGTCAGCGCGGCCAGCGACACGGCCTGCCGCGTCGTCTCCTGCCCGGCCAGCGCGAGCAGCAGGAAGTAGTTGTCGAAGTCCTTCTGCGGCAGGGGCTCGCCGTCCACCTCGGCGGTCGCGAGCGTCGTGACGAGGTCGCCGCCCGGCTGCGCCCTGCGGGCAGCGGCCAGCGAGCGGCCGTACTCGAAGACCTCCAGGGCGGCGGGGGAGCGGAAGGGCACGAGCCGGTACTGCTCGGACTCCTCGGATCCGAGCAGGACGTCGGCCAGCTCGGGGTCCGTGTGCCCGACGAGCCGGTCGCCCCAGGCGGTCAGCTTCGTGTGCACCGCGTCGTCGACGTCCAGCAGCCGGCACAACACGCGGACGGGGACCTGCGACGAGACGTGCTCGACGAAGTCGAACGTGCCCTCCCGCTCGGCCAGGGCCAGCGCCGAGTCGAGGGCGTGCCCGACGATGCCGCGCAGGAACGTCTCGTACCCGTTCACGACCTTGGGGCCGAACGACGGCGCCACGATCTTGCGCAGCACGGTGTGGCGCGGCGGGTCGGTGTCGATCAGCGACGTCCGGTGGGACAGCTGGTCGTCGTCCAGCTCCTCCAGGGACACTCCCCGGCTGGAGGTGAACGTCTGCCAGTCCCGGCCGACGGCCACGATGTCCCGGTGCCGGGTCACGGACCAGAAGCCGGAGTGCGGCGCATCCTCAGGAGTCCACGCCACCGGCTCGTCCGCCCGCAGGCGCGCGAACAGCTCCCAGGGCGGGCCGGCGGTGAAGGTGTCGGGGTCGGCAAGCGGTGCCGCCAGGTGATCCACAGCGAACCTCACACAGGTGGTAGGCGTACTCGCGGAACTCCCAGTCGGTGACGTGCCGCTCGAAGCGCTCGACCTCGTTGCGCTTGTACGCCAGGAACGACGTCACGAAGTGCTCGCCGAGCACGTCGTGGAGCGCGGTGTCGGCGTCGAGGGCGTCGAGGGCGTCGGTCAGGCGTTGCGGGAGCATCTGCGCCTTCGACGGGTCGTAGCCGTACCCCTCGAGCGGCTCCGGTGGCTCGAGCCCGTCGCGGATCCCGAGGTAAGCGGCGGCGCCGACCGCTGCCGCCGCGAGGTAGGGGTTCGCGGTGGCGTCGCCGAGCCGGACCTCCATCCGGGTGCCGGCGCCGCGCTCCGGCGGGATCCGCACCATGGCGCTGCGGTTGTCCAGGCCCCAGTCGATCAGCCACGGCGCGAGGGTGTCGGGGCCGAACCGCTTGTAGGAGTTGATCGTCGGGTTGAGCAGGGCCGCCAGCGCGGGGGCGTGCGCCAGGACGCCGGCGACGGCGGCCCGCCCGCGCTCCGACAGCCCGTGCGCGCCGGCCTCGTCGCCGAACACGTTGGTGCCGTCGCCCCCCGCCGCGGCGTCGACGAGCGAGACGTGCAGGTGGAACCCGCTGCCGCCCTCGTCGTTGAACGGCTTGGCCATGAAGGTCGCCAGCAGGCCGTGGTGGCGAGCGATCTCCTGGACGGCGGACTTCAGCCGGAACGCACGGTCGGCGGAGTCCACGAGCTCGGAGTGGTCGAGGTTGATCTCGAACTGGCCGGCGGCGAACTCGTGGTTGGCAGCGGTCACGTGCAGGCCGGCGTCCCGCAGGTGCCGCAGCATCGTCACGAGCAGGCCGCGCGGGTCGCCCTTGCGGCCGACGACGTACACGTTGCCGGGCTCGTCGGCGTAGCGGCGCCACCCGCCGTTCCCGTCCGGCTCGCAGACGAAGAACTCCAGCTCGGGGCCGACGACCGCGGACAGACCCAGCTCGGCGAGCCGCCTCGACACCCGGCGGGCCACCTCGCGCGGCGACTCCCCGGCGGGGGCTCCGTCCGGACCGCGGGCGTCGCCGACGCACCAGGCAGCCCCCGGCTCCCACGGCAGTGGGGTGAGGGTCGCGAGGTCGGGCGTCACGGTGATGTCGGGCAGCCCGGCGTCGAGGCCGCCCGGCACGGGGACGACGTCGCCCCGCGGGGAGGTGTGGTAGACCGCGCGGCAGAAGGCGAGGCCGTGCCCGGCCGCGCGCTCGAGCTCCTCCAGCAGCACGTCACGGCCGCGGTCGACGCCGATCAGGTCGGAGTACGAGACGCGGACGACGTCCACCCCCTGCTCCCGCAGGCGCGCCACGACCTGCTGCACGCCCACTGTGCTCTCGACGCCGACCGCGGCCGCCGTGTGGGCCATCGTGCCGATCTCGTCGTAGGACGAGTCCATCCGAGCTCTCCTTCAGGCCTGCGACACGGGAAAGGTCTTGATCCCGTTGACGAAGTTCGACCGGACGCGCGTCACCGGCCCAGTGCGGCGCAGTCCCTCCGGCAGCCGCGGGACCAGCTCCTCCAGCATGATCCTCAGTTCGAGGCGCGCCAGCTGGTTCCCGAGGCAGAAGTGCGGGCCGCCCTTGCCGAAGGTGAGGTGGTCGACACGGCGGCGCAGCACGTCGACACGGTACGGGTCGTCGAACACCCGCTCGTCGCGGTTGGCCGACGCGAACCACACGACGACCTTCTCGCCGGCCTTGATCGTCCGCTCGTGCAGCTCGACGTCCCGGGTGGCGGTGCGACGGAAGTGGTAGACGGGTGACGCCCAGCGCAGGAACTCCTCGACGGCCGGCCCGATCAGCGCCGGGTCGTCGCGGAGCAGCGCCAGCTGGCCGGGGTTGTCGAGCAGCGCGTCGATGGTGTGTGAGAGCGCGTGCCGGGTGGTCTCGTTGCCTGCGACCACGAGCAGCAGGAAGTAGGTGCGGAAGTCGCGCTCGTCCAGCGGCATCCCGTCAGCCGGCACCTGGTTGACGAGCGTGCTCACGAGGTCCGTCCCGGTCCCGCCGCGACGCTGTGCCGCCAGCTCCAGGCCGTACTCGAAGACCTCGGCCGCCGCGGGGGAGCGGAACGGCAGCAGCCGGTACTGCTCGCTGTCGGCAGAGTCCGCCAGGACGTCCGCGTAGTCGGGGTCGCTGTTGCCGATCATCCGGTTGCCCCAGGCGATGAGCTGCCCGGTGTGGTCCGCCGGGACGTCGAGCAGCCGGACGAGCACATTGATCGGGAAGTCCGCGCTGATGTCTTCCACGACGTCGAAGGAGCCCTTGGCGAGCGCGGCGTCCACGGTGACGCGGGCCAGGCCGCGCAGAAAGGTCTCGTAACCGGCGAGGCCCTTCGGGGTGAACTCGTCCTGCAACAGCCGGCGCAGCGCCCGGTGCCGGTCGCCGTCGGTCTCGAGCATGGACCGCCGCACCTCGAGCTGCTCGGCGTCCAGCTCCTCCAGGTTCGCGCCGCCCAGCTGCGAGGAGAAGGTGGCCGGGTCGCGCAGGACGCGTACGACGTCCGCGTGCCGCGTCAGGGACCAGAAGCCGTGCTGCGGAGCGGCTTCGTCGTTCCAGTGCAGCGGCTCGTGCGCACGCAGCTCGTCGAACATCGTCCAGGCGCGGCCGGCCTCGAACGCGTCGAGGTCCGTCAGGTCGACCACGGCTGCCTCCCGCCCCGGCCAAGATTGTTCGGCTCCGAACGAGCAGGACTGTAGGCTCGCCGGGCATGGCGGGACAAGAGGGGGACGCCGGGGCGGCGCGTAGGTACGACCGTTCCCCGCAGACTCCGGACGCCGACCACCGCACGCTCGCCGAGACCGAGCGCGCGGTCGCCGAGCGGCTCGACGGGCTGGTGCTCGACATGACGGCGATGGCCGCCGTCCAGAACCTCTACCGCGCGGCCGGTGCGATCCGGAACCACCTCGAGCGCTCCGTGCTCGCGCCGCACGGCCTGACCTGGACGGGGTGGGTGGTGCTCTGGGTGGTCTGGATCTGGACGGACATCGAGGCCCGGCACGTCGCCGCCGAGGCGGGGATCTCCAAGGGCACCCTGACCGGCGTGCTGTCGACGCTGGAGTCGCGGGGACTGGTGACCCGGCGCACCCACCCCGAGGACGCGCGCCGAGTCCTGGTCGGCCTGACGGAGCGGGGGGAGCAGCTGATGGGAGAGGTGTTCCCGGTCTTCAACGCGCAGGAGGCGGTTGTCACCGCGCCGCTCGCCCCCGCTGACCGGCAGCAGCTGGCCGACCTGCTGCGAGCCGTCGTCCGCGGTCTCGATCGCCCCTGACCGCTGACCGCTGACCGAGAGCTCAGCGGAACGCCGCCGCCGCTAGCTGCTCCACTGTGGTCAGCGGCACGGCCTGCAGGCCTTCCTTGACGCCGCGAGCGTAGGCGTCACTCCCTGGGATGCTCGCAAGTGGACCGTGGAAGGGACGGGTCGGCAGGCCCGTGGTGTCCCAGCATCCGTTCACGGCGCCGAAGACGACGCTCCCATTCACGACCGGCGCGATCCTCAGGGTGGGGCCTTTCTTCGCTGGGTTGCCGGTGGAGGGCCAGACGATGGCGAACAGGCTGCCGTCGGTCCCCCACAGGTCGCCGGCGTCTCTCCCCGAGATCGGCGCCGAGGGTCCGCGCCTGGCGTCCACCCACCCGAGGGTTCCGGAGCGGACGGTCGGCCCACCGAGCGTTCGGACCGACGTCAAAGCCATCTGGTCGTACGTTGCCTCGGTCGGTGCGGCGGTGGTCCTCCCCGTGAGGGTTCCCTTCGCGACGATGACCGAGGCGCCGCCCTCGCGAGCTTGGCTGAACACTGTGCTCAACGGGTCATATCCGCAGCCGTCCGCGGCCGTGTCCTCCCCTCCGTGGCGCAGGAAGCCGACCAGGCCCACCACGGCGGCAACGACCAGCACGGCGCTGGCGGCCGCGATGATGCGCCCGCGGACAACCCCCCGCCGGGCCCGCCGCTTGGCGCTGAACGAGGCCAGAACGGTGTCCGGGTCGGGCTCGTGCCGGGTCAGGGCGGCGGTCAGTTCCTCGACGTCCATGGCCATCAACCCTTCGTACGTGGTGCGTCCGCCGACCGCGCGGCCGTCGCGAGCCGCAGGGCGGCCCTCGCCTGGGACAGGTGGGAGCGGACGGTCGCGGGGGAACATCGCAGTTCCTCGGCGATCTGCTCGTCGGTCTCGTCCATGGGGTACCGCAGGACGACCGCTGCCCGTTGCTGCCGTGGCAGTTGCGCGAGAAGTCGTTCGACCTCGTCCCGGTTCCCCACGCCGTCGGCGACGTCCTCGGCGACCGGGACCGGGAGGGGTTCGGCGGGGTCGACGGGCAGAGTGTTCCGCCGCTGCGCCGTCCGCCGATCCGAGAGGTACGTGGAGACGACGACGCGCCGGACGTAGCTCGCCGGATCGCTCATCCGGCCGATCCGGAACCATCGGGCCGCCACCTTGACCAGGGCATCCGAGAGCACGTCCTCGGCCAGCCAGCGGTCGCCAGCCAGGGCACCGGCGAACCGGGTCAGTCCGGCCAGTTCCTGCCCGACGAACTCCTCGAAGGTCATACGGCCCTCCTGCAGGCTCGAGGCCGGCGACCTCCCCACCTGACAAACGCCACGAGGTCCTCGTTCTGTGCAGTCAGGCCCGCACGGACGAGGGGAGGGCGCGGAGGGCGAACGCCGTTCCCACCCCGACGACCGCCAGCAGCAGCCCCGGGATCACGGCGTGGACGCCGACCAGGCCCGCCGCCACACCGGCGAACAGGACGACCTCGACCGCCAGCCTCGCGGGGTCGGGCAGCCGGCGCCGGGAGGCCGGCGCCACCCAGAGCCCCCAGACCGCGGCGACCACGAGCGCCGTGGCCGCGCCGGCGAGGGCGGCGGGCGCAGGGCTGTAGAAGCGCGCCCCCGCTGCCCAGGCCGCAGCCGCGAGGAGGGCGAGCTCGCTGACGAATCGCAGGGCGAGCAGTGCACCGACGAGTGGACCGGGCGAACCCGACGGGGCCGGTGCGACGCGACGGGCCATCGCGCGATTCTCCTCGCGAGCACCGGCGCCGAGTGTTGCGCCACGCGCTGTCACCGCGAGCTCCGAGAGCTCTGCGTGCCCCGCAGCGTGGGAGCGAGCGCCAGTGCGCCGTGCCCGGCGAGGGAGAGCGCGCCGGCGACGAGGACGGCGCCGCACCAGAGCGGCACGGCCCGCTGCGCGAGGGCCACGACCACGACGGCCAGCTGCGCGCACGTCATCGAGACGAGGTGGACGTAGAACCTGGTGAGCGCCCGTCCGGCGCGATCCGGTGTCATGTCCGCAGCGTCCGGCGAGCACCCCTGCGCGGTCGTCAACCGCCGGTCCGGTTCCACGTCTCCACCCGGGGGTGGAGTCGGTGCACCGGCTCAGAGAGTTCAGAGCGTTATCAACCGACGGGTTGACGAAGACCCAGGAGCGCGCTTAGCCTCTTATCAACCGATGAGTTGAAGAAGCCCGCAATCGTGCTGAGTACGAACTGCTCCGAAAGGGACCTGAGATGACAACCGCCCCCGAGGGCCCGGCCGAGCGGCATGCCCACGACGCGGCCCGATTCACCGAGCTGGTCGAGTCCGCCTCGACCGGGGACTGGGCCCGACCCAGCCCCGTCGCGCAGTGGACGGCTCTCGATGTCGTGAAGCACCTGGTCGAGTGGTCCCGCGGCTTCCTCGAGGGTGCCGGGATCGAGCTGCCGGCCCTGGACGTCGAGGCAGATCCCGCCGGCGCCTGGAAGCAGCACGTCACTGACATCCAAGCCATCCTCGACGATCCCGCCGGGCGGCTGCTCAGCAACCCGCACACGGGCGACAAGCCCGTGGACGAGGCGATCGACCAGTTCTACACAACCGACGTGTGGATGCACTCCTGGGACCTCGCCAAGGCGCTCGGTCGCGAGTTCGACCTCGGCGAGGAGCGCTGCAGCGGAACGCTGGCGGCCATCGCGCCGATGGAGCAGCTCCTGCGCGACAGCGGACAGTTCGGTCCCCCCGCGCCCGTGGCCCCCGACGCCTCCCCGCAGGACAAGCTGGTCGCCTTCATCGGCCGGGACCCGGCCTGGCAACCCGAGGGTGGTCGTTCCGGGCGGCAGGGTGAGTTCTCCCCGGCAACCGCCGGGCGCTAGGGCCGCGCGAGGCCCTGCCGGTACGCGTACCGGACCGCCTGTGCGCGGTCCCTCACCCCTGTCTTGGCGAAGAGCCGGTTCACGTGCGTCTTCACCGTCGCCTCGCTGACGACGAGCCGCCGGGCGATCTCGGTGTTCGACAGCCCCTCGGCGATGAGCGCCAGCACCTCGGCCTCCCGCGGGGTCAAGTCGTCGGGGAGGTCGGCGGCCTCGGCGGCCCGGGCAGGCGCGGACGCCGGCGCGGCGCCGCCGAGCGCGTCGAGCAGGCGGGCCTGCACGGAGGTGTCGAGCATCGCCTCGCCGGCGTGCACGCGCCGCACCGCACGGACGATCTCGTCGGCGTCCGCGTCCTTCGTGAGGTACCCGCGGGCACCGGCCCGCAGTGCCGCGAACACCGACTCGTCGTCGGCGTACGTCGTCAGGACGATGACCTGCACCGAGGGGTGGCCCGCGCGGATCCGGCGGGTCGCCTCCACGCCGTCGAGCACCGGCATGCGCAGGTCCATGAGCACGACGTCGGGCGCCAGTTCGTCGAGGCGGTCGAGGGCGACCTGGCCGTTCTCGGCGGTGCCCACCAGGTCGACGTCCGGTGCGACCCGCAGCAGCAGGGCGAGGCCGTCGCGGACGACGCGCTGGTCGTCGACGACGAGGACGCGCACGCTCACGATCCCTCCATGTCCTTCTCCTCCCGGTCCTGCAACGGCAGGCGCAGTTCTACCCGGAACCCGGTCGGCGTGGGCGCGGCCTCGAGCGCTCCGCCGAGGAGGCGAGCCCGTTCTGCCATGCCGACCAGCCCGTAGCCGCTGCCGTCCGGGCGGTCCGCGGGCACGCGTGGAGGACACCCGGCGTGGTCCTCGACGACGAGCACCGCGGCGGCCGGCTCCCAGGCCAGCCGGACGTCGACCGGCGCCCCGGGCGCGTGCTTGCGGACGTTGCTCAGAGCCTCCTGCACCGTCCGGTAGAGCGCCAAGCGGCCGTCGGCCGGCAGCTCGCCCGGCACGCCCTCGATCTGCAGCCGGCACGGCGTGTCCGTCGCCCGCCGGTGCTCCTCGACGAGCGTGTCGAGCGTCTCGGGGCCGGGCAGCGGGGCGCCGCGCAGGGCGCCGATCGCCTGCCTCGCCTCGGCGAGCCCGTTCCGCGCGAGCCCGTGCGCCCGATCGACGGCGTCGGCCAGCTCGGCGGTGCCGGCGTCCGCGGGCAGCGACCTCGCGAGTGCCCGCGCGCCTTGCAGCTGCAGGGCGAGCCCCGACAGCGTGTGCGCGAGGACGTCGTGCATCTCGCGGGCCAGGCGCGAGCGCTCCGCGAGGGCGGCCGCGGCCGTCTCCGCCTCCCTGCTCGCCTCGAGCTCGGTGAGCAGCCGGGCCACCTCCAGCCGCTGCTCGCGCTCCCGGCGCAGCAGCACGCCCAGGAAGAAGAAGAACGCCGCGCCGCCGTCGACGACGAGCACGAACACCCCGGGATCGGCGGCCTCCAGCAGGAGCTGCAGGTCGAACAGCAGGACGGAGACGACGGCGACGACCGCCGCCGTCCGCACCGGGAGGCGCAGCGGCGCGAACGCCACGCCGAGGTAGAGCCCGATGCCTCCAGTGCCTGTCGGGTCCCCGTGGTGGGTCGCCGTGGCGGCGACCGCCATCACGAGCAGCAGGGCGATGGTCACGGGCCGCGGCGCGTCGAACCACAGCAGGAAGACGACCGCGGCGACGGTGTAGACGGCGACCGAGACCGTGACGACAAGGGCGTCCCCCGAGGTGCCGAGCCCCACCTTGCCCGCGGCGTTCGCCAGCACGACGAGGCCGACGACGGCCAGCCCCGCGGGCACGACCCAGCGCCGCTCCTCCTGCACGATCCAACCCTGCCATCGCCGCCCCTCCACCCGCCGTCAACCTGCGGGTGGACGCCGATGACCAACCCGTCCGCCGACGACCCGGACCGGCCCGGCGCGGGAGCGTTCTCGGCATCGACACCGCCACCAGGGGCGGATCGGACGGCGAGGAGGCCGAGATGTCCGCTCAGATCACCCCTCAGATCAGTGAGACCCTGCAGACCCTGAACCTGGCCGTGCGGCTCTTCCTCGAGCTCGGCCTGCTCGTAGCGCTCGGCGTCTGGGCATGGCGGACCGTTCGGCCGCCCGCACTGCGCGTCGCCGCGACCGTCGCGCTGCCGCTGGCCGCCGCCATCGCCTGGGGCTCCTTCGTGCACGGCGAGCTTCTTCCGTCGGTGACCGGCGTCGTCGTCCAGGTCGCACTGTTCGCGGCCGCGACCGCCGCCCTGGTCGCCGTGCGGCGCCCCCGGCTCGCGGCCGTCTTCGCCGGCACGGTCGTCGTCAACGCCGGCTTCCTGGCCGTCCTCGGCGCCTGAACCCGTCCCCCTGGCCCTTCCCGCCCCTGCGCCGATCCCGAGAGGAACCTCCGATGAACGCCAGCACCACGACGCCCGCCGTCCCCGCCGTCGTCGCCCGCGCCCTGCGCGCCGGCACCACCGTCACCCCCGCCGGTCGCTGGACCTCCGTCGCCGGCGCCGCCTACGTCACCGGCTGGGTCGCCGGTATCGCGATCGCGCCGAGCGGCCCCGGCACGGAGCCCGTCGCCGTCCACGACTACTACGTGAGCCACGCGCCGCAGATCGTCGTCCAGGCCCTTCTCGTGCACGGCCTGGCGGGCGTCGCTCTCGCCGTCCTCGCTCTCGTGCTGCCCCGGGCGCTCAGCAGCGGCGGTCGCCTGGCGGCCGTGGTGCGGACGTCCGGCCTCGCCGCCGCCGCGGTGTCGCTCGTGCAGACCGCCCTCACCCTCGTCGCCGTCGCCCGCGCCCACTCGGACACGCCGGCGACCACCGCGTCCCTCGTGCACGCCGTCGACGTGGCCGACACCGTCAAGCTCGTGCTGCTCGCCGTCTTCGTGGCGGCCGTGACGCTCGCGGCGCGGCGGGCCGGGATGCTCCCGCGGTGGATGTCCGGCGTCGCGATCGCGCTCGTCGTCCTGCTGCCCCTCGGCGGCGCCTCGTTCCTGGTCACGAACGGGCTGCTCGCGGCGCTGCTGATCGTCTCGCTGCCGGTCCTGCTGGTGTGGGCTGGCCTCGTGGCCCTCGTGGTCGGGCGCCGAGCGCATTGACCAACCCGGGGGACATGTCCTTCTGCGACCGTATGTGCTGCCCCGCGGGATGGGGCAGCACATACGGTCGCGAGGGACACCCTCCCTCTCCCCGGCGGCCCTCTCGCCGGCGGCCCTCTCGCCGGCGGCCTGGCTCTGACGCCCTTCTCGGGCGCTCCGTACGTTTGGACCCGAACGATTCGACGGAGGTGGACGAGTGGAGCGGGCCACGGTCGCGGGCGTCGAGGTCGACACCAGGCACTGGATCGGCGGCCGGCGGGTTGCGAGCGCCATGACGTTCCCCGACGTGTCGCCCATCGACGGCGCCACCATCGCGGAGATCGCCCGCGGTGGCGCCGAGGAGGTCCACGCTGCCGTGGGCGCCGCGAGCGAGGCCTTCCGCACCTGGTCGCGCACCCCGCCGGAGGAGCGAGCGGCGATCCTGCACCGCATCGCCGACGGCGTCGAGAAGCGCATCGAGGAGCTCGCCCAGGTCGAGACCCGCGACAACGGCTCCCTACTGCGCTCCCACCGCCGCGGAGTGATGCCTCGGGTGGCCTTGAACTTCCGCTACTTCGCCGACCACCTCCTCGCGCTCCGCCACGACGACTGGGAGACCCGCGGTCACCGCAACCACGTCACCTGGGATCCCGCCGGCGTCACCGCGATCGTGACCCCCTGGAACGCACCCCTGATGCTCGCGACCTGGCGCATCGCCCCGGCGCTCGCCGCCGGGAACACCGTCGTGGCCAAGCCGCCGGAGTGGGCACCGCTGACGGCGTCCCTGCTCGCCGACATCGCGGCTGAGGCGGGCCTGCCCGACGGCGTGTTCAACGTCGTCCAGGGCATGGGCGCCGAGGCGGGCGCGCCCCTCGTGGCGGACCCCCGGGTGCGGCGGATCAGCTTCACCGGCAGCGTCCCCACGGCCCAGAAGATCGGCGCGGCGGCGGCCGAGAACGTCACCCCGGTCAGCTTCGAGCTCGGCGGCAAGTCGCCGCTGCTGGTGCTCGACGACGCTGACGTCGAGCTCGCCGCCGAGCTCGCCGTCGAGCAGTTCGACAACTCGGGGCAGGTCTGCCTGGCCGCCGTCCGGATCCTGGTCCAGGAGCGGATCGCCGACACCTTCCGCGAGGCCTTCCTGGCCAGAGCCCGGCGCCTGGCGGAGGGCCAGGGCGACCCCCGCGACGAGGCGACGACCATCGGGCCGCTCATCGGGCGCGACCACCTGGAGCGCGTGGACGGCTTCGTGCGGCGGGCGGTCGCGGACGGCGCACGTGTGCTGCTGGGCGGCGCGCCCAACGCCGAGCTCAACGAGCGCACCGGCGGCACCTACTACCAGCCCACAGTGTTCGAGGGCGCGGACCCGACGAGCGAGATCGTCTGCCGGGAGGTGTTCGGCCCGGTCCTCACTCTGCAGACGTTCGGGAGCGAGGCCGACGGGATCGCGATGGCGAACGACACCGAGTACGGCCTCGCCGCGACCCTCGTCACGGGGTCGCAGCAGCACGCCGAGCGGGTGGCCGCCCAGCTGGACGCCGGCACCGTGTGGGTGAACTGCTTCTTCGTCCGCGACCTCGCCGCGCCGTTCGGCGGCAACGGCCACAGCGGCATCGGCCGCGAGGGTGGCACCTGGAGCTTCGACTTCTACTGCGATGTCAAGAACAGCGTCTTCGCACCGAAGGGGTGGCGCGCCGATGGTGAGTCGGATGGGTGAGGTCGTCGGCGCGGGACTGCTCGCGCACGTCCCGACGATCATGCTGCCGGAGCAGGTGCGCAGGGAGCTCAACAACGGCGAGGACTTCTCGCTCGTCCCTGGCCTGGAGCGGCTCCGCCGCGAGGTCTTCGACACGCTCGACTACGACACGGTCGTCGTCCTCGACAGCCACTGGGCGACGACGGTCGAGTTCGTCGTCACCGCGCAGGACCGCCGCGCCGGGCTGTTCACCAGCGAGGAGCTGCCGCGCGGGATGTGCCGGATCCCCTACGACTGGCCGGGGGACCCCGAGCTGGCCCACGCCATGGCGGACGCCGCGCCGAAGCGCGACACCTGGGTGACCGCGATCGACGACCCATACCTGCCGGTCTTCTACGCCACCGTCAACCTCTGGCACTACCTGGGTCGCGGCCTGCCCGACAAGCGGTGGATCAGCGTCAGCGTGTGCCAGACCGGAGACACGGAGGACTTCCTGCGCGCCGGCCGGGCGCTCGGCGACGCGGTCGCGGCCACCGACCGCCGCGTCGTCATGATCGCCAGTGGCGCGCTGTCGCACACGTTCTGGCCGCTGCGGAAGCTGCGGGAGCACGAGAGTGCCTCACTCGGCTCGATCTTCACCCCGGAGGCCCGGGACGCAGACCTCGAGCGGATCGCCTGGTTCGAAGCGGGGGACCACGCGCGCGTGCTCGCGACGATGCCCGAGTTCCTGCGGTATCGGCCCGAGGCGAAGTTCTGCCATTACCTGCAGATGATCGGGGCGCTCGGCGAATCTGCGGTGACGGCGCCGGGCCGGCGCTACGGCGAGTACGAGAACTCGATCGGCACGGGGCAGGTCAACATGTGGTTCGACCGCCCCGCTGCGGGCTGGACTGCACCGCTCGGCACTCGTGGAACGATCTCGACGTCCTGAGAGTGGTTGTGGGGGATTCCAAAGCACTCCGCCCCCGGCGAGATCACTGAGCGGGCGCGAGGCAACAGGAAAGTGAGGGTTCGCGTGACCGAGTACCGGCGGGTGCTGCTCGACGGGAGCGCGATCCAGGTCGTCCGGCACGGGGACACGCTCGTCGCCGGGGACGGCCGCGAGATCGCTGTCGACGAGGCCGTGCACCTGCCTCCGACCGAACCCAGCAAGATCATCGCTGTGCACCTGAACTACGCCAGCCGCACCCGTGAGTTCATGACGAGGCTCCCGCCGGCGCCGACGTACTTCCACAAGCCGGTCACCGCCCTCAACTCCCATCAGGGCGCGGTGGTCCGCCCCAAGGGCTGCAGATGGCTCAACTACGAGGGCGAGATCGTGATCGTCGTGGGGCGGACCTGCCGCAACGTGAGTCCCGACGAGGCCGGCGAGTACATCGCCGGCTACACGATCGGCAACGACTTCGGCCTGCACGACTTCCGCGACACGGACGCCGGCTCGATGCTGCGCGTCAAGGGCAGCGACACCCTCGCGCCGGTCGGCCCGGGCCTGGTGGCCGGCTGGGACTTCCACGGCAAGACCCTCCGCACCCTGGTCAACGGGCAGGTGGTGCAGGAGGGCAGCACCGACGAGATGGAGTGGGACATGCACTACCTCGTCGCCGATCTCGCCCGCACGATCACGCTCAGCCCGGGCGACCTGCTCTTCAGCGGCACCCCGGCCAACTCCCGGCCCGTCGAGCCCGGGGACGTCGTGGAGGTCGAGGTCGAGGGCCTCGGGAAGCTCACGAACGTCATCGTCGAGGGCCCCGCCGGGATCCGCGCCGACGTGGGCGCCCAGCCGAGCGAGAGCGAGGAGGTCGTGAGCACGGCGCTCGGCGGCGACTGGGAGTTCCGCGGCGTCCGGACGCCGTCCAGGAACCTCTACCCGAGCACCGTGGACCGGACCGCCGAGGAGCAGGAATGATCAGGGTCGTCGTCGACCGCGAGATCTGCCAGGACCACGGGCAGTGCGTCTTCGCCGCGCCCCAGGTCTTCGAGCTCGACGAGGAGGGCAAGCTCGACGTGCTGCAGGACGAGGTCGACGAGTCCCTGCGCGCCAACGTCGAGGAGGCCGCGGACGTGTGCCCGGTCCAGGCCATCACGATCGAAGGCTGAGAGGGCGGGAGGGGCCGGTGACGCAGCGTGCAGTCGTCGTCGGGGCCGGCCTGGCGGCCCTGCGGACGGCGGAGGCGCTG
The DNA here is from genome assembly GCA_963786765.1 of uncultured Actinomycetota bacterium. Taxonomy (GTDB): domain Bacteria; phylum Actinomycetota; class Actinomycetes; order Actinomycetales; family Kineosporiaceae; genus DATKNA01. Next base: position 181,834 of record CAWBAJ010000025.1, on the reverse strand, counting down.
CGGGCGCAGGGCTACACCGACGCGATCGTCGTCGTCGGGGACGAACCCTGGCGCCCCTACAACCGTCCGCCGCTGTCGAAGGAGGCGCTGGCCGGCGAGCTCCTGCACGATCTCGCGCACGAGCGGCTCGCCTACCGGGTACGCAAGGCGGCGGCCGACGTCGAGTGGCGGCTCGGCCGGCGCGTCGAGCGGGCCGACCTGCCCTCTCGCCGGGTCGAGTTCGCGGACGGCGACAGCCTCGAGTACGACGCGCTCGTCGCCGCGACCGGCGTGACCGCCCGCCGCCTCGCCGTCCCGGGCCCGCCGCCGCGGGCGGGGGCGGGCCGGCACGTCGTCCGCACCCTCGACGACGCCCTCGCCCTGCGCGCGGCGCTGGTCCCCGGAGCGCGCGTGGTCGTGCTCGGCGCCGGCTTCATCGGCTGCGAGGTCGCGGCGACGGCCAGGACCCTCGGCTGCCAGGTCGACTCGGTGGCCGTCGACCCGATGCCGATGATCCGCCCGCTCGGGCCCATGCTGGCGGCCGAGCTGCAGCGGCGGCACGAGGAACGCGGTGTGCGGTTCCACCTGTCGACAGGGGTGACGGCGTTCGAGGGCGACGGGCACGTGACCGCGGTGCAACTCGCCGACGGCACGGTTCTGCCCGCCGACGTCGTCGTCGAGGCACTCGGTTCCCGCCCGGCCGTCGGCTGGCTCGAGGGGCACGGGTTCGACCTCACGGACGGCGTGCTCACCGACGGCGCGCTGCGCCCGGTGTCACCGGCGGGCGTGCAGGACGGCGTCGCCGTGGTCGGTGACCTCGCCCGCTTTCCCAATCCCCGGTTCGGCCCGGGTGCGTGGCGGGTCGAGCACTGGCAGGTGCCGACCGACACCGGGCGCCGCGCAGGCGCCGTCCTTGCCGCCTACCTCTCCGGGGACGCCGACCGCTACCAGGAGATCGTGGCGACCGGTTGGGAGGTGCTGCCGTCGTTCTGGTCCGACCAGTACGACGTCCGGCTCCAGTCGTACGGGTTGCCGGGGCTCGCCGATCCCGACGGGATCGCCGTCCTCGAGGGCAAGCTCGAGGGAGAGTGTGTGGTCGGCTACTCCAGGGACGGTCAGCTGGTCGGCGTCGTCGGCCTCGGGATGCTGCCCCGGGTCAACGCCTATCGCGACCAGCTCAGGTACGCGCCGCCGGCGCAGTGACGGTCAGGTACGGGCCGCCGGCGCAGTGACCGTCAGGCGCAGACCACCCCGTCGCCGTCTGCGTCCGCGTACCAGGCGTACTCCGCGTCCCGGCCCTGCCGGTACGGGCCGAGCCCAGCCGCGCGGACGGCGGCACAGGTGGTGAAGCGCGGGTCGAGGCGGTCCTGCGACCGGGACGCCGGGCGGGTGCGTCCCGTGCGGCTCCCATTGGCGTCCTGCTTGCCGACGACGGCGGCGGCGTCCTCGGTCTTCAGCGGCGCAGGTGCGGCCGTGACGACTGCGGCGGGCGGCCCTGCCAGCTCGATGGCAGCGAAGTGACCAGGGCCGGCGGCAGTGACGGCACCCCACCCGGTGACGACGGCCAGGACGAGCATCACCAGCCGGGCCGCGTTCACGCCCGTTCGACGCCGTCCCTCCACGCCGGTCTCCGTCCTGCTCGCCGCACGTGGTGCCCCACGCCCGCCCCGACGCGGTTCCCACCGTGGCACCGACCCCGGCGCGCCTACGTCGTCGCCACGCGCACTCGTCATCCGACCACCCGAACTGCCGACGGTTCTCTCCCCCTCCCACCGCCACCGTTCTCAACGATCAAGGAAAGTTTAGGGATCAAGGAAAAGTTGGGGATCAAGGGAGGGTTATGTTCCGGCTCTTCACCTGACCCCAGGATTTCCTTGATCCCCACGAATTCCTTGATCCGAACGTTTTCCTTGATCGTCGGAAGGCGTCCTTGATCGCCGGGGTGCGGGAGGGTCAGGCCGTCGCGGCGGCGGCGGCGCGGCCCGCGGTGCGCCCGGAGAAGAGGCAGCCGCCGAGGAACGTCCCCTCGAGCGACGCGGAGCCGTGCATCCCGCCGCCGCCGAAGCCCGCGACCTCGCCCGCGGCGAACAGCCCGGGCAGCACCTCGCCGCCGGGGCGCAGCACGCGCGCCGAGAGGTCGGTCTCGAGGCCGCCCAGGGTCTTGCGAGTGAGGACCCGCAGCCGGACGGCGACCAGCGGCCCGGCCGAAGGATCGAGCAACCGGTGCGGCCGCGCGACGCGGATCAGACGATCGCCGCGATATCGCCGGGCGCCGCGCAGGGCCGCGATCTGCAGGTCCTTGGTGAAGGGGTTGAGCACCTCCCGGTCCCGGGCGACGACGAGCCGCTCGATCTCGTCGGGGTCCAGCGGCGCGTGCGGGGTGAGCGCGTTCATGCCGGCCACGAGCTCCGGCAGCGTGTCGCGGACGACGAAGTCCTCGCCGCGTTCGAGGAAGGCGCGCACCGGCGCAGCCGCCCCGGAGCGGGCCCGGCCGAGCACTTGCCGTACCGAGCGCCCGGTCAGGTCGGGGTTCTGCTCCGAGCCCGACAGGGCGAACTCCTTCTCGACGATCTTTCTGGTCGCCACGAACCAGGTGTGCTCGTCCCCGCTGGAGGCGATGTGCGCGAGCGCGCCGAGCGTGTCGAATCCCGGGAACAGCGGCGCGGGCAGCCGCCGCCCCCGCGCGTCGAGCCACAACGAGGACGGTCCGGGCAGGATCCGGATCCCGTGTCCCGGCCAGATCGGGTCGTGGTTCGCGACACCTTCGGTGTAATGCCACATCCGGTCGGTGTTGAGAAGACTCGCTCCAGCCGTCCGGGCGACCCCGAGCATCCGGCCGTCGACGTGCGCGGGAACGCCGGTCAGCATGTGCCGCGGCGGGCTGCCGAGGCCCTCCGGCCAGGCCGCCCGCACGAGCTCGTGGTCGCCGCCGATGCCGCCGCTGGTGACGACGACGGCCTGCGCACGAAAGGCGAACTCGCCGACCACGTCTCGGTTGGTCGGGGCGCCGCGCGGGGCGGCGTCCGGGGCGAGCAGGGCACCCTGGACGCCGTCCACGCCGCCGCCGCTCGTCGTCAGCGCGTCCACTCGGTGACGGAACGCGAGCCGCACCCGCCCGGCCTCGACGTGCTCGCGCACCCGGCGCTCGAACGGCTCGACGATCCCCGGACCGGTGCCCCAGACGATGTGGAACCGCGGGACCGAGTTGCCGCGGCCATCGGCCAGGCCGGACCCGCGCTCGGCCCACCCGACCACGGGGAAGAACCGGACGCCGAGGCCGTGCAGCCAGGACCGCTTCTCGCCCGCCGCGAACTCGACGTACGCGCGGGCCCAGCGGCGGGGCCAGATGTCCTCGGGGCGGTCGAAGCCGGCCGTGCCGACCCAGTCCTGCCAGGCGAGCGCTGCGCCGTCGCGGATCCCCATCCGGCGCTGCTCGGGGGAGTCGACCAGGAAGAGGCCGCCGAACGACCAGAAGGCCTGACCCCCGAGGTTGGCCTCGCTCTCCTGGTCGAGGAGGATCACGCGGCGGCCGGCGTCGGCGAGTTCCGCCGTGGCGGCGAGGCCGGCCAGGCCCGCGCCGACGACGATCGCGTCGGCGTCGAGGGGGCTCATCCAGCAGCCGGGGTCGTGGCCGCGACCTCGGCCCTGAACTGGGCGTAGCCCTCGTCCGTGAGCACGAGCCGGCCGAAGAGGTCGAGCACCGCGGCGCCGGTCTCGCGCGGCAGCATGCCCTCGACGGCGAGCGAGGCGAAGCCGTGGACGAGGCTCCAGGCGAGGACGTCGAGAGCCTCGCTGTTCTCGGGCGGCAGCCGCAGCAGACCTCGCTCGGCGAGCTCGGCGAACCGGGCCAGCAGGAGGTCGTGGGGGTCGATGCCGGGCTCCCAGCGCACGTCCAGATAGTCGTCCGGGTGCGTGAACTGGCTGCCCTTGGCGCTGCTGGCGCTGAACATGTGCCGGAAGAGGTGGGGCTCGGCGACGGCGAAGTCCAGGTAGACGCGGCCGACCGCGAGCAGACGGTCGATCGCGCCGGCGTCCCCGTCGGCCGTCACCGACTCCACGGCCTGCGTCATCCGCCCTGTCAGCTCCGTGAAGCCCGCGCCGCAGACCGCGTAGAGCAGGGCGGCCTTGTCAGGGAAGTGCTGATAGGCCGCGCTGGGGGAGACGCCGACGGTCTGGGCGAGGCCGCGCAGCGAGACCTGTTCGGCGCCTCGTTCACGAACCTGGCGGACCGCCTCGTCGACGAGCGCCTGCTCGAGCGCCCCGTGGTGGTACCGGGGCTTGATCGCGCTGCGCATCCCGTCATCCTACCTGCCGGTAGCCGCATCTCAACAATGTTCAGATAAGTCTTGACACTGTTCAGATCGCTGCGCCAGGGTACGTCCAGAACGGTGTTCAGATCCACTTCGGCTCGCGCAGACGGGACCAGCAGCATGTTCGAGCGCCTCGCCCACCTCGTGGTCCGCCGCCGGCGGGCCACCCTCGTCCTCTTCGTGCTCGGCCTGGTCGCCGCCGGCGCCCTCGGCTCGGGCGTCTTCAGCCGGCTGCAGGCCGGCGGGTTCACCGACCCCGGCAGCGACTCCGCGAAAGCCACCCTGCAGCTGCGCGACCAGTTCGGCGTGGCCGACCCGGTCGCCGCGCTCGCGGTCGTCACACCACACGGGCTGGCCGCTGACGCCGGCCGCGCCACCGCGCTGGTCGCGGGCCTGCAGAAGGAACCGGGAGTCACGCAGGTCGTCTCGTGGTGGACGTCGGGCCATGCCGACGCGCTCGCCGGCAAGGACGGCAGGACGGGCGAGGTCCTCGTCTACACCCGGGCCGACGCGACGGACAGCCAGAAGAGCGACCTCGCGGCGCGGATCGTCGCGGACCACGGCGGCGACCGCGCTGTTGATGACGGCCTCACCGTGCACGTGTCCGGCGCGCCCGCCATCAACAACGCCATCACGGACACGATCACCGCAGACCTCGCGAAGGCCGACAGCGTCGCGATCCCGGTGACGATGGTGCTGCTCGTGATCGTCTTCGGCGGACTGATCGCCGCCGGGCTGCCCTTCCTCGTCGCCGCGGGCGCCGTCCTCGGGGCCTTCGCGGCCCTCTTCGCCGTCACGCTCGCGACCGACGTCTCGGTCTTCGCGCTGAACCTCGTCACCGGCCTCGGTCTCGGCCTCGGCATCGACTACGCGCTGCTCGTCGTCAACCGCTATCGCGAGCAGCTGGCCGCGGGCGACGACGTCGAGACGGCCGTGGTCCGCACCGTGACGACCGCCGGCCGGACCGTCGTCGTCTCGGGCGTCACGGTCGCCACGGTGCTCGCCTCGCTCAGCCTCTTCCCGCAATACTTCCTGCGGTCCTTCGCGTACGCGGGCGTCGCCGTCACCGTGCTGGCGATCGCCTCGACCGTGATCGCGCTGCCGGCCGTTCTCGCGCTCCTCGGGCGGCGCGTCAACCGCTTCAAGGTGGTTCGCGGGGACCTCACCCCGAAGGACACGGGCGTCTGGGCCGGCGTCGCCCGGCGGGCCATGCGCGTTCCCGTGCCGGTTCTCGTCGTCGTCGGCGGACTGCTTCTCGCGCTGGCCTCGCCGGCGTTCGGTGCGACGTTCGGCGAGAGCGACGACCGGGCACTGCCCGCGGGCAACCCTGCCGCGGTGGCCGCCCAGGTACTGCGAGAGCAGTTCCCCGGCCGCGAGGGCACCCCGCTCGACGTCGCCCTGCCCGCCGGGGTCGGCACCTCCGCCGTCACTGCCTACGCGGAGCGGCTGTCGAGGGTCGAGGGCGTCGTGCGGGTCACCACGCCCGCCGCGGTCGTCGCCGGCGGCCGGGAGGTCGCCCCGAACCCGCAGCCGCAGGGCTTCATGGCTGCGGACGGGCAGCAGCGGCTGTCGGTGGTGGCGGACGTCGACCCGCGGTCGCCCGCCGCCCAGGACCTCGTGACCGCCGTCCGCGCCCTGCCCGCTCCGGCGAGCGGCGTCGTCGTGGGGGGAGCGGCCGCCGAGTACACCGACATCCAGTCGGGCATCATGAGCCGGCTGCCGTTCGTGCTCACCTGGATCGCCGTCACCACGCTGGTCGTGCTGTTCCTCTTCACCGGCAGCGTCGTCCTGCCGCTGAAGGCGATCGTGCTCAACATCGCCGGCCTCGGCGCCACCCTCGGCGTCCTGGTCTGGATCTTCCAGGACGGGCACCTCAAGGGGCTGGTCGGGGGCTTCCGGACGACGGGCACCGTGGACACCTCGATGATCGTCCTCATCGCGATCCTCGCCTTCGCGCTCTCGATGGACTACGAGGTGTTCCTGCTCTCGCGGATCAAGGAGGAGCACGACGCGGGGGCCGGCAACGAGCAGGCCGTCGTCCTCGGCCTGCAGCGCTCCGGCCGGATCATCACGGCGGCGGCGGCCCTGCTCGCGGTCGTGTTCGCCGCCTTCGTCACCAGCGGCGTGACCGGGATCAAGCAGCTCGGCCTCGGCGTGGCCTTCGCGATCCTGCTCGACGCCACGATCGTGCGAGGCCTGCTCGTGCCGACCCTGATGGGGGTGCTCGGCGACCTCAACTGGTGGGCTCCCGGCCCGCTGCGCGCCCTGCACGCCCGGTTCGGCCTGTCGGAGGGGCCGTCCGCGCCCGCGCCGCTCCCCGCGCCGCGCTCGCCGGAGCAGTCGGACGAGGCGCCCGCGCTCGTCTGATCTCTGGACCCCTCGGCTTCACACGCGTTCCGGCCGCTCCTGCAGCTCGTTGAGGGCCTGTGGAGGGCCGGCGGGCGGCCGGAGCGCGTGGAAAGAACCCTGTGGCGGCGTGCCCGCTCAGCCGCTGACGTTCGGCCCCGCCGCCGTCGGAGTGATCCGCACCAGCACTCGCCGCTCGGACCGCATCGCCTCGCGGTAGTCGTCCCAGTCCGGGTGCTCCCCGGAGATCCCCCGGTAGTAGTCGACGAGCGGCTCCATCGCCTCGGGCAGCGAGAGGATCTCCGCCGTGCCGCTCAGCTGCACCCAGGGCCCGTAGAAGCGCTGCGTGACCACACAGAGGACGGCCCGCGGGTCGCGGCGGAGGTTCCGGGTCTTGACGCGCGGTCTCGCGGGTGCTGACGAGGATCCGGCCGGCGTCGTCGACCCCCACCGCCACCGGCGAGAGCTGGGGAGACCCGTCGGCGCGCGTGGTGGCCAGCACGGCGTTGTGGTTGGTCCGGACGAACTCGAGAGCCTCGGCGATGTCCATCCCCGCATCATGCCCGGGGTGCCTGAAGCTGCGGCTCAGCCGGTGCTCAAAGAGCAGCGAGAAGTGTGCGTGCGATGAGTGCGTGGCCGGCGGCGTCCGGGTGATCTCCGTCGGCCGCGAGCAAGGGAGTGCAGTCCTTGCGGCCGTCGGCCCCGCGGAACGGGGTGAAGAGGTCCACGAAGACGGACCCGTGTGCGGCCGCGGCCGACCTGATCTCGCCGTTCACCTCGCGAGTGACGGCGTCCGCGACGTGCAGATAGTCCGTCCCCTTGGCTCTGGCCGCGGTGCCGTCGAGGAACACGTTCCAGTACCCCGTGAGCAGGACCCTCGCGCCCGGCCTGGTCGTCAGGGCGCCGACCCCGGCAGCGATCCGGTCCAGGTTCCGCTCGAGGGTGGCCAGCTCGTGGGAGTAGCACGCCGCCCCGTCGTCGGCCGAAGGGCAGTCCGAGGGGTCCGTGCCCTCCACGTCGTTGGCGCCCACGGTGACGACGATGACGTCGGCGTCCGCGAGCGCCCCGCGCACCTGCGGGGATGACATCTGGGCGAGCAGTCCCGAGCTCGTCTGGCCGGGCACCGCCAGGTTCGTGCTCGTCACCTTCCCGCCCAGGGAGCGAGCCAGCAGGCTCACGTAGTCGGAACAGGCGCAGGCACTGCCGGCCGGCACCGAGTCCCCGAGACCGACGACATGGCGCACGGGCGGGGCGGTGGGGGCGGACGTTCCGGTGCCCGCGCTGGGGGCGGCCTTGGGAGCGGGAGCGGTCAGTGCGGGTGAGTTGCCCGTGCCGCCGACCGGCGACCTGTCCTCGGCCGCGGTCAGCGCTGCGGTGAGCGGGACGAGGAGCAGCCCGAGTGCCACGACGGTCGCCGCGCGGAGCCACTGGCCAGCCTTCCGCGCTCGTGCGGAAGGGACACGGGGCGCGGGCTGCACCAGGTCACCCTGCCAAGGCGGAAGGGGGATCCTCAAATCGATCGAGACCGCGCGGTGCAGGCCCGGCCGAGGCCACCACCCCGAATTCCGGTGACCTCGGCCGGACATCCGGTGGTCAGGCGTCCTCGCGCTCGGGGTTCTCCAGACGGAAGAAGGTGCTCTGCCGCCCGTCCTTGCGCTCCTCCTGGTAGAGGAAGTTCAGGTGCCGCTCGTCGAACGTCCGGAACCAGTCCTCCCAGGTGATGTGGCGCAGCTTGTCGGTGCGCTCGCCGAAATCGAAGCGGAGCACCCCGGCCCGGTCGCCGTGCTCGGTGCCCTCCACGGTCGCCGGGACGCCGCCGCGCTCCTCGGCCCAGTGCCGGATCACCTCATGGCTCGTCGTCACCAGGCTGCGGCCCGCCCGTTCGGGGTCGTCGTCCAGCGACGTCACCTCTTGGGAGTACTTGAGGGACTTGGACGACTGCGGGCCGGTGCGCATCCGGCCCTTGTCCGGGCCCTTGTCGCCAGGTGCGCCGGTCTCCTCCTCGGCGAGGTCCTGCTTGCTGGGCTCGCCGCCGTTCCGGTTCCCGCTCCCGTTCCCGCGGCCGCCGTCCCTGTACCGGGCGGAGATGGCGTCGACCAGCTCTTCCTTGCGCAGTGAGGAGGCGCCGCTGACGCCCTCTTCGCGGGCACGCACGCGCAGGTCGTCGATCTTCATCTCGCGCAGCTCGGTCTCGCTGAGGCCTGGTGTGTCCGGTGTGTCGTTGCCCGGCTTGTCGTTCGCCATGGCTGACAGGTCCTCCCTCGTCTAGGCCCAAGGTCTGGCGATCACGGCAGTACCCGATCGGGCTCGTCACACACCTGCCCAGCGGAGCCTCGCCCTGATGGCGGACAGCGCGAACGAGGTGTCGGCGTGCGACTACGACGCCCGGACGTGAAGGGCGAGAGGGGTCAGCCGGCGAGTGAGCGCCGCGCCATGGCGCCGGCGACCAGCCCGACCGCGGACCGCGCGTACGACGCCACCCCCGCGGGGGGCTCGGCGCCCGCCACCTCTGCCTGACCGGGCAGCATGGCGAGAACCGTTCGCGCGGCCACCAGCACGTGCCGGATCTCGGGGACGGTCAGCGAGTAGACGACGGTGCCCGCGTCGCGGCGCTGGCCCACGAGGCCGGCGCGGCGCAGGACCGCCAGCTGCTGGGACAGGCTGCCGGCCTCGATCGCGATCTCGGCGAGGAGCTCGCCGGCGGCCAGCTCGCCCTCGGCGAGCAGCTCCAGGACGCGGATGCGCGCAGGGTGGCCGAGCACGCGCAACAGGTCCGCCTTCGCCTGGTACAGCGGCACCGCCATGTCCCGAGCACCTCCCCGAGAGCTCGCCGTCGAACCCTCGCGGGACGCTACCAGGGGGCGCGCCGCCTGCACACCCGGATGCACGTGCACTGAATGGCAGCCGCATGAAACGGCGGGTGACGGCAGGTGGTCCGGTCGAGCCGGGCCGTACGATCGCTGCGGGGCGGCACGGCCCCCCGGCACCGGCGTAGCCGGCCGGGGCCGCCAGGCGAGCGGGGCGCTGGCGAAGGGCGACGACATGGATTTGGAGCTGCGTCACCTCCGCGTCGTCGTCGCGGTCGCGGACGCCGGCAGCATCGGGGCCGCCGCCCGGGCGCTGGGGCTCGGCCAGCCGCTCGTGTCGCGCCAGCTGCGCCGGATCGAGGCCGAGCTGGGTGTCGTGCTCTTCCATCGCGACTCCGCCGGGGCGACCTTGTCCGCGGTCGGCGCCGAGTTCGTCCAGCGGGCGCGCCCTCTTCTGCACGACGTCGAGGACCTGCTGCTGCGCACCCGCGCGGCGATCGCGCCCCTGCGCTTCGGCGCGAGCACGTTGGGGGTCCTCGCGGGCGAGCTGATCGACGCCCTGGACGGCCTGGTGGGCGCGCCGGTGTCCGCGTTCACGCACTACTCCTCGGAGCACCTGCTCACGCAACTCGCCGCGGGCGAACTCGACCTCGCGCTGGTCGCCGAGCACGCCGGAACCCCTCTGGCGTTCCCGGCCCGGGCCCGGCACGTCGTCCTGGTGGAGTCCGAGCCCTCGCTCGTGGCCCTGGCCGACGGCCACCCGCTCGCGGCGCAGGAGCCGCTGCATCTCGCCGACCTGCGGAACGAGTGGTGGATCCTGCAGGCCCGGGCGGAGGACGGCGAGCGCGAGGCCTTCAGCGAGGCCTGCCGCGCAGCCGGTTTCACGCCGCGGGTGCGGCACGTCACGGACGACGTCAGCTTGGCGCGGCGCGCCGTCACCTCCGGCCGAGCCGTCCTGACAGTGCTGCCGCAATCCGTGCAGCGGGAGGGGTACGTGCTGCGGACGCTCGAGGGCGATCCGCTGCACCGCCGGCTGCACCTCGCCTGGCAGCCGCAGCGCCTGCCGATGGCGGCCGACGAGCTGCTGGCCTCCATCCGGGACGTGTACGCCCGCCATGCCGGCGCGAACCCGGCATTCGCCCAGTGGTGGTCCGAGCACGGCTGGTCGTCGCCCTCTCCCGTCCGCGTCGCCGGCTCGCCCCTGGCCGACTAGCGTCGTGATAGGGCCCGAGACGAGGAGGCGCCCGATGGGACGCGCGACACTCCTGCGGACGGCACTGGCCGTGACCGGCACCGCGGTCGCCGGCGGGCTCGCCACCGACCCGCAGTCGCCCTGGTACCGGTCCCTGCGCACGCCGCCCTGGCAGCCTCCGCCGCCGGCCTACGGCCTGGTCTGGACGCCGCTCTACGCCGACCTCGCCGTGACGTCGGCGCGCGCGCTCGACGGGCTCGCCGCGGGCCGGTCGAGGGAGCGCTCCGCGCTACGCGGCCGCGCTGGCAGCCAACCTCGTGCTCAACGCCGGATGGAACGTCCTGTTCTTCCGGGCCCGCAGGCCCTGGCTGGCCGCGGCGGAGTGCGCGGTCCTCACTGCGAGCGCGGCGGACCTCGTCCGCCGGACCGCAGCCGTCGACCGCCGCGCTGCCCTGGCACTCGCCCCCTACCCGGCGTGGTGCGGTTTCGCGACAGCCCTCACGATCGCGATCGCCCGCAGGAACTGAGCGGTCCGGCACCACATCTGGCGGCACCCGCGCTATTCGCCGGTCCTCTGGTCACCCCCGAATGGGCGTGTCGATTTCCCGACCGAGCGGTAGCCGTCCGCCGGAGAAATCAGGATCGAGAGAGCGGGGTTAGCGATCAGCCCGGCGGGTAGCGAGAGGTTGGGCGCGACGACGGTGAATTGCACCGCCGGCGCGACATGGGGCCCTTCCACCCCGGGGCCCGTGCTCAGACATCTCGAACGAGAAATCAGAACTGCCCTTAGGAGGCATTCGCATGATCTCGCGCGACTCCGTACAGACGCTCATCGGCGGCACCGCCTACACCAGCGACGGCGACAAGATCGGCAGCATCGGCACGGTCTACCTCGACAACGCCAGCGGCGAGCCTGCCTGGGTCACGGTGAAGACCGGGCTGTTCGGCAGCAACGAGAGCTTCGTGCCGCTCGACCAGGCCGAGCAGACCGGCGACGGCATCCGCGTCCCCTACGACAAGGACCGCGTCAAGAACGCTCCGAACATCGAGACCGACCGTGAGCTGTCCGAGCAGGAGGAGGACCAGCTCTACTCCTACTACGGTCTCGGCGGCGGCACCTCCGGGGTACACCTCGGGGACGACGACCGACACGACGACCGACTCGACGTACGGCACGACGACCGGGACCACCGGGACGACGACCGACTCGACGTACGGCACGACCGACGACGTCGCCGGCACGACCTACACGCGACCGGACCGACACCGACCGGACCGACACCACGACCGGCGAGTACCGCGACCGTGCCGAGGGCTACGACACCTCCGGCCCGACGACGGACGACGCGATGACCCGCTCGGAGGAGCGCCTCCGCGCCGGCACCGAGAAGGTCGAGGCCGGCCGCGCCCGGCTGCGCAAGTACGTCGTCACCGAGCAGCAGCAGGTGAACGTCCCGGTGACCCGCGAGGAGGTCCGGGTCGAGCGTGAGCCGATCACGGACGAGAACCGCGGCCAGGCGCTGGACGGGCCGGCCCTGTCCGAGGAGGAGCACGAGGTCGTCCTCACCGAGGAGCGCCCGGTCGTCCAGACCGAGGCCGTCCCCGTCGAGCGCGTCCGGCTCTCCAAGGAGCAGGTCCAGGACGAGCAGACCGTGACCGCCGACGTCCGCAAGGAGGTCATCGACACCGAGGGTGGCGACGTCACCACGGCGGGCACCACGACGACCGGGAGGACCGGGGACTACACCGACGACGACCCCTCGCTGGGCGACAAGGCCCGGGGCCTCGCGGACAAGGCCAAGGACAAGCTGAGCTGACCCCTGGCCGTCCAGGGCAACTGGGCAGCACTCCGCACGTCACGACGGGCCCCACGGGAACCTTCCCGTGGGGCCCGTCGCCGTCTGCAGGGGCGGCGCGTCCCGGATGAGTTACTCCTCCCTCACGAGTTGCTATCTTGCGTGCTCCTGGGTCGACCCGGCGGAGGCAGGTGGTCGTGGAGCGCGCGAACAGCCTCGCGGGCGCGCCGTCCACCGCGGCGGACGTGGCGCGGCAGGTCTTCGACGCCCTGGTGTCCCAGACCACGGTCGGTTTCGCCCTGCTGGACGCCGACCTGCGCTACCTGGCCCTGAACGAGCGGCTGGCGCAGATCAACGGGCTGCCCGTGGCCGAGCACCTCGGCCTGCGGGTCGCCGACGTGCTGCCCCATCTCGCCGCTGTCGCCGGGGAGCCCTTCCGGCAACGTGCTGCGCACGGGCGAGCCGTTGCCGGAGATCGAGTTCGCGGGCTTCCCCGCCGAGCCCGGCGGCACCCGCCGGTACTGGCGGGAGAGCGTCTACCCGGTCCGGGACGAGCAAGGCCGGCCCGTCGCCCTCGCCGTCCTGGTCTGGGACGTCACCGAGCGCGTCGCCGCCGAGGAGGAGCGCACCCGGCTGCACCTGGCCGAGCGGGCGGCGAGGGCCGAGGCCGAGCGGGCCCGGTCAGAGGCCGAGGCGGCGCGCGAGGAGGCGGAACGGGCGCGAACCGAGGCGGAGACGGCCCGGGCGGAGGCGGAACGGGCTCGCGCCCGGGTGGACCTGCTCGCCCGCGCCAGCGACGTGCTGAGCCGCTCCCTCGACGAGCGCGCGGTGCTCGCCCGGCTCGCCACGCTCCTCGTGCCGGACCTCGCCGACTGGCTCGTCGTGCTGCTGCCGGACGGGCGGGGGCGCATCACCACCGCCCTGTCCGTTCACGCCGACCCCGTCCCTGCGACGATCGCGCCCGCGGTCCGTACCCCGGCGGTGCTGCCCGTCGCCTCGGAGGTGCCGGCGGCTCGCGTCTTCCGCACCGGCGAACGACTCCACACCGCCGACATCCGCCCCTACCTCCTCACCGCCGGGACGCCGAGGCCCGTCGAGGCCCTCGCCGACCTGCTGCCGCCGAGCCCCGGCCTGCTCGTGCCGATGGTCGTGCGCGGGCGGTCGGTGGGCGTGCTGTCCCTGGTCAACACCTCGGGGCGGCCCGACACCCTGGGCGCCGACCTCGAACTCGTCGCGGACCTGGCTCGGCGCGCCGGCATCGCGCTCGACAACGCCCGGCTGTTCGGCCAGCGCACCCGGATCGCCGCGCGCCTGCAGCAGAGCCTGCTGCCGGAGCGCTTGCCGGACGTGCCAGGGGTCGAGATCGCCGTCCGGTACGCGACCGCCGAGGAGGCGGTGGACGTCGGGGGCGACTTCTACGACGTGGTCCCGCTGTCCGACCGCCAGCACCTCGTCCTCATCGGCGACGTGTCGGGCCGCGGCGTGGACGCGGCGACCGTGACCGGCCTCGCGCGGCACACGCTGCGGGCCTTCGCGCACGAGCAGTCCCCGGCGGCCGGGTTGCGGCGGCTGGGGCAGATCCTGCATGCGCAGGGCGACGGCGAGCGGTTCGTCACCGCGACGGCCGGCCGGCTCACCCTGCTCGGCGACGGGCGGGCGACGATCAGGCTGGCGCGGGCCGGGCACACCTACCCCGTCGTCGTCCCGGCCCGCCCGGGCCCGGTCCGCGTCCTGCGCAGCGAGGGCACCCTGCTGGGAGCGGTCCCGGAGGCCGCCCTCGAGGAGATCGAGCACGTCCTGGAACGGGGGGACGCGCTCGTGCTCTACACCGACGGCATCACCGAGACGAGGCGGGGGGAGGAGCTGTTCGGGGAGGACCGCCTGACGGCCGCGCTGGCGGCGGCCGCCGGTGCCTCGGCGGAAGAGCTCGCGGACGCCGTCCTCGCCGCCCTGGACGCCTTCCGCGCGGCGCCGTCGGAGGACGACCTGGCCCTCCTCGTGCTGCGCCTCGCCCTCTGACCGTGGTGCACGTGAACGGGTGCGGCGCTCGGCCCGGCGCTACCTTGATCGCCGGAGGCGTGATCGGCATCGGGTTCAGGAGGCAGCTGTGCGTCTGCTCGTCGTGGTGGTCGTGGTCTGGCTGTTGATCGGCGTTCTCGCGGTGTTCCAGCGGGGCTACTTCAACGGCTCCACCAGTTGCGCGCACGGGGGAACGGTCGCGCTGACCGTCGTCGCGGGCCCCCTGAACTACGTCGGCGTCAACCCCAAGGTCTCCTGCAACGTGACGGTCCCGCAGCCGTCGAAGTGAGCGGTTCGACCGGTCAGGGCGCGTCCCCCCGGGACGGCTGACCCGTCCGCTCCTCCTCGGCGGACGGCAGGCGGACGACCGCCCGCAGCCCCGGCGCCGACGGATCAGGAGGGTCGTCCAGGTGCACGTCCCCGCCGTGCGCGCGGACGAGCTCCCGCACGATCGCCAGCCCGAGCCCGGACCCGCCCTCGTTGCGGCTGCGGGCGTCGTCGAGCCGGGTGAACCGTTCGAAGACGCGCTCCCGGTCGGCGGCCGGCACGCCGGGGCCGTCGTCCGTCACGGTGAGCAGGACATCCCCGCCGGAGCCCTGCACGGTCACCTCCACCCGGCTGCGCGCGTACCTCACGGCGTTCTCCACGAGGTTGACGACGACGCGCTCGAGCACGTCATCGCTCGCCCGCACGGCAATCGTTCCGCAGCCCTCCCGGGTGACCCGGACCGAACGGCCGCGCTGTCGCTCGAGCCGTTCCACCACACGATCCGCGACGGCGGCGAGGTCTCCCGTGGCGGTCTCCGCGCCCGTGCTCTGCCGGGCCTCGCGGGCGTCGTCGAGCCGGGCGAGGAGCAACAGGTCGTCGACGAGCCGGCTCATCCGGGCGGTGTCCTCGAGGACGTCGTCGGCCGTGGCCCGCCAGTCGTCGCCGCCGTCCGCGCCGTCGCCCGCCTGCGTGCCGGGCAGCCGGGACACCTCGACGGCCGTGCGGATCGAGGCCAGCGGGCTGCGCAGCTCGTGCGCGGCGTCCGCGACGAACGCCCGCTGCCGCTTGGCTGCCGCGTCGAGCCGGGCCAGCATGCCGTTGAGGGTGACCGCGAGGCGGCGGATCTCGTCGTCCGCCGCCGGGAGCGGCAGAGTCCCCGCCCCGCCGCGGGTGCCGAGGGCGGCGGCGTCGCGGGTGAGGGTCTCCACCGGCCGGAGCGCGGATCCGACGAGCCACCGGCTGAGCAGCGCCGCGCCGGCCACGAGCACGAGACACACGACGACCATCGCCTTCTCGACCACGACGACGCTGCGCTGGATGTCCGCGACGGGTCCGGCCACGAGGACGGTCTGCGCGCCGTCCGGTCCCGCCCGGACGCCGACCACGCGCAGGACGTCGCTCACGCCCAGCCGGCGGCCGGAGAGCTCGACGGCGGCGCCGCCCCGGGCACGCGCGATGTCCCCGGGCTCGAGCAGCGGGACCAGCCGGTCACCCCCCGCCGAGGCCGCGGCAACCCGGCCCGCACCGTCGAGGACCTGGACGATGGTCGTCCCGCCGCTGGGCACGACATCGGGCAGCCGGCCGGCGGTCACCAGGGCGGCGACGCCGCGGGCCTGGTCGCGAGCGGCGGCGTCGTGCTGGCCGAGGAGCGTGAGCCGCAGGATCCCGACCAGCCCCAGCGCGCCGAGCGCCAGCGCGATCGCGACGACGCCCGTGGTGGCGAGCGTGAGGCGGGCTCGCACGGACAGGTCCCGCCGGCGCCGCTCCCGGTTCACCCGTCGCCACCGTCGGAGTTCCGGCCGCCGGAGTCAGGAGGGCCGTCGGAGTCAGGAGGGCCGTCGGAGTCAGGAGGGCCGTCGGGCACGAGCCGGTAGCCGGCTCCCCGCACGGTCAGCAGCGACCGCCTCCCGAACGGCTGGTCGATCTTGCGCCGCAGGTAGCCGACGTAGACCTCGACGACGTTCGGGTCGTCGTGCGCCTGGCCGCCCCAGACGGCGGCGAGCAGCTCGGTCTTGCTCACCACCCGGCCCCCGGCGGAGACGAGGTGCTCGAGCAGCGCGAACTCGCGGGCGGTCAGGGGGATCTCGGTGCCGCCGCGGCTCGCGGTGCGGAACGCGGGGCCGCAGCACGAGGTCGCCGCTGACGAGCTCGCGGTCCGGCTCGCCGTACCGCTGGTCCGGGACCGCTCCGCGGCGGGCCACCGCACGCACCTGCGCGAGAACACCACCCAGGGAACGGCTTGACCAGGTAGCCGTCGGCGCCCAGGTCGAGGCCGTCCGCCTGGTCGTACTCGCCGTCCTTCGCGGACACCATGAGGACGGGCACCGTGCTGCCCTCCGCCCGCAGCCGTTCGACGACCCGGTAGCCGGACAGGCGCGGCAGCATCACGTCGAGGACGACGACGTCGTAACCACCCGTCCGGGCCATCGCGAGCCCCTGCTCGCCGTCGTGGGCGACGTCCACGTCGACGCCCTCGGCGCGCAGCCCGCGCTGGACCGAGCGGGCGAACCGCACCTCGTCGTCCACGATCAGCACGCGCACGGCGCCCAGCCTGCCCTACCAGGTCGTTCGCGGGCGCCGGCGCTGAGAGCGACCTGAGACGACCCGCCGGACGGATCAGCCCGTCTCAGCGTGTCCTCAGGGGACAGGGCGCAGACTCGGAGCATGGCGATCGACGGCACGGACGCACCGCGCAGAACGGCACCGGACGACGCACCCCCCGGCTCCTGCGATCCCCGGCCCTGCGCTGGGCGGTTCCCGTCGGCGCGGTCGTCGCGATCGGCGCGGGCGTCGCCCTGACCTCCGGGCAACGCGGACGCCGCCGCGAAGCTGCCACCCAAGACGGCCGGCGCAGCTGCTCGTCGACCTCGCGAAGGCGCCCGAGCGGCAGCTCTCCGGGACGGTCGTCGAGACGGCGAAGCTGGGCCTGCCGGAGCTCCCGTCCGTCGCGGGCGGCGGTACGTCGCTGCAGTCGCTCGTCACGGGCTCGCACACCGCGCGGGTCTGGTACGGCACCGACCGGAAGGCCCGGGTGAGCCTGGTCGGCGACCTCGCCGAGACCGACGTCGTCCGCAACGGCGACGACGTGTGGTTGTGGTCCAGCAGCACCCGCGAGGCGACGCACTACACCGTGAAGCAGGGCGAGCAGGAGCCCTCGGCCACCCCGCCCGCGGTCGCCACCGACCCGCCACCGCCGCGAAGCAGGCGCTGGCCGCCATCGACCCCAGCACCAAGGTGGACGTCGACGGCACCGGCTACGTCGCCGATCGCCCGCGTCTACGAGCTGAGCCTGACCCCGCGGGACGCCCGCTCGCTGGTCGGCTCGGTCCGGCTGGCGGTCGACAGCGAGACCTCGGTGCCGCTGCGCGTGCAGGTCTTCGCGCGCGGCACCCAGGAGCCCGCCTTCGAGACCGGCTTCACCGACGTCCAGTTCGAGCAGCCCGCCGCCTCGATCTTCAGCTTCACCCCGCCGGCCGGCGCGAAGGTCACCGAGGGCGGGTCGCCCGCCGCCGGCGCCCAGGCCCCTGCGACACGACCCCACCGCCCGGCGACGGGCCCCCAGCACCCGGACGCGGCCAAGCCGGACGTCGTCGGGAGCGGGTGGACCGCGGTCGCGGTCCTGCACGGCGTCGACCCCGCCGCGCTCGGGCAGGACGAGACCGCGAACGCCCTGCTGCGCGGCACCACCACCGTCAACGGGTCCTTCGGCACCGGGCGGCTGCTGCGGACGGCGCTCGTGTCCGTGCTCTTCGTCGGCGACACGACCTACGTCGGGGCCGTCGACCCGGCAGTGCTCGAGCAGGCCGCGGCGCACAGCGCGACGTCGAACAGCACGGCACCGTGACGGCGCGCACCACGGTCGACGGCGGCTCGACGCCGACGGAGGCCGCACCGGGGAACACGGCGTCGGAGGACGCCACGCTGCCGGCGTCCGTTGCGAAGGACGCTGCCGCTGTCTGGGACGCGGCCGGCGAGCCGCCCGCCCTGGCCACCCGTGGCCTCACCAAGCGGTTCCGCGGCGGCCAGGTCGCGGTCGACCACATCGACCTGCTCGTGCCGCACGGCGCCGTCTTCGGCTTCCTCGGCCCGAACGGCTCGGGCAAGACGACGACCATCCGGATGCTCCTGGGCCTGATCCGCGCCCACTGCGGGAGAGTTCGACGTGCTCGGGCGGCGGATGCCCGCCGCCGCCGGCGACGTCCTGCCCCGCGTCGGCGCGCTCGTCGAGGGACCCGCCTTCCACCCCTACCTGTCCGGCCGGGCGAACCTGGCCCGCCTCGACGCCGGGGACCGGACCGTCGACCCCCGCACCTCCCGCCGGCGCATCGGCGAGGCGCTGGAGCGGGTGGGCCTCACCGCCGCCGCAGGCAAGCGGTACCGCAACTACTCCCTGGGGATGCGCCAGCGCCTGGGCCTGGCCGCGGCCCTGCTCCGCCCGCGCGACCTGCTCGTGCTCGACGAGCCGACGAACGGCCTCGACCCGCAGGGCACCCGCGAGGTGCGCACCCTGGTGCGCGAGCTCGCGGCGGAGGGCAGCACGATCTTCGTCTCCTCGCACCTGCTGTCCGAGATCGAGCAGATCTGCTCGCACGTGGCTGTCATGAGCCGCGGCACGCTCGTCACCCAGGGCACGCTGGCCGAGCTGCGGGACGTCGCCGCGCCCCGGCTGCGGGTCGTCGTCGCCGGGCCGGACGACGTCGCCGTGGCGGCCGAGGTCCTGGCCCGGCTGGGCCTGCCTGCTCCCGACGTGGAGGCCGAGCGGCTGGCGACGACGATCGGTGAGACGCCCCCGGAGCTGGTGACCCGGGAGCTCGTGCTCGCCGGCGTCGGCGTGCGTGAGCTGGCCGTCGAGCGGCCGGACCTCGAGGACGTGTTCGTCTCGCTGACGGGGGAGGGCTTCGATGTCGACCAGTGAGATGTCGACCGGTGAGATGTCGGCCGGGGCCTCGACCGGCGAGGTGGCGGCCGGCGCCGTGGTCCGGGGCCGGACGGCGTCCCCCGTGCTGCGCGGTCCGCGCAGCCTCTCCACCCGGTTGCTCCGCTCGGAGCTGCGGCTCGTCTTCGGGCGGCGCCGCAACCAGGCCCTGCTCGTCGCGCTCGCCTGCGTGCCCGTGCTCATCGCCACCGCGATCCGCCTGAGCGAGGGCAGCGGCGGGGGCGGACGTGGGGATGACGGCGACGGGCCGGCCTTCATCGGACAGATCGCCGGCAACGGGCTGTTCGTGGCCTTCACGGCGCTGGTCGTCACGCTGCCGCTGTTCCTGCCGCTGGCGGTCTCCGTGGCGGCGGGGGAGGCCGTGGCCGGCGAGGCGTCCATCGGCACCCTGCGGAACCTGCTCGTGGTGCCCGTGAGCCGCACCCGGCTCCTGCTCGTGAAGTTCACGGGGATCGTCGCCTTCGCGGTGGCCGCGGCACTGACGGTCGGGGCGGCGGGCGTCCTCATCGGGTTCGCGCTGTTCCCGATCGGGCCGGTGACGCTGCTGTCCGGCGGCACCCTGGGCGTCGGGGCCGCTCTCGTCCGGGTGCTGCTCGTCGCGCTCTACGTGGCCGCGATGCTGGCCGGCCTGGCGGCGATCGGCCTGTTCGCCTCCACGCTCACCGAGGTGCCGATCGCGGCCATGGCCGTGACGGCGATCACAGCGGTCGTCGTGCAGATCCTGGACGCCGTCCCGCAGATCTCCGTCATCCACCCCTACCTGCTCACCGACTGGTGGCTGCGGTTCGGCGACCTGTTGCGGGATCCCGTCGTCTATGGCGACATGGCCCGCGGACTGCTCGTGACCGCCGGCTACGTGGTGGTGTTCGGCGCGCTGGCGTGGGCCAGGCTCGGCACCAAGGACGTCTCCTCCTGACGCTCGGGCCGGGACAACTCCCTGGGGCGCGGCACACCGGCGAAAACCGACAGGGTGAACCAGGTGGGCAGCGCCCTGCGCGTGTCCGTCGGGCCGTCCACGGCGAGCGCGCCTGACCGTACGGCGTCGGCCCAGCTGCGTTCACCGCGCCAGACGTCGACAAGGACCCGCAGCGACGACGTGAGCGTCGCCGCGAGTGGCTTGCCGGGGTCGTCGTCGCAGACGTCGACGCTGCCGTCGGATATCACCAGCCACCACTCTCTGCCCGGGCCCCGCACATCGGGGAACACGAAGTGGACCACGGCCCCCGACGTCGGTACCGCGCCGTGGTCGACACTGCGGTGCATGTCCCACAGCAGCAGCTTCGGGTCCAGGTCCACGTCACCGAGTTCGCCCATCCATCTGGTGCCCCACGCGCCGAGGGCCTCGACGACGGGGCGCAGCTCCTGGCCTGCGGGGGTCAGCGCGTACAGCACCTCGCCGTCCTCGACCCGCCGCTCGGCGACGCCTGCCCGGACCAGCGTGTGCAGCCGCTTCGACAACAGCGTCGGCGACATCCGGGGAACGCCGCGGCGGAGCTCGTTGAAGTGCCGGCTGCCCATCACGAGCTCGCGGACGACGAGCAGAGTCCACCGCTCGTCGAGAAGCTCCATCGCCTTGGCGACCGGGCAGAACTGACCGTAGGAGGTCCCCATCCCCAGACGGTAGGGCCGCCGGGCCGCAACGCACAGGTACAGATCCTGTACTGGAGCGCCTCCGCCGCCCTTCCTAGCGTCGTGTCGACCCACCGACGACACCGGATCCACGGGAGGACGACCATGACCACGTCGAGCGAGGTCGACGCCGACCTCGAGCTCAAGCAACGGCACCGCCGCATGTGGGCGACAGGGGACTACCCTGCCGTCGCGACCGAGGTCGTCCAGCGCCTGGGCCCCCTCCTCGTGGAGGCGGCCGGGGTCCGCGCCGGGCAGCGGGTGCTCGACGTGGCCGCCGGCACCGGCAACGCCTCGATCCCGCGGCGCTGACGGGCGCCGACGTCGTCGCGACGGATCTGACCCCCGAGCTGCTCGACGCCGGGCGCCGCCTCGCTGACCGACGCGGCGCCTCCCTCACGTGGCGCGAGGCGGACGCCGAGGCCCTGCCGTTCCAGGACGGCAGCTTCGACGTGGTGCTCTCGTGCATCGGCGTCATGTTCGCACCGCACCACCAGCGGGCCGCCGACGAACTGGTCAGGGTCTGCCGTCCCGGCGGCACCGTCGGACTGCTGAGCTGGACGCCCGGCGGCTTCGTCGGCCGGATGCTGGGCGCGATGAGGCCTTTCGTCCCGCCGCCGCCGCCCGGCGCGCAGCCGCCACCGCTGTGGGGCGACGAGACGCACGTGCGCGAACTGCTCGGGGATCGCGTCGCAGACGTCCGCACGACCACTGCGGCCGTGCCGGTCGACCGCTTCGCGAACCCCGAGGCTTTCCTGCACTTCTGGCGTGAGGCCTATGGACCTACGGTCGCGGCGTACCGGGCCATCGGAGACGACGCGGAGCGCAGCGCCGCGCTCGACGCCGCGCTGACCGGCCTCGCCCGCGGTGCCCTGCGACCCGCCGCACATGGGCAGGGTGCCGTGATGGACTGGGAATACCTGGTGCTGGTCGCGACCCGGCGCTGAAACCGCGGGAATGCCCCGCCCCCGCCGTCACCGACGGTGGGGGCGGTGCTTTGGCACGTCCATCTCCGTGGTCCTACCGTCGCGGCGGCGGCCTACCACGGGCGGGCCCATTCACTCCTCGTGACCGCCGGGACGTCGGAAACGGGTCGGTCACCCGGACGGCGACCGCGTCGGGGGCGGGTGCCGTCCATCACCGCCTACACCAGCCCGATCAACAGCGGCAACGTCACCGCCGGCAACAAGGCCAAGGCCCAGATCCAGGGCACGGCGCGCGCGCCAGCAACCGGGTGGACCTCGTTGTCACCGACTCGGCCACGGGCAGGATCACTGCGACGATGACGGCGGGCGCGGATGGTCCTGGTGCTTCGCCAACCTGGACTTGAGCAGCTTCGCCAGCGGGACGGTCACATTCACGGTGACCGCGACGGACTCGCTCGGCACCACCAGCGCGACCGCGGCGGCGAAGAAGAACTGAGCTCGGCTCGTGCGAACGGGCCAGGCCGGATACCGCCCCGGCCCGTCCGCGCTTCGGGTCCCACGTAGCGTGCCCGCAGGCTGAACACGCGGACCAGGGGAGGCACGGTGGTGGGGTGGGACGTTCTGCTCGGCGTGCTCGCCGGCCTCGTCCTCGTCTACGCCGTGCTGCTGGCTCTGCTCTGGCGCTACGCACGTGCGCACCCGGACACCGTGGGACTGCGGGACGCCCTGAGGCTGCTGCCCGACCTGCTCCGGCTGCTGCGCCGGCTGCTGGCCGACCGCACCCTTCCGGCCGGCGTGCGCATCCGGGTCGCCCTGCTCGTGGCCTACCTGGCGATGCCGTTCGACCTGGTGCCCGACATCGTCCCCGTGATCGGGTACGCGGACGACGCCGTCGTCGTCGCGCTCGTGCTGCGGTCGGTGGTGCGCCGGGCAGGCGTCGAGGCCCTGCGCCGGCACTGGCCGGGCACGCCGCAGGGCCTCGACGTCGTGCTGAGTCTGGCCGGGGTGCGCTAGATGCAGCGACCGGTGCCTGGACGGAGGTCAGCGGCGACGGTAGCGGCCGAGGACCATGTGCAGGGCCTCGTGGTCCAGCGCGACCCGAAGCCCCTTGATGCTGCAGTAGCCGGCCCCGATCAATCCGAAGAGCAACGAGCCGAAGGTGCCGAACGTGTACCCACCGAGGCTGACGGCGGTGACCATTGCGAGCAGGGCCAGCCCGAGGAAGCCGAGCGTGCGCAGCCCCCAGCGGGGTTGCCGCTTCTCCGGCAACCCCGCCGGTGTGCTCGCGCCGGGCTCGTCGGGCCACTGGCCCGACGTCGCCGACGTCCTCTCGGGATCTGTCACCCCTTGACCGAACCTGCCGTCAGACCGCGGACGAAGAACCGCTGCAGGGCGAGGAAGATGATGATCGGAAGGATCATCGTGAGGATTCCGCCGGCGGCCACGATGTTCCAGCCCTGGCCCTGCTGGCCGATCAGGTTGTTCTTGACGGCGACCGTCATCGGGGCGTTCTCGCCGGGCCCGATGAACACGAGGGCGACCAGCAGGTCGTTCCAGGTCCAGAGGAACTGGAAGATCGCGAACGATGCGAGGACCGGCGTCGACATGGGCAGGATGAGCCGGTAGAAGGTCGCGTAGTGACTGGCCCCGTCGATCTTCGCCGACTCGATGACCTCGCGGGGCAGGGTGGCCATGTAGTTGCGGAAGAGGTAGATGGCCAGCGACATGCCGAACCCGATGTGGAACAGCCACACCGACAAGAAGGTGCCGCCGATCCCGATGTTGCCGTAGATCTGCAGCAACGGAACCATCGCGACGAAGTTCGGGACGATCAGCAGCGCGACGATGATGACGAACATCGTGTCGCGGAACGGGAACTGCATGAACGTGAAGGCGTACGCGGCGAACGCGGCGATGAGGATCGGGATGAACGTCGCCGGCAGCGCGATGGCGAGGCTGTTGATGAATG
The DNA here is from genome assembly GCA_963786765.1 of uncultured Actinomycetota bacterium. Classification (GTDB taxonomy): domain Bacteria; phylum Actinomycetota; class Actinomycetes; order Actinomycetales; family Kineosporiaceae; genus DATKNA01. The sequence goes on along the minus strand of CAWBAJ010000025.1, from coordinate 157,937 downwards.
CCGTGCCCAGCCCGGCGTTGACGATCGCGTCGTGGTAGTTGCCCAGCGTGAAGCTGCCCCAGTTGGCGGGGTTGAGGGCGGTCCACCAGCCGGTCGAGTTCGCGTCGCTCTCGGTGCGGAAGGAGGTGAGCAGTGAGCCGAACGCAGGGACGACCCAGAGGAAGCAGATGATCACGACCACGAGCCTGACCGACCAGTGAGCCGGCTTGCCCTCGCCCGTGACGGATGCCCTGCGGGCCGCCCGGCCGAGCCGGGGCTCGGTGGCGGTGGTTCCGGCGGGCTGGACGGTGCTGGTCATCGGCTGGCCTCCTGGAGCCGGAACTGCCGCACCTGGAAGATCATGACCGGGATGATCGCGATCATCAGGATGACGACGATGGCTGCTGCGTAACCGTTGTTGAAGTTGGTGAACAGCTGGTTGAAGAACTCCGTTGCCAGCACGTTGGTGCTGAAGTTCCCGTTCGTCATGACGTAGACGACGTCGAACAGCTTCATGACGCCGATGAGCACGGTCACGTACACCGTCACGACCGTCGGCATGATCTGCGGTACGACGATGCGGCGGAAGATCTGACGCTCGCTCGCGCCGTCCACGCGACCCGCCTCCATGGTGTCCGTGGGAACACCCTTGATGGCCGAGGAGAGCAGGACCATGGAGAAGCCGACCTGGAGCCAGAGGAACATGACGATGAGCAGGAGCGTGTTGAGGTAGAACGTACGGATGGTCAGCCACGCCACTGGGTCGAAGCCGAGCGCGGTGACGATCGCGTTCTGGATCCCGATCTGGGGCTGCCCGGGCGGGGCGTAGGCGTACACGAGCCGCCATACCGTGCCGGCTCCGACGGCGCTGATCGCCAGCGGGAAGAAGATGATCGTCTTCGCCGTCTTCTCACCGCGGGGGCTCAACCGATCGACCAGCGTGGCCACGAGGAGGCCGATGAGGACCGCCGCCAAGGGGGCGATGATGATCCACACCACGGTGGTGATGAGGGTCTGCTGGAAGCCGCTCGAGGTCAGCAGGCCGGTGTAGTTCTTGGTTCCGACGAACTGCGTGCTCGTGTCGTTCGCGAAGCTGTAGACGATGGTCTGGATACCCGGGTAGAGCACGTACAGGCAGATCGCCGCCACCGCTGGGAGGATGTAGAAGTACGGCTTGAGTTGCTCCTCCCACCGCCCCGGCAGGAGTTCGGCGAGCTTGTTGAGGATCCAGTAGAGGACCAGGGCGGCACCGACACCGGCCACCACGGTCAAGAGCGTGTTGACGAGCTTGATCACCATCAGGCACCGCCTCCTTGCGGCCGGCGACTCGGCTGCCGAGCGGCCCTCGGGGGCCACTCCGCCCAGTCTGTAGGACGACCTTGGTCTTGCCTAGCGCTCGCGCCCTGCGTGGACCGAGCGACGGGCGCGACGCACGCCGGGGTGGGCGACGGACGCGTCGCCCACCCCGGCGGCCTCGGCGGGCCTCAGCTGCTGGCCGGCCAGCTGGCGTCGATGTTCTTGAGTGCCTGGTCCAGACTCTCCTGGCCGCTGATCCAGGCCGTCATGTCCTTCCAGAAGGTGCCCGCGCCGACGGCGCCCGGCATCTGGTCGGAGCCGTCGAAGAGGAAGATCGACGCCGCGTAGCTGATCTTTGCGATCTGCTGCGCGATCGCGCCCTTGTACAGGCTCACGTCGAAGTCCTTGTGGGGTGACAGGAAGCTCGTCCCCATGGCCTTCTCGCCGATGCTCTTGTCGCTGAGCAGCTTCATGACGGCGCTGGCGCCGGCGTTGTTCTTGAGCAGGACGGCCATGTCCCCGCCACCCAGGATCGGCTTCTCGCCGCCGGCCTTGCGGTCGGGAAGTAGAAGACGCCGGCTTCGGAGTCGAGGTTGGCCTGCACGTTCTTCGGGAAGAACGTCGTGATGAAGGAGCCCTGCTTGTACAGCATGCAGCCGGGCTTGGGGTCGAACATCGGGTTCCCGGCGGTGCCGAAGTTGGTGCTCGGGATCGCCTTGCGCCCGCCGAGCACGTTCCCCTGCGTGAAGAGGATCTTGTCGAACTCGGCCGCGGCCTGCCGCACCAGGGGGGAGTCGAACTTGATCTTGTTCGTGACCCACTGGTTGTACTGGTCGGAGCCGCCGTAGCGCATGACCAGGTCCTCGAACCAGTCGGTCGCCGGCCAGCCGGTGGCGGCGGACGACTCGATGCCCATGCACCACGGGCCTGGGCCTTGCCGTCGGACTTGATCTTCTGCGTGAGGGCGTCGAGCTCGTCGAGCGTCGTGGGGACCTTGTACCCGGCGGCGTCCCACGCCTTCTTCGGATACCAGACGAAGCTCTTGGTGTTGGCGCTGACCAGCAGGCCGTAGAGCTTGCCGTTGACCGTGCCCGCCTCGAGCGTGCCGGGGAGCATGCTCGACTTCAGCGCGTTCATGTCGAGGATGTTGTCGAGCGCTGTCGCCTTGTTCCGCTTGACGATGTCGGCCACGACGCCGGGCTGCGGGATCATGGCGATGTCCGGCACGTCGTTGGCCTGGATCTTCGTCATGATGACCTGGTTGATGTTGTCGACCTTCTGCCAGTTCACCGTGATGCCCTCTGCTGCGCCAGCGGCGCGAGCCCGGCCTTCAGGCCGTCGATGACGGGCTGGTCCATGCTCGTCCAGATCGTGACGGTCGACCCGCTCGCTTGGCCGGTCGGGCTGCCGCCCCCGCCGCCGCCCGAACCGGAGTTGCCGCCACCAGCCAGACACGCGGTGGTCATGGCCATGGTCACTCCGACCACGGCGAACGTCTTGAACAAGCTGGGGCCTCGCATGGTGCTCCTCACTCTCGGAGGGATCCGGGCCGGTCGAGCGCCCACCGGGGACCTGCAGTGGCGGGCCCGCGACGGAGATCGTGGGCAGGCACTGTGCAGCGTGTTCCCGCCTGAGGCCCTCGTCAACCCGAAGTTGCTCGATCGTGACGTTGGGATGTGGCGGCCCGGATTCCCCGCCGGGCCGACCGGAGATGTCACCCCCACCAGGGGGTGATGCCCGGAGGAATCGCGCCGAGGCGGGGGACCACGGATTGGGGAGGCCCGCCACGGCGCCCCCGCTGACGACCTCGAGGACGCAGCCGTCAGCCAGGACGTCCACACGGTCTCCGTCGACGGGTACCGTGACCGACCCGGCGGCCGTCGTGATCGTCAACGAGTCCCCCTCGCGCACGAGGTCGAGTGCGCGCCGGCCGTCGTCGCCATCGAGGCTCAGACGTTCGCCCTGCCCCCCCCGAGGCGCCATGTGAAGCCCACCGTTCGCTTCTGGTCGGGCCGTGCCGTCGCCAGGATCGGATGCGGCGTCATGGCGAGGCGGCCGCGGACGATCCAGAGGCGGTACGGGATGCTCAGCGCACCGTTCCAGCCGGCGTCCGCGTCGCCTACCCCTCGGATCCAGAACATCACGCAGGGCAGCCCGTCGGCGTCCAGGAAGGTCGTGGGGGCGTAGTGGCCCGGGCCGTGGGTGAGCTGTGACCAGTGCCGTCGACGTGCATCCGGCCGGCGACGTAGCTGCCGGCCGCCACGAGCACGTCCCGCCCCGCCCCGCCGGCAAGGACGGAGACGACAGGACGTGGCGGTCGCCGACGCGCAGGAGTTGAGGGCATTCCCAGGCCGGTGCCCGGCATTGGGCGAGCCGGGCCGCTCGCCCTCCACGAGGGGTCCTTCGGCGGTCCAGTGCTCCTGATCCGTCGAGCGGTAGCAGAGGATCGCCGGCCGTCCGTCGGTGTAGCCGGCGCCGACGAGCATGCGCCAGCAGTCGCCGTCCCAGAACACGTTCGGGTCACGGAAGATGCGCATCGGCGGCCGCTCGGGTGGTGGGCAGGACGACGGGACCTTTGCGCCACGCGAGCCAGCCGTCGTCGATCGGCCTGGCGATGCGGACGGCGCCGTGATCCGACGTTCGCGAGGCTGACGGACGTGTAGTACATGGCCGGGGTCGGCGTCCAGCGGCGTGGTGCAGACGCTGCCGGACCAGCAGCCGTCGTCCCCGTCCCCGGAACGAGCGCCGGCGGCTGCTGCTGCCAGGCGAGGAGGTCCGGACTGGTGGCGTGCCCCCAGCTGATCGCGGGTGCCCATGCGGTGGAGTCGGGAACGGCCTGGTGGAAGAGGTGGACCGAGCCGTCCCGGAACGTCACCCCGTGCGGATCGTTGATCCACCCACGGTCAGCGGTGAAATGCAGGGCAGGCCGGCGATTCGTCGCGAGTCGCTCGTCGTTCCCGGTCATCCGGCCGCGCACCGCGTGAGGTGGAGGAGCAGCAGGGACTCCGGCCGCAGGAAGGCCACTTGGATGCCGGCGGTGGCGAGGGTCCTTCCGGACAGCTCCAGTCCGGGCCCTCGGGATCGGCGGCGGCGAGCCACGGCAGGCGGATCCGGCCGGGCGGCTTGGTAAGCGAGGTCGCAGGCCGACGAGCGCGAAGAGCGCCTCGCTGCCGTCGTCCGCCACCACGCCGTGCAGGCCCAGGGACGGGTCCGGATGGTCACTGCGCACCACGCGGCCGGCCAGTCCCACGGCGGGGATCTGGACGAGGACTTCGACGGAGCCGGCGCGCAGCCGCTGCAGCCGGTCGCCCAGCACCTCGTTCGGCATCCATGCCTCCAGATCGGTTGCGGCCCGAAGGTACCGTGCTGACCCCGGGCGGATGGTACCGATGCCGAGGGCATGGCTCGGACATCGTGGATCTGTACGACGGCGCCGCTCCAGTTTGGGACGAGAGCTCCTCGCACGACCTCGCGGTCGCCACCACCCTCGCCCTCGCCGGTGACATCGCCGCGCTGCGCGGCCTCGACGTCGGCTGCGGGCAGGGCGCCGCCACCCGCGCCCTCGCAGCGGCCGGCGCCGAGGTGACCGGAGCCGACCTGACCCCCGACAGGTGGCAGCCGCCGCCGGCACGAGGCGGAGCAGCCGCTCGGCATCACCTATCTGGAATCGGACGCGCAGCAGCTCGCCGAACTGCCCGATGGGGCGTTCGACCTCGTCACCTGCCAGCTGGCGCTCATGGACATCCCGGACCTCGACGCCACGCTGGCCGCCGTCCACCGGGTCCTGCGGCCTGACGTCCTTCGTCGTCGGTGCTGTCCCATCCTGCGCTTCCTGGCACCGTTCGCGTCCACCGTCGACGGTCCTGATGGGCTCCCGGCCGGCTGGTGGCCCGCTACCTCGACGAGGAGTTCTGGTGGTCGCCGACCTGGCAGGGCGTCCGGCGCGCGGGCGCATACCACCGCATGCTCTCGACCTGATACCCATGCGTCGTCCGCGACGGCTTCGGCCTGAGCAGTCGTGGAGCTGGCGGCCGACGGCGAGCACGCCCGGGAGCAGCCGCGTACGTCCGGATCCTGATCCTCTTCGCGGTGCGGCTGCGACGTCTCGTCAGGCCCGGGCGTCGTTGAGGACGACGAACGCGAAGCCGAGCTCGCCCCGAGTAGCCCAGGCACCACTCGTCCCGGTGTTGCCGGGCGACGGCGAGGGCCTTGCCCGCTCCGCCCGGGAGGGCGCATCGCGCAGCGCCGACTCGGTGAGCGCACTCGTTGATGACGCACTCGTGTCTCCGATTGCCCAGCGTGCTGACGTGCCGCGTCCCCTCGGCTCGCCAAGCTGGCAGCGCGGGCCTGCGGAGAGCAGCCCGGGGGAGGTCGGGGAACTCGTCCCGGTCCGCCTGCAGGGCCGTTTCCTGCGCGAGCCCGCGAGGGAGGTCGCTCCCAGAGGTCTCGTCACCGAGCAGCTCCCGCCCGCCTGGGCGGAGGTGCGGCCGCACGGCGTCGAGCGTCGGGGCCAGACCGCCGACGCGTGGCTCGGCGCTCGATGCAGATCATGGTGTCGACAGGCTCGGCCTCATAGCGCGCGGCGTCCGCCTTGATCCGCGAGCGATCCGCCGCCGCGGCCGTTGGCGACGTCCGCGGGGAGGGCGATGTCGACGCCGACGCCGGCGAGGTCTGGGGCCTGGAGTCGAGCAGACACTCGGCGAGCCACACCCCCGAGCCGCAGCCGAGGTCCAGCACCCGGCCGTTCGGCGGGGGTGAGAGGCGCGACAGCAGGACGCGGGCCTGTGCCTCGGAGACAAGTGCGGGCGATGGGGCGGTCGCGGTGGGCGATGGGCGGCTCAGCGTCGCGCGGTCCATGCCCCGCACGATCCCATGCGCCATCCGTTCAGGGTGGCCCGTGACCGGTCGTCGTCCCGGTCGCCCGTTGTCCCCGTCGTCCTGGACGGCCTTCGGCAGGTTGTCCGGGCCCACAGCGCGGCGGACGTGCGGTCGGCACCCCGATCCGCCGGAACACGTTGCCCAGGTGCACCTTGACCGTGCGCTCGCTGATCCCGAGCGCGCGGGCGATCTGCTTGTTCGCCAGCCCCTCGGCGACGAGCCGCAGCACCTCGCGCTCGCGGTCGCTGAGCGCCGGCCGCCGGGCCGGCGGCCTGGCGGCGCGGGCAGCAGCGCGCCGGCGACGCGCGGGTCGAGCGGCGCGTGCCCGGCGGCGGCCGCGCGGACGGCGGCGAGCAGGTCGTGCGGGCTCGCTGTCCTTGAGCAGGTAGCCGACCGCCCCGGCCGCGAGCGCCTCGCGACCCGTCGCCGGTCGGCGAACGAGGTGAGCACGACGACGCGCGCGTCCGGGTCGGCCGCGAGCAGGACCGCCGGGTCGCCCGACGCCGTCGAGCACCGGCATCGACAGGTCCATCAGCACGACGTCGGGCGCGTGCTCGGCGGCCAGCTCGACCGCCTCGGCGCCGTTCGCCGCCTCGCCGACGACGCGTGATGTCGTCCGCGGCGTCGAGCAGCGCGGCCAGGCCGGCGCGCACGAGCTGGTGGTCGTCGACCAGCAGCACCCGGATCACGGTCGGCACTCCGCAGTCGCCGTCGGACCGTCAGCCGCCAGTGGTGCCGCGCCCCGGGCGCTGGATGACCTGCGAGCACGCGCCCCGGCGGCCGACGCGAGGTCGGCGAGCAGCCGCAGGCCGAAGTGGCCCTCGGCGCGGGCCGTGCGCACCGCGGCCGGTCGAAGCCGACGCCGTCGTCGCGGACCTCCAGCACGACGTCGCCGCGTCGTCGCCGCGTCGAGCGACACGGTGACTGGTCGGGCGCCGGCATGCGCGACGGCGTTGCGCAGGCACTCCTGGGCGACGCGGAAGACCAGCCGCTTGCTGTCGGCGTCCAGCGGCGAGGTCGCCGTCGGCGCGTCGACGTCGACGCGCGACGTCGACGTCGCGCGGCGGACGGTCGCGCGAGGTCGGCGCAGCGCCGCCGGCAGCCCGGCGGTGCGCAGGCTCGGCGGGTAGATGTCGACGAGCAGCGAGCGCAGGCCGCCGATGCTCGCGCGCACGGTCGCCGGCCGCGCTCGCAGCGTGCCGGCCGGGCTCGGCGTCGCCCGGCGCCCGGCCCGGTCCGGCGGCGCCGGCGACGGCGAACGAGTGGCCGACGAGCTCCTGCACGACGCCGTCGTGCAGCGTCGCGGCGATGCGGCGCCGCTCCTCGCGCGAGGCGTCGACCGCGCCGCTGCAGCAGCGCCTCGCGCTGGCGCTGGGCGCGGCGCAGCCGCGCGACAGCGCCAGATGAGCGGGACAGCAGCACGACGAGCAGCAGCAGGCTGCTGAGCGTGACCCCGGCGAAGCCGCGCCACAGCTGCGCCGCGCGGCGCGCCGACCGGGTCGTAGCGGCGTGTACTCTCGAACAGCAGCGGCGCTGCCCGCCGGCGTCCACACCGGCCGGTAGACCTCGAGCAGCTTGCCCGCCGCGCTCGAACTCGTTCTCCGGGCGGTCAGGTCGCGTGACCTCGGCCCGGGTGCGCGGCGTTCGAGCAGGACGCCCCGCTCGTCCTCGCCCAGCGCGAACGGGCCGACCAGCCGCGGCTCGTCCGAGTAGACGATGGCGCCCTGCGCGTTCCACAGCTTGACCCGGACGAGCCGGGCGCGGAGCACGCGCTCGCGCACCACCGGTCGAGCTGGCGCGGCGGCCGGGTCGCCGGTGAGCAGCGCGTCCTCGAGCGCGGACTGGACGACGGCCTCGGCCAGCAGGTCCGTCGCCTGCGCCGCGTCGTTCACGGCCTCCCGCTCCGCCACCTGCCGGGCGAGGACCACGCTGCCCGGCGGCCACCAGGGCCAGAACGACCAGGGCGATCGCACCGACCTGGAGCAGTACGCGACGGGTGCTCACGACGCCGGGATCAGGCCGGGGGCCTCGCCGCCGGCGAGGGTGAGCCACGGAGGCCCGGGTCCGCCGCCCTGCCGGGTCCTCGGCGGCAGGAAGGCGGCGGATCGGCACGTCAGGCACGGAGCGGGGGGGTGCCGGGTCACCGGCTGTCATCGCCTCCGCCGTGCCGGTTCCGGCCGTGGTCGTCCCCGGCCGCGTCGTCGTTCCCGCCGCTGGTGCGTCCGTGGTCGTCGCCCGGCTCGGCGGTGCGGGTGGTGGTGCGAGTGCGCGTTCCGCCGCGGTCGTCGCCGGGCTCGCTGGTGCGGCTCTCCCGGGTGGGAGTGCGGGCGCGGCTGCCGCCGTGGTCGTCGCCCGGCTCGGCGGTGCGGGTGGTCCGGGTGCCGCCCTTGTCGTCGCCGGGCTCAGTCGCCCGCGTGGACGACGTGGGCGCCACCGTCCGGTCGTCGCTGCCGGGGTTGTCGTCCACTTGCGCGGCGAGGTCCTTGGTCGACACGGGCACGACGTTCGCCGGGACCGTGACCGGGACCTGGTGGCTGAGGGCCGGATTCCCGGTGAGCCCGATCACGGCGGGGACGACCGCCACCGCGCCCGCGGCGGTGACGAAGAGGGTGCGTCGCATCTGGAGTCCTTCTGTCCGGGGCCTTTCTTCGTGGACTCCATTGAGCGGCGGGACCGGGTTCCAGCCGCAATGCGACCTCAGTACTAGTACCCCTGCGCGGCCGGCCCGACGACGAACTCGACCTGGTCGGGCGCGACGGAGATGATCACGCCGCGGTCGTCCACCCAGATCTCCACGCGTGTAGCGCCAGTCCTGGTGTTCCTCCGACCAGGAGCGCCCGCGCAGGATGCCCGGCCAGACGCGGCCATGGATGGTGACGAGCACCGCCCGATGCGGATCGGGATCGCACTTCGGCGATTGGCGCGGGACCACGATGCCAGAGTCCGTCGCGGTCCCGATCCGCGGTACACCCGTAAGTAGGTAATGAGGACAGATCGTGATCAGAAGGACAGCATCCCGCTGACGAGCGCCTGCCAGGTGACGGGTCCGACGATGCCGTCCACCGTCACTGACGGAATGTCCGTGTGCAGGGCCTGCTGGAAGCCCCGCACAGCTGCGTCCGTCTTGGGTCCGAAGATCCCGTCGACGGCCAGGCCCTTGCTCGGGTCGCCGGAGAGGTTGCGGAACTGGAACTCCTCCTGAACCCCTCGGACGGCGTCTCCGTGGCTCCCCTGCTGCACCGTGATGATGAGCGCGGACCACGTGTTCGGGCCCACGATCCCGTCCACCGCCAGGTGCTTCTCCTGCTGGAACGCCCGGACGGCGGCCTCGGTCGCAGGACCGAAGATGCCGTCGACGGCGACGGTGTGCCCCCTGGCGCGCAGCAAGTACTGAAGGGTGCGGACGGGATGCCCCTCGGCGCCGCGCTGAACCAGCGGCCAAGGACTGAGCTGATCGGCCATGTCTCCTCCTTCTCGATGATCCCGTCCTACCAGGTCCCCCGGAGCCTGAGAACACCGCGCAAGACCGCCCCTAGGTGCTCGAACAGAGCGAGCGGCCTTGGTGGGGGTGCATCGGCACGCTGAACGAGTGGGTCCGGTCGACACGGGCAAGGTCGCTGCTCCCGCTCACATCGCTCACCACCGCGCCCGGAGGCAGGAACTGCGACGTGACGTCGGCTGCCACAGGTCGGCCCGAGAAGTTGAGCACGGTGGCTTGGAGCCGCCCGCCTTCCACCTCGTGGACCATCGCCAGCAGCGCCCTGTCGGAGGTCTCGGCGATCTCGAGTTGTGTCGCGGTCGAGATCTTGCACTTCTCACGGACCTGAAGGATGTGCCGCAGCCGCGACGCGAACGAGGTGGGATCGGCCAGTTGCGCCGGCAGCGGCCCGTAGAGACAGGCGGCGCGCGGCAGTGCCGACGGCTGCTCGCCGCCGTCGGGCCGGTAGTTCATGAGATCGTACGCGCCGCGGTGTATCCACCGGGTGTCCCCGTCGGCGACCAGGTCGCCGAGCATCGCCGGGGTCCAGGGTGAGTGCGCCGCACAGGTCCCATCCGGACAGCGCGAACACGCCGGGCTGCCACGCGTTGAACATGGCCAGCAGGAGGTGGGCCCTCGTGACGTTCTCGATCTGCTCGCCGGTCAGGTTCCGGATGTCCCGGTAGCCCAGTGACGCCGTGACGACGGTGGCGGTGGTGGAGGAGATGCCGTTGGTGGTGAAGACGGCGTTGTACGGCGCGGCGGGGCCGCGTGAGCCTCTGGGTGAGTTCGGCGCGGATGACCCGGGCCAGCGCTGCGCCGGTCAGCTCCGCGCCCCGGAAGGGAAAGAGGTCGTCGGCGTGCGCGCCGTCGAAGTGCACGAGTTCGTAGGTCAGCTCGTCGTGATTCTGCAGGGCGTGCACGAGCGAGACCGGTTGAAGGCCGGACTGCAGCCCGATGTTCAAGGTAAGGCGGAGGAACTCCGTGTCCCCCGTGGCGAGGGCGTGGTGGTACGCGGGGCGGTTGAGGAAGTCGTAGGAGAGGTCGGCTCCCCGCCGGGAGGTTGTCCTGATGTCGTCGACGGCGAGGTTCAGCTCCTGGAAGGTGAATCCCCCCAGCTTGCGGACGAGGCTGGCGATGACCTGGTTCACGGCGTCCGAGAGCGGGTGCCCTTCGGACCAGGCCGGGGCACCGTCCTCCGGTACGGGTTCCAGTCCGAGGAAGCCGTTCGCGTCGAGGCGGAGTCCGGTCGTGCCGAGGTGGCCGAGCGAGTGCAGGGCGTCTCCGACGACGAGGCGCATGCCGGCGAACGTGGGATCGAGCCAGTTGATCGACGGCTGGCCGTCCTTGAAGTAGTGCAGGTAGACCCAGCGCCGGTCCACCCCGTCAGGGCCGCGTGCGGGAGCCGTGGCGCTCCAGTTCGTCTCCTTGACGCCGGGCTCGTAGAAGAGGATCCGCTGCAACGGCCCCAGGATGTAGCCGGCCCGCATCAGCCGGTCCTCGGCGTCGGGGGAGAGGTTGACGGAGTCCTGGCCGGGTGGCACCTCCGGCAGGAGGTGCCAGTCGGCCGGTGGGATCTCGACCATGTGGTAGATCCCCGGGTAGTCGCCGACCTTCATCTCCGCCAGACGGAAGTCCGCGCCCTTGCCGGTATGCCCGGGAACGATGTCGTCGATGACCGCCGCCGCGTGTCCTGAGGCCACCTCGCACAGCCGGCGGTACTCCGCCTCGGTGCCGAACGCGTCGTCGATGTCGGTGCTGATCCGGTCGAAGTAGCCGTCCACGCTCGGCGTCGCCTCGACGCCCGACAGTCCGCCCGCCCGCTTCACCGGCCCCGTGTGCACACCGTCGACGCCGATGTCGTGGAACGCGGTCCACAGGTCGGAATCGCCGAGGGTGGCGAGGAACGAGCAACCGGGCTTCGTGACCATCGACATCGGATAGGCCGTGAACCAGACCGAGGCACTCGCGATGGCTGCGCGGGGGTTCGGGATGGCGAAGGGGTTGTGCGAGGTGCTGGCGGTGGCCGAGAACCGGCCGGCCATGGTGCCCGCCTTCTCCAGCATCGACTGCTCTCGCAGCCACTCGACGTAGGCCTGCTCATCCATGGTGCTCGACCACCTCGGCCAGGCGTCGGGTCGTGGGGACAGGAACCACGGACCCTCCTCTGCAACTCGAGCACTCCCCCGTGCCGGGCGAGTGGGGGAGCCGCTGCGGAGGGCTTCCTCGAGGTCTCGACCAGGTCGTCCATGAACTATGACCTCTCCTGCGAAGGCGCGACACCCCCCTAAGGCGGTGTCGTCGCCCCTGCGCAGTCGGGACGGCGCAGCACGGTCCGTGGGCCCTCCCGAGCGCCCTACTGTTCTGGGACACGACCCGTCCACTTCCGTAGGAGACTCCTTGTCGGCGCCGTCCCAGACCCATGTGGTGATCTCTGAAACCGTTGCTGCCGCAGTGGCGAAGGGTGCGCCGGTCCTTGCCCTCGAGTCGACGATCTTCACTCACGGCTTGCCGCGGCCCTCGAACGTCGAGGTGGCGCTGGACGCCGAGGAGCAGATCCGCGGCCTCGGCGTCGTCCCGGCCACGATCGGTGTCGTCGACGGCGTCGCGATCGTCGGCCTGAGCGAGGAGCAGATCAAGCGCCTGGCTTACGACGACGACGTGATCAAGGTGAGCGTGCGGGACCTTCCCGTGGCCATCGCGACCCGCGCCAGCGGCGGCACGACCGTGGCCGGGACGGCGTTCCTCGCACACCGGGCAGGAATCCGGGTGTTCTCCACCGGCGGACTGGGCGGTGTGCACCGCAACAGCACGGGCCAGAGCTACGACGAGTCCGCGGACCTCACCGTGCTCTCCGGCACGCCCATCCTCATGGTGAGCGCCGGCGTCGAAATCCATCCTCGACATCGCCGCCAGCCTCGAGCGCATGGAGACCCTCTCGCTGCCGGTGGTGGGCTACCGGACCCACTCGTTCCCCGGCTTCTACGTCAGCGATTCCGGCTACACCCTCGAGCACGCCGTCCAGAGCCCCGAGGAGGCCGCCGCCCTGGTCGTGGCGCGCGACGAACTCGGCCTCGAGTCCGCTGTGCTGGTCGCCAACCCGATCGACCCTGCGCTCCAGCTGGACCCCGACGTGCACGACCAGGTGCTTGCGGATGCGTGGCAGGCGGCCCTCGACGCGAACATCGTCGGGAACGACACCACCCCGTTCCTCCTCGACTACATCACCAAGGCGACCGACGGCGTGAGCAAGAAGGTGAACGTCGAGGTCTACCGCAACAACGTCGCGGTCGGCGCGCTGATCGCGAAGGCGCTCGCGGCGTGACGTCGGGGTCCGGCGCCTCAGCCTCCACGCGCCGGCTGCTCGTGTCGATCGGCGACCTCATCGAGGACGTCGTCATCCACGTGGCCGCCCCGGAGATCCAGCTGGGCACCGACAACATGTGCCGGGTCACCCGGGTGCCCGGAGGAAGCGCTGCGAACGTGGCTGCGCTCGCGGCGAGTTCCGGCCCGGCGGCCTTCGTGGGGCGAGTCGGGGACGACGTGCTGGGGGACGTCCTGTGCCGCAGCATGCTCGAGTCGGGCGTGGAGCTGCGGGTGGAACGCGGGGGGCGGACCGGCAGCATCGTCGTCCTCGTGGGCTCGGACGGGGAGCGGACGATGTTCCCCGACCGGGGGGCCGCGGTGGAGCTGTCGGCCGTCCCCGACGAGTGGGTGCTGGACGCGGGCATCGTTCACGCGCCCGCGTACTTCCTGGAGACCCCCGCGATGGACTCGGTGGTCACGGACGCGCTCGAGCGGGCTGGGAATGCCGGCGCCAGGACGAGCATCGACGCGAGCTCCGCCGGCCTGATCGCGCACCTGGGCCCGGCGGACGTCCGGCGCAGGCTCGCGCGGCTGCAGCCGGACTACCTCTTCGCCAATCGCGACGAGGCCACGCTGCTCGGGCTCGAGCAGTCCGACGCCGTAGCGAGGACCACGATCATCAAGAACGGCAAGGATCCTGTCGCCGTCCTCGGCCCCGGCGGTCGCCGGCGCGAGTACCCGGTCCCCCCGGTGGCCGACGTCGTCGACACCACGGGCGCCGGTGACGCCTTCGCCGCAGGCTTCCTGCGGGCCGTGCTCGACGGCGCTGAGCGAGGCCGAGGCCGTGTCGGCCGGCGCCCGGCTCGCCGCCCGACCTGGGCTCTCCGGGATCCCGGCTGTCACAGCCGCCGGCAACCAAAGCCTCAGCCGCTGCACTGAGTGCAGTATGATGCACTCATGGACGAGAGACGCCGCAGCGCTGGCCCCCGTCATCGGCGGCCGGGTGAGGCAGGAGCGACAGTCGAGGCACTGGACGCTGGACCACCTCGCAGAGGCTGCGGGCGTGAGCCGGCGGATGCTGGTGAACGTCGAGCAGGGCGTGGCGAACCCCAGCGTCGGGACGCTGTTGAGGATCAGCGACGCGCTCGGCGTCGGACTGCCCGCCTTGGTGGACCTGCCCCGGCCCAAGCCGCTCGAAGGTCACGCGGCGGGGCGAGGGCGCGGTGCTGTGGACGGGCCAGGCCGGCGGGCGCGGCGTCCTGGTGGCCGGCACCGAGCCGCCGGACGTGGTCGAGCTGTGGGACTGGACCCTCGGTCCCGGCGACCAGCACGTCAGCGAGACCCACGTGCGCGGCACGAAGGAGTTGCTGCAGGTCCAGGAGGGCTCGATCACGGTCGAGGTCGGCGACCAGGTCGGTGACCCTGGATGCCGGCGATGCGGTCGCGTTCCCGGGCGACGTCCCCCACGCTACGCCAACCCGACGGCGCCTACCGCGAGGTTCTCCCTGGCGGTGTTCGAGCCGGGAGTCCGTCGACGGCCGCCTCGACGCGGCGGCGTCGTCCATGGCTGACGCCGGCGCCCGGGTCCCGCCGTGGGGCCTCGCCCTGGCAGCCATGCTGTCGGTTCAGCTCGGCTCCGCCCTGTCGGTGGATCTGATCTCGACGGTGGGCCCCGCCGGAACGGCCTGGCTCAGGTTGAGCGTCGGAGCGCTCGTCTTCCTGGCGCTGGCCCGCCCGCCGCTGCGCGCCGTCCGGGGTCACGACCTGCCCGCGCTGCTCGGCCTGGGCGTCACCACGGGACTGGTGACCATCACCTTCCTCGCCGCTATCGAGCGCATCCCGCTCGGCACCGCTGTCGCGGTCGAGTTCCTCGGCCCGCTGACGGTCGCCGCGGTCCGCAGCCGCAACCTGCGAGCCCTGACCTGGCCGGCTCTGGCGCTGCTCGGGGTCGTCCTGCTCACGCAACCCTGGCGCGGCGCGGTCGACCCTGCCGGCGTCGGGTTCGCGGCGCTCGCCGCCGTCGGGTGGGCCGTGTACATCCTGCTCACCCAGCGACTGGGCGACCGCTTCAGCGGCATCCAGGGTCTCTCCCTCACGGTCCCGGTCGCCGCCGTCATAGCCGCGATCGCGGGCATCCCGCAGGCGAGCGGCCATCTCACACCCGGCGTCATCGCCACCGCGGCCGGCCTCGCGATCCTGCTCCCGGTTCTCCCGTACGCGCTCGAGCTGCTCGCCTTGCGCAAGATGACCGCCGCCGCGTTCGGCACCCTGATGGCCCTCGAACCCGCCATCGGCCTGCTGCTCGGCCTGCTCGTGCTGCACCAGAAACCCGCGGTCACCCAGCTGGCCGGCATCCTCCTCGTCGTCCTTGCGGGGGCGGCCGCACAACGTGGAGGACGGCGACCGTCGCCCGCCGGGCGAACAACGGGACGTCCACTCCGAGCTCGACCTGATCGGCTAGGCCGCCGGACGCGGCGTGTTCCCGTGACTCCGGGGCTCGTGGAATTCCCGTCGGTTCCCGCGCAAGGATTGCCCGACTACGATCGGATTCGGCCGGCACCCGGAGATTCGGTAGGCTCGCCTCGACTACCGCCTCGCCTCGCCCCTTCACCTTCGAGCGGACGGAGGTCCGGATGGGCGTCGAGACGCAGGTCCCGCAGACCGCTGGGAGCGGCGCGGCGAACCCGGCCCCCAGGGTGGGCAACGGCGGGGGCGGGAGCATCGGGATCGGCTTCGCCATTCCGGCGGACTACGCGCTGCGCATCGCCCACGAGCTCATCGCGAAAGGGTCGGTGACCCACGCGTTCGTGACGGCCATCGACGGCGTCCAGGTCACGGACGTCGACCAGCTCGACACCCTCACCGTGACCGAGCGCCCTGGCGACAAGGTGCGTATCATCTACCGCCGCGCGGGGGCCTCAGCCGACGCGAACGTCACCCTGGGCTCCTTCCCCAGCCCGACTCCCTGATCGGCAACGACGGCGAAGGACGGACCCGGAATGCGTGCCAGCACTGACCACACAGAATTCACCGGCAAGGTGGCCTTCGTGACCGGTGCCGGCAGCGGAATCGGACGTGCGACAGCCGTCGCGTTGGCGGCTGCGGGCGCCGCGGTGGTTGTCGCGGACGTGTCCGAGCAGGGCAATCGGGAGACTGCCCGGCTCATCGAAGATCAGGGCGGGCGTGTGCTGGTCGTTCGCTGCGATGTCACCAGCGGGCAGGACGTCAAGGTGGCGCTGGACCACACGGTCGACAGCTTCGGGCGGCTGGACATCGCCTTCAACAACGCAGGCGTGGAACAACCCGTCGGGCCTGCTGCCGAGGTCAGCGAGGACGAGTGGAACCGGATCGTCGACATCAACCTGCGCGGGGTCTTCCTGTGCATGAAGAACGAGATCCCTCTGATGCTCGAGCAGGGCGGCGGGGCGATCGTCAACACCTCGTCGGGGGCGGGGGTCACAGCGGTCAAGGGCCAGGCCGCCTATACCGCCGCCAAGCACGGCGTAGTCGGCCTCACCAAGGCCGCGGCGCTCGACTACGCCTCGGCCAACATCCGGATCAACGCCGTCTGCCCGGGCATCATCGACACTGCGATGATGCAGAGGTTCACCGGGGACAGCGCTCAAGGCCGGGAGCGGGTGATCGGGCAGGAGCCGGTCGGGCGGATGGGAACGCCTGAAGAGATCGCTTCGGCCGTCCTCTGGCTCTGTTCGGACGCGGCCGCCTTCGTGGTCGGGCACGCCCTGGTGATCGATGGCGGCCAGACCGTCGGCTTGTCGTAACTGACACTGCCCTGGGGTTGCTCGTGCCCTGCGCGTCACGCGATCATGGTGGCGGCTGAGGACTGGTGCTGTCGCGGCGCTCAGCGTCGATCATGACGGTTGGTGACCGTAAGGGGATTCGATGCCAGCAGACAAGCCCAATATCGTCGTGATCTGGGGAGACGACATAGGGATCACGAACCTGAGTTGCTACAGCGACGGGTTGATGGGCTACCGGACGCCGAACATCGACCGGCTGGCGGAGGAGGGGATGCGGTTCACCGACGCCTACGGGGAGCAGAGCTGCACCGCTGGGCGGGCGGCGTTCATCACGGGACAGAGTGTCTATCGAACGGGCCTGAGCAAGGTCGGGCTCCCCGGTGCCGAGGCCGGGATCCAGGCCGAGGACCCGACGATCGCGGAGCTGCTGAAACCGCTCGGCTACGCCACGGGCCAGTACGGCAAGAACCACTTCGGCGACCGCGACCAGCACTTGCCCACCGACCATGGGTTCGACGAGTTCTTCGGCAACCTCTATCACCTCAACGCCGAGGAGGAGCCGGAGCACGAGGACTACCCCGACCCCGAGCGCTACCCGAACTTCCGCACAACTACGGCCCGCGCGGGGTACTCCGCTGCCGGCGCAACCCCGACGGCACGCAGGAGATCGAGGACACCGGACCGCTGACCCGCAAGCGGATGGAGACGATCGACGACGAGATCGTCGACGGCGCGATCGACTTCATCGAGCGCAAGCACGCCGAGCAGGTGCCGTTCTTCCTGTGGGTCAACACGACCCACATGCACTTCCGCACGCACACCAAGCCGTCCAGCCGGGGCCAGGCGGGGCTGTGGCAGTCCAACTACCACGACACGATGATCGACCACGACCGTCACGTGGGGCGGGTTCTCGATGCACTGGACGAGCTCGGCCTCGCCGAGGACACCATCGTCCTCTACTCGACGGACAACGGCCCGCACATGAACAGCTGGCCCGACGGTGCGATGACGCCTTTCCGCAGCGAGAAGAACACCAACTGGGAGGGTGCCTTCCGCATCCCGGAAATGATCCGGTGGCCCGGCCGAATCCCGGCCGGTGCGATCTCCAACGAGATCATCAGCCATCTCGACTGGCTCCCGACGCTGCTCTCGGCCGCCGGCGACGCCGAGATCAAGCAGAAGTTGCTCGACGGCCACGAGGCTGGCGACAAGACGTTCCGCGTCCACCTCGACGGCTACGACTTCCTGCCCTACCTGACCGGCCAGGCCGAGCGCGGCCCACGGGTCGAGTTCTTCTACTTCTCGGACGACGGCGACCTCGTCGCGATGCGCTACGACAACTGGAAGCTCGTGTTCATGGAGCAGCGCATGCGCGGCACCGTCGGCGTCTGGCTGGAGCCTCTCGTCGTGCTGCGCGCGCCCAAACTGTTCAACCTGCGCACAGACCCGTTCGAGCGTGCCGACATCACGTCGAACACCTACTGGGACTGGTACATGGATCGCATCTTCCTGGTCGTGCCGGCGCAAGGGATCGTGGGCGAGTTCCTCCAGACGTTCCTGCAGTTCCCGCCCCGCCAGAAGGCCGCCAGCTTCACGATCGACCAGGTTCAGGCCAAGATCGAAGCGGCGTTCACCCGTCGTGACTGACGTGCGTGCGGCGCTCACCGGCACGGTCCGGATCGAGGGTGGGCGTTTCCTGATGGGCTCGGACGAGCACTATGCGGAGGAGGCGCCCGCTCACCCGGTGACGGTCGATCCGTTCTCGATCGACGTCCGTCCCGTGACCAACGAGCAGTTCGCGGCGTTCGCACGGCGACGGGCTACGTCACGGTCGCGGAGCGCCCGCTCGATCCGGCGGACTTCCCCGGCGCCCCGCCCCAGAACCTCGTGCCGGGCTCGCTCGTGTTCACCGGCACACGTGGGCCCGTCGATCTGCGGCATCTCAGTCAGTGGTGGACCTGGACTCCCGGGGCCTGCTGGCGTCGTCCCGAGGGGCCGCGCAGCTCCCTGGAGGGGCGCGAGTCGACATCCGGTCGTGCACATTGCCGAGGAGGACGCGGAGGCCTACGGCTCTTGGGCGGGCAAGGCGCTGCCGACGGAGGCTGAGTGGGAGCTCGCCGCCCGCGGCGGTCTGGAGGGCGCGCGCTTCTCGTGGGGCGACGAGTCCGAGCGCGACGGCCAGCGGCTGGCGAACTATTGGCACGGCCGACTTCCCGTGGCGCGCGGCGACCGGGTACGGGCACACGTCGCCTGTCGGCTCCTTCCCGCCGAACGGCTTCGGCCTCTACGACATGGCCGGCAACGTATGGGAGTGGACCGCGACTGGTACGCCCCGCGCCACTCGGAGCCGGCCGACAAACCCTGCTGCGTCCCGCGCAATCCGCGCGGCGTGGCGACTGACCGAGAGCTACGACCCGGCCCAGCCGCAGTTCCGGATCCCGCGCAGGGTCATCAAGGGCGGCTCGTTCCTGTGCGCCGACAGCTACTGCCTGCGCTATCGCCCGGCGGCCCGCCGCCCCCAGTCCGTCGACACCGGCATGAGCCACGTCGGCTTCCGCTGCGTGGTCCGCGACGAGCCGCCGGCCGGCCGTTCTTGAGCCACCATCGGCCGATATTCCGCCAGACGCCGACACGGGGACGGTGCGCATGCACGAGATGGACGACGACTCGGTGGCGTACACCGGCGTCAGCGCTGGTGGGCTCGTGACCACCGCACCGTCGACCGGCAAGGCAGCTGCCTTGCTCGCACTGCATGCCGGTCCCGGCTTCGTGCTCCCCAACGCCTGGGACGCCGGGTCTGCCCGGATCCTCGAGCACGTGGGCTTTCCGGCTCTCGCCACGACCAGTGCGGGCATCGCCTGGTCCTGCGGAGTCCCCGACGGCGGAGCGCTGGACCGCGACACGATGCTCGAGCACGTCGGTCGGATCGTGGCTGCTGTGGGCGTGCCCGTGACCGCGGACCTCGAATCGGGGTATGGCGACACCGTCGACGACGTCGGCCGCACCGTGGCCCGGGCCGTGGAGCTCGGGGCGGTGGGCGGCAACATCGAGGACGCCGGGCCGGGCGGGCTCTTCGGCATCGATGAAGCCGTCGACCGCCTCGCGGCCGCCCGCGCCGCGGCGCCCAAAGGGACGTTCGTGCTGAACGCCCGCACCGACACCTACTTCGCCCGCACGACTGGCGACGTGTTCGCCGAGACAGTCGAGCGCGCGGTCCGTTACCTCGACACCGGGGCCGACTGCGTCTTCGTTCCCGGCGTCGTCGAGGAGGACACGATCCGGCGGCTCGCCGCGGCGATCCCGGGACCGCTCAACGTGGTGGCCGGGTTGGCGAACGTCATCGACGCGCCCACCTTGTTCTCGCTCGGGGTCAAGCGGGTCAGCCTGGGCGGAAGCCTGGCCCGAGCGACGCTCAGCGCGCTGGAGCGCGCGGGCCGGGAACTGCTCGGCTCCGGAACGCTCGGCTTTCTCGACGGTGCGATCGGGTACGCCGACCTGCAGCGACGCTTCAGCTCGTGATCGAGTGCTCTGCCGCAAACGCGCTCGGTGGCCGGGAGTACCAGTCGCTCAGCCGGCGGAACCCCTCGTCGAGGCTTACCGAGGGCTGCCAGCCCAGGGCCGCCCGCGTCCGCCGTTGGTCGAACCAGTGCGCCGTCGCCAGCTGCTCGGCCAGGAAGCGCGTGAGCGGTGGGACCGATCGGCGGCGTGTCGCGGCCCACACTCGCTTCCGCGCCGGCCCCCGCGACCCAGGCCGCGGCGAACGGCACCCGGCCAGCCCGGCCCCGGCACCCCGGCCGCACGGCACAGCCTGGCGAGGACCTCGGCGACCGGGCGCGGCTCCCCGTTGGAGACGACCAGAGCCTCGCCGTGCACCGGCCCGCAGCACGTCCACGGCGGCGACCAGCGCGGCCGCCGCGTTGTCGACGTACGTCGTGTCGATGAGGGCAGCGCCCGACCCGATCACCGGCAGGCGCCCCGCCCGCGCCCGCTCGACGATGCGATCGACGAGCTGGGGTCACCTGGCCCCCACACCAGGTGAGGGCGGATCGCCAGCACGGCCAGGGTCTGCGAGTCCGCGGCCAGTGCGTCCAACTCCGCCACGGCCTTCGATCGGGAGTAGTGGCCGCGGGCGCGCTCCGGATCGGCGGGCCCGGCGCCGGCGCCGCTCAGCGCCGTCCCGGCGTGCGCCACCGACGGGGACGAGACGTGCACCAGCCGGCCGACGCCCGCGGCGCCGGCAGGCGAGGACGACGTTGCGGGTGCCCTCGACGTTGGCGGACGCGTACTCGCGCCCACGGGCCGGTGACGTCGACCTTCGCGGCCAGGTGCAGCACGGCGTCCTGGCCTCGCGCGGCCCGCTCGACGACGGCGGGTCGGCGACGTCGCCCAGCACCTCGCCGGCACGGCAGGCCGGAGGGACGACGCTGCAGCACCGTGACCTCGTCGCCGCGCACGAGCAGCCCGGTGGCCGCGGCCCGGCCCAGCATCCCGCTCGCCCCGGTGACAAGGACCTTCATGGCTGGGAGGTCCGCGCGCCGGCCAGCAGCCGCGCGGCCCGGCGGGCGACCTCGCCGCGGTCCACCTTGGACTGGTGCCGGACGTCGACCGGCAGGCGGGGCGCGACCAGCACTGCCGCGACGTCGGTACCCGCGACCGCGCGGACGGCGTCGCCAGGTCCAGGTCAGCCAGCTGCAGCCGGTCGGAGAGGCGGGGCACGCGCGACCGGCCGCGGAGCCGGCCTGGTTCCCGCACGGTCCCCGGCGCCGCGTCGACCACAACGACCACCACCAGTGCGCGCCGGCCGGGCCGACGCCGACCGCGGCGGCGGCCGACACCCCGGGCAGGCTCTCCACCCGCTGCTCGATCCCGACGGGCGTCACGGGACCGGCGGCCGTGGTGATGACGTGTTGCAGCCGTCCCTCGATCCAGAGCCGGCCCTCGGAGTCCAGGTGCCCGACGTCACCGGTCCGGTGCCAACCGGGGTCGCGCGACGTCGCGACCTCGAGCGCCCACAGCGCGTCGTAGCGGTCCTTGACGTGCGCGGCCTGCACGCAGACCTCACCGGTAACGCCCGGCTCGGTCGGTCAGTGCGCCGTCGGACCGCCCGTCCGGCGAACAGCGGGCTGATCCGCACGCCGACGCCGGGCAGCGGCCGGCCCACGCACACCCCTTCGCCGGTGCCGGCGGCTTCGATTCCGGCCAGCGAGATGTCGGTGACCGGCAGGACCTCCGTCATGCCGTAGGGGGTGTGCGCGCCGGCAGCCGGCAGGACCGGCCTCAGCGACCGCAGCAGCGACGCCGGGACCGGCGCGCCGGCGGACATGAGCAGCCGGATGCCGGCCAGGGCTGCGCGCTGCGGAGCCGAGAGGTCCTCGGCCGTGGCCGCGACGCGCCGCAGCGCTGCCGGCGAGGCGAAGACGACCGTCGCGTCGACCGCGGCTGCGGCGTCGGCCAGCGCCGCCGCCGTCAGCGAGCCGGGGGCGGTCACGTCGACGTCCGGCACCGCTGACCCGATGCCCAACGCAGGCCCGAGAATCGCGAAGGGCGCGAACGCGGCCACGAACCGGTCGTCGGCCGTCAGGGCGTACGCGGACCGCACCACCTCGAGCTGGGCCGCGGCCTGGCGGTGCGTGTAGACGACGCCCTTGGCCGGTCCAGTGGCGCCGGAGGTGAACAGCACGGCGCAGTCGGCGTCCAGCGGGCCTCCCCGGGCGCCGGCGCCGACCGGCCGAGGGCCTCGAGCTCGTCGAGCGTGGATGCCGCGCGGAGGACGCGCAGTGCCTTGCGCCCAGCCGGCCGGCGGCGAAGCGCGACCCCGGCAGGCCCATCAGGCGCGCGGCGGCCAGCCCCGTCGGGCTGCCCACGACGTGGTCGACCGCCGCGCTCCGCAGGGCTCGGCGCATGCCGGCGAGACCGAGGCCCTTGTCCGCCACGACGACCACCGCGCCGGCACGCCAGCAGCGCGTACACCGAGGCGGTCAGGTCGGCTGACGGCTCCACGAGCAGGGCGACCCGGTCCCCTGGGCGGACGCCGGACCCGGCCAGCCCGGCGGCGAGGTCGGCCACCCGTCGGGCCAGTGCGGACCAGCTCACCGTCGCGCCCCCGACCTCCACGACCGCCGGCGAGTCGTCGTCCGACCGCTCCTCCAGCGCGGACCACAGGCGGCGGGCCGGCGCGTCACGGGACGTGGCTTCCGGCGGGCCGGCGGGCGCCGGAGGGCATGCGGCACCCAGCGAGCGACGACCGCCGCGTACTCGGGAGCGTCCTCGGGAAGCAGGTGTGAGGCCCCCTCGAAACGGTGCAGCCGGGCCTGCGGCAGCCGGTCGCGCAGGTCGGCCAGGTACCGCTCCCCGAAGACCGGGTCCCGGGGGCCCCAGAGCAGCAAGGCCGGCACGTCCAGCGTGCGGATCCCCTCGGCGATCGCCTCCTGCACGGCGCGGGACGGATGGCGGGGAGAGAACGGGATGTCGGCGACGAAGTCGCCCACGGACCGCCGCCTCGCGGCCGAGCGGTAGGGCGCGGCGAAGGCGCGCCGGACGTCGGCGGGCAGCGCGGGCCGGGACAGCGCCGTCGCCGCGCGCACGAACACAGGGGTCCCGACGGTGACGCCCGCCCGGACCCCGGGGGCGCGGGCCAGCCGGATCAGCAGCGGGCCTACGTCCCCTCGGGCATCGCGACGGCGGTGTTGGTCAGGACCACGCCCCGCAGGTCGTGCCGGTGCCCCAGCGCCCAGCCGAGGGAGATGACCCCGCCCCAGTCGTGCCCGACAGTGACCACCGGGCCGCTGATGCCCATCGCCTCGGTCAGGTCGCCGAGGTCGGCCACCCGCTGCTGCAGCGACCGCGGGCCGGCGAGCCGCTCGGACCAGCCCATGCCGAGCTGGTCGGGGGCGACCACGCGCCACCCGGACGGCGCGCGGCCAACAGACGGCGCCACAGGTAGGACCAGGTCGGGTTGCCGTGGACGCACAGCAGCGTGCCCACCGGGTTCCGGACACCGTTGTCGAGGACGTGCCAGGTGTGCTCGGCGCCCTTGGCGTCGGCGACCGTCACCAGGCGGGACCATGCGGGGTCCAGGCCCGGGAGCGCCGATCGGGAGGCGACGCCGCCTCCTCCGGCCTCACCAGGCGATCTCGAGGCACGAGGCGTTCAGGCCCGAGCCGATCCCCATGAGCAGCACCCGGTCACCGCCGACGAGCGAGTCCTGCTCCCCGGCCAGGGTGAACGGAACCGAGGCCGGGCCGAGGTTGCCGCGGGTCGGGAACTGGTCGGGCACCAGCGCCGGATCGATGCCGAGCCGCTCGCAGATCGCCTGGATGTGCACCTTGGAGACTTGGTGGATGACGTAGCGGGCCATGCCCTGCGCCAGTCGAAGTCCTCCCCGGCGGCCGCCCACATCTGCAGGGAGAGGTCGAGGCCGGCGTCGAGGAGTCCCTTGAGGTCGGTCCGCATCATGTCGTTGTCCCCGATGCACAGCTCGTGGTGCTCCGTCCCCGCCCGGCTCGACCGACCCGACGAGGCGGTGCCCCTCCGGGTGTGAGTCCGCGCGGCCGAGCACCATCGCGACGGCGCCGGAGCCCAGCGTCAGGGTCGCGAACTGCGACAGCACGTCGCGGGACGCGGTGTCGGGGCTGCTGAGCCGATCGATCGTGCGCTCCTGGACCGGTTGGGCGTCCTCGCCGTTGACGATGAGCGCGTACTCGACGAACCCGGAATCGATCATCGCCGCCGCGATCTCCATGCCGTTGACGAAGCCGAGGCAGGCGTTCGTCACGTCGAAGTTCTGGCAGGACCGCGGCAGGCCCAGCGCGTCGTGGACCGCGACAGCCGTCGAGGGCTCGAGGTACTTGCGACTGATGGAGGTATTGATCATGACGCCGATCGCCGCCGGGTCGACACCGCTCTCGCTGATCGCCTTGGCCCCGGCCATGGCGGCCCCTTCGATGAAGGTGACGCCGTCGGCCCACCAGCGCCGCTCCCGGATGCCCGCGAGGCGCTCCAGCAGGCCGGGGCGTAAGCCCACCCGGCTGTAAGTGTCAGCGAGCGCCTCGTCGAGCGCGTCGGAGCTGATCACCCGGGAGGCGTCGGCCGTCTGCACGGCCAGCACGGCCGTGTTGCGGAAGCGGTTCGTGGAGTTGCCGTTCATGGGCGAAGTCCAGTCCTCGATGGGGCCGCACCCCTGGCACGCGCCGCCCTTGTCCATGGCGGACTACCCGCCGCCTCCAGCCGTATTCACGCTCCCACGGCTTGCGGGTCGCGCGCCCGTCCTGTCGGGACGGCGTCCGGCGCCGCCGCCACCAAGTTAAACACTCGTCGTGCCAGCCGCGGGTGGACCGGCGACGGGTTGGAAAGGCTAGGCTGTTGAAGATCAGGAGACGAGGCGGGGACGCATGGAGCAGAGGCGAGCGTTCATGTTCGCCCTGACCGTGATCGCGGTCTCCGCGGCGGCAGCTTGCGGTTCGTCGGGGAACAAACCGGCCTCGCAGGCCGCACCCACGCAGCTGACGGCGACTCAGGCGGTCACCCCCACGCAGCCGGCGGGGGCGACGCAGGACTTCGTGTCGAAGCGGTACGGCTTCCGCGTGACCCTCACCAGGGACTGGTCGGAGAAGGACGCGCAGGTCGACTGGGACGGCAAGATGCTGCAGGGGGCTGACTCACCCGCCTTCGCGAATTTCACCGACCCAGCGACCGGTCGCGACCTCGTGGCCGCCGCCGCACCGGTAGCGAAGGGGACCCGACTGTCGCAGTGGCGGGCGGCCATGGTGCGCGCCGCACCGCCCGTCTGTTCCGACTCCTCGTCGGCGCGGACGACGTCGCTGGCCGGTGAGCCGGCCCTGGCGTGGACGTCGACGTGCAGCGATGGGTACGACGTCATCAAGCTCGCCGCCCTGCACGGTGATCGCGGGTACATGGTCTTCCTGCCCTCGATGGCGGCGAACGACGATGTCGTGGATCGCACCATGTTCGAGTCGATGCGCCGGTCCTTCCGTTTCACGCGCTAGCTCGAGCGGCCGGGAACGCACGTTCCTCTTGGTAGGGCTGCCCGACGGCGAGGCAATCGTTGAGCCTGCCCCGAGGGTCTGCAGACGTGGTTGAGCCCCTGCGTGTGTGTCGCGGGGCGGCGTGGCGGCGGTCGTGATGTGCGCTCGGGCGCCGGGCGAGGCGGTGAGGCGGGAGAGGGCCCGCCGGGTTGGCCGAGGAGGCCATGCGCTGGTCCTTGGCCCAGCGGCGTGAAGACGGCGCGGGAGCAGCGAGACGCCGACCATCGCGCAGGCCGCTGTCTGGACTGGTTCGCTGCCCACAGTGAGCAGGTCCCTCCGCCACGCGGTGAGCATCATGATCCCGGCCAGTAGCCAGCCGACAATGCAGATGACTGCGATCGGGGCGACGGTAGCCCCAGCTGACACGCTGTTAGGCCCTGAGGCCACGGGACCGAAGTCTGGCTGCGGCAGCCGGGGTGCGTGTGCGCTGTCTACGCCGAGAGGAGGCACTTCTGTACGGGATCGCGCTGCGGCCATACCGACCGCTGCTCCCCGGTGCAGCCCGCCGTCGGGCAGCCGCGCTGCTCGCCGTTTGCACCATCCTCGTCGCCGTCCTCGGCGCCCTGTTCGCACATCAGACCGAGCCGGACCGGTTCGATCGTGCCCTCGACGCCCCGGTCGTCACATGGTTCGCCCACCGGCCCGAACTCGCGGCACAGCTGGCCTCCCCGGGGAGTGCCGTCCCCGCAGCTGCCCTGAGCGCAGCCGTCGTCGCCGCTTGCCTGCTGACCGGCCGACTCAACGGTGCGGTGTTGGCGATGACTGCCGTTCCCGTCTCGGTCGGGCTGGACGAAGTGCTGCTCAAGCCCCTGGTCCACCGCACCTACTTGGGCATCCTGGCCTATCCGAGCGGCCACACCACTGCCATGTTCGCGCTTGCCGCGACCGTCACGATCCTGCTGCTCGCGCCAGCGACCAAGCATCGGAGTGGGCGCGCCCTGGTTCCTTCGGCGGCCTTGCTCATGGCCGGCGTTGTCGCCGTCGCTGTCATCGGCCTGCGATGGCACTACGTCACCGACACCATCGCCGGTGCCGCGGTCGGGATCGCAACCGTCTGCGGGCTCGCCCTCGCTCTGGACCGATTGCTCGGCAGCTGGTGCGGCACCCCTGCCACGCCTCACCCATGACCGCCCATCCGCACCGTGCCCAGCGCGTTCCACAACCCCACATCCGGGGATCTTGGTTCTACTCGCCTCGACGGGGCGGCCGTTGCTCGGTGTCGCGGCATAAAGCTGATCTCCCGCCTGCACGAGTCCGGCCGTTGACCGGGAGTCGTGGCCGTGTTAGGCCGAGGTCAGACATGGGCGCGCGAGGGGCGAGGAGACGTGCATGGACACGCGTCAGGAGCAGACGGCCACGCTTGATCATGATGGGTCAGGCGGCGCCGACGCCGCCTTTGCGCGCCTCCTCGGAATCCTGAACAGCGGAATGCTTGCACTCATGATCAGCGCAGGCGACCGGACCGGGCTCTTCAGGACCATGCGGTCGATGCCTGCCTCCACATCGGCGGAGGTAGCGACAGCGGCGGGTCTGAATGAACGGTACGTCCGGGAGTGGCTGGCGGCGATGACAGTGGGGGGCATCGTGACCCACAACGCTGGGGAGATGACATTCGAGCTACCCGCGGTGTATGCGGAGGCGCTGGAGAGGGGGATGGGGAACCCCGAGGGGTTGGCAGGGGTGTGTCAGCACGTCGCGATGCTCGGCAAGGTCGAAGATCGCATAGTCAACTGCTTCCGTGAGGGCGGAGGTATCTCCTACGACACGTTCGCCGAACTCTGGGACGTCCGTGCAGTGCCGTACGACCTGGACGCTTGTGACCCGATGGCGGTGGACGACGTGCTGGCCCTCCTTCCGAAGATCGCGGGGCGGCTGGAGGAAGGCATTGACGTGGCCGACGTCGGCTGTGGGAACGGCTGGCAGCTGAACCTGCTTGCGCGCAGGTTTCCAGCCAGTCGGTTCGTCGGCTTCGAGTTGACCGAGAATGAAAGTCTGCGCATCGCGCGGGTCGTAGCCGAGCGTGAGGGGCTGACCAACGTGCGTTTCGAGCAGAAGGATGCGGTCACGCTCGACGGCTCCGACCGGTTCGACCTTGTCCTGACCTTCGACGCGATTCACGACCAGGCGCGTCCGGATCTCGCTCTTGACGGTATTGCTCGCTCCCTTAAACCCGGCGGCGTCTACGTGGGTGTTGACGTCTCTGGGTCGAGCGCGTTGGCCAACAATCTGGACGACCCCATCGGCGTGTTCAAGTACACCTGGTCGGTGATGTACTGCATGAGTGTGTCCCTCGCCTACGCGGGGATGGGCTTGGGCACGGTGTGGGGTGAGGAGCTCGCCCAGCAGATGATGAGAGCAGCCGGCTTCCGCTCGGTGCGGACCGTTCACCTGCCCGGAAATCTTCTCAACTGCTACCACATCGCATCCCTAAAGTGACACGCTCGCAGCCCATTTCCGACAAGGGTCGGAACGCCGGCCACCCGGGCCAAGGGAAGCGTGGGGCGGGACCGCGCGAGCCGCAGGTAGAACGGAGGCACGGTCCTTCGAGGGTGGGGCGTCATGAGCATTCGCAGTTCTAAGCGTCCTCGTCGTCTTCATCGCTGTCGACATCGTCACCGCTGAGAGGGCTGGCGTCTACGTCGAGCGAGATCAGCTCGATGACGCCGTCGCGGCCGAGTTGGGCGTCGACGGAGAGCACTGGAACGAGGATGCCTACCGAGATCAGCGTTCTGTAGTCCGGCCTGCCAGGGATGGGCTGGAACAGGTCGTCCCATCGGTCCGCGACATCCCGGAAGAGTCTCGGCAGCTCGTACAGCTCGAAGTCGAGCCGGGACGGCTGCCCGGCGGACCCGCGCTCATCCGGGAAGTGACGATAGAGGTCCTCGTAGAAGGCGCGGGTCGGGCGCACGTCGCGACGGCGATCGGGCCCGCTCACTGGTCGATCACGAAGACGTCATCAGGCTCTCACGAGGCCGCGGGCACGTCGCGTTGCGCAAGACGTTGCTCTGCGCGACCCCTTATTGTCTCCACGTACTCGGCCGGCAAGGCGTGAGGGTCGGTCACGATGGACGCCGCCCACGCGTCCTCCACCTGCTGAGGGGTCATACGGTCGAGATCCTCCGCCGTGACGACAGGTCGACCTAACGGATCCTTGGCCATCGGTACGCCCTCCTGCCTGAGTCCCATGCTCCGCAGCAGTGCTGCGCTGCCAGCGTAATCGCTGGCCCCGACAGAGGGGCCTCACCGAGGCACCAGCTTGATCGCGCCGGACGTCTGCCGGCGGAACCGGCGGATGTGGGCGGCGCCTGCGTCAAGTCATGACACAGCGTTCGTGTCACGACAACGAGAGCGGCGATCTTCAGCTCGGTATTCGTGCAGGCCAAAGGGGTGGGCCCCGTGGGGCTCGAACCCACAACCAACGGATTAAAAGTCCGCTGCTCTGCCGATTGAGCTAGAGGCCCGACGCGGCGCCTCGATCGGCTCCGCAGGGACAGGCTAGTCGTCGTCCGCGGGGGCGCCCGCTACGTTTCGACCATGGAGACCTGGGACGCCCTTCGCTCGCGCCGCAACGTCCGTCGTTACGAGGACCGGCCCATCCCCGCCGGCGACCTCGACCGCATCCTCGAGGCCGCCCGGCGGACGCCGTCCGCGGGGAACCGGCAGCACTGGGACTTCGTGGTCGTGACCGAACGCGAGCACCTCGATCAGCTGTCCACCGTCTGGCAGGGGGCGCGCCACGTGGCGTCGTCCGCTGCCACCATCGCGCTCGTGGCGCCGCAGTCCACCGATCAGCGCGACCGGGAGATTCTCCAGTACGACCTCGGGCAGCTGACGTACGGGATCATGCTGATGGCCGCGGACATGGGCGTGGGAACAGGTCATTCCGCCGTCCGGGACCAGGATGCCGCGCGCCGCATCCTCGGCGTCCCCGAGGATCACAACGTCGAGTGGCTCGTGGCGCTCGGCTACCCGCAGGAGCGTCCGCTGGCACCGATCGAGTCCATCGACCGGCGCCCGTTCGAGGACGTCGTCCACCGCGAGCACTGGTGAAGATCCCCACTTTCCTTGATCCCCAACTTTTCCTTGATCGTCGGGGGAGGGGGAGGGGGTCACCAGTCGTTGCCGCCGAAGTCGCCACCGCCGAAGTCGCCGAAGTCCCCGCCGCCGCCGTCCCCGAAGTCGCCGAAGGCGTCCCCGCCACCTGAGCCGGGGTCAGCGGACCCGGGATCCGCCGTGCCGTAGTCGCCGCCGCCGGAGCCGTAGTCGCCCGAGCCGTAGTCCCCGGAGGCTGCGTAGTCGCCGGAGTTGCCGACGTCGGCCGCCGTGCGGTCGTCGACACCGCTCGCGTCGACCTGGTTGTTGTCGAAGTCGATGTTCGACCCGTCGCCGCCGTCGGCGAACCCCGACGCCATGTAGTCGTCGTGGTCGAACATCTCGTCGGCGATGGCCGTACCGATGAACGAGCCCGCGATGCTCGCAAGCAGACCGCCGGCGAGCATGCCGCCCATCCCCATGCCCATGCCGCCCATGCCGATGCCGCCGCCGTACCCGTATCCGCCGCCGTAGCCCGGCCCGTACCCCCGGCCGTAGCCCGGCCCGTACCCGCCGAATGTGCGCTCGAGGAAGCCGGGTTGGCGCATCTCGGCCCGAGTGGCCATCCGGGCCAGCGTGCGCGGGTCGTCGTCCCGGACCTGCTCGTACTCGGGCACGTGGCTCGCGAGCTGTGCGAGCACCTGACGCCGCTGGTCCGGTGTCAGCTGCGCGAAGGCCTCCGCGTGCGCCTGCTCGACGGCCTCCGGCGGCGCCGTCCGCAGCAGGTAGCGATACCGCCGGATGGCCTCCTCGTCGCGACGCGTCTTCTCGTCCGTGCCACCGGGCTCGGGCGGGTAGGAGGACGACGGGGGAGGGGCGGGGGACGACGCCGGAGGGGGCGTGCCGTACGCGGGCGTGCCCGCTCCGTACCCCGGCCCGTACGAGGCTTCGCGGCGCGGGGTCCGCCCGAACAGGTGGTCGAGGATTCCCATAGATCGACGGTACCCACCAGGTCGTTCCGCATGCCATCGGTCGGTTTGCATGCATTGTGCAAGGGGAATCATCCGGGCACTCCCGTTGAGCAGGAGGCCGGCATGAGCACCACGACAACCTCACGGGGCGGGCAGGGCGAGGGACGGGCAGATCCTGCTGGTCGGGCCGTCGACCGGTTGGTTCGAGCGGGTGCGGCGGGATGCCGCGGAGGCGGGCGGACCGGCGCTCGGCGTCACGGTGCTCGTCCTGCAGCTGTTGCGGCTGCCGCACGCGGCCGCCGGCGCGACGACGCTGATCGTCGGCCTGGGCATCCTGAAGACGCCGGGCCAGCCGGCGGTGATGGCGCTCTCCGTGAGGTGCGCACCTGATCGAGCGACCCCGGCTGGCCGCCGTCCGCGTCCTCGGGAGACGCTGATCCGGTGCCTACGCATCCCCGCCCCCAGCTGACCCGTGACCGCTGGACGGACCTGTCGGGCGCCTGGCAGTTCGCCTACGACGACCGGAACGAAGGCCTGGACGAGCGCTGGTACGAGCGCCCGCTGGACGACCACGACGTGTTCGAGCGCACGATCCGGGTGCCGTTCCCGCCGGAGTCGGCGGCGAGCGGCATCGAGGACCACGGCTTCCACCCGGTGCTCTGGTACCGCACCACCTTCGACCAGCGTCCTGACCCCGCGGGCGCGCTGCTCCTGCACCTCGGAGCGGTCGACCATCGCGCCAGGGTGTGGGTGAACGGCCGGCTGGTGGCAGCCCACGAGGGCGGGCACACACCGTTCTCGGTCGACGTAACGGGGGCGCTGACGGCCGAGGGCCCGCAGGCGCTCGTCGTCCGCGCCGAGGACGACCCGCAGGACCTCGAGCAGCCGCGCGGCAAGCAGGACTGGGAGGAGCGCCCGCACGCCGTCTGGTACGAGCGGACGAGCGGCATCTGGCAACCTGTCTGGCTCGAGCCGGTCCCGGCCACCCGGATCGAGCACCTGCGGTGGACGCCGGACCTCGACGAGGCCGTCCTGCGCCTGGACGTCCGGCTCGCCCGGGCGGACGACCGCCCCCTGCGGCTGCACGTCGTCCTCACCCAGGACGGGGAGGTCTTCGCCGACGACGTCGTCACCATCCGCGGCCGGCGGGTTCTGCGCGACTTCCCCTTCGCCGAGACCGACACCACGCTCGGCCGTCACACGACGCTGTGGAGCCCCGAGAACCCGAACCTGATCGACGCCAGCGTGCGCCTCCTCGATGAGGACGGCGACGTGGTCGACGAGGTCGGCAGCTACACGGCCCTGCGCAGCATCGCGGCCACGGGCCGCCGGATCCTGCTCAACGGCCGGTCGTACTTCCTGCGGCTCGTGCTCGACCAGGGCTACTGGCGCGGCTCCCACCTCGCAGCGCCCGACGACGAGGCCCTGCGCCGCGAGGTCGAGATGGTGAAGGACCTCGGCTTCAACGGGGTGCGGCTGCACCAGAAGGTGAGGATCCTCGCTTCCTCGCCTGGTGCGACCGGCTCGGGCTGCTGGTGTGGGCGGAGATGCCGGCGGCCTACGAGTTCTCCGCGGTGATGATGGAGCGGGTCACGCGCGAGTGGCTCGAAGTGCTGCGGCGCGACTACAACCACCCGTGCGTCGTCGCCTGGGTGCCGATGAACGAGAGCTGGGGGGTGCCCCGCTGGAGCGGTCGCGCCGCAGCGCGACTTCGTGCGCGCGCTGTACCACCTCACGAAAGGCCTCGACCCGACCCGGCTCGTCATCGGCAACGACGGCTGGGAGCAGATCGTCTCGGACGTGATCACGGTGCACGACTACACAGCCCGCGGCGAGGTGCTGCGCCAGCGGTACGGCACGGGCGAGGCGGTGCAGCAGACGCTCAACGGCACCCAGCCCCAGAACCGGTCGCTGCTGCTCTCGGGCACCCGCTGGGAGCACCAGCCTCTCGTCGTCAGCGAGTTCGGCGGCATCACCTACGCGGTGGACGACGAGGAGCGCTGGCCCGGCTACGGCGCGGTGCAGTCGCCGAAGGACCTGCTCGAGCGCTACCGCCGGCTCGTCGACGCCCTGATCGACAGCCCCGCGGTCGCGGGCTTCTGCTACACGCAGCTGACGGACACGCTGCAGGAGAAGAACGGGCTGCTCACGGAGGGCCGGGTCCCGAAGATCGACCCCGCGGTGCTGCGCCGGATCAACCGGCGTCCGGCCGCTGCCGTGCCCGTCGACGAGGTCGGGTCGTTCGAGTACGGCGACTACCCGCCCGAGGTGATGGACCCCCGCTGACCTTGGAGCCGTTGCTCACGGGAGCCGGCGGTGCGAGATCGGGCCCCTACGCACGAGATCCCGCAGCTCGTCCGCGACCACGCGGGGGCGCAGCGGCGGGCTGGACGTGCCGCGGCTGTTCTTCATGCCTGAGACGAGCTCCGCCAGGGCCGTGCGGGCATCGGTCGCCGGCTCCCAGTCGAGCTCGCGCCGGGCCCGGCCGCTGTCCATCAGGGGCACCGCGAACGCCAGGTCGAGCCAGCCGGGGTCCAGCGGCTGCACGCCGAGGTTCCAGCCTGCTGCGACTGCGGTCCGCAGCACGGCGCGCGGCACAGGCACCAGCGCCGCCCCCAGCGCGGAGGCGATGTCGGACGCCGACAGCGGCGGGTCCGCCGCCAGGTTGAAGGCTCCGCCGATCCGCCGCTCGAGGGCGCGGGCAATCGCGTCCGCGACGTCCGGCGTGTGCACGGCCTGGAGCACCAGGCTCGGGTCGAGCGGCAGCACCTTCACCAGGCGCAGCACCGAGCTCGGCAGGAACGCCGGCAGCCCGTAGCGCAGGATCGCACTGCCCGCGTCTCCCTGGACGACCAGCGCCGGGCGCATTCGCGTGATCATCAAACGGCCCGCGCCGTTCTTCTCGTGGTCGTCGAGGAGCCGCTCCGCCGCCACCTTCTCCTTGCTGTAGGCGAGGCTCTCGATGCCCTCGGTGGGCCACGATTCGTCCACGCGGACCGCGCGCCCGTCGCCGTGGGAACCATCGCCGTCCGTGCCCGAGGGGGCGGGGGAGGGCCCGGGGGAATAGGCGCCGAGCGAAGAGGCGTGCACGAGGTGCGCGACGCCGGCGGCGTCTGCGGCTGCCAGGACGGCGGCGGTGCCGCCGACGCCGACCCGGTCGAGGTACGCCGTCACGTGGCTCGGCTGGAACCCCCAGGCGAGGTGAACCACCGCGTCGGCGCCGCCGAAGACCTGTCGCAGGCGCTGCTCGGCCCCCTCCTGCGCGAGGTCGAGGGCGACCCACCTGGCGAGCTGGTACGGCTCGCCCTGGGGAGGGCGCCGGCAGATCCCGGTGATGTCGTGCCCGCCCTCCGCGCCGAGGCGGCGCAGCAGGGCGGTGCCCAGGTTGCCCGAGAGGCCGGTGACGACGATGCGCATGTCGGTTCCGTACCCAGCAACCCCGGGATCGAGCCCCCCTAATCCTGAGCAGCCCGGAGGGGGACACATGGTCATACGACCGTATGCGCTGCCCCGTCCGGCGGGGCAGCACATACGGTCGCGAAGGACACATCCCGTCCCCGCTCCGGTCGTCGGGGAGCACGGGAGCGGGGGATCGAGCGGCCGGCTCAGGTGCCCGACGTACGGTGGTTCGCGTGTCCGTCTTCCGCCGCGCCGTCCGGGACGGCGGTGTGCGGCGATGGGCGATCGTCGTCGTGGGGACAGTCCTGATCGTCGCCGCGCCGACGCTGGCGGGCGGGGTGGCGGGCGCGGTGTCGCGGGGTGTCGCGAGCACCCCGGCTCCCGCTGAGTTGGTTCAGCGGGCCCTCCGCTCGGCCACCGTGCCGCACCAGGGCCTCGTCGAGAGCCGCGGGTCGCTCGGGCTTCCCGACGTCCGGCGGTTCGGTGACGTCGCCGCCCTCCTCGGCGGCACCACCAGGGCTCGGGTGTGGTGGTCCTCCCCGGACAGCTGGCGGGTGGCCCGGCTGCTCACCACCGGCGAGCAGGACCTGTACGGCACCGGCGGCGGCACCCTCGTCAGCTGGGACTACGAACGGAACGTCCGCCGGACCACCATCGGCACCGACAGTGCCGGCACGGTGCGGCTGCCTCGCGTGGACGACCTGCTGCCGCCGCAGGCCGCGCGCCGACTGCTGGTGGCCCTCGACCCTGCCGACCACGTCACCGCCGGTCTCTCGCGCCGGATCGCCGGCATCGAGGCGGCCGGCCTGCATGTCGTCCCCGGCTCGGTGGACAGCACGATCGGCGCCCTCGACGTCTGGGTCGATCCGGGGAGCGGGCTGCCGCTCGCTGTCGCCGTCCGTGACCGCAGCGGCGTGACGGCCTTCGAGACTTCCTTCCTGGACGTCGACCTGCGTCGCCCCGCCGACGCGGACGTGGCCCCGCCGTTGCCGGAGAGCGCGCGGATCGAGGTCGGGAACGCCCCGGACCTCGTCTCGCTCGTGGACGACTACCCCCGGCAGCGGTTCCCCTGGGCGCTGGCAGGCCTGCGCCGCGCCGTCGGCGTCCTGCACGGCAGCGCGACCTACGGCACCGGGCTCGCCCGGTTCGTCGTGATCCCCCTGCCCGCGGGGGCGGCCGACGACGTTCTCGACGCGATGCGGCTGCGCACGAAGGTCGACGACGTACCCGGTGGGCAGGTCGCCGTGATCGACTCGGGCATCGTCACCGCCGGCGTCGCGGTGGGTGGCTACGGTCACCGCACCTACCTGCTCGCCGGCCTCGTCACCCGCGACGTGCTCGCCGCCGCCGCCAAGGGCCTGCTCGCCGGCTCCGGGACGGTGGGAGGCCCGTGACCGGTGGAAATGACCTGGTGATCCTCACGCATGGGCTGACGAAGCGATACCGCCGGGTGACGGCGGTCGACGACGTCGACCTCGAGGTGCGCGCCGGCGACCGGTACGGGTTCCTCGGCCCGAACGGGTCCGGCAAGACGACGACGGTGCGGATGCTGCTCGGCCTTGTCTACGCCACCAGCGGCTCCATCGAGGTGCTGGGCCGGCCGATGCCGCGGGAGCTGCGCTCGGTCCTCCCGGACGTCGGCGCGCTCGTCGAGGGACCGGCGGCGTACCCGCACCTGTCCGCGGCGGCGAACCTCTCGCTCATGGACGCCGCCGCGCCGTACCCGGGCGGTCCGGGCATGTTCACCGCCGGCCGGGACCGGCGGCGCCGGATCCGGGAGGCGCTGGAGATCGTCGGCCTCGCCGCGGTCGGCAGGCGCCCGGTCAAGGCGTACTCCCTCGGCATGCGGCAGCGGCTCGGCATCGCCGGTGCGCTGCTGCGGCAGCCGCGGCTGCTCGTGCTCGACGAGCCGACGAACGGCCTCGACCCGCAGGGGATCATCGAGATGCGGGACCTGTTCGTGCGGCTCAACGAGAACGGCACGACGGTCTTCCTGTCCAGCCACGTCCTGTCCGAGGTCGAGGCCCTGTGCACCCGTGTCGGGATCATGGACCGCGGCCGGCTCGTCGCGCAGGAGGAGCTGGCCGACCTGCGACAGCCCACCGGTCGCGTGCTGGTGCAGGTCGAGGACCCGCGGGCCGCGAAGACGGTCCTCGACGGGTACGTCGAGTCGGCCGACGGCTCGACGCTGGCCGTGCGCGTGCTGCCGGTGGCGGAGGTCACCCGCCGGCTCGTGGGGGCGGGCGTCGCCGTCCACGAGGCGGTCGCGGAACGCCGCACGCTCGAGGACGTCGTCCTGGGCCTGACCGGACCGGGGTCGGACCGCGTCGACGGCGCCGGTCGCGTCGCGACCCCGCCGACCCCGCCGACCTCGGTGGCCGCGCCGACCCCGACGACTCCGTGCCCGAGGCGGAGACCCGCTCGCTGTTCGAGCCCAGGGGCAGGGTGGGCGAGCCGTGATCGCCGTCGAGATCCGCAAGCTGGTCCGGCGCCCCCGCACGTGGGTGTCGGTCGCTCTGCTCTGCCTGCTGCCGACCGTCGTCGCGGTCTTCCTGGCCCTGTCGGGGATCGCCCCGCGGCCCGGGGAGGGGCCCGCGTTCCTGTCGGCGGTGCTCTCGAACGGGCAGCTGTACCCTGCCGCGGCGCTGGGCATCGTGCTGCCGATCTTCCTGCCGGTGTCCGTGGCCGTCGTCGCCGGCGACTCGATCGCGGGTGAGGCCAGCACGGGGACGCTGCGCTACCTGCTCGCTCGCGCGGTCGGCCGCACCCGGCTCCTCGTCGCGAAGCTCGCCGCGGTGATCGTGTACACCCTGGTGGCGGTCGTGGCCGTGGCGGTCACCGGGTATGTGGTGGGCGTCCGCCTGTTCGGCACGAGCTCTCTGTCGTTCGCGACCTCGACGGTGTCGGGGACGCCGCTCACGACCACGGAGCTGCTGGAGCGGACCGTGCTGATGGTGCTCTACATCGGCTGGTCCATGCTCGGCGTCGCGGCGGTCTCGCTGTTCCTGTCGACGTTCACCGACTCGTCGCTGGGCGCGGCGCTCGGCGGGCTCGCGGTGCTCGTCGGCAGCACGGTGCTCGTGACGCTGGACGCGGCGGGCAGCGTGCGGGACTGGCTGCCCACCCGGTACTGGCTGGCCTGGGTGGACCTCTTCCGGAACCCGATCCTCTGGCACGACCTGCAGCGCGGCGTCGCCGTGCAGGGCGTCTACATCGTCGTGCTGCTCGGTGCGGCGTGGGCCAACTTCGCCACCCGCGACATCACGAGCTGACGCCACCCCACCCCACCCCACCCGCGGCGATCAAGGAAGTTTTAGGGATCAAGGAACTTGTCGGGATCAAGGAAGTTGCGCATCACCCCAGGGCAGCTTGGCCGGCCCGCCTGAGCGTCGCGCACTCCGCCGAGCCGGGCGCCCTCGTCAGCGGCGTGGAACCGAGGGCGCGCGCGATGATCCCCGCCACCAACGGGTCGTCGGGCAGCCCGGAGTGCCGAACCTGGTCGTCCGGGCAGACCCTCTGCAGCTGGACGTCGACCGCCCCCTGCAGCCGGCCCGAGCTGGGCGGGCTCACGACGTCGTCGCGGTCCGTCCACAGGCTCACCCAAGTGGGGCCCGGGACGGCGCCCTGCGGGAGCTCACGCAGCAGGTCGCTGTCGGGCGCGAGCTGCTGGCAGGCGGTCGGGCAGCGATCCGGCGCCAGCTCCGAGGCGAGCTGGGCGACCTCGGTGCCCTGGTGCGGCGACCCCAGGGTGATCACGCGCCGGGCCTGGGTCGCGCCGCCGAACTTCGCGGCCCAGAGCCGGGCGACGACGCCGCCGGCCGAGTACCCGACGACGTCGACGGACGGCGCGCCCTTCCGGATCAACGTGTCCACAGTGCTCGCCAGGGCCTTCGCCTGGGCGGTGAGGTCGCCGGTGCCGTCCCCGACGGCACTGACGACACGAACATCCCGCCCGGTCCGCGCCCGCAGTGTCGCCGCCAATCGCTCCAGCGAGGCCGTGCTTCCGCCGTACCCGGGCAGCAGCAGCACCGGACCCGGCAGCTGGCGAGCTGGGGCGGGGAGAGCGGCCGCCCGGGCAGGGCCCCCGCTGGTGGCCGCTCGGACGGCGACCGCGCCGAGCACGAGCACGAGCACGACGGCTGCGAGCAGGGCCACGAGACGGCGGCGCGGGCTCACACCGTCCATTCACGCACGTGTGCGGTTCGGAGTCCGGGGCGGGCTTGCAAGATCCCCAACTTTTCCTTGATCCCAAACTTTTCCTTGATCGCCGCAGGGGAGCGGGGCGGGGGAGCGGGGGAGCCGGGAGCGGGGTCGTCAGCCGGTCTCCGCCAGGTACCGCTGAAGTCCCTCGACCAGCGCGGCCGCCGCGCGCCCGCGCCAGGCGGGGTCGGCGAGCCGCGCGCCGTCCTGCGGGTTGCGCATGTTGCCGCACTCGAGGAACACCTTTCCCGCGCACCGGCACCCCCACGGCTCCACGTCCCGACCAGAGGGCTGCCCACGCTAGCCGCTGTCGTCCTCAGGATGCACAGGCAGGGCATCCTGAGGGCATGGACGCCGACCTCGTCGTGACGCCGGCGCTCGTCATCCCCGCGGCTGAGCTCCGCTGGCGGTTCTCGCGGTCCAGCGGCCCCGGCGGGCAGGGCGTGAACACGACGGACAGCCGGGTCGAGCTCACCTGGGCTCTCGGGACGTCCGCCGTGCTGTCACCGTCGGCGCTGGAGCGGCTGCGCGACGCGCTCTCCCGCAGGCTCGTCGGCGACGCGCTCGTCGTCGTCGCGTCCGAGCACCGCTCCCAGCTCCGGAACCGGGAGGCGGCTCGGCTGCGTCTCGCGGCGATCGTCCGCGCCGCCCTCGCGCCGCCGCCTTCCGCCCGCCGGCCGACACGGCCCAGTGCGGGCGCCCGCCGTCGCCGTCTGGAGGACAAGCGGCACCGCTCCGAGGTGAAGCGCCTGCGCCGCTCGGACCCCGGCGCCTGAAGCCGCCTCCTCAGGAGTTCGGCAGCTTGGGGACGACGATCTGCACCCGCCGGTTCTGCTCCCGGTTCGCCTCGGTCGTGTTCGGCACCGCGAAGTTCGTCTCACCCCTGCCGTACGCCTGCACGGTGAAGTGCTCAGCCGGCAGCAGCGGCGTCAGGAACGTCTTCACGACCTGCGGCTCTGGACAGCGACAGTCGCATGTTCGTCGCAGTGCCACCCGTGTCATCGGTGTAGCCGGTCACAACGACGTTGCCGTACCGCTTCTGTCCCTTGAGTGCGGCGACCACGCCCTCCAAGGCCTTGCGGGCCCCCGGACGAAGGGCACTGCTGTTGATCTCGAACAGGATCCTGTTCGTGAAGGTGTAGGTGTTCGTCCTGGGGTTGAAGGTCGCAGTCGGCTCGGGGCGCGAGACGGCACGGCGTCGTGGACGAGGACCCCGCGCCCCGTGACCCCTTCGCCGTCGGCGACGCGGTGGGCCGCGCCGACGCTCCGGCGGATCTGACGTCCGGCTTGGCTCCCTTCACGCCTTGCGACGACGTACCCCGCCAGGGCGGCCGCCAGCCCGAGCATGAGGACGCCGGCGGCGATCCCGCGCAGCCGCCGCACCGACCGCGGCAGCGGCGCCTTCGGCGCGGCCTTGTCCTTCCCCTTGCCGTCCTTGCCCTTGCCCTTGCCTTTTGCCTTGGCGCTCGCGGCGGTCCGGAGGACGGTCTCCGGCGCGGGCGGGGCGCCCGGCAGCAAGGTCGCGTCCTCCGGCGTCAGCATCCCGGCCTGCTGCCGCTCCTGGCCGACGCTCAGCTTCCCCTCGGTCGCGGGGATGGTGGCACGCAGAGCGGCCACGACGGGCGCCGCCGGGTCCGTCGACCGCAGGTCGATCCGGCGGGCCATCCCGGCCGAGAGCTCGCGGAGCGCGGCGACGTCCGGCCAGATCGTCAGCGACGTGATCTGGCGGCCGTCGTGCCGCATCATCACCCGCGCCGCGACGGCGCCCGGGCCGGCCGGTCGGCGGCACCCCGAGGAACTCACGGGTCTGCAGGCCCTCGAGCAGGACCTCGTCGGTGACGCCGTCCGGGGTGAGGTACCGGTGCCGCGACGTGTAGCGCAAGGCGCCGAACGCGCCGAACAGGCGGGCGACGCCGTCCCATGCCTCGTCGCGCCCGTGCAGCTCGAGGTGCAGCGGCGGCACGTCGATCCGGGCGTCGTGGGCCAGCGCGGCGGCGAAACGGTCGGCGGAGCGCTCGTTCCAGGCCTCGACGAGCTCGGCGACCGGCGCGGGGATCGCGACCGGGCTCACGCGTTACGCCACCGTCCTCCTCCCTCAGACCGGGGCCGGCCCGTGCGATATCCGCCGGGCCCGCCCTTCGGATGCGGGCACGCTGACGCCCCGCCGCGTCCCCCCTGACGCTCCGTATGACGGACAAACACTCGGCGGCACGGTACCCCCGCGTCAAGCCATGCCGGCGTTGGCGCCTCGCCGCTGCCCGCCCCCGCAGCCGCGCGCCGCAACCGGTCTGCGATCGCGGCTGCGAGCGGGCCAGGCCCTGCCGGCGGGACCACCACGACGCGGGCGAGCCCGAGCGCGTCCGCCTCCCGCAGCGCGCGGTACAACGCGTGCGCGTACGCGGTGTCTCGTCCGGAGCGGCGAGCCGCACCACCCCGTCCGGGGTGGGGACCCCGGCGGGGGCCGAGCAGCCCGGCCGGGGGGCGGCCGGCGGCCCGGTCGTCCCGGACGCCGGCAGCGAGCAGGACAGCCGCCTCCCCGGCGTCGGACGCGACGGTGACGGCCGCGGCGGGCGCATAGTGCGCGGGCAGGGTGCCGGGGGCGCGGATCGGGGTCGGGCGCGCTGGCGACTGCGTCACCTCGACGCCGCCGGCGTCGGCCACCTGCGCAGGCCCGATCGCGCCCGGCCGGAGCACGACCGGGCGCTCCCCGGTGCAGTCGAGGATGGTGGACTCGAGGCCCACCCGGCTCGGGCCGCCGTCGAGCACGACGTCCAGGCCCTCGACGAGCGCGGGGCCGAGTTCCTCGAGCACGTGGGCGGGCGTGGTCGGGCTCACCCGGCCGAACCGGTTGGCGCTTGGGGCGGCGACTCCGCCGCCGAAGCCGGCGAGCACGGCCTGCGCGACGGGGTGATCCGGTGCGCGCAGCCCGACGGTGTCCTGCCCGCCGGTGACGTGGTCCCCGGCGCGCGGACCGCGGGGCACGACCAGCGTCAGCGGCCCCGGCCACAGGGCACGGGCGAGCCGCAGCGCGTAGCCGGGCATGTCGGCGACCCAGCCGTCCGAGCGCGCCGGATCGCGCACGTGGACGATCAGCGGGTGGTCCGCCGGCCGGCCCTTCGCCGCGTACACCCGCGCAACGGCCGCCGGATTCTCCGCGTCGGCGCCCAGCCCGTACACCGTCTCCGTGGGCAGCCCGACCAGGCCGCCGGCGCGCAGGGCGGCCACGGCGCGGTCGACGTCCCGGGTGGACGCGACGAGGGCGGGCACGCCAGCAGTCTGGCGCACCCGCCCCCGCGGTGGGCGCCGGGATAGCGGCTCAGAGCCCGAGCTTGCCGCCGATGTCGCCGAGGCCACCCTGCGCGATCTGGCTGACGTCGACACCGTGCTGCTGCAGCTGATGGGCATGCTGGTCGGTGTCGATGGTGTCGGGCAGGTGCTGCTCGACGAGCTGGGCCTTGTCGGCCTGCCCGTGCGAGTTGAGGAAGTCCACGACCTGGCTCTTGGGAATCTGCATGACCCGGCGGTACCCGGCGCGCAGCGGCCGCTGAAACCCGGCCGTCATCCTGGGCAGATGCCCTACCGACGACCCGAGCCGCCGGGTCGACCACGACGCCGACGTCGCCGTCGTCGGCGCAGGCCCGGCCGGCGCCGCTGCGGCCCTCGCCGTTCTCGCGGCGCGCCCCGGTGCCCGGGTCGTGCTTGTCGACCGCGCAGAGTTCCCCAGGGACAAGTCGTGCGGGGACGGCGTCGCGCCGCAGGTCCTCGACGTGCTGGCCCGCCTCGGAGTGCGCGGCCTGCTCGACGACTGGCCGACGGTCGACCGGCTCGAGCTCGGATATCCCGGCGGTCCGTGGCTGGCGGGGCGGACCGCCCGCCCGAACCGGGTGGTGCCCCGCCGGGTCCTCGACGCCCGGCTCGTCGACGCGGCCGTCGCGCGCGGCGCGACGCTGCTGCGCCGGCGCGTGCGGTCGATCACGGTGCCCGAGGGCGGGGACCCTTCCGTTCCCGGTGAGCCCGTCGTGGCCGGCGTCCGGGCCCAGGTGGTGGTGGGGGCGGACGGCGCCCACTCCGCCGTCCGCGCCGCGCTCGGCCCGGCGGGCGGTGGCGCGACCGCGATCGCCCTGCGCGGATATGCGCCGGTTACGCCGCGGCTGGCGCACGCGCAGGTGATCGCCTTCGACCCGCTCGGGTCATGGCCGGCGTACGCGTGGTCGTTCCCGGTCGGCGACGGGAGCGCGAACGTGGGGTACGGCGAGATCCTTGACGCCGACGGCCGCGGCGCCCAGCCGCGCGCGCCTGCTCGCCCGGCTCGAGGCCCTGTTGCCGGGCGCCGCGGAGGGCGCCGCCGACTGGAAGGGCCACCACCTGCCGCTGTCGACGGGGCGTTGGCACCAGCCGGACGGCCGGGTGCTCCTCGCGGGGGACGCGCTCGGCCTGGTCAACCCCCTGACGGGGGAGGGGATCCATGCGGCGGTGCTCAGCGGTGCGCTGGCAGGCCTGGCCGCGGCCGCGGCCCTGCGCGCCGGCCGTCCCGAGGACGCCGGGCGCCGCTACCGGGCGGCGCTGCGGGATCGCTTCGGCCGGCACCAGCGCCACATGACCCTGCTCGCCCGGGCGACCCGCGCCCGGTCAGGCGGCGTCGCCGCCGGGAGCGGCCGGCGCGAGGGCCGCGGACGCCGGCTGGTCGGGGCGGCCCTCGCCGCGGCGCAGCACGACCAGCGGGTGTTCGACGACCTCACCGAGCTCGGCCTCGCCGAGGGGCCCCTGACGCCGCGGATCGCCCTGGGCCTGCTGAAGCAGCTGCCGCGGACGGCGTGAGCCAGGCCCGAGTCGGGCGCTGCGTCAGGTTGCCGCGGGCACGCCGGTCTGCCGGCGGATCTCGTCGAACGTCCGCATGATCTCGACCGTCTCGTCCAGGGGCATTCCCGGGCTCTCCAGCAGCCCCTCGCCCACGCACCGGGCGACCTCGGCGGCCTCGTACCGCATGCCCTTGCCCTCGCCCTCGAGCGTGTCGGAGGGCTCGAACTGCTCGGGCTCGCCCGAACGGCCACGGCGCAGGGTGAAGGACGTGGGGGCGTAGAAGCTGCCCTGGACGTCGATGAGGCCCTCGGTGCCCGCGATCCACGCCCGCTGCGGGGTCCACGCCCACAGGGTGCAGGTGGCGATGCCGTGGACGCCGTCCGGGTAGCGCAGCACCACGCTGGTCTGTCCGTCGACGCCGGTGAACGTGGGGTCGGCGACCGCCGTCACGGAGGTCGGCGTCCCGAGCACCATGAACACCCACGACACCGGGTAGATCCCGAGGTCGAGCAGGGCACCGCCGCCCAGCTCGGGCGCGTAGAGCCGGTGCGTCGGGTCCGGCGGGAAGTTCATGCCCAGGTCGGCGGAGACGGTGCGCACCTCGCCGACCGCGCCGTCGGCGACGAGCTGCCGGATGCGCGCGGTGTGCGGGAGGAAGCGCGTCCACATCGCCTCCATGCAGAACACGCCGGCGGCGCGGGCGGCCGCCACGACGGACGCCGCCTGCGCGGCGTCCATCGTGAACGGCTTCTCCACGAGCACGTGCTTGCCCGCCGCGATCGCGGCGAGGGCGTTCTCGGCGTGCAGCGGGTGCGGGGTGGCGACGTAGACGGCGTCCACGTCCGTGTCCTCGACGAGCTCTTGGTAGCCGGCGTGCCGCCGCGGGACGCCGTGCGAGTCCCCGAACCGGTCCGCAGACTCCTGCGACCGGGAGCCCACGGCGACGATCCGCGCGTCGGGCAGGGATCCGACGTCCCGCACGAAGTCCGCCGCGATCTTCCCGGTACCCACCACTCCCCAGCGCAGCGTCATGCCGCGGATCGTGGCACAGGTCCGGGCTCACGGGGATGAGGTGGTGGATGAGGTGGTGGATGAGGTGGTGGATCAGGTGATGGATCAGGTGACCGCCGTCACCG
Source organism: uncultured Actinomycetota bacterium (assembly GCA_963786765.1). Classification (GTDB taxonomy): domain Bacteria; phylum Actinomycetota; class Actinomycetes; order Actinomycetales; family Kineosporiaceae; genus DATKNA01. The sequence goes on along the minus strand of CAWBAJ010000025.1, from coordinate 113,657 downwards.
GGTCCGCCACGGGTCCACCAGGATGTCGTCCACCAGCCAGGTGCCCGTGCCCGTGTTCGTGATGCTCAGCGTCACGTACTGCTTGCCGTCCTGGCCGGAGACGTTGCTGAGCGGGATCCGCGGGCTGAGGCCCCAGGCGGCGTACTGAGGCGCCGAGGGTCGTCGACGTGTACGCGCTGCCGTACGCGGTGGCCGACCGTGGTCCGGATGTTCAGCGAGCCCGAGCGAACTGCTCGGGGACTTCGCGAAGAGGCGCATGGAGTCCTCGCCGATCTGCACGCAGAAGGTGGCCCTGAGGGTGGCGCCGGCGGGCAGCGCGACGGATCGCGTGTCCTCGTAGCCCGAGCACGCGCCACGGCTCGTTCTCGTGCGCGATGAAGGGACCGCCGCTGACGAGGAAGTGCGACAGGTCACCGGACTCGAACGTCCCGCCGACGATGGGGAAGTAGTCGTTCAGGTCGCCGAACTGGGCGAGAGCCTGGGTCGTGGTCCTGGTGCCGCACCCTCCGGCGGTGACCGGTGCCGTCGCCGGTGAGGTCGGCGCCGTCGACGCCGTCGACGCGACGACGGTGTCGGCCTGGGCGGACGTGGCGGGTACGACGACCGCGATTGCCGGCGAGTGCGGCGATGGCCGCGAAGCCGCGGCGGGCGAGACGTGTGGAATCCATTCCAGCTCCCGGTGATCGTTCTGGACCTTGTCAGCCATGTTCACGTCCTGCTACCGAATAACTCCATGCCGTGACCTCATATCCATCCGCGTGGAGGAACGCGTCCCCGAACGGACGCAGGCGGATGCTCCGGACGCGGGTCCTTCCCGCGCTCCCTGCGTCCCCTGCTCAACCCCTGATCCGTCTGCCGACCGTTCCGGAAGCGGGACTCCCCGGCCCAGGAAGGCCGTCATGACAATGCTTGTCCATCTGCACGTGTCGATCTGCACGTGGCGCCGTGAGCGCGCCTGACACGGCCGACGTCGCGCTGGAAGCCGCTCTGGGCGCCTGGCACGACGACGCGGCCGTGGGCGAGGGTGCCGCCCGGCCTACCCGCGTCGCGGCGGTGAGCCGCCTACGCGCTCGCGGTCACGTTCATCGTGCTCGCCGTCGCCCTCGCGGCCCACGCCGCCACTCCCGGTGCGGGCCGGCTTGCCCACCTGGGAGCCCTCGTCGCCCTCTACGTGGTCGCGTACCGCGTCGAGTTCACGGCGAGCGCCGGCAGCATGGTCCCGACCCAGCCCGTCCTCGTCGCGCTCCTCGTCGTCGGGTCCCCCTGGCTCGTGCCGCTGGGCGTGCTCGTCGCCGTGCTGGTGGGCGGCCACGACACGCCGCCGTCCGGCAGCCGGGGCTACGACTGGGCAGTTCGGGTGCTGCCCGCGTGGCACAGCCTCGGCCCGGTCGCCGTTCTCGTCGGCGCGGGAGTCACCGCGCCCGGCGTCGGCGACTGGCGCTGGCTGGCGCTCGGGACGGTCGCCGCAGTTCGCCCTCGACGCCCTCGTCGCGGCCGCGCGGATGGCCAGCATCGGGGTGAGCACGCTCGTCCTCGTCGGCCCGCTGTGGTGGACCTTCCGGGTCGACGCCCTGATGGGCGTCATCGGGATCATGATCGTGTTCGGCGCGGGGAACGCGCCGGCGGTGGTCGCCGTGGCCCTGGTCGCCGCGCCCGTCCTGCTCGTGCGCATGCTGGGGCACGATCGCGTCGTGCACGTCCAGCAGACGCGGTCCCTCGGGGCCGCATTCGAGACGGCGTCGCTGGAGGCGATCTCGGACCCGATGACCGGGCTCGGCAACCGGCGGCGGTGGGAGCGTGCCGTGGCCGACGCCGAGCAGCGGCTCCAGGAGGACCCCTCCCTGCGCGTCGGTGTGGTCATGGCGGACCTGGACGGCCTCAAGTACGCCAACGACACCTACGGCCATGACGCCGGGGACGCCCTCATCCGGGCGTTCGCCGAGGTCCTCGTCGAGACCGTGCCCGCGGCTGCCGTCGTCGCCCGGCTCGGCGGCGACGAGTTCGGCGTGCTCGTCGAGGGCGAGGACGTCGACGGCGAGGCTCTGCTGCGTGCCGTCCGCGCCGCCACCGCGCGGCGTGGGGCGACGGACGGCGTGCCGCTGTCGGCGTCCCTGGGCTGGGCCTGCGTCCCGCCCCTCGCGTCCGTGGTGGAGGCGGCCTCGGCGGCCGACGAGCAGGCCGCGCTGGACAAGCGCCGCCGCCGGGCCGGGCGCCGGACGGATCCGATCGGCCGGGACCCGGTCGGCCACGATCCGATCGGCGGGGATCCGATCGGCGGGGATTCGGTCGGCCGGGACCCGATCGGCCAGGGGATGCCCGAGGGCGTGCCCGGCTAGGGCAGGGGCCAGGCCGACAGCCGGCCTGCGGCGACGACGGCGGCGGCGATCAGCAGCGCGACGGGCACGCCCACCTTGTCCTGCTCGCCGCGCAGCAGGTGCGTGGTGATCGCGCCGACGAGCAGCACGATCAAACCCAGCGCGGCGACGGGCACCAGGACGCCGGCGGCACCGAGCACGCCGGGCAGCACCAGCCCGACGGCGCCGAGCAGTTCGAGCACCCCGATCGCCGTGACGACCCACTGGGGGAAGTCCTCGACCCAGCCGGCGACGCGCAGCAGGCGCTCCCGCGAACGCGTCAGCATGAGCAGGCCGAGCGCGAGGAACACCAGCGCGAGCACGATCTGCAGGAGCCACAGGACGGCGTTCACGCGTCCTGCCCGCCCGGCAGGCTCTCCAGCAGACCCTGGACCACGCGCAGGTCGGCGACGAGCGAGCCGTACGCCTCCTCGCGCTGGTCGTCGGGCGCGCGCAGCACGCTCGAGGGATGCACCGTCGGGACGAACGCGGTCGTGCCGATGCTCGTCTCGCGCCGGATCACTTCGCCGCGGTGCTTCGTCACCCGGAAGTCGTTGCCGAGCAGCGCCTTGGCGGCGGTCGCGCCGAGCACGACGACCACCTCGGGGTGGACCGCCCGCATCTCGGCGACGAGCCACGGCTTGCACGCCACGATGTGCGCGAGCTCCGGGGTCGCGTGGATGCGGCGGTTGCCGCGCGGGGTGAAGCGGAAGTGCTTGACGGCGTTCGTCACGTAGACACTGCCCCGGTCGACGCCGGCCTCGTCGAGCGCCCGCTGCAGCAACCTCCCGGCGGGCCCGACGAACGGGATCCCCTCCCGGTCCTCGACGTCCCCGGGCTGCTCGCCGACGAGCACGACCTTCGCGTGCACGTCGCCGGCGGAGAACACCACCTGCGTGGCGGGCTCCCACAGCTCGCATCCGCGGCACCGCGGCGCGGCCTCGCGCAGCGCCTCGACGTCGGCGCCCTCCGGCACCCACTCCTGGGCCCCCGGCCGCTCAGGGCGGTCCGTCTCGGTTCCGGTCGTCCCCGTCGTCACGGCCTCACCATGCTCGCCGGAGGCCCCGGACGCCAGTCCGCCCCGTCCGGACTGCGCGTGGCGGCGAGGACGGTCAGGTGCGGGACGTGTAGTGCCGCAGGGCGGGGACGAACAGGGCGGGCAGGACGCACGATCACGCAGGCGATCCCTCCGCCGACCCACGAGGCGGTCAACCCGTAGGCCGCGGCGGTCGCACCCGCGCGGAGGTCGCCGAGCCGCGGCCCACCGGCCACGACGACGACGAACACCCCCTGCAGCCGCCCGCGCAGCTCGTCCGGCGCGTACGTCTGCAGGATCGTCTGCCGGTACACCGCGGACACGAGGTCGGCGGCACCTGCGACGGCGAGGAGCGCGACGGCCGCGGCGAGGTTCGTCGCCAGCCCGGACACGGCCACCGCGGCACCCCACACGAGCACGGCCACCACCAGCGCGACGCCCTGGTGGCGCACCCGCCGGATCCAGCCCGACGACAGACCGGCCAGGGACGACCCGATCGCGATCGAGGCGAACAGCCAGCCGACGCCGCCGCCGAACCGCTCCGCCGCGGCCTGCGGGAACAGGGCGCGCGGCATCGCGAAGAACATCGCGGCGATGTCGACCGCGAACGACAGCAGGAGCACCGGGTTCTTCGAGATGAACGCGAGGCCCTCCACGACGGACCGCAACCCCGGCACCTGCCGCTGCGCCGGCGTCTCGCCCCCGGTCAGCGGGGGCAGCGCCGGCAGCCGCAACGCGGCGTAGAGCGCGAGCGTGAACAGCGCGGCGTCCAGCCCGTACGCCACGGCGAACCAGCCGCGCCCGACGATGGCACCCGCAAGCAGCGGCCCCGCGGCCGACGCGAGGGTGCTGGCGGTGAAGTTCAGCGTGTTGGCCGAGGCGACCTCGGACGCCGGCAGCACGCGGGGCACGACCGCGCCGCGCGTGGACGAGGCCACCGCGAACGCGCCGGACTGGACGGCGACGAGCACGAGCAGCAGCGCCAGGCTCCGCAGCCCGGCCAGTGCCTGCAGGAGCAGCGCGAGCGTGCAGCCCCACAGCACGAGCGACGACCCGATGAGCAGCACCCGGCGGTCGGCGGCGTCCGCGATCGCCCCGCCCCACAACCCGAACACGACGAGCGGCAGGAAGCCCACCGCGCCCAGCAGCCCGACCCAGAACGAGGAGCCCGTGATGTCGTAGACCTGCACCGGGACGGCGACGGCGGTGACGGCGAAGCCGATGAACGCGACCGAGTTCCCGGTCCAGAGCCGGCGGAAGTCGGCGTGGCGCAGCGGGGACAGGTCGATGACGGTGCCGCGGGCGAGACGGCCGGCGCGGGTACGGCGGGTCGCGATCCGGTCGGCGACGTCGAGGCCGGCTGCGGCTGGACTCTCCGCCGCGCTCTCGGCGGTCTCGGTGGTCTCGGCGGGTGCGGAGCTGTCGGGAGCGGGCACGCGCTTCATTGTCTCCCGGCGGGTACGGCGTCCGAAGGGGTGGGGTCGAGAACGAGGCGCTGCAGATCCTCGCCGCGCAGCACCGCGTGCAACGCCCAGGTGAATGCATAGCCGACGAGCACCACGGCGTGCAGGACCCACAGCCACAGCAGCAGCGCGCAGGCGACGCCGACGCCGGGCAGCCCGCCGAAAGGACGGGCGAGGTCGATCGGCAGCGAGCAGAACAGCAGGAACCCCTGCAGGAAGCCACTGACGAAGGCACCGGTCACCACCGCGCCGGCGAAGGCGGTGCGCCACGGGAGCCGTCCGGGCCCCACCACGCGGAACGTCCACGTCAGGGGCAGCCAGGTGAGCACCCAGATCAGCGTCAGGGACACGTAGGACGCGAGCGCGATTCCCGCGCCGGAGGCGTTCGCCGTCCGCCCGAGCCAGGGCGCCGCCAGCAGCAGGCCGGCCAGCAGCAGCGGAGCGAGGCCCAGCAGCGGCAGCGTCGCGACCCGCACGAGCAGCCGTGGCGTGGCGGCGTCGCCGTCCACGGGGGCGAAGCGCGCGAGGGCGCGGCTGATGCCCTCGCCGTAGGCGGTGGCCATCCCGATGGCCAGCACGACGCCGAGCGGTCCGAGCGCCGTGCCGGCGTCGACCACACGGTGGGCGGCCGCGTTCGCGCCGATCGCGCCCGGCAGCGCGTCGGCGAGCGCCCCGCCGTAGCGCTGCAGGGCGTCGCGCCCGAGGACGACCTGGGCGAGGCTGACCGCGACGAGCACCGAAGGCACCACGGTGAGCGCCGCGTAGAGCGCCGCGCCGGCGGAGGCGAGCGAGAGGTCGTGGCCCCGCAGCAGGGCGCGGGTCTCGGCGCCGAGCCGGCGGGCCAGCGCTCGAGCCCGAATGGACCGCGAGACAGGGGCGACGGGGCGGGGGTGCGCGGGCAGGGGCCGGCTGCTCACGACGTCCCGCATGTCTCGACGGTAGGTCGGCGCCGCCCGATCGGCCTCCCGGAGAGCGGTGGCGCCGGGCGGCAGGTCAGACTGAGCCCGTGCCCGCCCGCACGGGGCCCGGGGCGCGCACCCGACGTCGAACGTGAACAGGAGGCGGCGGTGACCGGCACGAGCGGGGATGCGCTCCCCGGCGAGGAGGCGGCCCTGCGTGCGCTCGCCGAGCTGGGACTGCCCCATGAGGTCCTGCGGCACGGCCGGGTGGGGAGCCTCGCGGAGGCCGCCGAGGCGCGCGGTGTCCAGCCCGCTGACGTGGTCAAGACGATCGTCGTGCGGCGCGGAGCGGGAGACTTCCTGTTCGTCCTCGTGCCGGGCGACCGGACGATCGCCTGGCCGAAACTGCGTGCCCTGCTCGGCGTCCAGCGCCTGTCGATGCCCGACGCCGACACCGCGTTCGCGGTCACGGGCTACCGGCGCGGCACGATCACCCCGTTCGGTGCCACCACCGCTTGGCCGGTTGTGGCGGACGAGCGCCTGCGCGGGCGCCGGGTCACGGTCGGCGCCGGTGCCCCCGGCGTCGCCGTTGCCGTGGACGCCGACAGCGCCGTCGCCGCTCTGCATGCCCAGGTGGCCGACGTGACGGATCCCGAGCCGGACGCGCGCGAGTGAGGCTCTCGAGGCGCGCCCTTGCCTCCCGCCGAGCTGTCGCCGCGTCCGTCGTCGCCGTCGCCCTCGTGCTCGCCGGCGGGACGGCGCTGGCCGTCTCCCGGCAGGAGCCCGCCGTCCGCACCGAGGTGCTGAAGATCGCCGGTGTGCCCGAGCCCCGGCCGGGCGGCGGTGCCGAACCGGTGACCCTCGACGCCACCCTGTACCTGCCCGAGGCGGCCGCGCCCGCGCCCGCCGTCCTGCTCGCTCACGGCTTCGGGGGCAGCAAGGCCGACCTCGACGAGGACGCCCGCCTGCTCGCCCAAGAGGGGTACGTCGCCCTCGCCTACAGCGCCCGCGGCTTCGGTGCCAGCGGCGGCCTCGTGCACGTCGACGCGCCGGACTTCGAGGTCGCCGACGCCCGCAAGCTGCTGGACCTCCTGGCCTCGCGCCCGGAGGTGCTCAAGGACGGTCCGGGCGACCCGCGGGTCGGCGTGGTGGGCGGCTCCTACGGCGGTGCGCTCGCCCTCCTGCTCGCCGGGTACGACCGCCGCGTCGACGCGATCGCGCCGCAGATCACCTGGAACGACCTGCGCCAGGCCCTCTTCCCGCAGTTCGCGGCCGCGCCGGCGGCTGCCGCCGCGCCGCCCTCGACGCCGGCCGCGCTCGTGAGCGGCCCCTCGTCCGCGGGTTCAGGCGTGTTCAAGAAGGCCTGGGCCGGCCTCTTCTTCGGGGCGGGTGGCTCGGGGTCGTCGCGTGCGGCCCCTGCGCCCAGCGCCTCCGCCGCCGCCGGTGCCGGGCAGGCTCCGGCCGTCCCGCCCTCGCCGGGCGTCGCCACATCGATCGGAACAGCCGGGTCGGTCGCGTGCGGGGGGCGCATCGCCAAGGACATCTGCGACGCGTATGTGCGCGCAGCGACGACGGGGGCGGCCACCCCCGAGGGGCTGCGCCTGCTCGAGGCCTCCAGCCCGGCGACGGTCCTCGGCCGGATCACTGCGCCGACCCTCCTGGTGCAGGGGGAGGCGGACTCGCTGTTCCCGCTCTCGGAGGGCGACGCCAACGCCCGCGGCATCGCCGCGAACGGGACCCCCGTCAAGGTGGTCTGGTACGGCGGCGGCCACGACGGCGGCCTCGACGAGACCGACCGGCTGCGCGAGCTCGTCCGCGACTGGTTCGGCCACTACCTGAAGAAGGACGGCTCCCCGGCGGACACCCGGTTCGAGGTGACCGTTCCCGCGGCCACCATCTCCAGCGCCGACAGCAACCCGGCGCCCCAGGTGCGAGTGCGCGGCGACGTACCGGGGATGGCGGGCTCGCCGCCCGTGCAACGGCGGGCGATCGCGCTCCGCGATGCCGTGGGCAGCCGGATCGGGGGCCCGGGCCAGCTCGTCGTGGCCCCCGCCGGCGGCGTCCCCGCCGCCGTCACCTCGCTGCCCGGGCTCGGCTCCGCGCTGGGCGCGCTCAGCGCCGCCGCGGGTGCGATCGGCGGGGGTGCGGGCACCAGCGGCGCGGCCGCCACGGGCGCGGGCAGCAGCCTCGGGCTCTCGGCGCTGCCCGACCAGGTCGCCGTCTTCGAGTCGGCCACCGTCCCGGAAACGGTCCGGATCGTCGGCTCTCCGGAGGTCAGCCTGCACGTCTCGGTCGCGGACACGGTCGCCGGCGGCAACGACGCCACCCTGTTCGCCCAGCTGTACGACGTCGCTCCCGGCGGCTCGGCCACCCTGCCCGAGCAGCTCGTCACCCCGATGCGGCTGAGTGGCGTGCCGCCGCAGGGCGTCGACGTCCGGGTCTCGCTGCCGGCGGTCGTGCGCGATGTCGGCGCAGGCCACCGGCTGCGGCTCGTCGTGTCCACGACGGACCAGGCGTACGCGTTGCCCGCAGCCACCCGGTACTACACCGTCTCGCTGGCCGGGAGCGGCGCTGTCGACGTCCCCGTGGTGCCCATGACGGTCCTGGGTGGCGAGGGCCTGGCGCCACTGTTGCCGTGGGCCGTCGCTCTCGTCGTCGTCACGGCCCTGGTCGTGGGCGGCTTCGTCGTGCTCGCGCGCCGGCGCCGGGGCGGACCGGCGGACCCGGCGCTGGCCGGCGTCCCGCTGGCCATCGAGGGGCTCGGGAAGCGGTACGCGGACGGGTTCCGCGCGGTCAGCGACGTGTCGTTCCGGGTCGAGCACGGCTGGGTGCTCGGGCTGCTGGGGCCGAACGGCGCCGGCAAGACCACGACCCTGCGGATGTTGATGGGACTGATCGCGCCGACGGAGGGCCGCATCACGATCTTCGGGCATCCGGTGCGGCCCGGGGCGCCGGTGCTCTCGCGGGTCGGCTCGTTCGTGGAGGGGCCCGGGTTCCTGCCGCACGTGTCGGGGCTGGAGAACCTGCGGCTGTTCTGGGGCGCCACCGGCCGGCCTGCCGAGAGCTCCACCTCGAGGAGGCGCTCGAGATCGCCGGGCTCGGGAACGACGTGCACCGCAAGGTCAAGACGTACAGCCAGGGCATGCGGCAGCGCCTCGCGATCGCCCAGGCCATGCTCGGCCTGCCGGACCTGCTCGTGCTCGACGAGCCGACGAACGGGCTCGACCCCCCGCAGATCCGCGAGATGCGAGAGGTCCTCGGCAGGTACGCCGGCACCGGCCGCACCGTGGTCATCTCCAGCCATCTGCTGTCCGAGGTGGAGCAGACCTGCGACCACGTGGTCGTCATGCACCAGGGCCGGCTGGTGGCGCAGGGCGAGGTGACGGAACTCGTGGGCTCCGCGACGGCCCTGGTGGTGGATGTCGACCAGCCGGAGCGGGCCGCGAAGGTGGCGGCGTCCGTGGACGGCGCGCGGGACGTGGCGGTCCATCCCGGCGGGATCACGCTGAAGCTCGTGGGGACGCCCCGCAGCGAGCTCGTGCGAGTGCTGGTCGCGGACGGGCTCGCCGTCGACCGCATCACACCGCAGCGCGGGCTCGAGGAAGCGTTCCTCGCCCTGGTGGGGGAGGCCTGATGCCGGCCCGGGGCACGCACGTCGGATTGACCGGCGTGCCAGGGCCGCAGAAGGGTCCCGTCGGTCCGGACGGCGCCGCGCACGGGTACCTTCCGCGGCGCACGATGCCACTGCGGGTCGAGCTGGGCCGGCAGTGGGCGCGCCGGCGCACCCGGCTCACCCTCGGATTCCTCGTCGTCTTGCCGTTCCTGCTCGTCGGCGCCTTCGAGCTGGGCAACGGCAGCAACCGCCGTGGGGCGCCCGGATTCGTGGACCTCGCGACGGAGGGCGCGGCGAACTTCACGCTCTTCACGCTGTTCGCGGCGACGGGCTTCCTGCTCGTGGTCGTGTTCGCGCTGTTCTCCGGTGACACGGTGGCCGGCGAGGCGAGCTGGTCGAGCCTGCGGTACCTGCTCGCCGCTCCGGTGCCCCGCGGCCAGCTGCTGCGCCAGAAGCTGCTGGTGGCTCTCGCACTGTCGCTGTTCGCGCTCCTGCTCCTGCCGGCAGTCGCCTACCTCGCGGGCGGCCTCTTCTTCGGCTGGGCGCCCGCGCGCACGCCGCTGGGGACGACGTTCAGCACCGGGGACAGCCTGGTGCGGCTCGCACTCGTGCTGGCCTACCTCGCCGTGACGCTGCTGTTCGTGTCGGCCCTGGCGTTCCTGCTCGGGGTGTGGACGGACGCACCGCTGGGCGCCGTCGGCGGGGCCGTCCTGCTCGTCATCGTGTCCAACATCCTCGACGCGGTGACCGCGCTGGGGGACTGGCGGCAGGCGCTGCCCACGCACTACCAGTACGCATGGACGGACCTGCTCGGGCCCACTCTCGCTTGGGACCAGGTCGCCCGCGGCGTGCTCTGGTCGCTCGCATATTCGCTCGTGCTGTACGCCGCAGCGTGGTGGCACTTCCTGCGCAAGGACGTGCTCAGCTGACGCGCGTTCGACCACCTCGAGAAAAAAAGTTCACCCGAAAGCATCAAGCTTTTTCCGCGGACCGCCGAACACGGATCTCGACGAGCACAACAGGCGCTCGATCCGACCGATAGGCGGCCAGGAGGCCGCCACTCACCTGGAGGCACTCGTGCCCGCGAAGCACACGATCACCACCGACGCCGCTGGCAAGTTCCGGTTCACGCTGTTCGGCACCAACGGCCAGGTCATCACGACCTCCGGCCCGTACGCCACCCGCCGTGGCGCGCTGATCGGCCTCGCGGCCGCCCGCCGCAAGGCCGGCGTCCAGGAGACCGCCAAGTCGACGAGCACCGCCAAGCGCACGGTCAAGCCCGCTGCGAAGTCGACGGTCAAGCGCACGGTGAAGCCGGCCGCGAAGAGCACCGTGAAGCCCGCCGCGAAGAGCACGGTCAAGAGCGCCGTGAAGCCGGCTGCGAAGTCGACGGTCAAGCGCACGGTGAAGCCCGCCGCGAAGAGCACCGTGAAGCCGGCCGCGAAGAGCACGGTCAAGAGCACGGTGAAGCCGGCTGCGAAGTCGACGGTCAAGCGGACGGTGAAGCCGGCTGCGAAGAGCACGGTGAAGCCGGCCGCGAAGTCGACGGTCAAGCGGACGGTCAAGCCGGCTGCGAAGAGCACGGTGAAGCCGGTCGCGAAGTCGACGGTCAAGCGGACGGTCAAGCCGGCTGCGAAGAGCACGGTGAAGCCGGTCGCGAAGTCGACGGTCAAGCGGACGGTCAAGCCGGCCGCGAAGTCGACGGTCAAGCGCACGGTCAAGCCGGCCGCGAAGAGCACGGTGAAGCCGGCCGCGAAGGCCACGGTCAAGCGCACGGTCAAGCCCGCTGCCAAGAGCACGGTGAAGCCGGCCGCGAAGGCCACGGTCAAGCGCACGGTCAAGCCCGCTGCGAAGAGCACGGTGAAGCCGGCCGCGAAGACCACGGTCAAGCGCACGGTCAAGCCCGCCGCGAAGACCGCGAGCAGCCGTCCCGCGACGCGGGGCGCCGGTTCCGTCGCCAACCCGAAGCGGACCACGAGCACTCGCTCGGCTGCCCGCACCGCCGCGAAGCGGGTCATCGCCCGCGCCGCGTCGGCCACTCCGGCCCCGACCCCGGCCCGGACCCGCTCCTCGGTTGCCCCGCTCGTGCCGGCGCAGAAGCGCACCCGCACGGCCAACTCGGCGACCGTCTGAGCATCAGCCGACGTCCTGTACCGGGCGCGTCCGCAGTCGCGGGCGCGCCCGGTACGCCTTTTGCTCCGTATGTGGTGCCCCGCCCACTGGGGCAGCGCATACGGAGCGAGGGGACCCCCCTGTCCTTCGCTCGCGCCCATGAGCGCCCGCACCCGGAGGCGCGTACGGGCGCGCCGAACCGTGGCTTCGGGCCTCCGAACGACCACACGGACAACGCTCTGTGCGGCCCCGAGGGGGTTCGGAAGCACGGCCGCGCGAAGGCCAGCGGTGGGCGGTCCGCACGACAGATGCGACGATGGGGCGCGTGACGACCGACAATGCCGGCCGCTACCGCCCGCGCAGACCCACTCTGCTCGGGCCCGCCGCCGTCGACAGCTTCGTCGGCGCGCCCGATCCCGCCCAGCGCGTCGAGGCCGCGCACGCCACTGCGGAAGCCCTGGTCCGGCACGGCCGGAGCGGCGACGACGTCGTGACCGCACGGCTGATCGCGCTCACCGACGAACACGGAATCGACGAGGTCGCCGAGCTGTGGGCCGACCGTCCCGCCGATTCCCTGCCCGGTGCGCTGTGGCGGCTGTACGCCTTGAGGGACGGCATCAGGAGGGATCCGAGCGACCTCGCCCGCGGTTTCGACACCGGACGCCGCCGCGCACAGGTGCACGAAGTCGTCGCGGGCGTCGCCGAGCCGCCCGGGGCCGGCGAGGTGGTCGCCCTCGCGGACGCCGTTCTCGCCGGCGCCTTCACCGGTGACTTCGCCGTCGCTCTCGAGCGGGCGGCGGCGTTCTGCCGGGTCGTGTCGACCGGATGGGCTCTCCTCGCGGACGACGAGCACGACGGGGGGCGGGCCGAGCGACGCACCCGCCGCGCCGCCGACCTGTTGCGCACGGGCCAGCAGCTCGAGGTCGCCGCCGGCCGCTGGCGCGAGGGCCGGCTCAACTAACAGCCGGAAGGCGCAGCCCGTTCATTGCCGGTGTGCTTGGTGCGCGGCGCGAATATGCGTCGTCCGGGCGGGAACACTCGCGGCCGAGGACACGTTGGGTCCTCACGGTGACACCCTCCGGGGTCTCACCAGGCGTCGGGCCGCGGTAGCCCCGGGTCCCATCTGAAGCCGCTACGAGCGGCCGTTGCGCCGTCAGGCGCTCCCGGCCCGACGCCCTGACCTTCCCGGTCGTCCGCGCCGAGGCGCGCCCTCCCCGTCGCCCGACGCCCTGACCTTCCCCGGTCGTCCGCGCCGAGGCGCGCCCTCCCCGTCCGGTGCGTCGGTGCCGTGGCGGAGAATGGTCGCGATGGCAGAGGACCTCGCTGCGGTTCGGGCCGCCCACTCATCCGCTGCGGCGGACCTTCGGCAGCGTGCTGCCCGTGTCCGGTCCTGGATGCTGGCGCCGGGCTGGCGGGCCCATCTGATGCACGCCTTCGGCGTCTTCCTGATCGGGGTCGTCGGGGCCGCGATCGGCGCCGCGCTCGCCCCGTCCACCACGACCCAGGTGGGCCCGATCCAGGCCGAGGTCGCTGTAGTGCCGACCCTCTCGCCCGGCGTCACGCTGCTCCTCCCGCCGGCCGGGCAGGTCAGCTTCGCCACGCACGTCGCGCCGTTCGCCATCCAGGCCCGCATCTCCGAGGTGGACCTCGAGGGCGCCCGCGCGCTCATCAACTCCCCGACCGAGCTGAACGCCCTCCGGACATCCGCCCCTGACCAGCTGCGCACGGCCGCGCTCCAGGCCGCGGGGACCACCGCCCTGTGCGCGCTCGCCGGCGCGCTGCTGCTCTCGCTTCTCGTCTACCGGCGGCGGTGGACCCGCACGGCCGAGGTGGCGAGCGCGGTCGCCGTCGTCCTCGTGGTCGTCGGGGGAGTCGGCGCCGTCACCTTCGACCCCGACAAGTTCGCCCAACCCAAGTTCACCGGTCTGCTCGGGCAAGCTCCGTACGTGGCGGGTCAGGCGTCGAGCCTCATGCGCCGGCTCCAGTCCTACCGCAGCGGCCTCGCGGACATCGTCGGCGGGATCACCACCCTCTACGCGACCAGCGACCAGTTGCCGGTCGTCCCGGCGACGGACGACGTGGTCACGGTGCTCCACGTCTCGGACATCCACCTCAACCCTCTGGGCTTCGACCTGACCCAGCGCCTCGTCAAGCAGTTCAACGTCGACCTCGTTCTCGACACCGGCGATATCACCACGTGGGGCACCGAGGTCGAGTCCGGCATCCTGTCGAGGATCAAGGACGTCGGCGTCCCGTATGTCTTCGTCCGCGGCAACCACGACTCGCTGCGGACGCAAGCGGCTGTCGCGCAGAACCCGAACGCGATCGTGCTCGACGGTGACGTCAAAGTGGTCAAGGGCTTGGTCCTCGCGGGCGTCGGCGACCCGAGGTTCACTCCCGACGCCAATGCGCCCATCGACCCGCTGCCCAGCCCGTCGGTACCGGCGAAGCCCCCGCCGACGCCGACCAGGACGCCAGGCACGTCCGGCGGGACGCCGACCGCGGCGGCCTCCCCGTCCGCCTCACCTCGCCCTGACTGGGCGGCGTCGTCGGATCCGGAGGTCCGGGCGGGAGGCCGGCTCTCGGACGTCGTCCAGGCCTGGAACACCAGCCACCCCACGCAGCCGGTCGCAGTCGCAGCCGTGCACGAGCCGTACGCCGTCCCGCCGTTGCTCGGACATGTGCCGGTCGTGCTCGCCGGGCACTTCCACTCCCGGTCCGTCAAGCTCGACCCGTCGGGCACCAGGATCATGATCGAGGGGTCGACGGGCGGGGCCGGGATCACCTCCGACACGATGCACCAGGTCGCCGACGGCACCCCCGTCCCACTCGACGCGACCCTGCTCTACATCGCTCGGGCTGGGGAGCGCGCCGGTCAGGTCGTCGCCTATGACGAGATCACTGTCGGCGGCTTCGGGGTGGCGTCGGTGACCATCGAGCGCACCGTGATCCGGCCGGGGACTCAGGCAGTGCTCGCCCCCGGGCAGCAGGGGCCGCCGACACCGGGTCCGACACCGAGCCCGTCCGCGGGCAGGTCGTCCAGCCCTTCCCCCTGACGGCGGGCGTGCTCAGCCGAACCGGCCGGAGATGTAGTCCTCCGTCGCCTTCTGATGGGGATTGCTGAAGATCTTCGTGGTGTCGTCCATCTCGATGAGGTGACCGGGTTTCCCTGTCGCCTGGAGGTTGAAGAATCCCGTGCGGTCGCTGACCCGGGCTGCCTGCTGCATGTTGTGCGTGACGATCACGATCGTGTAGTTCTGCTTGAGCTCGCAGATCAGGTCCTCGATGGCGAGGGTGGAGATCGGGTCGAGCGCGGAGCACGGCTCGTCCATGAGCAGCACCTGCGGCTCGACGGCGATCGCGCGCGCGATGCAGAGCCGCTGCTGCTGACCTCCGGACAGCCCCGCGCCGGGCTTGTCGAGGCGGTCCTCGACCTCCTTCCAGAGGTTCGCGGCGCGCAGCGACCTCTCCACCGCCTCCGACAGCCGCTTCTTGTTCTTCTCTCCGTTCAGGCGCAGTCCGGCCGCGACGTTGTCGAAGATCGACATGGTGGGGAAGGGGTTCGGCCGCTGGAACACCATGCCCACCGTGCGCCGGACGGCGACCGGGTCGGCGCCGTTCGCGTACAGGTCGCGCCCGTTGAGCTCGATAGTGCCCTCGACCCGACCGCCGGGAATGACCTCGTGCATCCGGTTGAGCGTGCGCAGGAAGGTCGACTTGCCGCACCCCGACGGGCCGATGAAGGCCGTCACGGATCGCGCCTCGATGGTCATCGAGACGTCCTCGACGGCCTTGAAGGAGCCGTAGTAGATGCTGACGTCCTTGACGTCGATGCGCTGTGCCACAGGGTGTCCTGTCCTGAAGAGGTCCGGAGTCGGGGCGGTCAGCGGCGAACCGCGGAGAAGCGGGCGACGAACCGGCCCGCGAGGTTGAGTATCAAAACGAGCACGATGAGGGTGAGAGCTGAAGCCCACATCCGCGCGTTCTGCGCCGGGATGTTGCTCCCGAAGTTCGTGAAGATGAGCGTAGGCAGCGCTGCCATGTTCCCGCTCAGCAGGTTCATGTTGATGAAGGCGGTGTAGGGGGCGAGGATGATCAAGGGTGCCGTCTCGCCCATCACGCGCGCGAGGCCGAGGAGCACCCCCGTGATGATGCCGCTGGCGGCCGTCGGCAGCACGATCCGGGTGATGGTCTTCCACTTCGGGACGCCGAGAGCGTACGACGCCTCCCGGAGTTCGTTGGGCACCAGCTTGAGCATCTCCTCGGTGGACCGGACCACCACCGGGATCATCAGCAGCACGAGTGCGAGCGAGACCGCGAAACCCACTCGCCGGCCGCCCAGCAGGCCGACCCAGACGGCGTAGATGAAGAGCGCGGCGACGATCGACGGGATGCCGGTCAGGATGTCGACCATGAAGCTGACGATGCGTGCGAACCTGCCCCGGCCGTACTCGACGAGGTAGATCGCCGTGAACACCGCGATCGGCACAGCGATGAGGGCCGTCAGCCCCGCGGTGAGGATCGTCCCCATGATCGCGTGATACGCCCCGCCCCCGGCTCTGCGCGGGCTGACCCCTGCCTGGCTGTTGGTCCACCACTGCGCCTGCAGCGCCAGTGACAGGCCCTTGCTCAGGACGGTCCACAGGATCCAGACCAGCGGGACGACCGCTAGCACGAAGGCGGCGTGGACGAGGACTGTCGCGAGGCGGTCCGCGAACTTCCGCCGGCCGCTGACGTGGCCCCCGACGACCGCGGCCGGCGGGGTGGGGCGCGTGCTCGAGGCGCTCGACGCCAGGGTGCTCACTCCGTGAAGGCCTTCCTGCGCTCGATGACGACCCGGGCCACCGCGTTGACCGCGAACGTGAGGACGAAGAGCACGAGACCGGCCGCGATGTAGGCGCCGGTCTTCTCCGGGGTGTCGAACTCCCCGGCGTCCCGGGCGATGCGCGAGGCGAAGGTCTCGCCACCCGTGAAGACCGACCACGAGAACGTGGGCACAGTGTTGATGATGAAGAGGACGGCGATCGTCTCGCCGAGGGCGCGGCCGAGGCCCAGCATCGAGGCCGAGATGACGCCGGGGCGGCCGAAGGGCAGCACCGCCGTCCGGATGACCTCCCAGCGGGTGGCGCCCAACGCCAGCGCCGCCTCCATGTGCGCGGTTGGCGTCTGGGCGAAGACCTCGCGGCTGAGGGCGGTGACGATCGGCAGGATCATGATCGCGAGGATGACGGATCCCGCGAAGATCGAGTTGGAGATCGGCGTGTTCTGGAGGCTGAACAGCGGGATCCAGCCGAGCACCTTCCCGATCCCCGTCTGGATCCCGTCGAGGTAGTTGAGCACGACGTACGCGCCCCAGAGCCCGTACACGATGGACGGCACCGCCGCGAGGAGGTCGATGGTGGCGGCGAACGGCCGCGCCAGCCGTGGTGGCGCGTACTGGGTGAGGTAGAGCGCCACGCCCACGGAGACGGGCACCGAGATCACCATCGCGACCACCGAGGAGATCACTGTCACCCACAGCAGGTCGGGGATGCCGAACTGCGGCGGGTTGTCGCCCGGGTTCCACACCCGGGCGGTGAGGAAGTTGGACGAGTTCGCGGCCAGCGACGGGATCGCCCGGGCCAGCAGGAACACCGCCACCGCGGCGATGAGTGCGACGACCAGCGCCCCGGACCCGACCGACAGACCCGCGAAGATGCGGTCGCCTCGCCGGCTCGTCGAGCCGGCGACGTCGCCGGAGGGTGCGGCGTCGAGTTCGGAGTGGCCGGTGATGCTGCTCATGGACGTTCCTGTCCGATCAGCTGATGGCGTCGATCGCCGTGTTGACCTTGGTCAGCACGGAGTCCGGCAGGGTCGCGTAGCCGATGTCGGCCAGCTTCTTCTGCGTGTCGGCCAGGGCCAGGAACTTCAGGAAGGACTTGAGCACCGGTACCTTGCTGCTGTCCAGGCCCTTCGAGCAGACGATCTCGTAGGTGACGAGGACGATCGGGTACACGCCCGGCGTCTTCGTCGCGTAGTCCAGCTTGAGCCGCAGGTCATTGCCCTGGCCCGCAGGCTGGGCGGCCTCGACGGCCTTGCCCGCCGACTCCGCGGAGAGCTCGACCGCCCCGCCGCCGTTGTCGATCTGGGCCACGCCGAGGCTGTTGTCCTTGGCGTTCGACCACTCCACGTAGCCGACGCCACCGGCGGTGCTCTTGATGCCCTGCGCCACGCCGGCCGACTTCGCAGCGCCCTGGCCCGTCGTTCCGGACCACTTCTTCGACGGCGTCGCCGTGAAGTCCTGCGGCGCCGCGCCGGCGAGGTACTTCTCGAAGTTCTCCGTCGTGCCCGACTCGTCCGAGCGGAAGAAGACCGTGATCTTCTGGTTGGGCAGCGGAACGCCCGAGTTCACCTTGGCGATGGCCGGGTCGTTCCACTGCGTGATCTTCCCCTGGAAGATCTGCGCCACGAGTTGCGGCGTGAGCACGAGCTTGGAGACGCCGGGCACGTTGTAGGCGACGGCGATCGGTCCGGCGACGAGCGGGAGGTTCCAGGCCTCGTTGCCGCCGCAGCGCTTCTGCGCGTCAGCCGTCTCCGAGGTGCTCGCACCTGCGGCCGGGTCCGTCTTGAGCGCCGAGTCGGAACCCGCCCAGTCGACCTGGCCGCCGTTGAACGACTTGATGCCGGCGCCGGAGCCGGTGGCGTTGTAGTTCACCTTGGCGCCCGAGTTCTGGCCCGTGAAGTCGGAGACGGCCTCGTCGAGCGCGTTCTTCTGGGCCGTCGAGCCCTCGCCGTCGATGGTGCCGCTGACGGCGGAGGAGGAGGACGCGGCGGCGCCACCCGTGGTCGTGCTCGTGCTGGAGGAGCCGCTGTTGTTGTCGGAGCCACAGGCGGCCAGCGCCAGGGCGCCCACCAGGGCGATGCCACCCACGCGGGCGGACCGGGAGAGCTTCACTGAGTCGTGTCCTTCGCAGTCGGAACAGGTGGTCCGAGCACCGTTCGGGTTCGTGCCGGACGGGCGCGGCTGACGCCCGGCGCTGACGGTAGGTGCGCGAAGTGAAGCGACGGTCCGGTCGTCGTGAACGAGGGGTGAACATGCCCACCCGGGATGGATGACGGGCGGCAGTGCCGCGATGAACGCACGGTGACGCGGCGGAGTGGCTCACGCCCGTGGCTGATGCCGCTCCACGGCTACGACCTGGGCGGGTTCGGTGGCGAGCGCGTGCGCGACCAGCACCTCTCCGGGTGCGAGGAACGGGTCCTTGCGGGGCACCTCCGCGGCGACGTCGCTGGGCGCGGCGTCGCGCAGCACCGTGAACACCTCACCGAGCACGGGCCGGTGGGTACACAGCAGCGCCGGCTGCCCCCGGTCGAGCAGCCGTTGCACCTGCCGTCTCGTGCGCTTGGGGGACCGGGCGGCGCCCACCTCGCTGAGGAACTCCTTCGTCACGACCCGCAGGGACGCGTCCTGCGCGAAGGGGGCGACCGTCTCCATGCAGCGTCGCCAGGGGGAGCTGACGATCCGTTCAGGGCACCAGCAGGCCAGCAGCGGCACCAGTGCGCGGGCCTGCCGCCGGCCGGCGGACACCAGCGGCCGGTCGGCGTCCACGTGTGCCCACGAGTCGCGCGGGCGGGACGTGCCGTGCCGGACGACGAGCAGCGGCACGGTGTCGAGCTCGCCGGCCGCCGCGTGCTTCTCGAGGACGTCGAGGGGGGCGGCGTCCGCGGCCCGGGTGAGCACTGCCCGCGCCTCCGCCACCGGCAGCCACGCCAAGCCGTCCACCTCGGGGGTGGCGTTCTCGGGGGTGGCGTTCTCGGGGGCGTCGACGCCCGTCGGCAC
Source organism: uncultured Actinomycetota bacterium (assembly GCA_963786765.1). GTDB lineage: Bacteria > Actinomycetota > Actinomycetes > Actinomycetales > Kineosporiaceae > DATKNA01. The sequence continues at coordinate 94,361 of CAWBAJ010000025.1, read as the reverse complement.
GGCCGCCCAGTACGTCACCTCCTTCGGGCGCCCGCCCTCCAGCAGGTACCGGACCTGCCCGAGGGGGCGTCCCAGGCGGACGACGTGGCCGGTCTCCTCCGCGGCCTCCCGCACGGCCGTCACGGGCAGGAGCTCGGCCGAGCGGGTCTTGCCCTTCGGCCAGGACCAGTCGTCGTACCTCGGCCGGTGGACGAGGAGCACCTCGAGTCCGTCCCGCGCCCGGCGCCAGCAGAGCACCCCCGCCGCCAGTTCGGGGTTCACCTCCGGCGGCCCGCTCGGCGCCGGGGACGCGTGGCGATGAGGTGGGCCTGCAGGTCGCGCAGCGGCTCGCCGTCAGGGCCGGTGCTGTGACGGGTCCAGCTGCCGTCCGCCCCGAGGTGCCAGGACGACGTCCCGGGATCCATGCACAGCTCGAGCAGCTCGGCGAGCTCGGCCAGATGCGCGGGGTCCTTGATGCGCAGCAGCGCCTCGACCCGGCGGTCGAGGTTGCGGTGCATCATGTCGGCGCTGCCGATGTAGACCACGGGGTCGCCGCCGCCGGCGAACCAGAAGATGCGCGAGTGCTCCAGGAAGCGTCCGAGGATGCTGCGGACCCGCACGTTCTCCGACAGGCCCGGCACGCCGGGCCGGATCGCGCAGATCCCCCGGACGACGACGTCGACGGGGACGCCGGCCTGCGAGGCCCGGTAGAGCGCGTCGATCAGGGCCTCGTCGACGATCGAGTTCATCTTGAACCGGATGCCGGCGGGCAGGCCGGCCTCCGCGTTCCCGATCTCCCGCTCGATCCTGTCGATCAGCCCGCTGCGCAGCGAACGAGGCGCCACGAGCAGGCGGCGGTAGGCGGTCTTCGGCGCGTATCCCGACAGCTGGTTGAACAGCCGGCTGAGGTCGTCCCCCACGGCCGGGTCGCACGTGAGGACGCCCATGTCCTCGTACAGCCTGGCGGTCTTTGGGTTGTAGTTGCCGGTGCCGACGTGGCAGTAGCGGACCAGGCCGCTCGACTCCTGCCGCACGACCAGGCTGAGCTTCGCGTGCGTCTTCAGGCCGACGATCCCGTACACGACGTGGACGCCGGCCTGCTCGAGTTTGCGGGCCCACGTGATGTTGGCCTCCTCGTCGAACCGCGCCTTGATCTCGACGAGGGCCAGCACCTGCTTGCCCGCCTCGGCCGCGTCGATGAGCGCGTCGACGATGGGGGAGTCGCCGCTGGTCCGGTACAGGGTCTGCTTGATGGCCAGCACACGCGGGTCGGCGGCCGCCTGCTCGAGGAATGCCTGCACGCTGGTGGAGAACGAGTCGTAAGGGTGGTGCAGCAGGACGTCGCGCTCCCGGACGGCGGCGAAGACGTCGCTCGCCTGCGCCGACTCGACCTCGGCGAGCTGGCGGTGCGTCTTGGGCACGAACGTCGGGTAGTGCAGCTCGGGCAGGTCGATGTCGGCGACGATGTTGAGCACGCGCATGTCCAGCGGCTCGGGGACCGTGTACACCTCCCCCTCGCCGACGGCGAGCTCGCGCACCAGCAGGTCGCGCACGTACGGGTCGATGTCCTCGGCCACCTCCAGCCGCACCGGTGGCCCGAACCGCCGCCGCAGCAGCTCCTTCTCCAGGGCCTGCAGGAGGTTCTCGGCGTCGTCCTCCTCGACCTCCAGGTCCTCGTTGCGGGTGACCCGGAAGGTGTGGTGCTCGAGCACCTCCATGCCGGGGAACAGCTGGTCGAGGTGCGTGGCGATGACGTCCTCGAGGGGCACGAACCGCCAGCGGTGCCCCTCGTCGCCCTCCACCGGCAGCAGCCGCGGCAGCAGCGGGGGCACCTTGACGCGGGCGAAGTGCCGCTTCTCGGTCACAGGGTTGCGCAGGATGACGGCGAGGTTGAGCGACAGCCCGGAGATGTACGGGAAGGGGTGCGCGGGGTCCACCGCGAGCGGGGTGAGCACCGGGAAGACCTGGTCGCGGAAGAAGGCGTGCAGCCGCTGCTGCTCCGCCGCGGGCAGCAGCTCCCAGTGGACGACGCTGATGCCGGCCTCGGAGAGCGCCGGCTCGACCTCGTCGCGGTAGACGGCCGCGTGCTCGATCTGCAGCTCGTGCGCCCGCCGGGAGATCGTGTCGAGCACCTCGCGCGGCTCCAGGCCGCTCGCGGCGGTGACGGCGAGGCCGGTCGCGATCCGCCGCTTCAGGCCGGCGACGCGGACCATGAAGAACTCGTCGAGGTTGTTCGCGAAGATCGCCAGGAAGCGCACCCGCTCGAGCAGCGGCATCTGGGGGTCCCGGGCGAGCTCGAGGACGCGCTCGTTGAAGGCCAGCCACGAGAGTTCCCGGTCGAGGAAGCGGTCGGATCCACGCCGGGCGGCGTCCGCCGGCGCCAGGTCGGGAGGGGAGGTCCGCCGCCTCGGTGCAGCGGCCACCGCCGCCCGCGGCGTGCCGACCGTGGCTCTCGTCGCGGGGCTGGTCATGCTCCGATGGTGTCACGGGAAGCCGAACTGCTCACGGGGTCGCGCGGAGGAACATCACGTCGGTGTCCCACCAGGTGAAGCCCAGCCCGCGGTACACCGCCCGCGCCGCGCCGTTGTCGGCCTCCACGTAGAGCATCGCCTGGTTCAGCCCCCGGCTGCGCAGGTGGCGCAGTCCCGCCACCGTGAGGGCCCGGCCCAGGCCCCGTCCCTGCTGCGTCGGCGACACCCCGACGACGTACACCTCGCCGATCGCCTCGTGCCCGTGCCCGTGCTCGTGCTCGTGCGCCTCGCCGCCGTGCACCTTCGTCCAGTGGAAGCCGGCGAGCTCGCCGTCCTCGGTCTCGGCCAGCAGGAATCCCTGCGGGTCGAACCAGGCCTCGGCCATCCGCGCGTGCAGGTCCCCTAGCGTCCAGGAGCCCTGCTCGGGGTGGTCCGCGAAGGCAGCGGCGTTCAGGGCGAGCCACGCCTCGTCGTCCGCTCCGGGCTGGAAGGTCCGCAGCCGCACGCCAGGCGGCAGGGGAGCGTCGGGCAGCGGCACACGCAGGCTGCGGCGCCACTGCTCCAGCCGGCGCGCCTCGCTGAAGCCGAGCGACGCCGCGAGCGCGCGAGCCGCGGGGTGGTCGCCGTGAGCCCACAGCCGCAGCCGGTGCCCCGGGGCCGCCTCCAGCGCGGCTTCCACGAGCATGCGGCCGAAGCCGCGGCCGCGATGGGCCGGGTGGACGACGACCTCGGCGGACGGGCCGGCGACGGGGTCGGTGGGGTCGAGGTGCGCGTACCCGGCGATCTCACCAGCGGTGTCGCCAGGCGCCGCGAGTACGACGAGCAGGTTCTGGTCGGGCCCCTCACCGCCGTGGCGCAGGTGCAGCCACACGTGTTCGCTCAGCGGCTGGACGCCGTCGGCGTCGGTGGCGGCGGCGAGCAGCCTCTCCACCCGTTCGACGACGTCAGTCGCCAGCCGCCCCGCCACGAGCACGCGCGCGGTCCCGTCCCCGGGCGGACGCAGGGCCTCGGCGCTCATGGCCGCACCCTACGAGGGTCCGGTGGTCAGGCGTCGACGGTGTCGGGCACCGCGCCGCGGTCGCGCCCCGGCGGCACGAACCGGTATCCCACGTTCCGCACCGTGCCGATCAGCGCCTCGTGCTCGACCCCCAGCTTTGCGCGGAGCCGGCGCACGTGGACGTCGACGGTGCGGGTGCCCCCGAAGTAGTCGTACCCCCACACCTCCTGCAGCAGTTGGGCGCGGGTGAACACCCGGCCGGGGTGCTGCGCGAGGAACTTCAGCAGCTCGAACTCCTTGTACGTGAGGTCGAGCGCCCGCCCGCGCACCTTGGCGCTGTACGTGGTCTCGTCGACGACGACGTCCCCCGCCCGGATCTCCGGCGTCTCCGGCTCCAGCGCGGCCTCGGTGAGCCGGGAACGCCCGAGCGCCAGCCGCAGCCTCGCCTCGACCTCCGCCGGCCCCGCGCTGTCGAGCACCACGTCGTCGGCGCCCCAGTCCGCCGCGACCGCGGCCATCCCGCCCTCGGTCAGCACGAGCAGCAGCGGTGAGGACAGGCCGGTGGTCCGCAGCAGCCGGCACAGCGAACGGGCGCCGGCGAGGTCGCGGCGGCCGTCGACGACGACGGCGTCCGCGGGCGGCGCGTCCACCAGGACGGCCGCCTCGGCCGGCAGTACCCGCACCTGGTGGGGGAGCAGCCCGAGCGCCGGCAGCACCTCCGACGAGGGGGCGAGCGCGTTGGTGAGGAGCAGCAGCTGGGCCATGGGACCTCCCGGGGGCAGTGCCGGTGCCGGGCCACCGCAGGGCGCCCGCACGCGCGGCCGGTAGTGTTCCGGCGGTCGCACGCCGCGCCGTTGCGGGACGCGAGAGAGCCTGAGTCTACCCCGGAGACTCCGTCCAGCCGGGAGAGTCCGTCCACCCCGGAGAGTCCATCCACCCGGAGAGCGAATCGTGATCACAGCCCGCGGCGAGGACCCGGCGAGCGGGTGCTGCTCGCCGCGGACGGCGTCCCCGTGCTCGCCCGGCACAGCCCGGCCCCGGGCGGGGATCGTGAGCTCGCGTTCGTCGTCGCGCACGGCTTCACGGGGTCGTCGTCGGGGACCGTCGCGCGCGGCATGGCGCGAGTGCTGGCCCGGGCCGCCGGGGTGGTGGCGTTCGACTTCCGCGGGCACGGCGGTTCCGGCGGCCTCAGCACCGTGGGTGACCTGGAGGTGCTCGACCTGGCCGCCGCCGCCGGCTGGGCCCGCCTGCTCGGGTACCGCCGGATCGTGCCGGTCGGCTTCTCCCTCGGCGCAGGCGTGGCGGTGCGCTACGCCGCCCTCGTGGCCGGGACGCCGGACGCCGTCGACGCGGTCGTCGCCGTCAGCGCACCCAGCCGCTGGCATTACCGCGGGACCCGGCCGATGCGGCTGCTGCACCGCGGCATCGAGACCCCGATCGGCCGGCGCGTGCTGGCCGCCGGCTACGGCACGAGGGTGGCGCCCCGGGGCTGGGACCCGTGGCCCGAGCCGCCGGACGCCCTCGCGGGCCGGCTGGCGCCCGCGCCCCTGCTGGTGGTGCACGGGGACGCCGACCGCTACTTCCCCCTCGACCACGCGCGCTGGCTCGTCGAGGCGGCTCGGGGGCCGGTCGAGCTCTGGGTGGAGAGCGGCTTCGGTCACGCCGAGGCGGCCGCCACGCCGGAGCTGGTCGAGCGCGTGGCGGCATGGGTCCTGCACCAGGAGGTCCTGCACCAGGCTGGCGGCCCCGCGCCCGCCCCGCGCTGATCCCTCGGTGATCGCCCGGTGACCTCCCGGTGATCGGTGCGGCGTCTGCCAGGATGCCCGGGTGAACGCCGTCCTCGGGGCCCTGGCCTCGGTCGCACTCGCGGCGCTGGTCGCGCTGTCGGCGTACTCGGGCACGGGAGTCCTCGCGGCGGCCCTCGCGCTGGTCGTGCTCTGCCTCGCGCTGGGTTGGCCGGCCCTCTTCGGCCTACCCGGTGCACGCGGCAGCGGAATCGCGGTCGCCATCGCAGGGTGGGCGGGCGTCGCGCTCGCCCTCGTCGTCCAGGGGCGGGTCAGGCCGCTGGCGTGGTTCGCCGCGCTGCTGGCGCTCGTCGTGCTGCTCGCCTTCGTTCGGGAGATCGCTGCGACCCGTGCCGCGCGACGGCTTGGTCGAGTCGTTGACCGGTACCCATGCCGGCGAGGTGGTGGCCGTCCTCGCCGCGGGGTGGCTGCTCGTGCCCCGCACGACCCTCGGTACCGCCGGCGTACTCGTCGGGGCGGCCGCCGTCGCCGCAGCCCGGCTGCCGGCCGCCCTGCCGTGGTCGGGTGCTCTGACCGGGTGGGCGGGGCTCGTGTCCGGGACGATCGCAGCCGTCGTGGCGGGCCGCCTGGCCGTCCCGTCACAGCTGGGGGCCGGGCTGTTGATCGGGCTGGCGGTGGCGGGCGTGGCCGCGGCGCTCGACCGGCTGCTCGCCGGCGCGGCCGGCAATCGCGGTGCCGCGGTCCTGATCGCGTCGGCCGCTGCACCGGTCGCCGCCTCCGGCGTCGTCGCCTACGCCGTGGCCCGCCTGTTCGCGGGCTGAGAAGGATCCAGCTGATTAGGATCGGTGCGTGCTCGAAGCCGTGTACCTCACCCTGCTGTGCCTGTCGGCGCTGACGATCGCGTGGTTCGCGGTCTTCGTCGTCTACAAGCTCTTCAAGGGCCAGCGCTGAGAGAGGCCGCCCGACACGTGCCCATCCAGCTCGACGCCGACCTCCCGGCGCCACTGATCCCGCTCGCCTGGCTCGTCGGCCGATGGGCAGGCGCCGGCATCGTCGGTTACCCGACGATGGAGAGAGACCTTCGCTTCGGCCAGGAGGTGTCGTTCACACACGACGGCCGTCCGTTCCTCGCCTACGCCTCCCGCACCTGGCTGCTGGACGACGAGGGCCGGCAGGTCCGGCCGCTCGCGTCCGAGACCGGCTACTGGCGCCCCGCCGCGCCGCAGCCGGGCGAGCACGCCGAGAACCCGGATACGGAGCCCGACACGGCCCCCGGGACCCCCGTCGAGGTGCTGCTCGCGCATCCCACCGGCTACGTCGAGATCTACCACGGCGCCGCCGACGGCCCCCGGGTCACGCTCGAGACCGACGCCGTCGTGCGGACGCGGACCGCGAAGGACTACTCGGCCGCCACCCGGATGTACGGCCTCGTCGAGGGTGACCTGCTCTGGGTGATGGACATGGCCGCGGTCGGCGTCCCGCTGACGTCGCACGCCTCGGCGAGGCTGAAGCGGGTTCCCGAGGCCTGAGACCCCCCACCTAGACTGAGGGGGTGCCGGAGGTGTCCGAGGAGCTCGACGCGGTCCTGCGCGCGCGGGGTCTGCGCGCGACCCCGCAGCGCCGGTTCGTGATCGACGCTCTGGAGCGGCTCGGCCACGCCACCCCGGACCAGGTCTGGGAGCAGGTGCAGGCGCTGGCGCCGTCGCTGAGCCCGTCGACGGTGTACCGCACCCTGGAGCTCCTCGAGGAACTCGGCGTCGTCGCGCACACCCACCTCGGGCACGGGGCGCCCAGCTATCACCTCGCCACGCATGCCGACCACATCCATCTGGTGTGCCGGCGCTGCGGCGACGTCCAGACGGCAGACGTCCGCCGCGCGCAACAGCTCGCTGACGAGGTGATCGCCCGCTACGGCTTCGTCACGGACGTCGGTCACCTCTCCCTCGACGGGGTGTGCGCCGTGTGCGCCGCGGCCGGTGCGGGCGCCGCCGAAGCGGGCGCCGCCGAAGCGGGCGCCGCCGAAGCGGGCGCCGGGACTAAGCCCGCGTCCTGAGACGCTGACGTCGCCATGAGCGTCACCGACGAGACCGCCGCCCACGGACCAGCCGACGGGACCGTAGCGGCCCCTGCTCACCGCTCCCCGCTGCTGGACGTGCCGGGGGCGGTCGAGGGCGAGGGCCCGGACGCCGGCGTGCCGTGGCACTACGGCGACCCGGTGCACGAGCAGCGCCGGCTGGAGGCCGGTGAGGCCGCGGTCGACCTGTCGCACCGCGGTGTGCTGACGGTCACCGGCCCCGACCGCCTCTCCTGGCTCAACTCCCTGACCTCGCAGTCGCTGCTCGACTGCGCGCCGGGCGAGGCCCGGGAGGCGCTCGTGCTGACCCCGCACGGCCACGTCGAGCACGACCTGCACCTGGTGGACGACGGCAGCACCGTCTGGATCACCGTCGAGCCCGGCACGGCTTCGGCACTGCACGACTGGCTCGAACGGATGCGCTTCATGCTCCGCGTCGAGGTCGCCGACGTCACCGCTCGCCATGCCGTGGTGGGCGCCGCCCCCGCGCTCGCCGAGCGTCTCCGGGTCGAGCACGGCGCCCCCGCAGTGTGGGTGGACCCGTGGCCGGCGCTCGGCCCGACCAGCGCTTCGTACGCCGGGGTCGACGAGGCTGCGCACCCGGGGCGCGAGCGCGCGTTCGCCGAGGTCCCGCTGCCCCGCGAGGAGCTTTCGGCGCTGGCGGCGTCCGTGCCCCTGGCGGGGACCTGGGCGGCGGAGGCCCTCCGGGTCGCGGCGTGGCGTCCCCGGTTGGGCTTCGAGACCGACCACCGCACGATCCCGCACGAGGTCGACTGGCTGCGCACGGCCGTCCACCTGCAGAAGGGGTGCTACCGCGGGCAGGAGACCGTCGCCCGGGTGCACAACTTGGGCCGTCCGCCACGGCGGCTGGTGTTCTTGCACCTGGACGGCTCGGAGCACACGCTGCCGAAGCACGGCGATGCGGTGCTCAACGGCGATCGGCAGGTCGGCTTCGTCACGACCGCGGCCCGTCACCACGAGCTCGGTCCCGTCGCGCTCGCCCTGGTCAAGCGCTCGACGCCGGTCGACGCGACGCTGACCGCCGACGGCGTCCCGGCGTCGCAAGAGGTCGTCGTCGCGCCCTGATCGCGCCGGTGAGGGGGAGCGCGAGGGGTAGGAGAGTGTCGGGGCCGTACGCCAAGATGGGCGCGTGGCGAGCACCCTGATCACCGTGGCGCCCACGGGCGCCGAGCACCTGCAAACCGACGTCCCGCAGCTGCCGACCACGCTGGACGAGCTCGTCGCCGAGGCGAAGGCGTGCCAGGCCGCCGGCGCGGGGCTCGTCCACGTGCACATCCGCGACGCGGACGCACGCCCCACCCTCGACCTCGGTCGCCTGAAGGAGACCGTCGCGGCGCTGCGCGAGGGCACGGACCTCGTCGTGCAGCTCTCCACCGGCGGCAGCGTGCACGACCCGCTGGACGCGCGGCTGCGGGTCCTCGAGGCGGCGCCCGACTCGTGCTCCCTGACCTGCGGCACCGTGAACTTCGGGGACGACGTCTTCCTGAACCCCTGGCCGTTCATGGTCGAGCTGTACGAGGCGGCCCGCGAGGCGCAGGTGGTGCCCGAGTTCGAGCTGTTCGACCTCGGCCACGTCGCCGCCCTGCACCGGTTGCTCGACACCTGCGGCCTGCCCTACGGGGGGAAGGTCCACTGCGACTTCGTCCTCGGCGTTCCCGGCGGCATGCCGGGCACCGCCCAGGCGCTCGTCGCGGGCGTCCAGGCGCTGCCGCCGCAGGTGACCTCGTGGTCGGCGACCGGCATCGGCCGCACCCACCTGCCGGTGCTCGCCGCCGCCCTTTCCGCTCGGTGGCCACCTGCGCGTCGGGATGGAGGACAACATCGTGTATGCCCGCGGCCGGCAGGTGCGGTCGAACGCCGAGCTCGTCGAGCGCGCCGCCCGGCTCGCCACGGAGCTGCAGCGACCGCCGATGTCCACCTCGCAGGCCCGCGACCTGCTCGGGCTTCCCTCGTCGTGAACGGGCGGCGGGCGGGCGGGGCGTGGCCGGCGGGTGGAGCGCGCGGCTCGGCCGGTGTGGTCGGCATGGCCGTCGCCGTCGTCGCCCTGCTCGCGCTCGCCGTGCTTGCCGCCGCCACCGCCGGTCCCGCTCCGCGCGACCCCGGCCGGCCGATCGCCGTCAGCCTGGACCCGTCGGCGACCCCGGGCCGCCGCCGCCGGAGACCGACGACAGTCTGCAGGGCGATTCCCCCGCGCGGACCCTGCTCAGCGTCGAGGCGCCGGTCCAGGATCTGATCGTGTTCGGCGTGCTGATCGTCGGGGCGCTGGTGACACTGCTCCTGCGCCACCGCCGGGCGCGTCCGGATCGGGTCCCCCCGCCCGGCCCTGGCGCTGCCCTGCGGGCGGGCCCGGCGGGCGTCGCCGATGCGCGGCCCATGGTCGACCGGGCGCTCGCCGCGGCCGAGCAGGAACTGATGGATCCGGCGCACCGCGCGCCCCGGGACGCCGTCATCGCCTGCTGGCTCCGCCTCGAGGAGGGCGCCGCGGCGGCCGGCGTCCCGCGCCTGCCGGCGCAGACGCCGACCGAGTTCACCGCGACCCTGCTCGCCGGGCTGCTGCCGGGGGAGCCCGAGCAGGCGGCGCTCGAGGACCTGCGGCGGCTGTACGCCCGGGCCCGGTTCGGGTCGTCCGCCCTGGACGCCGACGCAGCGCAGCGGGCCCTCGTCGCGCTGGCGGCCGTCCGCGCCGGCCTGCTGGCAGCGGGGCCGGTGCCGGCCGGTCTGGCGCGCGCGCCCGGCCGGGAGCCGCCGCGATGAGGCGGGCGCGGCGCGGCGCCGGCGTCGTCGTCGGCGCTCTGGCGGCCGGGGCCCTCACGGTCGCCGCGCTGCGTCTCGGCTGGCTGTTGCAGTGGCCGCGTGCGCTTCTCGCCGGGCTGCTCGTGGCCGCGGCAGTAGCCGCACTCGGCCTGATCGCGATCGCTCAGGACCTGGTCGGGCCGGGTCGCTGGCCCGACCCGCCCGAGCCCGAGCGGGTCGCCGGGTGGCCCCAGTCCGGCGCTCCTCGCGGGCGCGCTGCGCAAGACGGACGCACTCGGTACGAGGGGCGCCGGCAACGCCTCGACGGAACGGACCAGGGGGGAGCCATGAGCGCTGACGGGGCCACGGCCGGCACCGCGACCGCCGGCACTCCGCGCCGTCCGGCCGGCAGCTGTCGAGGAGGTCGTGGCCGCCGGCGGCCGCCGTGCTCGAGGCCGTCGGGCGAGTCGTGGTCGGCCAGGCGGACGCGCTGCGGCTCACGCTGGCCGCGGTGCTCGCCGGCGGTCACGTGCTCCTCGAGGACGTCCCCGGCCTCGGCAAGACGCTCGCCGCGCGCAGCCTGGCCGCCGCGCTCGGCCTCGACTTCCGCCGCCTGCAGTGCACGCCCGACCTGCTGCCGGCCGACGTCACCGGGTCGTTCGTGTACGACCCCGCAGGATCGCACGTTCACGTTCCAGCCCGGGACCGGTGTTCACCGGCCTGCTGCTCGTCGACGAGGTGAACCGGACACCGCCCGAAGACGCAGTCCGCGCTGCTCGAGGCGATGCAGGAGAGGCAGGTGACGGTCGAGGGCCGGACCTACCCGTTGCCCCGCCCGTTCCACGTGCTCGCCACCGCGAACCCGGTCGAGTACGAGGGCACCTACCCGCTGCCCGAGGCGCAGCTCGACCGGTTCCTGCTGCGGCTGGACGTGGGCTACCCCGATCGGGCCGGCGAGACCGAGGTGCTGCGCCGGCGTCTCGTCCGCCGCCGCGAGGAGGCCGTGGTCGAACCGGTGGTCGACGCGGAGCGCCTGCTCGCCCTGCAGGCGGGCGTGGAACAGGTGGACGTCGACGACGACGTCGCCGGCTACTGCGTCGACCTCGCAGCGGCCACCCGGCGGCACCGGGCGGTCGAGGTGGGCGCGTCCCCGCGCGGTTCGCTCGCGCTCCTGCTCGTCGCGCGCGCCCTCGCCGTGCTCGACGGACGGGACGCCGTACTCCCCGAGGACGTCAAGGCCGTCGCTGTCCCGGCCCTCGCGCACCGGCTCACACTGCGGCCGGAGACGTGGGCCACGGGCACGACAGGCGCCGCCGTCGTCCGGGAGGTGCTGGACGCGGTCCCCGGCCCGGCGACCGTGCCGGCAGCGTCGCGGACCAGGACGAGCAGTCGGACGCCGCCGTCGCGGCCCGGTGGCACGGCGGCGACCTCGGCCCGCACGTGAGCGAGCGGCGCCCCACGCCTGCACTGCTGTCCGGCGTCACCGTCGGCGCCGTCGCGCTCGGCCTGGGGCTTGCCACCGGCCGGGCGGACGTCGCCGTTCTGGGCGTTCCCCTGCTGATGGGCGTCGCGCTCGCGCTCCTCGCGTCGCCGCCCCGCGCCGGCACGGGACCCGCCGGCACGGGACTCGCCGGTACCGGACCCGCCGGTACGGAAGCCGCCGTCGCCGTCGCGCCGCCCGGGACTGTCGACCAGGGCGCCCGGGTGCGGCTCGCGCTGCGCCTCGTCGCGCCCGGCGCCGAGCTCGTCGCCGTCCGCCTGCCGGCGGACCGGCGGGTCCCCCTCGGCGAGACCGTCCTGCTGCGGGGCGGTGAGCGCGAACTCGGCGCGCTCGTGCACGTCGCCGGCAGGGGCCGGGTCGTGCTCGCGCGCCCCGACTGGCTGGCGCTCACCGCGGACGGGCTCACCGCCGTCGGGCCGGTCACCGGTCCCGAGGCGGTCGCGCTCGCGCTGCCCGCGGCGGACCGGATGCCGCCGGGGCCGCTGCCACCGCGACCCGCGGGGTTCGCCGGAGCCCACCGGACGCGCCGCCCGGGCGAGGGGTCCGAGCTGGTCGACGTGCGCGCCTTCCAGCCGGGCGATCGGTTGCGCCGGGTGGACTGGCGGGTGAGTGCCCGGCGCTCGCCGGGGCTGCAGGAGCTGTACGTGCGCCGAACCCACGCGGACGCCGACGCCGACGTGTTGCTCTACATCGACACCCGGGTCGATGTGGGGACGGAAGCTGCGCTCTGGGCTGTTCCGCCGGGCCGGGACGCGGCCGGCACGCCGCTACCCGGTTCCAGCCTCGACCTCGCCGTCCGTGCCGCGACGTCGCTGGCCGCCGCTCAGCTGCGGCTCGGCGACCGGGTCGGGCTCGTCGATCTCGCCAACCGCCGGGCGTGGTTGCGCCCGGGGTCAGGCCGTCGTCAGCTGCTCGCCCTGCGGGTCCGGCTCGCGACGACGAGGTCGAACCCCAACGCGCCGCCCGTCGTGCTCCGGCCCGAGCGGTTGCCGCGGGGAGCGGTCGTCATCCTCTTCTCCCCGCTGCTGGACGACGCCGTGGCCGACGTGGCCGCCGGCGCGGCGCACGCCGGCGCGGGAGTGCTGTGCGTCGACGTGCTGCCGGACCCGATCGTCCCCGACCGGACCGTCGAGTTCGGCGCGCGAGCCCTCGACGCGGTGCGGGCGGAGCAGGCGGCCCGCCGGGAGCGGCTGGCCGCTGCCGGAATCCCCGTGCTGCGCTGGGAACCGGTGGCGGTCAGCGCCCACCTTTCGCGCTGGTCCGCCCGGCACGGCGCGGCGGTGCGCCGGTGACACCGGGCGGCGCTGGGAGCGCGCCGGGAACCCGTCGCCGAGCCGGGATGCTCGGGATCCCGCTGGACGTCTCTCGCGCTGATCTCGATGGAACGGGCGCGCTCGTGCCTGCCCTCGTCCTGCGCCTGGCCGTGCTCGTCGCCGGTGGGCTTCTCACAGTCCTCCTCGTGGCCGGCCGCCCCGGTGGCTGGCCGGTCGTCGCGCTGGTCGCGCTGACGGCCGGCTGTGCCTACGCGCCGGGCTCGGTGCTGGTCGGCGTCCTCGGCCTCTTCGCGACGGCGATCCAGCTCGGTCAAGGGGCGCTGGACGCGAGGGCCGTCGCGACCGCCCTCGCCCTGTACCTGACCTGGCTCGTCTGCGCGCTGGCGGCTGCGGTCCCGGCAGCGGGCCGGGTCGAGGTCGCCGCTCTGCTGCCGGCCCTGCGCCGCGCCATCGCCGTCGCCGTACTCACGGTCCTCGTTGCAGTTGCCGCCGCGGGGGCCAGGGCCGGCGGGGTCAGGGCGGGGGAGCAGCTGCTGCTGCTCGTCGGCCTCGTCCTGCTGGCCGGGGCCGTCGCCGTGGCGGTCGTGCTCTGGGGACGGCGCTCCGGGTGAGGCAGCTCACCCCGCTTGCACTTGCAAGCGCTAGCAAGAGCAAGCATTATGGGGTCTGTGGCAAGCATCTCGGACCGGGTCGGCGACCTCGGCGCGTACCTGCGGGAGCAGCGTGAGAGCGCCAAGCTCTCCGTTCGCCAGCTCGCGTCCCTCACCGGCGTGAGCAACCCCTACCTCAGCCAGGTGGAGCGCGGTCTGCGCCGCCCCTCGGCAGAGGTGCTGCAGCAGCTTGCGAAGGGCCTGCGTATCTCCGCGGAAGTGCTGTACGTGCGCGCCGGGATCCTCGACGACGGCCCTCGCGGGACCGTCGAGGCGGCCGTCGAGGCCGACGAGGGGCTCAACCCCCGGCAGAAGAAGGTCCTGCTGGAGCTGTGCGCGCACTTCAGGTCGGAGAACGCGCGCGCCGACACCACTCCGGACGAGCCCGTCCCCGCCACCCCCCCAGGCACTCCCACAACCGCCCCCACCGCCACCCCCACAGCCACCCTCGTGCCCACCCCGAACGACCATCCCGAGAAGGGCACCGCGCCGTCGTCGCGGTGAAACCAGGAGGAATCGCCATGTCCCGCATCGCGGAGATCCGCAGGAGCGTCGCGGAGTCGACGCCCGTGCTCGCCGTCGTCGGCGCCACCGACGTCGTCGTCGAGCGCGTCCGCACCACCACGTCGACTGCCACCGCCCGGGCCGAGAGGGTCCAGGCCGGCCTCGAGGACGCGCTGACCACCTACCAGGTCGAGCTGCGCAAGGGCCTCGAGGTCGCGCAGGCCGAGGTGGGCAAGACCCTCGCTGCCTACCAGATCGGCCTCGACCCGCAGCGCTTGCAGACCAAGGTCGGCCAGACGCTGAAGGAGGCCGCCCAGCAGGTGCCCGCCGCCGTTCAGCAGGTGCCCGCCGCCGTTCAGCAGGTGCCGGCGCTGGCCGTCTCCCGCGCGCTGGAGGTCGCCGGCCAGGTCGAGACCGGCTACGCCGGGCTCGCCGAGCGTGGCAAGCAGCTGGTCGAGCGCGTGAGCCGGCAGAAGCCGACCCAGGACCTCGTCGAGCAGGGCAAGGCGACCCTCACCCGTACCCGGGCCGCCGTCACCACCGCCCGCAAGGCCGTCGACGACACCACTGCCGCTGCTCGCAGCGCCGTCACGATCGGCCGCCGCGAGGCCGGCGAGACCGCGGACGCCGTCGAGCAGACGCTCGAGGCCTCGGTCGAGAAGACCGAGCAGGTCGTCGCCGAGCGCACCAGCGGTACACGCTCCGCCACGCGCCGCACCACCTCCACTGCCCGCAAGGGCACGGCCGCCACGGCGAAGGCGGCGAAGACCGCCGCCGGAAGCGCCCGCACCACGGCCGCGAAGGCCGCCGAGGCTGCCGAGTCGGCCGCGGACAAGGTCGGCGACTGACCTCGCCGGTCGCACCGCAACTGGATGAATCGAGAGGGCGGCGTTCCGGAATCACCGGGACGCCGCCCTCTCGCCTTACCCTGGTGAGCATGCTCGCCAACGGCGTCTACACGCTCCAGTTCTTCATCGTGCTCGTGCTCGCGGTCGGCGCGTTCGCCGTCGAGGTGTGGGCCCTGGTGGATGCGCTGCGCCGGTCCTCCGCAGCCTTCGAGGCCGCCGGCAAGCTCACCAAGCCGCTCTGGCTGATCATTCTCGGCATCGCGGCGGCCCTCGGGTTCCTGGCGTTGCCGGTCAACGGCGGCGGAGCGATCAGCTCGCTGGGCTTCCTCAGCGTCATCGGAGTCGTCGCCGCCGCCGTCTACCTCACCGACGTGCGACCGGCCGTCCGGGGGATGCGTGGCCGCGGCAACGGCGGGCGCAGCGGGCCCTACGGTCCCTGGTGAGGTCGGCTCTTCAGCGGACTGTGAGCGGACGCATACGCACAGGCAGGGGAGCGGGTACTCTGACGCCGTGACCGAGTTCCTTCCCGGCGGCCGCCGACGCATCGACCGCGTCCTGGCGCCCGGCTACGTCGACGGGGTCGAGACCCTCGACCTCGAGGAGCTGCGCGTGCGCCGCGCGGACGCCGACCAGGAGGAGGTCGACCTCTCCTACGCCCGCCGGCTGCTGCAGGGGCGCCTCGACATCCTGCGCGCCGAGCAGGCCTCCCGCCGCGGCGACGGGCCGGTGAACCTCCAGCCGCGCTCCGACATCGAGATCGTCGCGGCCCTCTCCCGGATCCTCGCCGACGAGACCCGGCAGACCCGCGGCCTCGGCCGCCACGTCTCCTCCTCCACTCCGAGCCGGGTGGGCGAGCACCGGCGCGAGGCCGAGCGGGCCGTCGCCGACGTCGGCGGGTCCGACCTCGCCGCCCTCGACGACGTGCAGCTCGCTGAGGCCATTGCGAACCTGGCCGACATCGAGGCGCGCGTCAGCCGGTCCCGCCGCCAGGTGCAGGGCGTCGTCGACCTGCTCACCGAGGAGATCGCCCGCCGCTATGCGGCCGGCGAGGTCGGCGCCGGCGTCCGCTGAGGACGGTCCGGCGTCCGCCGAGGACGGGCCGGTCCGCCGAGGACAGGGCGGTAGCCCTAGGCTCGGCCCCCGTGAGCCATGCCGTCCTCGCTCGGGTCGTCCGCTCGGGCTTCGTCGAGAGCATCCACCACGGCACCGCCGTGGCGATCGACCCCGACGGTGATGTCGTGCGCGCTGCCGGCTCCCCGCAGGCGCCGATCTTCCCGAGGTCCTCCAACAAGCCGCTGCAGGCTGTCGCGATGCTCCGGGCGGGCCTTCCCCTCGAGGGGCACCTGCTCGCCCTCGCCTGCGCGAGCCACTCCGGCGAGCGCTATCACCTCGACGGCGTCCTCCGGCTCCTCGCCGGCGTCGGTCTCGACGTCTCGGCGCTGCGCAACACACCCTCCTTCCCCCTGGACGAGGACGAGCGTCTCGCGTGGCGAGCCGCGGCCCGTTCGCCGTCGTCGCTGGCGCAGAACTGCTCCGGCAAGCACGCGGCGATGCTCGCGACCTGCGTCGTGAACGGCTGGCCGATCGAGGACTACCTCGACCCGGAGCACCCGTTGCAGCGTGCCGTCAGCGAGACGGTGGCGGACCTGGCGGGCGAGCCCGTCGCCGCCGTCGGCGTCGACGGCTGCGGCGCCCCGGCCCACGCGCTGTCCCCGCTCGGGCTCGCCGTCGCCTTCGCGCGCCTCGCCGCCGCTCCGCCCGCGAGCCCCGAGGGCCGGGTGGCGGACGCCATCCGTTCCCACCCGGAGTGGCTGGGTGGCACGAGTCGTGACGTGACCCGGCTGATCCGGGGTGTGCCAGGACTGGTTGCGAAGGACGGCGCCGAGGGCGTGTACGCCGCGGCCCTCCCCGACGGGCGGGCTGCAGCCGTGAAGATCGCGGACGGCGGCGAGCGGCCCCGGGCCGCGGTCCTCGCGACCCTGTTGCACCGGCTGGGCGTCGAGGCGAGCGTGCTGGACGACCTGGTGCGCGTGCCCGTGCTCGGTCACGGCGAGCCCGTGGGCAGGGTCGAGGTCGTCGGGCTCGGCTGAGCGGAGGAGTCCATGCGGGTCGTCGTCCAGCGCGTCACGCGCGCGGAGGTCAGCGTCGACGGGCAGGTCGTCGGGGCTCTCGACCGGCCCGGGCTCGCCGTCCTCGTGGGCGTGACCCACACGGACGACGACCAGCGGGCGCGGGCACTGGCACGCAAGGTGGCGGACCTGCGCATCCTGCGCGGCGAGCGGAGTGCGCTCGACGAGAAGGCGCCCGTACTCGTCGTCAGCCAGTTCACCTTGTACGCCGACACCCGCAAGGGGCGGCGGCCCTCGTGGAGCGCCGCAGCGCCGGGACCGGTTGCCGAGCCCCTCGTCGAGTCGTTCGCGGCGGCCTTGCGCGAACTCGGCCTCGAGGTCGCGACCGGCCGGTTCGGAGCCGACATGGCCGTCTCGCTCGTCAACGACGGCCCTGTGACGCTGCTGCTCGAGGCATGAGTCCCGACGTCGTGGAGCAGGTTGCTCGCGGCCGTCTTGTCGAGCGACCGGACGAGGTACTCCTCGTAAGGCCTGCGCTTCTCGTCGAGGGAGACGGCGTACAGCCTGACGACGTTCGTGCTCCCCTTGGCCTTCAACTGGTTGCCGGTGCCGTCGAAGGAAAACGGCGATCACCTTGCTCACGGCGCATCCTCAGGGCGCGACGGCGACGAGCGGCGGCAGGTCGACGTCGGGCGGCAGTTCCTGCGACGCGATCACGCGCGGCTGGACCCGGCAGGCCTGGAGCGCGTAGCGGACGGGACGAACTCCCTCCGCCGCGTGCGCGACGATCACCGTGCTCGGGTCGAGGGCGTCGACGGCGAGCACCGCCCTCCACTCGGCGTCCGCCCGCTCGACGGGATCGCCGGCCCGGACGAGCGACTCCTCCAGCTCGTGGGGCAGGCTCACCATCGGGCGATCGTCGCCGTGCACGCCCGCTCGCCACGCCTCCTCGTTGATCCGCCGGCGCAGACCCGAGGCGATCAGTTCGGGGTCGCGCGACGCCGGTTCGCCCGAGAGCAGCGGTACCTCGCTGAGCCGCACCAGATCGGAGCCGGTTCCCCAGGAGGGTCCCGCCTCGATCATCAGCCACAGGACACGAGGCAGGTTGCGGATGCTCTCGCTACTGCGCAGCAGCTCCCGCAGGCAGGCGCTCAACAGCTCGTCGGAATACACCTGGGCCGACACCGCCATGAAGTCCGGGACGACGGGCATCATGCGTTCACGCGTTTCGCGGACGTCGCTCAGGGCGAGGAACCACGCGGCGTGCGCTTGGAGGGGTTCTTCCAGCGCAGTGACGACGTGCTGCCACCCTCCGTCCGCGGGCACCGGTGTCTCGGGCAGGAGGACGTCGTTGCACCGGATGCGTAGGGAGTGCGAAGGGGAGGGAACCGCCTCGATGCGCACATCCGGGTACTGCACGCCGGTCCTCGCATAGAGCTCGGTCCGGACGTCGACGAGGGCCCTGGCGTGGCCCGGCTGGGTGTTGCGAAGCACTGCCTCGGCCACCTCGACCACGATCCGTTGTGCGGCCAACCGGTCGATCACCAGTTCGCCGTGCTCCGCGACCGGCGTGGATTCGTGGGAGAGCTCAGGCGCCGTCACGGGCAGAGCGACGCCATTGTCCACGAGGTAGTGGCTGACGGTGGTCGGGCCGTCCCCCAGGAGGACGGACAGGCGACGCAGCAGGGCAAGGTCCACGGCGCGCACCGTGTCGTGCACCCAGGTGGACGACTGCGGCGCGTTGTCGAGGACTGCGAGCGGGCGACCGTCGATCGCGACGGCGAGGCGTCGCGGGTCACGAGTGGCGAGCTCGGCCCGGCTGGTGACGGTCCGGGGTATGGCCAGCTCCCTCATGCGCTGCCCGACCATGGTCTTCAGGGCGTCGGCCAACTCCTGGGCCGCGCCGTCCGGCACGTCGTCGAAGCGCACGACCAGCTCGGCCGGCGGGAGTTGGACGTGGCCGGGCCTCTGGTCCTTGGCCCCGAGCCGGCCAAGGGTACGCAGGGCGTCCCGGATCGGCCCGGTCACCGCTGTTCCCCCAGGCTCGTGACGTAGATCCGCGGCCGGTCGGAGGCGAGCAGCCGCCACACGAACGGCCGGAGGCGGACATCCTGGACGCGGATCGCCACCGGTCCGTCCGGCAGGGTCCCGCGCCAGCGCCGCAGGTCGGCGACGAGCTCTCGCGCCGCGGGCCGCGGCAGCGACCAGATCGGCGCCCCGTCGGCCGCCAGGCCCGCGGCGAGCCTGTCCTGCAGCGCTTCCGGGACGTCCCACACAGGCTCGGCGCGGGGTCCGAGGGTCGCGGGGTACAGGCGGCGCCGAACCTCCGCGAGCGAGGAGTAGGCAGTGCCTCCATGCCTCGCGTCGGCCTCCAGGAAGCCGTCCACGATGCTCCGGCGATCGGCGACGGGCACCCCTTCGCGCAGCAGCATCCGCAGGACCCTCGTCAGACGCAGCCGTGGGCGCAGGCCGTCCGGCAGCTCCTCCGCGAGCTCCTCGGTGTTCGGGTCGAGGACGTCCCAGCCGGAGGCCCAGAGGTCGAGGTCGTCCAGGGACATCCACCGGAACAGGTTGTCGAGCAGCATGTGCTCGAAGGCGCCCAGGATCCGCGCTGAGCTGTGCGGTGCCGCGCCCGCCGGTGGAGCGTCGTCCCGAACGATCAGCCCGTACACGAGGAAGCGGACGCGATCGGCGGGGATCGACTCGTCGATCCGGACCGTCACCCCCGGGATGCGCAAGCCGTGCTGCTGGGCGAGCTGATTCCTCAGGCGCGGGATATCCGTTTTCAAGGTCTCGCTGGCGAGCAGACCGCTGTAAGCCGTGCCGAGCACCACCTCGACGGCGTTCACGTACGGCGAGAGCAGCTTGCTCGGCACCGCGACACGGTCGCTGGCGTAGACCGCGTCGAGCGGTGCCGAGGCGGCTGCGGCCTCGAGGATCCGCACCTGCTCCAGGGGGACCCCGGGGCGGGCGGCGACAGCCAGGAGGGCGTCCCGGAGTGCCCACAGGGTCGGCACGTCGCGGCCGAGGAGCCGGAAGGCCTCGGTGAGTGCCTCGCCGGTGCAGTTCCGCAGTGCCCGCACCGTCTCCTCGGACACGGAACCGTCCAGCTCCACCGCGGCGAGGCCGAGCCTGGCCCGCATCCTCTGCACGAGGCCCTCGTCCCCCATCGTCTCGGCGGCGTCGAGCACGGCTCTCCACCTGGCCCCGGCGTCCGCGACCTTGCCGGCTGCCGCCTCGGCGTCGGCGTGTTCGACAACCGCCGTCGTGGCTCGGACGAGGCCGCGCTCCGTTTCCGGCGGGCCGTCGCCGCGCACCAGCTCCACGTACAGGCTCAGCGCGCGGTCGACGTCCTCGTCGGCCAGCGCCTCACGGGCGCGGGCGAGGCGCACCGCCACCTCGCCGGCCGGACGCTGCTGCGATCGGAGTTGCTCGATGCGCAGGGCGATCTGGTGCCGGGCCGTCGCCACGATCTCGGAGACCTGCGCCTCCTGCGGGCGACCCTTCACACTGGTGAGGAGGAGGTGCAGCTCGAGCGTGTCGAGGTGGACCAGAGCGTCGATGTCCGTGATCCGCTCGACGCCGCGGAGGAGGTGCTCGGCGCCGGCCGCGACGTCGTGGTCGGAGCCGCGGGCGAGGAGCAGCTGGCCGAGGTCGCTCTCCAGGCTCTTCCCACCCCCACCGTGGTCGAACGAGTCCTGGAGCAGGGTGATCGCCTCGTCGAGCCGGCCGAGGCGGTGCGCCACCCACGCCTGGAACAGCACGTTGTGGCTGTCCGCGAGCCGCTCCGACAGGGACTGCAACACCCGCCGCTCCGGCTCGGTCTCGTCGCGCAGGGCATGAGCCCATGAGCGGACGAGTAGCAGCCTGCTGTCGCCGCTCTCGTCGACGCCTTCGAGAGCGTCCAGGACCGGGCGCGGCAAGCCCATCCTCAGCAGGACCAGGGTGCGGACCAGTTTCAACTCAGCCAGCTGGAGCTGCTCGACGTCCTTGCGGTCCAGCAGCTTCAGCGCCTCCTGGTACCGACTGCTGTCGCTGAGGCAGCGCGCCTGCTGCTGGATGACGAAGACGTCCCGAGGGTCGAGCGCGAAGGCGCGCTGGGCGGTGTCCGCCGCCTCGGAGGGATATCCCCAGGCGCTCAGGAGCAAGGACAGGAAGGCCAGACCCGCTGCGTACCGCGGTTCGAGGAGGAGCGCGCGCTCGACACTGAGCGCCGGGTCCGGTCCCTCCTGCAGGGCGTCGTCGACCAACGCCGCCGTGACCAGGGCCCACGCCTCGCGGGGCCGCGGGGGACGGATGGCGAAGCCGCGGTCGAGGTGCGCCTTGGCGCTGCGGAGCAGCGTTACGTCGACCTCCCCGTCCGCGACGATCCCCGCGGCGCGCAGCGCCTCGCCCAACTCGAATCGGTACGGGGCCTCGTCCGGCGCCAGCTCCACGGCGCGCTGGAGCAGCTTGAGTGCACGTCCTCGACCGGCGTACAGCGACGCCGCGTCGGCGTACGCGGCGGCGGCCCTGTCGTGGTCACCCATCAGCTCGAGCAACTGGGCGCGATCCCTGACGGCCCGCCGCTCGGGGGACCTTCCCGTTCCCTCGATTCCGCCGTCGATCGCGGCGTCGAGGAGCCGCAGGGCCCGCTCCGGCTCGGTCGTGGCCAGGTTGCCCGCCGCCCGCCACATCAGGTTCGGCGGCGTCTCCCGGAGCAGGTGGCCTGCTGTCGCGTCCGCGGGGAAATGCAGAGCAGCCGCGTCGTAGCAGTCGTCGGCGAGGTCGAACGAGCCCTCACGCGCGGCCAGCCGACCCGCCAGCACCAGGGTGTCGGGTGAGGCCGGCTCCCCCAGCAGGACCAACGCGTCGAGCTGCTCGTGCACCGCCGGCAGGTCACCGGCATCGAGAGCCACCTCGGCGCGGGCGACGCGGGCGACGACGGCGAGCGACGTGAGCGGGCCCTCCTGCGCATCATTCAGGCCGATCGCCTCGTCGGCGGCGCGCCCGGCGCCTGCGAGGTCCCCGACGAAGCGCCGCAGCAGCCGGGACTCCAGGACGAGCACGGCCGTGCTGCACGCAGGGGTCAGACCGGGCAAGGTCAGCAGGGACCGGATCGGCACCAGCAAGGACTCCGTGACGTCCTGCTGATCGAGAGCGTCGACGATGGCCGTGAGATCCTGCCGTGCGTCAGCGAGGCGGGCCGGCTGCGGCTCGGTCGGCGGCTGCAGTGCCGCGATCTCCCGGCAACGGTCCCACCGCGACACCGTCAGCGCCTGCGCCCATACGTCCACCCACCGCGTCAGCCAGTCCTCGGCCTGCGCCGTCGCGTTGAGGCGGCGCCGCATGTCGCTCATCCACGCCGGCCCGAGCGGCTCCTCCTCCGCAGCCGTCCGCTCAGCGGCCCGGCCCTTCTCGTAGATGCGCCGGAGCACCGCGTCGACGGCGGCGAGGTCTTGCCTCAGCTTCTCGATCGACGTCAGCGCCCTCTCCGGCGACCGTTGGCGGACGAGCGCCAGCGTCAGGCGGACCAGCCCCTGCACGGGGACCGAGACGTCCAGCTCGCGTAGCTCCCGGTCGCCGTTCTCGAGGGCCTCCCGGATGTCCTGCTCGAGGTGAAGGGCGCTGTCCCCGCTCATCCCGCGCTCCCCGGCGTCATCGTCTCCCTGCGGTGCTGCTCCGCCCTGCGGATCAGGTACTCCGTCGCCCTGCGGGCCTCTTCGTCATCCTGGACCTCGCGGCGTCGCAACTGCAGCGCCCTGCGGGCCCGCCGCCATCCGCCCTCGTCGGGCGGCGGCCAGGGCTGCCTGACGATCCAGTCGGCGAGCGCCTCCAAGGCGTCCTCGTCGTAGCCGCCTTCGACCTCCGCGTCCCACCGCCACTGGTCCAGCTTCTCGTCGATCCCTCCCGCGACGGCGGCCGACCGGGGGGACAGCGACCACTCCTCCCGCACGCCGTCCGGCTCGTCCCCGGCGCCGGCGACCTCGAGCAAGTACCCGTCGCTGGAACTCTGGGAGTAGAGCACGACGGAGCCGAAGTGCCGGTCGAGCCGCTCCCCGCGCGGGGACAGTGCCTTGCGGGACTCCTGCACGGCGGCGCCGATCGACTGACCCCCGATGAGCTTCCCGTAGAAGCTCTTCAGGAAGGTGACGTCCTTTCCCTTGGTCAGCGGGTACTGCATGGCGAGGACCGCCGGCACGCCCGCCTTGATGAATTTCGGAGCCAGCCGCTCGAAGTGCTCGGACACCTCCTCGTCGGGCCTGGTGTCGTCGCTCAGGTGCAGTACCACCAGTCCCGGCTGCTCCAGATCGTCCCCGATCAGGGCGTCCGCGAACAGGTGGGCCGGCTCGAAGACCAGCCGCCCGTCGTCCAGCTGACGCATGAGCCGCGATCCGTTGCGCCCGTCGCCCCTGCAGACGGCGATGAGATGGACGACGTCGATGTGCCGCCCCTGGCGGGAGTGCTCCTTGAGCACCCGCTCGATCTCTTCCGGCTGCCAGCTCTCGATCGGCTCGAGGACGTCGAGCGCCGGCCCCTGGCCCTGCTGTCGCAGTTTCTTCAGTTCGTCGCGCATTCCCGCCAAGCGCTCGCGCTCGTCGGCGAATTCGTCGGCGGCCGGCAGGGCGCTGATGAAGAGGACGCGGACCACCCCGTCCGTGGCGGTCCGGATATCCACGGCGGGGACCTCTCCCACCCACCGTCCGAACACCAGGCTCGTCGCCGACGCGAGGAAGAAGGAGCCGACCTCGGCGTCCCCCGGGTAGCGGGTGAACTCCCAGGGGAGGCTCCCCAGGCTCTCCCCGGCGTCCTCGCTCACGCTGATCCGGATCCGCAGAGGAGTCCGCTCGTCAGGGGGAGCTTCCGCTCGGCCGCCAGCACTCTGATGATCTCGGCACCGATCTGGTTGTCCAGGGCCAGCTTCCACAGGTGCGTGCCCAGCAGGTTGAACGTCCCGGCGACGAGCGCGCGGGCGTCGGCGTCGGGGATCCGATGCCACCGCTTCAGCCACAGCTCGAGCAGTTCCACGACCTCGAGGTACGGCGTCTGCAGCGCGATCTCGTCCTGCCCGTCCTCGCCGAGGGGCCGCTCCTGTCCCTCGGGGGAGTGGTACCTGCACGAGACCCGGCGGGCCGTGATCTCGATGCTGAAGTCGTGTGCTGTCACGGCTCGTCAACTCCCGGAGAGGGCAGGCTGAACGTCGAGGTGGCGTTCTGGAGGTAGAGCACCGGGACGCCCATCAGCCGCGGGTCGCGATCCGCGTGCAGCCGGCTGATCGCCCAGCGCCCTTCCTGGACCGCCTCATCCAGCGGTCGTCCGGCGGCCAGCTCCCCGTACAGGACGCTGCTGAACGCGATCGCGGTCTCGTTGGTCACCGGGTACTGCATGGCCACCACTGCGGCCGCGCCCGCGCGGGCGAGGTACGGGGCGACGCCGGCCAGGCTCGCCTGGTAGTCGGTGCGACCCGCGTCGCAGCAGTGCAGGACGACGATGCGCGGTGGGGCCAGGCCTCGTCCGAAGACATCCGCGATGGCCGCATCCGGCAACCAGTCGGCGCCTCCCTCCGGATGGGACAGGGCGAGAGCCCCCTGGCCGACCGCGGGGTCGAACCTGCCGTGACCCATGAAGTGCACGATGTCGGGCCGCTGTTCCGGCACCTGCGCGATGGCGGCGCGCAGCTCCACCGCGGTGGGGTTGTGCAGGACCGACGCCGGGAACCCGCGGGACGCCGCCCAGTTCTGGATGGCGGACACCACGTCGGCATAGTCGACGTCGTCCAGCCGGCGGTCGCGGGGTTGCGAGACGACGACGAGAATCCGCGGCGTCACCAGCGGTGGGAGCAGGGGCTCGCCGGTGGACAGCGGCACGTAGCGGCACAGGACGAGTCGCCGATCCGCCGCGAGGAACCAGCCGAGGTCGGGGCCACGGGGAGGGCGGTACAGGTACTCCCAGGGGATCGCAGCCAGACGTGCATAGGGCGGCGTGACCGGGAAGATCAGCTCCAGTCGCACCGGCTCGGGCCCGGCCTCGCGGATGGTCGTCTCGATCCAGGACCAGACCGGCTCCGGGAACAGGCACCGGTGCAGGAGGGCGCCGAACACCTCGATCTCGTCGGCGCGCCAGTCCCGGTCGCGCAGCGTCAGCCACCGCTCGAACAGGGTCATCACGGCCGCGTCGAGACCGCTGTAGCCCACTGGCCCCGTGGGCGACCTGCGGTTGTCCCGGTGGCGCGCCCGCACCGTCCCGTCACGCTGGACGGCCACCGAGATCCGGTCGCCGGTCATGCGCTCGGCACCGACCACTCCACCGCGACCGTGCTCGACCCTTCGTCGGGGTAGCGCACCCGGTACCCGAAGGGGTCCCGCAGCCGGTCGTCGTCCCAAGCCCGGGTGCGGGCGGTGTCGTAGTTGAACACCAGTTCGGCGCCCTCGGCGCCGTACTGCACCACCCTCGCCACGGCGGCCGGGTCGGGGTGCCGGAAGTAGCTGCCGTCGCTGGAGAAGAGGTAGTGCGCAGCCGGGAGGCACTCCAGCAGCGGGCGCGTGACGTTCTTCGCGCTGCCGTGATGAGGGAGCTTGAAGGCCGACAGGGGCAGACGGTCCACGGCCCGCTCGTGCAGCAGCCGGCGGACGGCCGGAAGCAGCATGTCGGGGGTGCTGTCCCCGGCGAGCAGGAGGCGCTCGCCGCCGTACTCCAGGAGCAGCACGACGCTGCTCGCGTTGGGCAGCGACCGGTCGGTGGCGGAACGGGACCGTGCGAGCGAGTCGACGTCCATCGCCTCCGGCGCTGCGAGATAGCTCTGCCTCGGTCTCAGCGCAGGTCGTGCACCCAGTGCGCGCAAGGCGTCCTCGACCGAGCCCACAGCCAGGCCCTCCTCCTGGCAGACCTCCCACCACACGTCACGGAGCCGGCGCAGGCATGGCCCGTCCGGGCTCAGCACCGTGACGCGCATCCCGCCGGGCAATTCATGGTCGACGAGTCGTCCCTGATCCGGCGCCTTGACCGCGGCGGCGCCGAACGTCCCGTTCCAGCCCAGGGCCCGCTTTTCGATGATCGCCGAAAGAATCTCGCCCTGAACGGGGCCGAGTTCCCCGGCCAGCTGGCGGGAGCCGTTGTACCAGACCTCGCCGATCTCGATATCGAGGTCCCGGTCGTTGGTGAGCAGAATCGCCCCCTCGACGTGATCGGCGTCCACGTGGGTGAGCACGAGAACGTCGATCCGGGGCGGGGCCAGGAGAGCCAGTCGCTGGGCGATCAGCGGATAGGACGGCGCCGGTCCCGCGTCGACGAGCATGCGGAGCACCCGGTCGGGTGCGCTCCATTCGACGAGGAGACAATCCCCTTGGCGCGCCGGCAGCATCTCGAGTCGAAGGCGACGACAAGGCATGGTGCCCCCTCAGCCCCGGAATATGACAGGGCGCGCCTCTTCTCGGGCCCCCTCCGCCGATGCAAGCACGGGCTTGCCGCGACCGTCATCCTACTGCGGCCGCCGGGGCGGTTCTCAATGATGTTTCTGCCTGTTCGGCCACTTCAAGGTGCACAACCACTGGCTCCGGCGGCGCGGCCGGGCGTCATCTCGACCACCCTGCATTCGCGTGCTCCGCGCCCGGCACCGGACGGACCGCCTCCCAGGCGACCGTCACCTCGCCGAGGCGCCAGCGGGCGGGGCGGTCGAGCACGGGCCACCCTGCGGCGCGCAGAGCGGCCACGGACGCCGACCAGCGCTGGCGTGCCCCGAGCGCCGCCAGTGGCGCCTGCCGCGCCCACGCGTCGTCGAGCGCCGCGAGAAAGGCGTGCACACGCTCGCCGGGCACGTTGCGGTGGATGAGGGCCTTCGGCAGGCGCTCCGCGACGTCCGACGGTCGGTCCAGGCCGGCGAGGCGCAGCGAGACCGTGAGCGACACCGGACCGCCGGCCTCCAGTGCGACCCAGGTGGCCCGGCGGCCGACCTCGTCGCAGGTCCCCTCGACGACGAGCCCGGCCGGCGCGAGCCTCGAAGCCATCACCGCCCATGCATCGGCCACCTCGTCCTCCCCGTACTGCCGCAGCACGTTGAAGGCGCGGACCAGTACGGGCCGCCGGCCGGCGGGGACCGGCAGCTCGAAGCCTCCGCGCACGAAGGACAGGCCCGGCCCTGCCAGCGGCTGCGCCGCGGCCACCCGCTGCGGGTCGATCTCGATGCCCACCACGTCGACGTCGGGGCGCACGACCTGCAGGCGGCCCCGCAGCTCCGCCGTGGTGACGCCGCTCGCGCCGTAGCCGAGGTCGACGACGAGCGGGTCGGCCGCGCCACGCAGCCGGTGCGCCTGCGGGCCGGCCAGCCACCGGTCGACCCGCCGCAGCCGGTTCGGGTTCGTCGTCCCCCGGGTGAGGGTGCCCATAGGGCCGGGGCCCGGACGCACCGGGATGCCGGGGGGCCTGCGGGTCACCTGGTGAGCCTAGGCCTCGAATGGCGGGCGGCCGTGGCCCCCGGTTAGCGTCTCGGCGGGCAGCCGCCGGTCGCGGGACTACTGCGCATTCCCGCCTGGTTCGGGTACTGGGGACACGAGAAGCCGGCCGCAGCCGGCAAGGAGGAGAGGACGCCGGATGACTTCGCCGCGGCGCGAGCACCACATGCAGCCTCGTCGCATCGCGATGCTCTCGGTGCACACCTCGCCGCTGGAGCAGCCCGGCACCGGCGACGCCGGCGGGATGAACGTCTACGTCCTCGAGACCGCGCGCCGGCTCGCTGAGCGGGGCACGGAGGTGGAGGTGTTCACCCGTGCCACCTCCGGCAGCCTCCCGCCGGAGGTCGAGGCCGCGCCCGGCGTGCTGGTGCGGCACGTCGTCGCCGGTCCCTTCGAGGGCCTGTCGAAGAACGACCTGCCGGGCCAGCTCTGCGCCTTCGCGTCGGACGTGCTCCGGGTCGAGGCGGGCCAGGAGCCGGGCTGGTACGACCTGGTGCACTCGCACTACTGGCTGTCCGGGCAGGTCGGGGCCCTGACGTCGGAGCGCTGGCACGTGCCGCTTGTGCACAACATGCACACCATGGCCAAGGTCAAGAACGCCACGCTCGCGGACGGCGACACCCCGGAGCCGCTCGGCCGCGTCCTCGGCGAGGAGCAGGTCGTCGCGGCCGCCGACCGCCTCGTGGCGAACACCGGTGACGAGGCTCGTGAGCTGCTGGACCTCTACGGGGCGGACGCGGCCCGGGTGGCCGTCGTCCCGCCCGGGGTCGACCTCGGCGTCTTCAGCGCCCGGAACAGGGGCGGGCGGCCGTGCGCCCGGCGGCGGCTGGGCCTGCCGCCCGACGGTGACGTGCTGCTCTTCGTCGGCCGGATCCAGCCGCTCAAAGCTCCCGACGTGCTCCTTCGGGCCGCGGCGGAGATGCTCGCTGTCGACCCGTCCCGCCGGGGGCGGCTCACTGTTGCCGTGCTCGGTGGCCCCAGCGGGAGCGGGCTCGAGCGTCCCCGGGCCCTGGAGGAGCTCGCCGGGCAACTGGGGATCGCGGACGTCGTCTGCTTCCGCCCCCCGGTCTCGCGGCACGAGCTCGCCGACTGGTACCGCGCCGCCGACATCGTCGCCGTTCCCTCCCACAGCGAGTCGTTCGGGCTCGTCGCCGTCGAGGCGCAGGCCTGCGGGACGCCCGTGGTGGCCGCCCGGGTCGGCGGCTTGCCGACGACCGTCAGCGACGGCGGAACGGGCATCCTCGTCGACGGACACGACCCCCGGGTCTGGGCGGGCGAGCTCGCCGGCCTGCTCGACGACCCGCTGCGGCGGCGGCGCATGGGTGCGGCGGCGGCGGCATGGGCGTCACGGTTCGGCTGGGACGCCACCGTGGACACGCTGCTCGACGTCTACGCAGGTGCCATCGCCGACCGCCCGCTCCGCGCGGTCGCCGCCCGGCGCCCGCGTGTTCCGGTGCCGGCCGGGGACCTGGCCGTGGCGCCGTGAGCGACGCGCAGGTCGAGACCGTCCGGCGCTGGCTGGAGGACTCGGCACTGGAGTGGGAGCTGGGCGTCCGCCCCGGCGAGTTCGTCGTCCAGCTGCCGGGCGAGGCGAAGCTGCGGACGACGGTCAGCCTGATCGCCGGCGAGCACGGCCTGTCGGCGTCCGCGTTCGTCGTCCGCAAGCCGGACGAGAACCACGAGGCCTTCTACCGCCGCCTGCTGCAGCGCAACGTCAAGCTGCCCGGGATCGCCTTCGCCCTGGACACCGCCGGCGACGTCTACCTCGTCGGCCGGCTGCCCGCGGAGGGCGTGACACCGGACGGCGTCGACCAGCTGATGGGCGCGATCCTGGCGACCTCCGACGGGATGTTCAACGAGCTCCTCACCCTGGGCTTCCTCGAGTCCATGCGGCGCGAGTGGCGCTGGCGGGTCGAGCGTGGCGAGTCGACCCGCAACCTCGAGGCCTTCCGCCACCTGTTGGAGAAAGGCTGACCTCGCTCTCCCCGCCGGTTTCCCGGCGATCAAGGAAAAGTTCGGGATCAAGGAAAAGTTGGGGATCAAGCACGGCGGCTGCGCCGGGCGAACCATCTGACGAAGAGCCGCTGCCACGGCGTCTCGACCGCGCGGGCGTCGTAGTGCTCCCTGACGTACGTGACCGCCTCCGGCGCCGGCACGCCCTCGAGCACGGCCAGGCACGCGAGCGTCGTCCCTGTCCGCCCCCGCCCGCCCGCGCACGCCACCTCTGCCCGCTCCGTCCGGCCCCGCCGACGCAGGTCCTCGAGGGCGGCGCGCAGCTGAGAGGGCCGCAGCGGCAGCCCGTAGTCCGGCCACCGCACCCATCGGCTGTCCCAGGGCACGGCGGGCGGGGTCCGGCCCAGGACGTGGACGGCGAACTGCGGTTCGGGACCCGGTGGCAGCGGACGCCGCACACCGCGCCCGCGCACCCGCAGCCCGGAGGGCAGCTCCAGGACGCCGGGCGTCCCCTCCGGCCAGGTCACCCCCAAAGGCTCGCACTAGCCTGGCGGCCATGACGTACACCCTGGTGCTACTCCGGCATGGCGAGAGCGACTGGAACGCGAAGAACCTGTTCACGGGCTGGGTCGACGTGCCGCTGTCCGAGAAGGGGTGCACCGAGGCGGAGAGTGGCGGTGTCCTGATGAAGGACTCGGGCCTGCTGCCGGACGTCGTCCACACCTCGCTCCTGCGCCGCGCCATCACGACCGCGAACCTCGCGCTCGACGTGGCCGACCGGCACTGGATCCCCGTCAAGCGCTCGTGGCGGCTCAACGAGCGGCACTACGGAGCACTGCAGGGCAAGAACAAGAAGCAGACGCTCGAGCAGTTCGGCGAGGAGCAGTTCATGCTCTGGCGGCGCTCGTACGACGTCCCGCCGCCGCCCCTGGAGGACGGCACCCAGTGGTCGCAGGCGGGGGACCCGCGCTACGCGGACCTCGGCGACGACATGCCCCGCACGGAGTGTCTCAAGGACGTGGTGGCGCGGATGCTCCCGTACTGGGACGCCGACATCGTCCCGGACCTCCGCGCCGGGCGGACGGTGCTCGTCGCGGCCCACGGCAACTCGCTCCGCGCGCTGGTGAAGCACCTCGACGGGATCAGCGACGAAGCCATCGCGGGCCTCAACATCCCCACCGGCATCCCGCTGCTCTACGAGCTCGACGAGACGCTCGCACCGACGGTCCGGGGTGGCCGGTACCTCGACCCGGAGGCCGCCGCGAGTGCCGCGGCCGCGGTGGCGAACCAGGGCCGGTAGGCGGATCGGTAGGCCATCGGTAGGCAGGTCAGCGTGCCGGACGTCGACAGCGCTCCGCTGCCCTTCGCGATGGTGGGGCACGGTTGGCGAGCGGACTTCTTCCTGCGCGTCGCGGCGGCGTTGCCCGGTCTGCTTCGCTGCACTGGGGTGGTGACCCGCGGCGAGCGGGCCGGGGCGGAGGTCGAGCGGCGCTGGGCCCTGCCCACTCACCGGTCGATCGAGGCGATGCTCGCCGCCGGCGCACCCCTCGCCGTGGTCACCTCGCTACCGTGGGCGGCCACACCGGTCGTCGTCCGCGAGCTCGTGGCCCGCGGGGTAGCGGTGCTCGCGGAGACCCCGCCCGCACCGGACGTCGAGGGCCTGCGGACCCTCTGGGCCGACGTCGGGGAGAGTGGCCTCGTTCAGGTGGCGGAGCAGAATCCGTTCCTGCCCCTGCTGGTCGCGCTCGGCAGGCTCGTCGACGACGGCGTGCTCGGGACGCCGACCTCCGCCTGGGTGTCCTCGACGCACGGCTACCACGCGGTCGCCGTCCTGCGCCGGCTGCTCCGGGCCGGCGGGGAGCCGGTGACGGTGCGCGCATCAGCCGTCGAAGCACCGCTCATGCAGGGACCGGACCGCACCGGCCGCCCGGTGAGCCCGGCGGAGGTGCCTGCGCTGCACACGGTCGCGTCCCTGCAGTTCTCCCGCCCTACGGGCCCGGCGCTCGGGGCCTACGACTTCACGGCGGGGCAGTGGTGGCACCCGCTGCGGCGCCGGCACGCCGTCGTCCGGGGGAGCCGGGGCGAGGTGGTCGGCACGTCTGTCATCTGGGCAGGGGAGGACGGTCGACCGCTGGAGGCCCCGCTCGTGCGGCGCCAGACGGGCATGGACGGCGACCTCGAGGGCGCCGACCTCGACACCTTCACCTGCGCCGGCCGGACGCTGTACGTGAACCCGTACCGGGGCACCCGTTTCTCCGACGAGGAGATCGCGGTCGCCCACCTGCTCGAGCGGACCCTGCGCTGGCGGCGCGGCGAGGCGGACCCGCCGTATCCGCTCGCGGAGGGCTGCCAGGACCAGATGCTCTCGCTCGCGATCGGCGAGGCGGCCGCCACCGGCATGCCCGTGACGACCCGGATCGAGGCGTGGGCGGGCGCGCTCCGGTACTGAGCGCCCGGGGCACGCGGCACGCGGAGCCGGGATGAGCGGCGTGCCGTCCTGTCAGCGCCCGGCGTACTCGCCGAGACCGTTCTCCCGGCCCGCCGGCACCCGCTCGCCCGTCACCAGGAACGCGACCCGCCGCGCGGCGGAGACCGCGTGGTCGGCGAACCGCTCGTAGTAGCGCCCGCACAGGGTCACGTCGACCGCCGTCTCGATGCCGTAGTCCCAGTCGTCGGCGAGGAGCACGGTGAACAGCTCGCGGTGCAGGGCATCCATCACGTCGTCGTCGGTCTCGAGCTCGCTCGCCAGCGTGAGGTCGCGGCTGGCGATGCAGCTGCCGGCCTTCGCCACGATGCGCTCGGCGACCTGGCCCATCTGGAGCACGATCGCGCGAAGCTCCGGGGGGATGGCCGACTCGGGGTAGCGCATCCGCGCCAGCTTGGCCACGTGTCGCGCGAGGTCACCCATCCGCTCCAGGTCGGCGCTGATCCGCAGCCCGGTGACGATGATCCTCAGGTCCGTGGCCACCGGGGCCTGCCGCGCGAGCAGCGCGAGCGAGCGCTCCTCGAGGTCGATCTGCAGGGCGTCGACCTGCTCGTCGGCGCCGATCACGCTCTCGGCGAGGGCCAGGTCGGCGTCGAGGAGCGCCGTTGTCGCCCGGCTGACGGCCGACCCGACGAGCCGGGTCATCTCGACCATCCGCTCCGACAAGCCGGCCAGCTCCTCGTGGAACTGCTCACGCATTCCGCGCCCGCTCCTTCACGTCCGTCCACTCCTTCAGGTCGCTCCCATCCTTCGGGAGGGTGCCGCACGAACCGTCGCAGGGACGCGTGAACGCGGTGGGCACGCCAGGTGAACTCCGCGCGAAGGCATCTCTTCCGCAGGTCACACGGCACCTGAGGGGGCGCCGCGTCCGCTTACGCTGGCCGGGTGAGCATGTCGTGGGCGCCGGTGGTGGCGGGTTTCGCCGGCCTCGTCGTCGGCGCCATCGCCGTGCTGGCGTTCCGCGCGGGCACAGCCCGGCGCGCATCCCCGGGGCAGCCGGAACCCGACCTCCCCGCCGGTGTCAGCGGCGTCCTGGCCGTGCTGCGCTCCGCAGCCGTCGTCCTCGACGCCGGTAACGGGGTACTGAAGGCCACCCCCGCTGCCCTCGCGTTCGGCCTCGTCCGCGGGCACGACCTCGCACACGCCGAGCTGCGCGAGATGGTCGCCGAGGCGCGCCGCAAGGGTCTGGTGCACGAGCAGGAGCTGGAGCTCCCGCGCGGCCCGCTCGGGCGGGCCACGACCTTCGTCCATGCCCGGGTGGCTCCCCTCGGCAACGACCTCGTCCTCGTCCTGGTCGACGACCGCAGCGAGTCGCGCCGGGTGGAGGAGGTCCGCCGGGACTTCGTGGTGAACGTGAGCCACGAGCTGAAGACACCCATCGGAGCGCTGCGCCTGCTGGCCGAGGCCGTCTCGGACGCCGCCGACGACCCGGACGCCGTCCGTCACTTCGCCGCCCGGATGGAGCGCGAGGCGGTCCGGCTGACACTCTGGTGCAGGAGATCATCGACCTGTCGCGCCTGCAGGTGGCGGACGCGCTGCACGCCCCGCAGCCGGTGGCCGTTGACGACGTCGTCGCCGAGGCGATCGACCGGGTTTCCCTCGCCGCGCAGCGCAAGCGGATCGAGGTCGGGGTCGGCGGGGACCACGGCGCCGTCGTCTACGGGGACCACGGCCTCCTCGTCACAGCGGTTCGCAACCTCGTCGACAACGCCATCGCGTACTCGCCGGACGCCACCCGCGTCTCGGTGGCCGTGCGCCGCCGGGACGGACTGGTCGAGATCGCGGTCAGCGACCAGGGTTTCGGGATCCCCCCGAACGACCAGGAACGGATCTTCGAACGCTTCTACCGGGTCGACCCGGCTCGTTCCCGGCAGACCGGCGGCACGGGCCTCGGCCTCAGCATCGTCAAGCACGTGGCGGCCAACCACGGTGGCGAGGTGACCCTCTGGAGCGTGGAGGGCGAGGGGTCCACCTTCACGCTCCGGATGCCCGACTCGGCGCAGCGCCAGCCCGCCTCGCCCGGGTACCGGCGGCGGCCCGCACCGCGACGCCACCCGCCGGCCTACCGGCGACGAGCCCCGCACCCCACCCGAAGGAGAGCACGGCGTGAACCGCATCCTCGTGGTCGAGGACGAAGACTCGTTCAGTGACCCGCTGTCCTACCTGCTCCGCAGGGAGGGCTACGACGTGGCCGTCGCCGACGACGGCCCCGCCGCCCTGGAGGAGTTCGACCGGAACGGCGCCGACCTCGTCCTGCTCGACCTCATGCTGCCGGGCTATCCCGGGAACCGAGGTCTGCCGGCAGCTGCGCGCCCGCGGCAACGTCCCCGTGATCATGCTGACGGCGAAGGACAGCGAGATCGACAAGGTGGTCGGGCTCGAGCTCGGGGCCGACGACTACGTCACGAAGCCGTACTCGTCCCGCGAGCTCGTGGCGAGGGTGCGTGCCGTGCTGCGCCGCGGCGCCGAGCCGGATGTCCTCGTGCCGGCCACGGTCGAGGCGGGCCCGGTGCGGATGGACGTCGAGCGCCACGTGGTCACCGTCAACAACGGGACCGTGGCGATGCCGCTGAAGGAGTTCGAGCTGCTCGAGATCCTGCTGAGGAACGCCGGTCGGGTGCTGACCCGCGATGCAGCTCATCGATCGGGTCTGGGGCTCGGACTACGTGGGCGACACCAAGACGCTCGACGTCCACGTGAAGCGGTTGCGCAGCAAGATCGAGCCAGACCCCGCCACGCCGCGGCACCTCGTGACGGTGCGCGGCCTGGGCTACAAGTTCGAGGCCTGAGCGGGTTCCCGTCAGCTGACGGGCGCTTCAGCGGACGGGCGCTTCAGCGGACGGCGGTCAGCTGGAGGGCGACGGCGTGTCGGACGACGACTGCGTGGCCGCGCCGGACGTGTCGACCGAGGGGCTGGAGCTGTCACCGGGGGAGCTGGTCGCGGACGGCGAGCTGGTCGCAGACGAGCTCGCCGACGGTGCCAGGTGGGCGTAGTCCCCCACGGGCGGCAGGATCGGCATGTTGATCGTCGCCCCGCCCTGGGCCGTGCGGGCGAACAGCTGGATGACGTCGCCCGACCGCTCCGGCACGGAGGAGATCCGGTAGTCGAGAACACGGCCCGTGGTGGACACGGAGCTGCTGTCGGTGGGGCTCGGCGCGCCAGCCGTGGTGGCGCCGGCAGGGCCGCCGAACTGGACGAACTCGGACGGCTTGAGGGAGAGGTTCGTCGACCCCACCGGGCTCTGCTGGCCCGACTGGTCCGTGGAGACGACGGTCAGCGTGACCTGCGCGGGCTCCCCCGTCTCGTTCGAGACGGCCCCGACGAGGGTGCCGGGCTTTCCACTGCCGTCGCTGACGACGAGGAAATTCCGCAGCTTCACGCCCCCGTTGCCTTCATCGCCCCCGATGACCGCGCTGCGGCCGTCGCCCGGGTCGGTCACCTTGAGCACATCCGGCGGGTTCGTTAGCTGCAGCCCGCGAGCGCCAGGGCCAGCCCGGCGACAGCGGCGGCAACTCCGGACGCGCACGACGCCACGGCTGGAGTTCACGACCCCGTCCTCCTGCTGGGAGTGTCCTGCCGGCCCGTCTCGGTCGGCGCAGCGCAGCCTACCGGCTGCTCGCGGGGCGATCCCCTCCCCGAGGAGGCGCATGCACGGCCCCCCCGGCCGTCTGTCAAGGCCCGAGGTTCCCGTGTTCATGCCCCTGACCTGCGCAAACGGGAGAGCCCGGCGATGACCGGGCCGCCGTCCCGTGCTACCATCGATGCAGGGAAAGGGGATAAGTCCACATGGCTTTCACGGTCGGCGAGACGGTTGTGTACCCCCATCATGGGGCCGCACTCATCGAGGAGATCAAGACAAGGATCATCAAAGGTGAGGAACGCCAGTATCTGGTGCTGAAGGTGGCCCAAGGGGACCTCACGATCGAGGTGCCGGCGCAGAACGTCGACCTCGTCGGCGTCCGGGACGTCGTAGGCCAGGAGGGCCTGGACCGTGTGTTCCAGGTGCTGAGGGCCCCCTACGCGGAGGAGCCGACGAACTGGTCCCGCCGCTACAAGGCCAACCTCGAGAAGCTCGCGTCAGGCGATGTGATCAAGGTTGCTGAGGTGGTTCGCGACCTGTGGCGTCGCGACCAGGACCGCGGCCTCTCCGCAGGCGAGAAGCGCATGCTCGCGAAGGCCCGGCAGATCCTGGTCTCCGAGCTCGCGCTCGCCGAGCACACCAACGAGGACAAGGCCGAGGCACTGCTCGACGAGGTCCTCGCCTCCTGATCACTGCTCCGTTCGGTGCCCGCTGACTCCAGGTCGGCGGGCACCGTCGTGTCTGCGATGCGTCGTGTCGCAGCGTCCGGTGCGGCAGGGTGGGCCCATGCAGACACCCCGGTGCATCGCCGTGGTGCCTGTCGACGTCGACGACCCCGCTGCTCCGCTCCACTGCGCTGCCCTGCGTGAGCTGCGGCGCCGTCCGCTGCTGCTGTGGGCGGTGTCTGCGCTTCAGTCGTCCGGCGTCCCCAGCGAGGTCGTGCTCGCGGTGCCGCCGGCCATGGAGGAGGCCGTCGCGCAGCTCCTGTCTGTCTCCGAGGTGCCCGGCTCCGAGGTGCCCGTCCGGGTGCTCCCCGTCCAGGCCGACGGCCCCGGCCACCGGCTGCTCGCCGCGCTGCGAGCCGGGCGGGTGAGCGGGGACCCGGCGAGTGCGGACACGGGGAGCGGGGACCCGGCGAGCGGGGAGGACGTGGTCGTCGTCCACGATCCCCTGCACCCCCTGTCGCCGCCGAGTCTCGTCCGGAACGTCGTCCGCGACCTGCTCGCCGGCCCGGGGCGGGTGGGGAGCATCCCCGTCCACGGCGTGACGGACACCCTGAAATGGGTCGACGAGGACCATGTCGTCGTCGGGACCGCGGACCGGGAGTCCTACCGCGTGGTCCACAGCCCGCAGGCCTACCGTCGGGTGGCTCTGGAGGACGCCCTGTCCAAGGCCGGCGACGACGTGCTCAGGGCACACGGCTGCGAGGTGCTCCCGTACCTGGTGCGGGCCGTCGCAGGGGGCCTCTCGCTCGTTCCGTCGGGCGGGGAGGCGCTGCGGGTCGCCGGCGAGGAGGACGTGGTCCTGGCCGAGGCCCTGCTGCAGGTCGGCAGAACGGCTCAGGCCAATGAGTAGCGGGAAGCCGCCAGCAGCCGCTCCGCGAGGAGCAGGTCATGGGGGTAGGTGACCTTGAGGTTCGCCGGGCTGCCGGCGACGGCCCGCACGACGAGGTCGCTGAACCTCTCGATCGTGCTCGCGGTGTCCGTTCCCTGGAAGCCGGCGTCAAGGGCGGCGGTGTAGGCCGCCAGCAGGTCCTTGGCGCGGAAGGCCTGCGGTGTCTGTACCCGCGCGAGCCGGCGGGACAGGTCGAGAGGGTCGAGAGGATCGGGGGGGCGGGGCGCTCCGGGTGGTGCCGACGGGTCGCCGGAGGCGGGTAGGGGAGTGGCCGTGGGCAGGAGGCCCTGCGCCGGGAGCACGGGGACGGCGCCCCCGACGGCACCGGCGGTCGCGACCACCGACCGGAAGAGCCCGGGCCCGGCGAGCGGGCGCGCTCCGTCGTGCACGGCGACCACGTCGAGGTCGCCCGCCTCGACGAACGGCGCGAGGTGGGCGAGGGCGGCGTCCTCGGACCGGTGCCTGGTCGCACCACCGACGACCAGCTGGACCTCGAGCCCGCGCCCCTCGCGGTGCAGGACCTCCTCGGCGAGCCGCACGTCCTCGGGTCGGACGACGACCACGAACGTGACGATCTCAGGCAGCTGCGCGGCCCAGTGGAGCGACCAGGAAAGGACGGAGCGACCGGCCAGCGGCAGGTACACCTTGTTGACCTCGGCGCCGAGCCGCGTCCCGCTGCCACCCCCGAGGAGGACCAGGCCGGCGCGCAGCCCCTCGTCCCGCCCTGGCAAGGGGACGCCGGTCGTGGACATCGCATCACAGTACGTGGCCGCCCCTTCCGCCTCCCCGCCGATCCGGACGCCTCAGGGGAGGGCAAGGATCCGGACGACGCTCCCGGGCTCGAGGCCGGGCAGCGGCTTCGCCTCGACGCTGATGTCCCCGGGCAAGGGCGGGGATACGTTCCCGTCGGCTCTGACGGTCACATGGCCCAGCCGGAGCAGGTTCTCGTGGACGCCGGCGCCGACGGCCGTCACCGCGAACCGCTCCCCGGCGAGTTCGAGCACGTCGCCGGGCTGCGGTGCCGAGTCCGTGACGGTCGGCCGGTGCAGCACCACGAACTCGTGGAGTTCCTCCGGCGCCGTCTCGCCGAACAGGATGACCAGGCCCTGTTCGCGGAAATCCGGGAAGAGCGGGCCGACGGCCGTGACCACGGTGACGTACCGCTCCTGCACAGGCATGCTCCCATTCGCAGTACAACGGATCGAGACCGGCAGTGCGAGCTCGCGACTGGTGAGGAGCACGATGGCAGAACGACGCCTCGTCGTCAGGTCGCCCGCCGGCCTGCACGCCCGTCCCGCGGCGCTCTTCACCAAGGCCGCTTCCGGCTCGGGCCTGCAGGTGACGATCAGCAAGGGCGACGGTCCGGCGGTGCCGGCGGCGAGCATCCTGTCCGTCCTGACCCTGAACGTGGGCCACGGTGACGAGGTGACGCTGCGCGCCGACGGAGACGGCGCCGAGGCGGTTCTCGACGAGCTGGTCGCCCTGCTCGAGAGCCACGAGTGAGGCCGGCGTGAGCGTCCGTTATCAGGGGGTCGGCGTCAGCCCCGGCGTCGCACTCGCCCCCGCCGTGCAGATGGGCGAGCCGCCCGGCGAGCCCGAAGCCGGCGCAGCTGTCGCCGACGCCGATCGCCCGGCTGCCGTGGCTCGGCTGCGCGCCGCACTGGCCGCCGTGACCGCCGACCTGCAAGCACGGGCCACCCGTGCGCACGGGACCGCGGCCGCCGTGCTCGAAGCCACCGCCATGATGGCTTCCGACCCCGCCCTGGAGGCCGCTGCCGTCGAGCGCATCCAGGTGCAGGGTGAGCCGCCGGAACGCGCGCTCTGGCAGGCCGCAGGCAGGTCGCCGCAGTGCTCGCCGCGGCCGGGGGATACCTCGGCGAGCGTGCGCGCGACGTGCTCGACGTCCGCGACCGGATCATCGCCGAGGTCCGCGGCCTCGCCCCGCCCGGGGTGCCGTCCTCGGCGGAGCCGTTCGTCCTCGTCGCGCGCGACCTGGCGCCGGCCGACACCGCCACACTCGACCTCGCCGTCGTCCGCGCCCTGGTGACCGAGGAGGGGGGCTCCACCTCCCACACCGCGATCCTGGCGCGCTCCCTCGGCGTCCCCGCCGTTGTCGGCGCAGCGGGCGTCTGCCAGGTGGCCGCCGGCACGCTGCTGCTGGTCGACGGGAGGGCCGGCACGGTGGTGGCCGCACCGGACGAGAAGTCGGGCGAGGGGGCCCGCGCGCTGCCGGGCACGGGCCGGCATTCCTTCGACGGGCACGGTGTGACCGGGGACGGCGTGAGCGTGGCGTTGCTCGCCAACGTCGGGGACCCGGCCGGGGCCCGGGTGGCTGCCGCCGCCAACGCCGAGGGCGTCGGCCTCTTCCGCACCGAGTTCTGTTATCTCGACCGGCAGCAGGCCCCGACCGTCGAGGAGCAGGTCGAGTTGTACCGCAAGGTGTTCGCGCCGTTGCGCGGCAGGCGGGTCGTGGCCCGCACCCTCGACGCCGGCGCGGACAAGCCGCTGCCGTTCCTGCCCCAGGCCGGCGAGCCCAACCCTGCCCTTGGCCTCCGGGGACTGCGGTCCTCGTGGCGCGCTCCACAGCTGCTCGACGACCAGCTGCGCGCGATCAGCCTCGCAGCGCAGGGCGCCGCGACCGAGGTCTGGGTGATGGCACCGATGGTGGCCACTGCCGACGAGGCGCATGCCTTCGTGGCACGGTGCGCCGCGCACGGGCTGGACCACGCAGGCGTGATGGTCGAGATCCCGGCCGCGGCGCTCACCGCATCCTCGATCCTGCAGGTCGCCTCGTTCGCGAGCATCGGCACCAACGACCTCGCGCAGTACGCCTTCGCGGCCGACCGGACCCTCGCCGACCTCGCCGCGCTCAACGACCCCTTCCAGCCAGGCCTGCTCCGGCTCGTCGACATGACGGCCGCGGCGGGCCGCGCGGCGGGGCGGCCGGTCGGCGTCTGCGGCGAGGCGGCCGCGGATCCCGCCACGGCGTGCGTCCTCGTCGGGCTGGGCGTCACCAGCCTGTCGATGACCCCTGCCGCTCTCGGCGACGTCGCGGCGGCCCTGCGCTCGGTGACGAGCCAGGCGTGCGCGGAGGCGGCCTCAGCGGCACTCGCCGCACCGAATGCGGTCGAGGCTCGTCACGCGGCTCGCGCTCACCTGCCGCACCTGGCGGACCTCGGTCTGTAGCCAGCGGCGTCGAGGCCGGAGAGTGTGCGGGCGGTCTGGCACCATCTGGCGACGTGAACCTCCTGCCGCGGGTCGGGGTCGGCGTCGACGTGCACCGGTACGCCGCCGACGGCGCCGGCCCGCTCCGGCTGGCGGGGTTGGAGTGGCCGGGGGAGCCCGGCCTCGAGGGGCACTCGGACGCCGACGTCGCGGCCCACGCCTGTTGTGACGCCCTGCTCGCCGCGGCGGGCCTGGGCGACCTCGGATCGCAGTTCGGCACGTCCGACCCGCGATGGGCCGGGGCCGCAGGGGTCGTGCTCCTCGCCGAGACCGCCCGCCGGATCCGGGACGCCGGCTTCGAGGTCGGCAATGTCGCCGTCCAGGTGCTCGGGAACTCCCCGCGCCTCGGTCCACGGCGGGCGGAGGCCGAGGCGGCCCTGACGGCGGCTTGCGGGGCGCCGGTGTCCGTGTCCGCCACGACGACGGACGGCCTCGGCCTCACCGGCCGTGGGGAAGGGCTGGCAGCGATCGCCACCGCCCTCGTCGTCCGCCCGGACGCCGAGGCGCCGCAGCGGGGCGACGGTAGCCTGGACGGGTGACTCTGCGCCTGTACGACTCCGCCACCCGAGAGGTGCGGGACTTCGTCCCGCTCGTGCCCGGTTCGGTCGGGATGTACGTCTGTGGCGCGACCCCGCAGTCGTCACCGCACGTCGGGCACGTCCGCGCCGCCGTCGCCTTCGACGTGCTGCGGCGCTGGCTGATCCGCGGCGGCTACGAGGTCACCTACATCCGCAACGTCACCGACATCGACGACAAGATCCTGGCCAAGTCGGCCGAGGCCGGCCGGCCGTGGTGGGCTCACGCGTACCGGTACGAGCGCGAGTTCGACGCCGCCTACAGGGCGCTCGGGGTGCTGCCCGCGACCTACGACCCGCGCGCCACCGGCCACATCCCCGAGATGGTCGAACTGGTCCAGCGTCTGATCGACCGGGGCCACGCGTACCCGGCCGCCGACGGGTCCGGCGACGTGTACTTCGACGTCCACTCCTGGCCCGCGTACGGGGAACTGACGCGGCAGGGCCTGGACGACGTCGAGCCCGCGAACGACGCCGACCCGCGGGCCAAGCGCGACCCGCGCGACTTCGCCCTCTGGAAGGGCGCGAAGCCGGGCGAACCCGAGACGGCGTCGTGGGACACCCCCTGGGGACGGGGCCGGCCGGGCTGGCACCTGGAGTGCTCCGCGATGGCGACCCGGTACCTGGGCAGCGAGTTCGACCTGCACGGCGGCGGCATCGACCTGCGCTTCCCGCACCACGAGAACGAACTCGCGCAGTCCCGCGCCGCCGGTGACCCCTTCGCGCGGTACTGGCTGCACAACGGCTGGGTGGTCACCGACGGCGAGAAGATGAGCAAGTCCCTCGGCAACACCCTCACCATCGAGGCGCTGGTGCGGCACGTCCGCCCCGTCGTCCTGCGCTACCTGCTCACCGCGGCGCACTACCGGTCGGCGATCGAGATCGGGGAGGGCCCGGAGCGCGAGACGCGGTTCGCCGAGGCGACCGCCGCCTACGAGCGGATCGAGGGGTTCGTCGTGCGGGCCGACGAGCTGCTCGGCGGCGCCGTCGCGGCCCTCGACCCGGCCGCGGTCGAGGTCCCCGAGGCGTTCGCGGTCGCGATGGACGACGACCTCGCGGTGTCCGCCGCGCTCGCGGTCGTGCACGACACCGTGCGCGCCGGCAACGTCGCCCTCGCCGAGCGCGACGAGCCGGCGGTACGCGCCGCGGCCGGCCGCCGTCCGGGCGATGACCAGTGTGCTGGGGGTCGACCCGTTCGACCCGCACTGGCAGACCGGGGCCGGCGGGGGTGACAGCTCGCTGCGGGACGCCCTCGACACCCTCGTGCGCGCGGAGCTCGATGCCCGCGCCGCCGCCCGCAAGGAGCGCGACTTCGCCGCCGCGGACGCGATCCGCGCGCGGTTGAGCGGAGCGGGCGTGTTGGTCGAGGACACGCCCGACGGCGCTCGGTGGACGCTGGACAGCCGGACGCCCGACGGCCGGTCCGACGACAGCCCGTCAGTCGACAGCCGCAGGGAGCGGTGATGGCGGGCAACTCCGGGCGCCGTGGCGCCGTGCGCAAGCCCGGCAGCAAGAAGGGTCAGACTCTCGGCTCAGGCGGGCAGAAGTCCCGCGGGCTGCAGGGCAAGGGGCCCACGCCGAAGGCGACCGAGCGCAAGGGACATCCCGCCGCCCGCGCCGCCGCCGCGGCCACCCGCCGGGCCGGCTCTGCCCAGGACGGTCGAGGGAGGCAGGCGAGCCGGCCGCCGGCGAAGGACCGCCGCCGCGCCGCCGGCAGCGGGGAGCTCGTCGCGGGCCGCAACCCGGTGGTGGAGGCCCTCCGGGCACACGTGCCGGCACGCACCCTCTACGTCGCCAGCCGGATCGAGAGCGACGAGCGCGTGAAGGAGGCGCTGAAGCTGGCGACCGACCGCGGGCTGGCGCTGCTCGAGGTCAGCCGGACCGACCTGGACCGCATGACGGACGGCGGCATCCACCAAGGCCTCGCGCTCGCCGTTCCGCCGTACGAGTACGCCCACCCGGGCGACCTGCTCGACCGGGCCGACCAGCTCGGCGAGGTCCCGCTGGTGGTCGCGCTCGACGGCGTCACCGACCCGCGCAACCTCGGGGCCGTCGTCCGCTCCGTCGCCGCCTTCGGGGGTCACGGCGTGCTCGTCCCCGAGCGGCGGGCCGCGGGCATGACGGCGTCCGCGTGGAAGGTGTCAGCAGGAGCGGCGGCACGCGTGCGGGTCGCGCGGGCGACGAACCTGACCAGAGCGCTGGAGGAGTACCAGCAGGCAGGCTGCTTCGTGGTGGGTCTGGACGCCGACGGCGACCTCGAGCTCTCCGACCTCGAGGCGGCGACCGAACCGCTCGTGCTGGTCGTGGGCTCCGAGGGCCGGGGCCTGTCCAGGCTGGTGCGCCAGACCTGCGACGTCGTCGTGTCGATCCCGATGGCCGGCGAGATGGAGTCCCTCAACGCCGGGGTCGCGGGCGGGATCGCGCTCTACGACGTGTGGCGGCGGCGCGCGGGCCGCTGAGGGAGGCCGCTCCGAGGGGCTCAGCCGCCGTGCTTGCCGCCGCCCCCGTGCTTGTGGCCGTGCTTGCCGGCCTTCCCGCCCTTGGTCTTGTGCTTCTGGGTCTGCTTGCCCTTCTTCTCCCCGGCCTTCTTGTGGTCCTTCGCCGCGTGCTTGCCGCCCCGGTTGTCGTTCCACTTCCCGCTAGCGCCGCCCACGGCGCGCGCCGGGGCAGCGTCGGGCCGACCTGCGTGGTCTGCGGCGCGGAGCCGGACGCTGGCGCGAGCCTGCGGGCTGGAGGCCGCTGGGGGCTGCGGCGCGGCCGCCTGTGTTCCCGCTTGCTCGCCCGGCGGCGTGGAGCTTGTCGTCGGAACGGCCTTCTGCGTGCCTGTCCGGGGCGCCGTGGCGGTGGCGGCCTTCGGCGTCGTCGCGAACAAGCGGGTGCCGCCTGCTGCTGCCGGGAGCTCGGCGAGCGAGGAGCCCGGCCGTTGTGCGAGGGCGACGACCGGCCCCGACAGCAGCGCGACCACGGCAAGGGCCACTAGCGCCCGGCGGCGGGGGAAGGGCACGGACGGTGCGAGCGGCGGTACCACCGTCGCGGTCCCGCCCTCCCGGGCAGCGGGCACTGTCGCGACGGGAACCCGCGAGGCAGGGGGCACCGGCCTCGCCGGGACCTCCCAGGCCTCGTGCCCCGCGGCGGGCGCTGTGGCCTCCGCGGTCTGCGAAGTCGTCGAGATTCCCGCTGTCCGCGGGGTGCCGGGGGTCTGCGGTCCTGCCATCCGAGCGGTGAGCCAGGCGGTCCCAGACATCCGGGAGGTCGGCTCGGCCGCGGGAGCCGACGGGGTGAGCGCCGCCCGCAGGAGGCCGCGGACGGTATCGGCGTCCGGGCGGGCCGTCGGGTCCTTGGTGAGCAGTGCGGCGATCGCCGGGGCGAGGGGGCCGGCCGCGGGAGCGGCAGGAACGTCCTGGGTGAGCAGGGCGCCGAGCGTGGGCAGCGGGCCCTCGCGGTGGAACGGCGACCGGCCCTCGACCGCGGCGAAGAGGGTGGCGCCCAGTGACCAGAGATCGGCCGCGGCCGTGGGAGCCTCACCGCGGGCTCGTTCCGGCGCGAGATAGGCGGGGGAGCCCAGGACGAGCCCGGTCGAGGTGACCGCGGCGTCGTCCTCGAGGGTGGCGACGCCGAAGTCGGCCAGGACGGCACCGCCGTCGGGGCCGAAGAGGACGTTGCCGGGCTTGACGTCCCGGTGCAGCACGCCGGCGGCGTGCACGGCGGCCAGCCCCTCGAGCACCTGCAGGCCGATCACGGCCGCCCGGGCCGGGTCCAGTGGGCCCTCGGTGACGAGGACGTCGGCCAGGGTGCGCGGTTCCAG
Organism: uncultured Actinomycetota bacterium; assembly: GCA_963786765.1. GTDB lineage: Bacteria > Actinomycetota > Actinomycetes > Actinomycetales > Kineosporiaceae > DATKNA01. Next base: position 49,830 of record CAWBAJ010000025.1, on the reverse strand, counting down.
ACGCTGCAGGACGAGCCAGGGCCGGTCGTCGTCCTCGACGACGTCGTACACGGTGACGACGCGCGGGTGCCGCACCCGGGCGGCGGCCCGGCCCTCGCGCAGGGTCCGCGCCACGAGCGCGTCCCGCTCGGCGTCGGGAACGGCGGCCGGGACCAGCACCTCCTTGACGGCGACCTCCCGGTCGAGGACCTCGTCGTGCGCTGCCCAGACCCGGCCCATGGCGCCCTGGCCGAGCAGCGAGCCGAGACGGTACCGGCCGGCCACCAGCCTGGTGACGTGCTGTGAAGTCGACATCAACAGGTGTTCTACCCAGATGAACCCTGAGTGATGCCTCAGGGCGCCGGCCGGAACGAAGCCGCGATGGCGTCGAACGACGGGCGGAGCGCTTTCCACTCGGACGACGGCACGGACCAGTACAGGGCGTAGGCGCGGTGGTCGTTCACCCGGATGTTCCGGTTCAGCACGTGCAGCGGTCCACCGCTCGCCGTCCAGGTGAACTCCCAGTCGGCGGCGTCCCAGCCCTTGTAGTCCACCCGCTCCAGGCGCAGCCGGTTGTAGTTGGGGAAGCGGTTGCGAGCCGACGCCTCCTGCGACTGCCAGTCACGCAGCGCGTCCGGCTGCGGCTTCGTGGTCTGCGGGATCATCAGGTAGGCCCGCCCGCCGGGCTCCTGGGCGATCAGGTCCGTGCCCCTGTGCCTCGTCGTCCAGCCGTTCGGCAGCGCGAGGGAGAACCCGGTGCGGTCGCTGTAGGCCCGGAACCCGGCCGGCACCCCGCCCCCGGAGCTTCCGGAGCCGCCGGAGCCGGACGATCCGCGCGATCCGGACGAGCCCGACGACCCGGAGGCGCCGCCCGAGCCGCCGGTGCCGGTGGAGGCCGGCGGCCCGGACGGCGACACGGACGGCGACGCGGACGACCCAGACGACCCCTGCGATCCGGACGTCGTGCCGGGGCCGGAAGAGGAGCCCGTCGGGGCGGACGCGGACGGCCCGGCGGACGGCGTTCCGCCACCACCTGAGAGCGCGCGGACCAAGGCCGTCGCCCCGAGAGCAGCGACAAGGAGCAGTAGCGCCGCGACGACGAGGCCGCGTCGGGAGCGTCCCCCTGGGCCAGGCGGCGGCACCTCCGGCCGGCCGGCGGGGCGGTCTGCGGTCGGGGCCGGGGCCGGGCTCGGGTGGGGGGTCAGGGCCGGGGCCGGGCTCGGGGCAGGGGTGGGCTCCGGTTCCGGGGGGGCAGCCGGCTCGGGAATCGGCTGGGGGCTCGGGGCGGGAGTCGGCTCCGCTCGGGGAGCGGGCGCCGGGGACGGTCGTACGGACGGCGGTACGGGCATCGCCTCGGTCGGGGCCGGCGGCGGGGGTGCGGCCAGCACTGCCGGCTCGGTCGCGTCGCGCCGGGCAGCGGCCTCCGCGTCCTTCAGGAGGCGCCGGGTGTGGTCGGCGTCCGGACGCCGGGCCGGGTCGCGATGGAGCAGGGCGGCCAGCACGGGCTGCAGTGGCCCGGCGTGGACGGCCGGGGGGACTGGCTCGGTGAGCACCGCGCTCAGCGTCGGGAGCTGACCGTCCCGGCGGAACGGGGAGTCACCCTCGGTGGCGGCGAAGAGCGTGGCGCCCAGCGACCAGAGGTCCGAGGCGGGGGTGGGGCGCTCCCCGCGGGCGCGCTCCGGCGCCATGAACGCCGGCGAGCCGACCAGCATCCCGGTGGAGGTGAGGGCGGGGTCGTCGTCCACGGTGGCGATGCCGAAGTCGGTGAGCACGGCCCGGCCGTCGGTGAGCAGGACGTTCGCCGGCTTCACGTCGCGGTGCAGGACGCCGGCACGGTGGGCCGCCTGCAGGGCGTTGACGAGGTCGAGCCCGATCGCCGCGACGGCGGCGGGGGGCAGCGGACCCGAGGCCGCGACCACGTCGGCGAGCGTCCGGGGCGGGAGCAGCTGCATGACGATCCAGGGGCGGTCGTCCTGCTCCACGACGTCGTACACGGTGACGGCGTTGGGGTGGCTGATCCGGGCAGCGGCCCGAGCCTCGCGCAGCATCCGCCGGCGGACGATCTCCAGCTGCTCGGGGGTCAGCTCCGGCGGCGGCTGCACCTCCTTGACGGCGACGTCGCGGCCGAGCATCTCGTCGTGCGCGGCCCAGACCGTGCCCATGCCGCCGCGGCCGAGCACCCGCCCGAGGCGGTAGCGCCCGGCGAGCATCTGCCCGTCCGTACTGGGAGGGGCTGTCGACTCCGCCATCGGGTGATGCCATACCCACAGTGGGCATTACGGAACCTGCCGGGGCTACGCTCACCCCCGCGACTACGGACAGCGATCCACCCCGAGGAGCCCCATGACCGACACCGCCCCCGCGTCCGGCGACCCGGCGGCCGACCGGCAGGTCGACGCGGTCCGCGCCGGGTACGCCTTCACCGGCCCGGCTCTCGAGCTCGGGGCGTTGCTGGCGGGAGGACAGCCGCTGGCCGACGTCCAGGTGCGCGTGCCGCTGGGCATGCTCAACCGGCACGGCCTGGTCGCCGGCGCCACGGGAACGGGCAAGACCAAGACCCTGCAGCTGATGGCGGAGCAACTGTCCGCCCACGGCGTGCCGGTCTTCCTCGCCGACGTCAAGGGGGACCTGTCCGGCATCTCGCAGCCGGGGCAGCCGAGCGACAAGCTCACGCAGCGGACCCAGAGCATCGGGCAGACCTGGCAGGCGAGCGGCTACCCGGCCGAGTACCTGGCGCTCGGGGGCCTCGGAACCGGGGTGCCGGTGCGCGCCACCGTGACCAGCTTCGGGCCGATGCTGCTCGCGAAGGTGCTCGACCTCAACGAGACCCAGACCTCGAGCCTGTCGCTCGTCTTCCACTACGCCGACCAGGCGGGGCTCGCCCTGCTCGACCTGAAGGACCTACGGGCCGTCATCCAGTACCTCGTCTCGGACGAGGGCAAGGGAGACCTCGCCGGGCTCGGCGGCCTCAGCCCGGCCACCGCCGGTGTGCTGCTGCGCGAGCTCGTCGAGTTCGCGGACAGCGGCGCGGAGCAGTTCTTCGGAGAGCCCGAGTTCGACAGCAGCGACCTCCTGCGGACGGCGCCCGACGGCCGGGGCTTGATCACGTGTCTCGAGCTGACCGCCGTCCAGGACAAGCCCGCGCTGTTCTCGACGTTCCTGATGTGGCTGCTCGCCGATCTCTTCCACGACCTGCCCGAGGCGGGCGACCTCGACAAGCCCAAGCTCGTCTTCTTCTTCGACGAGGCGCATCTGCTGTTCAACGACGCCTCGAAGGCGTTCCTCGACCAGATCACGCAGACCGTCCGGCTGATCCGGTCCAAGGGCGTCGGGGTGTTCTTCGTGACCCAGTCGCCCAAGGACGTCGCCCCCGACGTCCTCGGGCAGCTCGGCAACCGGGTGCAGCACGCGCTGCGGGCGTACACCCCGGACGACGCCAAGGCGCTGAGGGCGGCCGTGTCGACGTTCCCGAAGTCCGGGTACGACCTCGAGGAGCTGCTCACCACGCTGGGGATCGGTGAGGCGGTCGTCACAGTGCTCTCCGAGACCGGAGCGCCCACCCCCGTCGCGTGGACGCGGCTGCGCGCCCCGCAGTCCCTGATGGCCCCCGCTCCGGGCGATGCTCTGGCGGCCGCCGTCGGCGCCTCCCCGCTGCAGGCGGAGTACGGGCAGGAACTCGACCGCGAGTCGGCCTACGAGCGGCTGCAGGCCAAGCTGGCGCCGCCGCCGGCTCCCGCCGCGCCGGAACAGGCCACAGGCCAGGCCCGAGCGCCCGAACCTGCCCAGCCGGAGGCGCAGCGGCGTGCCGAGCGGGAGGAACCCTCCGTGATCACGCAGGCGATGGACTCCCCGGTGGTCAAGAGCTTCCTGCGGTCTGCCGGGAGCGCCCTCGGCCGCGAGATCACGCGGAGCATCTTCGGCACGGCCCGCCGGAGCAGCAGCCGCCGGCGCCGCTGACCATTCGACCGGGAGGTCACGACCCGGGCTTGCCCAGCTCTCTCCAGGACGCCTCGGTCACGTCGACGTCGTAGTGCTTCGCGGCGGCGAGGATGTTCGCGAAGGCGAGGTCGCGGTCGGCGTCCGTGACGTCCTGGACCTGGTCGAACCGGGCCAGGGCGCTCCGGACGTGGGCGGCGTCCGTGAGCGGCTCCGCCCGCCGCTCGGGGAAGGCGAAGACGCTGTCGGGGAGGTCGTTGCGCTCGGCGGTCGTCAGTTTGCCGTGGACCTCGTGGGGCTTCCAGGTGGGGCGTGGGCTCGTCATGAGCCCATGATTCACTCGCCGGCGAGAGTTCACTCGTCGGCGACGACCGGCATCTCGGCGGTGTCGACGCCGAGCACGGCCGCCTCGTCGGGCTTGTGCACCAGCACACCACGGACGTAACTGCGGAGAGCCTCCGAGAGCCCGACGTCCCGGCCCCGCTGCTCCGACAGGTACCACCGGTGCTCGAGCACCTCGTGGTAGATCTCCGCCGGCTCCAGCTTGCCCCGCAGGTCGCTGGGAACCCCCCGGACGACCGGCTCGAAGCACTCCTGCACCCAGTCGTGTGCGACGAACTCCTCGTCGTCCGCCTGCCGCCCCGACGCCGCCCGATACGTGTCGAGGTCGTTGAGCAGCCGGCGGGCCTGGTTCTCGCCCGCGTCGATGCCCGTGAGGCGCAGCAGCCGGCGCGAGTGGTGGCCGGCGTCGACGACCTTCGGCTGGATCTGTACCGACGTGCCGTCCAGGTCGGTGGCGATGGTCAGCTCGCCGACGTCGAAGCCGAGGTCGTTCAGCCGCCGGATCCGGGCGTCGACCCGCCACCGGTCCCCACGCTCGAACGACTCCGGCACCGTGAGCTCGGTCCACAGCGAGTGGTACCGCTCGGTGATCACGTCGCTTACGGCGAGGGGGTCCGTGGTCTCGTCGAGCATGCCGCCGGCCTGCAGGTCCATCAGCTCGCCGGCGATGTTCAGCCGGGCCAGCTCCAGGTCGTACTCCCGCTGCCCGGACGAGAGCGTGTCGTGCAGCTCGCCGGTCTCGGCGTCCACGAGGTAGGCGGCGAAGGCGCCGGCGTCCCGGCGGAAGAGCGTGTTCGACAGCGACACGTCGCCCCAGTAGAAGCCCGCCAGGTGCAGGCGCACGAGCAGGACGGCCAGGGCGTCGACGAGCCGGGTCGCCGTGTTCTCGCGCAGGGACTGGGAGAACAGGGCCCGATAGGGCAGGGAGAACTGCAGGTGACGGGTGACCAGGGCGGGTTCGAGCGGCTCGCCGTCCTTGGCCCGCCGGCCGCTGACGATGCCGATGGGTTCTACGACTGGCAGCCCGAGCCGGCGCAGCAGCCGCAGCAGCCCGTACTCCCGCTGAGCCGGCTCCTCGGCGATCTCCTTCACCGCCAGAACGCCGCCGGACAGCCGTACGAACCGGACGACGTGCCGGGAGATGCCGCGGGGGAGCGCCGCGAGGAAGCTGGGGGGCCAGTCCTCGAGCGGGGTGTCCCACGGGAGGTCGAGCAGCGCGGGGTCGGGGGCCGCCGCAGTGATCTGCAGGGTGGCCGGGGGACGGCCTCGACCAGTGACATGCCCTCTGTCACGGTGGCCCACTGGGCCGAGGGGAGGACGCATCGCGGCCCGGTGCGTCGAGGAGGGCACCGGAAGGGCACGATATGACCATGAACAAAACCTCTCGACCGTCGCCGGTCACGGTGACGCAGCTGCCGCTCACGCGGTGCCAGGTCTGCGGGCGTTCGGTCGCTCACCGTCCGGGCGAGGCCGGCCGTGAGCTGACGCGGCACTACGAGCGGGCCCACCCCGAGCTGCTGCGCGGGGACACCCGATCCTGATCGAGCACGGACCCTGATCGAGCACGCGCCCTGATCGCGCGTCCGGTCCCGCCCGCGAGCGGACGGGACCGGACGCGCGATCAGGGACGGCTCAGCTACGCGAGGCGCTGGCCGCTCTCGACATCGAACAGGTGCACGTGGCCCTGCTCGGGTACGAAGTGCACCGTGCTGCCCTTCTCCGGCGGGCGGCGGCCGTCGGTGCGGGCGATGATCTGCAGGTCGCCGCCGAGGGTAGTGTCCGCTCCCGGGGCCGCCGCGACCTCGCCCTGGTTGGTTGAGGCGCGACCGTAGATGTAGGCGTCGGCGCCGAGCTCCTCGACGACGTCGACCTGGACGGCAAGGCCGCGGTCGGAGAGCCTCAGGTCCTCGGGCCGGATGCCGACCGTGACGTGGTTCCCGGCGCCGGAGAGCACGCTGCGCTCCACGGGGTAGACGGCGTCACCGAGCTTGACGCCGTCGTCCGCGACGGGCAGCTGGAGCAGGTTCATCGCCGGGCTGCCGATGAAGCCGGCCACGAAGACGTTCTGCGGGTGGTCGTAGAGCTCGCGGGGCGTGCCGACCTGCATCAGCAGGCCGTCCTTGAGCACGCAGACCCGGTCGCCCATCGTCATGGCCTCGACCTGGTCGTGCGTGACGTAGACGGTGGTGACGCCGAGCCGCCGCTGCAGCGAGGCGATCTGGGTGCGGGTCTGGACGCGCAGCTTCGCGTCGAGGTTCGACAGCGGCTCGTCCATGAGGAAGACCTGCGGCTTGCGGACGATGGCCCGGCCCATGGCGACACGCTGGCGCTGGCCGCCGGAGAGGGCCTTCGGCTTGCGCTCCAGGTACTGCTCGAGGTCGAGGATCTTGGCGGCGTCGGCGACCCGGCTGCGGATCTCGTCCTTGTTGATGCCGGCGATCTTGAGAGCGAACCCCATGTTGTCCGCGACGGTCATGTGCGGGTAGAGGGCGTAGGACTGGAACACCATGGCGATGTCGCGGTCCTTCGGCGGCATCTGGGTGACGTCGCGGTCGCCGATCAGGATGCGGCCCGCGTTGACGTCCTCGAGGCCTGCGAGCATCCGCAGGGAGGTGGACTTGCCGCAGCCGGAGGGGCCGACGAGAACGAGGAACTCGCCGTCCTCGATCGCGAGGTCGAGCTGGTCGACCGCTGGCTTGGTGCCACCGGGATAGAGCCGGGTGGCCTTGTCGAAAGTGACTGTCGCCATGATGCCTACTTCCTCTCACCGGCAGGTACGTGCCGGACGATCCGAGTGAGGGGTGGGCGCGCGGCTGCGCGCCGTACGCGCATCTTCGCCCAGGCCGACCTGCCCGTCCACCCCGCACGTTCCCACAAATCGGGCATTTCAGAGACTGCTTGCGCAAGCGTCTGGAAGAAGTCAGCATCGGCCTGCAAGAGCCGCAAGGCCGAATCAGGGCGAACTGGTGCGGATCGGGCGAGAGGGGCTCGCGTGACAGCGCGACTGGCCGACATCGCCGCGCAGGCCGGGGTCAGCGAGGCCACCGTCAGCCGGGTGCTCAACGGGCGCCCGGGGGTCGCCGACAACACCCGGCAGGCCGTCCTCACCGCCCTCGACGTCCTCGGCTACGAGCGCCCGGCCAAGCTGCGGCAACATTCGGCGGGGCTCGTCGGGCTCGTCGTCCCCGAGCTCGAGAACCCGATCTTCCCCGCGTTCGCCCAGGTGATCGAGTCGGCGCTGGCCCGGCAGGGCTACACGCCCGTGTTGTGCACGCAGACCCCTGGCGGGGTGCACGAGGACGAGTACACCCGGATGCTGCTGGAGCGAGGGGTCGCGGGGATCATCGTGGTCAGCGGCCTGCACGCCGACGTGACCAGCGATCCCGCCCGGTACCAGGCGCTGCGCCGCCGCGGCCTGCCCATCGTCCTCGTCAACGGATACGTCGAGGGCGTGGACGCGCCCTTCATCAGCAACGACGACGTCGCCTCCATGGAGCTCGCCGTCGGGCACCTCGTCGAGCTGGGCCACACCAGGATCGGGCTGGCCGTCGGGCCCCGCCGGTTCACACCGGTCCTGCGCAAGATCGTGGGCTTCCGCGAGGCGATGCACCGCCGGCTGGGCCTCGACGACGTCGAGCCGTGGATCGAGACGACGCTGTTCAGCCTCGAGGGTGGCGGCGCCGCGGCCGAGCGCCTGCTGGACCGTGGCGCGACCGCCGTCGTCTGCGGTTCCGACCTGATGGCGCTCGGCGCGGTGCGGGCCGTGCGCAACCGCGGCCTGGAGGTCCCGCGGGACGTATCGGTCGTCGGCTACGACGACTCCCTGCTCATCGGGTTCACCGACCCTCCGTTGACCACCGTCCGGCAGGCCGTCCAGGCCATGGGAGCCGCGGCCGTCCGGGCGCTGCTCGACGAGATCGCCGGGCTGCCGGCGCCGCGCGCCGAGTACGTCTTCCGCCCCGAGCTCGTCGTCCGCTCCTCGACCGCGGCCGCACCCCGCGCTGCCGGCGTCCGGGCAGGCGCGTGACCGGACCAGGTGCTGGGATGCGGCGATCGCGGGGGTTCACTCAGGAGATCTGCTCAGCTACCGTCGGAAGACCCCCACGTCCGCGTCGGGCGCGGACGGCGGGCCAGAAGTCAGGGACACGGAGGTGCACCGGCCATGCGGATCACGGACGTGCTGCGACGCAAGGGTGACCTCGTCGTCACCATCACACCCGACGAACCGGTCCGCGCGCTGCTCGACGTGCTGGCCCAGCACCGGGTCGGCGCCCTCGTGGTGGCCGGCCGGGACGGCGGCGTCGAGGGCATCGTCAGCGAGCGTGACGTCGTCCGGCACCTGCAGGCCCGCGGCGCCGGCCGTGCTCGACGAACAGGTCGGGGCGATCATGACCTCTCCGGTGCACACCGCGCTCCCCGACGCCACCCTCGAGGAGCTCATGGTCCTGATGACCGAGGAGCGGATCCGGCACGTGCCTGTCGTCGTCGACGAACGGCTCGTCGGGATCGTCAGCATCGGGGACGTCGTCAAGCACCGGATCGAGGAGCTGCAGAGCGAACGCGACCAGCTGACGGCCTACATCCAGCAGTGATGCCGAGCACGGCCGGCGCTCAGCCTCGTGCGCTACCGTGACCAGGCGATGACCACGCTTCGCGCCGGCCTGCCACGCGAACCCCAGATGATCGGCCCGTACCGGCCCGTCCAGCGGATCGGCGAGGGCGGGATGGGTGTGGTCCACCTCGCCCTCGACGCGCAGGGGCGGGCCGTGGCGCTGAAGGTTCTGCGCGACCACGTCTGCGCCGACCCGGAGGCGCGCAGGCGCTTGCGCCGGGAGGTCGAGAGCCTGCGGCGCGTCCGCAGTCCGCACGTCGCGGAGGTGCTGGACGCCGACCTGGACGGCGAGCGGCCCTACCTGGCCACCCGGTTCGTCCCCGGCCGGACGCTGGAGGACTACGTGCGGGCGGAAGGGCCTCTGCTCGTCACCGACGTCGTCAGCGTCGGGCTCGTGCTCGCGGAGGCGCTCGGCGCCATCCACGCGGCCGGGGTGGTGCACCGCGATCTCAAGCCGGCCAACGTGCTGCTGCTCGACGGCGATCCCGTGCTCGTCGACTTCGGGATCGCGCACCTCGCGGACGAGACCCGGATCACCCTGACCGGCCTGGTCATGGGCACCCCCGGGTACCTCTCGCCCGAGATAGTCGGGGGCTGGCCCGTGCTGCCCGGCACCGACTGGTGGGGCTGGGGATCGACGCTCGCGTTCGCGGCGTCCGGCCGGTCGCCGTTCGGGAGCGGTCCCGTCGAGGTCGTCCTCGACCGGGTGCGGCAGGGCCGGCCCGACCTCGCCGGCGTCGACCCCCGGCTCGCCCGGGTGCTGGCGGCGGCGCTCACCCCGGACCCCGCCCAGCGACCGGCCGGCCCGGCGCTGGTGGCGATGTTGCGCGCCGCCGGCCGGGCCCCCGCTGCGTCCCCGCAGACCGCTGTCCTCCCCGACCCCGTCCCGGCGCGGTTCCATCCGCCCGCACCGGTGCCCGCGGCGATGGCTCTGCCGGTGACCCGAGCCACGTACCCGTCGCCCTCGCGGCCCGGTCCGCCGCCCGCTTCCGGGCCGGCTTCCGGCCTGGTACCCAGGTCCTCCCGCCGATCCCGCCGACGCGTTTCGACCCGCCGTCGCGGGTGCCCCCGCCGGTGCCCGTGGCGTCGCCCGTCGCGTCGCCGCCGGAACAGCGCCGTCCGCCGCAGGCGCCCGCGTCTCCCGCCACGCCCCCGGCGCGTCCGCCCTCGCACGCCTGGTCCACGGCCGTGCTGCTCGGTCTGCTCGCCGCGCTCGCCGGTGTGGCCACCGTGGCTCCGGGCGCGGTCGCCGTGGCATTCGTGGTGCTCGCCGTGCTTGCCCGCACGATCGACCGCAGTGTGGCAGGGCTCTGGCGGCGCCGGACCGAGCGGGGACGGCGCCCCAGCGACGCGGCCGTCACCGTGCTCGCCCTGCCGTGGCGGCTGCTGACCGCATCCCTGGCGTCCCTGCTGGCGGCGGTGCTGCCGGCGCTCGTCGCGCTGGCGGCCGCGTTCATCACGGCGTCGTCCATAGCGGGCGGCCGCCCGGCCCTTCCCAGCGGGGGACCGGCACTCGCCGTCGGGGCCGTCGCCGGGGCCATGGTGGCGTGGTGGGGGCCGGGCGGGGGATCACTGCGGCGAGGGAGCCGGCAGGGGCTGCGCGCACTCGTGCCCACCCGGGGCGTCGCCGTCGTGCTCGCGCTGCTCCTGGTGGCGGGCGGGATGGGCGCGGCTCTCCTGCGCGCCGGCGGGCGGCCCCCGAACCCGGCGCCCTTCAGAGTCGTGCAGCTGCCGTGGTGGATGGGCCTGTAGCAGGGCCGCCTCAGACGTCGACGGGCTCCGGCCGGCCGAACAGGTAGCCCTGAGCGTGGGCGCAGCCGAGAGCCGCGAGCACGTCGCGCTGCTCGGTGGTCTCGACCCCCTCCGCGACGATGTCGACGCCGAGCCCACGGGCCAGGCCGGTGAGGGCCTCGACGATGCGGTCGCACTGCCGGTCCCGCCCCAGGCCGGCGGTGAAGGTCCGGTCGACCTTGATGCCGGACACCGGCAGGTCCCGCAGGTGGGACAGGGCCGAGAAGCCGGTGCCGAAGTCGTCGACCATGAGCCGGACGCCGAGGCGCTCGAGCTGGTGCAGCTGCCGGCGCCCTGCGGGAGCGGAGCCGAGCATGACCGACTCGGTCAGCTCGATGACTAGCTGGGAGGGGTGCAGGCCGCTGTTCTTGAGGCTGTCCTCGACGTCGCCCAGCAGGTTCGCGCGCCGGACCTGCGAGGGCGAGACGTTGACGGCGACATAGCCGAGCCCCGGCGTCGCGGCCGCGATCCGGGCCGCTTCCTCGAGAACCCAGCGACCGACGTCCTCGATCAGCCCGCTCTCCTCGGCGATCGGCAGGAACCACGCCGGTGGCAACAACCCGCGCTCGGGGTGCTGCCAGCGCAGCAGTGCCTCCCGGCCGACGACGCCGCCGGTGGTGAGGTCGACGATCGGCTGCATGTGCAGCCGCAACTGGTCGCGGACGAGCGCGGTGCGCAGCGCGTCCTCGATGTCCAGGCGGTCCACGGCGTGCCGGCGCAGCTCGTCGTCGACGAGGTCCCAGCCGCCCTGGCCGTTCGCCTTCGCCCGGTGCAGTGCCGCGCCGGCGTCGCGCAGCAGGGCATTCGCGGTGCCGGGGCCGGTGGCCTCCCCCTCCCGCGATACCGCGATCCCGACGGACGCCGTCGGAACGACCAGGCGCCCCTCGAGCGAGACGGGCTCGCGCAGGGTCTCCAGGACGCGCTCGGCGACGAGCACCGCTTCGCCCTCGTCGTGGACGTCGTCGCACACGACGGCGAACTCGTCGCCCGAGAGACGGGCCGCAGTGTCACCCCCGCGCAGCGCGAGCTGCAGCCGCGAGGCCACCTCGACGAGCACGACGTCCCCGAGGTCGGGGCCGACGCTGTCGTTGACCACGCCGAAGCGATCGAGGTCGAGGCAGAGGACGGCGACCCTGCCGCCGGTGCGCCGCGCCCGTTCCAGTGCCCGGGTGATGCGGTCGAGCCCGAGGGTGCGGTTCGGCAGGCCGGTGAGCGGGTCGTGCAGCGCCTGGTGCTGCAGCATCTCCAGCGCCAGCCGTGTCTCGGTCAGGTCGGTGACCTGCATCAGCGCGTGCCCTGCACGTCCGCTGTCGTCGGGAACGGCGACGAGGGTGACGGCTGCCCACACCGTCTCGCCGCTCGGCCGTTGGTAACGCCGCTCGAGGTCGAACCGCTCGCCCTCGCCGGCAGCGAGGCGTTCGAGCAGCACCTTCTCGGGTGTCCCGTCGGGGCCGTCGAGGTCGCCCAGGAAGGTGCCCCCGAGCTCGCTCGGCGTGCGGCCCAGGAAGGTGGCGAGCGCCGGGTTGACGTGCAGGATCCGGCCGTCGAGGGCGAGCGCGGCCAGCCCGGTGGTGGAGTGCTCGGTGAGGGCGAGCATGTGCTGCTCGGCCCGTAGCAGCGCGCGCTGCAGCCGGCCGCTGTCCGCGGTGCCGGGCTGGTCGCCGTCGGCGTCCGCGGGCCGGTCCGCCTCGGCGCTCACGGTCGAGACGAGGGCGGCGACGGGCCCGCCGTACGGCGCGATGGGCACGGTCGTGACGAGCACCTCGGAGGGCTCGTCGTCGGCGCCGCGGTGGGCTCCCTCCGGCCGCTGGTGCGGGCCGAGGTCGAGAACGGTCTGCTGCAGCCGGCCGCGTCGCATGGCGCCGGCGGCTGCGCTCGACAGAGCCTCGACCGGATCCGGGCCGAGCAGGGCTCTGGCGGCGGTGTTGACCCAGAGCGGCTCCCCGCCGGGCCGCTGCACCACGATGCCGACGCTCACGGCGTCGAGCAGGTCGTCGAGCAGGGCGGGCAGAGGGGTCTCGCCGGTGATCCGGGGCGCGGACTCACCCTCGGGCCGATCGCCGAGCCCGCGCGCGCGGACATGACGCGGTCCCCGGATGAGCATGCCTGACTCCCTTGAACGATTACCGCGAGTGTATTGACGGTGACGTTGAGCTTCAGGAGGCTGAGGTCGAACGAACGGTCGACTTGGTGATGGGCCTCTTGCTCCCGCAGGCGCGAGCGGGGCCGGTGGCCTCGGATGGCTGGACGCTAGGCTGACGGACGTCGACGCCCTCGCGAGGACGCGCGGCGACGGCCGGCCGGCATGGCGCAACTGGCAGCGCACCCGACTTGTAATCGGGCGGTTCCGGGTTCGAATCCCGGTGCCGGCTCTCCCTCCCAGGTCAGCGCCTCGGGGCTGATCCACCGGCACCCCGCCGGGACACTTTTGGGACACCTTTCGAGGACACGGGCGAATCCGGACCAGGGATGATTCCTTCCAGCACATCAGCGGTCTGGCGGTCTGTGAGGCGACGGCCGAGGTAGCGATCCTGCGTCATGCTCACCTGAGCGTGACCGAGCTGGTCGCTGATCCTGCGGGTGGTCACGTTCGCGTCATCGAGGAAACTCGCCACCGTCTTGCGCAGGGTGTGACTCACCAGGCCGTCCATCGCGAGCTGGTCGCGGACCTCCCGCCACACCCGGCGGACATTGTTCGGATCACGCCACCCGCCCAGAGAGTCCGGGAACACCGGCTGCACCCCGGCACCGATCGCCGCCCGACGCTCACGCAGCATGTCCACCGCCCACTCCGGCAGCGGCACAATCCGGTCCCCCCGCTTGCCGGACTTGGTCGAGGGCAGCCGCAGCAGGCCGACGCTCGTGCGGCGCACCAACCGCCAGCAGATGTCCGCCGTCGCGGCGTCGAGATCCACCTCCGTCCACCCCAACGCGAGGCACTCCCCGATACGGCACCCGGTCGCGAGCATCAGCCGGGTCAGATCGGGGACTTCCCAGCGCTGAGCGGCGTCGCTGTTCTCCACCGCGTCCAGCCACTGCCGGCGCTCCTCGGCGGTGAGCGCCCGTGGACGTCGCTTCGGCGTGCCCTCGATCCTGGCCACTTCGCGCACCGGGTTGTATGTCACGGCACCGTGCCGAGCGGCGTAGCGCATGATCCCCGCGACGATGGTCCGGGCCAGCCGCGCGATTGCGGTCGACTCGCGCTTCATCACCATGAGGACCCGGTCGACCACCGGAGTCGTCACCTCCCGAACGCGCAGCGAGCCGAGCGCAGGGGCCACGTGGTGCGGTAGACGTGCCGGTAGGTGTCTAAGGTTCCGGGGCTGCGCTCTCCCTCCTCGACCAGGCGCTCGACCTCGACGAACCTCCGGGGCGTCAGTGGGGGCATGAAGCCGCCCCCACTGCCACCTCGACCCCTGGGGGGCACCTCGTGCACGTCACCGCCCGCCGCTGGTCCATGGTCAGGCTCGGGTAGCCGGGCCGCGTGCGCGCGTAGGCGGGGTTCCATGACGCTGGGCGTCGTGCCGTTCCGGGCGTGGACGGCGGCGCGCGCAGCCGCGTCTACTCGGTGAGGTTCACGCTGCCGTTGCCGTAGAGCCCTGGGTAGTTGTAGTTGGGATCGAAGGAGATACCGATGCCGGAGTTCCCCGTCTTGGTCAGCGTGGACGTGACGATCAGGGAGTTCAAGGTGAAGACTCCGGAGGAGCCCGTGAGCGTTGTTCCCCCCGACTTGAGGTAGATCGACCCGGAGAAGGAGGAGGCGCTGGAGCCCGTCAGCGTCAGGGTGTTCGTGTTGGTTCGGTCGAAGAACATACTGACGCCCTGCCAGGACCCCGACGTCGGGGCGGAGATCGACGCCGTGGCGCCGCCGGTCATCGAGAAATCTGCCCCCTTTGCGCCCGCAGCGGCGCACGGGGTTGGGTAGGCGCTGCAGGCGAAGTACAGCAGGACTCCTGGCGCGACGAGCGAGGTCTTGCCCGGGGCCGAGGATTTGTTGAGCGTGAGCGTGCTCGTGATGACGTAGATGCCCGGTTGCATGGTGATGGTCCCGGTCGAGCTGGACTTGATCGAGCTGTACACCCCGGGTGACAGGGTCTGGTTAGCCGAGCCTGACAAGTTGACGCTCGTCTGGTTCCCCGGGACGCAGTCCGGAGCCGCGAGTGCTCCGGGCGCGGTGCAGGGGAGGGGCACGGGGAGGCTGGCGAGAGGGTCGGATATGGGAGCGGCGCCCGCGGTGGGGGTTGGTGAGAACTGGCCGGCCGCTGCCTGCTGGTACCCACCGGCGATCGAGATCGTGTTGGGGGGTGCCGGAGATACGGTGAACCCCCCGCCACTGGGGTTCGTGATGCTGGCCGCCTTCGGGTCGGACGAGTTCACGGCGATGCCGCCGCCGTTGATCGTCATCGAACCCGCGCCGGTCGCGCTCAGCGTTGTACCGGTCGTCTTGAGCAGGCACAGCGCACAGGTGACGGGACCCGACCCCGGCCACGCCGCCTGCGCCCGATCGGCAACCTGAGGCGTGGACTGCCCGATGACGCCGGCGAAGATGTTCGGCGACTGCGCCGGCGCCAGTCGCACGGTCACGGTATGAGCGGTGCCATCCACCAGGACAGAACTGGTTCCTGCTGTCCAGCCGTTCGCGCTGACGTACGCGTTCGCCACCTGCTGTGCCTGCGCGATCTGAGCGGCCGTCGGATTAGGGGTGCCGGCGAGGTACCGGGCCGCGCCGAGAGCCCCGCTGTCCGCAGCGTTCTGAGCTTGTCTCTGGAGGTCCCGCGCGAACCCCAGATCGACAACGAGGGCGGCGAGGCCGAAGAACACGAACATCATGCACGCCACGAGAATGGCCACCGCGCCCGTGTCGTCACGCTCACCCAGAGCAACCGGTCTGGCCGCGGCCCTCACGCCGCACCCAGCGAGAACACGACCACGCCGCGGCGGACCGGCCACACCCACTACAGCCTCCACGAAAAGGCTAACGGGGCGCAGCCTAAACCCACGCCCCGGCCATCTCTGAAACCGACCACAAAAGGTAAGCAGGCGACTTCAGCGCGTGATCTCATCAATCCCTGAAGTGATCGCTGCGGCACGCTGTAGGACAGCGGATCATCCCAGTGGGGAGCCCGGCCCGTCTCGAACGCCCCCGGCGCCGTCGGGCTCCAAGCGCAGCATGTGATCCCTGGTGAGAGTGGGGTAGCCAGGCAGGGTCCGGGCGTAGGCGCAGTACCAGTGCCGACCGGGCCTTGGCGGGTTCGCTGCCGGCGGGAAGAAGTAGTTCCCGGTGTCCCACCAGAACCGCTCGGTGGACTCGTCCAGCACCGGGACAGGGACACCGACCACCAGCTCGGGCCGACCATCCGCCCGCACGGGTACCTGGACGAGCTGGCCATCGAGCGGGCCGCCGTGCAGCTCCGCAAGGTTGTATGGCTGGGCCATCCACCATCGTCCCCACGCCTCCCGCTCGTGCGCCAGCCGCCGGGCCGATGTCACGCCGATGTCACTAGGACCGGCAGCACCAAGCGGCCGGCCGCAGACGCTCACGGACACCCAGACCGCGCTTGAGCAGCAGTGACGCGACGATGACCCGCAGCGACAGAGGCCGGACGACGCGACACAGCGCACCTGTAATCGGGCGGTCGGTCTCCGCGCGCGTCTGGTTGCTGACCCTCGCGTAGCGTCGGTGTGTGTTGCCTACCGATGGCCACGTGCACAGCCAGTGGTCCTGGGACGCGCCACGCGGGGACATGCGGGCAACGTGCGCCCGCGCCGTGCAGATCGGGCTGCGGTCCCTGGCGTTCACCGAGCACGCCGACTTCACCCCGTGGCAGCTTCACGGCGCCGAGGTGCCGCCCGGCGTGCGTGGCCGCGTCTCGCCCGGCGGCACGTTCCTCGGCGAGCCCCTCGACGTCGAGGGCTACCTGGAGTGCCTGGAGGCCTGCCGCCGCCAGTTCCCCGAGCTGCGGATCCTGTCCGGTGTCGAGCTCAGCGAGCCCCACCGGCATCCGGCGGCGACGGCGGACCTGCTCACGCGCGGAGACTTCGACCGATGCCTCGGCTCGGTGCACGCCCTGCCCGACCTTCGCGCTGAGCCGCTGGACTCCGACGCCTGTGTCGAAGTCGTCCAGGCCTACGAGCAGCGGTCGCCGATCGATGTTGTGCGCGCCTACCTGATCGAGGTGACCGCTCTGGCCGCTAGTGATCAGCCCTTCGCGGTTCTGGCTCACCTCAACTACCCGCTGCGCTTCTGGCCGGCGACGACACCCTTGCCGAGCCCGGACGATCTGGAGGACGAGCACCGGGCAGCGCTGGAGGCGCTGGCGGCATCCGGGCGGGCGTTGGAGATGAACACCGCCCTTCCGCTGGCACCGCGCATCCTGCAGTGGTGGCGGGAGGCGGGAGGCGAGGCCCTCAGCTTCGGCAGCGACGCGCACGAGCCGGACCGGCTGGCACGGGAGTTCCACGACACCGCCGCAATGGTCGCCGCTCATGGCTTCCGCCCCGGGCCAGCCCCGTATGAGCTTTGGGGACGAGGATGAGCGCCGACAAATCCGTCGCCCTGGCTGACAAGAGTCAGCGATCCCGGGCACCACAGTCGGCGCCCGCCGGTGCCGTCACGGGGACACTTTAGGGACAGGAAACGACCGCATCGGGACCAGATTGACCCCGACCGACCACTTCGCTGGTCCGGTGTTTCCCATGCTCACGGCAGGTATTGGGCAACGACCGCATCATCCGTCCACTAATCGGGCGGTTCCGGGTTCGAATCCCGGTGCCGGCTCCCTCGTTTTCGCAGGTCAACGGGTTGTGCGGCGGACGACGACGGACACCGGGAAGCAGTCGGCGCCAGCAGCAATGCGACGAAGCAAGGCGGCACCAACACGACCGGCTCCTGCTCAGCGACGCGACCGGCGACACGCTGCCAGTGGTCTTGACCACTCCGGAGCACGCTGGCCCGGGTCACCAACGGTTCCCTCACCCGGCGCGGCCAGTCTTGGTCGGGCTACAGCCGGTCGGTGTCAAGGGCGACGACCCGTTGCCCTTGACACCAACCAGCGCCCTCCCTTGCTAGCCGCTATCGGGTGAGCCCCTCTACGGCTGAGCGACATGCACGCGCCCCCTGCCGGCAGGACCGCGTCTACGGCGTCCGGTGCCGGGACGAGCTCACGAAGCCGGCTGGGCCGCCGGTAGTGGCTACTTCGCGCCGTCGTCGGCGAGCTCGGCGAGCAGTTGCGCAGCCCGGAAGTACTTGTTCTTTCCCAGGTCGCCAACGGTCTTGATGTTGAAGGCGCTCTTGAGCAGCTCGGCGTCGCCGTCGCTGACGCCGGCCAGGGCGCTGACGGGTGCGGCGAGAACCTCCGCGAGCGAGACGTTCTCGTAGGCCTTGTCCAGAAACGCGTCCAGGTTGACCGCTACAGGCATGGATCCTCCACTGCTCGGGGTTGGGTATGCGGGCGCTGTGTCGCGAAGGCTAGGACCCCGATCGCGGCACCGTCACGTCGGTCACATGAGCGCAGCGAACAGCTCACCCGACCGGCGGCGCGTGTTCCCGCTTAGGTGACCGGCGGGTTGCAGCACGACGTTTCCGACGCCAACCCGCTCGCGCTCCCGTAATGCTTCATGACGCCCGTCACGGGTCGGCGGGCAGCGACAGCTGTAGGCGGCCTTCCACGCCGAGGACAGAGACCATGATGCGCCCAGGGCGGCACCCGGCAAGCACCGCGTGGGCGTATCCGAAATTCTGGTCGGTCGGAGCTGCGGCTGTGTCGCGAATGACTACGTTGAGGCATCACTGGGACAGCCGAGGAGAGATCTCGCCATGGAGTACGTCAAGCTGGGCAGCACCGGGTTGAAGGTCAGCCGGCTCGCGCTGGGGTGCATGAGCTACGGCGACCCGACCACCCCCGGCGCGCACGAGTGGTCCCTGCACGACGAGGAGGCTCAGCCGTTCTTCCGGCAGGCCGTCGAGCTCGGGGTCACCTTCTGGGACACCGCCAACGTCTACCAGGCCGGCACCTCGCAGGAAGTGGTGGGCCGCGCGATCCAGCGGTATTCGCGCAGGGAGGACATCGTGCTGGCCACCAAGCTCCACGGCAGGATGCACGACGGCCCGGGCGGCCATCCTCCGGGTCGACCGGCGAACCGATTGGCGTCACGAAGACGAAGCCTGAGTCCGTCCAGTGGTGTGCGGTCGACGCCTCTCTGGCGCTGACGCCTCCGTTGGGCCCAACGCCGGACAAGCATCCAGAGGGCGCAAGGTTGACGAGGTCCTGTCCCGCCCGGTGTCCTCGCGTGACGTGTGGCGCACCTTCCCGGGATATCCGAAGTCTGATGGTCCTCGATCAGGCCGACGTTGGCGCGTCGGTCGGGAAGGTACGCCCATGCTCACGGTAGTCCCTGACCCTGCCGAGACCGCTGGTTCGCCCTCGGTGTTGGACGAGCTCGTGCGGGAGGGCGCGCGGCGGATGCTGGCGGCGGCGCTGGAGGCCGAGGTTGCCGCCTATTCGACGCGCACCGCGGTGAGGTCGACGAGCGCGGCCAGCGCTGGTGGTCCGCAACGGGCACGCCGAGGCGCGGCAGGTGATGACGGCGGCGGGAGCGGTGGAGGTGGTGGCGCCGCGGGTGAACGACAAGCGGGTCGAGGAGGTCACTGGCGAACGGGTGCGGTTCTCCTCGGCGATCCTGCCGCCGTGGTGCCGTAAGTCGCCGAGGGTGGCCGAGGTGCTGCCGCTGCTGTATCTGCACGGCCTGTCCAGTCAGGACTTCGCGCCCGCGCTGGAGCAGTTCCTCGGCTCCTCGGCTGGCCTGTCCGCGTCCGTGATTACGAAGCTGACGGTGCAGTGGCAGGACGAGGCGAAGGCGTTCCAGCGGCGCGACCTGTCCGGGGTGGACTACGTGTACTGCTGGGCCGACGGCATCCACGTCAACGTCCGGCTCGAGGAGGAGCGGTTGTGCCTGCTCGTCCTGGTCGGCGTGCGCGCTGACGGGACCAAGGAGCTCATCACGTTGGCCGACGGCTACCGGGAGTCCGGCGGCAGCTGGGCGGACCTGCTGCGCGATGCCGCCCGGCGCGGGATGCGTGCCCCCGTGGTGGCGGTCGGGGACGGCGCGCTGGGGTTCTGGCCGCCCTCGGGGAGGTGTTCCCGCAGACCAGGGCCCAGAGATGCTGGTTCCACAAGACCGCAACGTGCTCGCCGCACTGCCCAAGTCGCAGCATCCGGGCGCGAAGAAGGCTCTCGCCGAGATCTGGGGCGCCGAGGACAAGGACCATGCCCGCCGCGCGGCGAAGGCGTTCACCGAGCTCTACGGCGTCAAGTGGCCGAAGGCGGCCGCGAAGATCACCGACGATCTCGAGGAGCTGCTCGCGTTCTACGACTTCCCGCCAGCACTGGATCCACCTGCGCACCACGAACCCGATCGAGTCCACGTTCGCGACCGTCCGGCACCGCACCAAGGTCACCAAGGGGCCGGGATCCAAGGCCGCCGGCATCGCGATGGCGTTCAAGCTGATCGAGGCCGCCCAGGCCGCTGGCGCGCAGTGAACGCACCCCACCTGGTCGCCCTCGTGCGCGCCGGCGCCTGCTTCGAACGCGGCATCCTCGTCGAACGCGACGACCGCGCCGGCACCGACAAGGCAGCGGCCGAAGCCGCCTAAAAGATCTTCATCCACAGGTCTTGACTATTGCTCTCGTCGGAGGGTCGCGCCCCTCTGCCGTCCACGGGCCAGGTGTTCAGCCGGCCGAGGGGGTCAGCCGATCACACGGTCACCGAGCTGCACGAGCGGTCGTGCAGGCCGAGGGCAGGAGCCTTTCCGGTCGAGCAGCGCTGCGCTCGTAGGTTTCGCGGCTGAGGGCGGTAAGGAAGTCCGCGCAACGACGGCTCCTCCGAGATCGACCGCACGCCCATACGGGATCATCATGGGGACCATCACGCGGATCCCCTTGGCAAAGTCCGCCGCGGCCAGGCCGAGTGACGTGACCGTGGCGAGGGTACCCATGACCATGCTCACGCCCGAGGTGGTTCCATGCAGACCCTGATCAACGTCATCCTGCTCCTTGTCGTGATCGCCCTCCCCCTGCTCATCTGGTTCTTCCTGATGCGCTTCATCCACCGGCACGACCTGCCCGACCACATCGAGCCGCCGGACACAATTGATTACGATAAGTGGTGACCGGCAACCAGGACCGCTCAGGCCCGCCTTGATGCTTCCCCGTGCCGGCTCCCCTCCGATTGGGACCCGCAGTCCCACGCACGAGGAGGCGGGCGCCGTCGCCCTGCCCCTGCCAGGAGGTCCACGACGTCGCGCCTTGCCCATACCCCGGCCACACGGGTCGCCAGCGGAGAGCGGGCGTCGAGATCTACGACGACGTGCAGGTCCTTCAATGGGGCGACTCGGTCCAGGGTGGCGTGCACAATCCTCTCGTGTACGACTTCGGCATCCCTGGCTACCGGCCGCAGTGGGTAGACGACCCCGATGAGATCAGCAAGAGGCATGGCCGGCGCCTGGCCGCCCTCGCCGGTCACATGTTGTGCCAGACCTGGCTGGTCTGGGATCTCGAACATGACGAGTGGTACAACAACTGGCCGGTCCTGCTGGATTTCGACAACGAACGCGTCGAGATCAACCACTCGAAGGACGAGATGTCCCTCACCTGGAACTCCATCGATCCCTCACGAGCGATCGAGCTCGACTGGGAACTCGAATGGCGCCCTGATCCGCTACCGCAACTGGCATCGTTGCGGGGACAGCGCCTCCACACCGTCGAACTTCTCGACCCGGGCATCGAATCGGGCGACGGCCCGATCGGGCTTGCCTTCACCTTCACCGCCGGCCACATGACCATCTTCAACGCCGGCGACGAGAACGGCTTGGCCTTCGATCCGCCGGGGCCAGGACGGCGACACCGCGTCTGACGGGCAGCATGAGCGGCGCAGTGCCCAGATCGCCCTGCGTGCCGAAAAACGTTCGTCTTGGCGCGGGGGCGTGGACGGTCGGA
This sequence comes from uncultured Actinomycetota bacterium, assembly GCA_963786765.1. Taxonomy (GTDB): domain Bacteria; phylum Actinomycetota; class Actinomycetes; order Actinomycetales; family Kineosporiaceae; genus DATKNA01. The sequence goes on along the minus strand of CAWBAJ010000025.1, from coordinate 28,176 downwards.
TCACGACTTCACCACCTGCCTTTTCGGGCACACTTCGGGGTATCCGGGGTCCTGACAGCTGGGCTAGGTTGCTCAGTACGGGCAGCCAGCTGGAGGGGTTATGAGCTACAGGGGCGGGGCCGACACCGATGCCGTGGTGGCGGGGACGAAGGGGAAGAGAGGGCCGACCTTGCCGCCGTTCACCCCGTACAAGGTGAAGGACGTGCTGCTCAGCTCGGGGCGCATGGTGTCGCCCGGCGAGCTACGACTTGTTCGCGAAGGCCGTCGACCTGCTCGTGACGAAGGCGCGCGCCGACCGGTTTCTGTCCGACATCTTGCTGATCGCCGCGAGCCAGATGTTCGGCAGCAAGAACCTGCTGCGTCCAGGCGAACTGCAGTGGCGCGAATCTGGAGAGGACGCGTTCGTGACGATAGTCTTCCCGGGCGCCACTCTCGATTTCACGTCCGACAAGGCCGAGGGCGAGACGGTGGACGACCCCGCAGCTGTCTACATCGGAACCAGCGACAGCCTGGCGGAGTCCCGGACGCCGGACTGTGCGGCCACGCTCATCCACGAATACACGCACGTGGTTCTCGGGCGGAAGTACCGGAACAACGGTCTTCCGTGGAATGTGCTCGAGTGGCATGAGAAGGATGCGCGCAAGGACAGCCTGGTGAAAGCCTTCCAGGATCCGGTCGACAAGGTCGCGTTCGATAAGCGATTGAGCGCCTGTGAATCGTACCCGCAGGTGGACATCGCACTGCAGAAAGTTCTCCGCGACTGGGCCGGCTACCGGGACAAGCCAGGCGCTCTCAATGGGGAGTCGGTGCCCTACTACGTCGAAGGGGCCTTCCAGCTGGCCTATGCCGGCTCCCCGGACGGCATGGTGGAGGTGTTCGGCCAGCCGATCGTCGAAGCGGTCAACAAGTACCTTGTTCCGCAGATGAGAGAGTCTGCGGAAGCCGTCGAGCGGGGCGCCACCGTCACCCTCTGACACGGGATGCAGGCAGGGCGAGGGACCGCGTCGCGGTATCCCGCGACCTTCCGACCGATGAGTCGGCGGCGGGGCTGCAGTCTGTAGGGGATGCCCCTCATCACCGCGCACTTGTCCATCTCCCTCGACGGCTTCGTGGCCGGCCCTGGGCAGAGCGAGCAGAACCCGATCGGCGTCGGCGGTATGGCACTGCACACCTGGCACCTTGGCGAGCCCACGAGCGACGCCGACCGGCGCATGAGTGACCGAGCCATGGCGCCCCGAGGCGCCTACGTCATGGGCCGCAACATGTTCGGGCCGGTGCGCGGCGACTGGGGAGCCTCCGACTGGTGCGGCTGGTGGGGTAACGAGCCGCCGTACCACGCGCCGGTCTTCGTGCTCACTCACTACCCGCGAGAGCCGATCCCGATGGCGGGGGGCACCACCTTCCACTTCGTCGACGACTTCGACTCCGCGGTCGAGCAAGCGGTCGCAGCGGCAGGGGACGAGACCGTCACCATTGCCGGCGGCGCGAGTGCGGTGCGGCAGGGCCTGCAGCGCGGGCTCGTGAACGAGATCATGCTCAGCCACGTCCCCATCGTGCTCGGTGGCGGAGAGCGGCTCTTCGACGACGTCCCCCAGCTGCACGCCGAGCCCATCGAGGTGGCGGCGTCACCGCTGGCGACTCACGTCGTCTACCGGATCGGACGGTAACAGGCTGGCCGCACGGCGCCGGTAACCTGCTCGAATGCTCGCCGCTGACGCTGCTGCCGCATCGTCTGGATGGGACACCGCAGCTGTTACGAGCGTCGTCGTGGGCGCGCTGGCTCTCATCGGCGTCCGGGGATGCCGCGGAGCAGGCGATGCTGGCAAGAGTCGCTATCGCCGTCCTGACTGGAGGGGCGCCGTGACGGAGTCAGCCCCGCGCCTCGAGGTCCCACACCGTGCACCCGAGGGGGTCCTCCCGACCCCCGACAAGATCTCCGCAGCGCGGCTGTTGAGGCAGTCATTGGCGCGCCTCGGCCAGGGCGTGCCGGCATGGGTGGACCTGCTCGCCAGCGCTGAGCCCGTGGCGCAGCCCCACGCCGACTCGGCGAGTCGCGTCAACGGGGTGAGCATCCTCGAGGAGAACCCGGGGGGACGAGCAACCGGATGGTGAACGCGACGACGGGCAGTAGCAGCCGGGAGGCGAAGTGCGTCGATCTGCTGCGAGATCGCCTCGGCGATTCGGTAGCAGTCGCGCTGGCCGCGGTTTCACCCGGCACCGGGGCGTTCTCATGGTCGGCCGGCGCGTCGCCCGACGGCAGGCCGGTGACGACAGGCACCCTGATGTACGGGGCCTCGATCACCAAGCAGTTCTTCGCAGCCCTCGTCGGCCAGGCGACCCTCGCAGGCCGGCTCTCGTTGGACACGAGCGTCGGGCGCATCCTGCCCTCGCTGCCGGGGTGGGCTGAGCCGGTCCACATACGCCATCTCATCCACCACACTGCCGGCCTGCCCCCGACGGTCCAGCTCCTGTCGGCGCTGCACATCAATGACGAGGCCGCGCTCGACAACGACCTCGTCCTACGCGGCCTGTCCCAGCTGGCGGAGGCCCACGAGCTGCCCGGCCGCGTCTTCGCGTACAGCAACATCGGCTACGTTCTCCTCGCCGAGGTCCTTCGGGTCATCGCCGACGCCGACCCCGCTGCCCTGGCACGGAATGCGCTGCTCATCCCGCTGGGGCTGACGGTCAGCAGCGTCGGCCAGGGCCCGCCCTACCCGCTTCGTGACCCGCCGCCGCGAACCATCGGAGACGGCGGGCTGTGGACGACGGCCAGCGACCTGCTGCACTGGCTCGAGGCGCTCAATCACGGCCTCCTCGGCGATCCGCTCACCGACCTGCTCCAGACCCCGGGCCGGCTCGATGACGGAACCCCTCTGGACTACGCATGGGGGATGACCGCACGGCCGGCAACTGTCGGCATCGCATACACGCACGGCGGCAGCTGGACCGGGTGGGCGGCGAAGACCATCCGCAACGCCACTGCCGGCACCGCCCTCGCGCTTCTCACCCGGCACGGCGACGCGCAGCTCGTCAGCGATGTCGCCATGACGATGCACGAGCTCCTGCTCCTTGGCTGACCGGCGGGATAATGGCACTACTCGCCCTCCCGGGTGGCGCGACGCTCGCCTGGAACAGGTACCTGCCGAAGACGACAAAAGGGTTGAAAGGGTGCCCGCAAAATGCCCCCGGGCACATCCGGCCAATTGTTCGGGTTCAATTGCTCTATCTCACGCGATCGGTCCCGGCTATGTTCGCCAGTGGTGGTTCGTTATCGCGCCGCTGGCGGCTGCCGGGCAGGGTTGACTTCCGACGCATGGTCTTGCACCGGCGGACGGGATGATCGCCATGGCGACTTCGCACGTGGACCAGCCACCCACCTCTGAAAGCCCTGCTCGCCCGGCGACCAGCAGGGGACCGATCGGTTGGATCGTGGCCGGCTCGTTGGCGGCCGGACTCCTCGCGGCTGTACTCCTGGTCGCCGTACCGTTCATCCCTGCTGAGGAGAGTGCCGTCACCGGTGCGGTCCTGTGCGGATTCGCACTGGGCTGGGCGATGCTGGCCGTCCTGTCGGTGCGGTACACCGACCAGCCACAGCGATGGGCTGCTGCTCCGGCTCTGTTCATGGGGGTGGGCGGTCTCCTGCTGCTGTCCCTCGGTTCCTCGGTGCACGGAGTGCTGGACTGGCTGTGGCCCCCCGCCCTGTTGGGGTTGGTGATCTGGATGGGCATCCAGGCCCACCGGCGGCTCCGAAGCCGGACCCGGCGCTGGCTCCTCTATCCAGTGCTCGCGGTCACGGCACTTGCCGCCGTGGGTGGCGGCTACGCGACTGTGGGTGCGGCGGCCGATGCCAGGGCCCACCCGAGGCCGGGTCAGTTGATCGACGTGGGCGGTCACAGCCTGCACCTGAGTTGCACCGGCTCGGGCAGCCCCACCGTCGTGCTGCAACCCGGCGGGGGCGAGATGTCCTCCAACATGGGGTGGATCGCGCCGGCAGTGGCCCGTGGCACGCGTGTCTGCGTCTACGACCGTGCAGGCCGCGGATGGAGCGAGCCCGCTGACGTCCCCCAGGACGCCGCGCAGATCGCGACGGACCTTCGCACCTTGCTGCAGCGCGCACATGTTCCCGGTCCATACGTGCTGGCGGGCCATTCCTTCGGCGGCCTGTACGTGCTCACCTACGCCGCCCACTATCCCGACGATGTCGCCGGGATGGTGCTGGTCGATTCCACCAATCGGGCGTCCGCAGCGAGAGCGACGATCGCGTCGCCGTACGACGGAGGCTCCTACAACGCCCTGGGTCGTTTCTCGGCATTGGTTTCGAGCACGGCACGTCTCGGCCTGGGCCGCCTGTACGGTCAGATCGCCCCCAGCGGTCTCCCGCCGCAGTCGCAGGGCGAGGTCCTCGCGACCATTGGGACCGCGAGCAATCTTGGTAGCACCATCGACGAGTACGTCCAGGCGAACGCCTCCGGGCAGGAAGCTGCGGCACTGCGCGACTTCGCCGGCAAGCCGCTCGTCGTCCTGACAGCCGGCATCGGCAACGACGCCGTCCATGCTGCGGCACAGGACGAGCTCGCCACCTTGTCGACCAACAACGCGCACCGCGTCATCGACTCCGACCACGAGGGGCTCATCAATAACGAGAAAGGCGCTGCCGCCACCACTCAGCGATTCTCGACGTCATCCGAGCAGCAAGATCACATGCAGCCCTGCACTGACGTCATCGAGCCGGCTGTGCACGCCTTGGCAGTGCCGTCCGCGAAGGGCAGCGGGCAGTGGTCGCTCTCAGCGCAGGCCGTGAGGTCGTCGCACCCCGCTTCGACAGCGCGGCGAAGGACGTCACGGATGACCGTCAGGTCAGCGATCTTCGCCTCCACCTCGGCCAGCTTCAGAACGGCCTGGCCCTGCAACCCGCCGCGATGGCGGTGACCCTCGACGTGACGGGTCGCATGCAGCAGGGCCGAGGTCTCGTCGAGCGTGAAGCCCAGCCGTTGCGCCGTCTTGATCATTCTCAACAGCGCCACGGTCTCGGGTGAATAGAGGCGATGGCCCCCCAGCGAGCGCTCGGGTCTCGGCAGGATTCCCCGACGCTCGTAATACCGAAGTGTCTGCACGTTCACGCCGGCCGCGTCGGCCACCTGGCTGCTGCGCATGATGCGCGCCGGGCCGGAATCAGTGCCGGTCACGAAGTACACCGCGCCAGCTGAGCGGCTCGTTCCGCCAGTGCATCGAGCACGGTCGTGTGGGTCATCGGTACTGCCACCCCGAGCCGCATCGCCTCGTCGCCGTCGGACAGGGCGAAGGAGAAGAACGTGCAGCAGGACGCTTCCCGTTGGGTCAGGTCGATCAGCGTCGCGCGGAGCGCCCGGGGATCGGCGGCATGCACGTGGAGCACGACGCGGTCGGCCGCTGCACGCTCCACCCGCGTGACGGACGACCGGAAGAGTTCGTCGAACTCGGCCCGGCGCAGTGGCTGAGCCGTCGTCGGCAGGGTGCATGCAGCGGGTACCCAGGACGGGCCACTGGGCGGCGCTTCTGCGGTCATGACCTCACCGTAATCCTGTACCCAGGTACCGGATTCAAGGCACGGTACGAGATTCCTCCTAGGCGGAGTCGATCGCGGCGGTCCACCACTCGGACGCCACCACGAGGCCGGCGCCCCCTAGGGCTCGGCGCTTGGGCTCGTCGTGCCGGCCGGCCACGACCACCACCTGAACGGCGCCTCGGTCCCGGGCGATCGCGCAGAGCTCGTCCAGCAGCAGCGGGGCGAGCGACGCCCAGGCGTCCGGCGGCTCGACGACGAAGTCGTCGACCATGCAGGTGAGCCCGCCAGGGTCGTACACGGGGGGCGCGGGCAGGAGTCGTCCGACGATGAAGCCGGAGACGGAACCTGGTTCACCGGCTACGAGAAAGACGTGATCGGCTGCATCGACGAGGCCGCGCAGGAACGCCTTGTGCCGCTCGAGCGCGTCGTCGGCCTCGCGCCAGAACCGCGGCTGGTGGGCCTCGTAGTCGCGCCGACGACTCGCAGCGATAGCGGCCACGTCGTCGATGTCGCCGTCCGCGGCACGCCGGGGAAGGGAGCCGGGCGGGCTGCCGTTCACGTCGGGCTCCCGGCCGTCGACGGGACGACGAGTGCGCCGCGTCGGCCCACTGCCCAGACGGACAGGGCGAACAGGCTCGCCGTGACGCCCGCGACGGTGATGGCGGTCCAGCCGCCGGCGGACCAGAGCACGGCAGCCGCCGCCGAACCGATCGCACCCCCGAGGAAGTTGCAGGTGACGTAGGCGGTGTTGAGCCGGCTGCGCGCCTCGTGCGAGACGGCGAACACGCGCAGCTGGTTGAGGATGCCGAACGCCTGCAGGGCGACGTCCAGGACGACGACCACGACGAGCACGAGCACCACACTGCGACCCGCGAACGCCGCGAGGACGTACGAGGCCAGAACCAGCGCGAGGGCGACTCCCGTCGCAGGGAGCGACCAGCCGCGGTCGTGCAGGCGCCCGGTGCGCTGCGCGGCGACGGCTCCGGCGAGCCCCGCCAGGCCGAAGAGCCCGATCACCGAGACGGAGTAGTGGAATGGCGGCCCGCTGAGCAGGAACGTCAGGGCAGTCCAGAACATCGTGAACATCGCGAAACCGGTGGCTGCGAGCACCAGCGTCCAGCGCACGGTCCGCTCCCGTGCCACGACGGCCGCGACCGAGGCGAGGAGCGCCGGGTAGCGCATCCGGGTCTTGGGTTCCAGCGGCGGGACCGCACGGTGGAGCAGGACTGCGAACAGGACGGCGGCGAGCGCCGCGAGGGCGTAGATGGCCCGCCACCCCGCGGCATCCGCGACGAGTCCGCTGATGGTCCGGGATACGAGGATGCCGATGAGGATCCCGGAGACCACCGTCCCGACCACCCGGCCGCGGTTCTCGTCGTCGGCAAGGTCGCCGGCCAGTGGCGTGAGGATCTGCCCGGACACGGTGGTCACCCCGACCGCCGCCAGCGCCAGCAGGAGCGCCGGGAACGACGGAGCCACCGCGCAGCCCACCAGGGCGGCGGCCGCCGCCAGCATCGTCACCGGGATCAGCCGGTGCCGATCCAGGATGTCGCCGAGGGGGACGATCAGCAGGATGCCGGCTGCGTAGCCGAGCTGGGTCGCGGTGACGAGCCATCCGGCGGCCGCGGGGGAGGCGTGGAGGTCAGCGGCGATGAGGTCGAGCAGGGGCTGGGCCCAGTACAGGTTGCCCACCGCGGCCCCGCCCGCCACCGCGAACAGGATCGTCAGGCCACGGGTCATGACCACGGGCGGCCGTGAGCCCCGGTTCACGGGTGCCGGCGTCGTCACCTTCCCACCCTGGCCTCGCAGCCGGGAACTGTCGCCTTCAGCGAGCAGGCGTGGACGTCCGGCGGAGCGCTCGAGCCATTCGCGGACCGACGCGATCAGGCGTGGGCAGAGTGTTCGTGGGCGGCGTGACTCGCGGGTTCGAACTGGAATGTGGAGTGCTCGAGATCGAAGTGACCCGACACGCAGGCCTGCAACTGGTCGAGCAGGCGGGGCAGCTGCCCGTCCCGGAAGCAGGAGTCGTCAACGACGACGTGCGCGGTGAGCACGGGCAGATCACTGGCGACCGAGGTGGCGTGCAGGTCGTGCACGTCCCGTACGTGCGGGACCTCGAGGATGTGGGCGCGCACGTGGGCGAGGTCGACACCCTTGGGGGTGCTCTCCATCAGCACGTCGACGGTCTCGCGGAGCAGCCTCCAGGTGCGCGGAATGATCAGCGAACCGATCACCATGGAGGCCACGGCGTCAGCGCGCGTCCACCCCGTTGCCCAGATCACCGCCGCGGCCACCAGGACGGCGATCGACCCGAGCGCGTCGTTGGCCACTTCGAGCAGCGCGGCCCGGGTGTTCAGGTTCGGTGCCTCGACCCGCGAGAGCAGCAGGACGCACACCACGTTCCCTGCCAGCCCGACGATGCCGAAGACGAGCATCGCTCCGGAGGCCACGGCGGGGGGTTCGATCAGCCGGCGGATCCCCTCGACGAGCACGAAGCAGCCGACGGCCAGCAGGACGGCGGCCTGCGCCGCCGCGGCCAGCACCTCGGCGCGACGGAATCCCCAGGTGCGAGCGGTGGTGGCAGGCCGGAGAGCCACCACGGAGGCGATCAGGGCAAGGGTCAGGCCCGCGACGTCCGTGAGCATGTGACCGGCGTCCGCCAGCAGCGCCAGTGACCCCGAGATCAGCGCCCCGACGACCTCGACCACCAAGATCGTGACGGAGATGGCCAGCACGATCGCCAGCGGCCGGTGAGAACTCCCGGGAGCGCGGCCGTGCCCGTGCCCGCTCACGCGCTCACCGCCGTTCCGTCCGGCAGTTCGCCGGTCGGGTCCAGGTGCTCCTCGGCCGCTCCCAGCACCTACCGATCGTAACGACTGCGGTCGACACGGCAGAGGTCAGCCGAGTTCGGCGGACAGGCGCACCGCGTTCGCCCATGAATTCCTTGGACATCCGCCGAACCCGGCCGGGCCCGCCCCCGTGATGTGGAACAGGACCGAACGGAAGCAAACCGTTCGCGTCCCCGCTCCGAACACCGGACGACGGTGTCGGCCCCGGAACATGTCGGCGTCCGAAGGGACCCCAGCCGCTCCCTGCCCAGGAGGGATCGTGAGCGTGAACCTGGAAGCCCTCGCCGACCGGCGCGGGGACGCTGGAGGAATGGCGCGACTCGAGGGCGCGGTCCACGAGATCGTGAGGCGCTATTGCCGTGCACTCATGGGCCGCACCGGCGGGGGCTTCGCCGCCGCCGACGCACTGGCCGACGACCTCGCGAGAAGGATCGTGTGCGAGCGCTGCGACGAGTTCGGCGGGCCGATGCCGGCCGAAGCCATCGTCTATTCGGACATGGCCCCCGTGGTCGCTCGCGCTCTCCGCGACCAGGTCCTGCCGCCGGCGCCCCCCTCGAGCGGGCAGGTGTCGCCTGAGCACGTCCACGAGCAGCTCGGCCGGCTCCCGCCGCGGTTCCGGGAGGTCCTCGTCCTGCGGGCGTTCGTGGGGATGACCAGCGAGCAGGCCGGCCGGGCGCTCGGGCTGACCCCCGATGTGGTGCGGCAGGATCAGCGGCGGGCGTTGAGCCGCCTGCGCTCCCTCTGAACACCGCCGTCCCGGACACCTGCACGTCTCAACATCCAGCCGCCGCGGTGCGTCTAGAAAGATGTGTCCGCGAGAGCGAGGACGGCATGGACTTCGAGGACTACGTGGCGGCCCGGGGTAGGGCGCTGGAGCGGTACGCCTTCGTGCTCTCCGGCGACGCCGACACGGCCCAGGACCTCGTGCAGACCGCCCTGCTCAAGGCCTACCGGCGCTGGCGCCGGGTGACCGCGGCCGAACACCCGGATGCGTACGTCCGCCGCATCGTCACCACCTCCTACCTGGACTGGCGACGGCGGCGCGGCAACGGGGAGGAGCCGGTGGGCGACCTGCCGGACGCCGCCTCCGGGCCGGACCTGGCGGACGGCGTCGTGCGCCGCGACGAACTGCACCGGGCGCTCCGCACGCTGACCCCGCAGCAGCGGGCCGTGCTCGTGCTGAGGCACTACGAGGGCTACGACGACGCGGCGATCGCCAGTGTCCTGAACTGCGGCGAAGGCACCGTGCGCACCCACGCCAGCCGCGGCGCCGAACGGCTCCGGCGCGCCCTCGGCACCCCCGACCTGCCCAGGAGGCCCTGATGACCGATCTCGACCGGGCCCTCACCGAGGTGTTCTCGGAGCTGGCGGAGAGTGCGCCGCACGACCCCGCCTTGGCGTGGCGGGTGCGGCAACGCGCGCGCAGGCGGGGGACGGCTGCGATCGTGGGGATCGCCGCTGCGTGCGCTCTGCTGGTCGCCGGCGGGGTCGTCGTCCAGCGCGCCCGGAACGCCTCCGAACCCGCGGCGGTCGCGACCACCCCGGCCCCCGCGTGCGACGGGACGCCGACGTCGCAGGTGCTACCCGACTGGGCCCGGGGCGGCTTCACGGACCCGGAGCCCGTCGTGCCCTTCGTCCGCAGCCGCAGCGGGAACGTCGTCGCCATCCTGTTCGGCGGCCACCTGTATTCGCCGCCGCGCAAGGACGTCTCGAACAAGGTGCTCTGGGTGTGGCGGGACGTCCCGGGCACGACGGGCGGCGCCGGCGGGACCGGCGGCAGTCTGACGATGACCGCGCAGCTCGCCGGCACGCACACCGTCGTCACCAGGGGCCTTCCGCAGCCGGCGGGACCCTCGACCGTCGACCTGCCGCAGCCGGGCTGCTGGCGGATCACCCTGCACTCGCCCGCGGGCACCGACACGATCGATCTGGACTACGTCCGGCCCTAGACACGCGACGAGCCGCTGCCCGGATGGGGCAGCGGCTCGTCGACGTGAGCCTCGGCGGTGTCGGCTTCGGCGGGTCAGCTTCGGCTGGGTGAGCTTCGCCGGCTCAGCCGAGCAGCTCACCCGGGAGGAACTGGTGCTGCTCGCGCAGGTCGATGCCCGTGGGCGGGGTGTGCACGAGCTTGTGCCCGCGCAGCTCGCTCAGGCGCGCCTCGCAGCGGGCCATGGCCTCGTCGAGCCCCGGGGGACGGCCGGCGCCGTCGCTGCGGCGGGACAGGTCGGCCAGCAGGCCCAGCATCGACGAGTACCTCGCGACGAGGTCGTCGATGGTGGTGACCGGCACGGCGTGGCTGAGGTCGGAGCCCAGCGTGGGCGGCAGGGCGGCGTTGCCGGCCAGCGCCTCGGCGGCGAGCTGGCAGGCGAGGTCGACGTCCTCGCCGATCCAGCGGCGCCACGGGATGCCGGAGGCACTGGCAGGTGCCGGAGGCGGACCCGTCCTCCGCAGCGCCGTCCACCGCGAGCGCGCCCAGCGTCAGCAGGAGCGCGTCGAGCTGCAGGTCGAGGCACAGCCGCAGCAGGTGCGCGGCGCTGCCCTCCAGCTCGCGCTGGGGCGCGCGGGTGTCCGTGACGGTTCGGCGTGGATCGCTCACGAGCATGACGTCCTCCGAGGGCGCCGGAGGCGGGGACCGCGGATCTCGACCCCGCGCGGGTGGTGGTCGTTCGCCGGGTCGGCGAGGACCTGAAATCGATGCCGGAAGCATGTGACGGAGAGTGCCGCGCGGGCCCCTCGCGCGGAGGCTCCCCGGACCTGTTGTCCGGGCGTTGACCAGCATAGGTGCGGTGATGAAGGGTCAGCAAGCGGGACGAAGTCGCTGTCACAGGTGGTGATCAACCCCCTGAAGATTGGGGAGGAGTTCGAGCGCCGGCCGGGCCCTCGCCCCGTCCGATGTGGGCGTGATGAAATGCTTCCGTGATCCCCCCGCCGGCCGCCCCGCGCTCGCCCGTGGGAACGGCCTGAGCAGGTCGCGCCGTGCAGGATGCACAGGGGTCCGACGTCCGCTGGGTCCTGCCCGACGCCGTGGTCCTCGCGACGGCGCGGCTGTCCGGCACCCACGACAGCGCCGGCCGGCCTGCCCGACCTCATCGCGAACGCGGACGCCGTCTTCCACCTCATTCCGTCCGCGCTCGACATAGAGGGCGCCCTCGGGCGCCTGCTCGGGGCCGGGCTCGTCTCGGTGGGCGAGCACGGCATCGCGGTCGAGCCGCTGGGCCGTGAACTGGTCGCTCGCGCCCGCGGCACCGATCGCGGCGACCCGATGGAACGCGTGCGCAGCCTGCTGGCCCTGCTCGAGCACGTGCCCACGGATCCCGTGCCGTGGGAGCTCGACCGTGAGGTCTACGAGGCGGTGACGCTGGAGTACCGGCATCGGGTGTGGGAGACGTACCGCGCCGGCCGTCGCCGCGGCATCTAGTGCGGTGACCACGAACGTTCACCGGCTGGCGACACGCCGAGGTTGATCCTTTTGTTCCGTGGCACTTGATCACAGGCTCGTTCTCACGGATGCGTGAGAGTGGGTGTGTGATGGCCGAACCAGTTCGGGCTCGGCGCCTGTCGGAGGACGAGGGGCGCCGGCTGCAGCAAATCGTGCGGCGGGGCAAGCACGGGTCGGTCCGGGTCCGCCGGGCCCTGATCATCATGGCGTCGGCGTCCGGGACGCCGGTGCCGGCGATCGCCCGGCTGGTCGCCGCGGACGAGGACACCGTCCGGGACGTGATCCACGCGTTCAACCAGCGGGGGTTGGATGCCCTGGACCCTCGTGGGCGGGAGGCCGTCCCCGCCGGATCAATGACGAAGAGATCGCGTTCATCGTCACGACGGCCACCACCCGACCCGAGGTCCTCGGCTTGCCGTTCACGCGCTGGAGTGTGCGCAAGCTCGCCGGCTACCTGGCCGGGGACTACCGCAGGTCGACCCGGCCGAGGCCTGCAGAGGGTGCCGGCCCGGCGGGTGCGGATCGGCCGGGAACGGCTGCGGCAGCTCCTGCGTGACAACGACGTGACCTTTCAGCGGACCCGGACCTGGAAGGAATCCACGGACCCGGATAAGGAGGCCAAGCTGGACCGGATCGAGCAGGTGACCAGCCCGTTCCCGGACCGCTGCTTCGCGTTCGACCAGTTCGGGCCACTGTCGATCCGCCCGCACCACGGAACCGGCTGGGCCCGATCCCGCAAGCCGGATCGGCTGCCGGCGACGTATCAGCGCACCCACGGGATCCGCTACTTCCACGGCTGCTACAGCCTCGCCGATGACCAACTGTGGGGCGTGGTCCGTCGCCGGAAGGGCGGGACCACACCCTGGCCGCGCTGAAGAGCATCCGGGCCGCCCGACCCGACGGCGCACCCATCTACGTGATCCTGGACAACCTCTCCGCGAACACCACCCCCGGCGTCCGGGCCTGGGCCGCGGCCACAACGTCGAGCTATGCCTGACCCCGACCTACGCTCCTGGGCCAACCCGATCGAGGCCCAGTTCGGTCCGCTGCGGACGTTCACCATGGCGAACTCGACTATCCCAACCACACCGTCCTGGCCCGGGACCTGCAGGCCCACCTGCGCTGGCGCAACGCCAACGCCCGCCACCCCGACATCCTGGCCGCCCAACGCCGCGAACGCGCCCGGATCCGCAGCGAGAAAGGCCACCGCTGGGGCCGACCCAAGATCAGCAGGCGGCCTGACCCGGCGAACGTTCGTGGTCAGCGCACTAGCAACCACTTCGGGCTCCCTAGGAACAGTCTTGTTGTGACGCCCCGACCGGAGGCGAGCGCGTATGCATGCGTAGCACCTGCGCTGCCGGCTGCGAGGAAAACGAGGAGCACGGCGAGCCGTGAGCCGTAGGACCGGCCTCCACATGGGGATATATGCGACCAATGGAAGGCAGCTTAGAACGTAGAAAGAGAAGATTGTAAAGGCCGTTGCGAGGTACGCGGACGGTCGATGGGAGCGATCAAGCCATTGAGGCGCAATATCAAGCTCAGTCACTGTAGTCGAGTTCGTGCGCTGCATCCCCCGCTAAAGATCGCACGTAAACACGGCGTGGGGTGCGGGCGCCTGCATATCGCACCCGTTGACTCAGGTGTGCTTCAAAGAGATCCCGCCGCAGGGGATCCAACTCGCGCTTTTCAAGTAGGAGCTTGACGGTAGCTGTGGGAATATCTTGAGCGACTTCTGTAAATATTGAGTGCCAGAAAGGCGTTGCGAGGAGTTCAAGGGATGGCGCATTAGCCTCGACGATCTTCACCAGATCATCGCCGTTAGAGAGCATTTTTAGGCTCGCGAGAACTTCCTCTTTCGTTAAAGGTTCGAGTCTCCCTTCAAACTGAAGCGAGTGGGACAGTTGAGCTGATACGCCCTGAGAGTCACCCACGCTCTGCGGGAACGGTCGACTGGTCGCTACCAGCCGTGGTAGGAGACCGTTGCGCTCCTGAAACTCTACGAAGTCACTTATCGCCCTCAGACATGTCGTTGCCGCCTCGCTTGGTACCTCATCGAGACCGTCAAGGAGCAGGATGACGCGGTCCTCGCGCACCAATTGATGAAGTATGTTGGGACGAAGCGGACTTCTGCTCGCGTTTAGTTGAGCGGCAACGAATGATAGGAGATCACTCTGGAAATCAGGCCACGCCGCCATTTCGACAAGAACGGGAACCTTGTCAGACGAGCCGTCTATCGCGGACTTGAGCAGATGCTCAAAGAGCTCACGTATCCAAACGGACTTGCCGATGCCAGCTGGCCCGAACAAAACTAATGAGTAGTTGGCAATGCGTGCGGTATCTGAGGGCGTTGACTGGATCGAGAAGGAGCGGCCTTTGGTTCCGTTCAGCGCAAGTTCGGTCCGGCGAGTCATCGTGCTTCCCCGGCCGACCAATCTCAAGCCATGCGCGAGACTTGCCGATTGCAACAGCTCGTTGCTTGCCAGGAGAGAGCCAAGAACGGGCCGCAGCTCTTCCGCTGAAACTGATGGAGGCGGGTTTCCTGCCGCGCTCGTTCTTGTCTGGTTAGCTAACAGGACTGACACTAGTCCCAACGTGCCGCCGCCGGCGCCGCATAGACCTACTATCGTCGCAACAGCTTCAAGGCCGGAGGAGCTGCTCAAGCCAATCAGTAGGCCGATGGCTGCTCCGGCCGCCGTACCTGCGCCTGCAGCATCAGCAAGGGCACCAAGACGGGGGATCCGCACAGGACGAGTCTGCACGACGGCACCTTCACCCTGTGGCCGCTTGCCCTAGTCGGAGCGCGCGGCCAGTACTTGTCCGAGAGGGCGTGCTGGCAGCGCTGGCGGCCACGGCCTACCCGTCCGAAGAGCGCTCGCTGAGTGCGACTGGGTGTGTCGCGCCCGGAGGGCTGTGGTGGATGCATCTGTCGACGAGCTTTACTGCCGGCCCGACCGGGCAGCGCGAGGACACCGGCACCGGCATCGGCTTGTCAGCCTCCGGGTTGGCAACGGCTGCCCCGATCAGCCTTTGCCGTCGGACAAGGCGTGCATAGGCAGCTAGTGCGGTGACCACGAACGTTCACCGGCTGGCGACACGCCGAGGTTGATCCTTTTGTTCCGTGGCACTTGATCACAGGCTCGTTCTCACGGATGCGTGAGAGTGGGTGTGTGATGGCCGAACCAGTTCGGGCTCGGCGCCTGTCGGAGGACGAGGGGCGCCGGCTGCAGCAAATCGTGCGGCGGGGCAAGCAGGGTCGGTCCGGGTCCGCCGGGCCCTGATCATCATGGCGTCGGCGTCCGGGACGCCGGTGCTGGCGATCGCCCGGCTGGTCGCCGCGGATGAGGACACGGTCCGGGGCGTGATCCACGCGTTCAACCAGCGGGGGTTGCATGCCTGGACCCTCGGTGGGCGGGAGGCCGTCCCCGCCGGATCAATGACGAAGAGATCGCGTTCATCGTCACGACGGCCACCACCCGACCCAAGGTCCTCGGCTTGCCGTTCACGCGGTGGAGTGTGCGCAAGCTGGGCGCCTACCTGGCCGGGGACTACCAACAGGTCGAACCCGGCCGAGGCCTGCAGAGGTGCCGGCCCGGCGGGTGCGGATCGGCCGGGAACGGCTGCGGCAGCTGCTGCGTGACAACGACGTGACCTTTCAGCGGACCCGGACCTGGAAGGAATCCACGGATCCGGATTTCGAGGCCAAGCTGGACCGGATCGAGCAGGTGACCAGCGCGTTCGCGGACCGCTGCTTCGCGTTCGACCAGTTCGGGCCACTGTCGATCCGCCCGCACCACGGATCCGGCTGGGCCCGATCCCGCAAGCCGGATCGGCTGCCGGCGACGTATCGGCGCACCCACGGGATCCGCTACTTCCACGGCTGCTACAGCCTGGCCGATGACCAACTGTGGGGCGTGGTGCGTCGCCGGAAGGGCGGGGACCACACCCTGGCCGCACTGAAGAGCATCCGGGCCGCCCGACCCGACGGCGCACCCATCTACGTGATCCTGGACAACCTCTCCGCCAACACCACACCCGGCGTCCGGGCCTGGGCCGCGGGCCACAACGTCGAGCTATGCCTGACCCCGACCTACAGCTCCTGGGCCAACCCGATCGAGGCCCAGTTCGGTCCGCTGCGCACGTTCACCATGGCGAACTCGAACTATCCCAACCACACCGTCCTGGCCCGGGACCTGCAGGCCCACCTGCGCTGGCGCAACGCCCACGCCCGCCACCCCGACGTCCTGGCCGCCCAACGCCGCGAACGCGCCCGGGTCCGCAGCGAGAAAGGCCACCGCTGGGGCCGACCCAAGATCAAGCAGGCGGCCTGACCCGGCGAACGTTCGTGGTCAGCGCACTAGCCCCGCCCCGACGACCTGGCGGGCGACTCGGACGCCGCCTCGGGGGTGGCAGGCCGGCGGCCACCACGGGCACGGCCACCACGGCCACCACGGGCACTGACGCCGACGACGACAGATGGCTCATGTTTGCAACAGCCCACGACGCGGCCACGAGAGGGAGCCACCCACGACCGAGGACGAGGCCGTCGCACGCCTGGCAGGCCGTCTACCATGGCAGACCGACGGCGCGCGCACGGCCTAGGCCGCCCCCTCGGACGACTGTGGGCCGTCCTCCAGAGGGCCGCTTGGACGGGCACTAACGGCCTCGGTTCGGTCCGCAAACGGTCCGCAGAGGTACCCCTGGACATCATGACGATCGAGGACCGACGAGAGGCAAGTCTGCAGGTCGCGCCAGGAGTCCCCACTCCGACGTGCGCCACCGAAAGGTTCTCGTAATGCGCAGGTCATGCGTCGGCCGACCGTGGGCGGCGCGGCCGGTCAAGATCAAACGCTATTGCTCCACAGGCACCACGAGCGCCTTGAACTCACCGCCCGGTCCTGGCAGCCGAAAGTAGTCCCGCCACTGGAGCCGATGCGTTCCGGAGAGCACGAGAGGTTGCTCCCGGTCCTTGCTGGTGCCCTGGCCGGTCGACGGCCCCCAGGCCCTGCTGCCTGAAAGCACCACCCCATCGTGCAGTAGGAAGGCATCGATCCGAAGACCCTGTACCGCGACGTCCGACGCCTCGGGATCGCGGAGGAGGAGCATGCCGCCATCCAGGCGCACCGACTAGGGACAAGCATGAGGGACTAGCCCCCCAGCGGCAGCAGCGCTCATGCGCCACTAAAGAGGACTAGACGGTATGGGGGTTCGGGCTGGGGGCCTCGACCGCATGTGAACGTGGGTTGCGGTCGGGGTTGGCCGGCCGTAGAGCCACAGATGTGGGAGGCCCCCAGTGGTTGTTCAGCGTACGAGTGTGGGTCTGGATGTGCACGCACGGTCGGTGGTCGCCTCGGCGCTGGACGGGGTGACCGGCGAGATCACCGAGCGGCGGTTGACGCCGGCTCACGCGGATGTCGCGGTCTGGATCGCCGGCCTGCCGGGTCCGGTCAAGGTGACCTACGAGGCCGGGCCGACGGGTTTCGGGCTGGCCCGGTTCCTGCGGCCGCGCGGGGTCGATGTCGAGGTCGCGGCGCCGTCGAAGCTGTTGCGGCCCAGCGGGGACCGGGTCAAGACCGACGTGCGCGACGCGCGGCATCTGGCGCGGCTGCTGCACGCCGGGCAGATCGTCGCGGTCGCGGTGCCGGACGAGGCCACCGAGGCCGCGCGGGACCTGGTCCGGGCCCGGGAAGACGCCCGCGGGGACCTGATGTCGGCCCGGCACCGGGTGTCCAAGCTGCTGCTGCGCCAGGGGATCGTCTGGTCCGGCGGGAAGGCCTGGACCGGGGTCCACGACCGCTGGCTGCGGGCCCAGCGGTTCACGTCCGTGCCGCTGCAGCTGACCTACGACACCGCCTACGAGACCATGCTCGCCGCCGTCGAGCGCCGCGACCGGCTCGACGCAGGCGATCGCCGCGCTGGCCGCGGACTCGGCGTTCACCCCGGTTGTCCGCCGGCTGGGCTGCCTGCGCGGGGTCTCCACGTTGACCGCGTTCGGGCTCGCCGTGGAGATCGGGGACTGGCACCGGTTCACCGGCCGCTCGATCGGCGCCTACCTCGGGCTGGTCCCGACCGAGTCCTCCTCGGGAGCCTCCCGCAGCCAGGGCGGCCTGACCAAGACCGGTAACGGGCATGCCCGGCGGCTGCTGATCGAGGCGGCTTGGCACCACCGGCCCGTCTACCGCGCGCCCGGCGTGGACCTGCGCCGACGTTGGGAGGCCGCCAGCTCGGCCGCCCGGGACCGCGGACGGCGCGCCAACCACCGGCTGCACACCCGCTGGGCGCACTTCGACGCCCGGGGGAAACGCTCCGTCGTCGCGAACGCCGCGATCGCGCGCGAGCTCGCCGGCTGGTGCTGGTCGCTGGCCGTCCTCGAGGACACCTGACGCACGAGCCACACACCGATCTCACAACACGTCCGGACGCCGATGATCGACGGAGGCGGCAGCGCCTGGCAGCGACCCGCGACACGCCCTATGAGCACGCCCGCGACGAGCGCACGCTCGATCTCTAGACCCGCGGTCCGCTGCAGCCGAACAGTCCGTCCTGCGGTAGCCAACCCGCGCATATCAGAGTGACGACGCGTCGACACCGACACGCGCGCCACCGCTGATCACGCCGTCCGGCAACACGGTGCGGCGCCCGGAGACGACGGTCCCCGGGCGCCGCACCACCCTGCCCCTTGACAGCACCGGTCTACATATCAGGGCGTGTCTCTGAAGTCATGCGGTCCAGGTGAGGATGGCGGCCAGGATGATGCCGCCGCGGTAAGTCAGGGCGTGCTCGTCGTAGCGGGTGGCCAGGGCCCGCCACTGCTTGAGGATGTTGGAGGCGCTGTTGCCCTGCTTAGGTGGACGAGGCGGTCATCGAAGCGGCAGCGAGGGTCGAATTCGAGACGGCGCCCAGAGCCTCGCCAAGGGAGGAGACTGTCCGCGATTGGGCCGAGGGGACACTCGCCGGCGCCGTATGGAGCCTTATCTCGGGACGGGGCTTGGTCCCCGAGGCCGAGCCGGTAGGCGAGCGCGGCGGCTTCGACGCGGCTGGCGACGCCGAGCTTGGACATGATGTTGGACACGTGCACGCTCGCGGTCTTGGCCGAGATGAACAGTTCGGCGGCGATGTCGCGGTTGCTGCGGCCGATGGCGACGAGGCGCAGCACCTCCAGTTCGCGGGCGGTCAGCCGTACTGGTGCCGCGCCTGCTCGCCGGGGTCGGCGATCCGGAGCCGCCGGGTCACCGGCCGGGGTGAGGCGAGCACGCCGCGCGAGCGATTCGGCCTGTTCCCGCAGCGGGCGGGCGCCGAGCCGGCTGGCGATCTGCGCGGCGCGGCGAACCTGCGCGGCCGCGGCGGGACGGTCGCTGTCGGCAGCGGCCGCCTCGGCCGCCCCGATGAGGGCGTGCGCGAGCTGGTACGGGTTCCCGACCTCCTCCCAGGCCGCGACCGCCTCGTCCCACCGTGCGCGGGCAACGGTTCGGGCGGCACGGTCTGCCTCCGCGGCGAAGGTCAGCGCCAGCGCGCGCAGCACCGGGCCGGTAGCCGGCGTCTCGGCGGCCCGTCGGCGGAGCTCGTCGAGCAGTCCGGGTGCACCGGCGGCGGCCACCCGGGCGCCGATGACCAGCATCGGCCAGGTGGTCCACTCGGACCGGCGCACGTCGGGGTCGGCCAGGCCGCGCTCAATGACCGTGGCCGCCTCGGCGACGCGGCCCTGGGTCAGCCGCAGCTCGGCCTCCAGCCGCGTGGGCAGCCATGGATCCACCGGTGGCCTGACCCCGGGGGCCAGCGCCTCACGGGTGAAGGCCAGCGCCTGCTCCGCGGGTACCGTGTCACCCCGGGCCAGCGCGATCGTGGCGCGCAGGCAGACCAACGGAACCTGCATTACCGGGGCGGGCGTGTGATCGAGCGCATGCTCCACCGCAGCCGTCGCCTCGTCCCATCGCCCCTGCCCGATCAGGGCATTGGCGAGATGGCCGTCGGCGATGGCGCCGTAGGTCCGGGCCAGGCCGATGGATTCGGCCACCGCGATGCCGTGCCGCGCCCGCTCGGCCGCCCGCTCGTACTCACCCAACGCCACGAGCACCCCGGCCTCGGAGAAGATGGCCTGCAACCGCACGCCGTGCGCGCCGAGCCGGGCGGCGGCTTCCTCTGCCTCGGCCAGATGCGGCAGCTCGCCGACGAGATCGCCCCGCCGCGCGCGACGGGTGGCGAGCATGATGAGCGCCAACGCCTCGGTCCGAGCGTCACCGGTTGCACGCGCGATATCGAGCGCTTCGGCCGCGGCTTCTTCCGCCTCGTCGCTGCGCGACTCCCCCAGCAATCGGCCCGCGAGCGAGCAGAGCATCACCGCCCGCACCGGATGGCCGGGCGGTGCGATGCGCACCGCCGCGTGGAGGTCATCGTCGGCGCTGGCGCGGCCCAACCCGACGAGCATGGTGGCGCGCTGCCCGAGCAGCCGGGCGGTCCGCACCGGGTCGCCCTCCGCCCCGGCCAGCGCCGCCGTGGCCAGGGCCTCCCCGCGTTCATACTCCCCCGGCGTTGGCCGCCGCAACAACCGCCGCATCCAAGACCGCGGGCCGGTCGCATCCGATGCAGCGGGCCGCATCGGGGACCCGCGCCCACAGCTCGAGGACCCGCTCGAGCATGTCCAGCCGTTCGGCGTAGGCCAGCCCGGCTCCGGCATCCCTGGCCGCCTGCCAGGCCGCCTCCAGCGCCCGGCCCGCATCCCCGGCCTCGTGCCAGTGAAACGCCAGTTCGGCGGGGCCGCTGCCATCCGCCGCCAGCGTGTGATCGGCGGCCAGCGCCTGCGCGAACCGCCGGTGCGCGGCGGCACGCTCACCCGGCAGCTCGTCGTCCCGGACCGCCTCGCTGATCAGCGCGTGCCGGAACCGGTAGCCGTCCCCATCGATCACCAAGGCCCCCGCCGCTACCGCCGGACGCAGCGCTGCCGACAGCGCACCGTCATCCAGTCCGCTGGCGGCGGCCAGCAGTTCATGGCTGACCCGGCCAACCCCCGCCGTCGCCATCCGCAGCACCTCCTGGGTCTGTTCCGGCAGCCGTGCCACGCGGGCCAGCAGCAGGTCCCGCAACGACTCAGGCAGCCCGGGCTGATCCTGGCGATCCAGTAGCACCTCGGCGAAGAACGGATTGCCCTCGCTGCGCCGGTAAATCTCCGCCACCAGGCTCGCTACCGGCTCCACACCCGCTATCGCCCCGACCAGCGAACTCACCGCCCGGCGGGTGAGGCGGGGCAACTCCATCCGGCAGGTCCAGGCGACCCGGTCCAGTTCCGCCAGCGACCGGCGCAGTGGATGTGCCCGCTCCAGCTCATCGGACCGGTAAGTCACCAGGCACAACAGGGCTCCGGCCGCCCGCTGGTTGCGCACCAAGAACGACAGCAGGTCCAGGCTGGACCGATCAATCCAGTGGATGTCCTCGATCACCAACACCACCGGCTGCCGCGCGCACAAGCCGGCGAACTGCGTGAGCACCTTTTCGAACAGCTGGGCCCGCGCCGTGTCGCTGTCTGCGTGCGCATGCCCCGGCAGCAGTTCCGCGGGGCTGCCCGTGTGCCCGCGCAGCGCCGCGGTGAACGGGGCGAATGGCAAGCCGCTGCCGCTGAGGTCCACGCAGCCGCCGTACAGCACTTCGGCCTCGACGTCTGCGGTGAAGTGCCTGACCAGCCTCGTCTTGCCGATCCCGGCCTCGCCGCCGATCAGCACCGTGGCCGGTGATCCGCCTCGGGCCAGCGCCCACGACTCACTCAGCGCGGCGGTCTCGGCGGCGCGCCCCACCAGCACCGGACTGACGGCGACCACTCCCCCAGCATGCCCCGGTGCCACGCGCCGCGTCACCCGCGCCGCCCGCTGGATATAAGGCGTCATATAAGGCGCCGCCTAATGCGCCGGGACGGCCTTAGCTCCGAGGCTGCACTCGTGAGCATCCATCATGCCGATCTTGGCGAGATCGCCGGCGCGGCCACCTGGTTCCGCCCGCCGCGCCCGCCAGGCGGGCACGACTTGGAAGGAGCGCAGTCTGATGACTACGGCTCATCATGAGCGATCGGCCATGACACATCATGAGCGATCGGCTATCGGGGCGATGTACGCGGGCCTTGGGCTCACCGTCGCCGGCGATCATCGTCTTGTACGTCGACCATGCCACCGGCAACGTACTGGTCGGCCACCTCCGGGCCGGTTACCCCTCGTACGGCCAGGTGCGCATCGACGCGGCCGTCACCACCTACCTGATCTACCTGTCCGTCCTCGGGGCCCTCGGCGTCCTCATGCTGGCTCTGCACCATCTGGGCCGTGAGCACGAGGAAGCCGTGGGCGCGCTGGGTCGCGACGGCGCTGTTCGCAGCCGGCACGAGCATTGCCTTGTTCAACCTGCTCGTCAAAGACACCTCCGGTGATACGGGCCTGCCGCCGCTGCTGGGCTGGGTCGGCATGCTCCCCAGCCTTGCGGGGCTCCTGGCGGTCATCTTCTTGTGGAGAAGGCCGTCCCGAGGGGGCGAAAGCATAAGTCCCGCCGCGGCGTGGTCTCAGGTGGGCGGCGAGCCGATTGACGGCGTCCATCCTCGGCCAGTCGCTGCCCGGTCACCGAGCCCAGCTTTCAGCCGTATCCGGTAGTGCTCCCCGGGCATGCGCGCGGACGAGGACGCAATGTCCGCGCCGCCCGGTCGTGCTGCTGCCGTCGTGCCGTCAGTTGCAGTCCTCAAGACGACTCTGACTCGAACCGCCACACCGCCTGTCACGAAAGGACACGTGTCGTGAAGAACCCACTCGATCCCGCGGAGCTGCGAGCCGCCATGGACAATGTCCATCGCGCGGGGATGCCGGGAGTGTTCGCCGAGGTGCGTGACGGCGACCAGGTATGGCGCGGCGCCGCCGGGCGTCGCCGATGTCAGCACCGGCCGTCCCGTTACGGCCGACATGCGGCACCGCGTCGGCAGCATCACCAAGACCTTCACCGCCGCCGCGGTCCTGCAGCAGGTCGAGAGCGGTCAGATCGGGCTCGACACGCCGATCGGCCACTACCTGCCGCGGCTGGTGCCCGGAGAACGCGGCGACGCGATCACCGTCCGGATGCTGATCAACCACACCAGCGGCCTCGCGGAATACCTTCCCTATGCGTACCCGTCCCTCAAGGCGTTCCCTTCGCTGGCGGACACGACGCCCGAGAGCCTGGACGACAACCGGTTCACGCGGTTTCACCCGACCGAGCTGATCGAGATGGGGGTCACGGCGCCTGCCGTCGGTACGCCGGGTGGCACTCCGGGGGTGTACTCCAACACCAACTACCTGCTCCTCTGCCAACTCCTGGAGCACGTAACCGGCACCACGGCGGAGAAGTGCATCACCCAGAACGTCATTCGAGCGCGCTGGGCTCCGGGACACCGAGCTTCCGGCCGGACCGCATGTCAACGGGCCGCACTCGCAGATGTACGAGGCGTGGTTCGGCATGATCGACCCGCCGCGCGACTACAGCGTCTACGACATGTCCTGGGTGGGGCCGGCGGCCTCGCTGATATCGACCGTCGCGGATCTCAACCGCTTCTTCGGCTTGCTGCTTGCCGGCGAGATCGTCAACCGAGTCGTCGCTGGCGCAGATGCAGCGCACCGTCCCGGTCATCTCCTTTGAGGGAAAGAAGATCGACTACGGCCTTGGCCTGCACAAGATGGAGGTTCCCGGCCATCGGCACGTTCTGGGGCCATGACGGCTCAGTCTGGGGCGCCGGAGCGATGTCCATGACCCGCGCCGACGGCAAGCGGCAGATGTCCGTCGCGGTGAACCTGCATGAGGTGGAACAAGCTCGACTCCTCCGGGAAGGCCGCAGCACCATCCCATCGATGACGCGCTGTCGGCTCTCTACCAGTTGGCATGCGGCGGTGAGAGCCCGGCTACCGCACCGCTCGATGATGTCGCTCAGGTCGTGGCCAGGGCCTGAGCCGGATAGCGGGCCGCCGCCGCGGGGGGCAGCGGGCTCGATTGGACATGCACAGCAAGGACCTGGCGCGCCGCGGGACCCCGTTGCGTCAGCGTCGTCGGGACCCCGCGCAGATCCTCGGTGTTCTGGATGCAGAGCACGCCGCCCAGGGCGTGTCGCTCATCGCCCTCATCAACGCCACCAACCGGCTGGCCGTCATCACACGCAAAGCCCTGCCGCAAAGCATCAGCCTGGCGCGTTTCGGATAACGAGAATCCTCCTGTATGGAAAGGGACGTCATGAGGTCAGCCCTTGAAACCCTTCGCCGTGACTTCGCCGGCGACATCATCGAACCTGGCGGAGCGGAGTACGAATCGGCGAGCCGCTCGGTATCGGCTTCGGGTAATCCGGCCTGTGTTCTGCGGCCGAAGACGGTCGGGGACGTGCAAGCAGGTGTCAGATTCGCCGCCCGAGCAGGCCTTCTGCTGTCCGTGCGAGGCGGCGGCCACAGCTTTGCGGGGTTCGGCACCAACGACGGCGGCGTCGTGATCGACCTCAGCAACCTCGCAAACGTGGAGATCATCGACAAGGAACGCCACCTCGTGCGAATCGGCGGCGGCGCCACCTGGGGGCAGGTCGCGGCCGCCTTGGCCCCCCACGGCCTGGCGATCTCCTCGGGCGACACCAAGAGCGTCGGTGTCGGCGGCCTGACGCTGACCGGCGGCATCGGCTGGAAGGTCAGGAAGCACGGCCTGGCCCTGGACAGCGTGGCCGCCGCAGAGCTGGTCACCGCCAGCGGCCAGGTCGTGCATGCGAGCGCGGAGGAGAACCCGGAACTGTTCTGGGCGATTCGCGGTGGCGGCGGCAATTTCGGGATCGTGACCGCCTTCGAGTTCGTGGCACAGCCGACGACAGATGTCTTCTTCGGCAAGATCGCCTTCCCCGCATCGGAGGCAGCCACCGTACTGCAGGGATGGGCGGACTACCTGCGCTCCGCCCCCGAAGAGCTCACATCCATCGTGGTCTTTGCCAACCCATTCGCCGGCGGCCCCGACGCGCCGGTCGAGATCTACGTCGCCTTTGACGGCGATGACCCGCAGCTCGCGGCCCAGGCCATCGACCCGATCCGCCGGCTCGGCACGGTCACCGGCGACGATATCGCGCTGAAGCCCTATGCGGACACGCTCGAGGATGGCGGGACGCCACCGGCCGGCCTCCAGTTCGTACCCCGGAGCGCCTTTGTCGACAAGGAATCGGTGCCCGAGGTCCTGCAGCTCCTGGTTGAGATCAGGGCATCGGAGCGGTCGCCCTTCATCGCCGTGCGCAGCGTCGGCGGTGCAGTATCCCGAGTCCCCGACCACGCCACCGCGTACGCGCATCGCCACGCCGAACTGATGTTG
The DNA here is from genome assembly GCA_963786765.1 of uncultured Actinomycetota bacterium. GTDB lineage: Bacteria > Actinomycetota > Actinomycetes > Actinomycetales > Kineosporiaceae > DATKNA01. The sequence continues at coordinate 3,026 of CAWBAJ010000025.1, read as the reverse complement.
GTAACCGTCCTCGCCGGTCCGAAGCCGCTGGTCGAGGCCGCGCGCCCAGCTCTGGAGGCGATCTGGCGACGGCTCGCACCTCACGTCAACGGTGCCTACGCGAACTTCCTCGCCTCCGCCACAGAGGAGGACGTCGCCACGATCTACCCAAGGGAGACCTATGAGCGGCTCGCGGCGGTCAAGCGTCGCTACGACCCCAGCAACCTGTTTGCCTGCAACCACAACGTCCAACCTCGTCAAAACTAGACGTACAAGCGGGGTGACGGACCACATGTACTTTGGTGCCCGCTGCCACAATCAAAAGGGTACAGCCCCCTCGAGGGCACCGCGTCGACATTCGCAGACGTCGTCACGGCAGACGGCCAGCCCGACAGGCGCGCCATGAAAAGCGAACAGGAGTTCGGAATGCGAGTCGTCTTGGTGGAGGCGGCGAGCACTGCCGGCAATCTGCGCGAGATCGCCCATGCGCGGGAGAGGCGCCTATACGAGCGCGCTCCCCCAAAGGCACGCCGACGCCGCCAATCCTGACAACATCAGATATTGCTTCGCCCCCAAGCCGGAGGAACTCGTGTCGAATCGATTTCTGCATCAGCGCGCGGGCGCCGTAGCGCTTACCCTGGCGGGTGTCTTCTTCGCCCTCTATCCACTTCTGCGACCCTGGCACGACGAAGCCACCTCCGCAGGTGCCCGAGCTTCCATGAGCTCAGATGCGTGGCTGATCGCGCACCTGTGCGCCATGCTCGGGTTCGCCCTCCTGCCACTGGGGTTACTGGCTCTGACCAGCAGGTTGGGACGTACCCCCGGTGCGAGCGCAATCAAGGTCGCCCTGCTGTCCACCTGGCTGGGCGCGGCGCTGGTACTGCCCTACTACGGCAGCGAAGACTTCGGGCTGCACGCCATCGCGCGCGCCGCCGCGCCCGGGTCCGCCATCGACCTGCTCCGGGTGGTCAACGCTGTCCGGTTCAACCCACTCCCCACCACGATGTTCGCGCTCGGCCTGGTCCTGCTCGCGGTCGGCGGTGTCGCCCTCGGCGTTGCCACGTCACGCACCGAAGGCCTCCCGCGTTGGATAAGGGTACCTGCCGGCGTCGCGCTGATTCTGCTCCTGCCGCAGTTCTTCCTACCACCGTGGGCACGCATTGCGCATGGCGTCCTGCTGGCTGTCGGACTCCTCCTGCTCGCCATAGTCCTCTGGCGCGCCGGGGAACCTGGATCCGTCCGCGGCCCAGCGTCTCGCGGTACGAGCACGACTGCGGCGCAGGTCCTGCAATGACCACTCCCACAGCCTCCCCCGAAGCGGGAGCCCTCCTGGATTTGCTGCTGCGCTCGGCGCGATCTCCAGTCAGTGATACGTCCCCGCCATCCATCGTCACATCCAGATGAACGTGGCGAAAATGACCCACAGCATCCGAGTCCCGTGCAGCGAACACGACCCTGAGCTCTGGTTCGCCGAGCGGCCCGAAGTCCTTACCCGTGCCCAGGCGATCTGCGCGGACTGCCCGATCCGGGCGGCCTGTCTCGAGGGCGCGATGCGCCGCCGGGAACCCTGGGGTGTCTGGGGCGGCGAGATCGTGTGCGAGGCCGCATCCTGACCCACAAGCGCGGCCGTGGGCGGCCGCGCAAGCACCTGGATCGCCCAGGCCTTGGCCGACGTCGCCACCATCGGCATCCTGCAGCACCGCGCATACCGCCAGGCCGACACCGTCGTGACGCAGCTCCAGACCGCCCTGGACAGTCGCGTGTTGATCGAGCAGGCCAAGGGCAGGCCGACTCCACCAGTCCGAGGGATGACAACGGCCAAGCGTCGGCTGATCCCTACCGCGTGCTGACGCCCCGACGTCCGTCGCACAAGCCGATCCGTCTGCGAGAGACGTCAACCACGTGTTGCTTGTCTCGGCGTACGGCCCGGACGGAAACCTGGGCCGGATTACCCGAAGCCGATACCGAGCGGCTCGCCGATTGGTACTCCGCTCCGCCAGGTTCGATGATGTCGCCGGCGAAGTCACGGCGAAGGGTTTCAAGCGTCGTGGTAGGAGCATCGGTGGCGACCCAGCTGGCTAGCAGGGTGAGGTTGGCGTCGTCGGGGGTGCCGGGCTCGGCGCTGTAGACGGTCAGTGTCAGACCGGGCTCGCCGGGCAGTTCGAGCGCGTCGAAGCTCAGGTTCAGGGCGCCGACCACCGGGTGCTGAAAGTGCTTGATGCCGGTTCGGTGCAGCCGGACATCGTGGGCCGCCCAGAGGGTCGAAACTCCTCGCTGCGGGTCGACAGCTCCCCGATGAGGTCGGTCAGCCCCTTGTTGTGGGGAGTGCTGCCGGCCTCCGTACGCAGGATCCCGACGCTGGTGCGGGCGGAGTCCGAGCCTGTTCGGGTGAAGTAGATGGGCCCGCGGATCCAGGAAGACGAACCGGGCCAGGTTCACGGGTCCTCCCGGCTGCTCGAAGGCCAGGCTCCTGGCTCGGCGACCGGGACGGGGGTGCCGCTCCTGCTCGGGGCAGCAGATCCTGGTGAAGCTCCTTGCGCCAACTGGCGCCAGTACGTCTGATCATGCCTGATGACACCAGCAGCGGCGTGGCGCCGGGCATTTCGAGCCTTCGTCAAAGCCGCCGATTCCTTGGGTTGATCATTTGGAAGGCAAGCGGCGGCGACGACGCTGATGGGTTGGTTGTGCTTGTACGGCTTGGGCGAAGGCTGCGGCGTCGGCACCGGCACCGGCGGCCGGTCTGGGGTTGGTCTGGGCGTACGCCTCGAACCGGTCGCCGAAGTCGGCGGCGAGCGTCTCGGCCAGGTCGGGGCGGAGCCTGGCGACCAGGTAGCGGCGTTTCGCCAGCAGGGCGTCGGCCTGGACTCGTAGCCGGGCCGGGTCGAACCCGGCCGGCGGTGGCGCGCCTCCGAGCAGCGCGGCCAGCAGCCGGGTCTGCGCGTCCGCGAGCTGGTGCCGCGCCACACGGACCTGGGCCGACTCCGCCGATTCGGCAGCGTTCGCCGGTCATTGGGGTGCTCCGGCGCCGGTGAACGCCTCCCGGATGG
>CAWBAJ010000024.1:0-22015 GCA_963786765.1 uncultured Actinomycetota bacterium | reverse complement strand
GGCCCGCTGGCGCTCGGCGAGGCCGCCGCCACCGTCGCCCTGCGCCGCCACCTCCGGGCCGAGGCCGCGTACGGCACGGGCGGCGCCGGCGCCCGCGGGGTCGGCCTCGTCGTGCTGTCGGGTGGGGTGTTCCGGCATGCGGAGCCCGGCGCCGTCGACGTCGTCGTCCCCCGGCTGGCCGCCGACCGCGGGGGTTGCGGGCCCGGTCCTGACTGGGACCGACGTCGTCGTCGACGCGCGGTACGTGCTGGCCGCGGCCGGACTGCTCGCCGCCGAGCACCCGGAGGCGGCGGCGGGGCTGCTCGGAGGGCTGGCCGGCTGACTCCTGGCGATGAAGCAGCCGGTGGACCGCGTGTCACCATGGGTGACGTGATGCCGAACCAGGTCCCCAGCATTTCCGCCGTCGAGCTGCCGGAGGACGCCGTCGTCCTCGACGTCCGTGAGGACGAGGAGTGGGTGCACGGCCACATCGAGGGCGCGACCCACATCGCGATGGGCGACGTCCCGCCCGGCTCGACGACCTGCCCGAGGGCGACCCGCTCTACGTCACCTGCCGCAGCGGCGGGCGCTCCGCGCGGGTGGCGGCGTGGCTGAACCACAACGGCTTCGACGCGGTGAACGTGGCCGACGGCATGGGCGGGTGGGAGCTCGCCGGCCGCCCCATGGTGAGCGAGAGCGGCGAGCCCCCCTTCGTCCGCTAGGCCCCTGAGGCGGAAATGGCCATTTCTGCCCTCAGGATCGGGGTGGTACTCGGCGAAGCGGGCGCGCAGGTCCTTCTTGGAGAACTTGCCGACGCTGGTCTTGGGCACCTCGTCGATGAACTCGACGTGCTCGGGCAGCCACCACTTGGCCACCAGGGGCTTGAGGTGGTCGAGGATGTCCTGCTCGCTCGCCGTTTCGCCCTCCTTGAGGACGACGCAGGCCAGCGGACGCTCGTCCCACTTCGGGTCGGGGATGCCGATCACCGCGGCCTCCTTGACGGCCGGGTGGCTCATGATCGCGTTCTCCAGGTCGACCGAGCTGATCCACTCGCCGCCGGACTTGATCAGGTCCTTGGTGCGGTCGGCGATCCGGATCGAGCCGTAGGCGTCCATCGCGGCGACGTCGCCGGTCTTCATCCAGCCGTCCGCGGTGGTGAGCTCCACGCCGGCGTCGGGGTTGTAGTAGTCCTGGGCGCACCACGGGCCGCGCACCTGCAGCTCGCCGGTGGCCTTGTCGTCCCACGGCTGCGGCTCGAGGGTGTCGGCGTCGACGATCCGCGCCTCGACCCCGAGGAACGGGATGCCGGCGCGGGACCGCTGGGCGGCCTTCGTCTCGTCGTCGGCGTCCTGGTAGCGCTTGGGCAGCACGCCGGAGGACGCCACCGGGTGGGTCTCGGTCATGCCCCACGCCTGCAGGATCGGCAGCCCGACCTGCTCGCGGTAGGCCTCGCGACAGCGCCTTGGGCACCGCCGAGCCGCCGCAGCCGATGTCGCGGAGCTTGTGCGGCTTGCCCGCGAGGTGGGGGAGCACGCCCTGCCAGATGGTGGGCACGCCGGCGGTGAAGGTGACGCCCTCGTCGAGGATGAGCTTGGCCATCGCCTCCGGCTGCATCATCGAGCCGGGCATGACCAGCGAGGCGCCGGCGGCCGGGGCGGCCTGCGCGATGCCCCACGCGTTGGCGTGGAACATCGGGACGACGGGCATCGCGACGTCCTGGATGCCCAGGCCGAAGGCGTTGGGCGCCTGGACGCCCATCGTGTGCAGGAACGTCGAGCGGTGGGAGTAGACGACGCCCTTGGGGTTGCCCGTGGTGCCGCTCGTGTAGCACATGTAGGCGGCCGAGTTCTCGTCCGTGACGCCGAAGTCGACGGGCTGCGCGTCGGCGAGCAGGGTCTCGTAGTCGAGGATCCGCGGGTCGTCGGGGATCTCGTTGTCGCCGCCGTCGTCCATGACCACGACGTGCTGGACGGTCTTCATCGTGTCGATGAGCTTCCACAGCAGGGGCAGCACCGTGCGGTCGACGAAGATGACCTCGTCCTCGGCGTGGTTGGCGATGTAGGTGAGCTGCTCGGGGAACAGCCGCACGTTGAGCGTGTGCAGCACCCGGCCCGTCGACGGCGCCGCGAAGTACAGCTCCAGGTGCGCGCTGGCTGTTCCAGCGCGAAGGTGCCGACCCGGCCGTCGGCGCTGATGCCCGAGGTTGTCCAGCACGCCGCCCAGCTTGCGGGTGCGCTCCGCCCACTCGGCGTACGTCGTCCGCGTGACGCCGTCCGGTCCGTTGGTGACGATCGTGCCGTCGCCGTAGTGCTGCTCGACGTGCCGGAACATCGCGTCGACGTGAGGGGATAGTCCTGCATCAGCCCGCGCATGATCGGATCTTGCCAGTGACTGCCGCTCACGTTCCACGTGGTCGGCCGATTCAGCCGTAGGCGGCGATCGTGCCCGTCGATCACCGGGCGAAGACGTCGGTCGCGGGGTGAGCGGCGTCCGACCGGGCCTTGCCGCACAGGCCCAGACCCCCGACGTCCGGGTGTCGCGCGGTGACGAGGGCGTAGGTGAGGCTATCGAGGTCCTCGCACCGCACCAGGTAGGCGCTCTGGCCGACCGACGGCACGGGGACGTCGGGACAGAGCCGGCCCTGGTGGTGGTAGAAGCCGCCGGCTCAGTGCTCGGTCGTCGTCCCGTCGTCCTGGAAGCCGACGCTCGCGAGGTAGGGGTAGTTCGGGGCGTTGGGACCGGAGTAGAGGGGGACCGTGGCCCACTTGCAGCCGCACGGGCCCTCCGGAAGGGTGCCGACCCAGTAGCTCATCTTCCTCCCGAGGGCCGCTCCGAGGCGGTCGGCCAGCCGCGGGCAGGTGGACAGGTCGTCCGCAGTGTCCTTGCCGGGGTAGGGCTTGCCCTGCCGGTAGCCACTGGTCCCAGATCGGAGGGGACGTCAGCCTGAGCGGGGTGGTCAGGGTCGCCGCCACTGCATGGAGATCGGCGAGCGCCGCCGGGTCCGCGTCCACGGTCGGCGCCGTCTCGGGCGCTGGGCGCTCCGTCACCGGCGCGGCCGAGGTCGTCGACGCGGGTGCGGGCGGACGAGGACGAGGACGAGGACGAGGTGGCGGGCGGCGCGGTCCCCGCAGCCACGGGGCGAGCCGGGGCGGCGGTCGCGGTGCTGATCGCGACGACGAGCCCGGCAACGACCGCCGTCGCGCCCGAGGCCGATCAGGAGCAACCGTCGCCGTCCGCCCGCCGGTTCCTCGTCGTCCGGCGGACCGGCGACCGGGTCGCGGTCGCCGTCGAGGTCGAACAACCCGTCGTCCTGCTCGCTCATGCCGCCTCCTGCTCAGCCGACCGTCAGCCGAGTCCTCGGCAGCGCGAGGAGGAATGTTGACCGGGCGGTCCCGCAACTCTCAATGGAGGACGACGGGCAGGTCGGCCAGGCCGCGGATCACGAATTCGGGACGGCGGGTCGGCGGCGCGCCCAGTTCGAGCCTCGACGTTCGGTCCAGCAGCGCGCCGAAGGAGGCCTGCAGCTCGACGCGGGCCAGCGGTGCCCCGATGCAGAAGTGGACGCCGGCGCCGAACGAGATGTGCGGGTTGTCGGCGCGGCCGACGTCGAGCCTGTCCGCGTCGGCGAAGACGGCCGGGTCGCGGTTGGCCGAGCCGAGCAGGGCGGCGATCTTCTGTCCGGCTCGACGGTGATCGCCGCCGATCTCCACGTCCTCGGTGGCGGTGCGCTCGAACAGCTGCAGCGGAGAGTCGTAGCGCATCAGCTCCTCGATCGCCGTCGGCAGCAGGCCGGGTCGGCGCGCAGCCGCTGCAGCTGATCGGGGTGCTCCAGCAGGGCGAGCAGCCCGTTCCCGCTGACGTTGACGGTGGCCTCGTGCCCGGCGTTGAGCAGCAGGATGCAGGTGGTGACCAGCTCGTCCTCGGTCAGCCGGTCGCCGTCGGTGTCGCGGACCTGCACGAGGTGGGAGAGCAGGTCCTCGCCGGGAGCCTTCCGGCGATCGGCGGCCAGCGTGCGCAGGTACTCGACGAACTCGGCGGCCGCGTGCTCGGCGGCGTCCTCGATCTGCGTCGTCCGGCCGTACTCGTACATCTTCACGATCGCGTTCGACCAGGGCCGCAGCAGCGGCCGGTCGGACTCCGGGACGCCGAGCAGCTCCGCGATGACCGCGACCGGCAGCTCCACGGCCATGCCGGAGAGGACGTCGACCGGCTCGGTGCCCCCCGAGCGCTCGACCAGGCGGTCGACCAGCGAGGCCGCGAGCTCCTGCACCCACGGCCGCAGCCGCTCGACGTGGCCGCGGGCGAACGCGGTGCTGATCAGCCGTCGCAGCCGCGTGTGGTCCGGCGGCTCCATCTCGAGGATGGCGTTGCGGTGGATCAGGTTGAAGCTCCCGAACCGCTCCTCGGCTCCTTGTCCCGCCAGATCCGGCCGAGCCGGCGGTCCCGCAGCACCGCGTTGGACTCCGCGTGCGTGAAGGCCAGCCACAGTTCGAGGCCCTCGTGCCGCTGCACCGGGGCGACGGCACGCGCGCGGGCGAACGAGGGATACGGATCGCGCACGACGTCCGGATCGCCGAGGTCGAGCGGGTCGGAGGGCACGCGCGCAGCGTAAGGGCCGGACGGGCGACGGGACCCTTCGAGAGGTCCGCTTAGGCTCCGGGCATGGCTTCCCGCAAGCGTTCCTCCGCCCCCGCCGTCGCCCCGGAGGGGATCAACCCCAAGGCGCCGTGCCCCTGCGGCTCGGGCCGCCGGTACAAGCACTGCCACGGGTCGGGCTACGCGCCGCCGGTCACCCGGCCGTTCGAGGGCCTGCCCGGCGAGGCCGACTGGGTGGCGCTGCGCGAGCTGGTCCTCGGCCGCCCCCGCGAAGCTGCGGACGACGGAGGGCCGCGAGGTCACCCTGGTCAGCGTGCTGCCCGGTGGCTCGCCGGCGCTGGTGCGGGCCAACGGCGAGATCCTGCTCGGCGTCCAGTCGGAGGGCTCCTCGGTGGACCTGAGCCGCGACCTCGGCACCGCGCTGGCCGCGGCCCTCGAGGCGCCCGTCGGCGCGCCGGTCGACCTCCGGGACCGCCCGCCCGGCCCGCGCCTGCAGGAGCTCCTCGACACCACCGTCCCCTTCGAGGTCACCGTGCGCGACGACTTCGGGTTCTGGCTCGAGGGCACCGATGCCGGCCCGGAGGCGCTCGCCGGTCTCGAGCACGCCAACGAGGCGATCCTGCCCACCGTCCGGCTCGACGGGCTGGACGCGGCGTACTGGGTGCGCCCGGGCAACGAGCGGGCGCACCTGCGCTGGGTGCGCCCGGAGCCCGAGGAGCAGCTGCTCGACGCGCTCGCCCGCCTCGGCGCCGCGGAACAGCTCCTGCTCGGCCCCGACACCCGCTACGCCGGGGCGTTCCGCGCGCTCGGCCTCGTCGTCCCGGTGTGGGACCTGCCGGCCGACGTCCCCGCCGAGGACTGGACCGGCCCGGCCACCGAGTTCCAGGCACGGCTGGAGCAGGCGCTGGCCGCCACCGGTGAGCTGACCGCCGACGAGCGGCGCGCCCGGGCGGGCCTGATCTCCCGCCAGATCACCCTCCGCTGACGACGGCCCCAGGGCAGAAATGGCCATTTCTGCCCGGGGCGTCCGGGGCGGTGCCCGTCAGAGGTTGCGGAGCAGGTACCGGAGAAGCCGGCCCCCCGGTGCAGCGCCGCGACCGAGATCCGCTCGTCCGCCGCGTGCAGCGTCGCGAGGTCCTCGCGCGTCAGGTCGAAGGGCATGAACCGGTAGACGCTGTCGCAGATCTGGCTGAAGTGGCGGGCGTCGCTGGCCTGCACCATCACGTACGGGGCGACCGCGGCGTCGGGGTAGACCGACCGGACGGCGGCACCGATCGCTGCGAAGGCCTCGTTGTCGGCCCGGGACACCGGGGTGGGGTCGTTGCCCCCGACCACGCGCAGCTCGAGGGCCGGGTCGTCGATCACCCGGCGCAGGCGGTCCAGCGTCGAGGCCACGGTCTCACCGAGCGCGATCCTGATGTTGGCGTGCGCGAGGGCGCGGGTGGCCAGCACGTTCGGCGCCCTGCTGCCCTCGAGCTGGGTGATGGCGACCGTCGTCCGCACGAGCGCGTTGGCCTCCCGGCTGGCCCGCGACAGCACCCGCGCCAGCACCGGCCGCAGGTACCGGGCATGCGCGAACACCGCGCGGTAGCCAGCGGGTGCGTGCCGTCCGAGGGCGTCGATCATGCCCAGGACGACGTCGTCCACCCGGGCGGGGAACGGGTCGTCCTCGAGCCGGAGGATGGCGCGGGCCAGCCGAGCCGGAGCGCCGCCGCGGACGGGGGCCGAGGCGTGGCCGCCGGGATCGGTCGCGACGAGCTCCACGTCGAGGGTGCCCTTCTCGGCCAGGCCGACGACGGCGGTCTGCCCGGGAACGCCCGGGAAGACGCCGCTGCACGACCGCGCCCCCCTCGTCGATCACCGCCCACGGCCGGATGCCGCGCGCCGACAGGGCCTCGACGGCCAGCTGTGCGCCGACGCCGAAGACCTCCTCGTCGTTGCCGAAGGAGAGGTAGACGTCGCGGGACGGGACGAAGCCCGCGGCGACCAGGGACTCGACGGCTTCCAGGACGGCGACCAGCGCGCCCTTGTCGTCGATCGCGCCGCGGCCGTAGACGAAACCGTCGGCGATCCGCCCGGAGAACGGGTCCTCCGACCAGTCCTGCCCGGCCACCGGCACGACGTCGTAGTGGGCCATCAGCACCAGGGGCGGCCGGTCGGTCCCGCTGCGCCAGCGGTAGAGCAGGGCGCCGTCGCCGAGCACCTCGCGGTCCAGCGCCCGGTGCGTCGCCGGGTACAGCTCGCCCAGCCGGTCGCGGAAGCGCGCGAACGCGCCGGGATCGACGTCCGCGGGGTCGCGCGAGGACACAGTCGGCAGGGCGATCAGCTCGGCCAGCCGGGCGGCCGCGGCATCGGGGTCCAGACCGTCGAGGTCGGCCACGGAGGCTTCGGCCTGCGGGGGGCGGAAGCGGGCCACCCGCCGGCCGGCCACGGTCAGTGCCGCGGCGGCAGCGGTCGTGGCGGCCGTGACCGCGAGACGACCCCTCACGCCGGCTCCCGCTCGGCGAGCTCGGGCGCCGTGGGCCGGGCGCCGTGGGATCGGGCGCCGTGGGATCGGGCGCCGTGGGATCGGCGAACGCCAGCCGCGGGACGACGACCAGCGACGCCGCGGCGAGCAGGGCGGTGACCCCGCAGATGATCCAGACGGTCAGGTAGCCCGACATCGAGCCCGCCGTCCCCTCGGAGCCGTCGGCGAGCCGGGGCGCGCCCGACGCCAGCGCGACCGCGAACGCCGCCGAGGCGAACGAGCCGCCCAGCACCTTCGTCGTGTTGGTCAGCCCGGTCGCCACCGCCGTCCGGCCGGCGGGTGCGGCCGCCGCGGCCGCTGCCGGGATCGCGGCCACGAGCGCACCGGAGCCGAGCCCGGCGATCATCATCGAGCCCAGGACCTGCGCGAGGGAGCCGTGGAACGGCACGAGCAGCAGGTAGCCGATCCCGGTGAGCGTGGCCGCGCCGATGAGGGTGGTCCGGGGAGTGGTGGCCGCCGACACCCGGGAGAACTGGCTGGCCCCGATCAGCATCGAGACGACGTAGCCGCCGATCACGATCGAGACGAGGCTCGTGGACAGGCCCAGCCCGTAGCCGTAGACGGCGGGATCGGTGCGGGCGAACGTCGACAGCGGCCCCTGCGCGCCGAGCACGCTGACGCCGAAGAGGCCGGCGGTGAGCTGCACCGGCCACATCGACGGGCTCGCGAGCACCCGGAAGTCGACGAGCGGATCGGCCTGCCGCAGTTCGTAGCCGACGAAGGGTGCCACGAGCAGGACGCCCAGCGCCGTCACCAGCCACGGCCACAGCGCGCCGGTGCCGTTCAGCCGGACGAAGGTGAGCCCGCCGGTGATCACCAGCAGCAGCACGCTGAGCAGCGCTGCCCCGCCGGCGTCGACGGTTCCGGCCAGCCGCTCCTGGCTCTCGGGGACCCGGAACGCGACGACCAGGCACACCCCGACCACCAGCGCCGCGGGGACCAGCAGCACCGCCCAGAGGTCGGCCCCCAGCGCGGCGCCGATCTGCCCGCCGGCGAGCGCGCCCACGATCGCGCCCGTCTCCAGCGCGGCCACGATCAGCCCGGTCGCCCGGCGGGTGCGCGCGGCGCCGTCCGGACCCGTCGCGAGCGGTCGTGGATGAGCGCCACCTGCAGCGGGAGCCAGGCGGAGTAGCACCCCAGCACCGCCCAGGCGACCAGGAACAAGGGGAAGGACGAGGCGAACGCCAGGACGACGGCCGCGGTGGCCGTGATCGTCGCCGAGATCAGCAGCATCCGGCGGTGGCCGTGCAGGTCTCCGAGCTTGGCGAGCACCGGCACCGCGATGGCCGAGAGCATCAGCTGAGCGGCCTCGAGCCAGTTGACGTCGGCATCGTGGATGCCCAGGTGCCGGGCGATGTCGGTGAGCAGCGGGATGTAGTACCCCTGGAGGACCCCGCTGGTGAACTCGACGAAGATCAGGAAGCCGACGAGTCCGCCGCCGATCCCGGCGATCCGCCCGGCCGTCCGGGCCGTTCCCCTCATCCCGGTCAGAGCGGGTCGCGGGCGATCGGGCAGGACATGCACCGCGGACCGCCCCGGCCGCTGCCCAGCTCGCGACCCGGCGATCCGACGACCTCGATGCCGGCCGCCTCCAGCGCGGCGTTGGTGACGGTGTTCCGCTCGTAGGCCACGGCCAGCCGGGGGGCCAGGCGAGGGTGTTGTTGCCGTCGTCCCACTGCTCGCGCTCGGCGGTGACCGGGTCGAGGCCGGTGTCGATCACCCGCAGCCGGTCGATGCCCATGGCGGCGGCGGCGGCGACGACGAACGGCTGCGGCCCGGAGACGGCAGCTCGACGGTGTCGGCGTCGTCGGCGACGCCCTCGGGAGCGGTGACGGTCCACAGCCTGCAGCGAGTCGGCGACGGCCGGGTACATGACCATCGCGTCGACGTCGACCATCGTGGCGATGGTGTCCAGGTGCATGGTCGCCCGCTGCTGGGCGATGGGGACGACGAGCACCGTGTGGGCCAGCCCGCGGGCGAACACCCGCCGGGCCAGCCGCTCCGCGCCGCCGGGCGTCGTCCGCTCGCCGACCCCGACCGCCACCACGCCCGCGGCCAGCAGCAGGACGTCGCCACCCTCGAGGTGCTCGAGCCGCGAGCCGTAGAGCTGCTCGACGCCGGCGAACCGCGGGTGGTGGGTGTAGACGGCGGCGGTGATCGTGCTCTCCCGGTGCCGGGCCGGCATGGCCAGCGACGTCACCGCCACCTCGTCGCCCACCCAGACCGAGGAGTCGCGGGTGAACAGCAGGTTGGGCAGCGGAGGGACGACGAAGTCGCCGCGCTGCATCACCTCGTAGGCCAGGCCCGCGGCCGCCGCGCAGCTCGTCGTGGGCGAGCCCGGCGATCAGGGTGGCCGCGAGGTCCTCGGGGGACAGCCAGGCCAGGTGCGCGCGTCGCCGCCCGCTGCAGGGTGGCGCCGAGCCGCGGGTCGTCGACCGCCGCGCCGATCAGCTCGGCCCGCGCGGACGGGAAGGAGAGGATCTCGGTGAGCAGCCGGTCGACGTAGAGCACCTCGACGCCGCGCGCGGTAGCGCCGCGGCGAACGCGTCGTGCTCCTCCTGCGCCCGGGCCACCCACGGGACGCCGTCGAAGAGCAGCTGGTCGTTGTTCCGCGGCGTCAGCCGGCGCAGCTCGGGTCCGGGGCGGTGCAGCAGCACGGTGCGCAGCCGGCCGACCTCGCTGGTGGCGCCCATCACGGCGGCGTCGGGACTCGGGCGGGATCATGGTCAGAGGCTGGCACACGACCGGCGCTGCGGCGCCCGCCAGGCCGGCCGCGACCGCGCTGGATAGTCTGCCGACGGCGGCCCGCAGCGAGGCGGGCCAACGCCTCCGGAGGTGCGCCCGTGGACCTGTTCGACCTCACCGGCAAGGTGGCCGTGGTCACCGGCGGCACCCGCGGGATCGGCCTGATGATCGCCCGCGGCCTGCTGCAGGCCGGCGCCCGGGTCTACATCAGCTCCCGCAAGCCCGAGGCCGGCGACGCCGCCGTCGCCGAGCTGTCGCAGCTCGGCACGGTGCGTCTCGATCCCGGCCGACCTGTCCACGCGAGGACGAGTGCATGCGGCTGGCCGCCGAGGTCGGCGCGCGCGAGGACGAGCTGCACATCCTGGTCAACAACGCCGGCGCCACCTGGGGCGCGCCGCTGGCAGACTTCCCCGAGTCGGCCTGGGACAAGGTGCTCGACCTCAACCTGAAGTCGCCGTTCTTCCTCACCCGGGCGTTCCTGCCGCTGCTCGAGGAGGCCGCGACCGCACGACGACCCGGCCCGCGTCGTCAACATCGGCAGCATCGACGGCCTGCACGTCCCGCCGATGCACACCTACTCGTACTCGTCGAGCAAGGCCGCGCTGCACCACCTGACCCGGCGTGCTGGCCAAGGAGCTCGGGCCCGCGGCACATCACCGTGAACGCGGTCGCGCCCGGGCCCGTTCGAGTCGAAGATGATGGCGGCGACGCTCGACGACTTCGGCAAGGAGATCGCCGCCCGCTCGCCGCTGGGCCGGATCGGCCGCCCCGACGACATGGCCGGCGTCGTCGTCTTCCTGTCCAGCCGGGCCGGCTCCTACGTGACCGGCGCGGTCATCCCCGTCGACGGCGGGATCGCCACCACGCGCTGAACGAGCAGTCCCCGAGCCCCGGGCTTTCGTCCACGAGGGCACCCAGCTTTTGGACTGCTCGGCGGAGGGAGGACGGCGGGCTGCGCAGGATCCTCGTCGAGCACGTCGGTGTCGCTCGGCGGCTACTTCGAGGGGCCGGGTCCACGACTTCGCCTGGCACCGCGTGGCCGAGGAGATGCACGCCGACTTCAACGGGCTACCTCGGCGCCGATGAGCGTCTTCCGCTCGACGGCCGGGTGGCCCACGAGCTGATGGCCTCGTTCTGGCCGGCCGCCGGCGACGACCCCGGACGCAGCCGCGTCGCTGGCCGAGTTCGGCCGCATCTGGCGCGGACATGCCCAAGATCGTCTTCTCCCGCACGCTGGAGGACACCCGCTGGAACACCACGGTCCGCCGGGAGGTCGACCCCGCCGAGATGCGTGCGCTCGCAGGCCGCAGCCCGGCGGAGACATGGTGGTGGGCGGCGCCAGACCTGGCCGGACACCTTCCGGCCGGCTGGACCTGATCGACGAGTACCGGATCTTCGTGCACCCGGTGCCTGGTCGGCGCGGGCACGCCGTTCTTCGGGGCGCGCCGGACGCCCTGACCTCGCTCGAGCGGCTCGAGACGCGCACGTTCGGCAACGGCGTCGTCCTGCTGCGCCATGCCCGCCCACGCCGCCATGATCAGGGGCCCTGATCGTGCGGCGTCCTCCTCACCGTCGACCGTGAGCGAGGACGCCGTGCGATGGTCAGCTCACCTGATCATCCGCGGGCAGGCGGCCGGGGCCTACTCGGGGAGCAGGACGCCGGGGTTGCAGATGCCCTCGGGTCCAGGCGCTCCTTCACCGCGCGCAGCACCTCGACGCCCAGCGGCCCGATCTCCCGCTCCATCCAGGGCCGGTGGTCGGCGCCGACGGCGTGGTGGTGGGTCAGCGTGCCGCCCGCGCCCAGCAGCGCGTCGGTCGCGGCGCGCTTGGCGGTGAGCCACTGCTGGATGGGCAGGTCGTCGTCACGGTCGGCGAGCACGGTCACGTACAGGGAGGCGCCGGTCGCGTAGCCGTGGGAGACGTGGCTCATGATCAGCGGACGGCGTCCGTCGCGGGTGAGCGACTCCCGCAGCGCCCGGCGGACGGCGTCGTAGACGGTGGGCAGCGCCGACCACGTGGCCGCCGTCTCCAGCGTCTCGACCAGCAGGCCGGCGTCCATCAGCTAGTCCCGCAGGTACGGGCCGGCGAACCGGTGGCTCTTCCACGACTCCCCGACCCGGCGGCCGAGCCGGATCGCCCCGCCGTCGCGCAGCAGCGAGGCGGCGGCCTTCGTGCGGGCCCGCACCAGCGACGGCAGCCCCTCCCAGCCGAGCACGAGCAGGCAGCCGTCGCCGTGGCCGCGGGTGCGCAGGCTGCCGCGCAGCGCCCGGGCGCCGGTGCCGGAGGCCATGAGCAGGTTCGCGTGCGTCTCGTCGGGGTCGGACAGCCGCACGATGTCGGGCAGCAGGTCGTGCCGCGCCAGCCGCTGCAGCGCCGCCAGCCCGGCCGGCCAGGTGCGGAACGACCAGCCCTCGTACGCGCAGCTCGCCGGCTTCGGGCGCACCCGCAGCCGGCAGCTCGGTGATCACGCCGAGCGTGCCCTCCGAGCCCAGCGCCAGCCCGAGCAGGTCGGGGCCGGCCGCCGTCGCCGGGGGATGGCCCAGCTCCAGCACCCCGGAGGGCGTGGCCAGCGTCAGCCCGGCGACGAGCTCGTCGAACCGGCCGACGCCGGTGGAGTTCTGCCCGGCCGACCGGGTGGCCGCGTAGCCGCCGACGGTCGCGAACTCCCAGCTCTGCGGCAGGTGGCCGAAGGTCAGCCCCTCCCGCTCCAGCGCCTCCTCCAGCGCCGGCCCGCGCATGCCCGGCCCCACCGTGACCAGGGACGACGCCACGTCGAGCGCCTGCAGCGACGCCATCCGGGCGAGGTCCACCGCGATCGCCGGCCGGTCGTCGGGATCGACCCCCGCCAGGCCGCCGACCACGCTGGTGCCGCCGCCGAACGGGATCACCACGACCCCGAGTTCGGCGCACGCGGGCCAGCAGGGCCGGCGATCTCCTCGGTGGAGCCCGGGCGTGACGACGGCGTCGGGAGCGCCCGAGGCGTCGCCCTCGCGGCGGCGCAGCAGGTCCAGGTAGCTCTTGCCGCCCGCCCGGCGCAGCCGCGACTCCCGGTCGGTGCGCACGTTGTCCCGCCCGAGCAGCTCCACGAGCGCGGTGCGCGTGGCCGTCGGGCAGCCGGGACGGCGGCAGCCGGATGTCGTCGACGGCACCGGCAGCGTGGGCCGCGGGGTCCAGCCCAGCTCGCGGCTCAGGTACTTGCGCGCCGTCTTGGGCATCGTGGCGGCCAGCTCAGGATCGGAACGAGGGTGAGCTCGCCGTCGCCGTGCTCGTCGTCCTCGTCGGAGACCGTGGCGAAGCGCGGGCCCGAGGGGCCCCACCCCTGGATCGTGAGTTCCGGCTGCTCGGGCACCACTACAGTCTGCCGGGTGCATGCGCCGGAGCGGTGGCGGTGAGGGCTCGCCGCCCGGTGTTCGCTGTCCCCGCGGCGCCGGGACGACGACCTCGCCGCCGCCGTGGGCTCGGTCGTCGACGTCGTCGTGGTGGGGGCGGGGTCACGGGCGCCGGCGTGGCGCTGGACGCGGCCGGCCGCGGGCTCTCGGTCGTGCTGCTCGAGCGCGCCGACCTGGCCTCCGGAACGAGCCGGTGGTCCTCCAAGCTCGTGCACGGCGGCCTGCGCTACCTGGCCCACGGCGAGCTCGGGCTGGCGCGGGAGAGCGCCCGCGAGCGGGCCGTCCTCATGGGGACGACGGCGCCGCACCTGGTCCGCGCGCTGCCGTTCCTCGTCCCCGACGCCGCCGGGCGCGACGTGACCGCGCTGGCGGCCGCCGGCGGACGGCTGGGTGACGCCGTGCGGCTCTCGGTACCCGGTGGGCGCGGCTCACTGCGGCCGACCCGCCGGGTGTCGGCCGACGAGGTGGCGCGGCTGACGCCGGGTGTCCGGCCCGGCCGGGGCGGCGTCGTCTTCGAGGACGGGCAGCTGGCCGACGACGCCCGGCTGGTCGTCGCGCTGGCGCGCACCGCCGCGGCGCACGGCGTGCGCGTGCTCACCGGTGCCGACGTGACGCGCGGTCGACGGCGCCGACGTGCACGTCGACGTCGACGGGCGCGAGGCGGTGACCCTGCGGGCCGGGGTGGTGGTCAACGCCACCGGCGTGTGGGCGCAGCGGCTGGCGCCGTCCGTCCGCCTGGTGCCCTCGCGCGGCTCGCACCTGGTGCTGCGCGCCGAGCGCCTCGGTTCGCCGTCCGCCGCGCTCACCGTGCCGCTGCCGGGCTCCCGCTCGCGCTACGTCTTCGCGCTCCCGCAGGCCGACGGCCTGGTCTACCTCGGCATCACCGACGAGCGGGTCGACGGCCCGGTGCCCGACGCCGATCCGCAGCCGAGCGACGGCGAGGTGCGCCAGTTGCTCGACACGGTCAACCAGGTGCTCGCCGAGCCGCTGACCACGGACGACGTCGTCGGCGCCTACGCCGGGCTCCGCCCGCTGGTGCTCCCCGCGGCTGCCGGGGCCGGACCGGGGGCGCGACCGCCGATCTGTCGCGCAAGCACCTGCTGTCGTGGGAGGGACCGGTGCTCAGCGTCGTCGGCGGGAAGCTCACCACCTACCGGGCGATGGCGGAGGAGACGGTGGACGCCGTCGTCGCGCGGCTGGGCGCGGGGCGGCGCGGACGACGACCGACCGCCTGCCGCTGATCGGGGCCGCACCGCGGCGGGTGCTCGAGTCGCTGGAGGCGCCCGCCCGGCTGGTCGGGCGCTACGGGACCGAGGCGCCGTGGTCGCCGGTCTGGGATCCGAGACAGTGGTCGAGGGGCGGCCCGAGACCATCGGCGAGCTGCGCTTCGCGGTTCGGCACGAAGGGGCGCGGACGGTGGAGGATCTCCTCGACCGGCGTACCCGCATCGGGCTCGTGCCGGCCGACCGGGCACGGGCCGTGGCCACCGCCGACGCCGTGCTCGGGGAGAGCCTCTCCTGAGAGTGCGCGTCCACTCGCGGGAGGGGTGAGGACGGCGGGCGAGCGGGTAGGAGCGGCTGGTGAAGAACCGGGAACTCAAGGCCTGCGGCAGGCACGGCCACGTCACGTACGCGCCGACCGAGACCGACCTGGCCGCCCGGCTGCGCGCGCAGACCGCGCTGGGTGAGGCCTGGCGGTGCCTGCGCTGTGGAACCTGGGTGCTGGGCGCTCCGACGGGCTCCGGGCCGGCCGACCATGCGCCGGTCCCGGCGCGCGGCAAGGCGCTGCGGCAGCTGACGATCCTGCGCGTGCTGGCGGTGGAACGCGTGATCCGCGCAGTCGTCCTGATCGCGGCGGGGTACGGCGTCTACCGGTTCGAGAGCGCCCAGAAGGCCTTGCAGGGATCGTTCGGCCGGCTGGTGCCTGCCCTGCGTCCGCTCGCCAACCAGTTCGGCGTCGACCTCGACCATTCCGCGATCCTGTCGGGCGCGTCCAAGGCGCTGCACGCCCGAGCCGGAACGCTCAATCTCGTGGTCATCGGCCTCGTCGCCTACGGCCTGCTCGAACTCGTGGAGGGGGTCGGGCTGTGGATGGCCAAGCGGTGGGCCGAGTACCTGACCGTCGTCGCCACGGCTGCCTTCCTGCCGTACGAGGTGTCGGAGCTGCTCAAGTCGGTGACGGTCACCAAGCTGGCCGCCTTCGCGATCAACGTGCTGGCGGTCGTCTACCTGCTGCTGGCCAAGCGGCTGTTCGGGCTCCGGGGTGGGCAGAAGGCCTACGAGGCCGAGTTGGAGGGGGAGAGCCTGCTCGAGGTGGAGGCCGCCGGGCTGGACCGCACCATCGGGGACCGCGACACGGGCCGCAGCGAGGGGATGTCGGAGGCGTCCGCCGGACAGGCGGAGCGCCCGGGGCGCCTGAGTCGTCGTCCCACGTGTTGGGACGAGGGTTCCATAGTGTGGAACTTCGCGCGCAGACTGGGCCCGTGGACACCTACACGCACGGCCACGCCGAGCCGGTGCTGCAGTCGCACCGCTGGCGGACCGCCGAGAACTCGGCCGCCTATCTGCTCCCGGCGCTGCGGCCCGGGATGGACCTGCTCGACGTCGGCTGCGGGCCCGGCACGATCACGGTCGACCTGGCGGCGCGGGTCGCGCCGGGGCGCGTCGTGGGCCTGGACGTCGTCGGCGGCCCCGCTGGCCGAGGCGCGGGCCGCCGCGGAGCGAGCCGGGGTGGCCGTGACGTTCGAGGTCGGCGACGTCTACGCGCTCGCCGTCGCCCGACGCCTCCTTCGACGTCGTCCACGCCCACCAGGTGCTGCAGCACCTGACCGATCCGGTCGCGGCGCTGCGCGAGATGGCGCGGGTCTGCCGGCCGGGCGGGGTGATCGCGGTGCGCGACGTCGACTACGGCGCGTTCGTGACGTTCCCGCCCGACCCCGGGCTGGACCGCTGGCTGGAGGTCTACTACGCCGTGGCCCGCCGGAACCAGGCCGAACCGGATGCCGGCCGGCGGTTGCTGTCGTGGGCGCACGCGGCCGGGCTGCGGGACGTCGTCGCCACCACGTCGTCCTGGTGCTACGCCTCCGCGGCGGAGCGGGAGTGGTGGGGCAACTCCTGGGCCGGGCGGGCGACGGCGTCCGCGTTCGCCGAGCAGGCGGTGGCCTACGGGCTGGCCTCCGCCCCCGACCTCGAGGAGATCGCGGCCGCGTGGCTGCGCTGGCGTGACGCCGACGACGGCTGGCTCGGCATGCTGCACGGCGAGCTGCTGATCCGCGTCTGAGCCTTTGCTTTGGGGGTGTTGTGCCCGCCTTGCGGGTGTTGCACCACCCCCAAAGCATGCACACCACCCGCAAAGCGGGGGCGGCTCACGCGCCCTGGCGGGCCGCGTTGGCCTGGACGGCGGTGCTCACGTACTGCGCCAGCCCCGGGGCGATCTCCTCGTAGTGCGCCGTGAACCGCTCGTCCTCGACGTACATCCGGCCGAGACCGGCGTGCATCTGGGGCGGGCAGTCGTAGAAGTTCCGGCTGATCTGCTGCCGGTGCTCCTCGGCGATCGCCATCGCCGGCTCGGACTCGGCCGGGACGCCGTCCCTCAGCGCAGCGGCGAACCGGGCCTCGACGTCGGCGCCCTCGGCCTTGATCCGGAGCCAGTCGTCCTTCGAGTACGCCGCCGTCCTCCGCTTGGACTGGGCGTAGGCGTCGGTCTCGCCCCAGCGCTCCTCCACCTCGGCGTCGTACTGCGCCGGGTTGCTCGCCGAACACCTCGAACCGCTCCTCCGGGGTCAGTGAGATCCCCATCGCTCGTGCCTCCATCTCCTTCTCGACGGCCGCGACCATGGCCTGGGTGCGCTCGATCCGGTCCCGCAGCAGCCGGTGCTGCCGGCGCAGGTGCGCCTCGGGATCGGCGTCGGGCGCGTCCAGGAGGGTCGCGACCTCTTCCAGAGGGAACCCGAGTTCGCGGTAGAGCAGCACCTGGTGCAGCCGGTCCAGGTCGGCCGGCTCGTACTGCCGGTACCCGGCGCCGGACCGCCCGGACGGCGACAGCAGTCCGATCCGGTCGTAGTGGTGCAGCGTGCGCACCGTGACGCCGGCCAGCGCGGCGACCTCGCCCACGTTCATCGGGTCCTCCCTCCTCATGACGAGGACGAGAGTGCAGCCTGACGCAACGTCAGGGTCAAGCAGTTTCTCACGAGTCGGCAGAGACGGGAACTCAACGATGGGTGAGTTCGGCAGCAAGGGGTGATGCGGGCTGGTACGTCAGCTTCGCACCGAACACCGGGCAGGGTCGGTGGCCATTCATCAGAGCGTCAGCTCCCTGCCGACTCCAGCTCGATGCGCCGCCGTGAGCACGAGGGTTGCGGCCGTCGCGTCCTGTACCGCGACGCCCACGGACTTGTAGAGGGTGATCTGCTCGGCGGAGCTGCGACCGGTCCTGGTACCGGCGGCCAACTCGCCCAGCTCGACGATGTCGTCCTCGACGATGACGCCGTCCCGGAGGCCTCGGTCAGGTCGGGGCTACCCGCCGCGGAACGGGGGCGAGCGCCGCCTGGCGTGTCTCGACGCAGACCAGCGCCTCGGCGACGGTCGCGTCGTCCACCTCGCGGCCGGAGACGGACCAGCCGACGGAGGTCACGTGAGTACCGGGCTCCAGCCACGCCCGCCGAACCACGGGCTCGGTCGGGTGGGTGGTGGCGCAGACGATGTCGGCCCCGGTCACGGCATCCTCGTAGGAGCCCGCCGCACGGGCCTCGACTGCGAGTTCCTTCTGCAGGTCCTCGGCCAGCGCTTCCGCCCTCGCCAGTACCGGCCGGCGACCCGGATCTCGCGGATCGGTCTGACTCTCACTACCGCGCGCGCGTGCGAGCGGGCCTGCACTCCGGTGCCCAGGACCGCCAGGACGGATGCGTTCTCGCGAGCGAGGAGCCGGGCGGAGAGCGCCGAGCAGGCGCCGGTGCGAACCGCGGTGATCACGGTTCCGTCGATCAGGGCTGCCGGCGTGCCGGTCTCCGGGTCGAACACCACGATCGCCGCCTGGTGCGTCGGCAGGGACGTCCCGGCATTGGCGGGGAACAGCGTGACGAGCTTGGTCACCAGCGCGTTCTGCGAGGGCACGTAGCCCGGCATGGCGAACAGTCGCCCGTTCGCCCGCGGCACGACAGCACTGCTCCGGTGGGGCACCGACGCGCGCCCAGCGCTGAGGTCCGCCATCGCCGGGCCGAGCGCGTCGATGAGCGCGTCCACGTCCAGCAGGCCCGCGACCTCGTCGGCAGTGAGCACCAGCACCGGGGTCATGCTCCGCGCCGGCACGGGTGACGGTCAACGGCCCGAGGTCCGGGCTGAGGGATCCGCTGACTTACCAGCCCCGGTCACCCCTTGCTGCCGAACTCAACGATGGCTGAGTCAGCGTCGATCGCTGTCTCTGGTCGACGCGCTCAGGGCTGGACGGACGCGGCGCACGCGAGTGCGATGAGTGGCGTGCCCCGCTGGACCGTGCCGCTGGCCCTCACGGCGATGATGGCTGCCGGGTGCACCGGGGCGACGACGCCGACCGCTTCGTCCACCCCGCCACCGCCAGGGCAGCCGACGCCGACGCCCATCTCGTCGCCTGCCCCGGTCGCCAGGCCCTCTGTGCCCGCGCTCGCCTCGCTGGCGTGCCAGGGACCCATCGACGGAGGTCCCGCGCCCGCCGCCTGGCGGACGGTGCTGGGCGTCGTCGCCCTGCCGGCCAGTCCCGCGACCCGTGCCCTGCAGGCGTTCGACAGTGGCGACCCGGGTACCCCCGAGCTGTTCGCCAAGACGGGACTCGTGGTGCGGGCCGCGCATGCGTTCGAGCTGGAGGTGCCCGTCGAGCCGGGAAACCGGCTCGCGATCGGCTGGGGGAACGCCCTGGCCTTCCGGCCCAGCGCGCGCTTCGCCGTCCCGTCCTGTCCCGACTGGTTCGGCACCGGCTGGCTGTCCTATCCCGGCGGGTACTGGGCGGACCGGCCGCTGTGCCTAGCGGTGACCGTCCGCGCCGGCGGTCGGGAACAGCAGGTGCGGATCGGGATCGGCGTGCCGTGCCCCGGTCAGGAGCCCCCGGCTGCTCCATGACTCCTCAGGCCGAGAGCAGGTGGATCGTCTCGACGACGGCGATGACCGCGAACGACGGTGAACAGGATGGCCGCGAACGATGCAGGATCAGCCCGGATCGGCAGCACGGTCGGCGGCCTTCTTGCCCAGGAACACGGCGAGCGCGGAGACGACCAGCAGGGCCAGCCACGAGCCCACGAACACCGACACCGGGTCGTCGTAGCGGGCAGCGAGACCGGCGGTGGCCAGCTGTGACAGGTCACCCCACTCGGCGGCGAACAGGACGCCGAAGGAGATGGACGCCGCCTTGAGGAACGTCGGGTGCGGTGGAGACTTGGGCTGCATCGCCACCCTGAGCAGCAGCTGCAGCTTGCTTAGCCTGTATGTGCGATTGATTGTTGTTAGGCTGGTCAGCGAGGGGCGAACCAGCGTTGATACCGCGTGAAGACTTACGGCGATCCTATGGGACGTATGCATATCAGCTCCTCGGTCAGCTCACCGTCCAGGCATCACAGCGCTCCCGCCTATCCACCTACTTTGCTTTCAGAGCATTTGCTTGTCTGCATGTACGATAAGCGGTAGATCAGCAGTCAAGCACACGCGACCACTTCAGGTCAAAGCAGGAGCTCTACTTACTCTTCCAAGCGCTTTCGTGGATCGCCAGTCAGCTTGGTCGCTTTCGACGCTTGTCTGTTCGCGATTCGAAGCGTTGTAGCTATGGTGGCGACCGGTCACAGATGTCAAGAAGTCCCACTTACTCCTTGGCATTCTTCTCACGAGCCTGCAGAAGCACAGAGCACAGTGTGGTTAGCAGATGTAGAACTAAGGGACTAGCAACGGGAACACACCTTGTCGCGTTGATTACCCCCTGTGTCACAACATTTCAAATCAGCGATGTTGCCCTTCGACCATGAGCGGTAACGGAATGCACTCATGCTCACGAGCCATCTTGCCTCAGCGCCTTCCCTTTGCACACTTGCACGAACCGAGCGTAAAGATCCAGAAGAAGATATTAATCACGTCAACCGACGAGCTCGCTGAAATGCCAGTCCGCGCTTGTCAAACATGAACACCCGCGCCAATTCACGGCCTGAAGAACAAGAGCGCCATCCTCATCACCATGGAATCGTACGTCCTCGATGGATTCCCTGCAAACTGCTCAGCTATCCACTTGGCGCTGTTCGAGTCCGTCTGCAATGCGACGGATCTGCGCCGTCGGCTAGTCGAAGTCGCAACAGCTCATGGTGCCGAGGCGGACACCGAGAGGGATCGCTGCGCGTCCGCTGATCTGGTGAGCAGTGGCCCTCTGGACATCTTGGCACTTTGACATGCACAGACTGTCCACATTTTCATTTCACGCCATAGGTTGTAAGCCGGGAACACCTCCTGACTGCAGCATATCAAGCAATGAATGCATTCGCTCGAAACAAGCTCAAGACCAAGACAGCTCATTCAGAAATCCTTCTGGCCCTGTCGCCAACTTCGAATGTGCGTAATCTCGTGGTCAATCTCTGGAGAGTGAATTGGAGGGTCACTCACCATACGTCTCCCTCTTGCACCCGTTCAGATTAGCGAGGCCATCAGGAGATTCGGTATCAGTGCGACCACGAAGTCTGCTGTACTTGTGCGGATTGGACCACCTTCAACGCCTCCCCAAACTATAGCAAACCAGATGGCAGAGATAGTCGAAGGTGAAATGGTCCCACTTGCTCAGCTACAAAGCGGTGCAGACTGGGCCCAAGTCAAGAAGGTTAGTTCACTCGGCTCCAGGAAGCATTAACCTGAAGCTCAAGACGGACTCTGCTACTTACAGGTGTACAAGCTGAATGATGTCCCATCGAACGGCGCGAGGAATCCATTGGCGGAGGCTGTATTAGACGAAAGGCGGATGTTGGAGTCGGTACTCGTCAGTACTGTGGCGAGCAAGAGCGTGGCGGCCTAGGCAAGCATCCCCGATCTGGACTGTGGAATAGCACACTCGTACAGGATGGGAAGACGCCGGAGAGGAACACCCCGGAGATGACGGGACTCCATCCACAACTTTAATAGTTCATCGAAGGTGGACGGTCTCTGCACTTCTCCGTCGAAGCCTTGTTGCCGCGTCACCGGAGCGTATAGTGGCGTAGCGGAGGTCGATAGCAACCAGTCACTACTGTACATAATCATTACAATCCGCATAAAGCCGGAAAGAGGTGAGTAGATCCCGAAGAATCAAAACACAAAGTGTTGTTTCGTCAGAGGGAGCGTCACAGCGGGCTCCACGTCGCATAGATCCCCATCCGCCTTCACTTCGTACGTTTCCGGGTCGACTGAGCCAAAATATGCGCTTGTTAGCACAAAAACGACGCAATAAGATAGTGTGGCAACTCTCACCTGTCATTTTTGGCAAGGCGCTGTTATGTTTCATATCTCGCTTACTGACATCACGACATTTCCGAACGGCAACAGCGCCTTTCGCGAGCCCATACGATTCCATGATGCCTGTCAAGTTGGAAATTCCGGACAGGCGATCAGCCCATGGCACTATGATACAGAGGATAGTGGCCCCAACTCACCTTTATCTATGGAAGCCTTGCTAACAAAGTTGAGCGAGTTGAGTGCTGCCGCGGCTGGTTGAGCGCCCCACATCGGACGACCGATCACAGGTTGAACCGTCGGAATGGAGCCATTGGCATCACCCATCTGCCAAGCGTTGTTGATGGATAACGATG
>CAWBAJ010000023.1:0-36213 GCA_963786765.1 uncultured Actinomycetota bacterium | reverse complement strand
GCGGCCTGCCCACCGCTGTGCAGGTACGTCACTCTGCCGCCGCCGATGTCGCTCACCTGGTCGTGTGCGACCCCTGCGAGCCAGGTGTCGATCGCCGCCTGGGGGGCGATCCCGAGAAACACCGGCGTTGCGTCCGCGGCAGTAGCCCGGACGCGGATGGTGCCGAACCTGTCCGACGACACCATTCCGCTCGCCCCGTCGCCGAGGGTCAGGTCGACGTTCTCGGCAGTGATGGCCGCGGTGGGGGTGGACAGCAGCCTTGCGTTCGTGCTCACGAAGCCGGCGGCGTCCTGCCGCGAATGGAGCCACACCCCCGCAGCGCCCACGGAAGCCAGACCGAGCCCCATGAGCCCGACCAGCAGCCCCGCGACGAGGGCGACGATCGCCCCGGCCCCGCCCCGCCGCCCGGATGTCCCCGGGACGACGGGAGCCGGGGGTTGCGCCAGCGCCGCGCCCCCCGTGCCGGAAGGCGTCGGCGCGATCGGCTCGGCCGGGTCGGCGCCGCCCTGGTCGAGCCGGAAGGGCGGATACGCGTCCGTCATGAGCGCGACGTACGCGACGACGCGCAGCATCCACCGGTTCAGCCCCATCGCGAAGTCGTAGAGGCCGCGCGGATAGCGGGCGGTGAACAGCAGCCCGACGCCGGCGAAGAACACCATCAAGCCGAGCAGGGAGCCGCCCGCGAGCGTCCAGGTCGTCGTCCCGTTGCCGGAGGCGGTGGTCACCGTGTAGCTCGTGCCACCGACGAGAAGGCCGAGCAGTAGGTATTGCGGTATGGCGAGCAGCCACCACTTCACCAGGACCAGGCCGCGGGACATCCGTTCCGGGTAGGCGATGGACAGCGTCGCGGGATAGTCCGGCTCCTCGGCCAGGCTGAACGGCGGGTACCGGTCCGTGCCCAGGGCGCTGTAGCCGTAATAGCTCACCCGCCAGGACCAGCGCAGCACGCCGAGGTTGAACCCGAACAGGGAGCGCGGGTAACGGCCCGTGAAGAGGATCGCGAAGAACGCGATCACCGTGACGACGGCGAAGGCCAGGAACAGGAAGGCCAGCACGATGTAGTGCGGGATCAACAGCAGCCATTTGACCAGCCACAGCCAGCGGCTGAGCGGCTCGGTCAACCTCCCGCGGACGACGACCGGGGAGCCAGGCGATGCGGCAGAAGTCTCGGACATGGTCATCTCGCTCCCAGGCTCGAACATGCGACCGCCTTCCCCGCGCGGATCGTGGGCGTAGGCGTCGCCGCGTACTACTTCATCGCAGATCTCGTGGTGCGCCCAGGGCCAAAGGTCCCGATCAGCGAACATCTCTCGCCGCCGGGTCGTCACAGCGACACCCGTCGACGTGGCTGGCGAGGCGACGGACCCCTGCGCCAGCCCTCGCGCTGACTTGGTCTGCTGTTCCTGGAGACGATTGACAACGAAATCGTGACCCGGGTTCGGGACTTGCGGCCCTGGTGACTGCCCGTCACCCCGGAGAAGGTGCAGAGGAAGAGTCACGAGAGTCACGAGCGCGAGGAGGCGCTTTCGGATGCGCGCATTGGTGTATCACGGGCCAGGAGACAAGAGCTGGCAGGAAGTGCCTGACCCGGTCATCCAGGACGACACCGACGCGATCGTCCGGGTCGACGCGGTGACGATCTGCGGGACCGACCTGCACATCCTCAAGGGCGACGTGCCCGAGGTCACCGACGGCCGCATCCTCGGGCACGAGGCCGTCGGCACGGTGACCGAGGTCGGCGCCGGCGGTGAAGAACGTGCAGCCCGGCGACCGCGTGCTGGTGTCGTGCATCACCGCCTGCGGCCGGTGCCGCTACTGCCGGGAGGGCATGCTACGGCCAGTGCCTGGGCGGCGGTGGCTGGATCCTCGGGCACCTGATCGACGGCACCCAGGCCGAGTACGTCCGCGTGCCGTTCGCCGACATCTCCACCTACCCGCGTGCCCGCCGGTGTCAGCGACGAGGAGATCCTCATGCTCGCCGACATCCTGCCGACCGGCTACGAGGTCGGTGTGCTCAACGGCGCCGTCCGGCCCGGCGACACCGTCGCCATCGTCGGAGCCGGCCCGATCGGCCTGGCCGCCATCCTCGGCGCCAGGCTGCACTCAGCCCGAGCCACGTCGTCGCCATCGACCTGGCCGCCAGCCGGCTCGACGCGGCCAAGCAGTTCGGCGCGGACATCACGATCAACAACGGGGCCGAGGACGCCGATCGCCCGCGTGACGGAGCTGACCGACGGCCTCGGCGCCGACGTAGCGATCGAGGCCGTCGGCGTTCCGGACACTTTCGAGCTGTGCACCCGGCTGGTGCGCCCCGGCGGCCACGTCGCCAACGTGGGCGTGCACGGCAAGCCCGCCACCCTGCACCTCGAAGACCTGTGGATCAAGAACGTGACGATCACCACCGGTCTCGTCGACACCTACTCCACGCCGACCCTGCTGCGCCTGGTGGCCGCGGGTCAGGTCGACTCCGCGCGGTTCGTCACGCACCGGTTCGCGCTCGACCAGTTCGTCGACGCCTACGACGTGTTCAGCCGAGCCGGCGAGACCGGCTCCCTGAAAGTCGTGCTCAGCCGAGAGTGAAGGGGGTGGTCCCGGGGCTGCACTCCACGCGCAGCCCCGGGAGGCGGGGCAGGGGTCTCCCGTCAGGTGCCGGGCCCCGCGGGCCCGGTATCTGCATGGCCTCCGTGTCGGACAGGGTCCTTGGACCCGGGGATTCGCGTCCGGCACAGACCGGACTCGCTGGGACTGTCGCTGGGACTGGGCGATCCTCGCCGCATCGCCCCGGAGAGGCCTCAGGACCCGTACGTGCCCTGGCGCGCGCGCCCGTTCGCGCGCGCCCGCTCCAGGAGGATGCGCTGGGCCTCGGGGACGTTCTCGGCCGAGCCCCGCCACGCGGCCAGGGCGCTCTGCTGCAGCGCCCGCCCGTAGCTGAAGGTCAGCCCCCAGGGAGCCGGCGGCGCAACCGCGTCGATGGCCGCGAGATTGCGGGTGGCCTCCTCCTCGGTCTGGCCGCCGGAGAGGAAGGCGATCCCAGGGACCGCGGCCGGCACGTGCCGGCGCATCGTGCGGATCGTCGCTCCGGCCACCTCGTCCGCCGTCGCCTGGTCCGGGCACTGCGACCCCGCGATGACCATGTTCGGCTTGAGGACCATGCCCTCGAGGTGCACCCGCGACTCGACCAGCTGCTGGAACACGACAGCCAGGACGGCGGACGTGACCTCTTCGCACCGGGCGATCGTGTGGTCGCCGTCCATGAGGACCTCGGGTTCGACGATGGGAACGAGCCCTGCCTCCTGGCACAAGGCGGCGTACCGCGCCAGGAGGTGCGCATTGGCCTCGATCCCGGCTGCCGTGGGAATGCCGCCCCCGACGTGGATCACGGCCCGCCACTTGGCGAACCGGGCCCCGAGGTCGCGGTACTCCGCCAGGCGCGGCCGCAGCCCATCGATACCCTCCGTCGCCGTCTCCCCGGGGAAGCCGGCCAGCGGGACCGTGCCGCGGTCGACCTTGATGCCCGGGACGACGCCCTGCTTGGCGAGCACCTCCGGGAAAGGCTGCCCGTCGCCCGTGGACTGACGGATCGTCTCGTCGAAGAGGATGACAGCGGCGATGTGCTCGCCGAGCCCGGGCGCGGTGAAGAGCAACTCGCGGTACGCCCGGCGGTTCTGCTCGGTGGACTCCACACCCACCGCGCTGAACCGCTTGGTGATCGTTCCGGTGGACTCGTCGGCAGCGAGGATGCCCTTGCCGGCCGCCGTCATCTCCCCCGCGGTGGTCTCGAGGGCCTGGGTGTCGAACGTTGCGGGCATGTCGTGCCTCCGGGCAGGACTTGTCGGCGAGCGGTTCTCGTCGCTGCGGGCCGACGCTAGCTCCCCCGCCGGCGCCCCTGGCAGAGGCGAACGTCCCGACTCGTGCTCCCCGCGCTCCTGACGGCCTCTGTTTTCCGCCGCCGGGACCTTCGCCTCTGAACGTCGTCCGCGCCCCTGCCTACGGTCGCAGTGTGCTTACGGAGGAGGTCGCCATGCTCGCTGCTCCCAGCTCCCACTCCGTCTCCCAGGACCGCGGTGCCACGGACCTGCCGCCCCCGGGCGAACCGTACGCAGCGGTCGTGGAGACCCATACCAGCGTGCTCGTGTTCGTCGGTGGCCTCGCCTACAAGGGCAAGAAGCCTGTGAGGTTCCCGTTCCTGGATCTCAGCACTGCCGGGGCCCGGCTGGAGAACTCGCGCCGTGAGCTGGAGCTCAACCGGGCCGTCGCGCCCGACGTCTACCTCGGGCTCAGCGAGCTGCGGCCCCTGTACCTGCCGGGTGCCATCGGCGAGCCGCTGCTGGTCATGCGCCGCATGCCGACCCGGCGGCGGCTCTCCACCATGCTCGACCGTGGCGAGGATGCGGACCGCTGGCTCTCGGACGTCGCCAGGCAAGTTGTCGCCCTGCACCGGCGGGAGCCCGCGCTGAAGGGGTTCGGCCAGGCGCGGACGTTGCGCTCGCTCTGGGGCGAGGGCCGCGAGCAGCTGGTCCCGTTCGAGGAGAGCGTCCTCACTACCGCCGATCTCGACGCCGCCAGCGCGCTGGCCGAGGAGTACCTCGACGGCCGCGTCGGCCTGCTCGACGGCCGTGAGCGGTCCGGGTTCGTCCGGGCCGGCCACGGAGACCTGCTGTCGGAGGACATCTTCTGTCTGGACGACGGTGCCCGGATCCTGGACTGCCTGGAGTTCGACGAGCGGCTGCGCGGGGGCGACGTGGTCCTGGACGCCGCATTCCTCGCCATGGATCTCGAGGCGCACGGCCACGCCGAGGCCGCCCGGACGTTCCTCGATCGGTACGAGGAGCTCGAGCGGACGGCCGCGCCGGCCAGTCTGGTGCATCACTACGTCGCCTACCGCGCGTTCGTCCGCGTCAAGGTCGAGAGTCTGCGCACCGTGCAGGGGGCGCCCGGTGCCCTGGGCGCCGCCCGCGACCTGCTCACCCTGTGCCGCCGGCACCTCGACGCCGGCCGAGTGCACCTCGTCCTGCTCGGCGGGCTGCCCGGCAGCGGTAAGTCGTCGGTCGCGGCGGCTCTGACGGTGGAGGACCCCAGCGGCCGGCAATGGCTCACGGTGTCCTCGGACGTGGTGCGCAAGGAGCAGGCCGGCAAGCGGCCTCTCGTCTCCGCGGCCGCGCCGTACCGCACCGGCCTCTACGCCGAAGCGCACACGGTAGCCACCTACACCGACCTCCTCCGCCGCGCCGCGGCCGCGCTAGCCCAGGGCATGAACGTGGTGCTCGACGCCTCCTGGAGCGACCCGCTTCCGGGCCCAGGCTCGAGAACTGGCGGAGAACACGCGGGTTGCTCTGACCGAGGCCCGCTGCGAGGCACCGCTCGACGTGTGCGCGCACCGGCTCGCGGTTCGGGCGCACAGCGCGTCGGACGCCGACCCCGGCGTCCTCGCGGCCATGGCCGCGGACGCCGCGCCGTGGCCGGAGGCACATCCCGTTCCCACCACCACCACCCCGCGGGCGGCCGCCCGCACCCTGCAGCGGCTGCTCGAGATCGCACCCCTACCGGCACCCCCGGTACCGACAACAACCAAGCGGGAGGCAACACCATGACCACCCCTACAACCCCAGCGCCGCGGACATCGGAAGAGCAGACGCCGGCGACGACGACGCAGACCGAGAGAACCCTCGCCGTCCCCCGCCTGCTCGACTGGCTGCAGACCGAGCTGCTCGCCTTCCCGCGGTTCGGGACCGGCGTGCACGAGCGCGAGATGCGCTGCGAGCAGTACATCGACGATGGACGGTTCGTCCTTCGGGTCGAACTGCCCGACATCGACCCCCACAAGGACGTGGACATCAGCGTCGCCGACGGCGTCCTCACCGTGCGGGCCGAGCGGCACGAGACCCGCAAGGAGGGCGGACACTCCGAGTTCTTCTACGGCCGGCTCGTCCGGACGTTCCTGCTCCCCCGGGGGGCCCACGAGGACGAGATCGCGGCGACCTACCGGGACGGCGTCCTCGAGGTCACCGTCCCGCTGCCCGCGTACGAGCAGCAGTCCGGCCGAAAGGTGGCCGTGACCCGGGCTGCCGACTGACTGTCCTGTCGAAGCCGTTCCCTATGAGGCTGCGACCAGACACGCGACGCGCGGGGGCACTCGCCCTCGCGCTGGCCGGTCTGCTCTGGGTGACTGCGGCGTGTGGCGGCAGCACGCCACCTGCACCCTCTACAGCCCCGGCGCCGCGGTCCGCTGATGTGTCCGCTGAGCTTCGATCGCTTGCCCGGCAGGTGGTGGACCAGGGCATGACCGGGGTGATCGTGCGTGTGGACGACGGCCACGGTGTCGTGCAGTTCGCCGTCGGGCTCGCCGACCTCACGCCGCGGCGGGATCTGGAGCCCAGCGATGAGTTCCGGATCGGCAGCATCACCAAGACGTTCGTGGCCGCACTCGTCCTCCAGTTGGTGGCCGAGCGGTGGCTGGGCCTGGACGACCCGGTGCAGCGGTGGTTACCCGGCCAGGTGCCCAACGGCTCCGCGATCACCGTGCGGATGCTGCTGAACCACTCCAGCGGCCTGTTCGACTACGCCGAGGACCCGGTGCTTCAGGACGTGCTTCGGGGCGCGTATGCGCCCGTGCGCGCACCCGAACGGCTGCTCGCGATCAGCGCCGCGCACAAGCCGCTGTTCGCGCCCGGCACGAGCTGGGCCTACAGCAACACCAACTACATCGCCCTGGGCCTGATCCTGCAGCGGGTCACCAGACGGTCCCTCCAGCAACTCGTCGACCAGCGCATCTCTCGGCCCCTGGGCCTGACCCACACCTACCTGCAGATGGGACCAGGGTTCCGGAGCGGGCTGCACGCGCACGGGTACTCGGTTCCGGACGATTACATGGGGGTGGTGGTGGACGGACAGGTCGACACCACCGGGCTCGACCTGCGATGGGGGTGGGCCGCCAGCGCGATCGTCAGCACTGCCCCGGAACTGGCCGCCGTGTATTCCGGGGTGCTGTCGGGCCGGCTCGTGCCGACTGCGCAGCTACGGCAGATGGAAGCAACAATCCCCACCAGCACCCTTGGCACTGGCTACGGCCTCGGCATCCAGGACGAGGTCGGACCCTGCGGGCACCGGGTCTGGTTCCACACGGGCGGCGTTCCCGGATACACCAGCGTCGCCGTCGTGGACGACACAGGCGAGCGCACCGGAGTGCTCCTGATCTCCTCAGACGTCGGATCCGAAGCGCGGCATGCGGCCGCCCAGCGCCTGTTCGACGCGATCCTCTGCGCCATGGACGGGGAGTCCGTTCCATAGGGGTACCGGGACACAGCCGAAGGTCACGAGTAGACGCGATGGATGGTGGGCCACGTGCCCACCCCGGCTTTATCAAGATCGGGATGTCACCCCGAGTCCATCGCGCAGGGCATGCGCCCGCTGCCGCAAGGACTCGGCCGTTTCTGCGTCGGGAGGCGTCACGAGCGAATCGGCCAGCTCGACAACGAGGCCCGCCAAGGCCCGAACCTCGCTGGGCGTATCCGCGACGCTGAGGTGCGAGAACGGGAAGGCGATCGTGACCCGGGTCCCGTTCACGACGGTCGCCGGCCCCTTTCTCGGCGGCGGCTGACCCGCACCAGGGGCGTCTGGATTCTCAGCGGCTTCCCGGCTGCCCGCGGCAGGAGTAGTCATTTCAGTGCTCATCTCCCTCACCCCGCCCTCAGCCTCAGCCCCCTGGACGCCGCGCGCCAGAGCCGTTGGTCCTGTCGCGGCGCGCACCTGGCGCCGACGCACGCACCGACATCCACCCGCCTTCGACTCCCGGCAGACATGCCCACTCAGGCGGATGGACCTCCGCCCGACCTGATTGACGGCGATCGTGATACGCACATCGCCCCCGCCCCGGGTGGACCCGGCGGGATGTTCAGGACCTTCGGCTCTGGAAAGCCTTTCGGTGACGCTCGATGCTGGGGTGGTTCCGTACCGTTCGAGGGAGCGAGGATGAGCCAGCCCCCAGGCCAGCGCAAGTTCACGAGCCGTTTCGCCGAAATACCCACGTCTCGCTGCAATGAGCTGCTCGCCCAGCACAAGATCGGTCGAGTGGCATGGAACTCGGGCGACGGGCCGAGGATCATGCCGGTGACCTACCAGTACAGGAACGGCATGGTGGTCTTCCGGACCGCCCCGGAGGGACCCTTGGCCTCATTGCGGCGCAGAACTCTCGTGGCTTTCGAAGTCGATGACATCGATGAGGAGCACGAGAAGGGCTGGAGCGTCGTCGTCCAGGGCTTCTCCGAAGGCGTCACCCACTCCTACAGCTTGAGCACGCTCTGGGAGAGCGGACCCGTGCCATGGGCCGGTGGCGCACGCACCATGTTCGTCACGATCACGCCGCAATCCATCACCGGGCGTTCGGTGCAGTCCTCCGACGCGGACTGACGGGACCAAGGGCCCTTGGTCCCGAGGCCGAGTTGACGCAGCATCGAGGCATGGCTGCTCAGATCAGACCCGGGACCTCGCAACTGCACACACTGGAACGCGACGACTGCCTACGGCTACTGCAGTCCGTCCGCTACGGCACGCTGGCCACCGTGGACGGCGATCAGCCCCTGGTCGTCGTCCTCAACCACCTCATCGACCGCGACGGCATCTACTTCCGCACCCGCACTGATGCACGGCTGGCGCGACTGACCGAGGGTGGTCGAGTGCCGCCGGCCGTCTTCGAGGTCGACAGCGCGCGGCCGGACGACGAGATGGGCTGGTCGGTGATGGCCACCGGCCTGCTGCACCGCGAGTACGGCGAGGCGCGGTCCGCGCAGCTCCGATCGCGATTGGAGCCATGGGCCCAGGGAGTGCGGGATCTCATCCTGTGCCTGGAGGTGCGGGAGCTGACGGGCCGGCGCGTCGGCGGCCCGTAGGCCGTTCGGACGCCGACGGTAGGCCGCTAAGACGCCGACGGGGACTGTGCCGTTGGGCGAGCTGCGGGAGCACGACGAGCCCGGGTCAGATCATGACGTGGACAGCGTCGCTCGGCTCGTGCTCGGAACGACCCGGCGCCTTCGGTGTCTGGACCACCATCATGGGCGACCCGTGACTCACCGATCCCAGCACGAGGCCGGCGAAGGCGCCGCGTCCGCGGCTCCCGACCACGAGGAGGCCCGCGGTGGCCTGGCCCGTCTCGAGAACGGGCCGAGGCCAGTCGGGCGCCTGCGGTGCAAGGACGTCCACGCACGATCACGACGGGGCAGGAGGCGTGGGCCGCGACGGCCGTGGACACCGAGCCCAGGCAGGCGGCGGAGAAGTCACCGCGGCCGCGGGTGCCGACGACGACGAGGTCCGCGCGTCGGGACATCTGCACGAGAACCTGGGCGGCGGCCCCGGTGTCGACCACCGACCGCCGGGGACATCGGTCCCGACCGGGCCGACGATCAGCGGGTGCTCCGCCTGGAACTCACCCCACGTCCGCAGGAGCGCCTGCAGGGTCATCAAGGCCAGAGCGGCGGCGGCCGGGCTCCGCTCCCCCATCGCCTCGAACAACGACGCGATCCAGCTCTTCGTGTAGTCGCGCACGGGTGGGGCGCCCATCCGCCACGCCGACTGCAGTCGAGCAGGTCCAGCAGGGCCTCCGCCGCGGTGACGATCGAGTGCGGCTCGAGCTCGTCGACGACGCACCCGGCGTCCTCGAGAGCTCTGGCCGCCTGGAGAACGCCGTGCCGCACCTGGGGCGCCGTCCCCTGTCCGCCAGGATCGAGGACGACCGCGACCCGGATGGGGCCGGGCGGCTGTGGAAGGCGAAGCGGCACCGGGACCGTCCAGGGGTCACGCCAGGTGGGGCCGGCCAGCACCTCGAAGGCGGCGCGGAGGTCGGCCACGCGGCGCGCCAGCGGACCGTCCACCCCCGCGAGTTGCACCCCGATCGGCGCGTCGACCGGCGGCACGGTCGTGGCGTGCGGGATGCGGCCGAGCGTCGGCTTCAGTGCGGCGATCCCGCAGCACTGGGCCGGCCAGCGGAGTGATCCGAGGGTGTCGTTCCCGAGCCCCAGCGGGCTCATGCCGGTCGCGAGCGCCGCTGCCTCGCCACCGCTGGAGGCGCCCGGGGTCCGAGCGGGATCCCACGGGTTGACCGTGGCCCCGTACAGCTCGCTGTCGGTGTGCCAGCTGATCGCGTAATCCGGCATGTTGCTTCGTCCGATCGGGATCCCGCCAGCCCGTCGGAGGCGCTCCACGACGGGAGCGTCGCAGGCCGGATACGCCGACGCCAGAGCTCGGATGCCGTTCGTGGTCGGCGTACCCGCCACGTCGATGTTCGACTTGACCGTGAAGGGAACGCCGTGGAACGGGCCCAGGCCTGCGCCCGTAACCACTACCCGGTCCGCAGCCCGGGCCGCCGCGAGAGCCTGCTCGGCCAGCACCACGGGCACGGCGTTGATCGAGGGGTCGACCGCCTCGATCCGCCGAAGGTGCGCCTCCACCACCTCCATACTGGACGCACCTCGAGTTCGCACCGCCTCGGCGAGCTCGCCGCCGCTCATTCGCCACAGATCTGTCGCAGCTCCGGCGCTCACGTTCTCACCCCTCATCACGTCCCGACCGTCCAGACACCATCACCGTGGGCCGGCCGGCGGGAGAGACGGAAGTCCTGGCGCCATCCGGTTTCGCCGTTGGGGCATCGTGGCCTCGTGGCCGATCGGCCGGAGCTGGGGACGCCGTCGCCTGTGGTGGCGCGCCATTCCTACCTGGACGGGCTGCGCGTCGTCGCCATCGCCGCGGTCGTGGCCGGTCACTGGCTCCTCGTCGACATCTCCTACCGGGACGGCCGCCTTGGCGGGCAGGACGCTCTGACGTCGATCCCGTCGGCGGCGCCGCTGACATGGCTGTTCCAGGTCATGCCTGTCTTCTTCCTGGTCGGGGGATACGTGAACGCGGGTTCGTGGCTGGCCTGGAGAGACGGTGGCGGCGACTGGGGAACGTGGGTGGCCGCCCGGGCGAGGAGGCTGCTTCGCCCCGCGAGCGTGTACCTGGCCGCGGTCGTGGCGGGGGTCCTGCTGGCTTCGGCGGCACGTCCGCGTCCTCAGGAGCTGGCCCAGGCCGCCTGGCTGGTGTGCCTGCACTTGTGGTTCCTGCCGACGTATCTGCTCGTCATCGCCCTGACGCCGATGCTGCTGGCCGCCCATCGCCGGTGGGGCCTCCTCGTGCCCGCGGCGATGGCCGTGGCGGCCGCCGTCGTCGACGCCGGGGCGCTGGAGGCAGGGCTGCCACTGATCGGGTTCGCGAGCTACCTGCTCGTGTGGGGTTCGATCCACCAGTGGGGCTTCGTCTGGCGCGACTGGGCGCCCATCGTGCCGCCCGAGCGGGCGGCCCTGCTCGCGGGTGGAGGCATGGCACTGTTCGCCGTCCTGGTGCTGGGCGGAGCGTTCCCGGCCGACCTGATCGGCGCGCGCAACACCAGTCCCCCTCGATCGCGCTCCTGGCCTTCGCGGCGGCGCAGACCGGGCTCGTCCTCCTGGCCGAGCCGACAACCACCCGCCTGCTGGACAGGGGTGACCGCGGGCGCGGAGTGCAACGCCTCAACCGCTCGGCGATGACCGTCTACCTCTGGCACATGGTCCCCGTCGTCGTGATCGCCATCGTCGTGTACCCGCGGGTGACGGTGCCGCAACCCGTGATCGGCTCGACCGCCTGGTGGGCGTTCCGGCCGGTGTGGCTCGGCGTCCTGACCGCCCTGCTGGTGCCCGTGACCCTTGCGGTCGACCGCCTCCAGGCACCCCTGATCCCTGGGCAGCCGGCACCCGCGCCTTCTTCTCGGGGCCGGTCACTGCTCGTCGCTCTCGGGATCGTCACCGTCGGCTGGGCCCTTGCCCGCCTCGCGATCGCCGGTGCCGCCCCGGGCGGCTCTCTCGCCGTTCCCGTCCTCGTCGCATACGGCGCGGAAGTGCTGCTCGTCGAGATCGCTGCGCGGGGTCAGCAGTCAAGAAGCTTCGCCGCGTGCCGCTGACAGGTGGGTGGTGAACCAGCCCACGGCGAGCTCGGCGACCCGCTCCATGGCTCCCGGTTCCTCGAACAGATGGGTGGCTCCCGGAACGATCTCCAGCCGGCTCTCGCAGCGGAGCCTCGCCTGCGCGGCGCGGTTCAGGTCGAGCACCGCCCTGTCATGCCACCCACGATGAGCAGGGTGGGCGAGCGGACCCGCTCAGAGCGCCGCGCCGGCAAGGTCGGGGCGGCCGCCGCGGGAGGCGACCGCCGAGACTTGTGCCTGCCCATCCGCCGCCGCCGACAGGGCGGCCGCGGCACCGGTGCTGGCGCCGAAATAGCCGATGCGGAGATCGCGTGTATCCGGTCGCGTGCTCAGCCCGTTGGTGGCGTCGAGCAAGCGACGCGCCAGCAAGTCGATGTCGAAGACGCGGGCGCGGTCGGCCTCCTCCGTCACGGTGAGCAGGTCGAACAGCAGCGTGGCCAGTCCGGCCCGCTCGAGCGCCGCAGCGACGTACCGGTTCCGCGGGCTTTGCCGACAGCTGCCGCTGCCGTGCGCGAAGAGGACGATGCCGCGGGCACCGTCCGGGACGCTCAGGTCGCCCGTCATCTGGACGCCGCTCCCGTGCACTGCGCCCTCCTCCCCGCGGGACCCTCGAGTCGCGCCGTCCGCCCACCGCTGAGATCGAGGCTGAGCTGGATCAGCTCGCCGTTGCTCAGGTCGGCAGAACTCACGTCCATTTCAACCTCGCAGGATCGCTTGAAACGCACCGGTGTCCGGCGTGGGGTCCGCCGAGACGGGTGTGCGACCCATGCGTTGACGGATAGCCCACAGTGCGGTTCGCGCCAGAGGTGTTGTCAGGGTCGGAAGTCCCGAGGAGCCGTGCCGAAGGCAACCGTGAGGACGGCGTCATGCGGACGCGGCCGGCGATCTCGTAGTACAGGCCGAGATCGGCGGGGACCCCCGTCACCTTCCCGTCGACGCTGACCGTGTCGGGGATCGTGACACGTGGACGCGTTCTCCCATCCCTCCCGACGGGGCTGGCCGCCTCGCCCGAGCAGGCAGACCCTGATCTCGCAGGTAGCTCATCTCGGACGCAGCGAGACCTGGATCTCGACGTCCGGGAGCTCTGCATGAACGGCCCGCACGATGCCGGTGGTCACGACGTCGGCCTGCTGGACGGTCCAGCTGCCCGGCACCCGCAGGACCAGGGACAGGAACCGGTACCGGCCCGAGGCCCGGGTCCGGACGTCGATCACGTCGACGTTCCCGTCCTGGACCCTCGCCAGCGCAGCGGCGATGCGCTCCTGATCCTCTTGTGAGAGGGAGGCGTCCAGGAGCGAGACCACGGACTGCGACACCAGCCGGCCACCGGTGACGAGGATGTTGATCCCGACCGCCATCGCGACCAGGGGGTCGAGCCGCTGCCATCCGTGAGCGCGACGAGCAGCACCCCGACGAGGACGCCCGCCGAGGTCCACACATCGGTGAGCAGGTGCCGGCCGTCCGCGGTGAGCGTCACCGACCGGTGCGCCCGTCCGGCCCGGAGGAGGACGACAGCGACCGCGCCGTTCACGACGGAGGCGACGAGGGAGATGGCCAGCCCCAGGCCGACGCTCTCCAGGGCCACCGGGTGAAGGACGCAGCAGAACGGCGCTGACCAGGATGACGGCCGCGGCAATGAAGATCATCATGCCCTCGGCGCCGGCCGAGAAGTACTCGGCCTTGCCGTGCCCGTAGTGGTGGTTCTCGTCGGCGGGCTTGGCGGCGACCGACAGTGCGATCAGCGCGATGATCGCGGCGACGAGGTTGACCACCGACTCGGCGGCGTCAGAAAGCAGGCCGACCGATCCCGTGATCAGGTAGGCGCCGGTCTTGAGCGTGATGGTGACGACGGCGGGAGCGATCGACAGCCAGGCGAACCTCGCCAACCTGGGGCCGGTGTCGTGTCGCTCGTCACCGACCCACGGGAGGACGTGCGTCCTGCCACCCTCAGTTCCTGGCATGACCACAGCTTGCGTCGACGACGCCGGTCATGACATCGCCACCCTCCCCTCGCGCGCACGAACCGTCGGCACGGGACCGCCGGACGCTCACCGGACCTTGCGGACGTCCCTGCCGGCGCGCAGGACGTCCAGCCTGCGGGTGTACTCCTCGATGTCGATCTCCCCGCGCGCGAGGCGCTCGTCGAGGATGTCCTTCGGCCCTTCACGGCCGAACCGCGCACCGCCCCGCGACTCGCCGGTGAGAGCCACCACGACGAGCACGATGAGCGCCACGAAGGCGAGCATCATCAGGCAGGCGATCAGCCAGCCACCCCAGCTCATGCCGCCGTACCAGTCCATCATCACCACGCACCTCCACTGCGAGCCTGACGCCCACGCTCCTAACACTGCACCCGCCCGGCCAGAGGAAGCGGGCCCGTCACGACAGGACGTTTGGCCGGCCGGACGTCCTGTAGCCGTAGGCGGCGCGTCAGCCGAGATCGAATGCCGGCACCCACTGCTCCTGCAGGCATCGCGACCGGAGGCCGCCCGTGCTCGCCGTCCGGATGAACGCGGTGAAGAGGCCGGCCCGGCAGCTGGGATCCACGTTGTAGTCGTGAGCCTGATCCCGGACGGTGATCGTCAGGCTGTGCGGGTAGAGGCGAGGCGCAGCCGCCACGTTGACCGGCGGGTCCTTCGGATCGGCGTTGCCGTTGATAAAGAGCATCGGCACCGACTCAGTCGTGGCCGCATGGTGGACCATGCCGACTGACGGGGCGGGCATCACGCCGCAGACGTCGTCCGGGTTCACGAGCATCAGCATGTCCTGCGCGGTGAGGAACGAGCCGACGGCATGCGCTTCCGTCTCCGCCCGCCGCACCCGCTCCTCGGGTTCGTAGCAGTCGATCGTCAGGGCCATCAACTGCCAGCCGGGCCTCGCCGACTCCGACGACGGTGCCTGGGCGGCGGCCAGCACGTCCTTCCAGTCCCCCCGCGCGGCTGAGTGCAGCATGCGCGGCAGGACGACGGCCGTCCGCAGGCTGCTCAGCGCCGTGAGCAGACCGGCGGCCATGTCGTGGCGGGTGTACCGGACGGCCTTCCCCGTGCTGGGATCGGTCACCGGGAGGTCGACGGGTGCGCGCTCCAGCCGTGCGGCAACGGCGCGGAGGTCGGCTGCGGGGTCGGGGAATGCCGCGTGGCAGGCGGCATCTGCGGCGCAGCGGGCGAACAGCAGGTCGAGCGCGCGCTGCGCGGCCGCCGGGAAGCGCTCCAGGATCGGCACGCCGAGCACGGTCCCCGATTCCAGGATCGCCGTCCGGGCGTGGTCCGCGTGCCGCTGCACGTAGACCTGCGCCGCGGTGGCGCCGTACGAGATCCCGTAGAGGTTGATCCGGTCGTAGCCGAGCGCGGCGCGGACGTCGTCCACGTCGTCCATCGCCCACGCCGTCGTGTAGGCGCGCGGGTCGCCGCCCAGATGCGAAAGGCAGGTCCGCAACTCCTCGGCCCACCGCCCCAGGACCGTTCCCTGGGGACACCTCAGGTCGCTCGATCCGCCGGTGCCACGCTGGTCGACCAGCACGATGTCGCGCTGCTGGTTCACCAGGGACATCAACTGCGCCGCCGCCTGCGCGGACTCGGTGGCGGCCCCGCCGTGACCGCCCGCCAGCCAGAACACCGGGTCGGGTTCGCGAGTCTGCTGCGCAAGCGCGGGCAGCACCGCGAACCGCAGCTGGATGGTCCTGCCGGTGCGCGTCGTCCGGTTCTCCGGGACAGGGAGTGTTCCGCACCGCGCCGGCACGCCTGCGACCACACACGGTGAGAGGGCCACCTGCGGCGACGCCTTCGGCGCGGAGGACGTGCCCTGACACGCGGTCAACGCGAGGGCGAGCGCCGCGGGCCGCACTCCACCTCGCAGGACGACCCCTCATGACGTCTCCCCCCGCCGTGCAGGTCCCGACGTCCGGCGGCGGGAGCGGGCGGAGGCGGCGAACGCAATCCCCACGGCCGCCTGGATACCGACGCCGACCCAGAGCCGGGGGTTCTCCAAGGCCGGCTTCTTGTCCAGGGACAGCGGGTGAAGCTCGAAGTGCGCACGATCGACCGGTTCACCCGGAGGAGCGCCGAACACGACGCGAGCGGTGGGCAGGCCGAACCGGGAGAGGTCGAGCCGGAAGACGTAGGGGTCGTCCTCGTCGTCCGGGTGCAGCTCGAACCCCCGGTAGGCCCCGGGGATCGGCGTCAGCACCCGCGCCATCAGCCGCCCGTGACGGACGAACCCTCGCCGCCGACCCCGAGGATCACCCGCGCCCGGACGTCGAGCGGGTCGGCGGGGAGGTGGTACCAGGCGCAGAGCTCGGGCCAGACCTCCGGGTGCTGCGGGATGTCGGCGCGGACGGCGTCGGGGGGTGCGTCCAGCAGCCGGCCGAGGAGGCGCGAGACCTCCGAGGGCAGCCAGAGGTGAGGCCGGCGGGACCCGTTCGTGAACGCGACGAGGCCGAGCCCCGCGTCCGGGGCCAGCCACAGCTGCGAGACGCAATCGGGAACGATGCCGCCGTGCCAGACGACGGGCCGGCCGGCCATGTCCGCGCGAGAGAAGACCAGACCGTCGCCGGGGATCCGCGGGTCCGGCTGGTAGTGGGGCTCGAACATCATCCCCAGGGTGGCGGGCTTCAGCACGGAGCCGTGCTCGTTCGCGCCGCCTGCGACCAGTGCTGCCGCGTACCGGCTGAGATCGCGGATGGTCGAGTAGGCGGCGCCGGCCGCCGCCGTGAGGAGCTGGTAGTCGGCGACAGGCTCGACACTGCGCGAGCGCAGTGAGTACCCGGTGGCGAGGCGGCCAGCGAGTTCGGGCGTCCTCGTCAAGCTGGTGTCGGTCATGCCGAGCGGTTCGAAGACGTGCTCGCGCAGGTAGCAGTCCAGCGGGCCGCCCGTGACGTCCTCGACGATCTGGCCGAGCGTCGTGAAGCCGTGGTCGGTGTACCTGAACCGCGTGCCCGGCTCGGTGCGCACCGGCAGAGCGCCCTGGTAGTACTCGGCCAAGGTCGGGAGCGACTCGCCGGGGTCGAACGTCTCGCCCAGCAACCACCACCCCAGCCTGAGATGGATGATCTCGGGGATCCCGGCCGTGTGCGTCAGCAGGTGGCGGATCGTCGCCGGCCGCCAGGAGGTTCGCGCAGGCACCAGCCGGTAGGCGCGGAGGTAATCGTCCGCGGGCGCGTCGAGGTCGACGAGCCCGCGCTCCCACAACTGCATGACCGCGAGCGCCGTGAAGGTCTTCGTGATGGAGCCGACCCGGAACACCGTGTCCGCCGTGATCGGCCTCTTCGAGCCGATGTCCGCGAGGCCGTGCCCGCAGAAATGCTCCAGCCGCCCGTCCCGGACGACGCCGAGCCCGAAGCCGACGGCGGGATGACGGTTGAGGATCTCCTTGACGGCACGCTCGAGGTCCTCGCCCTCTCCCAGTCCCCGGGCGACGCCGCTCGTCATCATCGCAGCCCACCTCCGGGTCCACGGTCCTCGCGCGCTGTGGCGGGCCAGAAGGGCCAGAGGTCCCTGGTCCGCGTCCCACTCACAGGCGAACCTGGTCGGGGAGGCGGTCGGCATGGCGATCCAGGGACGGACCATCGAGCGGCTCAGCGCCGAGGACGCGCTCATGCTGTGGCCGGACGAGACCTGGCCGCAGGACGTCGGGGCGCTCGTGCTGCTCGAGGGCGACCGGCTGCTCGACGACGACGGGCGGTTCCGGATCGAGGCGGTGCGCGCGGCGGTCGCCGCCCGGCTGCACCTCGTGCCCCGGTTCCGGCAGCTCCTCGCGGTGCCGCCCCGCCGCCTCGGCGGGCCGCTCTGGGTCGACGCGCCCCGCTTCGACATCGCCGACCACATCCGGCAGCTGCCGCTCCCGGCGGGCGCCGACGAGAGCGACCTGCTGCTCGCGACAGAGGGGGTGCGTCGCCACCGGCTCGACCGGTCGCGTCCCCTCTGGGAGATGTGGTTCCTTCCCGGGCTGCGGGATCGGCGCGTCGGCCTGTTCGTCAGGTTCCACCACGCGATCGCTGATGGCATGGCGGGCATCGCCACC
Organism: uncultured Actinomycetota bacterium; assembly: GCA_963786765.1. Taxonomy (GTDB): domain Bacteria; phylum Actinomycetota; class Actinomycetes; order Actinomycetales; family Kineosporiaceae; genus DATKNA01. The sequence continues at coordinate 18,212 of CAWBAJ010000023.1, read as the reverse complement.
ATCGCGATGCTGCTGGACGCCGATCCGGACGCGCCGGCCGGCGTCCCTGTCGCCTGGTCCCCCGCGCCACGGCCCACTGCGGCCGAGCTGCTGGCCGACGAGCGCCGGCACCGGTGGGAACGGCGCCGCGCAGGCCTGTCACGGCTGAGGCATCCGGGGGCTACCGGACGCCGGTTCGTGGCCGGCTGGCCCGCGATGTGGGAGCTGCTTGCCGAGCCCGCCTACCCGGTGACCGGCCTCGACAGGCTCGTCGGACAGGACCGCACCCTGGCGCTGCTGCGGGCCCGCCTCGACGCCCTGAAGGAGGTCGCTCACGCTCACGACGCGACGGTCAACGACGTGTTCCTGACGGCGGTGGCCGGCGGCCTCCGGGCCCTGCTCGCGGAGCGGGGCGAGCCGGTCGAGGACGCCGTCCTCGGGGTCTACGTGGCCGTCTCGCTGCACCGGGGCGAGCGATCGGAGGCGCGCGGGAACCGGATCAGCCAGATGGTCGTGCCGCTGCCGATCTGCGTCACCAACCCCGTCACGAGGCTGCGGGAGATCGCGACGATCACCGCCCGGCGGAAGGCGAGGCCACGGCCCTCGCTCGGCGGCATGCCGCATAGGGGGTTCGCGGGCAGGCTCTTCCTGAGGCTCCTCGCCCGTCAGCACGTGAACGTCATGACCGCCGACCTCCCCGGGCCGACCGAGCCGCTGTACCTCGCCGGGGCACGGCTGCTCGAGGTCTTCCCGATGGTCCAGCTGATCGGCCGGAACTCACTCGTCGTGGGGGCGCTGTCGTACGCCGGGAACATCGGCGTGATGGCCGTCGCCGACCGTGGTGCCTACCCGGACCTCGAGGTGTTCATGGCGGGCATGCTCGAGACGGTGACCTCGCTGGTGTCGGCACCGGCAGGAGCCACGCGCTGAGAACGTCTGCGTGGCCTGGGCCGGAGGCGCCGCCGGCGAACACGGCCGTCATGTGCTCACCGGCGAGCCATATCTGCGACGCGTGGCCTCGAGCGTGGCGACGTAGCCCGCGCGCGCGAAGGCGCCCGCGTCAGTGCCGTGCGGGACGGCCAGGAACCCCCTCGCGTCGTCCACGCCCGAGTAGCCCTGACGGCGCAACCAGTCCTGCACCCCGTCCAGCAGCACGCCCGCGTGGTCCACGCCGTGCCGCAGCAGGGCTGACGTCGTCATGACGACATCCGCCCCCGCGAGCAGAAAGGCGGCCACGTCCTGCGGGCCGTCCACCCCGGTCGTCGCCGCGAGCGAGCACGACACGTGGTCCCGCACGAGGGCGATCCAGGCGCGCGGCAGCCGTCCCTCGGCCGGGCGACGACAGCCCGGGCGCCGGCGCGACGACGAGCCTCTCGGGATCCACGTCGAGGTGCATGAAGCGGTTGAACAGCACCAGGCCGTCGGCGCCAGCACGGTCGAGGCGCACCGCCATCTCCCCCATGGAGCTGAAGTAGGGGCTGAGCTTGACCGCGATCGGGATCGAGACGGCCTCCCTGACCGAGTCGAGGATCCAGAGGTGCCGGTCCTCGACCTCGCGCCCGGTCGTGCGCGGGTCGCCCGGGACGAGATAGATGTTGAGCTCGAGCGCGGCGGCACCGGCCCCTTCGACGCGTCGCGCGAATTCGGTCCACCCCCCGGGTGTGCTGCCGTTGAGGCTCGCGACGACAGGGACGTCGACGGCAGCGACGGCCCGCTCGACGAGGCGGAGGTAGCTCGTCGCCCCGGCCCGGCTCCAGACCTGACGGGGGAGGTACCCTTCGCCTCTCCGTGGGCGTGCTCGAACGGCTCGGTCAGCGCGAGGTCACGCAGTTCTGCTCGCGCACCTCCTCCTCGTAGAGCGAGGGCAGCACGACGGCGCCGACGCCGGCGTCGGCGAGGCTGCGCACCCGGTCCACGGTGCTGGCGACAGAGGGGAGGGGCTGCGACCAGCGGGTTGCGCAGCGCAGCCCGAGGTAGTGCGTGGTCAGGTCGCACCCTTGGGTCCGTCGGGGTCCATCAGCCGCCGCCTCGCGTCGGCGCGGGAACCGCGAAGCGGCCCGCGGGTGGCCATCTCCTCATAGGTCTGCCAGCGCTGATCCACGGCGGCCTCCGCCAGCCCCAGCAGGCGGTCGGCCTCCTCCGGGTCGCGGTCGCGCAGCATCTGATACCGCAGCTCGCTGTAGAGGTAGTCGGCGCAGCGGGATCCGCGGCCGCGGCGAGTCCAGCTGGAACGGGTTGCCGCCGGACGCCCGCACCGTCGGGTCGTACCGCACGAGCGGCCAGTGCCCGGAGGCGACGGCCCTGTACTGCTGGTCGAGCCCGTTGCGCATGTCGATGCCGTGGGCGATGCAGTGGCTGTAGGCGATGATCAGGCTCGGCCCGTCGTACGCCTCGGCCTCCCGGAACGCGGTCAGCGTCTGATGCGGGTCGGCGCCCATGGCTACCCGCGCCACATAGACGTTCCCGTAGGCGATCGCCTGCAGCGCGAGGTCCTTCTTGGCACCGGCTTGCCGGCGGCGGCGAACTTGGCGACCGCGCCGAGCGGCGTCGCCTTGGACGCCTGCCCGCCGGTGTTGGAGTACACCTCCGTGTCCAGCACGAGCACGTTGACGTCGCGGCCGCTGGCGAGCACGTGGTCGAGCCCGCCGGAGCCGATGTCGTAGGCCCAGCCGTCGCCGCCGACGATCCACACGCTGCGCCGCAGCAGGTGGTCGGCCACGCTGCGCAGGTCGTCGACGGCCGGCGCCGGTCCTGCCCGTCGAGCCGCGCGCGCAGCTCGGCCACCCGCTCCCGCTGGGCGTCGAGCTCCGACTCGCGCACCTGCGGCGCCGAGCATCGCGTCGGCCAGCTCCGGCCCGATCGCCGTCGCGCAGCTCGGCCAGCCGCGCCCGGGCCAGGCGCGTGTGCAGGTCGGCGGCCAGCCGGAAGCCCAGACCGAACTCGGCGTTGTCCTCGAACAGCGAGTTCGACCAGGCCGGCCCGCGGCCGCGCGGCGTTCTTCGTCCACGGCGTGGTCGGCAGGTTGCCGCCGTAGATCGACGAGCAGCCGGTGGCGTTCGCGACGATCAGCCGGTCGCCGAACAGCTGGGTCAGCAGCTTGAGGTACGGCGTCTCGCCGCATCCGGCGCACGCGCCCGGAGAACTCGAACAGCGGCTGGAGGAACTGGGTGCCGCGCACGGTGCCGAAGTCGACCCGGGAGCGCTCGTTGACGGGCAGCGTCTCGAAGAACGCGATGTTCTCGCGCTCGGCCGTCGAGCAGCGGCTCGAGCGGTGCCAGGTTGATCGCCTTGCGGGCGGGTCGTCGGCGCCCCACCGGGCACGCCTCCACGCACAGGCCGCAGCCGGTGCAGTCCTCGACGTAGACCTGCAGCGTGTACCGGCGTGTCCGGCAGGCCGACGGCGTTCAGCGGCGCGTCGCGAAGTCCGCCGGCGCGCCGGCCAGCGCGGACGGGTCGTAGTACTTGGACCGGATGACGCTGTGCGGGCAGACGAAGGTGCAGTTGCCGCACTGGATGCACATGTCCGGGTCCCACTGCGGCGACGAGGTCGGAGATCCGCCGCTTCTCGTACGCCGTCGTGCCGCTCGGGAAGGTGCCGTCCACCGGCAGCGCGCTGACCGGCAGGTCGTCGCCGCGGCCCGCCATCATCGTCGGCGGTCACCGGTGCGGACGAACTCCGGCGCGTCGGCCGGCACGACGGCGGCAGGCGCGCCGGGTGCCCGCGTCGCGCCGCGCCGGGCACGGCGATCTCGTGCAGCGCGGCCAGCGCCGCCGTCGACCGCCGCCTCGTTGCGCCGCACCACCTCCTCGCCCCGCCGGCCGTAGGTCTTGCGGATCGTCGCCTTGACCCGCTCGAGCGCCTCCTCCCGCGGCAGCACCCCGGAGATCGCGAAGAAGCAGGTCTGCAGGACGGTGTTCGTCCGCCCGGGCAGCCCGGCCTCGCGGGCGACGGCGTCGGCGTCGATGGCGAACAGCCGCAGCCGCCTGTCGATGATCTCCTGCTGCACCGGCCCGGGCAGCGCGTCCCACACCTGGTCCGGCCGGCTGCGGCGCGTTGAGCAGCAGCGTCGCGCCGTCGGCGCGGCGCGGCCAGCACGTCGACCCGGTCGAGCAGGCCGAAGTCGTGGCTGCCGACGAACCCGCCTTGCTCACCAGCTACGGCGCGGCGATCGGGTTCGGCCCGAACCGCAGGTGGGACACGGTCAGGCCGCCGGACTTCTTCGAGTCGTAGACGAAGTAGCCCTGCGCGTACACGCTCGGGTCCGCACCGAGGATCTTGATGGTGTTCTTGTTCGCGCCGACTGTCCCGTCGGAGCCGATGCCGAAGAAGACCGCGCGCGCGGCCGCCGGGTCCTCGATGTCGAGGTCGGGGTCGTACGGCAGGCTCGTGCCGCCGACGTCGTCGGTGATGCCGATCGTGAACCGCGGGCGCGGGCGCTCGCGGGCCAGCTCGGCGAAGATCCCTGCGACCATGCCCGGGGTGAACTCCTTGGACGACAGGCCGTAGCGGCCGCCGATGACCCGCGGATGTCGCCTGCCCGCCGGTGGCCTCGGTGAGCGTGGCGACGACGTCGAGGAACAGCGGCTCACCGGTGGAGCCGGGCTCCTTCGTCCGGTCGAGCACGGCGATCCGACTCCACGGTGGCCGGCAGCGCGTCGACCAGCTCGCGCGCCGGGAACGGCCGGTAGAGCCGACCTGCAGGACGCCGACCCGCTCGCCGCCGGCGACGAGCGGGGCGACGGTCTCGCGGGCCGTGACCGCGCCCGAGCCCATGACGACGACGACCCGGTCGGCCTCGGGGTGACCGCTGTACTCGACCAGCCGGTACCGCCGCCCGGTGCGTCGCCGAGCGCATCCATCGCCTCCTGCACCACGCTGCCGTCGCGGCGTAGCACGGGTTCACCGTCTCGCGCGCCTGGAAGTACACGTCCGGGTTCTGCGCCGTGCCGCGGATGAAGGGGTGCTCCGGGCGACAGCGCGCGGCGGCGGTGCTCGCGCACGAGCTCCGTCGGGCACGAGCGCCCGCAGGTCGTCGTCGTCGAGCGTCTCGACAGTGTTGAGCTCGTGCGAGGTGCGGAACCCGTCGAAGAAGTGCACGAACGGCACCCGGGTGCGCAACGTCGCCGCCTGCGCGACGAGAGCGAAGTCGTGCGCCTCCTGCACCGACGCCGACGCCAGCAGGGCGAAGCCCGTCTGGCGAACCGCCATGACGTCCGAATGGTCACCGAAGATCGACAGTCCCTGCGCCGCGAGCGACCGGGCGGCGACGTGGAACACCGTCGAGGTCAGCTCGCCGGCGATCTTGTACATGTTCGGGATCATCAGCAGCAGGCCCTGCGACGCCGTGAACGTCGTGCTCAGGGCGCCGCCCTGGAGCGCGCCGTGCATAGCGCCGGCGGCGCCGCCCTCGCTCTGCATCTCCACCACCGTGGGGACGGTGCCCCAGATGTTGCGCCGGCCGGCGCTCGCCCACTCGTCGGCGAGTTCGGCCATCGTCGAGCTGGGGGTGATCGGGTAGATCGCGCACAGCTCGTTGAGCCGGTAGGCGACGTCACGCGGCGGCCTCGTTGCCATCGATCGTGGTGCGCACGGCTCAGCTCTCCACTCTGTTCTGGACGGGCTCTCGGCGACGAGCTCGATGGCGTGCACGGGGCACTGGCGGTAGCACGCCCCGCAGCCGGTGCAGAGGTCGAGGTCGTTCCGGTAGCGGGAGTCCTTGCCGAGCTTGATGATCGCGTCCTCGGGGCAGGCCCCGAAGCAGCCGTCGCACTCGAAGCAGTTCCCGCACGAGAGGCACCGGCCCGCCTCGAACGCGCCTCGGCGGGCGACAGCCCGGCGACGACCTCGCCGAATCCCGCCGCGCGCGACGCCGGGTCGAGCGCCGGCTGCTCGCGCCGGTCGTGGTCGCCGAAGTACCAGAGGTTGAGCTGGTCCAGGCTGACCGGCGGGTGCTGGCGTGCCGGCGTGAAGGCGCATCCCGTGCAGGTAGGCGTCGATGCTGCGCGCGGCCCGCCTGCCGTGCCCGACGCCGACCGTCACGGTCCGCTCGCTCGGCACCGCGTCCCCACCGGCGAAGACGCCTGCGGCCCGGTCATCAGCGTGGCCGGATCGACGCGGACGACGCCCGCGTCGAGCTCGACCCCGTCGACACCGCGGAGGAACGACGTGTCGCTCTCCTGCCCCAGCGCCAGGACGACTGTGTCGGCCGCGAGCGTCTCGAACCGCCCCGTGCCGTGCGGCCGGCCGTTCTCGTCGAGCTCCTGCACCTCGACGGTCAGCTCGGAACCTTGCATCCCGGTGATCGTGCGCAGCCAGTTGATCCGGACGCCCTCGCGCCTCGGCGTCCGCCGCCTCCTCCTCGTGCGCGGGCATCTGCGCCCGGCTGCGCCGGTAGACGATCATGGTGTCGTCGGCGCCGAGCCTGCGGGCGACGCGGGCGGCGTCCATGGCCGTGTTGCCGCCCCCGTACACCGTGACCCTGCCCGACATCAGCCAGTCCCTCGGCCGCCTCCCGCAGGAAGTCACGGCGTCGAGCACGCGGCCGGCGTCGGCGTCCGGGATGTCGACCCGCTTGGAGAGGTGCGCGCCGACGGCGACGAAGACGGCGTCGAACCCGTCTCGCTCCCGGCCCCAGGTCGACGACGCGGTGGTCCTGCTCGAAGCTGACGCCGAGGGCGGCGATCCGGGCGATCTCGCGCGTCGAGGACGTCCCGAGGGAGGCGGTACGCGGGGATGCCGTACCGCATCATCCCGCCGGGCTCCGGCCCGTTGTCGCGGACGACGACCGCGTGGCCGAGGCGCGCCAGGTGGTAGGCGGCCGACAGGCCCGACGGCCCCGAGCCCACGACGAGCACCCGCCGGCCCGTGCCGACCTGCGGCGGGTCGAACCCCCAGCCGCGTTCGAGGGCGAGATCACCGAGATACCGCTCCACGCCGTGCACCGAGACGGCGCCATCGAGCAGCGCGCGGTTGCACGCCGTCTCGCAGGGGTGGTAGCAGACCCGGCCGTGGACGGCGGGCAGCGGATTGTCAGCCGTCAGCTGCCGCCAGGCCGCCTGCTCGTTCCCGGCCTTCACCAGGGCCAGCCAGCCCTGCACGTCCTCACCGGCGGGGCAGGCGGTGCCGCAGGGGGCCAGCAGGTCGACGTAGACCGGGAGCTGGCGACGGACCGGACCGGACCGGAGCCGGTTCTGACCGATGGGTGCCGGCGGGGTGAGATCGCGCACGGTCGCCTCCTGGTGTCATCGGCTTCGACGGTAGGCACCCGGGCACAGCGGACGTCAGGGTCCAAAGTCCGTGGCCGTAGGTCCTTGGACCGCTCCGTCAGCCAGCAGGGGTAACGCCCGGCGCGAGGTGACCGGCAGCCGCAGAGAGAGCTGGAACCGCGAGCGGGCGGTCAGGCGTTCGTGCCGGAGCGCGTCCGCGAGCGCGACGAGCGTCCCGACCCGGCGCCCCCGCCCGAGAAGACGATCATGACGCCGAGCAGAAAGCCGAAGTCGTACCAGCCACCGTTGTTGTGCACCTCGTAGATCCCCACATTGTGGTTGAACAGCGACACGATGAAGGCGATCGGGCTGATCAGGCCCTGCCAGAGGCCCAGCCAGAAGCCGGCGAGATCGGCTCCTCCCGTCCCCGCGAACTCGTTGCCGCCGGCGGCGCATGCGGTGAGGACCAGCAGCGAGGGCAGCAGGACGAGCCAGACGAGGCGCCTTCGCGGAATGCGCGACCGCGTGATGTTCGATCGCGTGATGTTCGATCGCGTGATGGATGGTCCGGTCATGACGATCACCTCCCCAGAAGCCAAGCGCGACGCCCACCCGACCGGTAGGTCCGAAGGTCACGTCCGAAGCCACCGAGGGCCACGCCAGTGGTCCTGAGCGCGCGGCACGTGCACCCGGTGCTCAGCGCGCAAGGTCCACGGCTGGGTCCTTCGCCCCTGCCGCCGCTCCCCTCGAAGCGGGACGGTGGATCGAGGGGACCCGCGGCTCGAGGGGCAGAGATGAGAACGAACACGTCCACCATCACGACGCCGAGACCCCCGAAGCTCGGGCGCGGCGTGCCAGGGCGAGCTCGCGCCGATGTGGCGGCACAGGCCTCGGCGGTCGTCGGCGGCCTCTGCCTCGTTCTCATCGTCACGATGCACGGCGCCGGAGGCTGGCGCACCGCACGCGGTGTCCTCGTGCTGGCGGTCACGGCTGCCACGGTGCTGGTGCTCCGTCGGGCCGGACCGGCTGCGCCCGGCCTGGTGGCGTTCTTCTTCGGCCTGGTGGCAACGGCCGCGGGGGCGGGCATCGCCTTGCCCCGACTGGCTACCGCTGCCGGCATGCCGGGCATCGGCGCTTCCGTCGAGACCACCGCGGGGGTCGGGGCGCTGCTGAGCGGGCTGTTGCTGATGCTTCTCGGCGCCACGACGCTCAGGCGGCGCAGCCGGGGCCTGTGGCGCCTGCCGGTGATCCTGGCCCTGGTGGGCGTGATGTACGCCGGGCTGTGGTCAGGAGTTCAGGCCGTCGCGGCGACCAACGCCCCTCCGGGCCGGCTCGGTTCCGCGACACCGGCCGGCCTCGGCCTGCAGTACTCAGACGTCACCTTCCCGTCGACGGACGGCGTCCGGCTGTCCGGCTGGTACCTCCCCTCGACGAACGGGGCCGCCGTCGTCCTCGCGCACGGTTCCGGCTCGACCCGCTCGGCCGTCCTCGACCAGGCGGCCGTGCTGGCCCGGCACGGATACGGCGTCCTGCTGTACGACGCCCGCGGTCACGGCCGTAGCGCCGGCCAGGTGATGGACTTCGGCTGGTACGGCGATGCCGACGTCCAGGGGGCCGTGTCCTTCCTCGGCGCTCAGCCCGACGTCCGCAACGGCAAGATCGCTGCGGTCGGGCTGTCCATGGGCGGCGAGCAAGCGATCGGGGCGGCAGCGACGGACGAGCGCATCCGCGCCGTGGTCGCGGAGGGAGCCACCGGCCGCGTCGCCGCGGACAACGACTGGCTGTCGGAGCGTTACGGCGCCCAGGGCTGGCTGCAGGAACGCCTCGACCACCTCACCTACGCCACCGCCGATCTGCTCACCGACGCGACGCCACCGCAGAGCCTCCGTCAGGCGGTGACCGCAACCGCGCCTCGGCCGATCCTGCTCATCGCGGCGGGCAACAGGCCGGACGAGGTGATCGCGGACCGATACCTCCAGCAGGCCTCCCCCGCCACGGTCCAGCTCTGGCAGGTCCCGGGCAGTGACCACACGAGCGGGCTCGGCACCGCCCGCCAGGAGTGGGAGCAGCGGGTCACGACCTTCCTCTCGGTAGCGCTCACGCCAGGCTCATAGCACCCGCCCGCCCGACCGGGACCAAAGGCCCTGGTGCGTCGTCCGGAACGGACGCAGCCTCGCAAGGAACCTGTCGGTACGGCGCAGGGCGTCCACGGGAGCCGGCGACATCGCTGCGGGAGAGGAGTCCTCATGATCGACCTGGCGTCCACGGCCCGATCGTCGGTCTTCGATCTGGGCGGCACCGGTCACTACCTGGACTGGGGATTCGTCCACATCTCCGTCGCCAACGCCGTCGTCATCCTCTTGATGATCGTCGTGTTCGTGCTCGCCATCCTGCTGCCCTTCCCGCAGGGGCGGCGGCGGTGAGCGCCCGCGTGCCGGCCCAGCCACTGCCGGCCGAGCACGAGCCGCCCGGCAGCGGGAGCTGGACGGGGTGGTTGCGGAACCGGGCCGAGGCAGCCCTCCCACCCGAGAAGCTCTTGCCCGAGCGCCAGCCCGCCTACGTCTCCTCGTGGATCTACGTGTTCGGGGTTCTGACGCTCGCCGCGTTCGTCGTGGTCCTGCTCTCGGGGGCATGGCTGGCCCTCGCCGGGCCGACGTGGTGGCACACGGGCAGCCTCGGCCACTTCGTCAACAGCCTCCACCTGTGGAGCGTCGAGCTGCTCTTCTTCTTCATGGTGGTCCACCTCTGGGGCAAGTTCTTCATGGCGGCCTGGCGGGGCAAGCGGGCTCTCACGTGGGTCACCGGTGCCGTCGCCTTCCTCTGCTCGATCGCCACCGCGTTCACCGGCTACCTGGTCCAGAGCAACTTCGATTCGCAGTGGATCGCGAGCGAGGCCAAGGACGGGATCAACTCGACGGGCGCGGGCGCGTTCTGGAACGTCCTCGACATGGGTCAGATGTTGCTGTGGCACGTGATGTTGCTGCCCTTCGGGCTCGGCGTCCTCGTGGTCCTGCACCTCTTGCTCGTGCGGGTGCGGGGGGTCGTGCCGCCGATCGGCGTCGACTCCGAAGGCTTCACCGAGGCCGATCAGCGCCAGGGAGGCGCGCGATGACGACGATGCCGGCGGCTGCGAGGCCGCGAGATGGCACCCGGACGGCGGCGACGCCGTGGCGCGGACCGCTGCGCGAGTACGACCTCGTCAAGGAGTTCGTCGTCGCGTTCGTCGTCGTCGCCTTCCTGACCGTGGGGCTCGCGGTGCTCTTCTCCTCCCCTGACGAGAAGGGGCTCACGCTGCAGGACTGGGCGGCGGCGAACCCCGGGGACTTCGTCGCCACCGCGGCCGGCGAACTCGCCGGCACGACGACGAGCGCCGGGTACGGCCCGCCCTACAACGCGAACGGCGACGGCCAGTCGATGGGGCCGATCGCGCCGCAGAAGTGGGCCGGCGTGCGGATCCCGTCGACTCCGCCAACGACTTCGTCGTCACTCCGCTGACCCGGTCCGCGTCCGATCCCGGTGCAGCCCTGGCGCTGAAGCAATGGAAGGGCGCCTCTGCCGACCAGCAGACGAAGTGGGCGACGAACTACGTCAACGCTATGGGCGCGGTCGACAACGACCCGAGCAAGGTGGCGCAGGGCGGCTACGGCCCGGTGCCGGCGATGACCCAGGACCTGCTGGGTCTGGCTCAGCGCGGCGTCCTGGACAGCAATCTGGTCCAGTCCTCCCCCGGCTTCTACCAGACGGACTACACCCGCCCACTGCTCTTCCTCGGCGACAGCAGCTACCTGGAGGACACCGCGGGCGCGCAGCACCTCCAGGGCGAGCCAGTGGGGGATGATGAACGAGACCGGCAACTACCCCGGTCAGGCGTGGCTCTGGCTCTACACCTTCTGGTACCAGATCCCGCCCTTCACGACCGCGTGGGCCGACAACGCAGACCTGATCGTCTGGTCCCTCATGATGGTGCTGTCGCTCGGGCTCGTCCTGCTGCCGTTCATCCCAGGCCTGCGCGCGATCCCGCTCAAAGTGCCGCTCTACCGCCTGATCTGGAGGCGGTACTACCGGACGGTCCCGCGCCGGACTCCCTCGGGCGGCGGCCCACCCTCCTGATCACGTCCGCCCGGTCCCCCCGATCACCCCGGCTCTCGCGGCCTTCGTAGCCTACGATCACGCGACCGCTTCGGCGTCCATCCAGAACCTCCTGGTCTGTAGTGACACAGCCCATTGGTGCCGTCGAGGGAATCGAACCCTCGCCTCGCCCAAGCTCGACTGCCGCAGACGGGTACTCCGTCCGCCGTCTGTCAGCGGGGTTCACCGCCAGCGCATCCAAGGACGGCATGCCGACACCGTCATCGTCGTCGGGAAGCCGATCGCGCGGCAGGGCCGCTCGGCCCGGGCCCTTCGGCCCTTTCCTGACGACTCCGCCAGAACGACGCTGGCCGGAAGGATCTCGTCCCCCGCCTCGGTGGCCCTGCGCGCAAGGAGCAATGCCGGCGACATCCCCAGGAGGCCTGACATGCCGCACCACACGGTCAGCCCAGGTACCCGCACGGTGGAGCTGAGGCAGATCAGAGAGATCAACGACCGCCTCCCTGGCGCCGCCGGCCAGCCCTCGTTGCGGGCCCAGGACCTGGGTCTCGCGGGCGCCCGGGTCCACCGGGGCAGCCTCGACCCGGTCGCCGCACACCGCGCTCACCTGTCACCGCATCCGGCCGTCCCGCCGCTGAGGGACGACCCGCTCCGGTCGGACGCCTGGCTGCTCCAGCTCGTGCCCGCGGGCTCGCCCTCGTACCCCTACATCTGGGGACTGTTCGGCCGGGAGCCGCGCGCGCGGGACGACGGGAACGAGACGCTGGCGCCGATCCAGCTGCACACCGACCAGCTGACCCGGATCAGTAGGCACTTACACCTGCGCCACCGATGGGGACTCTGACCACCACGCCACACGATGCAGGCCGGTCGCGCTCTCGCACGCCGTCGCGACCTCGGGCTCGTCCCCGCCGCGGCCACGACGGGACCATCGGCCCTCCTCGTGGACCTCCGCAGCTTCGTCCAGCCCCGGATCGGCCTCGACACCGAGGAGCTCACCCGGCAGTGCGAGCAGGCGATCCGCAACTACGACCCTTGCACCGGCGGAGACCGCCGTCGCCACCGCCCGACTCTCAGAGCCAGGGGATCCACACGCTGTGGCAGTAGTCGTCCCAACGTTGACCGAAGTGGGCGGCGAGCTCGGCCTCTTCCTCCACTGCGAAGAGCCGCGAACCGACGTAGAGGACGGCCCCGACGAACGCCCACAGCCAGCTGCCGAACAGGAAGCCCACCGACGGCAGCACCAGCAGGGCGACGCCCGTGTACAGCGGGTGCTTCACGACGGCGTAGGGGCCGGTCGTGATCAGCTCGCCCCGGGGCACCTTGGTAAGGATCAGCGCGACGGACCACCCCCAGACGACGAGGCCGGCGACGAGGACGACGGCCCACGCGATCCGCAGCGCGGGCGGCGGGGTGCCCTTCCCGAAGAACTCCGGGGCGGCGAAGTTCACGAGAACGGCCGCCACGGCGAACGGGAGGGTGAAGAGAGCGATCTTGTGGCCGCTCCCGACGAGGTCCATCACGGTCGTCCGCTGCCGGGCCGGGCCAACGGTGCCGGGAGGTGCCTGAGTCCTGCTCATGTCCGAGCCTTCTTTCGCTCCGTCCCCCGCTCCTGCGTCGGCGTCCCAGACGGCGTCAGCGTGATCGTCGCCAGGTCGTACTGGCGAACGGCTTCCTCCAGCTCCGCCACCGTGGGTGCGCGGCCGGCGGTGACCTTCAGGCCGATCTTCCGGCCGGCCGCCTGCCAGCCGATCTGCTCGATCATTCCCCGCAGGAGAAGGGCGACGGCGCGGGCTCCTCGTCCAGCTGACGTGCATCCGGGTACGACGGCCCCGGTGCGTCACCTCGATGTCGCCGGCGCCGCGCAGGTTCCCCCGCCACCTGGTGCTGCGTGACGACGACCAGGCGCCCGTCGACGTCGACGTAGCCGACCGGGATGTCGAAGCGCCGGCCGGTCACCCGTCCGGTGACGTGCAGCGTCAGCAGCGCGGAATCGAGGACTCCGTGCAGCGGCGAGCTCAACGCGAACCGCACCAAAGGGTTCACGAGGTTGATGAGCACCTGCGGAGGAGGGTTGTGAGTGATGGTTCTGGTCATGGCGATCGCCTGCCGCTCGCTACAGGCGCGGGTGGGCGGATGCCCCGGTCATTTGTTCGATGTCGCCCGCTGCCGCGTCGAGGAGATGATGGGCCAGGTCGGAGAGCGCCCGTGCCACCGCCAGCTCCGCGCCGATCTCCGGCACCGGAGAGTCCCCCGGCGCGAGCCTCGCCCGCCCGCGACCGACGAGGTGGGTCGCGTCGTCGGTGTGCAGTCGGGCCTCCGCGTACGTGAAGCCCTCGTCCTCCTGCTCGTCCACGAAAAGGTCGACGTTCCACCGCTTGATGCTGGTCATGGCTGTCCCCTTCCGCCGCGGCTTCTGCTTCCCGGTCTATCCCCGGAGCGATGGCGAGGTAGGGCACGAAGTCCCGGTGCGCCAGCGCAGGGACCAACGGCCCTGGTGAGGCGTCCGGCCGCCGGGAGAGATTCGAGCTGCGCGCCCCCGACCCGCGACACACGCTGCGGGCGCTGGTCGAGGCGCCCCGCGGCGACCAGGAGACAGCATGAGCGCGTACACCAGCCCCGAACAGGTGCCGAGGGTCTCGCCACGGCTGACGGCCCTGGAGGTCCTGGACGTCCTCCGGGCTGCACACCGGGCGCCCTCGATCCACAACACCCAGCCCTGGCTGTTCCGGCCGCTTCCCGACGGTGTGGAGGTGCTGGAGGACCTCGGTCGTGCCCTGCCGGCGTCGGACCCGCGCGGACGCGACCGGCTGGTCTCGTGCGGCGCCGCCGTTCGGAACGCCGAGATCGCCCTCGCGCGCCTGGGGTGGCGCCCGCAGACCGTGCTGTTCCCGGCGGGCCCTGAGGATCACCTGGTCGCCCGCGTGGTCGCAGGTCCCGCCGAGCCGGTCACGGCCGAGGTCGAGGACCTGTACCGGGCGATCTGGGAGCGGCGGACCCACCGCCGGATCTTCATGGCCGGAGCGGAGGGGACGACGTCCCGCTCTCCGTGCACGGGGCGGTGGAGGGAATCACGGGGGTGCGGATGGTCACCCTGCCCGCGCACCGCCGGGCGCGCTTCGCCCAACTGCTCTGGGAGGCCGCTCAGCAGCAGGTCGCGGACGAGGAGCGGCGGGCGGAGATCCGTCGGTGGACGAAGACGACCGCCGGCCGGCGACGGGATCCCCGCCCGCTCACCGGGGAACGCCCCGTTCCCCGTCGACAGCCTGCTGGTCCGCACGTTGCGGCAGAAGGACTCCGCACCGGCCTGGATCACGGAGTCACTCGCCTCGGGACCCGTCGTCGTGCTCCTGACCGACGGTGACGACCGGCACGGACTGGGTGCGCGCACGGGCCTCGCGCTCGAGAGCGTCCTTCTCGCCGCCACCGCTGCAGGCCTGGTCGCGTCGTTCCTCAACCAGGTCGTGCAGCAGGAGTCCTTCCGGCCCGCACTGGCGGCGATGCTCGGCGAGGCCGGACACCCGCAGGCCGTCCTGCGGATCGGGCAGCCCCTGGTCGACGTGCCCCCGACGCCCCGCCGCCCCTGACCGAGGTGACCCTCGGCTGGCCGCAGTCCTGACCCCCGAAGGGACCAAAGGCCCGCGCCACCGGGTCCTCGGCCACCTGTCATCCCCTCGTGCGCCCGCCTTAGCGTCGAGACGAGGAGCGCTCCGGGCCTGCGACCTCCCGAGCCCGGAAGGGGTCAGGACATGATCCGCGTCTTCCTGCTCGACGACCACGAGGTCGTGCGACGCGGCCTGACGGCCCTGCTCGAGTCGCGCCGGACATCGAGGTCGTCGGGCGAGTCGGGCTCCGCGCAGGAGGCCACCCGGATCATCCCGGCGCTGCGCCCCGACGTCGCCGTGCTCGACGCCCGCCTCCCGACGGCGACGGGGTCGACGTCTGCCGCGACGTGCGCTCGATCGATCCCGAGATCAAGGCGCTCATGCTCACCTCGTACCAGGACGACGAGGCGCTGTTCGACGCCATCATGGCCGGGGCCTCCGGCTACGTGCTGAAGCAGGTCCGCGGCACCGACCTGGTCGAGGCCGTCCGCACGCGTCGCCGCCGGCGCAGCCTGCTCGACCCGAGCGTCACCCAGCAGGTCCTGGAACGGCTGCGCCACCCGGACCGGCACGATCCCGTCGAGCTCGCATGCTCACCGCCCCAGGAGCGGCGCATCCTCGACCTCATCGCCCAGGGCATGACCAACCGCCAGATCGCGACCGAGCTGTTCCTCGCCGAGAAGACCGTCAAGAACTACGTGTCGAGCCTGCTCGGCAAGCTCGGCGTCGAGCGCCGTACCCAGGCGGCGATCCTCGCGAACAAGCTGCTCGCGACCTGACCGTCGCCGGATCTGCGCATCCAGTCAGCCCGAATCCGGCGCGTCCGTGCCGTCGGCACGCTCCAGCGACAGCGCGGTTCCCGCGGGGTCGCGCGGCGCGACGGTGAACGTCCCGCCCTGGCGCTCGGCCCGTCGGCGCATGTTCGACAGCCCGCTCCTGCGCCCGCCGTCCGGGATGCCCCGTCCGTCGTCCAGCACCTCGAGCCTCAGCGTCTCCACGGTCGGCGCTGAGATCGACCGTGCACGGAGGTCGCGCCCGCGTGCCGCGCGACGTTGGTGAGCGCTTCGCGGAGCACGGCGAGGAGGTCCTCGAGCAGCGTCGGCCGGCGACCAGGTGCTCGACCGGCCCGCCCAGCCGCAGGGCGGGCTGGAAGCCCAGGGCCGGCGCGACGTCCGTCAGCACGTCGAGCAGCCGCTCCCGGGCACCTGCCCCCTCTGCTGCGGCAACCGCTGCAGCTGGAAGATGTGTTGCGGATCTGGCTGATCGTGTCGTCGAGGTCCCCGATCGCGCCGACGATCCGGTCGGCGGCGCGTCCCGGGCGGCAGCCCGCGGCCACGCTCTGCAGGCGCCAGTCCCGCGGCGAACAGCCGCTGGATCACGTGGTCGTGCAGGTCGGCGGCGATCCGCTCCCGGTCCTCGAACATCAGCGCCCGCTGCTGCTCGGCGCGCGCCTCGGCCAGCTCGATCGCGAGCGCGGCCTGGTTGGCGAAGCCGGAGGCCATCTGCAGGTCCTCCGCCGAGAACGCCGGCCGGCCCGGCGAGCCGGGCCGCCGCCAGGACGCCGTGCACGCGGGCGCGACCCCAGCAGCGGGAGCACGAGCAGCGGACCGAGGTCCGGGGCGTCGACGACGGCCGTCGAGGCCGTCGACCTCGTTCCGGCGGGCGACGCGCACCGGCTCCCCGCTGAGGAAGACCCGGCCGGCCAACGTCCCGGCGAACGGCACGGACAGCCCGGCCAGCTGGTCGGCGCCCCTCGCCCACGGCGACCTCGACGCACAGCTCCTCGTCGCCGTCGCTCGGCCGGGAGCAGCACCGTCACCTGTCCGCCCCGGCGAGCCGGCGGCTCAGCTCGGCGATCGTCCTGCAGCGGCGCCCTCGGGTCGGCCGCGTCCGCCGCCAGCAGCTCACGGGTGATCGCGGCCGAGGCCCGCAGCCACTCCCCCCGGGACTGCGCCGCCTCGTAGAGCCGGGCGTTCTCGACCGCGACCCCGGCGGTGGCCGCCAGCGCGCGGGCCAGCTCCTCGTCCTCGGCGGTGAACTCGCCGCCGCGCGCTCTCGGTCAGGTAGAGGTTGCCGAAGACCTCGTCCGCGCACCCGGATCGGGACCCCGAGGAAGCTCGCCATCGGCGGGTGGCCCGGCGGGAAGCCGGAGGAGCGCGGGTCCTCCGCGATGTCGGCGAGCCGGATCGGCCGCGGGTCCTCGATGAGGGCGCCGAGCAGCCCCTTGCCCTCGGGCAGGTGGCCGATCGCTCGACCGCCTCCTCGGGCATGCCGACGTGGATGAACTCCGACAGCCCGCCGTCGGGCGCGATCACGCCCAGGGCGGCGTACCGGGCGCCGATGAGCTCGCGGGCGGCCTCGACGATCTGGCGCAGGACGGCGGGCAACGCGAGGTCCGCCGACGATGAGCTGGTTGGCGGCGAGCAGGCCCCGCAGGCGGCCCTGCGTCGCCCTCACCTCCTGCGCCCGGTCGACCAGCTGGGCCAGGAGCTGGTCGAGCTCGAGGCGGGGCTGGTCGGGAAGCTCAGCCGGACCTCGCCCCCGTTCGGCTCGACCATGGCACCGCCTCCTCGAGGCGCCTCGCGGGACCGGACGGCGCGGCCGCCAGGAGCTGCTCGCCCTGATCGCGAGCCTACGTCGGCGTGTGGACGAGGAAGGCAGCCGGCGACCTTGGGCTCTGGCGCGGCCGGCAGCGGGAGCTTCCGGCGAGGGCGCAGGCCGGGACCGACGAGGTCGCGGCGCGCGGCGCGATGCCGGCGTCCCAGCCCGGGGCGCGACCACCGGGACGGCAGGGGGATCTCGGCTCGGGTCGAGCCCGGAGCGGGTGATCAACGACGAGACGACCGAGTTCGAGTTCCACGTGTCCCCGGTCCACAGCTCGTCGCGTCCCCAGACCGGCGTCGGGACCGCCGGCGCGAGGCCGAGCACCCGCTGGGCCACCTCGCGTCCGCCCGACAGGCGACGCGGGCTGTCCACGGCCTCCCCCACGTCAGGAATCCGGCCGCTGTGCCAGCAGCGGACCTCGTAACGGAACATCCGCAGCCGTCCGGCCTGTCGCAACCACCCTGGGCCGCCCGCCACGGCACCGTGGTGCACTCCTCGGGCTGGGCACGGGGGCCTGCTCGATCACGAATCGGCCTTCCCTCACGGCCACCTCGAGAGCCGAGTGGTAGAGGTCGCACCGGGGCCGCCCGTCCCGCAGTCGACCAAGGCCTCGTACAGCCGGCCGTTCCGCTCGAGACCATCCGCCCGCACCGAGCGGGATCCAGTACAGGTCCACGGACGCCTGGTCGGCGACTGTCCGCGCCGGCCATTCATTCCCCTTGTCATTCT
>CAWBAJ010000022.1:0-162352 GCA_963786765.1 uncultured Actinomycetota bacterium | reverse complement strand
CACGAACATCCTGCGGGCCTCGCTCAAGGCCGTCGTCTCCGCCGTCAACCGCGCTCAGAGGGCTCGGCGCTGACCACTCCTGACCCTGAATCCGCCCCGAATCAACCGTTCGGGGGAGATTCAGGGTCAGGAGTGGTTACGACCGCTACCCTGGGTCAGGGGCCATGGCGGTCTTGTGACCGGGCAAGGAGTGGCGGGTGCGCGCGGACGACGGCGTCGCCTCCCGGCTCCCCGCTGTCCGCGCCGAGTTCGGCCCGTTCGACCTGCTCGCGGATTGGGCTCATGAGTGCTACGGCGCCGGCCGGGCACAGGACGCGATCGACGCGAGCCGCGCGGCGCTGCTCGTGGTGGAGCCGGCGGGGGACACGCTCACGGGCATGTACCTGCGCTACATCGAGTGTCTGGGCCTGAGTCATCTGGACCGCTGGCCGACCCTGCTCACCCACACCGGCGAGCTCCTCGAGCGCCTCGCCGGCGCCGGACCGTTCTGGCGCGCGAAGGTGCTCGGGCTCCAGGCCGAGGCGCTGATGCACTCCGGCCGCAGCACCGCCGCGATGGAGGCGCTGGCCGAGGCGTACGGCCTGCTCGTGGACAACCCGGGCACCGACTACAACCGCGGGTCCGGGTTCATGTCGCTCAGCGAGGCGCTCAGCGGCGGCCTGCTCATGGGGCCGGCCCGGCATGTCATGACCCTGGCCGCCCAGGTGTTCTCGGATCGGCCCCTCGACGCCTCCCTCGCCTACGCGGCCCGCGCCGTCCAGGACGGTGTCTGGGGACTGCTGCTGAACCTCGCCGGCGACACCCGCGGCGGCGACCGCCGCTATGCGTCCTGCGCCTCCGACGCCCTGCGCGCCGGCCGGCTCGCACAGGAGGCCGGCGCGCCCGAGACGACCCGCCTGCAGGTCGCCGCGCTGCTGCAGTTCGCCCTGCAACGGCTGCGGCTCGAGCCCGTCGACGTCGGCGCGCTGGAGCGGGCGGAGGGCCGCTGCGACCCGCTCAGCGCACAGCTCATCCACCTCGCCCGCGCCAGCATCGCGGCGCGCGCTGGCGACCTCGCAGGAGCGGTACACCAGCTCGAACGGGTACGCGAGCACGCGGCCGTGGCCGCCAACGTCATCCCTTCCTGGGTCGCCATCTCGTGGCTCGCCGAGATCGCCGAGCACCAGCTGGGAAGCACCGACGAGACCCGGCGCTGGGGACGGCTCGCGACCCGCACCGTGCGCGCGCTGGTGGCGGACCGGGAGTCCCGGTTCGACCAGGTGCTCGCCCGCTACCGGCTGGTCCGGCTCTCGGACGCCGTCGCGCGCGACTCCGACCGGCTGTGGGAGGACCCGTTGACGGGCGCCGGCAACCGGCGCCTCGTCGAGGCCGTGTTGGCCGACCCCGACCGTTCGCAGCGGCCAATGCTCTTCCTGGACGTCGACCACTTCAAGCAGGTCAACGACGACTTCGGGCACGAGGTCGGCGATCTCGTGCTCACCCGGCTGGCGCAGGTGGTGCGCCGGGAGTGCCGTCCGGGCGATGTCGTCGCCCGGTACGGCGGCGACGAGTTCGTGGTGGTACTCGCGGACGGTGGCAATCCGCACGCGCTCGCCGCCCGGCTGTCCGAGGTCCTGGCAGCCGTCCGGTGGGACACGATCTCCCCCGCCCTGCACGTCTCCCTCACCATAGGCGTGGGGACGGCTGGGCCTGGCGCGATGCACCGTGCCGACGCCGCCCTCCTGCGGGCCAAGGCCGCTCGCCTGCCGGAGCAGCGCCCTGCCGCCCGCACCTGTGGCTGCCTGGCCGAGGACACGGCATGAGGCCCGGCGAGCGCCCGCGCCTCCCGGCCACGACGGGGACGTCACTGGCCGGCGCGCTCGCGGCCCGTGGCCTGGCACTCCTGCTGGAGGGCGAGCCCGGTGAGGCCCGCGCCGCCGCCGCCGCTGCCCTGGTGCTCGCGGCGGGCGAGGACGTGGCCGCGATCGCGTCGGCCCGCAGCGTCCTCGGGCACGCGTTGCTCGGGCTCGGCGACCTGGACGGGGCCGTGGCGACGGCCGACCTCATGCTGCAGGACCTGCCCGAGGACGGCGACCAGCTTGCGCGGGCCCGCGCCCTCGCTCTGCGGGCTGCCGCCGAGGTCGAGCGCCAGGACATTCTGGCGGCCCTCGACGCGCTCGCGGAGGCGCTCGCGCTGGTCGAGCGCGCGGCCCCGACCAGCATCGCGCACGTCGCCGCCGCGGTCGCGGTCGCGTCGGTGCTCGTGCGCCTGTCGCTGTTCGAGTCGGCGGTCGGCCTGCTCGCACCCGTCGCCCGGCAAGAGTTCGTCACCACGACCGCGCACCGGCTGCTCGCCGTCCGGTCCCTGGTGGCGGTGCGCCTGCTCTGGGCAGCGCGGCTGGAGCTGCTCGGCGAGCGCGCGGCCGCGGGGGAGCAATACGCGCTCACCGCCAGCACCGCCCTGTTGCTGGGCCGGGTCGCCCGGCGGTCGCGCCGTCCGCGACTGCAGCGCGCCGCCGTGGCCGCCGAGGCCTTCGCCGTCGAGCGGCTGGGGGAGCCCGCGCTGGCTGCGGCCAGGGCCAGGGCGGCCCTGGCCGCCGAACCGGATCCGGCGCGGGTGCCCGAGTGGCTCCCGGGACGGCTCGTCCTCGCCGCAGCGGCCTGGGCGGCAGGGGACATCGAGACGGTCCGCGCGGTTGCCGCTGAGCTCGAGCGCGAGGACCCGACCTCCTCGGGCGACGCCCTGCAGGCCGAGGTCGTGCTGTGGGAGGGTCTGATCGAACCCGGCCTGGCCCGGATCGCGGCCCCCGACCCGCGGGCCGGCGCCCCGATCCCCGAGCACCCCGGCGTCGCCTACCTCCGCCAGATCGCCGTCGCGGGTGCGCGGCTGATGTGGCAGGAGCGGGAGGCGCGGGCGGCGGATCTGCGCCAGCGCATCCTGCGCCGCGAGCTGGCCCGCCACGGCGAGTGGACGGCCCGCGAGCTGCTCGTCGACGTGCTGACGGGGCTCGGCAACCGGCGGCGTCTCGAGCAGGAGCTGGGAGCCGGCCGTCCCGGCGCCGTGCTCTTCGCCGACGTCGACCACTTCAAGCGGGTGAACGACACCTTCGGCCATGCCACGGGGGACGGGGTGCTGCGCCGCGTCGCCGCCCTGCTGGCCGAATGCTGCCGCGACGACGACGTCGTCGTCCGGTACGGCGGTGACGAGTTCGTCGTGCTGCTCGCACCCTCGCAGGCCGCGCCGGACCCGTTGGCCGGGGCGCGGCGGTTGGGGGAGGGCTTGCTGCGGCGGGTCCGTGCCGAGGACTGGGCGGTGCTCGTCGGCTCCCTGCCGGTCACGGTCTCGATCGGCGTTGCGAGCGGGAGCAAGGCGGGGGCGGCGCTGCGCGCCTCGGACGCCGCCATGCTCGCGGCCAAGCGTGCCGGCAGGGACACGTTGGTCCAGCTCTGACGGGTGTCGTGTGTGCGGCGGCGCCCGCACAGGGGACAATCGAGGGGTGAGCCTCTACCGCGACGAGGGCGTCGTCCTGCGGGCCCAGAAGCTCGGTGAGGCGGACCGCATCGTCACCCTGCTGACCCGCGAGCACGGCCGCGTGCGCGCCGTCGCCAAGGGCGTGCGCAAGACCAGCTCCCGGCTGGGCGCGCGGGTCGAGCCGTTCATGCTGGTCGACGTCCAGCTCTACGAGGGGCGCTCGCTCGACATCGTCACGCAGGCCGAGACCATCGGCCCGTACGGCACGGCGATCGCCTCCGACTACGCCCGCTACACCGCCGGCACCGCGATGCTCGAGACCGCCGAGCGGCTGACCGAGACCGAGCGCGAGCCGGCCCTGCAGCTGTTCCTGCTGCTCGCCGGCGGGCTCCGGACGCTCGCGGAGGGGCGGCGCGACCCCGGCCTCGTGCTCGACAGCTTCCTGCTGCGGGCGCTCGCCGTCGCCGGCTGGGCGCCGAGCTTCGACGACTGCGCCCGCTGCGGCGAGTCCGGACCGCACCGCGCCCTCGCCATCGCGGCCGGGGGAGCGGTCTGCTCCCAGTGCCGCCCCGCGGGCTCCGCCTCGCCCCACCCGGAGACCTTCCTGCTGCTCGCGGCCCTGCTGGCGGGGGACTGGCCGGTCGCCGATGCCAGCGAGGGCCGCCGCCGGCGCGAAGCCAGCGGGATCGTCGCGGCGTACCTCCAGTGGCACCTGGAGCGGCAGGTCCGCTCGCTGCGGCTGGTCGAGCGGTGAGTCGACCGGTCGAGGGCGATGCCCTGATGGCGATCCGCTGATGGCGATCCGCCGGCGGCGCGACGAGGCGCCGGCCGACCGCGGGCCCGTGGTCGCACCCCCGCCGCACCCGTCCGGGGAGATGGCGCCCGCGATCCCGTCCGAGTTCGTCCCCCGCCACGTGGCGGTGGTCATGGACGGCAACGGCCGGTGGGCCAACGCGCGCGGGCTGCCCAGGACGAAGGGTCACGAGACGGGCGAGGCGTCCCTCATCGACGTCTGCGCCGGCGCGATCGACATCGGCGTCCGCTACGTGTCGGCCTACGCCTTCTCCACCGAGAACTGGCGGCGATCGCCCGAGGAGGTGCGCTTCCTGCTCGGGTTCAGCCGGGACGTCATCCGCCGGCGCCGGGACCTGCTGGACTCATGGGGGGTGCGCGTCCGGTGGGCCGGGCGCCGGCCCCGGCTGTGG
The DNA here is from genome assembly GCA_963786765.1 of uncultured Actinomycetota bacterium. Classification (GTDB taxonomy): domain Bacteria; phylum Actinomycetota; class Actinomycetes; order Actinomycetales; family Kineosporiaceae; genus DATKNA01. The sequence continues at coordinate 157,696 of CAWBAJ010000022.1, read as the reverse complement.
CGCAGCGTCATCCGCGAGCTGGAGGCGGCGGAGGAGCACACCCGCTCCAACGACGTGCTGACGCTCACCATGTGCGTCAACTACGGCGGGCGGGCAGAGATCGCGGACGCCGTCCGCGACATCGCCCGCGCCGCCGCGGCCGGGCGTCTCGACCCGGAGCGGATCGACGAGCGGACGCATCCAGCGGTTCCTCGACGAGCCCGACCTGCCGGACGTCGACCTGTTCGTGCGCAGTGGCGGCGAGCAGCGGACGTCGAACTTCCTGCTGTGGCAGTCCGCGTACGCGGAGCTGGTCTTCGTACCCGAGCTGTGGCCGGACGTGGACCGCCGGGTGCTGTGGCGAGCCGTCGAGGAGTACGCCCGGCGGGACCGGCGCTACGGCGGCGCGGTGGACGCGGCGCGCTGATCCGTGGCCGGCGGGCCCGGCGGGGTGAACGACCGCTGGCCCGGCCGGGCGAACCGCGCCGGTGCCGTTCCCGCAGCGGTGACACGGATGAAACGCTCCGGGCATGGCGAGTCCGGCGTGCGGGGAGTCCCGGCTGGTTCCCGGCCTGCCCTGGCCCCGGGGCGGCCGGTCGAGCGGCGGCAGGACCGTGGTCGTCACCGGGGCGGAGGCACGCGCCGAGTGGCAGCGGATCGCGGCCGCCGCCCCGCTGTCCGCCGGCCGCCTGCCGGTCTGGTCCGACCTCGTGTGCGCGTCCGGCCGCTTCGTCGACGCGACCCGGGCGTACCTTCGCCCGGACGGCCGGGTCCTGGTGCTGCCCCTGGTGCGACGTCGTGCCACCCCCGGGCCGCTCGCCCTCTACGAGTCGCCGCCGCACGGCTGGGATCTCGGCGCGGACAGCGGCGGCCTGGTGAGCGCCTCCCCGGTGACCCCGCAGGACGTCGAGGCGGTGGCGAGCGACCTCGCCGGCCTGCCCGCAGCCCGGGTCCGGGTCTGGCCGGGCACCGCCGACCGGTCCGCCTGGCAGGAGGCCGACCTGACCGGCTGGTTGCGGCAGTCCCGGACCATGCACGTGGTCGACCTGCCCGCGGCCGGCGGTCCGCCGGTGCTCACCACCCTGTCCCGCAACACCCGGAAGCGGGTGCGCAGGGGCGAGCGGTCCTTCACCGTCGAACACGACGACACAGGGCGGCTGTTGCCGGTGTTCCAGGACCTCCTGCGGCGCTCGGTCGACGTCTGGGCGGAGCAGCACTGGCTGCCCACGGCGGCGGCGCGGATGGTGCTGACGCGGCGCGACGCGCCGGGACGGCGAGCGGATCTCGTCCGCCGGATGGGCGGGGGGCTGCGCGTGTGGGTCGCCTCGGAGTCGGGCCGTCCCGTCGCCGCGATCGTCGTCGTCAGCCACGGCCCCACGGCGGCCTACTGGGGCGGGGCCACGGACAAGGGCGCGGCCGGCAACCGGGGAGCAGGACAGATCCTGCACGCCCACGCCCTCCAGGCGGCCGTCGAGGAAGGGCGCCTGTACTACGACATGGGCTCCTCCGGCACGCCCGAGCAGGTGACCTTCAAGGAGTCGATGGGGGCGCACCCGGTCGAGGTGCTCTCCATGGCCGTCGAGCACCTCCCGGTCACGGCGACCGAGGCGGCCCTCCGTGGCGGCTTGCGCACGGCTCTGACCACCCCCCGCAGGGCACTCGGGCGTGCCGGCGGCGCCCCAGCGGACTGAGCGCCGCGCGATCCCGCCCGGTTCGCCCCCGCACGGTTGGTCCGGCCGGGCGAACCAGGCCCGCATGCGGGGCCGGGCCCCCGGGCCGGCTGCCAGCCTGGGAAGCATGGCGAGTGGAGGGGGCAGCACCGGAGACGGCCGCCTGGTCGACCCGGACGACCCGGAGTGGGCCGCGGTACTCGAGCGGGTCCCGCACGACGTCTACCACCTGCCCGGCTACGCCCGGGTGGACGCCGGTCTCACCGGCGGCACCCCGGTGGCCTTCGTGCGCCATGCAGGGGGGCACGCGTTCCTCCTCCCGCTGGTGCTGCGGCCGGTTCCGGGTGGCACAGCGCTGGACGCCACGTCGCCGTACGGCTATCCCGGTCTCGTCAGCGACGCCCCCCTGGACGACGACCTGTCCTGGCGTGCGGCGGTGGCGTCCCTGCAGGACTGCCTCGGGGCGGCCGGGATCCTTGCCTGTTTCGTCCGGCTGCACCCGCTGCTACCCGGACGCCTCGACGCGCTCGCCCGGGCCGGCACCCTGGTGCAGCACGGTCACACCGTCTCGATCGACCTGACCGTGCCGCCGGACGTGCTCTGGGCCCGGACCCGGTCCAACCACCGCCGCAACATCGAGCAGGGCCGGCGGTCGGGACTTCAGGTGGTGATCGACGACTGGTCGCGGCTCCCCGAGTTCGTGGAGGCCTACCACGAGACCATGCGGCGGGTCGGCGCGACCGACTCGTACTTCTTCCCGCCGGCCTACTTCGACTCCCTGCGCACGCACGTGCCCGGATCCCTGCACCTCGCGGTCGTGGACGACGGCGGCACACTGGCGGGCGGCGGGATCTTCTTCGAGCAGGACGGCATCGTGCAGTACCACCTCGGCGCCACCCGTTCGGTCTACCTGCCCCGCCAGCCGACCAAGCTCCTGTTCGACGAGGTGCGCCGGTGGGCGGCGGCGCGGGGGGACCGCGCCTTCCACCTCGGCGGCGGCGTGGGCGGGCGGGTCAACCCGCTCTTCCACTTCAAGGCCGGCTTCTCCGACGACCGCCCCCCGTTCTTCACCTGGCGCGCGGTCCCCGACCAGGGCGCCTACGACGCGGCCGTCGCCGCGGCGGGTATCGAGCTGCCCGCGGACGACGTCGGGTGGTTCCCGGCCTACCGCCGTCCGGGGGCGGCGGCGTGAGCGGGCCGCGTGGCCGCGCCCGCGGGGCGGCCCTGGAGATGATCACGGGCGCGGAGGCCCGCGCGCACTGGCACAGGATCGCCGCGGCGGCCCCCCAGTCGGTCGGGCGGCTGCCGCTGTGGGCCGACATGCTCTGCGCCTCGGGCCGGTTCACCGACGCGACCCGGGCCTACCGCCGCCCCGACGGGACGGTGCTCGTGCTGCCCCTGGTCCGGCGCCGGCTGCCGCCCGGGCCGCTCGCGCTGTACGAGTCGTGGCCGTGGGGCTGGGACGCCGGCGTCGACAGCGCCGGGCTCGTCGCCGAGGGGCCTGTGACGGCCGACGACGTGACCGCGGTGGCCGCCGACCTCGCCGCCCTGCCCGCCGCCCGGGTCCGGGTGCAGGCGGGCCTCGCCGACGGGGACGCGTGGGCGGGCGCCGCCCTGCCGGCATGGATACGCCGGTCCCTCACCCACCACCTCGTCGACCTGCCGGCCGGCGGCGGCCCGGGCGTCGTCGAGGGCCTGTCCCGCAACCACCTGCGCAAGCTGCGCAAGGCCGAGCGCAGCTTCGACATCGAGTGCGACGACACCGGCCGGCTGCTGCCCGTCTTCCAGACCCTGCTGCAGCGCTCGATCGACAGCTGGGCCGAGCAGCACTGGCTTCCCACCCCGCTCGCCCGCCGCCTGCTGCTGCACCGGGACCCGCCCGGGCGGCGGACCGACCTCGTCCGGCGGCTCGACGGCGGCCTCCGGGTCTGGCTCGCCACCGACGGCGGGCGCCCGGTGGCGTCGATCGTCGTCCTCAGCGCCGGGCCCACGGCCGTCTACTGGGGCGGGGCGACCGACAAGGAGGCCGCGGGCAACCGCGGGGCGGGACAGCTCGTGCACGTCCGGGCGATGGAGGCCGCCGTCGCCGAGGGCCGCGCCCACTACGACTTGGGCACGTCGGGGTCGCCCGACCTGATCAGCTTCAAGGAGGGACTGGGCGCCCGGCCCGTCGAGCACCCGTCCTTCGCCATCGAGCACGTGCCGATCACGAGCACGGAGGCACGCCTGCGCGGCGCTCTGCGCGCGGCCACGACCGGCGTCGCCCAGGCGCGCCGGACGGTCCGGCGTACGAGGCTCAGCCCGTCGGACTGAGCGCCAGGAGCCCGGGGTCGGCCGGGAGCAGTCCCTTCCGCGGACGGCACGCCGGGGGCCGGTCGCTCCCGGTGCCGCCGCAGCCCAGGATCGCGGCGTTGAGCGCGAGCGCGGCGTAGAACTGCCCGTTCGCCGGCTGGTGCAGCTCCAGCCGCGCCTGCAGCGCCGCGTCGTAGCGGCCGAGCTTGACGAAGCCGTCGCTGAACCAGCCGGTGCCGGTGCCCGACCCGTCGACGTGCTCCGCCCCCGGCCCCTGCTTGGGCCACACGATCGACGTCAGCGTGTACCGGAACCGGCGGATGTCGTCGTCCGTGATGGCGATCCCCAGGTCGTGAGCCTCGACAGCGAAGGTCACCACCGCGTTGCCGTGCGAGACGTCCTGACCCGGCAGGTCGTAGGACCCCCAGACGTCGCTCCAGAACCACGCCCGCGGGTCGAACGGGCTCGCCACCAGCTGGGCCCGCAGCCCGGGGCGCCGGTCCACCACCGACCCCTGCACGAATTGCTTGATCACCGTCGTGTAGCGGGCCCGACGGACGCGATCCGGGTCCAGGAGATCCAGGTTCAGCGCGATGACCGCCCAGTGGGCGCTCAGGTGCACGCGCTCCCTGTAGATGTAGGAGTCGCGGCCGCGCGACCACCACTTGGCGAAGACGTCCTGGACGGCGACGCCGAGCAGCCGCTCGTAGGAGCGGCGCAGGCCCGCTCGGCTCCACAACGCAGGGTCCTGCCGGACCACCCGCAGCAGACCGGTGCCGTACCGCCACAGGTAGCTCTCGTAGAGGGGGATCTCGTTGCCGCCGTCGTCCTTCAGTCCCGAGGCCCAGCCACGGAAGCGGTCGTGGAAGCGACTGCGGGGGAGCTCGGCCGACGGCCGGCTGCTCGCCGCGACCGCGTCCAGCAGGGCGAGGCCGTCCTTGACGTAGGCGACGCGGCCAGTGGCGAGGTACGCGGAGGTCAGGGCGTCGACCGAGTAGGCCAGCGGGTACTGGTTCCACGAGTCCCCGCTGGCCGCCCATCGCCGCGCCTGCGTGCGGGTCAGCCGCCACTGCTTGTCGAAGGCGTCTGCCCAGGCCGTCGCCGGCTTCAGCGGCGGTGTCGCAGTGGCACCCGCCGAGACGGCAGGCAGCGGCGGGACCGGTGGGATGGGCGGCGGGGCGGCGCGTCCCACCAACCAGGGGAGCGAGGACGACGCGAGGAGGACGGCCAGGACGGCGACGATCCGACGCCGCGACCGGCCGCCGGCCGGCGACCACGCCTCCCCCGTGAACGACGCCTCGCGGTCCGCCGTCCGGGAGCGCGAGCCGGGCAGCAGGTCGCCAACGCTCATGCCTGCTCTCCCAACGTCGCGAGGACCCGCTCGGCCTGCCGGGGAAGGACGGCGGGGGCCGGCCGCGGGACGGTGAGCGCGGCGGCGAGGGCGGCGAAGCACCAGGCCAGCCGGGCGTCGTAGTAGCCCCCCGAGAACATGGAGGCGATCGCGACGAACAGGGCTCCGGCCGCCATCGCGCGGCGCAGCAGCGCTCGGGAATCCCTCGTCCGGCCGGCGAACGCCCCGGATCCCACGGCGGCGATCCACGCGACCACGGTCGTCGTGAGCAGGGCGAGTCCCAGTAGCCCGCCCTCGGCGGCCACTGCGAGCAGGTAGTTGTGCGGGTACTCGATGCCGCGGGCCTGGCCGAGCGCTCCGTAGAAGCCGTCGAGGCCGGCGCCCCACAGGGGGTGCTGGGCGAGCAGTCCGAGGCTGTCCTGCCAGATCGACGTACGCCCGGAGGAGTACTGCTGCTCGACGGTCTGCTCCACGAACCTGCTGCGGAGAAGCTCGCCCACCGGCGCGTAGAGCCAGGCGGCGACGAGCAGCACCATGCCGCTGCCGGCGGCGCCCGCGACGGCCAGGAGGCGGGCCCTGGGGCCCGCACGCACCGCGAGAACGGCAACGACCGCGAGGGCGGCGAGCAGGCCGCCCCGGGAACCGGAGGCGACGGCCCCCACCACGAGGGGCGGCAGGGCGAGCAGCAGCCAGCGGCCGGCCCCGGCCACCAGCAGCGTCACCGCGGCGAGAGCCCCGAGGACCTCGATCCGGACGAAGACGTTCGGGCCGCCGCCGAACGCGGCGAAGCGGCCCTGTGCGCCGCCGCCGCCGGCGAATGCGGCGGCCGAGAACACCAGCCCGGCGATCAGCAGGAACCACAGGACGCGGCGCGCCACCCCCTCCGGGTCGCGCCGCGCCAGGGCGTACAGCGCCATGGTCAGGGCTGCGGTCGCGGCGACGTCGACGGCCGTCTCGGCGACCCGCGACGCCGGCGGGGCCCAGAGCCCGGAGCCGATCTGGAGGGCGAAGAACAGCAGCGCCCCGATCAGCCAGCCCTCCGGAGCCTGCCGCTGCTCGTTCCGGACCGTGTGGCGCACCGCGGCCGCAACGAAGGGGACCGCCACCGCCAGCCCGATAAGTCGCAGGTCGAGCCATGGCGGCGCGGCGACGCCCAGCCGATCGAGGGAGTAGGTCCCGCCGATGGCCACGAGCAGGAGCGGGAGCAGCGGGACCCAGCCGACCCCGGCGCGGACGCCACGCGTGATCACCTCGGGGAGCTTGCTCTCGACTTCTGTCGCGAGATCGGGCTTCCGCCGGGGCCCGTGGGTCCGCATTCGCGACAGAGGCCGGGCCAGCAGGCCGCAGGCGACGAGCAGGCCGGCGGCATACCCGAGCAACGAGCCGTAGGCGGCTCCGAGGGCGCCCTGCACCGGGATCAGGGCGAGGTAGCCGGCGAGGCTGGCGGCGAACCCGACGATCTCGACCCCGGACGCCGCCCGGTTGCGGCGGCGCGCGATGAGCAGCGTGACGGCGACCTGCTCGAGGCCGAGCACGGCTCCGGCCGCGACGAGCGGCACCACCAGGGGGCGCGCCCCTGCGTAGGAGGGCCCCAGCAGCGGCAGGAACAGGATCGTGATCACCCAGGTGACTGCTACGGCGCCGGCCGCCGCGTAGCCGAGGCAGCCGGCCAGGATCCGCGGGACGGCGAGCCTGCCGGCGTCCGAGTCGGCGCGCCAGCGCCCCAGCCGGGCATCCCCGAGCACGCCGAGCGGCCACGACAGCAGTTCCGTCATCGTCGCGACGCCCGCGTAGAGGCCCAGCGCCGCGGTCGAGGCGAGCGCCGGTAGCAGCAGCCGGTCGATCCGCAGCATCCCGCTGGTGGCGAGCGAGGCCGGGAGCAGCTGGATGCCCTCGCGGCGCGCGCTCGTCACCCCGTCCGGGTCGAGGAGCGCCCCCCGCGGCGACCATCGGACGAGCTGGACCGCGGTGGGCAGGGCGGCACTCAGCAGGTAGACCGCGAGCCAGGCGCCGGCGTCCTGCACGCCCGTGTGCGCCAGCAGGGCGGCGCCCGCGAGGAGCACCAGCTGGCTCTGCAGCGTGAAGCGGACGTAGTCGGCCTGGCGGTCGGCGGCGATGGCGACCGCGCGGGCACCACGCACGAAGCCGTTGGCGACGGCGAACAGCGCCGCCACCGCCAGCCAGGAGGACCACGATGACGGCCAGGGCGCGGGGACCACGAGCAGGACCACCGAGACCACCAGCCCGAGCCCGGCCGGCCGCAGGAGCAGGCGGAGCAGTGCCCTGGCCGCCGTGCCGGTCGGCGACCCGGCGAAGACCGCGACCAGGCTGCGGTCGATGCCGAGCAGCAGCACCAGGGAGCCCAGGTAGGCGATCTGGAGCAGCAGGGCGAGCTCGCCCCGGCCGGCGGGGGCGAGCGCGCGCGCCGCCAGCACGTTGACGACGAGCGCGTTCCCGGCAACGCAGATCTGGGCCAGCAGCAGGGCGGCCGCGGCGTCCCGGCGCAGCGCCAGGAGCCGAGCGCGCAGCGCCCGCACCGGCATCAGGCGGCGTCCTCGTCGTCCTGCGCCTCGTCCGCGTCCTCGTCGGTCGGCGTCCGGCCTCGTCGCGGCGTCCGCTCGGCGCTCGTCGTCGGCGCGGTCGGCGTCGGCCTCGGCGTCGGCGTCCGCCTGGGCGGCGGCGTCGGCGTCGGCCTCGGGGACGGCGTCCGCCTCGGCGTCGGCCTCGGTGTCGGCGTCCGCCTGGGCGGCGGCGTCCGCCTCGGTGTCGGCCTCGGTGTCGGCGTCGGTGTCGGCGTCGGCGTCGGCCTCGGTGTCGGCCTCGGTGGGGGCATCCGGCCCGGCCTCGGCGTCCGGCCCGGCCTCGGCGTCGGCGTCCGGCGGTTCGACGACGTCCTCGCGGACGGCCACCGTCGGCGGGACGGCCAGGGAGCGGCCGGCCAGTGGCGGGAACTCGCCCAGCTCGCAGGACAGCGGCGGGAGTGCCTCGACCCCGGCGGTCGCGTAGCCGGACGCGTCCCGGCGCAGGAACCGGGTCAGCACGCTCAGGGTGACCGGGGCGTCCTGCCGGGCGAGCACGGCCACCGCCGACCGCACCGGCCGCCGACGCGACCATCCCGGGCGCACGACGAGGACGACCTGGTCCGCGCACTCGGCCGCGAGCAGCGCGGTCTCGACGTACGGGAGCACCGGGGGAGCTTCGAGCACGACGTGATCGAACCGGTCCGACAGCTGCCGCACGAGCTCGGGCATGCCGGGAGCGGCGAGCAGCTCGCCGGGGTCGGCCATCGCGTGGCCGGCCCGACAGCAGCCAGGAGCCACCGTCGAGGGCCCGGACCGGCAGCGCATCGAGCGGCACCTGGCCCGACAGCACCTGCGCGATCCCCGGCGGCCCGTCGGCCTCCCACCCGTCCTGCTCGTCCGCTCGCAGCAGCAGCACCTTCCGGCCGGAGCGGCTGAGGGCGGTGCCGATCCAGGAGGCGACGGTGCGGGTGGCATCCCCCACCGAGGACCCCGTCACGACGATCACCCGGCTGCCGGCACTCGGCTCCCCGGCGGCCTGCCCCAACAGCATCGTCCGGAGCACGCGGACGGCGCCGGGCGGGGGCTGCGGCCCCTGGAGCTGATCGTCGGACTGATCGTCGTGCGGCTCGTCGCGGGAGGTCGTCCTTGCCGCGGCCGCCGCGAGGCACGGCGAGGGTGAGCACCGTTCCGGGTACGAGCCGGCGCAGGCTCCGGGCGTCGCCCACGCGAGGGTCGAGGGCCTCCACGAGGAACGCCAGGGCGGCGCCGACGGCGAGACCCGAGCACGAGGCCGAGGACGACGTCCTGCACCAGGGCCGTGCGCGCAAGGGGAGAACCAGGCTCTGCGGGCTCGGCGACGGTCAGCCAGACGGGTGACGTCTGGGTGCCGGTGGCTGGAGGCTCGAGGGAGCGCGGCCAGCTGCACGAGCTGGGACGCCGCCGCCTGTGCGAGGCGTTGTGAGTCCTCCGGGCTCGTCCCGGTCGCCGCGATCGTGACCAGCAGCGAGTCCGGTTGCGCGGTGGCGGAGAGCCGCTGGCCGAGGGCGTCCACGGACGCCTGGTCCTGCGGCAGGGCCAGCTGCTGGGCGACGCCCTGGGCCAGTCGCGGACCTCCTACCAGCGCCACATACGAGGCGAGCCGCTGCGCGGCGAGGGCGGTGCCCTGGGTGGGGTCGCGGGGCGCGAAGAACATCGTCGTCGTCGACCTGTAGGTGGGGTGCTGCAGCAGGGCGGGGCCCGCGGCGAGCGCGGCGGCGGCCAGCACGGGCACCAGGACGACCAGCCGGCGCCGCCAGAGGATCTCGAGGTAGTCACGCAGCCCCATCGGTGGCACCCCCGTCCTGCCGTCCGGTGACGACGGCCTCGAAGGTCTCGAAGAGGGTGTCCCGGGAGAACTGCTGCTCCGCCAGCGCCCGGGCGGCCTTGCCGCTGCTTGCGAGCCCGTCCGGGTCCCGCAGCAGGGAGACCAGCGCCCGGGCGGAGCCCTCGACGTCGTCCCGGTCGAGGACGAGCCCGGCGCCGTGCTCCCGCACGAGGTCCGCCTGCCAGCCGCCGTAGTTGAGCAGCACGGGCCGCCCGGCGGCCAGGGCGTCGAAGAACTTGTTGGCGGAGTTGTCGGCCATGCCCGGCAGCGGCGCGAAGACGCTGGCGGCCATGTCGGCCGCCGCGAGGATGCCTGGCATGTCCGCCTTGGGCACCGGATCGTGGACGAACACCGTGCGGTCGAGCAGGCCGCGCTCGCGGGCGAGTTCCCGGACGGCGCTCAGCCGGCGCCCGTCGCCGACGAGCAGGAACCGGACGTCGGGGTCGATCGGGCGGACGGCGTCGGCGAGCCGGACCAGCCACTCCACCTCGTTGGCGATCCCGAAGGTGCCGGCGTAGACGACGAGCGGCCGGTCGGCGAGCCAGGAGTGAGCTGCCCGCAGCCGCGCGGCCGTCCTCGGCGCCGCCCGCGAAGAGCTCGAGATCCGACGCGTTCGGCACGACGGTGACGCGCTCCGCCGGGATCCCGTACGACCGCACGCCGGCGGCCATCCCGGGGGAGAGCGCGACCACGTGTGCAGCGCTGTGGTAGGCCAGCCGGGCCAGGGCCCGGGCGAGCCCACGGCTGACCGGGTCGCGCAGCGCGCCGACCTGGATGGGCAGCTCGGGCCACAGGTCGCGGACCTCGAAGACGAACCGGACCCGCCGCAGCCGGCTGGCCAGGATGCCGGGGACCGCGACGGTGAGCGGAGTGCTGGTGGCGAGCACGACCTCCGGGCGCAGCGCCGTGGCCTTGATGCTCGACCACAGCATGAACCGCACGAAGGCCCAGAGCCGGCGGGCGTAGGACTGCTCGTTCGAGTACGGCACCGGGAGCCAGTGCGACGGTGAAACCCTCGATCTCGCTGGTGCGCCACCGGCGGCTGCCCTTGGGCGCCAGGAGGTCCGTGGTCACGACGTGGACCTCGTGGCCCTGCCTCGCCAGGCCGGCGCGCCCACTCGTAGGAGCGGGTGCCGCCCGACATCTGCGGGGTGAGGAAGTACTGGTGGACGTAGACGATCCGCACGCTTCTACCGTCCCGCCTCGGAGTGCGAGCCCGTGAACATCTCGTTGGTCGCGTGACCCGTCTGGGTGACCCCGGCGCCCGAGACCACCCGACGGGCGGTCAGGGCGAGGATGCGCAGGTCGAGCAGCACGCTGCGCCGGTCCACGTACTCGACGTCCAGCGCGAGGCGCCGCTCCCAGGTGATCTCGTTGCGGCCGCTCACCTGCGCCAGCCCGGTGATGCCCGGCCGGACCGCGAGCCGGCGGCCCTGCTCGGGCGTGTACAGCTCCAGGTAGTCGAGGTACAACGGCCGCGGCCCGACCAGCGCCATCCGGCCGCGCAGGACGTCGACGAGCTGGGGCAGCTCGTCCAGGCTCGAGGTGCGCAGGAAGGCGCCCAACCGGGTGATCCGCTCCTGCTCGCTGCGGATCCGGCCGTCCGGGCCGATCTCGTCGAGCATCGAGCGGAACTTGTGCAGCGTGAAAGGCCGGCCGTGGCGTCCCGCCCGCACCTGCCGGAAGACCACCGGCCTGCCCATCCGGCACCGGACGGCGAGCGCGACGGCCGCCGCCACCGGCGCGGTGACGACGAGCAGGACGCCGGCGGCCAGCACGTCCACCACCCGCATCACCCGGTCGTGCCGGCGAGCCCTCACGCCGACCCCGCGACGGCGGCCTCGGGCCGGCTGCCCGCCGTGGTCGCGGTGCCCACGGCTGCGGCGACCTCGCGCGCTATCCAGCGCACTTCCTCGTCGGTCAGGTCGAAGCCGCTGGGCAGCGACACGCCCCGCGCGAAGAGGTCCTCGGCGACGTCGCCGCCCACGGTCCGGCAGCCCGCGAATGCGCGCTGCAGGTGCAGGGGCTTCCACGTCCGGCGCGCCTCCACGTCGCGGGCTGCGAGGTGCGCGACGACGTCCTCCGGCCCCGCGCCGCACTCCTGCGGGTCGATCAGGAGGCAGCTGAGCCAGCAGTTCGGGCTCCCCAGCGGCGAGAGCGGCATCATGCGTCAGCCCCGGTACGTCCGCGAGCTCGCGCGCGTACAGGGCGTAGACCTGCCGCCGCCGCTCGACGCGCTCCGCGAGCGTCTCCAGCTGCGCCCGGCCCACTGCGGCCAGCAGGTTGGAGAGCCGGTAGTTGTACCCGATCCGGTGGTGCTCGTAGTGCGCGACGGGCTCGCGGGCCTGGGTGGACAGGGAACGGGCCAGGTCTGCGGTCGCGTCGTCGTCCGTCAGCAGCATCCCGCCGCCGCCGGTCGTGATGATCTTGTTGCCGTTGAAGGAGAGCACGGCGCTGGCACCGAAGGAGCCTGCCGGGCGGCCGCGGTGGTCGGCTCCGAGAGCCTCGGCGGCGTCCTCGACCAGGAGGGCGCCGTAGCGGTCGCAGGCCTCCACCAGGGGCAGGTAGTCCGCGCACTGGCCGTAGATGTCGACGGTCACGACGGCCCGGATCGGCCGCCCCTGCCGCGCGGCCCGCCGGAGCTCCTGCCGCACCAGGTCAGGGTCCACGGTCCAGGTCGCCGGGCGAGCTGTCGACGAAGACCGGCCGGGCGCCGGCGTACACCACCGGGTTCGCGCTGGCGGCGAAGGTGAAGGACGGCACCAGCACCTCGTCGCCGGGACCGACCCCGGCCGCCATCAGGGCGAGGTGGAGCGCCGCCGTGCCGCTCCCGACGGCGACGGCGCGCCGCCGTCCGGTCAGCGCCGCGGCCTCGGACTCGAAGGCCGGCAGGTCGGGGCCCGCCGGGGCGATCCAGCCGGAGTCGAACGCCCGCAGCAGGAGCTCGCGCTCGCGGGCGCCGACGGTCGGCGGGGACAGGTGGATGCGGCGGGAGGGCGGCCGTCACCGCTCGCCCACCCCGTCCCCGTTGACATGCCACGCGGCACGTTCGCTGCCGGCGAAGGGAGTGACGCCGGCCGGCCCGGACGGCCAGCCGACGGCCGCCGGCAGCCCGGTCGGCTGTGACAGCGGGAAGTGCGGGCCGGGGACGCCGTCCGCACCGTCGAGCGGGTGTGCCAGGGCGGCGGCCCGCAACCGGTCGATCAGCTGGTCGTGCGAGGCCCCGCGGTCGTGCAGGCGGCGCACGAGCGCGGTGCCGGGCTCCAGCGGCGGGACCGGCACCTGCGAGATGAGCGGATGCAGGGGCCGCTCGTCCTGCTCGTCGGCGCCCAGCAGCGCCTCGTGCAGCTTCTCCCCGGGCCGCAGCCCGCTGAAGACGAGCTCCACCCGGCCCGGGACCGACGCCATCAGGTGGCGCACCATGTCGACGATCCGGACGGGCTCGCCCATGTCGAGCACGAGCACCTCGCCGGGCCGTCCGATCGCGCCGGCCTGGATGACGAGGCGCACGGCCTCGCTCACGGTCATGAAGTAGCGCGTGACGTCCGGGTGGGTCACGGTGACCGGCCCGCCCCGGCGGAGCTGCTCGAGGAACGTGGTGAGGACGGATCCCCGGCTCCCGAGCACGTTCCCGAACCGGACGCTGATCGGCACCATCGGGCCCCGGCCGGCGGCCCAGGCCGTCAGCCGCTCGGTGATCCGCTTGCTGTATCCGAGCACGCTGGTCGGGTCGGCGGCCTTGTCCGTGGACACGTTCACGAACCGGCTCGTGCCGTACCGTTGGGCGGCCTCCAGCACGTTCAGCGTGCCGGCGATGTTCGTCTTCACCGCCTCGTCGGGGTGCATCTCGAGCAGCGGCAGGTGCTTGAGCGCGGCCGTGTGGAACACGACGTCCGGGCGGTGCCGGGCGAAGACGGCCGCGAGCCGCTCCTGGTCGCGGATGTCGGCGACGACGAGCTCGGGCCGGTCGAGCAGGGCGTGCCCCTCCAGGGAGAGCTGGACGCCGTGCAGGGCCGATTCGTCCCGGTCCAGCATGATCAGGGCCGCCGGGTCGAACTTGTGCAGCTGCCGGCACAACTCCGAGCCGATCGAGCCGCCGGCACCCGTCACCAGCACGCGCTTCCCGGTCACGTAGCCGGACACGGCCTCGATGTCGATCGCGGCCTCGGCGCGGCCCAGCAGGTCCTCGGGGGCGACGGGCTGCAGCTCGTCGAGGCCTCCACGCAGGAGTTCGGAGATCGGCGGCAGGACCTTCACGTCGACGCCGAGCTCGCCCGCCTCGCGGATCACTGCGCGTAGGAACGCGGGATCACGCTGGAGGCCCGCGACGATCACCGTGTCGGCGGCGGTCGACCTGAACTGCCTCGGCGAGCCGGGCCCGCGCGCCGAACACGGGCACGCCGCTCACGACGAGCGGGCCGCCGCGCGGATCCTCGTCGAGCAGGGCCACGGGCAGGTACTGGCTGTTCGGCTGCCGCATCATGGCCTGGACGACCTGGGCGAGGTCCTCCCCGGCGCCGACGACGACCGCTCGGGCCACGTCCTCGCCCCGCGGCCGCAGCCGCCGGTCGACCCACACCCGGTGCACCGACCGGATGGCCACGGTGAGAACGAAGGCGATGGACCCGGCGCCGACCACGCTCCCGAGCGGCACCAGCCGGGGCAGGGGCAGGTCCAGGAAGACGGCGGCGACGCCGGCGAGCGACAGCGTGGCGGCCAGGGCCGACATCTCGTCGAAGCTGCCGGGTCGCCGGCGACCCACGTACAGGCCCGCCCACAGCCCCACGCTCACGTGCACGGCGACGGCCACCGCCACCACGAGGGCCACCCGGCTCAGGTCGACGTCCGGGAGGGCGACGTCGTATCGCAGCAGCACCGCCGCGACGACGCCGAACGTCCAGGCGCCGGCGTCCGCGAGGGCCATGGGGGTGAGCCGGATCCGGGCCCACCGGCTCGTCCGGCGTGCACGTCCGGGCCTCATCCGCCGGCGGATGAGAAGCGCCGCCCCGTACCTGCCGTGCAGGTCGTGCTTGCCGTACATGACCACCCCGCCCGTTCGTCCGCCGCGAAGAGGAATCCGGCCTCCACGGCCACGCGCCGGCTACGACGGACGTGGCGCAGGTTCCACCCCGGGGCACCTGCGGAAGGCCACGCGGGGAAATCCGCGGGATTCCGGCGCCTCATACCCCCCGGCACGAGGTGCTGGAATGGAGGTATCACAGGCTGCCGTCAGAAAAGGCGTTCGACTAACGCGAACGAGTGAGCACCTCGACCGCATCGGCGGTCAGTCGTGACAATGGGTCGCCGCGCATTCACGACACGTCCCGAAGAGTTCCACGACGTGTTCCACGTCGCTGAATCCGTGCTCCTCGCCGATCCGGCGCGCCCACCGCTCGACGGCGGCGGCGTCCAGTTCGACCGTTCGGCCGCAGGACCGGCAGACGAGGTGATGGTGGTGACGGCCGGTGCTGCACCGCCGGTAGACGGCCTCGCCGTCCGCGGTCCGCAGCACGTCGACGTCCCCGTCGTCCGCGAGCTGCTGCAGCGTCCGGTACACGGTGGCCAGGCCGACGCCGTCGCCGTCCGCGCGCAGCCGCGCGTGCAGCTGCTGCGCGCTCTGGAACTCGCCGGCCGCCTCCAGCGCCGCCCAGACGGCGCTGCGCTGCCGGGTCTGGACCCTGGGCTGGGCCTTGGCATGGGCCCGCTCGCCGCGCTCCGTCACCTCTCGCCTCCTGCCCGTTCCCGCACCCGTCCGGCAGCCCGTCGCTCAGTGCTCGTCGTACTGGGCGCCGTGCGCCGCGTGCCGGTGACCGTCGTGGACGTAGTCGACGTGGTCGCCGTGCACCAGCGCCTCGTGCCCGCACCCCGGGCCGTGCTCGTGCCGGTGCCCGCTGGCGTGGTGGCGCCGCCGGGCGTGGACGGCGGCCCGGGCGGCGCTGAACGTCACCGCGGCCAGGAAGACGGCGATCGCCAGCAGCACGATCGTCGCGCCCGACGGGGTGTCGACGTAGAACGAGAGCGGCCGTGCCCGAGACGCTCACGACCAGCCCCACCGCGAGGGCCACCAGCAGGCTGGCGCGGAAGCTGGTGGCCGTCACCTGCCCCACCGCGTTGGGGACGATCATCAGCGCGCTGATGAGGAGCAGCCCGACCACGCGCATCGAGACGACGACCGTCGCCGCGGTGAGCACCGCGAGCAGCGTGTTCAGCGCCGTCACCGGCAGCCCGCTCGCCCGCGCGTACTCCTCGTCGTTCGTGGCCACGAACAGGCGGGGCGCGAGCGTGCCCACGAGGAGCAGGACCGCGGCGCTGAGCACGCCGAACACCACGAGGTCCGAGGCGGTCGTGGTGGTGATCGCCCCGAACAGGTACGAGGTGAGGTTGGCCGGCGTCCCGCCGGGGGAGAGGCCGATGAGCAGGACGCCGCCCGCGATGCCGCCGTAGAACATGACCGCCATGAGCACGTCCGCGCTGGCGCGGGCGCGGGCCCGGACGAGCTCGACCGCGCCCGCGCCGACCACGGCGACCACCAGTGCCGTCAGCGTCGGCGCCGCACCGGTGAGCAGGCCGAGCGCGACGCCGGTGAGCGCGACGTGCCCGAGCCCGTCCCCGATCAGCGCGAGCCTGCGCTGGACGAGGTAGATGCCGACCACCGGCGCAGTGATGCCCACGAGCACCGAGGCGAGCAGCGCGCGACGCATGAAGGCGTAGTGCAGCAGGCCCAGGTCGGGGCCGTCGGCCGCGACGGCGCTGACCACCGAGTGCGCCGTCATCGGGCGTCCCGCCTCGCCGCGTCGAGGTCGACCACCCGCGTGCCGGGAACCAGCGGCTCGTCCCGCACGATGCGGCCCTCACGGAGCTCGACGACTCGGGTCAGCAGCCCCAGCAGCGGTTCGATCTCGTGGGTCACGACGACGAGGGTGAGGCCCTGACCGACGAGTCGGGTGAGGGTCCGGGCCAGGCTCTCCTGGCCGGCGGCGTCCACCCCCGCGGTCGGCTCGTCCATGATCAGGACGTCGGGCTCGGCCGCGAGCGCCCTCGCGATCAGCGTGCGCCGCTGCTGCCCGCCGCTGAGGGTCGCCACCGGTGCGTGCCGGCGGTCGGCGAGGCCGACGATCTCCAGGGCCTCGCGAACGGCCTCGCGGTCGGCGGGCGTCGGGCGGGACAGCAGGCGACGGCGGGCCAGCCGGCCCGAGGCGACGACCTCCTGCACGTTCGAGGGGATGCCGCCGCCGACGGTGTGGCGCTGAGGGACGTAGCCGAGGCGCCAGCGGTCCCGGAAGGACTCCGCGGGCCGGCCCAGCAGTTCCACCCGGCCGGCCAGCACCGGGGCGAGTCCGAGCACCCCGCGCACCAGAGTGGTCTTGCCGGAGCCGTTCGCGCCGACAAGGGCCACCACCTCGCCGGGACGCACCACGAGATCGACGTCCTCCACCACCGGCCGGTCCCCGTAGCCTACGGCGACGGCCTGCAACGCGATCACGGGGGTCGTCACGAGCACCCCTGACCGGCGCGCAGCGTGACCAGGTCGGCACGCAGAGCCGAGATGTAGTCGCCGGTGCGGGGGCGGCTCTCGACGGGATCGAGCACCGCGGTCCGGGTGCCCGTCTCGGCGGCGAGGGCCCGCGCGACGTCCGGGCTCGCCAGCGTCTCGGTGTACACCGTGGCGACTCCTTCGCGGCGGACGAACTCGGCGACCCGGGCCAGCTCGGCGGCGTCCGGTTCGGCCTCGGGGTCCAGCCCGGTCACGCCGACCTGGTGCAACCCGTAGCGGCGGGCGAAGTACCCGAACGCCGCGTGCCCCGTCACGAGGCTCCTGCTCCGGCAGGACGTGAGCCCCGCGCGCAGGTCGGCGTCCAGGGCTGTCAGCTCGGCGCGCAGCGCGACGGCATGTGCCGTGAACGCGGCGGCGTCCGCCGGCGCCACCTGGCCGAGGCGAGCAGCGACGGCGTCCGCCACGTCGGCGAGCCGCGTCGGGTCGAGCCAGAAGTGGGGGTCCAGCGCCCCCTGCGGCTGAGCGGCAGGGTGCCCCTGGCCCTCGTCCTCCCGTGGCGCGGCGAGGTCGAGGCGGGCGGCCGGGGTGATGTCGAGGGCGCGGCCGCCGGCCGAGGAGGCGACGGCGCGGTCCACCGCCGGCTGGAAGCCGCCGAGGTAGACGACGAGATCGGCGTCCTCGACGGCGGCGACGTCCTGGGGGGTGAGCTCGAGTTCGTGCGGCTCCGCGCCCGGCCGGGCGAGGTCGACCACGTGGGTGCGGGCACCGCCCACGCGCTCGGCGACGAACTGGATCGGGTAGGCGCTCGTGACGACCAGGAGCCGGCCCTGCGACCGCGCCTCGGCCCGTGCGCTCGGTGCGCAGCCGGTGAGCAGGCCGGCGGCTAACACCGCGAGCGCGGCCGCCAGCATCGAGGCCCGGAACTGCATGAGAACGATTCTCGTTCGCGCCGAGGTCGGGCGTCAACTTCTGCAGTCCTTCGAGCGTGCCCGCCGCGCTGCGTACCGCTGCGCGAACAATCGGGAGCTCGCGCGGCGTGTCGCCCGTTTCGGCCGCACTTTGTTCGCGCAGCGGTCCACGCAGGCGGACCGCCCGGCGAACGCTCGCGCCGTCGGAGCGGCCTGTCGCCGGGGCCGAGCCGGGTTCGTTCGCACCGCGGTCCAGGTCGGTGGCGTCGGGGAGCGGGGCTACGGTGGCCGGATGCTCGTCGTGACCCGCTACCACGTGGCCGAGGACGAGGCCGCGGCCTTCCGCGAGCGTGCACGCACGGCACTGCTCGCACTGACGCAGCGTCGCGGTTGCCTGTCGGCGCACCTCGCGCGAGCAGTCGAGGACCCGGCGCTGTGGACCCTCACGACGACGTGGACCTCGGTGGGCGACTACCGCCGGGCACTGTCGGCGTACGACGTCAAGGTGAGCGCGGTCCCGCTCTTGTCGCAGGCGATCGACGAGCCGACGGCGTTCGAGGACCTGCTGGTCTGGACCCCCGCCGGCGTCGTCGAGGGCGAGCTCGCGCTCGCCGCCGACGCCGATCGCGTGAACCTCGGCGAGGCGGCCACCCCCCGCGCGCCCCGCGCGCTGGAGTAAGGCGCAGGTATCGCCGCCCGCTCCCGCACCCGGCGATACGGTGGTCCGACCCCGGCGGGCGGAATGCCGCCCGCCTCGTTGCCGTTCACCCGCCGACACCCAGCCGGATGGAGTTCCTCCCGTGGCCGCCAAGCTCTCGAGCGAAGCCCGACTCGACGCCGTCGTCAACCTCTGCAAGCGCCGGGGATTCGTGTACCCGTCGGGAGAGATCTACGGGGGCACCCGCTCGGCCTGGGACTACGGGCCGCTCGGCGTCGAGCTGAAGGAGAACATCAAGCGGCAGTGGTGGCGGTTCATGGTCACCGGCCGCGACGACATCGTCGGCCTCGACTCGTCGATCATCCTGCCCCGCCAGGTGTGGGAGGCGTCGGGCCACGTCAAGGAATTCGTCGACCCACTGGTCGAATGCCAGGCCTGCCACAAGCGCTACCGCGCCGACCACCTCGAGGAGGAGTTCGCCGAGCGCAAGGGCCGCACCGCCCCGCTCGCCGAGATCCCCTGCCCGAACTGCGGCAACCGGGCCTGGACCGAGCCGAAGCAGTTCAACGGCCTGCTGAAGACGTACCTCGGCCCGGTCGAGGACGAGTCCGGCCTGCACTACCTGCGCCCGGAGACGGCGCAGGGCATCTTCGTGAACTTCCTCAACGTGATGACGTCGGCCCGCAAGAAGCCGCCGTTCGGCATCGGCCAGATCGGCAAGTCCTTCCGCAACGAGATCACCCCGGGCAACTTCATCTTCCGGACCCGCGAGTTCGAGCAGATGGAGATGGAGTTCTTCGTCGAGCCCGGCACCGACGAGGAATGGCACCAGTACTGGATCGACGAGCGCACCCGCTGGTACACCGACCTCGGCGTCTCGGCCGAGAACCTGCGCCACTACGAGCACCCGCAGGAGAAGCTGTCCCACTACTCCAAGCGCACCGTCGACATCGAGTACCGCTTCGGTTTCCCCGGTAGCGAGTGGGGCGAGCTCGAGGGCGTCGCGAACCGCACCGACTTCGACCTGACGACGCACGCGAAGCACTCGGGCGCCGACCTGACGTACTTCGACCAGACCAAGGGCGAGCGCTGGACGCCGTACGTCATCGAGCCGGCGGCGGGCCTCACGCGATCGCTGATGACGTTCCTCGTCGAGGCGTACGACGAGGACGAGGCGCCCAACGCCAAGGGCGGCGTCGACAAGCGCACCGTGCTGCGGCTCGACCCGCGCCTGTCACCGGTGAAGGCCGCGGTCCTGCCGCTGTCCCGCAACGAGGCGCTCTCGCCGAAGGCGCGCGACCTCGCCGCCGAACTGCGCAGGAACTGGAACGTCGAGTTCGACGACGCCCAGGCGATCGGGCGCCGCTACCGCCGCCAGGACGAGATCGGTACGCCCTTCTGCATCACCGTGGACTTCGAGACGCTCGAGGACGAGGCCGTCACGATCCGCGAGCGGGACTCGATGACGCAGGAGCGCGTCCCGCTGACCGGCGTCACGACCTGGCTGGCCGGCCGGCTCCCCGGCTGCTGACCCCCCGACGATCAGAACAGCCTGCGACGATCAAGGAAAAGTTAGGGATCATTGCGTGCCATGATCCCTAACTTTTCCTTGATCGTCGCTCTGGGGGGAGGGGTCAGGCCGTCCCCGTGCCGGGGTTCAGGCCGCCGTCGGCGCCGGCGATGCGCTGGATGTTGGCGAGCGTCTGCTCGATGCCGTCCTCGATGCCGGGGGCGTCGTGCATGGTGTGCAGCCGCACTGTGACCTGCGAAGCGGCGCCGTCCGGCGTGACCTCGAGCTCGCCGGAGTAGTCGTGCGGGCCCTCGGCCCCCCAGTTGAGCTTCATGTGGTCGGCGTCGATCGTGAACCACGCCTCGCCGCCGACGGTCTGCTCGCCACCCGAACCGGCGGAGCCGCCGCCGGCGTCGCCCGGTTCGATCTTCGCCTCGACCTCGACCTCGTCGCCCGCGAGGCTGTGCGCCGACGTCATCCGGTCCATGTAGTTCGGCAGGTTCTCGACCTTCGACAGGTACTCGAAGAGGTCGTCGGCCGGAGCGTCGACCGTGGTCGTGCGTTCGTAGTCCGCCATGGGCGCCCCGTACCCGGTGGTGACAGATGTCATGCCAGGACCGTGACGCACCCACCGTGGACGCCGACCCGCCGCGGGGGACGCTCGACCCATGCAAACGACGACCACACCGCGGGGGACCGGGACGGCGAACCTGGCCGGCGGGACGACCGCCGTCCGGCTCACCGGTCTCGTCAAGCGCTTCGGCACGGGCAACGGGCAGGTCACCGCGGTCGATGGCATCGACCTCGTCGTCCGCCCCGGCGAGATCGTGGCGTTCCTCGGCCCGAATGGTGCGGGGAAGACCACGACCATCGACATGATGCTCGGCTTCACGCGTCCCGACGCGGGCTCCGTGGAGATCCTCGACGGTTCGGCCGCGGACGCCATCCGCGCGGGGCGCATCGCCGCCGTCCTGCAGACCGGCGGCCTGCTCAAGGACCTCACGGTCGCCGAGACCGTGCGTCTGACGGCGAGCCTGTTCCCCAGCACCCGCCCCGCCGGTGAGGTGCTCGAACGTGCCGGGATCGCCGACATCGCCGACCGCCGGGTCGGGGCGTGCTCGGGCGGCCAGCAGCAGCGGCTGCGCTTCGCCCTCGCCCTGGTGCCCGACCCCGACCTGCTCCTGCTGGACGAGCCCACCACCGGCATGGACGTCGAGGGCCGGCGCGATTTCTGGGCCGCGATCCGGGCGGACGCCGCCCGCGGCCGGACCGTCCTCTTCGCGACCCACTACCTCGACGAGGCCGACGCCTACGCCGACCGCATCGTCCTGGTGCGCCACGGCCGCGTCGTCGCGGACGGCTCGCCTGCGCACGTGAAGAGCCTCGCGTCCGGGCGGACGGTGCGGGCCACCCTTCCGGACGCCGACCAGGTGGCGCTGCTCGGCCTGCCCGGGGTCGAGTCGGTCGAGGTGCGCGGGGACGCCGTGCTGCTCCGCACCACGGACTCCGACGCGACCGCCCGCCACCTCCTCACCGAGACGGATGCGCGCGACCTGGAGATCACCGCCCACAGCCTCGAGGACGCCTTCGTCGCCCTCACCACCGACAGCGAGACCGGGAGCACCCGATGAGCGCCACCCTCGCCGCGCCCGAGCGGCGCATGCCTCCGCTCGGCGGCTTCAACCTCACGTTCCTGGGCCTGGAGGTCCGCCGGATGCTCCGCAACCGGCGCACCGTGATCTTCACGCTGGTGATGCCCGCGGCCTTCTTCTTCCTGTTCGGCTCCCGGCGGGCCGACCAGGCCACCCAGGCGTACGTGCTCGTCAGCCTCGCCGTCTACGGCTCGATGCTCGCCACCACCAGTGGCGGCGCGATGGTGAGCATCGAGCGGGCCCAGGGCTGGAGCCGGCAGCTTCGGCTCACGCCGTTGCACCCGGTCGCGTACATCGCGACCAAGGTCGTCACGGCCATGGTCCTCGGGCTCTCGGCGGTCCTCGTCGAGTTCGCGGTCGGCGCGGCGGCCGGCGTCCGGCTCACGACCGAGCAGTGGATCGTCTGCGGGCTCGTCGCCTGGCTCGGTGCCCTCGTCTTCGCCGCGTTCGGCCTGTTCGCCGGGTACCTGCTGCCGAGCGAGAACGTCATGCAGATCCTGGGCCCGGTGCTGGCCATCCTCGCGTTCGCCGGCGGCCTGTTCGTGCCGCTGCAGTTCCTCGACCCCACGGTGCAGACGATCGCGAAGCTGACGCCCGCCTACGGCCTCGGGGAGCTGGCGCGCATGCCGCTGACGCACGACGCCTTCGACTGGGGCGCGGTCGCCAACATCGTTCTCTGGCTCGCACTGTTCGTCGCCGGAGCCGCGCTGCTCTTCCGCCGCGACACCCGACGGGTCTGACATGTCCGGCAGCACGAGGAGCGCTGCGGGGACGACGGCTACCGTCGTCCCCGTGGCGCGTCCGGAGCTCTCGGCGGGGGTCGCCGTCCCGAGCGGCGACGAAGCCGGCCGTGCGGTCGCGCGCGGCCGGCTCGGCTGGCTCTTCGCGGCGATCTGGCTCGTCTACCTCGTGCCGGTCCTGCAGGAGGCGCTCCGGCGTCCGAACGGTCTCGAGGCCGTGATCGGGGTGGCTGCGGTCGTCGCCTTCAGCGTCCTGTACGTGTGGTCCTTTCTGCGGCTGCGCCGGTGGCGACGGCACGGGTGGGGTGTGCCGATTGCCTGGCGGGTCCGCGTCCTCGGGCTGTCGGTGGCACTGTTCGCCATCGCTGCCGTGACCGTGGGCATGCAGGCGCTGGCCATGCTCGTCTTCGTCGCCGTCCAGTCGGTCTTCGTGCTGCCCCGACGAGCCGGTCTCGTCGGAGCCGCCGCGTGCGTGCTGGTCGCCGTGGCGCTCGCTCAGCTCCCTGGCTGGTCGCCGATGGCGGACGTCGCGTTCTCGGTCGCGCTCGCCTCGATCGCCATGTGGGGCGTGACCGGGATGCTCCAGCGCAACGTCGAGCTCGCGCAGGCGCAGGCGACGATCGCCGAGCTGGCGGTCCAGAACGAGCGGACGCGGTTCGCGCGCGACCTGCACGACATCCTCGGGCACTCGCTCACCGTGCTCACGGTCAAGGCCGAACTGGCCGGCAGGCTCGTGCAGATGGACCCGCAACGTGCCGAGCACGAGATCGGCGAGGTCGAGGCGCTGGCGCGGCAGGCCCTCGCCGATGTCCGAGCCGCCGTGGCCGGCTACCGCGAGGTCTCCCTGCCCGCGGAGCTGGTCTCGGCGCGAGCTGCGCTCGAGGCCGCGGGCATCGCCTCGGATCTCCCCTCCAATCTGGCGGGCACCGTCGAGGCGGTGCCGGCCGAGAGGCGCGAGCTCCTCGCCTGGGCGATCCGTGAGGGCGTGACGAACGCGGTGCGGCACAGCGCCGCCCGGCACGTGTGGGTGCACCTGGACGCCGACGGCGTCGAGGTGGCCGACGACGGGCGGGGCCCGGGCCCGGAGGGCGGCGCCGGCGCGGTCGGCGTCCGGGTCGCTGAGCAGGGGCACGGGCTCGCCGGACTGCGTGAGCGAGCCGCCGCGGCCGGGGCGGCGGTCACGGTGCGCCGGCGCGAGGGCGGCGGGTTCGTGCTCCGGGTCGGCTGGTGAGGCTCCCGTGATCAGGCTCCTGCTGGCCGACGACCAGGCGCTGGTCCGCGGCGCGCTGGCCAGCCTGCTCGGCCTCGAGCCCGACCTCGAGGTCGTCGCGGAGGTGGGCCGGGGCGACGAGGTGGTGGCGGCGGCCCGCGAAGCCCGGCCCGACGTGGCGCTGCTGGACGTCGAGATGCCGGGGCTGGACGGGCTCACGGCCACGTCGGCCCTGCGCGCGGCGGTCCCGTCCTGCCGCGTGCTGGTGGTGACCACGTTCGGGCGGCCCGGGTACCTGCGGCGCGCGCTGGAGGCGGGGGCCAGCGGGTTCGTCGTCAAGGACACCCCGGCCCGGCAGCTGGCCGACGCGGTGCGGCGGGTGCACGCAGGCTTGCGGGTGGTCGACCCGGTGCTGGCCGCCGAGAGCCTGGCCGCGGGGTCGACGCCGCTGACGGCGCGGGAGACGGACGTGCTGCGGGCCGCTCGGGACGGCGGGACCGTCGCCGACCTGGCCGCCGACCTCCGTCTCTCGGAGGGGACGGTGCGGAACCACCTCTCGTCCGCGATCGGCAAGACCGGCGCGCGCACCCGGGCCGAGGCCGTCCGCCTGGCGGACGAAGCCGGCTGGCTGCTCTGACCACAGATCCGACCCCCCGACGGGTCCGGCTCCCAGGTTTTCCGACGATCAAGGAAAAGTTGGGGATCATGAAGCCTCGTGATCCCCAACTTTTCCTTGATCGTCGGACTGGGGGCGGGGGAGGGGTGACCGGCGAAGGACATGGGAGAATTCCCGTCGTGCCGTTGTCGATCGGGCCCTACGAGGTCGCCGCGCCGGTGGTGCTCGCCCCGATGGCCGGCATCACGAACCAGGCGTTCCGCCGGCTCTGCCGTGAGTACGGTGCCGGCTTCTACGTCTCGGAGATGGTGACCTCCCGCGCCCTGCTCGAGCGCAACGACGAGTCCCTGCGCCTGATCGCCCACGACCCGGACGAGCACCCGCGCAGCGTCCAGCTCTACGGCGTCGACCCGGGCACCGTCGGCGCCGCCGTCGCGCTGCTCGTCGAGGAGGACCGCGCCGACCACGTCGACCTCAACTTCGGCTGCCCGGTCCCCAAGGTCACCCGAAAGGGCGGCGGCTCCGCGCTCCCGTGGAAGCGGGACCTCTTCGCCGCGATCGTCGCGCAGGCCGTCCGGCAGGCGCAGGGACGGCCGGTCACCGTGAAGATGCGCAAGGGCATCGATCCCGACCACCTCACCTACCTCGAGGCCGGCCGGATCGCCGAGGCCGAGGGCGCGGCCGCCGTCGCGCTGCACGCACGGACCGCCCTCGACTTCTACTCCGGCACCGCCGACTGGTCGGCGATCGCCCGGCTCAAGGAAGCCGTGACGACCGTCCCGGTGCTGGGCAACGGTGACATCTGGTCGGCGGACGACGCCCTGAGCATGGTCGCCCGGACCGGCTGCGACGGCGTGGTGGTGGGCCGCGGGTGCCTCGGCCGGCCGTGGCTGTTCGCGGACCTCGCCGCCGCCTTCTCGACAGACGCGAGCGGCCGCGACGAGCGGGTCCGCCCGACGCTCGGCGGCGTCCTCGCCACCCTGCGCCGGCATCTTGCGCTGCTCGTCGAGCATTACGCGGGCACCTACCCCCAGGACGCCGAGCAGCGCGCCTGCCGCGACATCCGCAAGCACATGGCCTGGTACCTCAAGGGCTACGTGGTCGGCTCGGAGACCCGTGCCGCACTCGGGCTGGTCGAGGCGCTGGCGGGGTTCGACGCGCTCGTCGAGCAGCTCGACGCCGACCAGCCGCATCCCGGGGCCCCGGCCGAGGGCCCGCGCGGGCGGACCAATGCCGCCCGCGGCGTGGCCCTGCCTGAGGGGTGGCTCGACAGCCGCGAGCTCGACGCGGGACTGGCCGAGGACCTGAGGGCGGCCGAGCTCGCCGTCTCCGGTGGCTGACCCGATTGCCGGGGTGAGGGGCTACGCGGACGCCGACCGCGAGCGCCGCGTCGCCGAGCCGCCGAAGACCGGCCGGCGGGACGCCTTCGCCCGCGACCGCGCCCGCATCGTGCACTCGAGCGCTCTGCGCCGCCTCGCAGCCAAGACCCAGGTGGTCGCCCCGCTGACGGACGACTTCGTGCGCAACCGGCTGACCCACAGCCTCGAGGTCGCGCAGATCGGGCGTGACCTGGGCGTGGCGCTCGGCTGCGAGGGCGACGTCGTGGAGGCCGCCTGCCTGGCCCACGACCTCGGCCACCCGCCCTTCGGCCACAACGGCGAGGCCGCCCTGGACGCGGTGGCCGCGGGGATCGGCGGCTTCGAGGGGAACGCCCAGACCCTGCGCGTGCTGACCCGCCTGGAGCCGAAGGTGGTCGACGATGCGACGGGCGAGCCGGGCGGCCTGAACCTCACCCGGGCGACCCTCGACGCCTGCACGAAGTACCCGTGGCGGCGCGGCGAGGGGCCGGTCGCGGGCAAGTTCGGGGTGTATCCGGACGACGCCGACGTGTTCGCCTGGCTGCGGGAAGGGGCTCCAGGCGAGCGCCGCTGCCTCGAGGCCCAGGTGATGGACCTCGCCGACGACGTCGCGTACAGCGTCCACGACGTCGAGGACGCCGTCGTCGGCGGCCACCTGGAGCCGTCCCGGCTGGCGGACCGGGACGAGGTCGAGCGCGTCGCCGCCCAGACCTGCGCCTGGTACCTGCCGCAGGTCGAGCCGGCGGAGGTCGAGGAGGCGCTGGCCCGGCTCCGGGCCATGCCGGCGTGGGTCGACCGCTTCGACTCCTCGCACCGCGCGCTGGCCGCGCTGAAGGACATGACCAGCGAGCTCATCGGCCGGTTCTCCGCGGATGCGGAGCGGGCCACCCGGGAGCGGTACGGGCCCGGGCCGCTGGGGCGTTACGACGCGGACGTCGTCGTGCCCCGCGCGACGCTCGTCGAGATCGGCACCCTGAAGGGCGTCGCGGCGGTGTACGTCATGACGGCCGAGGCCCGCCAGCCGGTCTACGCCGAGCAGCGGGAGATGCTGACGGAGCTGGCCGACGAGCTGGCCCGGCGCGCCCCCGAGGGGCTGGAGCCCCCGTTCGCGGCGGCCTGGGTGGCCGCGGACGACGACGGCGCGCGCCTGCGGGTGGTCGTCGACCAGGTCGCCTCGCTCACGGACACGTCCGCGGTGCTCCGGCGCGACCGCCTCTCGCGGAGGCGCTGAGCCCTCAAGTCGGTCCTCGCGCACGCCGACGGCATCTGCATGGCACGGGACCCGTCGCGTCGCGGCCGCCGCCGCGACGAGCGCGGGTTCAGCCTGGCCGAGGTCGTGGTGGCCATGGCCGTCCTGGGCATCGGGGCCGCGGCCGCCCTCAGCACGTTCGTCGCGGGCACCCGGGCAGTGCGCGACCTCACCCTCCGCACGACTGCCGCGAACCTGCTGAGCCGCCAGATCGAGTCCGCCCGCGCCGTCCGTACGCTCGACGTCGCCGACGGGCGGCAGGTGACCACCCAGGTCGCGGGCGGCACGACGTTCACCCTCACCCAGGACGTCACGTACGTCGACCCCAGCTCCTCCACCACGCTCTGCGCGGGGACCGGCAACACCCTCGCCTACAAGCTCATCTCGGTCACCGTCACCTGGGCCGGGATGGGCAGCACCAGACCGGTGCGCGCCGACACCCTCCGGGCGGTGGGAGTGGGGGCCAACGGATTGAGCGCAGGGACCGGCACCCTCGCGGTCCTCGTCGCGGGCGCGTCCGGCACGCCCGTGGCCGGCATCCGGGTGACCCTGACCCCGGGCGGCGCGGCGCAGACCACCGGGTCCGACGGCTGTGCGGTGTTCGCCGGGCTCGCCCCGGGCTCCTACACGGCGAGCGCCTCCACCACCGGATACGTCGGGACGGCCAACGCGACGGCCACCACCGTGGACAACCTGGGGGTCGCGGCGCAGACCGTACGGCGGGGGACGCTGTACTACGACACCGCGCGCGGTGTCGACGTCCTGCTCGGTGCGGCCGCAGGGGCCGTCGTGCCCTCGGGGCTGGCGCTGCGCGTCGGCGACACCTACACGCCCGAGACCTCGCTGCCGGCCTGCCCGGTCGCCGGGTCGGCCTGCTCCACCGGCGTGCCCGGGCACCTGTCCGGCCTCTTCCCCGAGGTCTGGAGCGTGTCCGCCGGGTCCTGCACCGACACCCCCCGCTCCACCGCATCGGTGGACCTGCGCGGCGACACGCCTCCGGCCTCGGTCACGGTGCCGGTGGGGACGGTCGCTGTCGACGTCCGGCTCGGCGGGCTGCCGCAGGCCGGCCGGACGGTGACCGCGACCCGCGCGCCGAGCGCGGCCTGCCCGGCGGGGGAGACGCTCACCCTGCCGGCGACCTCCGCGGGGACGACCTCGCTCGTGCTCCCGTACGGCAGCTGGACGCTCAGCACGGCGAACGACGTGGCGGACGTGCCCGTGGTGCTCAGCCCGGCCGCGCCGGCCGCGGCGGCGAGCCTGGCGGTGACGTCATGAGAGCCGGTCCGGAGCTCGAGACGCGGAATGAGCGCGGGTACTCGGTGGGCGAGCTCGTGGTGACCATGATCGTCGCCGGGCTGGTCCTCGCGGGCCTCGGGACGGTGGTCATCAGCCTCACCCGCGGCGCCACCACCGTCACCACGACGACCCGATCGTCCGCCGACGTCCGGCTGGCGCTCGAGGCCATCTCGCGGATGCTGCGCGTCGCCTTCCGCCCCCCGGGCGAGCCGTCCGCGATCGTCGCGGCGGACGCCGGCACGGTGAGCTTCTACGCGCTCGTCGACCGCACGAACGGGGGGACGCCGCCGCCGCCCGTCCTGATCACCTACCGCTGGGACAGCACCACCGGCTGCCTGCGCGAGACCCGGACGGCCGGACGGCGCCTGTCCGCGGTCTCCGCCACCGGGTCGCTGTACGCCTGGGACGCGACGCCGACGGCGACCTGTCTGCTGTGGACCACGACGGGCCCGGTCTTCAGCTACGCCGCGAACGGGGCGCTGACCTCGGCGGGGGGCGACCCGGCTCCGCTGAGCATCCCCACCGGCGGTCTCTCGCTGACGGCCCGCCAGACGGTTCAGAGTGTCGGCTTCCGGGTCTCCGGGTCCCCGCCCGCGCGCGGCCCGGTGGTCGCGGCGAGCACGCGGGTCACGCTGCAGAACGTCGTGGCGGAGGCGGGCACGTGGTGACGCCCGCCGGACTGCGGCGTCGCCGGGGGGGCACCTCGGCCGGCGCCCGGACGACCGCGGCTCCGTGCTGGTGTCCGTGCTGGGGTCGATGCTCGTCGTCTCGGCCTTCCTGCTGATCTCCCTCGGCGCGGTCGTCCAGCAGGCCCCGGCCGCACGCCGGGACCAGGACTCCAAGGCCGCGATCGCCGCGGCCGAGGCCGGCATCGAGGAGTACATCTCGCGTCTGAACGCCGACACGAACTACTGGAAGAGCGGCGCGGACCCCGCCAATCCGGCCTTCGTGGGCGGCCGGCCCATCCCCGGGACGACGGGCGCCGGCGCCTTCAGCTACCAGCTCCTGTCGACCCCGGCTCAGATCGCCCAGAGCCGCGCGTTGCGCCTGCGTGTCACGGGCACCGCCCCCGCCGGTCCTGGGCGCACGGTCTCCAAGACCCTCAGCGTGACGCTCCGGCCGAAGAGCTTCCTCGACTTCGTCTACTTCAGTGACGTCGAGGTCCTCGACCCCGCGATCAGCGGCACCAACTCCTTGTGCGCCAAGCACTACTACGACACGCCGCCGCGGAGCGCGCGCAGCGACTGCGGGAACATCTACTGGGGGACCGGCGACGTCATCAACGGCCCCTTCCACAGCAACGACGCGGTCGAGATCAACGGCGGGCCGCGGTTCCTCGACCCCCGCACGGAGTCGAGCTGGCCCGCCATCCAGAACGCTGCCGCCGGCGCGCGTACCTGGTGGACCCAGGCCGGCACCAACCCGCCGCTGCCCGCGTTCGCGCCGAAGTACGCGCCTCCCCTGGCGCTGCCCATCGGGAACGCGACCATGCTCGCCTACGTGGAGCCGGACGCCGACGGCGACGGCACCGTCGGTCCCGGCTGCTACTACACTGGAGCGACGCGGATCCAGTTCCAGGGCGCCACGATGCGCGTGTACAGCCCGTCGACGTCGTCCCCGCAGACGCCGTCGCGGTGCCTCGATGTCGCCAACCGGGGGAACGAGCAGGTCAAGCCGATCCCGCCGGTGATCTACGTGGACGGGACCACCACCTCGACCTGCACGGTGGGCGACGTCGGTTACCCGCGGCCCGGGGAGCAGTTCACCGTCGGGTCCTCGACCGCCGTGGCCTGGAAGACCAGCACCACCCGAGGCGGCTGGTCGCCGAACTACGACTGCACCCGCGGCACCGCCTACGTCCAGGGCGACGCCGACGCGCAGGTGACCGTCGCCGCCCGCGACGACGTCGTCGTCACGGACGACCTCACGGTCACCGACGGCACGACGGGCACGGACATCATCGGGCTCGTCGCCGGCAACTACGTGTGGATCTGGCACCCCGTGAACAACGGCGGGCAGAACATCGCCAGCTCGGTGGTGCACACGATCCAGGCCGCCGTCCTCGCGCTGCGGCACAGCTTTCTCCTGCAGAACTGGGACCAGGGCAACACGATCGGGTCGCTGGCCATCCGCGGCGCGATGGCGCAGGAGTTCAGCGGGCCGTTCGCGACCGGGAACGCGGCCGGCACGGTGGTGGCCGGCTACCCGAACCAGTCCCTCGTCTACGACCCCCGGCTGGCGTACCTCCAGCCGCCGTACTTCCTGGAACCCGACTCCTCGCCCTGGACGGTGGCGACCATCACCGACGGCTGACCCCTTCCGCGCTGATCATGCACTTCCGTCCGATCAAGGTCGGCTCCGCCATCACCGGCCGACGTCGGGGACGGGCGTTTCGGAGGGCCCGCCTACACTTCAGGCCCGGTCACCAGGAGGTCAGGCCCGTGAGGATCCGCCGCGAGGACGTGGACCACGTCCGCGAGCGCACGCGGATCGAAGAGGTCGTCGGCGAGCACGTCACGCTGAAGAATGCGGGAGTCGGCTCGGTCAAGGGGCTCTGCCCGTTCCACGAGGAGAAGACGCCGTCGTTCCACGTGCGCCCGCAGGTCGGTCTGTGGCACTGCTTCGGGTGCGGCGAGGGCGGCGACGTCATCTCGTTCGTGCAGAAGGTCGACGCCCTCGGCTTCACCGAGGCCGTCGAGCTGCTGGCGGCCCGGCTGGCCTACCAGCTGCGGTACGAGGACGACGACGGGCGCGGTCCCGCCCGGCGCGACCAGGTCGGGGCCCGGCAGCGCCTCGTCGAGGCCAACCGCGCGGCGGCCGACTTCTACGCGGAGCAGCTGGCGTCGGCGGGCGACGCGGTCGCCGGGCGCCAGTTCCTCGCCGACCGGGGGTTCGACCGGGAGGCCGCGGCCCGGTTCGGCGTCGGCTTCGCGCCCCGCTCCGGTGAGGCGCTGCTGCGCCATCTGCGCGGCCGAGGCGTCACCGAGGACGATCTCGTCGCCAGCGGGCTGGCGGGGCGCGGGTCACGGGGCCTGTACGACCGGTTCCGCGGCCGGCTGGTCTGGCCGATCCGGGACGTGACCGGCGAGGTCGTCGGGTTCGGCGCTCGCCGGCTGTTCGACGACGACCGGATCGAGGCCAAGTACCTGAACACGCCGGAGACGGCGGTCTACAAGAAGTCGCAGGTGCTCTACGCCGTCGACCTCGCCAAGCGCGACATCGCCCGGGAGCGGCGCGCAGTCGTGGTCGAGGGCTACACCGATGTCATGGCCTGCCACCTGTCCGGTGTCGGGACCGCGATCGCCACCTGCGGCACGGCGTTCGGCGGCGAGCACGCGCGGGTGCTGCGCCGGCTGCTGGGTGACGACCGCACCCTCGGCGCCGGCGGCGCCGTCGGCGGTCAGGTCGTCTTCACGTTCGACGGCGACGAGGCCGGCCGCAAGGCCGCCCTGCGGGCGTTCGAGGACGACCAGCGGTTCGTCGCGCAGACCTTCGTCGCCGTCGCCGAGGACGGCATGGACCCGTGCGAGCTGCGGCAGCGGCGCGGTCCCGAGGCGGTGCGTCAGCTGGTGGAGTCCCGCCAGCCGCTGTTCGAATTCGCCATCCGATCGACGATCGCCCAGGTCGACCTCGACACGGCCGAGGGGCGGGTGCACGCGCTGCGCGCCGCCGTCCCGGTGGTTGCCCGGATCAAGGACCCGGCCCTGCGCCCGGAGTATGCCCGCCGGCTCGCGGGCTGGCTCGGGATGGAGGTCGAGACCGTGACCCGGGCCGTGGCGCGCGCCGCTTCCCGGACGACGTCCCCGGCCCCTGCCCCCGGCCGCACGGGGAGGCGGACGCCGGGGGAGGGCGAGGGGGCCGGCCCCGGGCTCGCCCCGCTGGTCCCCGACCCCCGCGACCCGGTGGCGCGGGTGGAGCGGGAGGCACTGGAGTGCCTGCTCCAGGTGCCCCTGCTGGTGCCGCTCGAGATCGCCGAGGGCCTGGACGAGTCGACGTTCGAAGTCCCCGCCTACCGCGCGGTGCACCATGCGATCCGCGCGGCCGGTGGCGTCGCCCGGGCGCGGGGCGTCACGGGCACCGCCTGGGCGGAGGCCGTCCGCGACGAGGCTCCCGCCGCTGTCGCGCCGCTCGTCACCCAGCTGGCGGTCACGCCCCTGCCCGCCGACACGGACGAGGCGCTCGCCCGGTACGCCGCATCCGTCGTGCTGCGGCTCGCGGAGGTGGAGGTGTCGCGCCGGGTCGGCGTGATGCGCAGCCGGGTGCAGCGGCTGGACGCCTCCGACCCCGGCGCGGCCGAGGCCTTCGCCGAGCTGCTGGCCGTCGAGTCCCAGCGCCGGGCGCTGCGCGAGCGCATCGCCGGGGGCTGACGGGCCGAAACGGGGCCGGCAGCGCTGACCGGGGCTGACGGGCCGAACGGAGGCCGGCTGCGCCGACCTGGGGCCGAACGGGCCGAACGGGGGCCGGCCGGTGCCCGGGCGTGCGCCGTCCGGGTTCACCTCGGCCGAACGCCTCAAGTCGTCGTCCCGGACTGCCAAAAGGCCCGACATGGCCGGGGTATGCGCGTGCTGAGGACGCCGGGTGGCGGCGCCGCCCCCGCCCTCCGCGCCTGCCCCCGGGACGACGAGGGGTTCACGATCGTCGAGCTCGTCGTGGCGATGGTGGTGTTCTCCGTTCTGCTGACCGCCTCGCTGCCCGTGGTGCTCTCGGGCACCGCGGCCACTCGGGATGCGCTGCAGCGCACTGCCGCCGCCGACCTCCTGACCCGGCAGATCGAGGCGGCCCGCGGTACGGACGCCCTGGCCATTCCTGATGGGCGGGTGGTGACCACGCAGGTCGTCGGAGGAACGACGTACACCGTCACGCAGGACGCGAACTACATCTCGACGGGTGCGACCGACAGCGTCTGCGCGAGCTCGAGCAACAGCCTCGCCTACAAGCTCGTCACGGTGAGAGTCGACCTGGCCCGGCATGTCGCGCTTGACCAAGCCGGTCCGTGCCGACAGCTTGCGGGCTGTCGGAGTGGGCACGGACGGTCTCGACGCCACCAGGGGCACCCTCGCCCTGTCCGTCGTGGGTGCGTCCGGCGCTCCCACCGAGGACGTCACCGTGACCCTTTCGCCCGGCAACCTCACGCGCACGACGGGGTCGGACGGCTGCGCGGTCTTCGCCTCGCTCGCGCCCGGAACCTACACGGCGACCGCCTCCACCCCGGGCTACACCGGTAGTCTCAACACGCAGGCCGCGTCGGTGACCGGCCTCGGGGTGGTGGCGGCCGGCGTGCGGCGCGGGCTGCTGCTCTACGACACGGTCCGCAGCGCCGACGTGCAGACTGACGCCCCGGCCGGCGCCGTCGTCCCGCCGGGCCTCGCGATCCGCGCGGGCGACACCTACACCGCGGAGAGCACCCTGCCCACCTGTGGGGGCGGACCCGTTCTTGCCGGCTGCGCCGTCGCGACGCCCGGCCTCGTGCGGGGGCTGTTCCCCGAGACGTGGACCTTCAAGGTCGGCACCTGCAGTGAGGCGTTCCCGTCCCAGGTCGTCGTGGACCTGCGCCCGGCGGTGCTCGGGCTCACCCCGCCCACCGTGACCATCCCGGTCGGGGCGGTGCGGGTGGACGTCCGGACGCCGGCCGGGTCCCAGGCGGGGCGCACCGTCACCGCCACCCACGGTTCCGGGCCGGGTTGCCCCGGCGGCGAGACCTGGACCCTGCCGAGCACCGCGAGCGGGGGCTCCTCCTTGGTCCTGCCGTACGGCACCTGGATCCTCACGAGCAGCAACGTGGCTGCGCCGGTGACAGTGACGGTGGGACCCTCCGCCAAGAACCCCGCCGTGACGCTGGTGGCCGCGGCATGAGGCGGGAGGCAGCGACTCGACGGTCGGACCGGGGGGCTTCCCTGGTCGAGCTGACCGTGGCCATGGCGATCGCGGCGGTGCTGCTCACCGGGCTCTCCGCGATCTTCATCGGGATGCTCGGGGCCGTCCGGACGGTCACGGTGACGACGTCGACCCTGCCCGACCTGCGGATCGCGGTCGAGGGCGTCACGCGCACGCTGCGTGTGGCGTACCAGCCGCCGGGAATGCCGGCGAACCAGGCGAGCGCGCTGGTGACCGCGACGCCCACTGCCCTGTCGTTCTACGCCCTGCTCAACCGCACCGGCGCGGACTCGGCGACCCAGCCGGTTCCGATGCTCGTCGAATACGCGTGGGACGGGACGTGCTTCAACGAGGCCCTGACGCCGGCGCGGGTCCTCGCCTCCCCGCCCGCGGGCGGCCCCTTGTACGCCTGGGACACGGGGCGCACGGTCAGGTGCCTGCTCCGCACGACCCAGCCCCCGTCGTTCACCTATTACCCCCGGGGCGCGATCGACGTGAACGGTACCGCTGTCGCGGCGCTGCCCACGCCGAACGCGGGGCTCGACCTGCAGACCCGGAAGACGGTGCAGAGCGTCCAGGTCGCTCTCGCCGGCGACGTCCCCTCCGCGAGCCACCGGCTCCCCCTGCTCGCCCGCGTGACGCTGCAGAACATCGTGGCCTCGAGTTGAGGAGGACGTCCGTGCGCAGGCAGAAGCGGGTCCGCAAGGGCGACGACGGCATCGCGCTCGTGTCGATCGTCGGGGCCATGCTCATCCTGGCGACCTTCCTGCTGACCATGGTGGCGTTCACGGTTTCCGCCGTGCCCGGCGCCCGCCGCGACCAGGACGCGAAGGCCGCGGTGGCGGCGGCAGAGGCCGGGCTCGACGAGTACCTGGCGCGGCTCGACGCCGACACGAACTACTGGAAGAACGGCAACGCCGATCCGTCGAACCCCGCCCTCCAGGACCCCTCGCGGCCGGTTCTCCCGGGGCGAGTCATCCCGGGGACCGGAACGGCCGGCGCCCGCTATCGGTACACCCTGTTGACCACGCCCTCGCAGACGGCGAAATCCGGGATCATCCGGCTTCAGGTCACCGGCAGCAGCACCCCGGACGCCGCCGGCGGCACCCCCGTGGAGCGGACCCTGACCGCGTCCATCACGCCCAAGGGGTTCCTCAGCTTCATCTACCTCAGCGACGTCGAGGTGACGGATCCCGATCTCGTCGGCGGGAACGCCATCTGCAAGAACTACTACTACTCCTACGGCAGCCAGCCGGCGCGCGGGTCGTCCAGCGGCTGCTCGGAGATCCAGTGGACCGGAGGCGACACGGTGCGCGGTCCGCTGCACAGCAACGACGCGCTCCAGATCAACGGCCCGGTGAACTTCACGGACCCCAGGACGGAGTCGAGCTGGCCGGCCCTGAACGTGGCCGCCCCACCGGCCAGGTCCTGGTGGACGACGACGAGCCAGGGGCCGCCGCTGGCCGGCTTCTCACCGAAGTACGCCGCCCCTCTGGCGCTGCCTGCGGGGAACAGCGAACTGCTCCAGCAGGTCGAGCCGGACGTCGACGGTGACGGCGCCGTCGGATCCGGGTGCTACTACACCGGGGCCACCCGCATCATCTTCCAGGGCGCGAGCATGCGCGTGTACAGCCCCTCGACCACCCGCGCCGGCACTCCGAGCCGGTGCCTCGACGTGGCCAACCGAGGCGTCGAGCAGACCAAGCCGATCCCACCGGTCATCTACGTCGACGGAACGACCAACAGCTGCACGCTCGGCGCCGTCGGTTACCCCCGCACCGGCGAGCAGTACACCCAGGGCTCGTCGACGGCGCCGTCGTGGGCATCGTTCAGTGGCACGGCGACGACGAACTACGACTGCAGCCGGGGCTCGGTCTACGTGCAGGGAACGGTCGCCGGGCAGACGACCATCGCCGCGCGGGACGACGTCGTGGTCACCGACGACCTCACCCTCGCCGGCGGGACCACGGGTACGGACGTGATGGGGCTGGTGGCAGGGAACTACGTGTGGATCTACCACCCGGTGAACTCGACGGGCGGGAACCTCGCCGGCGTCCCCGTCGTGAACGACGTGCAGGCCGCCGTGCTGTCGCTGCGGCACAGCTTCGTCGTCCAGAACTGGAGCAAGGGCTCTCCGCTCGGCACCCTCAACGTCACCGGCGCGATCGCCCAGAAGTTCCGCGGACCGGTCGGGACCGGCACCTCGAGCTCCATCGCCACCGGGTACTACAAGAACTACGTCTACGACTCCCGGCTGTCGGTGATGCAGCCGCCGTACTTCCTGAAGCCGGACTCCTCACCGTGGCAGGTGTCCGCGATCACCGACAAGTGATCGCGGGCGGTGCGCCCGCCTGCTCGACGCCGGCGCGACCTAGGCTGACCCGGTGAGAATGCCCCGTTTGCCGAGCGCGGTCAGGCGGGCTGGGCGTCGTCCGTCCTTGCCGGCCGAGGATGCCGAACAGCTCGGCGTCGAGGACGAGCGCGTGCTCGCGTGGTCGCCGCTCGCCGGCGACGGGGTCGTCGCCGCGACCGTGCAGGGGCTGCGGGCACGCACCCCGCAAGGACGGCTCGTCCGCCGGCCGTGGACCGAGGTCGACCACGCCGCCTGGGACGAGGACTCCAGCACGCTCGTCGTCTGGTGGGTGGGCAGCCGCGTCGCGACCCCGCTCGAGGTCGGCGACGCGTCCTTCGTCCCCGAGGTGGTGCACGAGCGCGTCCGGTCCTCGATCGTGCTCACCCGGGAGGTCCCGCTCGGGGACGGCCGGTCCGCGTTCGTCACCCTGCGCAAAGGTGTTGACGGGGCGCTGTCCACCCAGGTGCTGCCGCCCAAGGGCCGCAGGCTCGAGCCCGAGGCGGCCGCCCTCGTCCGGCGCGCGGAGGCCGGGCTGCTCGAGGAGGCCGGCGGGGACTGACCTCCACCCCCCCCGGTGATCATGCACTTCCGTCCGATCATGCGGCCGCGCGGGAGGGGTGGACCTGCGCGAAGGCGCGGCCTCTCTTTGGTACTGTTTCCAGGCCCGATCCCGCGTAGCTCAATGGCAGAGCGTCCGGCTGTTAACCGGCAGGTTGAAGGTTCGAGTCCTTCCGCGGGAGCATGTCAACGCCGAACCCCGGCTACTCGATCACCGTCCGGGTGGAGGCGCCTGCCGCCGCCGGCATGATCGGCGACCTGACGACCGCCATCGGCAAGGCCGGAGGAGTGGTCACCGCCCTCGACGTGGCCGAGTCCCACGCGACGTTCCTCGTCGTGGACGTCAGCTGCAACGCCGCGGACGCCGAGCACGTCGAGGTCATCACCGATGCGATCGGGAAGCTCGACGGGTTCGTCGTCCGGAAGGTGAGCGACCGGACCTTCCTCATGCACCTCGGCGGCAAGCTCGAGGTCACCCCGAAGGTCCAGCTGCGCCACCGCGACGACCTGTCCCGCGCCTACACGCCCGGCGTCGCCCGGATCTGCCAGGCGATCGCCCGCAACCCCGAGGATGTCCGCCGCCTGACGATCAAGCGCAACACGGTCGCCGTCCTGACCGACGGGTCCGCGGTGCTGGGCCTCGGCAACATCGGACCTGCCGCTGCACTGCCGGTGATGGAGGGCAAGGCCGCGCTGTTCAAGCGGTTCGCGGGCGTCGACGCCTGGCCGGTCTGCCTGGACACGCAGGACACGGACGAGATCGTCTCGATCGCGCGCGCCCTGGCGCCGGTCTACGGGGGGATCAACCTCGAGGACATCGCCGCGCCGCGATGCTTCGAGATCGAGGCGCGGCTGCGGGAGATGCTCGACATCCCCGTCTTCCACGACGACCAGCACGGGACCGCGATCGTCGTGCTCGCCGCCCTGACGAACGCGCTGCGCGTCGTCGGGAAGGCGCTGCCCGACGTCCGGATCCTCGTCTCGGGTGCCGGCGCCGCGGGGCAGGCGATCATCCGGCTGCTGCTGGCGCAGGGCGCCCGGGACGTCGTCGCCTTCGACACCCGCGGCGCGGTGCACGCCGGTCGCGAGGGCCTCGACCCATTCAAGGCGTGGATCGCGTCACACACCAACGCGGCCGGGTTCACGGGCTCGCTCGTCGAGGGGCTCGCCGGGGCGGACGTGTTCATCGGGGTGTCCGCGCCGCGCCTGCTGACCGGTCCGGACGTGGCGACCATGGCCGAGCGGGCCGTGGTGCTCGCCCTCGCGAACCCCGACCCCGAGGTCGACCCGCTGGAGGCGCAGCGGCACGCCGCCGTCGTCGGCACCGGGCGCAGCGACTACCCGAACCAGATCAACAACGTGCTCGCGTTCCCCGGGGTCTTCCGCGGGCTCCTGGACGCCGGCGCGCGGGAGATCACCGACGAGATGCTGGTGGCGGCGGCGCGTGCGATCGCCGACTGCGTGCGGCCCGAGGAGCTCAACGCGAGCTACATCGTGCCGAGCGTGTTCGACCCGGCGGTGGCGCCGGCGGTCGCGGCCGCCGTCCGCGACGTGGCGTCGCGTACCGCCGGCGCGCGCCCCCGGACCGACGAGATCTAGCCGGTCGCACCTGAACTCGTGCGTCCTCGGCGTGGGTGGTTGAAGCCAACGCCGACGGGCTCGCCGCGGTCCTTCTTCGGCAACTACCGGTAGAGCCGGACGGCGGTGCGCTGGAAGGTGCCCGGCGCGAGGCGCATCTTCGTTGCCGTCGCTCGATGCCGGGCGACGTCCGTGACGCGGACGGTGAACGGGCCGGTGCCGAGGCCGTTCTGCGCGATCCAGTAGCCGTAGTCGCTGCGCTGCAGTGCGCGCCAGCGGCTCCCCGTCTTGATCTCGACCGACCGCAGCCGGTTGCCGGCGCCGTCGACGAGCACCGCCAGCCAGTACCGCGAGGAGCCTTCCTTGACCCGGAACGACAGCGTCGAAGCCGGCTGCGGGTTGGTCACGACCCGGTAGGTGATGGGGATGATCCCGCGGACGAGCGGCGCGAGGGCGCGGAAGGCCTCGTCGGTGAGGTCCAGGTGACCGGGGCCGCACTCCGGGCACTTGTCGGTGATCTTGACTCGGATGGTGTGGCCGCCGGACGTGACATCGAGATAGCCGCCGCACCCTGCGCCGGCCGCGTAGAGGTCGGGGCCTGCGGCGACGGTGAGCTTGTTCTTCGGCACGGAAGGGAAGCTGCAGTTGCCGCCGGTCGAGGCGGGGCCGTAGTGAGTGGCCTTGCCGTGGACGACGGGACCCTTGATGGTCGCCGTGTGCGCTGGAGCGGCCTTGCGCGCCGGAGTGACGGGATGCGACGGAGCGGC
The DNA here is from genome assembly GCA_963786765.1 of uncultured Actinomycetota bacterium. GTDB lineage: Bacteria > Actinomycetota > Actinomycetes > Actinomycetales > Kineosporiaceae > DATKNA01. The sequence goes on along the minus strand of CAWBAJ010000022.1, from coordinate 118,196 downwards.
CTTGCGCGCCGGAGCCATTCGGTGCGCCGGCGCGCGGTGGCTCGCGGCCGCGGGCTGGGGCGGAGGCACGGGGATCGCGGTCCCGCCGGCTGCGGCCGTGAGCGCCGCGAGCAGGGCGAACACGGCCTTGACGGCCGCGGCGAAATCGGCGAGCACGCTGCGACGCTAACCGTCGATTTCGCCCTCTCGACCTGCTCTGAGCTGACCTTGTCGCTGTCTTGCCGCTCTTTTGACCTGTCTCGACGGCGCCGCGTTCCCGTTCCCGTTCCATGATCGCCCGCTACACCACACTCGACGTCATGCGCCGGCGTCCGTGCAGCTGGTTCGGGGCCCGTCCCTCGCACTGCCTCCTCGCCGCCGTTGCACCCGTTATCCGTTCCGCCAAGGGCGAAACCGGCCCCGAGAGCACGGATAACGGGTGCAACGGCCGCCGGAGATGGCTGTCGGCTCAGACCGGCGGGCGGAAGGCCAGGCTCTCGTCGACGTCGCCGCCGGCTAGAAGGTCGGTGCCGATGCGCTTCAGCGCGGCGAGGGCGGCGCCCTGCGGGCCGGGGCCGAAGCTGACCCGTGCGACGCCGAGCGCCTCGAGCTCCCGGACGGACGGTCCGCCCGGTCTGCCGTACACGTTGACGGGGCTGCCGGTCCGCTGCACGAACTCGCCGATCAGATCCGGGTCCGCCAGCGCGATGGGATAGACGCAGGCGGCGCCGGCGTCGACGAAGGCCCGGGCACGTTCCACCGCCGCCTCGAGTTCGCGCCCGTCGCGCACGCTCATGTCGAGCCTCGCGTTGACGACGAACCCGGCGCTGTCGGCGTCCGCGGCCCGACAGGCGGCGGCGACCCGCGCGACGGCATCGGCAAGCGGTCGCTCCCCGTCCTCGATGTTGCAGCCGGCAATCCCGGCCGCGAGGGCGTGCCGGACGGTCTCGGCGACGTCCGCGGGAGTCGCGCCGTACCCGGCCTCGAGATCGGCGGTGACGGGCAGGTCGACAGCGGCCGCGATGCGTCCCGCGACGGCGAGCATCTCGTCGCGGGTGAGGACCTCGCCGTCGGGAACTCCGAGTGACGCTGCGATCGGCCAGCTGCCGGTCGCGATCGCAAGGCAGCCGGGGAGGGCGGCGACGGTACGGGCGCTGGCGACGTCCCAGACGTTGACGAGGACGAGGACGCCCGGCCCGGTGTGCAGCCGGCGCAGCTCGGCGGCCTTGCGGGCGACCTCGGTCATCGTCCTCTCCTGCCTGCGAGGCGTGAGGGACGACGGTAGCCTGTCGAGCCGGTGCGGCGGCGACGTCGTGTCCGGGGCGGTAGCTCAGCCGGTCAGAGCAGCGGACTCATAATCCGTCGGTCGTGGGTTCGAGCCCCACCCGCCCCACTTCGATCATGCCATCTACGTGCAGTTCTGCCGTCCACCCGCCCTATACCCCCGCCGGGTACAAGCATCGTGGTGCGAATGTGGAATCAAATGCAGTCCGTTGGTCAGGATGCGCCCTGGCATCTGTGAGTTGCGTTGCTACCGTGCCCGTGCTCCTGGCCGGCCCGGCGCCCTCGGAGGGCCCCCCGGTTCCGGCGCGGCAGCAGCCGCTACCTGAGGCAACGACTCTCGCTCACTGCGTCGGCGGTCGAGCGACCTGCGGGCGGAACAAGGACGCGAGTCGTGCCACCGTCGAGAGGCGACAGAGGCGACATCCTGACGTCGTGACCACGAGGACAGCGACGGCAGTGCACCGGAGCGGACCGGGGATCCTGGCAGTGCTGACTCAGCACGTCCCGCGAGAGGCCGCGCAGTTCGAATCTGAGCTGCGCGACGCGCTGGCAGGCGCCGCCGCGGACTTGGACGTAGCCCGAGTGGACGAGGTGATGACGCGCTGGCACACCCGCGCCTGCATCCTCGCCAATCCCCTCAGCGAGCAGGAGCAGACACTGCTGCGGCGTGCACGAGCCGATGACTTCTCCGGGTTACGTGCTCGCGATGCGAACGGCGGCTGGACCACCCTGTAGGTCGGCGTGCCCCCGCCGCCGTACCGGCTGCTGTGGCTCGAGCTCGCCGAGCGGCAGTGCCTGGACCTATCAGACGACACGCGTGCGCTCCTGGATCAGCGCTTGACCCTGCTGGAGTCCGACCCTGCCGGCCTACCGCACGCCACTACGACGCCGCCTCGGACCAGTGGAGCGCGCCCATCGCTGAACGCGGCCTGATGCTCTATGCCGTCGTCCCCGAGCCGGCCACCGTCATCATCCTGCGCCTCATCGCTCTCTGACACGGCAACGACAGGGGGTCGTCTCCCTGAAGGATCTCGACTTACGGGACTGGATCTGCGCAAGCCTCACGTGAGCGGCCGGCGGGGCAACGTTGCGCTGTCGTAGCTCCGATCCGTCGCGCGGTAGCGTCTGCCCTCGTGCGCGACGGTGGCGGGGTTGTCGCGATCGCGGTGCACGGCGCAGTCTTCTAGGTCCGATCGGCGACAGTAGTCCCTGCCGAGCAGCTGGCCCCGCGGTTCGTCGTCCGCCGCCGAGAAGGAAGACGGGCGCCGTCAGCGGAGGTCAGGATTGTGACGGATGCCGGCCGCTCGCGCTGACGGCTCTGTCGGTTGTTGACGGGAGGTCTGCCGGCTATCTCGATCCGCTAGCCGCGTAGTGGGACATCGATCGCTGCGTACATGGCGTAGAAGGCCCAGACGCCGAGGCCGAACAGCGCCGTGATGACGGCGGTTGAGGTAAGACCGGCGGGCCAGGTACGGCCGGGAAGCCTGCTCACGAGCCAGGCGCCGAGCAGGGCGATCGCGCCGATCGCCGGGACATAGAACCTGACGTCAGTGACGATGCCGTCGGTCGGATCGGTCGTCCAGGTGTACGTGGAGTAGAGGCCCCAGATCGCGAACCACGACGCGGCCACGGCGATGCCCACCCAAAGGTCGCGGCGGGCCTCCGCGCAGGTCTCGCCGTTGGTCCCGCGGAGCACCAGCGACCGCACGATGATCCACGCCAGCGCGATCAGCCCGAGCACCAGCATCGGCATGGCCTGGAGTAGGCGTGCGGGCATGAGCCGCAGGTTCGGCCCGATCGCGTCGAGGCTGAACATGACCTCGCCGGGCTGGTAGCCGGTTGTCAGCGGGCCGCCGTAAACGACGTCGTCGAAGACGGCCACGCCCGCGCCGAAGATGGTCACCGAAGCTAGCCACCAACACAGCGTGCGCAGGGGCAGTCTCGTGGCTCGCAGCCGCCACGCCACGACGACGGTCACGACGGCGCAGCCGAGGATCACGATGTTGGTGTAGCGGACGAAGGTCGCGAGCTCGAGCGCGATGAAGCCGGCGAGGCCGACCCAGGTGCGTCGCCGGGCAGGTGCTTCGGTTGCCAGCATCGCCCACAGCAGGGCGCCCGAGCCGGCCGCGATGAGCGAGGCGTCGGTGAACGTTGGCATGTGATCACGCCAGGCGAACGCCAGGGCGGCGCCGGACGAGCAGTAGAGGCCCACCGCGGCGAGGCCGCCGAAGCGTCCGAGCCAGCGCCCGGCGCCGATGAACAAGCCAAGGCAGGCGAGTGCCCCGTAGAACAGTGGTGCCCAGCGGATGATGCCAAGCTTTTCGAACGGCGCCGCGAGGAACGGATAGCCATGGTCCTTCTCGCTCATCCATCGCCCTTGTGCCAGTTCGACCCATTGGTTCGGGGGGGCGGCGGGGTTGTCGCCGAGCTTCCTTGCCAGGGTTCGTGCCTGAGCGGTCGACAACGTCAGGAAGTGCCCTTCGCTCATCGCCACGATCGATGCGTGGTAGGCGCCGTCATCGGGCTCTGCGGCCTGCGGCGCGACGGGCAGGACCACGACGCAGAGCGCCGCAAACGCGGCAACGGCAAGCAGTGCTTCTCCCCATACCTCCCGGATGCCGTGTCCGGTCGCCGGCACCAGCACCTCGTCGCGGCTCGCGCTCGCGATGTCCATGCCAGTGTTCTACGTCCCGGCGGATGACATCAGTGCTACCGGCGATGTCGAACGGATGTCACGTCGACCGGCGCATACTTCGACAGATGCGGGTGTTGGTGGTCGAGGACCATGCGACGCTTGCCAGCCGGATCGCCCAGGGGCTGCGTCAGGCGGGGATGGCCGTTGACGCCGTACATGACGGCGCTGCCGCACTGGAGGCCGCTGCGCAGACGGCCTATGACGTCATCCTGCTCGACCGCGACCTGCCGGTGGTGCACGGTGACCAGGTGTGCCGGACGCTGGCCGGCGCCGGCCCGCGGATCTTGATGCTCACCGCTGCCGCCGGGGTGGAGGACCGGGTGGACGGCCTGGACTTGGGTGCAGACGACTACCTGGGTAAGCCATTCGTACTCGCCGAGCTCGTCGCCCGCGTGCGGGCGCTGTCCCGACGGGCACCGTCGGCGCCGCCCTTGCTGCACTGCGGCGATCTCACGGTCGACCGCGCCCGGCACCGCGCCAGCCGAGGCTCGCGACCGTTGTCCCTGACGCGCAAGGAGTTCGGGATCCTGGAGATGCTGCTCGCAGCGGGCGGCGTCGTCGTGAGCGCAGAGGAACTCCTCGAGCACGTGTGGGACGCCGAGGTCGACCCATTCAGCAACATCGTCTCAGTGACGATGGCCCGCCTGCGGCGCAAGCTCGGCGACCCGCCGCTGATCGAAACGGTGATCGGCAAGGGATACCGGGTGTGAGTCACCGACCGCGGCTCACCGTCCGCGCCCGGCTGACCCTGCTCTACATCGGCTTGTTCGCCGTGTGCGGGGCGATCGTCGTGACCGTCAGCTACGTCCTGGTCGCGCGGCTCCAGCCGCAGGGGCAGAGCCAGCAGGCCCCGGCCAGCTTCCTCGCCAGGTGCCGCTCCGAGCAACTGAGCACGCATCCGAACGCACGTGTGCTGGTGAAGTGCAACGCCTACTTCCAGCTGCAGGGCGCGGAGCATCAACGCGACCTGACGCTCTCGCATCTCCTGGAGTACTCGCTGATCACGCTCGGGGTGGTCATCGCCTTGGCCGCGATCCTCGGCTGGCTCGCCGCCGGGCGAGCGCTACGTCCGGTGCATCGGATCACTGCGGCGGCGCGCTCGGCGTCCGAACACAACCTGTCGGCCCGGGTCGCGCTACGCGGTCCCCGCGACGAGCTCCACGAGCTTGCCGAGACCTTCGACCAGATGCTCGACCGACTCGAAGCTACCTTCGAGAGTCAGCAGCGCTTCATCGCCAATGCCTCCCACGAACTGCGCACCCCGCTCGCGGTCATGCGCGCGACCGTTGACGTCGTGCTGGACAACCCCGCCAGCACCCCGGCCGATCTGCGCGGCATGGCAGCCGACATCCGCACCGCAGTCGATCACGCCGAGCACCTCATCGCGGCGCTGCTCATCCTCGCGCGGAACGAGCGCGGGCTCACTATCCACGAGCAGATCGACCTCGCCACGATCGCCGAAGACGTGCTCGACAACGCCAACCTGCTCGACCGGCGCCTGCATCCCGCGCTCGAGCCGGCCGTAATATCCGGCGACCCGATGCTGCTCGAACGGCTCGTCGCGAACCTCGTCGACAACGCAGTCCGCTACAACAGCGCCGCCGGCGACGTCTGGGTCAGCACCCACACCATCACGGGCGAGAGTCACCTGACCGTGGCGAACACCGGCCCGCGGATCAACGGAGCGGACGCCGAACGGATCTTCCAGCCATTTCAGCGGCTCAACGACCGCGCCTCCCACGAGGGCTTCGGACTAGGCCTCACCATCGTCGCGTCCATCGCTGCAATCCATGGCGGCACCGCGGCCGCTCGCCCCCGCAACGAGGGCGGCCTGTCCATCACCGTCACGATCCCCACGGCCGACCCCACGGGCGCCACCGACACTCACCAGACCGCGACGGTCGTCGAACCAGCGAAAGGAGCCAGACCAGCCGGAAGCTCACCCAAGAAGAACGCGCTGCGCTGAAGGGACACGCCGAAGGACTCGTCTCCCAGACGATGGGGCGCCGGAACGTCCTCCGAGCCGCGACACGCTACGCGGGCGCCGTCCTCGCGGGCGCGAACCTGCCGCGCGTCCTCGTAGGTCAAATCCCGCTGGTCAACGGCGGCTGCTCGGGAGTCACGCGCGGCAACTTCGGCCGGAGGCTCCTGCAGGCCCGTTGGCGGGTCGGGCCACGTCACCGCGGACACCTGGGTCTGGCCGCAGCTGTCCGAGGTGCGACGTACCGTCTCCGAGGGACTGCTCGTGTGGGAACGGAGAACGACATGACCGAGCAGGACCTGACGACGACGAGCAGCAGCGACAGCGACAAGGACATCTGCGAGATCCACGCGCAGTACGGTGGCTGCGGGTACGCAGTGGCGATCCGGCCCGGCGGTGACAACCGGCTGCACGTGGAGGTCAGCGGATGCGACCGGGACGGCCAGGTCGTCGTCGAGGTCAGTGGGCAGGTGCCGGTCGACGAGCTCGAGGTGGTGGCGCGGCTGCTCGTTAGCGAGGCGAGGCTGCATCAGCCGGCTCCGGCAGGCACGCCGATGCGCGAGGACGACGACAACACCCCGCCGGGCCCGTGGGGCAGGTATGTGATGCGGCCCGACGGGCGCTCCTAAACCGTCGAGGTGAAGCGCCAGGAGTACCCGAACGCCTACCGCGCGTGGACCGAGGATGAGGAGCACGAGCTCGTCCGGCTCCACGGCGAGGGCGCCCGGTCGAGGAACTCACTCACGGTCTCGACCGCAACCCCGGCGGGATTCGCTCACGCATGATCCGACTCGGGCTGGCCGAGCGCCCCGCCGGGACCGATGTCGACCGGGCACGGAGGGCGGGGTGACCAGCACCACCTCAGTCCTCGGACTCCTCGGCCGTTCGCCCCGTCAGCGACCGCCGAAGTGACAACAGAACGTCGCCTACGTTGCGGTCGCGCGGCCTGCACACAGAATCTTCGCGTCCCGCAGACGACCAGCGGGACGAGGGGCGCTTCGCCCATGCAAGCTGGTGCCAACTCGAGTCCCGGTGCACAGGTGTCCCGTCGACAACAGTCCGGTCCGAAGCCCCACGGAGGCGCCTGTTGCGGGACATTGGTCACACGCTCTGCGGAAGTCCTTAGGGCTACCGGTTCCGGTCCGAGCGGATGGTCGTGGAATCAAACGTGGTGCGAACTGTGGCCTACCAGGGGTGGTGGAGCAGCTGAGGAAGGGTCTGCGTGACCGTAGCCGCAGGTAGAAGCCGTAGTCGGCGTTGTCGGGACGTCTCATAATCCGTCGGTCGTGGGTTCGAGCCCCACCCGCCCCACCTCTGAGCTGGGAAAACGCATGATCGAGAACGTCATGATCCGTGATCGTGGTGCGAACCGTGGACGCCATGATCCAGCCCGAGCGGGAACGAGGTCGATCGAAAGACCGCGGAGCGGGGTGCCGGAGGGTGAAGGGTCTACGCCGGGCTTCGATGTGGCGTCGGGGCAACCGGCACTACCTCGACGAGGTGGCGTCGGTGTGCCCGCGCGCTGCGGCGGAGAAGGTAGAAGCGTGGCTGCTGCACGACGTCGACGAGCGCCGGATCCCCGGACCCCCCAGACCCAGCGGCGGCCAACCAGCTGCTCGACCGCTACTTCGAGACGCTCGACGACGAGCCGACGGCGCGGACTCGGTACGAGAAGCTATTCGACCCACCTGCACCGGCGCTCGGGTCGCCGCTGCTGAGCAAGCTGGACGGCGATATCTTCGGTCGGTTCTTCGGCCGGTTGCGCCGCTGCCGGAGCGCAGCAACGGCCGCACCCCGGCACATCAGCACCGGACCCAGCGCGAGCACGAGTGCGAGGAGCAGTGCGTGTCGTCCCGTGTCGGCGCTGTCGGTGTCCTCGGTGCGTCTCAGACGTATTGGGTGCTCAACGCGGCGGTCCAGGGCGCCGTGCCGTGGCGGTGATCGGCGGCCACCCGCTCGAGGCGACGCAGCCTCCTCTGCTGTCCTCGAGTAACCCCTCCTCACCGTCCTCACCAGCAGCGCGGGGGCCGGGCTCACAGCGCGCCCGGCCCTCGCGCTGTCGGTGCCGGCTGTCAGGATCGCGGCATGACTTCACCCGGCCCCACCCCTGACGACGTCGACGCCTTCCTCACGGGTCTGCTCGCCCGGGACGACGAGGCGCTCGCGGCCGCCGTCCGTGACAGCGAGGCTGGCGGCCTGCCGTCGATCGCCGTCTCGGGCACGGAAGGCAAGCTGCTGTTCCTGCTCGCTCGCCCGATTGGTGCCCGCCGCGTCCTCGAGATCGGCACGCTGGGCGGCTACAGCGCGATCTGGCTCGCCCGCGGACTCGCGCCGGGTGGCCGCCTGGTCACCCTGGAGTACGACCCGCACCACGCCGAGGTCGCGCGTGCCAACCTGGCGCGGGCGGGCTTCGCCGAGACGGCCGACGTCCGAGTCGGCCGGGCGCTCGACACGCTGCCGGCTCTGGAGGCGGAGGAGCCGTTCGACCTGGTCTTCATTGACGCCGACAAGCAGCCCTACCCCGAGTACCTCGAGTGGGCGCTGCGACTCACCCGCCCCGGCGCCCTCATCGTGGCCGACAACGTCGTACGGCGTGGCGGCGTGATGGTCGCCGATCGCGCTGACCCCTCCTCTGCCGGGGTGCGCGCATACCTCGAGAAACTCGCGGCCGATCCGCGCGCCGACGGCACGGCGATCCAGACCGTGGGCGGGCGCGGCTGGGACGGGTTCAGCGTGGCGATCCGGCTCTAGGGGCGGCTGGCCATCGCCGGCGCGGTCCACGGGGGCAAGGCCCGTGTTCGGGTGTTACCGCCCCGACACGCCTGGGATCATGAACGCCCAGGGGTGACCAGGTGTGCGGGTGCACTGCACGACCATTGGTTACAGCCTGGCGGTCGTGACTCCCGTCCTCGCCGCCTCGTCCTGAAGGGACGGAGCTCGAGGAGAGGTCGAGCGAGGTCTGCCGGAGCGCTTTGCGGCACGGCAGCGCCGGAGCGATGACTCCGGCGCCGCCGATGCGTCTTTTGCCTTGGGAACCACCATGAGGGAGGCCGTGCATGCTCACCGGACCGGAAGTGATCGAGCGCCCCGCCCAGCCGTATGTGGCGATCAAGGCGCAGGTCACCATGCAGACCCTCGGCCCGGTGCTGGTGCCCCTTCATGCGCGTCTGCTGGACTGGTTACAGGACCGGGAAATTTCGGCCGCCGGTCCGCCCTTCTGGAAGTACGACAGGGTCGACATGGACGGCACCCTGGATGTCGAGGTGGGTGTACCGATCGCCGTGGCGATCGACGCGGACGACGAGGTGATGTCCGGCCAGCTCCCCGCCGGCCGCTACGCAACGCTGCGAAACACCGGCCACCCGGACGAATTGCTGGATGCGACGGGGTTCCTGCTCGGGTGGGCCCAGCAGCACGACCTGGCCTGGGATGTCGACCGCCGCCCGGACGGAGAGCACTGGACCGCACGCCTCGAGATCTACGAGACCGACCCGGCCGTCGAGCCCGACATGACCAAGTGGAACACCCAGCTCGCATTTCGCCTCGCAGACCACAGCCCAGGCCCCTCACGCCGCCCACCGGATTGACCCGGCCGATGGAGGTATCGACGCTTCCAGCGCGTTCCGTGAGCAGGTCGCGAGGAAACGGTCCGAAGCCCCACAGACCTGAGGGTCGCGGGACACTGGGACTGCGCTCTCCGGAGATCCTTCGGACTACCGGTTCCGGTCGGAGCTGACGGTCGTGGGATCAAACGTGGTGCGAACTGTGGCGTACCAGCGTGTGTGGAGCAGCTCAGGGACGATCGATTGTGAGCGTAGCTGCAGGTAGAAGCCGTAGTGGGCGTTGTCGGAACGTCTCATAATCCGTCGCGCGTGGGTTCAAGTCCCACCCGCCCCACTTCGATCATGCGTGTTCCCTGGCCAGACAGTCCTCGGCCAGCCAGTACCGGTACTCCGTACCAGTGTTCGTGACGCGAAGCGGAGTCGCGTGATCCGTTGGTCATCGCCGACTGTGGTTTCTGCAGACCTCTGTCGTTTCAACTCGGGGCCGGGGCGGCGCGCCTTGGCATCTGCGACGACGAGCGTGTCAACGACGACCGAGACTCGACCCTGAAACCGCCCCGGCGTGTCCGGCCGGCAGACGCGGAGCCGATGGACACTGGTCCGTACCTGGCTGCCCTAGGTCGACGAGCGGCGCAACCCGAGGACCCCGGCGGCGGACAGCGACGACGCCGACGATGATGACGTGCGCGGTGCCCTCGTCCGGACGGCCATGGCGCGAACCCTCACGGGGGGAGGAACCCGGGAATCTTCGCCAGGGCTACCTGCGCGATCCTGTCGTGGTACCAGCGCAGGTTCTCCTCCTCGTCGAGGAACTCTGCGAAGCTGCGGTGGTAGATGCGGTAGCGAGCAGGCCGGCCCGGATCCTCGTTCAGGAACTCGCGCCATTCCTGCACGACGTTCTTGACGTCCGACAGTTCCAGGCCCGCCCACTCCGCGAGCTGAGCGATGGTCACGGGCGCCCTGCTGATGGCGAGGAAGGAGAGCACCGGACGTTGTTTGGTCGTGAACTGCTGCTCGTCGGCGTTCTTCATGGCGCGCCAGTGCGCCTGGTAGTAGCTGCGCAGTCCCCGGGGCAGTGAGGCGATTCCCTGGCCCTCCTCGAGCCCGAGGCGGCCGTGGAGGATGTCCGGCAGGACGTGGACGAGGTACATGAAGTTGCCCTCGGAGCGTCCGACCATCTCGTCGATGAATTCGTCCTCGTCCAGTCCCAGAGCGGCGATCCGCGCCGCCATTGCGTCGCCGTGATCAGCGACGAACGCGCGGACGTACCGGTCGACGTCGGAGAGGTTCCGCTCGTCGTTGTCCCGGATCCAGATGTCGGCCTCGTGGTCGACGTCGAGCTGGTAGTCGGACTCCTCGCGTGCGGTCAGCACGAAGAAGACGCCGGGCGGCAGCGTGCGCGGCAGGTAGAGCCGGTTGGCGTCCGGGCCCAGGTCGCCCCGATCGGCCTCGTCGATGGCGTCGACCACGACGACCAGTGGAAGCTCCCCGCGTTCGGCGGCGACCTGGACCGCCTCGGCGAGGAGCTGGCTGAGGAGACCTCCGTCCTCGCCGGCAGCGGCCGGCAGGGTCTGGTGCGGGAGCCCGAAGCGCACCGCCAGCTGTGCGCAGACGTTCTCCAGGAACTGGCGCGGTGATCTGATGTTCGCCGCGGCGATGTTGAAGTGGTGCACGTACGCGCCGCGCAGCACCAGGGAGGCCGCGATGGAGGTCTTGCCGATCCCAGGTTCGCCCCTGATCACCACGTACCCGGAGTCGAACTCGGCGCCGGCCAGCATCCGGTCCAGGGCCTCGAAGACGAATTCGCGCCCGATGAAGCGTCGCGTCCTCTCGTCGACGAGCGCGGCGAACTGACCGGCACGGATCAGCGAGGTCAGCGGGACCGGGGCGCGACCGAAGATCTGGAAGACGCTTCCGTAGTTCCCCACCACCACGCCTCGGCCGCCGCTGACGGCGACGGTGGGGCGGGAGCCTGGGTCCGGTGGCGGCGTGGGGTCAGTCCCCATCGTTGAAGTTCATGGTGACGGTGCCCTCGTTGCCCACGACCACGCCCTTTCCACCGGTCACGGTGACCGTGTAGCGGCCCGCTCGTGCACCGCCCGGGTCGACGTGCTGCATCAGGACGGCGGCTGCCCGGACGAGCTCCAGGTCGAGGCCTGCGTCGGACGCCTGCAACTTGGTCGCCAGTGCGGTGGTGTCGGCGGCGGGGTTCTGCTCCATTTCGTCGACGTCCGGCGCGCCGGCGCGTCCGAGGCGTCGCCGTACGAGGGACACGAGCCCGGCGTACGCATCCTTCACCGCGCTGCCGGCAGTGTCCTTGAGAGCGGTCGACACCCCCACGACCAGCGCCTGGACTATCAGCGAGATCGGGTCCATCGTCCCTCCCCCTCGGCCCTCGACGGGGCTGTCCGCTCGGTCGAGACTAGCGGCTAGTGGCGGGCAAGGGCACTGCCGTTCGCGCCCGCGGGGCCGGCCAGGAGGTGGTTCCTGTCGTGACTGAGCCCGAGTCCGACGTCCTCGGCAGCCTGAGTGCCTACGAGCTGAGCTACCTGGTCGAACACCTGGTCGGGGCGGGCCGCGGTCAGGACGTGCACCGTCTGCTGCAGCTCCCCGGGCTCGGCCGCCCGGCGTGGTACGAGGCCAAGACCCGCAACGACGACGAGCGCGGCTACGAGCGCGACCTCGCTGTGGCACGGCAGCTGGCCGACGAGGAGTTCCGTCGAGCGACCAGGGAGGAGGAGCAGGCGACGGCGGTGGGTCTTCAGACCCGGTACGCCTTGGTCCACGCCTCCTTGCGTGCGCTGGCCGCCGACCTCACGCCGGCGCTGCTCGCCGCCCTGGTCAGGACGAAGCAGTGGACGGTGTCCGCCGGGCTCGTCGCGGCGGCGCGAGTCGCTGACCCCGATGTGCGTGCGCGACTGTTCGCCGAGCTCGCTGCCGTGGCGGGCGCCGAGGACCGGAGCCGGATCGTTACCGAGGCGCTGGGACTCGAGGACGGCAGTCGCGCTTCCACCTTGGTCACGATCGCTGGAAACCTTCCGCCGAGGGCACTTGTCGTCGTTCCCGCGGCGGCCCGCGCCCTCGGTGACGACCAGACCAGCGCGGACGCGCTGGTGGCGGTCGCGCCTCGGATACCCGAGCCCCAAGTGCGCACCTGCCTCGAGGACGCGCGCTCGATCTGCGATCGGCAGGCGCGCGTGCGGGCTCTCGTGGGCCTCGCGGGGCGTCTGTCGCCAGAGCTCGCTGACGAGGTCGTGCTGGACGACGCGGCGCTGCTCGATGAAGGGTCGGCGCTCGACGTTGTGGCCTCGGTCGCCCCGTCCTTGACCGAGGAGGGCGCCAGGCAGGCAGTTGTCGTGTTGCGCCGGTTCCGCCCGAGTGCCCGCCGGGCCGGAGTGGTCGCAGCGGTTCTCCACGCACTTCCGGCGCGGCGCCGCGGCGAGGTCCGGGAAGCCGAACGACAGGTGGCGCGTGCCATCCGCGCTCAGGGCGAGCGAGCGACCGCCCTGGCGCTCCTGGGCTACGACGCAGAAGCACTCGATGTCGCGCTCGCAGTCCCCGCCGCGCGCAAGGCTGCCGCTGTCGTCGCCGTCGCACCCCTCCTGACGCCCACGGTGGCCCGCCGGGCGCTCGACGCAGCCGGGGAGCTGCCCACGGCCAACGCACGGAGCGAGGTGCTGGTCAGCCTCGCCCCGGTCCTCGACCCGGCGGCCATGCTCGGGGCGCTCAAGCTCGTCGAGGAGGTTCCCGGCCCGAAGGCCCGAGCGGCGATGATCGCGGCGCTCGCCCCGCGACTGCCCGGTCCGCGCGTCGGAAGAGCCGTCCGGCTCGCGTTGGAGATCAAGGATGTGGACGCCCGGGCCGTCGCCCTCGGCGCCCTGCAGCCGAGGATGGAGGACCGGCACCGGACGACCGGCCTGTTCCGTCGTCGGGGTCACGTCTCGTACCCGCTCGAGCCTGCTGCCGAGCCCGGCGACGGCGCGCCGGCGCCGGGCCCTGAGCCGGCTGCGGACTCTGGGCAGCTGCCCCAGATCGACGACGAGGCTGCGGCCGCTCGCGCTCTACGGGCGCTGGTAGCGGCGCGCGGAGGGGGGCAGCAGCCAGGCTGTCCTGGCCAGGCGTTGGCCGACGAGGCGCGCGAGCGTTTGCTGCGCCTGGCGCTGCAGGATTCGGCGCACCGCGCCGCCCTGCTGCACTGGGTCAAGAAGGTCTCGCCGGACTCCGGCCCGGGAGCCGCCTGGATCACGGGGCAGCTGACCTCCGTTACCGACGACCTCGATCTGGCGCCGGAGCTGGCCGACCACGGCGCCGACAACGGCGACGGCAACGGCGACCGCAACGGCGACCGCAACGGCGATGGGGACCCTCGGCTGCTTCAAGATGCCGCTCTCCGTGCCATCGACGAGTGGGCCGTCGACCTTCGCGATCCTGCGATGGTCCGTGCCCTCCCTGTGCTCGACGACAACGGCAGGCGAACCGCCTTGCACATCGCGCTCGCGCTCGCCGAGAGGAACGAACGCGACGACGAGCTCGTGCAGGAGGAGCCCGAGGTGGCCGACCTCGCGCCGGCGTTCGCGCAGTCCGGGCGTATCCACGAGCTGGTCGAGGCCGGAGGCGACTTGGTCGGCCCCTACCGCCGCGCAGAGGCCCTCGTCGGGGTCCTGCCCCACCTGCCGCGGCAGCAGGGCGCTGAGGTGGCCGCCGTCGCCGCCTCCTGCGTCGCGGAGGCAGTGCGGCGGCACTCTCCACGGATGTGGGCGCGACGCTTCGGGGTAGTCGGGCGGTTGGCGCCGATGCTCGACGGACGGCGGTTGCAGCGCCTGGCAGCCGCGCTGACGAAGGCGGAGCGAGGCAACGTCACACGCGCTCCGTCCGTCGAGGCGAGACGCCTCATCGTCAACGAGGCGCGCCTCGCCCTCGTCCCGCATACCGCGGCCCGGCTGCGAACCGCTCTCTGCCACGACATCCTCGCGTCCGCCGCCGAGCTCCGCGTGGCCACGCTGCGCCGAGCCACTCTCGAGGCCCTCGTGCCCTGGCTCACGGCCGCGGTGATCGAGCAGGCCGGGGACGTGGCCAGGTCCTTCGAAGACACCACGGACCGCGCCGCAGCCCTCGGCGCCGTCGCGCGGCGGTCCGCAGAGCTGGGGCTCGACGGTACGGCCGCCGACCTGGTCAGCGACATCGGGCGCCTGCCCGGGGCACTCGGGGACCTTCGCGTGCTGACCGTGCTCGCCTGCCATGTCGACCTGCTGCGACCCGTCGACCTCTCGGCGATCTGGTGCCCGGGCCCGGGACACGGGGTGTTGTGGCAGGAGACCGGCAGCCGGGCCGAGCTGCTCGACGCGCTCGCGATCCTGGCGCCGGCGGTGGCCCGCCTCGGCGGGCCGACGGGTCTGGACGCCGTCGAGGACGACGTCCGACTCGTGCGGCGGTGGTGGCCTTGACCGCACGACCCGGGGAGTGGCCGCAGTCGGGCGGCGACGCCCTGAACACGGCACGAGCGCAGGGCCCGGCGTCCGGCCTGCACCTCCCGCCGCAATACGAGGCGCGCCTAGGCGAGGCGGTCTCCAGCGCGGTGACGGCGGCCGCCCGGGTCGCCTTCGTCGCTCCCGAGGACCGGCTGGTGGTGCGCACGGACGGCGCGTCAGGACCCAGGTGGAGCCGGCCACTTCGGGCTCCGTCCCGCGCGCCGGACCTGGGCTACACGGCGTCGACGCCAGCGATCGAGGGAGACGTCGTATGCGTCGGCTCGCGGGGCGGGGCTGTGCAGGCATTCGATCTGAATACCGGCGAGCCCGTCTGGAGCGTCGACGTGGGCGCGCAGATCCGCTCGTCGCCGACCGTGACCGACGGCACGGTCTTCATCGGAGACGATGCCGGTGGCCTCCACGCGATCGACGTCCTCGATGGAACCCTGCGGTGGACCGCGCGAGCGGGAAGCTACATCACGTCGGCGCCCGCCGTCGCGCACGGGATCGTCTACGCGACCTCGTACGACGGCTATGTCCACGCGTTCCATGCGGCTACCGGCGAGCCCCGGTGGCGGGCCGTGACGCAAGGCGGAATCGGCTCGCCGTGCGTCGCCGGCGGCAGACTCCTCGCCGGCTCCGAGGACACTCGTCTCTACTGCCTAGATGCGCGGAACGGTGAGCGGATCTGGCGCCGCCGCGTCGAGGACTCGATCAACGAGGAGCTCGCGGTCTCCGCCGACGTGGTCGTGGTCTCCGCCGGCTCCACAGTGCAGGCGATCCGGTTGCCGGACGGTCGGCCGAGCTGGGCCACCACGCTCGGAAGCGACGGCTCAGCGTCGATCGTGGGGCAGGTCGTGCTCATTGCTGCCGATCGTCGGCTCCACGCCCTCGGCCTCGACAACGGCGGTCAGCTCTGGCAGGTGCCGCTCCCCGGCCGCGCGCGGGGAGCGCCCGTCGTGGTCCCGGGTGGCGTTCTCGTGACGGCAGGGGGGGTTGTCGACCTGTTCACCATCGCCGAGGCGGACGACGGCGCGGGGGCTGTTACGGCCCCCTAGCCTCGATTCTTCGTCACGAGCCGGAGAGCGCGGCCGAGCAGAAGGCGGCGGCTGATGCTCCGGGCATGATCGGGGTCCATCGTTGCTGCCAGGAGGCGGTGGTCGCGGCGGACGCGAGGCAGGTGCTGCCCCGGCGCCCCATCAGCGGTCGCAGACCTCGCGCCCATCGTCCGCGCTCTCCACGAGGTGACATCGGAGCTGGACGCGTTGTGGCCGCTCCGGATCACCGAACTCACTGACAGCCAGGCGACGGAGGTCGCTGCACGCGCGTGGCGGATCATCGAGCGGCTTCAGGTCAGCACGTCCGGCGCTCAGATCGTCGCCGGCACCAAGTTCATCCATCACCTCCTGCCAGACCTGATCCCGCCCATCGACCGGCAGTACACGGTCAGCTTCTTCACCGTGCAGAAGGCGGTCGACGGCGCCGGCAGCCGTCTGGTCCAGAACGTGTACCCGCAGCTGGCAACCATTGGCGCTCGATGCCGCCAACCAATCCTCGAGGCCATCAAGCGGTGTGGCTTCATGGCCGCCCGCGAGGCCAAGGTGATCGACAACGCGATCATGAGGTTCATGCAGGACCGGAAGGAGTCAGCCTCGGCCGACGAGGAGGGCTGACGTTGCCCCGCTAGCGGAAGTGATGGCGGCGGGCGAGCGCGCGGCCCATCTGTGACCCGAAGGCACAGCGGGGTTCTAGACTGCTCACCTCGACGTGCATTTGCGCGGCAGGAGGTAGGACGCGCGGGAACCCTGGAGCCGGCCGCCGCGGTAGTCTGCAGTCGTGCCTGTCCGGTCCCGCGCTTGGCTAACCACCTTGATCGAACGTATACAGATGGGATGGAAGGTGCTTGAGTTCCTCTACATCGATTACGAGCGACTAAATGCCTACCTTGCCCAGCTCCCTCCGATCGAGACGACAAAGAGCACGACAAAGTTCACCGTAACCGCTCCCGGATTTGGAGGCGTAGAACGCTCAGGCGAGAGGGCTGTGTCAGCTCAGTCTGATCTAGGTCGCATTCCCGAACTCTTAGAGCACCTGCGGGACGAAGAGCAACTGTCTGCTTTCCGACCGCTAAATGCCTCTGCCGACGATGCGGAGGATGAATTCTCGCTCTATCGCGGCCCGTCGAAGCCATTTGTATATGAATCGTTTTCCGCGAGGAAGGTCATCTTCCCGGAGGTCAAGCCACTCCCAGGAGGGCCCGCACATGTGTCGGTTTGGGTTTCCGACCCGGATCCTGAGGTTGTTGATAGAGCGATCGAGGGCAGGAAACGACCCGAGGACAACTGGGAGATCCTTCGCGGCTCCTTTCTTTACCTCATCGAGGCGCACTTTCCGAATGGTGGACCCCGAGCTATTTCGGGTACGTCAGCACTTCAAATGGTAGTCGACTTACTTGGACTGAAGACGCCGCGAGACGTTTTCGAACCATTTGGCCGTGGTGAGTTCATGCATCCGATCCAGAAGCTTGAGAGGGTTGGCGGTTTCGCCACCGATTTTCGCGACATAACTAGCCTATACCTGATCCGTGCCGTTACGAATGAACAATCTGCGGAGTACCTTGGGCGTCAGCCTAGGCTATGCGACGTCCTTGGGTATCCCATCTTCATCCAGCAGGGATGAGCCTCCGCCCAGTCACAGGGAACACCGGATGCGGCCGATCGGGCAGCGCTGCAGCGAGGCGGGGCGCGCGTCGACTGGAGCTTGCCGTGACGCGACTCGTGACGCGAACTGTCGGTCACTGCGGCAACCCGAGCAGCTCCCGCTTGATCGAATGTAGACAAAGCAGCAGGTAGAAGCCTCAGCGCACCTGGTCGGGCATCCTCATAATCCGTCGGTCGTGGGTTCGAGCCCCACCCGCCCCACCCCGTCTGATGCGATAGTGCAGAGATGCGATCTTGTGTCCGTTTCATGACGCGAATTGTCGTGTCACGCCGCCTCCTCGCGTCGTTCGCGCTCCCGCGGAACCCGTCGACCAGTTGCCCGGAGACTTCCGCGTCCGCGTCTACGCCGCTCCCGACACGCTCACCGGGAAGCGCCACGACCTGACCGAGGTGGTGCCACCCGGTCCCAGGGCGGCGGCGGAGGCCGAGAAGGTCCGGGCGCGCCTGCTCAACCAGGTCGACGACCACGCAACCCGCTGACCAAGGCAGCGGTCAACCAGCTGCTCGACCGCTACCTCGCGGTCGTCGAGCTCGAGGAGTCCACGCGCCAGACGTACGCCGGCTACCTCGACGTCCACGTGCGCCCGATGCTCGGCGCGCTCCCGCTGAGCAAGCTCAACGGCGGAGGTTCTCGACACGATCTACGCCCAGCTCCGGCGCTGCCGTGTGCACTGCGACCGGCGTCGCGGAGGAGTGGACCACCGGACGAAGGCCGAGCACGAGTGCGACGAACGATGCAAGCCGCACGTCTGCCGGCCGCTCGCGGCGTCCACCGCCGTCAGATCCACTGGGTCCTCTCCGGGGCCATGGAACGCGCCGTGCGCTGGCGATGGATCGCCGTCAGCCCGACCGGCAGCGCGCAACCGCCTCTACCGCCTGCACCGAAGCCGTCGCCGCCCTCGGCGAAGGAGGCGGCGCGGTTGCTCGAGGAGGCGTGGAAGGACGAGGCATGGGGCGCGCTCGTCTGGCTCGCGATGACGACCGCCGCGCGGCAAGGCGAGCTTTGTGCGCTGCGGCGACGTCACCTAAACCTCAAGGAGGCGGTGCTCACGATTGAGTCGGGCGTCGCCGGCCACGCGGAGCCGAATGCAGCACCTGCGACTGAGCCTCCGGCTTGGCCGGCGCGCAGAGGGGTCGACAAGCGCTGTGAAGGCGGTCACGCACCCTCCTGCCGCCAGACGTGCGACCGGTCGACCTCGCGCTGGCCATAGGGCCCGACGGCCGCCCCAACCCGACGGCACGCCGCGTCATCGCATTCGGCCTGGTCCCGGCACTCGCCGGGGGCGGCGATCCAGTGGGGCCAGGAGGAGTTGGGCGACAACTTCGCGCTCAATCAGTGGATCGACCCCGCCCTTCCGGCCCTCGCGCACCTCGCAGAGGTCGACGCGTTCTGGCTGATGCCGCTGCTCGTCCTGGAGCTGGCATGGAGCGTCCTTCCGGGGCGGCGCGGAACCGGCCGCGCCTTGGCCGTCTGGTTCCGGTTCGCGCTCGCCACTTGCAGCGCGTGGCTGGTTCCCCACGTGCTCGACCTGGCGCCGCCCGCCAGCCGGGGCTGTTCTTCGGTGTGCTGCCCGCTGCACAAATCGAGGGCTGGCATGTGACCCCGGTCACGCGCCCAGTGCCTAGGCTGAGATTGTGTTCCTGCGGGTGCCTGGAAGCCTCGTGGTCGAGGCAGGCTCTCCCCCGACGCCGATCGCCGTGCCCGGGGCGAAGGAGCGTGCACCTCTCGGCAGATTGTTGATCTCACCCGGGCGGATCGTGTCATGGACCTGCTGATCGAGGACCTGTGGGAGGGCGCCGCGCCGCCGACGGCCCGCAAGTCGCTGCAGGCTCATGTGGTGCGGTTGCGGACGGCTCTGGAGCCGGATCGGCCTGCGCGTTCGCCGGGCCGGTTCGTCGTCCACCGTGGCCGCGGCTACGCCTTGGCTGTCCCCGCGGACGCCGTTGACGCGAGCGTCGTCCTCGTCGACGCAGCCATCGGCCGGGCCGCGTTGGACGGCGGCGATCTGGAACGCGCCAGGGCTCGTTTCGGGGCCGCGTTGGCGTATTGGCACGGGGAGGCCTTCGAAGATTGGCACGACGCGCGGTGGGCGCGGGGGGAACGGCAACGGCTCGCCGAGGTGAAGGCGGCGATCCTTGAGGCGCGTATCGATACCGACCTGGAGTCCGGACGTCACCGGGATCTCGTTCTGGAATTGGAAGGGTTGGTTGCAGCAGAACCGCTGCACGAGGGATGGTGGGCGCGGCTGATGCTTGCGCTCTATCGGAGCGGGCGGCAGGGGGATGCGTTGGCAGTGGCTCGTCGCGCGCGCCGACGGCCGGCCGAGGATCTCGGGGTCGATCCGGGCCCGGTCCTGGCCCAGATGGAGCAGTCCATCCTTGCGCAGGCGGAGTCATTCCAACCGACGGTGCCGCGGCGGATACGGACGGCGGACCCGCCCAACGGGTCGGAGGCGGCCGGTTCCGCGACCCAGGGCTGCCCGTATCGAGGGCTTGCGGCGGTGACGTCGCGGGTTCGAAGGAGACCGACGTCCCGTTGGGGGTCCGCCAGGGACTTTGTGGTGAGCACGGCGTGACCTCCACGGCTTGGGGCCGTGGCTGGGGAGGATCAGGGAACACGCGAAGTCAAGGAGGATGAGCGATGACACGACGATGGTTCGGCATCGCACTCGCCGCCGTGCTGCCCACGGTTGCACTGTCAGGGGGTACGGCATTCGCGGCAACAGACCAACCGGTCGGGGTCTCGGTGGTTGTCACCGACCTCGGCGCCCAGAAATACCTGGCCCCGCAGCCGGGCATGTCGTGGCAAGGGGGTTCGGCACCGGCCGGACCGACGATCACCGTCGACACGACACGCCGGTATCAGGAGATCACCGGGTTCGGGGCGTCCTTCACCGACTCGTCGGCCTGGCTCGTCGGCACCAAACTGGACGCGAGCCAGCGCGACGCGGTGATGCGTGACCTGTTCAGCGATCAGGGCATCGGGCTCAGTTTCCTGCGCCAGCCGATGGGCGCCAGCGACTTTGCGGTGAAGGGCAACTACTCCTATGACGACATGCCGCCGGGCAAGACCGACTCCACCCTGGCGCATTTCTCCATCGACCACGACCGGGCGTACATCATCCCGTTGCTGCTGCAGGCACGGCGGATCAACCCACACCTCACCGTGATGGCGACGCCGTGGAGCCCTCCGGGATGGATGAAGACCAGCGACTCGATGATCGGCGGCACTCTGCGCCCGGAGGCGTACCAGCCGCTCGCCGACTACTTCGCCAAGTTCATCGAGGACTACGCGGCGGCCGGCGTACCGATCCGCTACATCACGCCGCAGAACGAGCCGCTGTTCATACCGGGCGGATATCCCGGCATGTTCCTCAGCGCGGCGCAGGCGGATGACCTGATCAAGAACCATCTCGGCCCCACGCTGCGCGCCCACCATCTGCCGACCGGGATCCTGGCCTACGACCACAACTGGGACGCCATCAGCTACCCGGAGACCATGTACGCCGACCCCGATGCGGCCGGCTACGTCGCCGGTACCGCCTGGCACTGCTACGGCGGCGACGTGATCACGCAGGCGGTGTCGCACAACGACTACCCCAACAAGCCGGCCTTCCAGACGGAGTGCTCGGGAGGCGCATGGGAGGGCGACGCGCAGGCGGGCTTCGCCGCCGCACTGGGCCTGGTCATAGACACCACCCGCACCTGGGCCAAGGGGACCATCCGCTGGAACATGGCGCTGGACGAGAACAACGGGCCGACCAACGGTGGCTGCGACACCTGCCGCGGCGTGGTGACGGTTACCAAGGGCGCGAACGGCAAGTGGGCGTACAGCAAGACCGTCGACTACTGGGGCCTCGGCCAGGTGAGCAAGTACGTGCACCCAGGCGCTCGCCGGGTCGCGTCCAACTCCTTCGGCAACGGCGACGTGAAGGACGTGGCGTTCGTCAACCCCGACGGAGGGAACGTGCTGGTCGCGTTCAACTCCGGAACCAGCCCCCGGACCTTCCAAGTGCAGTGGGGTAACCGCTGGCTGCGGTACACCCTCACGGGCGGCGCCGCGGCCACGTTCACTTGGAAGGGCACCTTGCACGGCGGTGTCGACTCGGCCGCGATCGGCTCGGTGGACGTACCGTTCACCAACCCGGACGGCAGCCAGGCGCTGATCACGTTCGACGCCGGCATGCTGGCCGGGGTGGCCCAGGTCCGGGTCGGCAACCAGTGGCTCGGTTACACCCTGCCGACCGGCGCGTCGCTGTCCCCAACCACCACCGAGGTCCCGCTGCCTCGTACCGCGTGGACCGTGTCGGCATCGGCGAGCAGCCCGGACGACCCGGCCGGCAACGCGATCGACGGGAACCCAGCGACCCGATGGAGCACCGGCCACGGCCAGCAGCCGGGCGACTGGTTCCAGGTCGACCTCGGCTCCCGGCAGACATTCGACCGGATCGTGCTGGACACCACCGGAAGCCCCGGCGACGGCGTGGTCCGGTACGAGGTCCAAGTCTCCGACGACGGGACCACGTGGAGCCCGCCGATCGCCACCGGACCAGGCTCGACGGTCACGACCATCCAGATTCCTCCCGCCAGCGGCCGGTTCATCCGGCTGACCGACGAGGGCAATTCCGGCGGCTGGTGGTCGATCCACGAAGCTGACGGTGCAGGCGCCCGGCGAGCCGGCCCCCGCCGCCGGCCAGAGCGGCAATGTTCAGCGCCGCACGGCGCAGCTGCCCGACGGCACTCAGTTGGACGTCGTGTACAACTCGGGAAAGCAGCCGGCGACGTTCGACGTGGTCTGGGGTTCTGCGACCTATACGTACCGGCTGCCCGTCGGCGCGGCCGCGATCTTCACAACCCGCTCGGCGGCATAGCGGAAAGGATGAACGGGACAGATTACCCCCGACCATGGGTCAGGATATCAACGGGCCGGTCAAAGGAGTGGGCCGCGACGCCCGCGGCCGACTTGTTGCTGGGCCGGGCACCCTTCGGGCAAGCTGGCCGAGACGATCCCCCTGCGGCTGGAGGACAACTCGTCCTACCTGAACTTCCCCGGCGATACAGGCGTGGTGCGTTACGGGGAAGGTATTTTCATCGGCTACCGGGCCTACGACACGTGTGACCAGGAGGTGAGCTATCCCTTCGGCTACGGCTCTCGAGCGGCCCTGGCTGCCGGCGAAGGGCGGCCCACAACTCAGACGATCTCCGATCCGTGACCCGACCCACATGACCCCGGCCAGCAGGTTGGCAGCACCTGGGCCACAGAAGACCCTGCATGAGCGACCTCCGAGTGGTACGAAACCCAGGTCGAGCTCGGCGCCGTCGCGGGGGCACCCCTACCGTCCGAGTACGGCGGTCGGCACGTCCGGCGTCTGGGCGGGGACTCCTTAGCCGTCGCGTCGTCGTCGCAGCTCGGAGGGAGTGATCCCGAAGCGCATCCGGAACGTTCGGTTGAAGTAGGAGGCGTCCCCGAAGCCGACGTCGTGCGCGATCGAGGTGACCGTCCGGTCCCCGCGGCGTGGATCGAGCAGGAGACGGTGGGCCAGGTCGAGGCGGCCGTCGAGAACGTACCGGCTGAAGGTCCTCCCTTCGCCCTCGAAGACCAGGTGCAGGTATCGCGGTGTGATCCGGTGCCGAGCGGCAACTCCGGCGACGCTGAGAGAGCCATCGGTGAGGTGGTGGTCGATGTCCGCCTTCAGCGCACGGAGTCGGGCGGCGCGGACACTCCCAGCTGCGCCCGGACGGTCCCGGGGGTCGACTGGTGCGAGGGCCAGGGCGACGAGGTCGCTGGCGTGCCGGATGACGACCTCCGCGACAGCAGGGGACGCCAGCTCGTCGCCATCGAGGACGGCGCGCAGGTAGCGGGCCAGGAGCCGGAGGGCGGCACTGCCGGCCGAGACGGGTCGAAGGGCGGGGACGGCGTCGGGACGGTCGCGGAGCAGCAGGCGGCGGTCGAGCCGCAGGCCGATCATCCGGGTCGCGACGGGACGCAGGACGGCGAAAGGCCCGTCGCCCAGGTCCAGCGCGATGGCCTCGCCGGCCTCGATGGCGACGTCGTGCCCGCACTGGCGGGCGAGGCTCGCACCGGACTCGTTGATGCCGAAGAACACGTCGTCGTCCCCCGCGCCGGGGAACCCGATCTGCCGCACACCGGCGAAGCGGCCTTCGAGGAGCGAAGCCCCGGGGAGCCGCCACTTCACGAGATCCACCTCGGGGGTGGCTCCGGACAGGGGCTCGATGGGGAGCACCCCCTGGTCGAGGAGCGCGCGCAACGCAGCCGGCCTGGCCGGCGGGGGGACGTCGCGCGTGGAGAGCGCCAGCGGGGGGGCTGTCGCTTCGGATGCTCCGGCCATGGGAGCTCCTCGTCAGGGTTCTGCGGCGGCGACTCATGCGGCCGGATTTCACGATAGTCCGCGAGCCCGTTCGCCGGGGTCCGTGCCGGGAGCGGAACCGATTCCTAGCGTGATCTGAGGACCTCGTTCCAGGTCCGACGCAGCGGAGGGGGCGCATGACCGGGCAGCGGCTGCTCATCGTGGGTGGGGGCATCGCCGGGCTCACCCTCGACCTCGCCCTGCGCCAGAGCCCCTGGGACGTCGAGCTCGTCGAGCGCGACCGCGCCGACCGGCGGGAACGGGAGGGCGCCGGCCTGGCCGTGCAGCCCAACGCCGTGCGCGCGCTGGAACCGCTGGGCCTCGCCGATGCGGTCGAAGCGGCAGGGGCCGTCGTCCGCCGCTTCCAGTACCTGGACCACCACGGTGCTCTGCTCTGCGACGTCGACCTCGAGAACGTGTGGGGTCGGATAGGCCCGTTCGTCGGCATCGCACGAAGCGCGCTGCACGACGTGTTGACCTCCAGATCGGATCGTCGCAGTACCGGCGTCGGCGTGACCGCCGTGGCGCAGGACGGCGGAAAGGCTCGGGTGTCGTTCGACGACGGGACCCGCGCGGCCTACGACCTCGTCGTGGGCGCAGACGGCATCCACTCGACCGTGCGGAGCAGCTGTTTCGACCTGCCCGGGCCACGCCCGGCCGGCCAGGTGGCGTGGCGCAGCCTCGCGCCGGTCCACCTCGACCGGCCGGACGCGGTGCAGTTCTGGCTGGGCGCCGACCGGTTCTTCGGCCTGTGCCCGGTGGGTGCAGGCATGACCTACGGCTTCGGCAACGTCGCGCAGGGACCGGTCGACGAGCCGGTCCCGGGCCGCCGGTCGCGGCTCGCCGCGCGCTTCGCCGACTTCGGCGCCCCGATCCGGGAGTACCTGGACGCCGTCCAGCGCGATGACGACGTGCACGTCGGACCGGTCGAGGAACTGCCACAGGTCGCCCGGCACGCCGGGCGGGTGGTGCTCGTGGGAGACGCCGCACACGCGATGTCACCGATGATGGGCCAAGGCGGGTGCATGGCGGTCGAGGACGCCGTCGTGCTCGCCGAGGAGCTGACCGCCGCACCCGACCTCGCGACAGCCCTGCGCCGGTTCGCCGACCGACGACGGGCTCGAGTGGAGTGGGTCCGCGGCCAGAGCGCGGCCCTCCGCGAACTGGTCCGCCTACCTGCCGACGTCCGTAACCGGGCCATGCGGGAGCGGGGCGAGGCCGCCTTTACCGAGCGCTATCGACCGCTAGTCGCCGCTCCCTAGGTGTGATGTCCAGCCAGGTTGTCCAGGCGGGTGATGGGTGGGCGGCCACCGACCTGGTCCAATGCTCCAACTGCACCTAATCGGAAGCGCCGCAGGCGGGCTCGGGTCGCGATGGGCAGAACTGGCGCTCGACGAGAGCGAGGAGATCGGCATGGGCGACCCGCCGGGGGCGGTTCGATCAACTGCCGGCGTTCTGGCGGGTGGCAATGAACCGGCGGATCGGCGGCGGCCTCTGTCGGGCCTCCGCCGATCCGCCCAAGGGATCAGCCGACCGTGAACGAGCGCGTCAGCGTGGCTGCCGAGCTGTCCCCGGCGTAGAGGTCGATCTCGCCAGGCTCCACCACGAACCTGCCGCGGTTGTCGTAGAAGCCGAAGTCACTCCTGTCGAGCGTGAACGTGATCGTCCTGCGCGCACCGGGGTCCAGGGTGACCCGCTCGAAGCCGCGCAGCCGGCGGACGGGCTGCGAAATGCTCGCAACCGGGTCGTGCAGGTAGAGCTGCACGACCTCGTCACCGCGCGCCTTGCCGGTGTTCCTGACGTCGACCGATGCCTGCACCCTGCCGTTCGGGCTGACCGACGTGCGGTCGAGCCGCAGGTTGGTCACCGAGAAGGTGCTGTAGCTGAGCCCGTACCCGAACTCGTACAGCGGCGCGCAGGTCGGCAGGTCCCGGTAGCGCGAGGTGTACTTCTGGGTGACGTCGCACGGGCGACCGGTCGGCTCGTGGTTGTAGTAGATCGGCACCTGGCCGAGCACCTGCGGGAACGAGACCGGCAGTTTGCCGCCGGGGTTCACCCGGCCGAAGAGGACGTCGGCAACCAGTTCCCGGCCTGCACGCCGGGGAACCACGCCTCCAGGATCGCGGGCGACGACTGCGCGACGGCGCCCAGAGTGAGCGGCCGACCGTTGAATAGCACCACCACGAATGGCTTTCCGGTGGCCCTGATCGCGTCGATCAGCTGCTGCTGGTAACCGGGCAGATCCAGCGTGCTGCGGGCGGCAGCCTCACCGCTCATCTCCCGGTTCTCGCCGAGCGCCAGCACCACCTGGTCCGCCGACTTCGCGGTGGCCAATGCGGCGGCGAAACCCGTCGTCGAGCCACAGACGTCGTTGTTCGTGGCCGCGGGCGGCTCCGCGTTCACCACCGGGCATGCCTGGGCGTACGTGGCGCCCGGGCTCTGGGCCTTGATCCCGTCGTACAGGGTGACGGCGTCGGCGTCCTGACCCTGCCCCCACCAAGGGCCCAGCATGTCGTGCTGGTCCTCGGCCAGCGGCCCGATCACGGCGGTCTTCTTGGCGGGGTCCAGCGGCAACATGGAGTGGTCGTTCTTGAGCAGCACCATGGCGCGGGCCGCGTCCGCGCGGGCCGCCGCGATGGCGTCCGGACGCAACTGCGCGGACGCGGCCTTGGTGACATCGACGTACGGGTGCTCGAAGAGGCCCGCCCGGAACTTGACCCGCAGGATCCGGCGCACCGCGTCGTTCACCCGCGCGATCGAGATCCTGCCCTTGGCCAGCAGCTGGGCGCCGTAGTCGCGGATGTTGGTGCTGACCATCTCCATGTCGGTTCCGGCGTTCAGCGCCAGCGCGCCCGCCGAGGGGCCGTCGGCCGCAACGCCATGTCCGCACGGCCCGGTGTCCGGGGTCTTCGGCGGGCAAGCGCGCAGCTCATCGACCGCGGTGTAGTCGCTCTCGATGAAACCGTCCAAGCCCCACTCCTGCTTGAGGATTTGGGTCTCGGTCTCGGAGTTCGCGCAGCCCGGCACACCGTTGATCGCGTTGAACGAGCACATCGCCGTGTCAGCGCCGGCGTCCACGGCGGCCTTGAATGGCGGCAGGTAGAGGTTGCGGAGCCGCTGCTCGGACAGGTCGGTCGTGTTGTAGTCGCGGCCGCCCTCGGGCTGCCCGTACGCGGCGAGGTGCTTGACGCTGGCGACCACCTTGTCGGGCGCGCTGTAGTTCCGGCCCTGATCGCCCTTGACCCGTGCGGCGGCCATCACCGAACCGAGGTACGGATCCTCGCCGTTGCCTTCGGCGATCCGGCCCCACCGCGGCTCGTGCGAGACGTCGACCATCGGGCTGTAGACCTGCTTGATGCCGACGGCCGCCGTCTCACGTGCGCCGAACCGGGCGTCGTCGTACGCGACCCGGGGGTCGAACGAGCTGGCCGTGCCCAGCGGGATGGGGAACACAGTGCGGTAGCCGTGGATCGTGTCGTAGGCGAAGAGGATCGGGATGTGCAGCCGGGACTGTTCCACGGCCACGTGTTGCAGGTGGTTGATCTTCACCGGGTCCACCAGGCTGAAGACGCCCCCGACGCCGGCCCGCGCGTCGGCGTCGGTGACCTGGCCGTCAGAGAGCAGCTGGATCTGCTCCAGCTTCTCCCGCAGGGTCATCCGGCTCAGCAGGTCGTCGACCCGCTTCTCGAGCCCCTGACTGGCGGTAGTCCGCGTCGTCTGCAGAGCCGCCTCGTCCGACGGCCGGTCGGAGGCGGCGACGCCGCCCGCCAGCGCCGGGAGTAGGGCGACCACCGCCATGCCCGCGATCAGGGGATGGGATGTCGAGGTCAGAGAGGACCGAATGCTCATGTCGAACTCCACGCCGTCGGGAAGTCACATAAGGAGCAAAGCTCACCTTCGTCCTGATCTGCGCCCCTTCGCAAGACCCGAGGTCACGATTCGTGGACCGGCCCGCGCGCACGGGTGCCGTGTGGTCAGGCGAACGCGCTCAAGCTCCACAGGACCGGGCTTCGTTTGCGAGTCGACGCGGTGGACCAGAAGCGGTCCCCGGGTGCCCGCGGCGCCTCGGGCTCGTCAGGCGATCACCGCGCGTCGTCAACGGTCGAGCAGGACGGTCAGCGCAGTGCCCCGTGACCACGTTCGCGGCGAAGCCTGTCTGGGGCCCGCCATGACACGGTTCATGACGCGAAACGGAGCCGACTGCAGCAGCTGCAGCACGATGCTGAGCGTCCCGATGTCAGCAAGGTCGCCGGTAGAAGCCACAGTCGCCCCGGTCGGGCATCCTCATAATCCGTCGGTCGTGGGTTCGAGCCCCACCCGCCCCACTTGGATCATGCCGTTGACGTGCAACTTTGCTGTCTGCTTGCCCGATACCCCGCCGGGGTGGGGCCGTCGTGGTGCGAATGTGGAATCAACGAGGTCCGTTGGTCATGGTGCACTTCGGCATCTCTGGGTCCCTGTGTTTCCCCGCCCCGTGCCCCCGCTCAACTCAGCGAGTGGCGGCGTGGCTCTCGTGAACCCTTGCGAGGCTCTCGCGTGCGCTTGCGGCAAGGGCGAGAGGAGGCGTCGTGGCGGCCGAGCCCACCAGCTACGAGGAGCTGCAGCGGATGACGCACGAGCAGCGCCGCGCGCACTTCGTCGCCAGCGTCGTGCAGGATCCCGAGCACGATGACGACCCTCGGGTCCAGGCGTTGTTCGACCGAGCTCGTGCCCGCGCCGAGGCTCGCCCGGCGCAGCCGGAGAACGCACGCTCCGACGGTGAGTGAGCACCGGCGGGTCGTCGTTGCCGACGCAGTGCTCTCCACCGTCGACGCGGTGCTGCCGCAGGCTCCAACCGCTGGCCGGCCCAGTAGGGCGCGGTTCATCAGCACGGACCTTCTCGAGGCCGTGGAGCAGTTCGCGGTCGGGTGGATGACCTGGCGCCTCTGATCCGGGGTCGCGACGACTACCCGGTGTTGATCTCACGCGGCCGCCTCGTCTACGCCTTCGTCGTCGAAGGGCAGCCGGCGTCCGACGGCACCGTCGAGCTCGTCAGTATCGAGCTCGACGTCACCGGCCCCGCGCTTGACGCATCCCGCAAGGGGGATCCCCTACCGGGCACGATCTGGCGGCGGCGGCCGACGAGACCCGCACGTCGTTGGCGGGCTTAACCGCGGTCTACGCCGGCGTCCAATCAGGCGGCCGCACCGAAGACTGCACCACGGACCCAGCGACTGAAGGCGGGCGCTACGCGAGGGCTCTGGTGGTCACGCGAGGCTCCCGCGCAGCGAGGAGCCAGCTGCCGAGGGCGGCGGCGAGCGGCATGCCGACCAGGATGAGCAGCAGGTTCGCGACGGGGACGCTGGCCAGGCCCGAGAGCGTGTCGAGCTGGCTGGTGCGGTAGAAGCCGATCGCGGCGAGGTAGCCGCCGGCGACTCCAACGACGGCCCCGACGAGGGCGAGTGTGCCGGCGGTCGCCGCGGAGATGGCTCGGCGGGTGGTGCTGCTCGCTCCGGTCGCGCTGAGCAGGGCCCCGTCACTGGAGGTTTCGCTGCGGAGCAGGCCGACGGTCATCGCGAGGATGCCGAGCGCGAGCAGGGTCCCGAACACGGCGGCGGCGTCGAGGATGGTGGCAGAGGAAGGAATGTCGTTGCGTGTCTCGACGGCGAGCCCCGCCGCGGCTGCGGCGGTCTGAGCGTCGATGATTTGTGCCGGGGTGAGCAGGTCCGGGGTCTGGATCAGCCAGCCGGCGGCCGTGGTCGTCAGGTGCAGCCGGTTCACCGCCCTCTCGGTGATGAGCGTGTTCGGTGCGGATGTCCCGGCGGGCAGCTGAGCGACCTCGACGATCTTCGGGTTCGCGACGCACTTGCCTGGCGGGCACTGCCGCGAGTTGTCGGGACCGGTGTCGGGCCGCGGCGGCGCACCGAACTTGAAAGCGCCGTAGAGGAGCTGCATGTGCGTCAATCTCGCCAGGCCCGGTCGCATGGTAAGTACGTCGGCATCGGGACTGGCTTGCGCGGCGGTGATGGCATAGGTGTGCAGCAGCTCCGGGGTGGCGACGTAGAGGGCGCCGTTCCAGTTCCGACCCGGCACCGCGCGCTGCAACGTGGAGTCGGTTGTCTCGAGTTCGACGGCTCCGGAGGATCCGAGGGACGCTGCGATGGCGCTGGCCGCGCCCGGCATCGCCGCGAGCTGCGCGGGAGTGGGCGCCTGGGCTCCCGGAGGGGGCTCTACGCCTTGGCCGTTGGGGGTGTAGACGATGAGTTGGTTGGCGTCCAGGTTGGGCCCGACGTAGTCGAGGGCGTTGCCGAACCGGGCGGCGGCGACCACGCAGATGATGACAGCGATGAGCAGACTGATGCTGATCGCACCGAGCGCGGCACCGGAGCGTGCCCGGTAGCGGGCCAGGTCTCGAACGGCCAGCCGTAGGGCGATCGGGGCGCGTGTGGCGGCGCGGTCGAGCAGGCCGAGGAGGGTCGGGGCGACGACCGCCACGCCGGCGCACAGAGCAACGAGGCCGCCGACGAGGACGAGCAGTGGGGAGGACTTGTCGCTGCCTTCGGCTGCGGCTGCGGCTGCCTGCTGGCTGGCCAGGCCCATGAGGAAGAACGCCAGGACGAGCAGTCCGACGCCGACCGGGCCGGCCAGGCGGCGGGCGGCCCGGGGAGGTGGTGGCTGCCCGGCGAGCGCGGACACGGTCGGGACCTGGGCGATGGCCAGCGCGGGGCGCAATGCCGCGAGCGTCGTGGCGAGGACGGCGAGGGCCATCGACACGATGATCACGGGCCAGGGCAGCTCGAAGGCGCCGATGACGTGGTGCGCGCCGGCTTCTGCGCGCGGGCGGTAGGCGAGCCAGACGAGCAGTCCTAGGACGAACCCGGCCGCGGCACCGACGACGCCGGTGGCGAAGCCGTTCGCGGCGACGACGAGCCCGACGTTGGTGTCGGTGGCGCCCTGCGCGCCGAGCATGCCGATGGCGCGCAGGCGCCGTTGGGCGAGCACGGTGAACCCGGCGACGGACACCAGGGCTATGAGCAGCATCCCGAGCGTGATGGCGGCGATCGAGATGGTCGCGGGGTTGATCACGTTCGGGTGTTCCAGGGTCCGGTTGACGACGTTCCTGCCGAGTGTGGTCGGGTCGACGCCTGGCGCGTCGAACAGCGCGACCACTTGGGTTGGCCTGGTGACCTGGCCGGGTGCGACGAGCGCGAAGTCGTCGAGCAGGTTCTGCGGGTTGGACACGATCCCGACGACGTGGCGCGCCTGTCCGCCTTGGTGCCAGGTGTCTCCGACGCTCAGGTGCAGGTTGGAGGCCAGCCCGCTGGTCAGGGCGACTTCGCCGGCTCCGTGGGGGTAGCTCCCGCTTGCCAGGGAGAGCATCGGCTGGCCGTACGCGCCGTTCGGGTTCTGCGCACGCAGGCTGAACGTGGCGACCGAGCCAGGCACGGCCAGGGTCTGATTCTCGACCACGTCGACCGCGCCGAACCGGTGCGCGAGGGTGGCGATCTCGGCGATGACCTTGGGGCTGTCGTCTTTGAACGTGGCCATGTCGAGTGCGGTGCCGAAGCCTGCGCCGGCCGGCTCTTGGGCGTTGGTTGCCACCGTCGACCCGACGAAGGTGGCTGCGACCGCGACGGTGACCAGGGACAGGATCAGCAGCTGCTGGCGCCACTCACGGCGGAGCAGCCGCCAGGCCCATCGGACGACCGCGCGCCGCGCGGGGAATCCGCCGTTGCCGGTGAAGGGGCGCACAGGGCGTTCGTCCACCGCCACGCTCACTGGGCCCGCCAGGGCGTGAGCAGGGACTCCGGGCCCGGCGCCGGGGCGGTCTGGTCGGTGATTCGTCCGTCGCGCAGGAACACGACCCGGTCGGCCCAGGACGCGAGCTGGGCGTCGTGGGTGACCACGACCGCGGCCATCCCGCCGTCCTTGCACGCGTTGTGCATCAGGCGCATCACAGCTTCGGCGTTGACCGAGTCGAGTGCGCCGGACGGCTCGTCGGCCAGCAGCAGCCGGCGTTCGCCAACCACTGCGCGGGCGATCGCCACGCGCTGCCGTTCGCCGCCTGACAGCTGGTCAGGGTAGCGCTCGGCGCGCGCGGCCAGGCCCAGCTCCTCCAACGAGGCGAGTGCGGCGTTGCGGGCCTTCCGA
Organism: uncultured Actinomycetota bacterium; assembly: GCA_963786765.1. Lineage (GTDB taxonomy): Bacteria > Actinomycetota > Actinomycetes > Actinomycetales > Kineosporiaceae > DATKNA01. The sequence goes on along the minus strand of CAWBAJ010000022.1, from coordinate 86,008 downwards.
GGGGACACCCCGTCGAGCTCAAGGGGAAGGCTGACGTTCTCCGCGGCGCTCAGCCCGGGGAGCAGGTTGTAGTCCTGGAACACGTAGCCGATCGTGCGCCGACGCAGCCGTGCTTTGTCGTTGCGGGACATGCCGGCGAGCTCGGCGCCGCGGACGACCACCTCGCCCTCGGTGGGGTCTTCGAGGCTGCCCGCGATGGTGAGCAGGGTGCTCTTCCCGGACCCACTCGGGCCCATGACGGCGACCATGACTCCGTCCTCGACCGACAGCGTGACGCGGTCCAGGGCGTGCACTTCGGCTGCGCCTTGGCCGTACACCTTTGAGACGTGGCGGAGCTCCAGCATGCTCATGGGCGTGCTCCAACGTGACGTCGCAGCTTGGGCATCGGGCCGCTCGCCTGCTCGACCTGGCCATCGGCGACCGCCCGCCTGATACGGGCCTCGACCGCGTCGAGCCAGCGGACGACCGAGTCGAGCCGGAACAGCTCGGCGTCGACCGCGAGAGCGAGGCTCAGGTCGCCCTCTGCTCCGGCGTCCTTGATCCGGGTCCACTCCTGCATGAGCTGGACGAGGTAGCGCCGGTGCGTCTGGATGACCTCGTCGACGTCGGTGCCGGGCAGTCGGATCGCCATGAGCACCTTCATCACGAGCTCGTCGCGTGGCGGAGCGCTCAAGTCGGGTGGCGTGCGCAACCAGGTCGCGAGCTCGGCTGTGCCGGACTCGGTGATCTGGAAGACCTTCTGCGGCCCGTCGTCGGAGCCTTCGGACTCCACGAACTCGTCGCGCTCCAAGCGCTGCAGTGTCGTGTACACCTGCCCCACGTTCAGCGGCCACACCTCGCCTGTACGCGCCTCGAACTCTTCCCGAAGCTGGAGGCCGTACTTGGGACCTTCGCTCAGCAGAGCGAGCAGGGCGTGACGGACGCTCATGACGACGAGCGGATCAGTATCATGCGCAGTAGTATACGCCGTAGCATGTAGGGAGCAAGCGTCCCGAATAGTCGGATCAGTCTAGGAACGGCACGAGCACCGGCTAACTAGGTGGTCCGCTGGCCAGGAGCTGGCGACGGCGTCCACAAGCCGAAGGACCATCGGAACTGCCCGGGGCGGTGCGAGTGCTCTTCGGGGGTGCCGCCCCCGAGGATCTTGGCCGTCCCGTAGACGATCGCCCTATGGACGGCCACGATCGCCAGGGTCGTGACGTCGGCGAGCGGGCCCCTCGGTCGGCCGGCTCACCGCTAGCGCGGCATGCAGCGTGGACTTCTCGTCCCCGACGAGGGGCGGCCGTGGGGCGTCCGGAGTCTCTCGCGAAGCTGGCAGCCGTGAGCACCACCTCAACGAGTCCCCGGCGTTAGTGCCCGGCCAGTTTTTCCAGCAGCCGGTGTAGCTGCTGGCGCTCGGCATCGGTCAGGGGAGCGAGGAACCGCTCCTGGATGTCGGCGACGACGGCGTCCAGGCGGGCGAGTTCCTTCTTTCCGGCTGCAGTGAGTGTGATGACGTTGCGACGGGCGTCGTGGGGGTCCCGGGCCCGGATGACGAAGCGCTGGCCCTCGAGATCGTTGACGGCGGCGACAACGTCGGAGGGGTCGATGCCGGTTCGACGGCCGAGCTCGGCCTGAGAGGCGGGGCCCTCGTCGGCGAGGGAGGCCAGCAACCGGGACTGGTAGCCGGTCGAACCGGCGGCGGCAAAGGCCTCGAGTCGGATCGCCTGGGCCCGCGCGTGCGCGCGGGACATGAGCCAGGTGGGCAGCCGTTCGATTCGATTGCTCGTCACGAGGTCAGCTTATCGGGTCGTTGGCCTGGCCAACGGTCTGCGCTACCCTTGGCCTCACCAACGATTTCTACGGAGGCTTGTCATGACGACGTTCGGACCTCAACTGATCGGGCAGACCGAGAAGACCCTGCAAGCGCTGCTGGACGGGACCGGACTCGACGAGCGGCTGTGGGTGACGCTGCGGCTGGCTGACCAGCCGGACGGCCGCCCCCTGCGCGAGCGGGTGGCCGACCTGGCCCGGTTCGCCGATGCGGACGCTCTCGTGACCGAGCTCGAACGGCAGAGCCTCGTCGTCGATGACACAGCGACGCTCGGCGGCCGGGCGCTGCTGGCCGACGTCCTGGCCCGGTCGGCCGAACTCAGCGGCCCGATCTGGGACGACATCGATGACGCCGACGCGGCCGCCCGGGCGCTGACCGAGGTGCTGAATCGCGCCCGTGCCGCGCTCGACCGAGTCGGCTAGTCCGGTGTCAGCCCGCGTCCCCGTCCAGCACGGCGACGGAGGCCGGTTGCACCATCGCGCTCCTTTCGGCCCCATCCTCGCGTCACACGTGCTGGAAAGGCGTCAGCCCGCAGGCACGTCGCTGCGCGCCAGTTGGTCGCAGGCCTAGTTCGCGAACGGATTGATCAGGACGTCCCGCGCCGGGAACGAGCATCGGGACGGCGCGGCTCCTCGCCGCACGAGCCGGTGACGGCTCGAGGCTTCGTCCGGTCGAGGCCCCCGCAAGACCCGTCCGATTCGGAGTTCCCCGAGGGTGCCTGTTGCGGGACACAGGCCGCCGCCACCAGCACCGTTCTGGCCGCCTTCGGCGACCGGCTCGGCCTGTTCAAGGACCTGGCCGCCCACGGGCCGGCCACCAGTGCCCAACTGGCCCACCGGACCGGCCTCGACGAGAGGTATGTGCGGGAATGGGCCCGCGGTATGTACGCCGCGGGGTATCTGGACTACAGCCAGCCCGACGAGCGATTCGCGCTGCCGCCCGAGCACGTCCCGACCCTGGCGACCGAGCCCGGACCGGCATTCTTCGGGGGCGTGCACGAGGAGCTGCTGGGTGCCGTCCAGGGGTACCACGCAGTACTGGACGCATTTCGGACCGGCCGTGGGCTCTCCGCCGGCCAGCTGCACCCGGACGTCGTCGAGGGCACCAGCCGATTCACGGCGCAGTGGCACACCAACCTGCTCGTCCAGGAATGGCTCCCGCGGGTCCCGGTGGTCGGAGACCGGTTGCGAAGCGGTGCGCACGTCGCGGACGTCGGCTGCGGCAGCGGCCTCGCGGCGATCACGCTGGCGGCTGCGTTCCTCCGCAGCACGTTCGTCGGGTACGACATCTCCCCGGACAGCGTCGATCAGGCGCAGCGCAACGCGAAGGACGCCGGCGCCGCGCACGCCGTCCGGTTCGAGGTGCTCGACGTCACCACCGGGTTGCCCGAGCATTTCGACGTGGTCACTACCTTCGACGTCGTGCACGACGCGATCGATCCACAGGGCCTGCTCCGCGCCATTCACGACGGGCTGCGCCCGGACGGGCGTTACCTGTGCCTCGACATCAACTGCTCGGACCAGGTCATCCAGAACGTCGGCCCGATCGCCGCTCTGATGTACGGGTTCAGCCTCCTGTACTGCATGACGACCTCGCTCGCCGAGGGCGGGGAGGGATTGGGCACGCTCGGGCTGCCGGAGCCTGTGCTTCGCGACCTCGCCGGCCGCGCAGGGTTCTCCGCCGTCACCCGAGTCGCGATGGACAACCCGTTCAACGCCCTCTACGAGCTGACCCGATGAACGAGCTGGGCGGGAAGGTGGTAGTGGTCACGGGCGCGTCGCAGGGTCTCGGCCAGGCGATCGCCCGGGCCGCGAACCGAGCCGGTGCGCAGGTGGTCCTGGCCGCCCGGCAGATACCGCCCATGACGCGGCTTGCCGAGGAGCTGGGTGGCGCGACCGTGGTCCGGTGCGACGTGATGGCCGAGGGCGACCGGGTCGCCCTGATCGATGCCGCCACGTCCGCCTACGGACGGCTGGACGTACTGGTGAACAACGCCGGGATCGCCTCGGCCGGCCCGGCGACCGGCGAGTCGCTGAAGACCGGCGAGCGGATCATCGCGACCAATCTCACCGCCGTGCTCCGCCTCTGCCAACTCGCCGCCACCGGCATGATCGACTCCGGCGGGGGTGCCATTGTCAACGTGTCGTCACTATCCGGCTTCCGCAGCTTCGATCGTTACGGTCTGGCGGCGTACGCGGCCAGCAAGGCAGGGGTGACTGGATTGACTCGCGAACTGGCCGCCCAGTGGGGGCGGTATGGCATCCGGGTGAACGCGGTCGCCCCGGGCTGGTTCCCGGGCGGGACGAACGGCTATCTGCAGGATGAGGACCTGCGGGCGTGGATCAGTGCCCACACCGCCCTGGGTCGCCCAGGCCGACCGGAGGAACTGGCCGCTACGGCGGTCTTTCTCGCCTCGGAGGCTGCGGCCTACGTCACCGGGCAGACCCTGGCCGTCGACGGCGGCTGGACCGCATTCTGATCAGGCGCAGTAGGTCTTCCAGTCCGAGTCCTGCAGAGGTGCCGTCGCGGGAGGCATGAGTGCTGCCGGTCCGCGCGGAGCCGGCGGCCGTGGAATCAAATACGGTGCGAACTGTGGGCCACTGGGGTTCGTGGAGCAGCTGAGGAATGATCGGTTGTGACCGTAGGCGCAGGTAGAAGGCGTGGTCAGGACGTCTCATAATCCGTCGGTCGTGGGTTCGAGCCCCACCCGCCCCACTTCTAGCTGTGGAAACGCATGATCGACACCTTCTTGATCCGTGATCGTGGTGCGAATCGTGGGCGCCATGATCCACCTCGAGCGGGGCGAGGTAGATCGAAAGACCGCGGAGCGGGGTCCCAGAGGGTGAAGGGACTACGCCGGCTTCGACGTGGCGTCGCGGCAAGCGGCACTACCTCGACGAGGTGGCGTCGGTGTGCCCGCGCGCCGCGCCGGAGAAGGAAAAAGCAGCAGCGCTGGGGCCGGGCGCAGCGCGCGCCCGGCCCTCGCGCTGTCGGTGCCGGCTGTCAGGATCGCGGCATGACTTCACCCGGCCCCACCCCTGACGACGTCGATACCTTCCTCACGGGTCTGCTCGCCCGGGACGACGAGGCGCTCGCGGCCGCCGTCCGTGACAGCGAGGCTGGCGGCCTGCCGTCGATCGCGGTCTCGGGCACGGAAGGCAAGCTGCTGTTCCTGCTCGCTCGCGCGATTGGTGCCCGCCGCGTCCTCGAGATCGGCACGCTGGGCGGCTACAGCGCGATCTGGCTCGCCCGCGGACTCGCGCCGGGTGGCCGCCTGGTCACCCTGGAGTATGACCCGCACCACGCCGAGGTCGCGCGTGCCAACCTGGCGCGGGCGGGCTTCGCCGAGACGGCCGACGTGCGGGTCGGCCGGGCGCTCGACACGCTGCCGGCTCTGGAGGCGGAGGAGCCGTTCGACCTGGTCTTCATTGACGCCGACAAGCAGCCCTACCCCGAGTACCTCGAGTGGGCGCTGCGACTCACCCGCCCCGGCGCGCTCATCGTCGCCGACAACGTCGTACGGCGTGGCGGCGTGGTGGTCGCCGATCCCGGCGATCCCTCCTCTGCCGGGGTGCGCGCATACCTCGAGAAACTCGCGGCCGATCCGCGCGCCGACGGCACGGCGATCCAGACCGTGGGCGGGCGCGGCTGGGACGGGTTCAGCGTGGCGATCCGGCTCTAGGGGCGGACCGCGGTGATGAGCTCTGAACGAGATCGCCGAACTCGTATCGCCCGGTCGGCTCGAGGGCCAGCAGCCCCCGGCCGCAGGTCGGCCTCGAACGCCTCGCGACGTTCGCCCCACAGTCCAGGCGCGGTGAGGCTGTACCCTGCAGGCCGACCTCGTCCATGGTCGGTGCCGGCGCGGGCGTCGCCCAGCGCAGGACCTCGACCTTCGAGAAGGGCGAGCGCTGGAGCAGTCCCGAATGGTGCAGCTCGCGGGTGGGGCCGACGGGGTGCCCGGTTCTTGGCTCCGGGTGCCTCAGCAACACCCATCAGCGCAGGGCCACGAGCCCCTCTCACAACGACACGATCACGTCCAATCGCGAAGAGTCGGCAAACCCGGCCGCCTACGAGCCGGACCTGGCGATGTCGCTGAACAACCTGGCCCGACCGACCGTGTGCCCTCAGCAAGCTCAGGATCGACCGTGGGACCGCCCTTTCGCTGGTTACGGCCCTCCGACACGTCGAAGATCATGAAAGGCCCGGGCTAGTTCAATGTGGCCACGTAGCAGTAGTCCTCGCTGAGCCAGTCGTTGCTGACCGTCTCGTAGTGGCAGAGAGCGACGGCGTCCTTCTGCTGCTCAGTGGGCGGCGGGTTGGCGGCCAGCAGAACCCCGGCCAAGACGAACACTACGACAGCAAGGAGGGCCACAGCGATTCGCATACGGTCAGGATTCCACTCGGCCAGCGACCCGTCGATGCCTAGACGACGTCGATTACCGTCGCAGTGACGGCCCTGCCCTAGTGTCCTGAGTCGTTAATTCGATGGCAGTAAGCGCCGAGGGTTTCGAGGATGGCCTCGGCGGTCTTGGTCCAGACGAAGGGCTTGGGGTCGGCGTTCCACTCGTTGGTCCATCGGCGGATGTCGGCCTCGAGTTCGATGACGGTGCGGTGGACCGAGCGGCGCAGCTTGCGGTTGGTCAGCTCGGCGAACCAGCGCTCGACCAGGTTCATCCACGAGCTCGACGTCGGGGTGAAGTGCAGGTGGAAGCGGGGGTGTTTGAGCAGCCATGCCTTCACCTGCGGGGTCTTGTGGGTGGCGTAGTTGTCCAGCACCAGGTGCAGGTCCAGGTCCTTGGGCACCGCGGCGTCGATCACCTTCAGGAAGCGCAGGAACTCCTGGTGGCGGTGCCGACGGTAGTGGTGGGCGATCACGGATCCGGAGCCGACGTCCAGGGCCGCGAACAGGGTCGTGGTGCCGTGCCGGACGTAGTCGTGGCTCATCCGCGCCGGCGTGCCGGGCAGCACCGGCAGGATCGGGGCCGTGCGGTCGATCGCCTGGATCTGGCTCTTCTCGTCCACGGCCAGCACCAGCGCGTTTTCCGGCGGGTCCAGGTAGATCCCGACCACGTCGCGGACCTTGTCGACGAACTGAGGATCGGTCGACAGCTTCCAGGTCTCGATCGCGTGCGGCTTGAGCCCGAACGCCCGCCAGATCCGCGACACCGCGGACTGTGACATCCCGGTCGCCGTCGCCATCGAGCGCGTCGACCAGTGCGTGTCCTGACCGGGCGTCTCCTCCAGCGTCTTGACGATCACCGCCTCGACCGCCTCGTCGCCGATCACTCGCGGCCGGCCCGGGCGTGGTTCGTCCGACAGGCCCTCCAGCCGGTCGGCCAGGAACCGCGACCGCCACTTCGACACCGTCCCCCGCGTGACCCCCAGATCGGTGCACACGCTCGCGATCGTCGCGTCCGGCTCCGCACAGGCCAGCACGATCCGGGACCGCAATGCCAGCGCCTGCGCGGTCTTGCGCCGCCGCGCCCATCCCGCCAGAACCGACCGCTCTTCGTCGGTCAACACCACCGGCTCCAGCTTCGGGCTCGCCACCCACCAAGCCTACCGAGTACTTGCGAATTAATGACTCAGGACACTAGCTAACCTCGATCTTTCGTGCGCCCAGCGGAACGGAGGTGACCTCGTGTAGGTGACCAAGGTTCGTAAGCTCGTCGTCGCCTGCCGGTGGAGTCCGGTCCGGGTAGCTGCCAGGAGGCCCGGTAGCAGGCTGGCGGCTCGGTCTGGAAACGGGCCGGGTCGAAGCCCAGCGTCGAAGGCCCTGTGAAGGGGGAGCGAGCGAGCGGTCCGTAGCATCACGCGAAGCCTGCGGCGTCGTTAGGGGTCCTGCCCTTCGGGGCGGGAGCAAGGGAGAGCCGAGCCCCCCGAATCCGGGGCGAAGGCCATGGAAGCGGTGAAGATCCTGGAGTGCAGCCGCGAGGAACTCCCCGGCGTATGGGGCGCGGAACGTTCGGATGGTGACGGCGGGAACTGGGGAGGCCCTCCCCGGCCCGATGACCTGCGGTGATCATCGCCGCGGCTGTCCGTGGCGGTGGCGTGTCGTCGGAGCGTGGCGTCCTATAACCGATGACCTCGGGAAGTGGGCGACCGGCCGGGTGGGCGTCGGAGGCGGCCGTAGTACCGGTTGAGCCGAGCGGACAACACAACCGCCGGTGAGGGAAGGGCCGCTGCTTCGTCGATGCGCAGCGACTGACAGAGGAGTGGCCCGGTGAGTGCCCGATGATGTCGAGGCTAGTCCCGCCGCAGTGGGGTCCCGTCAACCTCGACGGTCCCGTCCGCCACGCGTCGGGGACGCGGTGACCCGGTCCGTGCCTTGCAGCATGCGCTGTACCGGGCGGCCAAGGCCGATCCCGGGCGTCGATTCCACGCGCTGAACGACAAGGTCTACCGCAGGGACGTGTTGTGGCGGGCGTGGGCTGAGGTGCGCCGCAACAACGGCGCGCCGGGCATCGACGCGACCACCCTGGCCGATGTCGAGGAGTACGGGGTGTCCCGGCTGCTCGACGAGTTGGCCACGGATCTGAGGGAGGGGCGGTGGCGGCCGCTGCCGGCGCGGCGGGTGTTCATCCCGAAGCCGGGCAGCAAGGACAGCGACCGCTGTCGATCCCGACGGTCCGTGACCGGATCGTGCAGGCGGCGATGAAGATCGTGCTCGAGCCGGTCTTCGAAGCCGACTTCGCTGCCGTGCAGTTTCGGGTTCCGCCCGAAACGCTCGGCGCACGACGCCCTGCAGGTGCTCATCGATGAGTCCTGGCGGGGTCGCCGGTGGGTGGTCGAGACGGACATCGCCAACTGTTTCGAGGCGATTCCGCACGAGAAGTTGATGCAGGCGGTCCAGGAACGCGTCAGTGACCAGGGCGTGCTGAGGCTGCTGCGGGCGATGCTGCGCGCGGGAGTCATGCAGGACGGCACGCTGCGTCGGTCGGTGACCGGCACCCCGCAAGGCGGGGTGATCTCCCCGCTGCTGGCGAACGTCTACCTGCACCGGCTGGACCGGGCGTGGTCGACCCGCGAGCACGGGGTGCTGGTCCGCTACGCCGACGACCTGGTGGTGATGTGCGCCACCCGGCAGCAGGCCGAGGCCGCCCTGGCGCGGCTTGACGGACCTGCTGGCCGACCTGGGGCTGGAGCCCAAGGCGGCCAAGACCCGGATCGTGCACCTGCAGGTCGGTGGCGAGGGGCTGGACTTCCTCGGCTTCCACCACCGGCTGGTGCGCTCCGAGGGTCGCGTCGGCAAACGCGGCATCACCTTCCTGGCCCGCTGGCCCACGAGCAGGGCCATGCAGCACGCCCGAGACCGGATCCGGGAACTCACGGCCCGGTCCCGGCTGCTGCTGCCCGTCGAGGTGATCGTCGCTGACGTCAACCGGTTCCTACGCGGCTGGGCCGCGTACTTCCGCTACGGCAACAGCGCGCGACCACTTCCACAAGATCAGAGATCACGCGGTGTGCCGCCTGACAGGATTCATCGCCAAGCGCCACCGCCGATCGAGATCGTTCGGGACGTACGTGGTCGCGTTCGCATCCCCGAACTACCTCGGCCTGGTCGACCTGCTCGGAATCGTCGCCGCCCCCAGACCCTTCAGGGACTGGCGGGCAACCCGGGCAACGCCGAATGCCGGCGGTGAACGACGTCGGTGAGCCGTGTGCGGGAGAACCGCATGCACGGTTCGACGGGCGGCGGCTGGAAACGGAACGCGCAAGCGTCACCGCGCCAGCCGCCGACCCTACATGATCTTGCCCCCGTCGGGGCTGTTCGGCGGTGTGCGGGCGCCTCGTGGGGCTGATTCTTGCGCCTGGGTGTGACGGGTCGGCCGGTGTCGGTCCGGGTGGCGCCGGCTTCCACGGGCAGGGGTGCTGCGGGCGGGGCGACGGGGCAGGGCGGGCAGCGGTGGTTAGCCGGGGGATGAGGCGGCCCCAGGCGGTCCGGGCCATGGCGGTCCAGGGCGTGGCGGTCCAGGGCGTGGCGGCGAGACGCAGAGTGGTGCGTCGGGCGCCGCGAACAAGCCGGGCGGGGATGGACAGCAGCCAGAGCCAGAGTCGCTTGTGTTCCCACCGTCTGGCGTCGCAGTCGGGAAGGGCGAGCAGCTGGCGGAGGTTGCCCCGAAGTTCGTGGAACCTCGGTGGCGGCGCGATCATGGTCAGGCGGCGTTGATGCCTTCATCGTGCACGACGGGTCCGACAGGTTTGTGGACCTCGGCTTCGAGGGCGGCGCGCAGGGCGGGTAGGTGCAGGTGGCCGTTGACCCGGCGGAACTGTTTGCCGGCCTCGAGCATGCCGGCGGCGGCCCAGCGCAGGCCATCTGACCGTCCCGCCAGTTCTTCACGTTCTTCGCGTGCTCCCGACAGATCCCGATCATCGACTCGATCGCGTTCGTGCTGCGCAGTGTCCTGGCCAGGGTCGGCGGTACCCCCAGGCGGAGCACGGTGAGGGGTCTCGGGGAGGCCCTCGCGCAGGCTGGCCGCCGCTCCCGGGTGGGTCTTGTCCAAGCTCGGCGGCCAGCGCCTCCAGCGCGGCCTGCGCGGCCAGCGCGGTCTCGGCGTGGTAGGCGGCGCGCATCCGCCGCTCCACCACCGACCGGAGCTTGTCCGGTAACCGGTCCCGCACGTTCCTGATCTTGTGGAGTTGACAGCGGGCGATCACCGGGTGGTCGAACACGTCCTTACCGCCCGCAGGCCTTGCCCGTCCAGCCGCCAAGATCGGCCCAGGAGTCCAGGCCACGTCACGCAGCCCGGTCAGGCGGTGACCAGGGTGACGTTCTCGGTGGAGCCCTCCTCGATGGCCAGCGGCACCTTGGTCCCGTCGATCGTGATCCCGCGGGCGACCACGCAGACGTGCTCGGCGAAGTGCACCCCGTCGACCACGAACGCGACCAGGTCCAACCCGGACAGGTCAGCGCTCATCAGGTCTCACAGGGCCGCCTCGGTGGCCTTGACGAACCGGCGGGAGATCGCCGACTTGCTCGTCGAGGTCGCCTGCGCCTCGACGTGCTCACCGACCGGCTCCAGGCCGACTCCGTAGCGGCGGGTCGACAGGCCGGCCAGCATCGCCTCCATCGCCCTGCGGCCCAACACCTCCGTCCCGGCGAAGGTGTCGTAGGAGGCGACCGGCAACTCCTTCGACGTCTCCTTGGACGTCCCCGTCCCCGTCCCGTGAACCGCGCGGACCCGAGGACGGCGCACCGGCAGCCGTCGCCCGCCCAGGGTGACCGACCCGGCCTCGGCCCCGTGCCGGGTCGCGGTCCGGTCCGGGTCGTGCCTGCCCCGCGGCCCGCACAGGACTTCCACGTCGGCGGCCATCATCGCGGTCATCACCTGCAGCCCCGCGCCCACCGCGATCGCCAACAGGCCCTCCCGGACGTCCGCGGCGATCTCGTTCATCGCCACACTCACCACGTCCGGCACCACCGGCACCACCGACTCGGCGGCCATGCTCGCCCGGGTGCTCTTCTTCTGATAGTCCTTGCTCACGGCGGTCCCCTGTCATGGGTTGTCTTGGCGGACACCCGAGACCTACCACGCGGTGAGTCTCAGGCGGGGGACCGCCACCTCAACTTCCACGACCTCCGGGGGCAACCTCCGCAGAGTCGCGCGGTCGCCGTGGGCGACGACAACCTCGACCGAATCCACGCCGACCAGGATCGCGCGGAGGCATAGCCACGTCATCCCATGTGTGATGTGACCGTGCGGTTGACCGCCCGCGACCAGAGATCGTCGTACGAAGTCTGGATGTCGGCACGCGCGTAGTCAGGGGCATGGGGCCGTCAGGAGCCATCCGATTGCGGGCTGCTCCGACCTCGCCTGGGACATCTGCGTGTGCTTTGATCCGGGGATGACGGAGGACCAAGGTGATCGCCACCAGGCTTCGACGAGCATCGACATCGATGCCTCACCCGAGCACGTTTGGCGGGCCTTGACGGAGCCCGCCCTGGTGACCGAGTACATGCACGGGACCGAGCAGCGGACCGACTGGACCGAGGGAGGTCCGATCACGTGGTCCGGGGAGTGGCAGGGGAGGCCGTACCAGGACAAGGGCGTTGTGCTGCGGTTCGAGCCGCCATGGGTGGTGTCGGTGACGCACTGGAGCCCGCTGACGGGTGATCCGGATGCGCCGGAGAATTACCACCACGTGACGTACGAACTGTCCCCGCGTGATGGCGGCGGAACCCGGTTGACGCTCGTCCACGGCAACAGCCCCAGCGAAGAGGCCGCGCAAGCGATGGTCGAGAACGGCTGGCGCCCGATGCTGGAGTCCCTCAAGGGGGTCGCCGAAGATGCGGCGCAGTAATTAGCAACTCCCTCGGCATGGGGCCCCGGCTTGGGCGAGCCGCGCCGAATATCCCGGCAGCGGCGTAGAGGCTCATATGCCATGTACTCCTTCGGATCACCGTCCCCCTCGGGGGCTGCAGATCCAATAGACCCGCATGCGCACACCTGGGCACGCCAAGATGTGTGTGCTGAAGCCCCAACTTGTCGAGTACCTCAGCCGGGCACTCATGTCCTTCACCGGTCTGCGCCGCACCCGCGCCGACAACCCGGGGTGGTGGTGGAAGGGTCCCGCTGCGGCGAAGCCGGCCTCCTCCTGGCCGCGACCGACGCGGGGGTTCGGACGATCTCGGCGGCGTCGCGCGAGTTAGGCTCGAGCGGGTCGGAAAGGGTGGAGGCAGGGGCACGTGCGGACGGTGTACGCCGGGAGCGCGGACTTCTACGCCCGCGGGAGGCTGCCCTATCCCGCGTCCCTGGGGGAGGTGCTGGCGACCGCCGTGGGCAGCGGAGACAGGATCGTGGACGTTGGGTGTGGACCCGGCACCCTCACGGCGCGGATAGCCGAACACTTCGATGAGGTGGTCGGGGTGGACCAGGAGTTGTCGATGGTCCGACATGCAGGCACGGTCGTGGAGTCGATGGACCACGTCCGGTTCGTTTGCGCTCGCGCCGAGCAGCTTCCGTTCGATCCGGCGTCGTTCCGTGTCGCCGTGATGGGCCAGGCATTCCACTGGTTCGACCAGGCGGCCGCGGCGCGGGCACTGATGCGGATCCTTCAGCCAGGCGGGTTCTGCGTCCTGGTCTACGGGTGGACACTGAGCGGTGACCCGCCGCCGGGAAGCTCCTACCCACTTCCGCCCTACGCGGCGCTGACCGAGCTGCTCGCCGGCCGAACGTCGCGTGGGCTTGGCGCTGCGACAGCCCGATCGACCGTCCGCACGGCACCCGGTGATGAGTCTGGGCCGATGGAGACGACAGGTTTTCAGGCCTTCTCGACGGTGGGTGTTGCCGGCGGGCAAGAGGTGATCAGCACGGTGGACGACGTGATCGCCCGCTGCCTCTCGCGTTCCGACGGTGCCCCGCATCGCCTCGGTCGAGCATTCACCGAGTTCTCGACCGAGGCCACCTTGCTGCTCAATGCCGTGAGTCCGACCGGGCTGTTCGCCGAGCAGTTACGAGACGCGCGGCTCGACGTCTGGGTCAGGTCGTAACAGCTCCGATCGATCCACCCCCGTCAGCTGATCCCGTCGCGGACGCTATAGCCCTTGAGTCCCGGTGACTTCGTTGCCGCTGGTTCTGGCGATGGTGGTCAGGGGTTCGCCGGTCTGGTCGCAGACGTGGAACTCGCTCTCGCGGACGTCGATGCCGACCAGGGTGTGCGAGTGGGCGAGGCCGACGCGCAGGTGTTGCCCTGCGACTTGGGTCTCTCCCGCGGCTGGACACCCGCCGCTGCACTCGTAGCGGTCCGGCGGGAGCTGGCTGAGCCGGGATGGCGAGGCGCACTCCGTGCAGGCGGCGGCGCAGTGAAGGCGGCGCGAGCGTGGGCAGGGTGCGGACCAGCAGGCCGTCGTCGATGACGTGCGCCAGGTCCGCGTCCAGCGCAGCGTGACGCGGCGACCGGCCAAGGCCTGACCTTCGTGGAGGAGCGGGTGACGAGAACGCACCCGCACTGTCAGCTTGGGACGGCATGGCGTCCTGGATGAACCTGGTCGAGATCTGGTTCTCCATGGCCGAGCGGCAGACCATTCACCGCGGCTCCTACCGCTCGGTCCGCGACCTCACCAGTGTGATCACCGCCTACATCGACGGCTGGAACGACCGCGTCCACCCTTCACCGGGACCAGCCCGGTCGAGCAGATCCTCGCCAAGGCCAAGCGTGCAGAATCTTGAAACCCGGGCCATTAGTTGCCTCGCACTCGTATTCCCCGGTCACTTCTCATATGCCTGTCAGCAGGAGAGATGCCGGTCTGGACGTCTCACTCGTGCCTGTGGGGCTCATCCCGTCCCGAGGATCTGCTCTCTGAGCAGGGCGCCGAGCCAGGTGGCGTACTCGGCGTCCGTCCAGCCGCAGCCCTCGACCGCCGCGAGGTACAGGTCGAGTCCGGTCAGCATCCAGGCCCGGTCGACGGCGACGAGCTCGGTGATGTCGGGCCGCACCGATGCGGTGCTCGCCAGCCCGGCGATCAGGCGGCGCAAGGCCTCGCGGCGGTGTTCGTCCCCTTCCCGCCGCAGGCTCAGCAGGGCCGGGTCGCCGGCTGCTCCCTGGACGGCGGCGATGACGGACTTGCTGCTGGAGAGCAGCGCGCACGTCCATTGCGCGAAGGCCTCGAGCTTGCCGCCGGGGTCAGGCTCGTCCTCGATCCGGCTACGCCATCGCGTCGCCTCGGCGTCCACCTCGAACTGCGTGAGCAAGGCACGGACGATTGCTCCCTTAGAGCCGAACGTGGCGTACACGGTCTGCGGAGCAACGCGGGCCCGCTCGGCGATGTCCGTCACCGTCGTCCCCGGGAAGCCTCGCTCGGCGAAGAGCTCGCGAGCGGCGACTGCGATTGTGCGACGGGTCTCGGCGGCGCGCTCCGCCCGCAGGGTGGAGCGGTAGGGCCGGGCTGACGAGCTGCCCGCGGCCTCGTCGTCTGCCCGTCTCATGTGGCCACTCTATCTGATATAGTTCACTCAGGTGAATTGGATTCACGCTCGAGGGGGCAGCCGTGCCGGGACAGTACGTCGGCTCTTTGGTGGCAGCCGTCTTCGGGCTGATCTACGTGCAGGTCAACACGCATGCCCTGCCGGCCGCCGTGGAATGGCCGCTGCGCCTGCTGGCCCTGGTGGCGGCCCTCGCCGTCGTCGCGGCGGTCTACCGCAGGCGGGGCCTTTCGGGCAGCGAGCCCGGTGGAGGGGCTGCCTTCGGCCGTGCCTACTGGCTCGTCGTCCTGGTCGAGGTCGTGGCGCTTTTCGCCGGGCTCCGGGTGCTCGCCGGCCCGCTCGATCAGCCCGAGGCGGGAGTGACCTGGGTGTCGCTCGTCGTCGGGATCCACTTCTTCGCGCTCGCCGTCGTCTTCGATGCCCCGTTCTTCCACGTGCTGGGCGCGGCGATCACGGCCTGCGGTGCGCTCGGACTGGTCCTCGTGTTCGCCGGCGCGGGTCAGGCCGCGGTGGACACGATCAGCGGCGTCCTCCCTGGGCTGCTGTTGCTCGCCTTCGCGTCCTGGGGCGTACGCCGCAGCCCGCGATCGGTGGCGGCGACGGTCTGATCAACGTTCGTCATACCGATGGGGCATGATCTGCCGGAGGCGTGGCGTCAGAGGCTGACCCGCGCGAGCGTGGAAGACCACCCTCATGATCGTGCCACCGGAACCGCGGCGTCGAGCGTGAGCGACGGGGGTTGCCGGCGCGGAGCTCGGCCAGGCCCTTGGCTGTAGGTCGCGCAGGAACGGTCCGCATCGGCGCCTGCGACGCTTCCGATGGCGATCCTGCCCGTGACACGACCGTGGCGTGGTTGTCCTCGCAGTCGGGTCAGCGGAAGCAGTACCGAGTCTGTGCCCGTCGGCTCCCGGTCGATCTGCTCGGGTCGTCCAGAGGGGCGTCCAGCTATGGGACGCGTGTCTGTTGGCCGGAGCCGGGGTGGTTAGGGAGCGGCGGCGGACGTTGAGGAGGTGTTGTCGGGTCGGTGCAGCACCGGGAACATCAGGTGGGTGACCCGGTCGCCCTGGACGCAGACCGTGGGGTTGCCGAGCAGGACGTCCTGGGACGACAGCTTGCCGAAGAAGGGGCGGTTGCCCTCCCCCATCACGACGGGGACCAGGTCGACGGCCACCTCGTCGAGCAGCCCCAGGTCCAGGCACTGGCGGGCGATGGTGCCCCCGGTGATCGCGACGACGCGGTCCCCGGCGAGCTCCTGGGCCCGTGCGATCGCGGCCTCCACCCGTCGGTCACGAAGGTGAAGGGAGCGTCGCGGTGGGCCTCGACCCAGTCCGTGGTGACCCGGTGCGTCACCACGACAACGGGGACGTCCAGGGTGTGGCGACCCTGCCAGCCATCGGGGACGGCGTGCGCACGTGGCCGCTCGTCCACTCCGGTGAACACGTCGGTGAACTCGTCGCCGCGCCACCGCATGGAAGCGGGACCGTCGACGAGCAGGACGCACTGGTGCTCGCGACCGTCGCCGAGCTCGTCGGTGGGCTGGTCCGGGCCGAGACCCTCACCCGTGACCTCCAGGACGCGCGGCACCGCCTCGTCGCCGCCCGGGAGGAGGAGCGCCGCCGACTCCGGCGGGACCTGCACGACGGCCTCGGGCCTCTCCTCACCGGTCTGGGGCTCAACCTGGATGCGGCGGCAGCACATCTCGGCCGTGACGGCGCCCGCTCCCCGGCCTACCTCCGAAACGCCCAGGACGCGTCGCGCCAGGTCATCAGCAGCCTGCGCGACGTCGCGCACGGGCTGCGGCCTCCGGCACTCGACGAACTCGGGTTCGCCGGTGCGCCCGATGATGGGCCATGCCGCTCAGCAAGCCAGGGCGGCGAGGTAGTCGGGGCGACTGCCCGAGAGCGCGCCGCCCAGGCGCCCGAAGGGGGTCCGGAAGGTGTCGTAGACGTAGGCGGCTCCGCTCGATCCGCTCATCGGTGGTCCTCCTGGTCAGGCTCCGCCATCACCCGCTGGGCGACCCGGAAGGCGCTGTTCGCCGCGGGGACGCCGCAGTAGACAGCGGTCTGCAGCAGTACTTCCTTGATCTCTTCCTCGCTCAGTCCGTTGCGCAGTGCGCCGCGGACGTGCATGGCCAGCTCCTCGTCGTGGCCGCGGGCGACCAGGGCGGTCAGCGTGACGATCGAGCGGCTGCGCCGGTCGAGCCCGGGCCGTGTCCAGATCTCGCCCCACGCGTACCGAGTGATGAGGTCCTGGAAGTCCGACGTGAAGGGGGTCGTACCCGCGGCAGCGCGGTCCACGTGAGCATGTCCCAGGACGGCTCTCCGCACTTGCGTCCCGGCACCGCGGACGCCGTCCGCCGCCGCCCCGCGCACCAGACCGGCTACCGCCGCGGGCGCCTCCGCCGGTGGGAGGTGTCCGCAGCCCTCGAGCACGACGAGCCGACCACGCCGGACGGCCCCCGCGATCCCGGCCAGGTCGGCCACCGGCGTCACCTGGTCGTGCCGACCCGCCACCGCCAGCACGGGGGCGCTGATGTCGCCGAGGCGGAAACGGACGTCGAAGTCGGCGAGCGCGTCGCAGGCCAGCGCATAGCTCTCGTCGTCCGCGGCCATGAGCGCAGTGAGCAGTTCGCCGGCGACGGGCTCGGCGAAGCCGGGGGCGAACCAGCGGGCAGGAGTGCTGTCGACGAGCGCACGGGTGCCGGAGGAACGAACCAGCGAGGCACGCTCGCGCCAGCTCTCCGGCGTCGCGATCCGGCCGCCCGTCGCGATCAGGGTCGCCTCCGCGACGCGGCGCGGGGCGTCGAGCAGGAGCTGAACTCCGACCGCACCGCCCAGCGAGTCCCCGGCGTAGGCGAAGGGCGCAGTGGGGGTCCCCCGCGCGCGGAGTGTCCCGTCGGCCAGGGCGAGCACGCCTGCTGCGAGCTCCGCCACCGTGAAGGCCTCGGTCACCGGCCGGCTGCGCCCGTGCCCCGGCAGGTCCCAGCCGACGACGTCGTACTCGCCGGCGAGTTCGGCGGCGCAGGCCGACCACAGCGCTTCGACGGACGTCCCGAGGGAGGGCCCGACCACGAGCAGCGGCAAGGACGCCTCGGTGGCGGTGAGCGCTACGGCCTGGACGACGGGGATGGTCACTCGGCCCCCTTCAGGTAGCTCGCAGCGCGCTCCAGCACCGCGTCGATGAGCAGGTCTGTCGAGCCGAGATAACCGACCACGTCCGTGGGCGCAGCTGTCGGCTCCCCGCTCAGCTCGGCGAGTGAGCGCGCCTCCGCGAGCAGCTCGGGGGCTGCCGCTTCGGCGGTCGCTCGCATGCGGTCGGCGTCCACCTGGAGCCCGGCGAGGAGCTCGGTGGCTTGGGACGCCGCGACGGCGGTGCGCCGGGCGAGCAGCCGGAGCGCCGACCATTCGACATGCCAGGCGCCGTCCGGGCGCTCGTCCCCGGCCTCGGCGGCGGCGAGGTGCAGCTGGCCGGCGAGCCCTGGGGCGGCGAGTGCCGCCCGTCGCAGGAGCACTGAGAGTACGGGGTTGACTTTCTGCGGCATCGTGGACGAGCCGCCTCGACCGCTCCGCGCCGGCTCCGCCAGCTCGCCGATCTCGGGACGGGACAGTGTGAGGACGTCGTTCGCGATGCGTCCGTAGGCGTCGGTGCACCGGACCAGGGCGTCGCCGGCCCGGGTGACCGCCGTCCGGGTGGTGTGCCACGGCGGAGTGGGGCGTAGCCCGAGCGCGGCTGCGAGGTGGTCGGTGAGCTCGAGGGCGGTCCGCTCGGGCGCCCTTGCGCGGGCCAGTCGGGCGAGCTGGGCGGGGCCCGCGAGCGTCCCCGCGGCACCTCCCAGCTGCACGGGCAGCCGGACGCCGACGGCGTCGACCTCTTCTGCGGCGTCCAGCACGCCGGCGAGCCACGTGGCGGCCTTGAGCCCGAAGGAAACGGGTACCGCGTGCTGCGTCAGCGTGCGGCCTGACATGACGGTCGCGCGGTGCAGGTCGGCCAGGCCGGCGAGGGCTGCCGCCTGCGCGCACAGCTCGTCCCGGATGCGGTCGACGGTGTCGCGCAGGCAGAGCATCAGGGCGGTGTCGAGGACGTCCTGGCTCGTCAGCCCTTGGTGGAGCCACGGGGAGGCGGCCGCGCCGGGGCCCAGGCGTCCGCGGAGCAGCGTCGCGAGCGGGATCACCGGGTTGCCCCCGGCCTCGGCGTCCGCCGCGAGCTCGTCCGCGTCCGACGGGGTCAGCAGCCCCGTCAGAGAGACGCGGGCCTCCGCAGGCGCGATTCCGGCCTCCACCAGCGCGGACAGCCATGCTTGCTCGACCGTGACCATCGCCGTCAGGACAGCGGCGTCCGTGAACAGGTCGCCGGCCCGCTCGTCGCCCGGCCAGAGCAGGTCCGTCATCGCGTCGGCTGGCGAGGGTACGAGAGGAAGACGGTCTCGCCGTCCCCCTGCAGGACGACGTCGAAGACGTACCCGGAGCCGGCGCGCGTGGCGATCAGCGAATCGCGACGGTCCCGCGGGACGGTGCACAACAGCGGGTCCCGGTCGAGGGTCTCGTCATCGACGGGCAGGTAGGCGCGGGTGAAGAGGCGATCCAGCAGGCCGCGGGCGAACACCGTCAGCGCGAAGAAGGGAGCGGTGGATCCGGGGACCGTTCCCGGTGCGAGAGTGCTGAACGAATACCTTCCCTCGTTGTCCGTGCTCGCGCGGCCCCAGCCGGTGAAGGTCCACCCGTCGCGGCGCAGCGAGCCGGGATGCCGGACGACGGAGCCGTCGGGGCCGGCCTGCCACAGCTCGAGCAGTGCGTCGGGGACCGGCTGCCCGCGCCCGTCGAGCACACGCCCACGCAGCTGGATCGCACCTGGCGTTCCTGGTGGGACGAGTGCGGCGTCGCCGGGGTAGGGGAGGGCGTAGCCGAAGAACGGGCCGACGGTCTGCCCCGGCGTCGGGACGAGGGCGTTCACACCTGCTCCTGCTCCATGGGTGTCCGGGAGCTACCGGTCAGCACGATGTCCCAGCGATAGCCGGTGCACCATTCGTGCTGGGTCACGTCGTGGTCGTAACGGGCGACGAGGCGGTCCCGGGCGGACTGGTCGGGGATCGATTGATAGATGGGGTCGAGGTCGAACAGCGGATCCCCGGGAAAGTACATCTGGGTGATCAACCGCTGGGTGAAGTCGGTGCCGAACAGCGAGAAGTGGATGTGCGCCGGCCGCCAGGCATTGCGGTGGTTGCGCCACGGGTACGGTCCCGGCTTGATCGTGGTGAACCGGTAGACGCCGTCGGCGTCGGTCAGGCAGCGCCCGACGCCGGTGAAGTTGGGGTCGATCGGCGCCGGGTGCTGGTCACGCTTGTGGATGTAGCGGCCCGCCGGGTTCGCCTGCCAGATCTCGACGAGTTGATGGCGGACCGATCGTCCGTCGGCGTCCATGACCTTCCCGGTGACGACCAGCCGCTCGCCGACCGGCGTGCCACCGTGCTGGATCGTGAGGTCGGCCTCGAGTGGGTCGACGTCCCGCTGGCCGAAGACGGGCGCGAAGAGCTCGACCCCTTCGGGGTCGGCATGCTGCAGCGCCTTGGTGGGGTGGCGCAGCATGCTGCTTCGGTAGGGCGGGTAGTCCAGCAGCGGCCGGGTCCGCTCGCCGTCGCTCCGCCGCTCTCGCTCGTAGTCGGCCCGCAGCCTCGAGATCTCGTCGCTGATCTCCGCCTGCGTCGTCGAAGCGGCGTCCGAGGACGTCGGCGCTGCCTCGTGCCGCTCGCTGTGCCCGGCAGTCAGGGTCATGACGCCGACCGTAGTCACGAGGGCGGGGACGGTGGGAGGCTGATCTTCCGTTGAGCGGAAGGACGATGGCGTGGCGGGCAACACCGGGCAGGCGCGGACGACGGTCGCTTCGCGCGTGCTGGCGCTGCTGTCCGCCTTCGACGAGGGGCACCGGGCGCTGGCGCTGAGCGAGCTCGCTCGCCGGGCGGGGCTGCCGGCGCCGACCACGCACCGGCTCGTGGCCGAGGTGGTCGCCGCAGGCTTCCTCGCCCGCCAGTCCGACGGCCGCTACGTCGTGGGGGGCCGGATGTGGGACATCGGCCTCCTCGCGCCGGTGCAGTCCGGGCTCCGCCAGCTCGCCTCGCCCTTCCTGCACGACCTCTACGGGGCCACGCTGGCCACGGTGCACCTCGCGGTGCGCGACGGCACCCGGGTGCTCTACGTGGACCGGCTGTCGGGGTCGGCGTCGGTGCCCGTGGTGAGCCAGGTGGGCGAGCGTCTCCCCCTGCACTCGACCGGCGTGGGCAAGGTGCTGCTCGCGTACGCTCCCGCCAATCTGCAGGAGCGCGTCCTCGGCGACCTCTCGCGCATCACCCGTACACGATCACCTCGCCCGGCCTGCTCGCGGAGCAGCTGCGCCGCGTGCGCCGGGACGGCTAGGCGCAGACGATCGAGGAGATGAGTCTCGGTGCCTGCTCGGTCGCGGTGCCGGTCCTGACGCCGTCCGGAGTCGTCGCAGCCCTCGGGATCGTCGTCCCGAGCCTGGGCCGGAACCGCCCGCGGCTCGTCTCGGCGCTCCAGGTGGCCGCACGCGGCATTGCACGATCCGTCGACGGGACCGACTTCCGCTGGATGGAAGGCGAGAGTGGTCGCGTCGACGACGTCGCCCGTTGACTCGTCCCATGCGCACCCAGGTCGCCATCATCGGGGCCGGGCCGGCCGGCCTGCTGCTCTCCCATCTGCTCGACCAGGAGGGCATCGCATCGGTCGTCGTCGAGGCCCGATCGCGTGCCTACGTCGAGGCGCGGATCCGGGCCGGCATCCTCGAGAGCTCCACTGTGGGTCTGCTCGACGAGGTCGGCGTGGGGGAGCGACTGCACAGGGAGGGGTTCGAGCACCGCGGTATCTACCTGCAGACCCCGGGCGAGCGGCACCACGTCGACTTCGTCGACCTCGTGGGCCGCAGCGTGTGGGTCTACGGCCAGACCGAGGTGACCAAGGACCTGGGCCGGGTCCGCCACGCGGCCGGCCAGCAGTTCAGATACGAGGTCAGCGAGACTCGGCTGCACGACCTGACCACTGACCACCCCTTCGTCACCTACACCTTGCCCGGCGGCGGTGGCTCCGAGCGGCTCGAGGCCGACGTGGTCGTAGGGTGCGACGGGTCGTTCGGGCCGAGCCGGGCCGCCGTTCCGTCCGCCGCCCGCCAGGTCTGGGAACGCACGTACCCCTACGCCTGGCTGGGAGTGCTCGCCGACGTCCCGCCGTCCACCGACGAACTCATCTACGCCTGGCACCCGAGCGGCTTCGCCCTGCACTCGATGCGGTCGGCGACCGTGAGCCGGCTGTACCTACAGGTGCCGCCGGACACCGAGATCGACGACTGGTCGGACGACCGGATCTGGGCCGCCCTTGCGGATCGGCTGGGTGCCGGCATCGATGGATGGCAGTTGCAGTCAGGGTCGATCGCGGAGAAAAGCGTGCTGCCGATGCGGAGCTACGTGCACGCGCCGATGCGGCACGGCCGCCTGTTCCTCGCCGGGGATGCCGCGCACATCGTGCCGCCGACGGGTGCGAAGGGCCTCAACCTCGCCGTCGCCGACGTCGCCCTGCTCGCGCCGGCCCTCGCGGGATGGCTCGGCAAGAACGACCCGACACTCGTGGACGCCTACTCCGACGCCGCTCTGCGCCGCGTCTGGCGCTGTACCCACTTCTCATGGTGGATGACGACGATACTGCACACCAGCGCCGACCCCTTCGACGCACAGCTGCAGCTGTCCCAGCTGCGGTGGGTGGCGACGAGCCATGCCGCTGCGACGGGGCTGGCCGAGAACTACGCCGGGCTCCCGATCGGCTACTGAACCGAGACCGCGAGCACGTAGTCGCTGGTCGTACCCCTGCGGTTCACGCTCTGGACGGGCCGTCGCGTGAAAGGTTGACTGACGACCATGCCACTCCTCGAAGGACGTGCCTGGCAGGGCAAGATCTACTCCACCGGTTGGAACGACGGCTCGGGGGAGCCCTATCCGGTGGTGTCACCGGCCACCGGCGAACAGCTTGCGACGATGGGCGCCGCCACACAGGCCGACGTACACAAGGCCGCGACGGTTGCGGCGGACGCGCAGCGGAACTGGGCGGCCGTGCCGTACACCGAGAGGTCGGCGGTGCTGCGCCGTGCCGGCGACCTCTGGCACGCGAACGCCGAGGAGATCACCGGTTGGCTGATGCGCGAGAGCGGGGCCATCGGGCCTTTCGCCGGGTTCCAGATCATGACCTCCGCCGAGGAGTGCTACGAGGCAGCGGCTCTCGCGTCGGCGCCGTACGGACAGCTCCTGAGGTCCTCGATGCCTCGGCTCAGCCTCGCCCGCCGCCTTCCCGTGGGGGTCGTCGGCGTGATCGCTCCGTTCAACGTGCCCACGATCCTCTCCGTCCGCGCGGTGGCACCCGCCTTGGCGCTGGGGAACGCCGTGCTGCTCAAGCCCGACCCCAGGACGGCGGTCAGCGGCGGAGCGGTTCTGGCTGAGATCTTCGCCGCCGCGGGCCTGCCGGACGGTCTGCTCCACGTCCTGCCCGGCGGAGCCGAGGTGGGCGAGGCGCTCGTGACCGAGCCCGCTGTGCGGGTGATCGCCTTCACGGGGTCCACCCGCGTGGGCCGAGCCGTCGCGGCGCTGGCAGCGCAGCACCTCAAGCGCGTGCACCTCGAGCTCGGCGGGAACTCGGCGCTGCTCGTGCTGGACGACGTCGACGTCGAGGCGGCCTCGTCCGTTGGTTCCTGGGGCTCCTTCGCGCACCAGGGCCAGGTGTGCATGGCGGCCGGGCGGCACCTCGTGCAGTCCGGCGTCGCCGACGACTACATCGCGGCGCTGGCCGCCCGGGCCGACCACCTCCCCGTCGGCGACCCGGTGTCCGGGCAGGTGGCCCTGGGGCCCGTCATCGACGTCGGCCAGCGCGACCGCATTCACGCGCTGGTCACCGAGTCGGTCGACGCCGGCGCGCGACTGGCCGCCGGGGGCACCTACGAGGACCTGTTCTACCGCCCCACCGTGCTGGCGGACGTACCGACCACAGCGCCGGCCTACAGCCAAGAGGTGTTCGGGCCTGTGGCCCCCGTGGTCCGGTTCGACAGTGTGGACGAGGTGGTACGGCTGGCGGCCGACACGCCTTACGGGCTGTCGTTGGGCATCCTCACCCGGGACGTGATGCGCGGCCTCGAGATCGCCGAGCGGATCCCCAGCGGTCTGGTACACATCAACGACCAGACCATCAACGACGAAGCGAACATCCCCTTCGGCGGCGTGAACGACTCGGGCACCGGGTCACGACAGGGTGGTGCGACGGCCAACCTCGAGGCGTTCACCGACACACAGTGGGTCACCGTCCGGGGAACGCTGCCGCAGTACCCGATGTGACGTCAGCCCCACACCTCCTGGGCTGTCTCCACGATCAGGCGGAGCTTGGCGACCTCCTCCTCATAGGTGATCACGTTGCCCTCGACCGTCGAGGAGAAGCCGCACTGCGGTGAGAGGCAGAGCTGGTCGAGCGGCACGTGTTTGGCTGCCTCGTCGATCCGCCGCTTGAGCTGGTCCTTGTCCTCCAGGGCACCGCGCTTCGTCGTGACGAGGCCGAGCACGACCTGCTTGCCCGGGGGGACGAACCGCAGCGGCTCGAAGCCGCCGGAACGGTCGTCGTCGTACTCGAGGAAGAATCCGTCCACCTCGAGCTGGGAGAACAGCGCCTCGGCCACGAAGTCGTAGCTCCCCTCCGCGGCCCAGGACGACCGGTAGTTGCCACGGCACATGTGCGTGGTGACGTTCATGCCGTCCGGGCGGTCGCGCAGCGCGGCGTTGATATTGCGGATGTACGTCTCGTGCTGGTGCTCGGAGTCGGCGCCCTGCTCCGCGAGCATGGCGCGCTGCTGCGGATCGTTGAGATAGGCGAGGCTGGTGTCGTCGAGCTGCAGGTAGGTGCAGCCGAGCTCTCCGAGCCGGCGTACCTCGTCCGCATAGGCACTGGTGAGGTCGGACCAGAAGGCATCGAGCTCGGGGTACACGTCCTCGTCGATCGCCGCCCGACCACCGCGGTAGTGCACCATGCTCGGGGACGGGATGGTCAGCTTCGGCGTCTGGGAGGGTGAGGCGGTCTCGCGCAGGAAGCGGAAGGCATCGCCGAAGATCGTGTCGGTCAGTGTGACCCGGTCGTGGACCTTCAAGGCCGCGGACTCGAAGTCCAGCTCGCCCTGCGCGTTGCGAAAGTGGACCGTCAGCTTCTCGTCCGTGCGCGTCACTCCGCCGAGTTGGTAGATGAAGTCCATGTGCCACGACGTCCGACGGAACTCGCCGTCGGTAGCCGTCTGCAGCCCCACGTCCTCCTGCATGCGGACGACCTGCCGGACAGCGGCGTCCTCGGCGGTCCGCAGCTTGTCGGCATCGATCTCGCCGGCGGCGTGCCTCGCTCGTGCCTCGAGCAGCGCGGTGGGTCGAAGCAGGCTGCCCACGTGGTCGGCACGAAACGGCGGTGTCTCGCGAGTCATCCCCCGACGGTAGTTGTCGCACCGTCCGCCTGGAAGGCGGCCGGGCAGTCAGTGGCGGGACGGATCGCTCACCCGGTGGCCATGTCGAAACACGTCTACAGGGTCGTCGAGGTAGTCGGTTCCTCCCGGAAGGGTGTGGACGGCGCCATTCGCAACGCTGTCGCCCGAGCCGCGCGAACCACGAGGAATCGTGACTGGTTCGAGGTCGCAGATCCGCGGTCAGCTCGACGCCGGAGTCGTCGCGCATGTCCAACCGGCGGATGCCGCTGTGGAGCGTGATCCTTCTGCTGGTGATGTGCCTGCTCGTGAAGCTGGAGGCGACACCCGTGCTGGGCTTGGATGGTGCCTGAGACGCCAAGCAGGTCTGGCAGAGCAGGGCTACGGCCTGCCGACGAACCCGTCGGGGCCGTCGAAGGCTGGGAGCGGCGCCGGCGAGGTTGTCGCCCGGCGTCGGCCGGGCTCCGGGCGCACCGCCCTGCTGACCTGGGCCGCGGCGGCCGCCGTCGAGCGCGGGTTGCCGGTCGACGTCCTCGAGGACGCGGACGTCTCGGACGAGACCGTTGCCCGGCTTCGGGCCCTGGTTTGCGTCGCAGCCATGAGCGTCGCTGCGGCCGTCGCCCTCGGTGGGCTGAGCTTGACGAGCGGGGCCATCGGCAGCCCTTGGATTCGAGAAGGCTCGAACGCGGTGGACTGCGGCTTGCCACACCTGGAAGCGGCGACAAACCTGGTGGGGTGAAGCCCTTGTGGACGGCTGTCGTCGATGTACCGCTCATCGACATCCAGGCCGACCCCAGGTTGACGGTCTTCACCAGCCTCCTCGAGATGTTCGGACCACTGCAAGCCCGGCTACCGCCCTCCGTGATCGCACGTGCTCGAGTTCTCGCACGGGGCCTTCCGATGGACGAGCTCTTGGCCCCGCACACGGCCTTCGAGTGCTACTGCCCCGACTTCCTCAGCCGGTCCACGGCGCCCTCCCGTCCCTTCGAACAGCAGCTCGAGGAACTCCGCGAGACCCCCGACGACGTCGTCCTTCGGGATCTGGCACGCGACGAGGACTTCCTGTCCGTTAGCCTGCCCGCGGCCTGGAGCGGCACTGAGGCAGCGGCAGGCGCGTCGAACGGCCGACGGTACTGGAATGGTTGGCGTGAGAACCCGCGCCGCAATTTGAGTCGGTACTGTTTTCTCCTCCAGCAGTACCGGGCCACGGTCGTCGACACCCTATACCCTAGGTTTGAGAGCGTTCTGCGTCGCGAGACGCACAGGTTGCAGGAGGCAACCGCGAAATGGGGGCCGGAGATCAGCCTCGGCCAGGTTCACCCCAACATCAGCTTCGCGAACGGACGGCTGACCTACGACGCGAGTAAGGTCGGCGTACAGCTGGACTGGTCGCCGGATACGCTCATCCTCAAACCAATGATTTGCTCGCCCAGGACGCGCTCGAGCGACATGGGCTATAACTCCTTCACCGGCGAAACCCACGCCGCCATCGGGGTGGCAACCGGTTCATTGAAGATCGGGGTTGGTCAGCCTCACCGCCGTGGGGATCACCTCGAGCTGCTGCTGGGGCAGGCGCGAGGCCGAATCCTCCGCGCCCTAAAAACGCTTCCGGGGACGACGTCCGACCTCGCCGCGGAGTTGGGCTATGCACCGAGCACCATCTCCTACCACCTCGGCGCGCTCGCACGCGCCGGCACCGTGAACAATCACCGGGTACGGGGGAGCGTGTGTTACCACCTTACGGAGCGAGGTGTCGCCCTCGTGCGTCTTTAACAGGCTCGAGGGCTTGGCCACGAACGTTGGCAGGGTTGTGAACACGAGCGGCGGCGGGGACTGCGCCGTGCAGGCTCTCGCGATCGCGTCGCTAGTCGCTGTGCTGGCAGCGTTCACGGACCGGAGCGGGGTCCGCAGGCTCGGGCACGGCGCGCCCGATCTGGGCAGCACGCACGCAGAGTGTCCGTCTTGCGCGTGAGCGTCGGTCAATACTCACAAAATCCGCAGCGACGAGGTCGCCATGACTCGTCCACGGGAATGTCCATGCCGGTCGCACCGTCACCGTCGAAGCCGCGGATCGCACCTTCCGCGCGTCTATGGCGGCGACGAACATCTGACCGAGGTCGCCCGCACCACGCTCAAACCCATCGCCCGGTTCAAGGTACGCAACCCTGAACCTCGACGCCACCCCGACCGGACACCATGACCCGACACCGCTCGACGAGCACCTGCTATGGCATGTCCCCCGGCGAGCGGTCCGTGCAGGACCGCCACGGATCGCGGCAAGAGCGTGGGTGCATGTCAGTGCC
Source organism: uncultured Actinomycetota bacterium (assembly GCA_963786765.1). GTDB lineage: Bacteria > Actinomycetota > Actinomycetes > Actinomycetales > Kineosporiaceae > DATKNA01. Next base: position 58,475 of record CAWBAJ010000022.1, on the reverse strand, counting down.
ACGGCCGCCGATATGCACTATACCGGCAGTGTGTCGAACGCGTTCGTGCAGAGCATGGCTCATAACTTCGAACAGGCGCTGCGGCTGATGGAGGCGGCGCTGACCGAGTGCCCCGACGACCTGTGGCAGACGGACTTGTGGCCGGACCAGGCGCCTACGGCACCGGCGCCGCACGGGGGCTTGCACGGGTCGGCTCCCTGGTTCCTCGGCTACCACGCGCTGAACACGCTCGACTATGACCTGGCTGGCGAGTTCGAGCCGTGGGCACCGCCACAACCGTTCGACGACAACACCTACGGCTTCCCCAACCGCAGTTTCACTAAGCCCGAGCTTCTCGGGTACGTCGACTGGTGCCGCGGCCGGGTATGCCAGACCCTTGACGGGCTCACCGAGGAGATGGCCGCTCGGCCACTTCCAAGCGCGCATCGATACCACGGAATGCTGTTCGCGGTGATTGTCGGCAGCATGCCGCTGCACGTCGTTGAGCACGCCGCCCAGATCCGTCAGTTCCTCACCGCCGCGGGCCTCACAGTGCAACCCATGCCCGGTGACCGTGGGTACAGGGGTTGACCGTGATGGTGACCCGGTGGATGCGGACCGGCCGACCGGTCGATCCCCGCTCGCCCGGTCATCGGCATGAGCGGAGGTGTCCTCAGGGGGCCCGCGCGGGCCTAGGCCGGCGCGACTCACCGCCACAGTGCCAGTTATCAGCCGAGGCCGTTTCGCCAAGCATCCTGGAAGCCCAGGCGAGCGGCACCGATACGCGCACGCGGCACTTGGCACCCGGGCACCGTGACCTGGCCGGTCAGGATTTGCTTGCAGCCAGGCAGCGAGTTGCCCGGTCTCACGTCAGGACCTACCTGCGCGCGTGTCCGGCGGCGATTCGCACCAGATCCGACGGCCGCTGGAATCCGAGCCTCAGGATTGTCCAGCCGGACGCGTCACCCACATCTCGAGACTGATCTGGCACGCACGTCCTGAGACCGACTCATTCGACAACTGTCGAATCGCCTTTACGATGCGGCTCGCTGACGGATAGCGTCATCAAGCGAAAGCCCGAGTTTCGGCATAGTCTACTTTGAGTACGACACACAGAAGAAGGAGAGGCGTTCCAAGGTGCTGAACTCTGCTCAAGGCGCGACCCTCAACCGTTCTGGCCGTGCGTCAGCGGTCGGGAAGTATCTCGTCGCAGCCACCCTCGTCGCGCTGACCGGTCTCCTGGTGCTGCCGACAACGCCTGCGCTGGCAGCCTCGCCAAGCCTTGCATGCCACGATGCGACCAGTCAGCCGCCGTTCAACACGCAGCGTTGCTCAATACCGCGTGCCGATATCGGCCGCGAGGTCTATCTTCAAGCCTTCCCGGAACAGAACGAAGTGGCATGCAGTGAGTACCCCTACACGCGAGCCGTTATCCATGCCCAGTTGGCCGTCGTCCGCACCGCTTCTGGCTTCCAGCTGACCGGGCTCTGGCTTCAGTACGATGTGGGGCGACAGCGCTACATGTACGCAGAAGCATCCATGGAGGACGGTAATCATAACTATCCCCAAGGGGCGTGGAACAACTATGGCAACTTCAACACATTCGACTATGCCGACCAGATAACTAATGATCCGATTCGCTACGGGGCCAGCCCCGCTCATCCGATCAGTATCCCCTGGGGAAGCAACGGCCACGCTGTGCTCCATGTGCACATCAGGGAACGCACGGCACCTTCATTCGTCGGAAAGGGAGGGTGTGACGTCTTTCCGTACTATGTGATTATCGAGCCCGGGTCCTAGACTCTCCGCTCCGAGCATGAGTCCGGCCGTAGGTTCTGGTTCAACCGACGGTCGGACATGATTCGGCGGCGTCGAATCAGCTGTCCGTGCAGGACGTCAGCACGAAGGATCTCTGGATCACATCGGGTTGCCGATAGGCGAACCGGTCGCGGGCACCGATGTTCCTGGACAGGCAGCTGAGCCGTGCGAGCGTGGGACGGTTAGAGAAGGGCTCCAAGACGGACCTGGTGCCGCGCGAGCGCGGCCTGGGTCGGGTCACCGTGGCGATCGACAGCGAACAACATCGGGGGCGCACTGCTGCTGGACCAAGGCCGCCAGGTCCACGACGCCTTCGATGGCATGTACTGCCACCGCCGGGCCGAGCTGGCCTGCAGCTGACCATGAGGTCGGCCACAACGCGAACGAGATGATGATGCGCCGTGCCGGGATCCCCGGGATCGCGGCCCGTGCCTGACTCTGGCGATCGACCCTGAGCCGACTCGCCGAGGGGCTGGGCAACGGCGACTCGGCGTGTAGCCGCCCGAACCAGCCGTGGGCCAGGGTCCCCGCGGTGTCGCCCCCTGCCGAAGCGATCGGCTCACGTCTCGCTCTGGAGTATGGCGGGCAGTTCACGCTCGAACTGTGCCATCGCGTCCGGACGTCCGTCGAAATAGTCCTCCCAGAATCCTGCGCGCAACCAGGACGTGGGAGCCAGCTTCAGGACACCGCGACCGTCCAGCCGTGCCACCCAGTTGGCGGGGACCCTCTCGTCCGTCGTCTCGAACATCTCGGCGGGCCAGTAGCTGGGTGCCCTGTCGTCGTCGAGAACCTGAACTCGGACACGCCCGCGAGGGTCCACCAGCACGCTGAGCACCTGGTACTCACGCCCGACCTCGACCCACAGGCTCCTCGTCTGCTCCGAGCCGTCGAGTGGGCTCACAAGTCTGGTGCAACGGACTCTCACCGCCTGCCGCCTCCCTGGAACTTCGCTTTGTAGTCGATGTTGTAATTGACGGTGCTGGTCGTGTCGTTGTAGTAGAAGTGCACCTGGAACTTTCCTGAGGGCGAGCGGAACGACGGTGTGGCGTACTTGCCCCAGTCCTCGATCCTGCTCCCGTCGGAGGTCAGCTCCGCGATGACTTCCGAGTTGTCGAGGTCGACACCGGGAATGATCAGCCGCGACGACGCCATCACGTCCTCCCGGAGGCCACCCGTGCCGGTGAACAGCGAGCCGGCCTCCTCCGATGTGAGCTGCTGGGCAAGTCTGACGCCGTCGGCCGCGTTCGCGGCACCTCCGGCCACGTCGCACGGCGCCAGGCCGAGCGGGTCTGTCCATGTCGTCGGGTTGCGGACGTAGGCGTGTGGGTCGATGCCGCCAAGGAGGCCGATGGGGTCGGCCGAGACGTACCGGCCGCTGTCCGGGTCGTAGTAGCGGAAGTAGTTGTAATGCAGGCCCGTCTCGTCGTCCGCGATCTGGCCGGGAAAGCGCAGCGGGCACGACAGGACGCCGTCCGCGCCCTCGCCGATGTGCGCGCCCCAGAGCGACGTCCGGGCCTGCCAGGCGACGCGACCCTCGGCGTCCACGAGCTGGGTGGGTGTCCCGACGAGGTCGGTGACGATGGCGTGGAACTGCTCGTCGACCCATGACTGCGGCGCGTCCGCGACGTCGTCGACCGTCAGTCCGACCCGGTCGGTCTGGGAGACGGGCCGGAAGGTGCCGGGCCGCCAGTCCCACGTGGTGGCCGTGGCGCGACCCGGGAACCGGCGTACCTGTTCGGCCAGCACCGCGCCGTCCCAGGTGTAGTCGACGCGCTCGACCACGCGGCCCTCGCCGTCCGTGCGCCGCTTGCCGACCCGCCGCCCGAGGGCGTCGTAGAGGTAGCGCCAGCGACCGCCCCCCGGTGTCGTGACGGCGACGAGGCGGTCGAGGGCGTCCCAGGCGTACGTCCACTCCCGGCGCTGCCCGTCGAGGGTCCGGGTCCGCCGCCAGATCATCCGGCCCTGGCAGTCGTAGCCGTAGCTGGTCCTGCCCACCCGCCGAATTCGGGTGCCCTCGTACGACGGCACGCCGCCGGCCAGCGGCCGCCCGGCGACGTCGTAGGCGAAACGCTCGCGCGAGCCTCCGGACGAGGCGGCCGTGATGCGCCCGACGGGATCCAGGTCGAACGCCACCGAACCGGCGAGAGGATCGTCGATCCCCGTGAGGGACCCGTCGCCGCGGTACCGGTAGGCCCGGTCGACGAGACGCCGCTCGCCGACCGAGACCCGCTGCGCATGCAGCCGCCCGTCGGCGTCGAATGTGCGCGTCACCAGCGCCTCGCCCAGCCGCATCGACGACTCGCGGCCGCCGGCGTCGTGCCCGAACTCGAGCCGTCCCGGTCCTGCGACGAGGCCGAGCGGCTGCGAGGCCTCGTCGAACGTCCATGCGCTGACGACACCAGAGGGCGTTTTGCGCCGCACCCGGCGTCCCGCCCCGTCGTAGCTCGACGTCAGGGCCCGGCCCCCGACCGTCTCGGTGAGCACCCGGCCCGCCGGGTCGTACTCGAACCCCAGTTCCGCATCGGCCGTGGTCGCCCGGAGCAGCCGGCCCATCGCGTCGTAGCCGAACGCGTCCGTGAGCCCGTCATGGTCCCGCATCACCACCCGGCCGAGCACGTCGCGCCGGTACGAGACCTGCTCCCCGGCGCCGTTCACCTGCGCCGTCAGCCGGCCCACCGGGTCCCGCTCGTAGCGCAGCTCGCGGCCGTCGAGGTCGAGCTCACGGACGATCCGGCCGGCGGCGTCGCGCTCGTAGCGCCAGACGAGGCCGGCGGCGTCCGTGACGGCGACGAGGCGGAGCTCGGTGTCGTAGCCGAAGACGCGGCGCGCCCCGTCGGGATCGGTGACCGACGCCGGCAGGTCGAACCACGTGTACTCGACGGTCGTGCGGTGCCCGTCCGGGTCGGTGTGACCGATGAGGTTGCCCTCGGCGTCGTGGTCCCACCGCTCGGTCCGGCCGGACGGCAGCGTGCGTGAGGCCGGCTGGCCGGCGTCCGTCCACGTGAAGAGCGTGGTGCGGCCGACGGGGTCCGTCACCGCCGTGACGCGTCCGGCCCGGTCGCGGGAGCACCGCGACGTCCGGCCGGCCGGATCGGTGACGGCGAACGGCAGCCCGGCGGCGTCACACCTGACGACCGTGAGGCCGCCGGCGGCGTCCGTGACGCTTGCCAGGTGCTCGCGCTCGTCGTACCCGAACCGGGTGGCGGCGCCGGCAGGATCGGTGACCGCGACGAGGTTCCCCGCGCTGCTGTGCACGCGTCGCTCGACGCCGCCGTCGGGCCGTCTGACGACGGCGGGGAGGTGGTGCTCGTCGTAGCTGACGGCGAACGTGGCGCCGTCGGGGCGGGTGATCCGGATCAGGTCGCCGGCCTCGTCGTACGTGTGCCGGGTGACGGCGCCGAGCGCGTCCTCGTGCATCAGCAGCCGGTCGTAGCGATCCCACGCGTACCGGGTCACGCCCCCGAGCGGGTCGACCTCGCGGACCACCTGCAGGTCCTCGTTGTAGGCGTACTTCCAGGTGGCGCCGAGGGAGTCGACGACGGTCGTCGTCCGCTGCTCCTCGTCGTAGCGCAGCGTGCCGTCCAGGCACCCCGCCGAGCCGGACGTCCACACGACGCGCCCCCGGGCGTCGTAGCCGTACCGGTACGACGTGCCGATGCGGTCGTGCCAGCCGACGATCCGGCCGGCCGGGTCGTACTCCAGCCGCAGCGCCACGCCGGAGGTGTCCGTGACGGCGATCAGCCGGCCGGCGCCGTCGTAGTCGTAGCGCGCGAGGACGACGTCGCCGTCCCGGTCGGCCCCGAGCAGCCGCAGCCCCGTCACGAGCCCGGCTGAGGTGTCGACACCGACGGCGTAGCCGCCGCTGTGCCGCACGACGACGGGCATGCCGGTGACGTCGTAGGAGATCTCGATCCGGTCGCCGTTCCTGTTCTTGATCGACCGCAGCGGCAGCACGCCGGGCTCGGCGCCGGCGGCCGCGAAGGTCAGCGTTCGTCCGGTCTGCGGGTCGAGCAGCCGGTAGTGCTCGCCCTCACGGCTCAGCTGCAGACGTGGCCCCTCGTACGGCTCGACGGCGGCGCCCTCGGCAGGCAGTGCGAACGCGAGCAGCACGCCGTCCTCGCCGGCGAAGAGCACCCCGCCGCCGTCGACCTCGAGCCGCTGGTCGAGGGTCGACGTCCAGGACCGGCCGAACCAGCGCCCGGCACGGTAGGAGGAGGCGTGGGTCCGGCTCAGCACCAGCGGCAGGGTTCCGGGCAGCCGGACGTCGGTCTCCTGCATCACCATCTCGCCGGTGACCATGTCGATCGGGTCGATCTTCAGGAACCGCTTGGCTGCCGGGATCGCGTTCTGGCGCAGGTCACCGAGGACGTCGCGGATCGCGGGCAGCGCCGCGCGGCCGCTCCTCAGCAGCCCGGTGACGGCGCGGCCGGCGGACGGCAGGTCGCGGGCCAGGCCGAGCGCGCCGGGACCGAGCCGGGCGAGGTCGCCGACCCCCTCCTCGCCCGGGATCAGGCCGAGGGTGTCCAGTCCGACGTCCAGGAGCGTCGCCCGGCCCTGGGCGAACTTCGTCACCGTGTCCTGCACGACGACCGCGCTCGCGATCAGGGCGATCGCGACGAGCGCCAGGCCGATCGGGCCGGAGATGAACAGCGCGACCGTCCCCGCGATGATCGCGACAGTTCGGCACAGGGAGACGAACGCGTCCCACGAGCTGAAGGGTGCCGTCGCGCGGTCCCAGGCTCGCTCCCACCAGGTCTTGTCCTTGATGCCGCTGCCGTCGAGGGCGGCGTTGACGCCGTCGACGCAGCGCGCCTCGGCGTCCCCGCGCAGCGCCGCAGCCTGATCGGCCAGGCTGCGGGCGGCGTCCCGATCGGCTGCAGCGGTGCGGGCGCGCGCCGCCGCGGACTGCACGGTCGCCGTCGTGCCCGGGTCGAGCCCGGCGGTTGCGGCGGCGAGCGCGAGCGGGGTGAGGCCCAGCCCGCTGGAGAGCAGCGCGGACCGCGGGCCTGGCAGCGCGGCCCGGAGCTCGTTCATCGCGCCGTGGTAGCGCGCGTCGGCGTCCTCGCCCTCCTGCAGGGCTGTGGCCGCGCGCGCCTTGGCCTGGCTCAGCTGGTCGGCGTACGTCGCGAGCGCGTCCCCCGCACCGCAGAACGCCTTCTGGAGCTTGCCGACCTCGCCCGGTAGTTCGGCGAGCGCGTCGCGGTACTTCGGTGCGTAGTCGCCGAGCAGAGCCAGGTCGCTGCTGCCGGCGGCGATCGCCCGCAACCGGACGTCGTTGCTGTGAGCCCGGTCGGCCTCGCGGCGCAGCCGGGCGGCCAGTGCGCTCGTGCCCGCGGGGTCGCCGGGGGTCGGGTCGCCGGGCAGACCGAGGACGCTCCAGTCGTTCATGACGCCCGTCCTTCGCCCGCTGCAGCCGTCTCCTGCTCGTCCACTTCAGGCGCGGGGATCCAGCGGAAGGTGTCGCTGATCACGTCGAAGAGGTCGAGCATCGGGGCGGCGAGCTGCACCTGGGGGCTGGCGAGCACGAGGTCGACGACGTAGCTGCCGCGGCGTGCATCGGACCACCCGGGCGAGGGCAGCAGCGTGTGCATGACGACGTGCTCCGTCGGCCCGGTCGGAGTCCCGCCGTCGCCGTCGGCGCAGCCGTCCAGGAGGGCGATCTCACGGACCCGGACGCCGCGGCCTGCCGGGTGCTCGAGGAGGACCACCTCGCGTGCGCCCGGTTCGCCGAGCGCCGCGCCGGTCGCGGGGATGCCGGCGGCGATGGCCCCGACGCTCCGCTGCGCCGGGTCGTCCGGTCCCGGCGTCTGCAGGACGGTGCAGGACGCCGTAAGGAAGCCTGCCACGCCGACCGGCTCGGCCAGAGCCGCGCAGTAGACCGCCCCGGCGCGCTCGGCATCCTCCGCGACCCTGCGCAGGAGGCGCACCAGGGCCTGCGCCCGAGGGGCCAGCTCCGGCACCCGCGCCACCCGCTCCTCGACGAGGCGGGGTAGGTGTCGGGTGCGGGTGGCCCGCCAGATGTCGAACTCGTACCAGCTCTCGGGGACGCGCAGCGAGAATCCGATCACCGCAGCGGGGAGGATCGTGGAGGTGGTCACGGCTGCCTCTCTTCCAAGCGGGGGCTAACGCGGGCTGCCGGGACCGGCGACCGTCGTGCGGCCGGGCGTCAGAGCCGTAGCGAGGTTGCGGTCCAGGTCGGTGCTGCCGGTCGCGAGGCCGCGGAGCATTCCGACGGCCCGGTCGAGCAGGTGCTCGAGGTTCTGCCGGCTCTGCGTCGAGTCCGTGAAGAACGCGTGCAGCGCCGCCTCGATGCGGTCGGAACCGGTGACGCCCGATCCGGAGTCGAGCTGCCCGGCGCTCGCCACGTCCTGCCGGATCGCGGCGAGCTCGCCGGCCGCTCGAACCGCCGCGGGGGGATTGCATCCGAAGGAGGTGGCCATTACCGCCGTCCTCTCGTGAATGTCGCGTCGACTCGTGCGGTGTGGTTTCGTGCGGCCACCGAAACGTCTGCAGGCGGCCTGTCGAAAGCTTCTACGCCGCCCCGCCCGCGTGGATCGGTTCACGCGCTCGGCGAGCGGCTCCGCATTCTTTGTGCCCCCGCCGCGGACAGTAAATGCGGGCCGACCGGGAGGAATGCTCAGTGCGGGCGTGCCGTCGCGACGAGGACGGCGAACACGCGTCGCATTCCGGACCAGTCCGCCGCGGGTGCACTCGCATACACGACGTACTCGGCGCCGCCCAGCCGCCAGTACCGGCCCTCCGCATGCCGGTCCGCGCCGCCGGCCAGGTAGATGTACTCCCAGTCGACGGCGTCCGGCGAGGCGCCGTAGCCGACCTGCTCGAGGTGGATCTGCCGGTATCCCGCGCTCTCGGTCGAGGCGTACCCGCGCACCCGTGCCAGCTGGCTGGTGTGCCCCGGGCGGTAACCGCCGACCTGGACGAACCGCGCCGGGTGCTGCGGATCGACGGCGCGCAGCTCCGCGGTGCCGGGTACGGGGTGCAGGGGCCAGCGCTGCGGCACGGCCACCCGCAGTCCCTGCGCCGCCGCCACCCATCGGTACCCGGCCGGTGCGGTGTCACCCGCGGTGGTGGCGGGCGACGAGGCGGCGGGCGAACCCGACGGCGCGGCGCTCGGCGTCCTGGCCGTGCCGCCGCCGCGCGCAGCGGCAGTGGGAGCGGGTGCCAACCCGGTGGGCGCGACGGACGCGGCGGAACGAGGAGCCGGTCCCACCGGCCGACCGGTCAGCAGGAACGTTGCGACGACCGCCACGAGGACGGCGAGGGGAATGGCGGCGACGAGCGGGACCCGACGGGGCCAGTGGCGTCCATCGGGCGGCTCGGCCGCCTTCACCTGCGTCGGTTCGTCGATAACGGCGCTCGACCCGGGCGGGAGCGGGCCGGGGGCCTGCAGCGGACGGAGGGCCGGGAACGGGCCGTCTGCCACCGATCGGTCCGCCGTGCCGCTGGTGGTCACGGGAGAAGCCCCGAGTTCGGCGACGACCTCCGCGGCGGTCGGCCTGGCGGACGGGTCCGGCGCGAGCATCCGGGTCACGAGCGCATGCAGCATGCCGGCGTCCTGGTCCGTTCCGCTGGTACCACCGAGCGCAATGCGCAGTGTGGTCCCGAGGGCGTGGACGTCGGCGGCCGGCGTCCAGCTGCCCGCGTCCCGTGCCTCGGGCGCGGTGAACGTCGGGCTGGCGGCGCGCGGCTCGGCCTCCGATTCAGAGAGCGGCACCGCGAGGCCGAAGTCGGCGAGCACGGGCTCGCCGGAGTCGCGGAACAGGATGTTGCCCGGCTTCACGTCACGGTGAAGCAGGCCGTCCGCGTGCATGGCCGCCAGCACGCCGCTGATCGCCCGCGCGAGCGCGACCACGTCCGCGGCGGGCAGCCGGCCCTCACGGCCGAGCCGGTCGGCCAGGGAGCCGCGCAGGCACAGCTCGGTGACGAGGTACGGTGCCCCGCCGTGCAGGTAACCGCTGTCGTGGACGCGCAATACGTGCGGATGGCTCGACAACCGCCCCATGATCGCGCATTCGCGTTCGAAGCGACGGACTCGGACCCGCTCCGGCTCGGCGTCCCCGATCACCTTGACGGCCACCCAGCGGTCGAGGCGCTGCTGGTAGCCGCGGTAGACGGTCGCGAACCCGCCCTGGTGGAGCACGACGAGGTCACTCACGCCGATCACCCGGGGCAGGGCGGGTGCGCTCGCTGCTGCGCTCATGCCAGGACTACGGGCCGCGGAACCGAACGGTTTTGGCGTCGCCCCCGGTTCCTGCTCGTCCGGCATCAGGCCTCCTGGTGCGGGCGACCGCGCGACCCCGCCGCGGGCGTACCCCCTGCCTAGACTGGCACGAACCGTCCGGGGTGCGGCCGCTGCGGAACTGAACCGGGCGACGCGGACGGCTCGTACTAGAGGCTGGTACCTGGTGTCGATGGTAGGCGAGGATGCGCGAGAGCAGCTGGCACGCGAGGACGCCGAACTCGTCGCGCGCATGGCGGCCGGCGACGACGGCGCCCCCGTCGCGGAGCTGTTCCGGCGCTACTCCGGACGGATCTACGGGTTCGCCCTGCGCCTGCTGGCGGACTCTGGGCTGGCCGAGGAGGTCGTGCAGGAGACGTTCGTGCGGCTCTGGCGAACGGCTTCCCGTTTCGATCCGCAACGAGGGACCGTGGGCGCCTACCTGTTCGTGATCGCGCGCAGCGTGGCAACCGACGTCCGGCGACGACCGTCGTCGCGGGTCCACGGACCTGTCGAGGACGTGTTCCTGCCGCCGGTCGAGGACAACGTCGACCAGCTGATGGACAGCCTCGTCGTCCGCGAGGCGCTGGACGGCGTGAGCGCGCCCCAGCGCGAGGTTCTCGCGCTGGCTTACGACGAGGGCATGACCCAGTCGGAGATCGCGCAGCGGCTCGGCATCCCGCTCGGAACGGTGAAGACGCGGATGTTCCATGGCCTGCGCGCGCTGCGCGCGGGCCTGCAGGCGCGAGGGTTCGATGTCTGAGCCGCGACCGGAGCTCGAGGGGCCGGGCCCGCACGCTGACGCCGCCGCCTGGGTGCTGGGTGCTCTGGACCCGCAGGAGGCCGAGCGCTTCGCCGCCCACCTCGAGACCTGCGAGGCCTGCCGCAAGGAGGTCCGCGAGTTGCGGCCGGCACGCGCGCTCCTCGGCGTGGCCGCACCGCCTGTCGAGCTGCCGCCCGGCCTCGAGGAGCGCACGCTCCGCGCCGTCCGGGAAGCAGCCGCCGAGCAGCCCGTCCACCGTTCCGTCGCTCAGGCCGGCGACGCACCCGTGGTGGGCCTGGCGGAGCGCCGGGGGCGCCCTCGCCGTCCCCTGACGTGGCTCGTGGCGGCAGCCGCCGCCGTCCTGATCGCCGCCGGCGGCGGGATCTGGGCCCTCCGGCAGTCCGCGCCGCCCACCGTGACGATCGCTCTCCAGGCCCCGAACGGCGGACCTGCCCGCGGCGAGGCAGTGGGCGAGAACACCGACAACGGCTGGTCCGTCCGACTCACCGTGAGCGGCCTTTCGCCCGTTCCTGACGGGGAGGGGCACTACGAGTGCTGGTACGTCGGCACGGACGACACCGTGTCGCACCCGGACGCCGTCTCCGCGGGCTCATTCGAGATCCCGCCCGGCGGCACCTCCGCTGACGTCAGGATGTGGACCGTCTGGGACCTGCAGCAGAACCCTGGTTCGCGAATGGTCATCACCTTGGAACCGGACAACAACCCGGCCCGGACGGGCCCCGCCGTCCTTACCGGCCTTCTTCCGGCCTGACCATTACGAGGGCAGGGCCAGCTGGACGAGCTGCAGGTCGGAGCCGTCGGTGAGGTAGCCGCGCCCGGGCGGCCCGGCGAGGAACTGGTCGGGCTCCAGGTTGACGCCGTGCTCGCGGGCCGCCATCGGCTGCGTCGGCGTGAGCAGCAGCCGCCGGCCCGACGTCATCACCTCGGTGACCACGCGCATGAGGTTCCGTCGCCCGCCGGAGAGCACGGGCAGCGCGTCGCCGGCGAGCACCAGCGCGCGGGTGCCGAGCGCCCCGGGAGCGGCGACGTCCTGCAGCACCGTCGGCCGGTCGGCGAAGCCGTCCTGCTCGGGGACGACGGTGAGCTGCTCGACGTCGTCGACGAGCATCGCGTACCGGCCGTCCCCGAAGGCCGCGACAGCGTCCCGCAGGTCACGGTCCTTGACGGTCGTGCCACTCACCACGCGGACGCCGTCGTCCTCGGGCAGCAGCCCGGGCAGCGGCGAGCGCGGGGGTGCCACGGCCAGCACCCCCACACCGGCGCGGCGCAGCGCCCCCCCGAGCGCCGCGAGCGCCGTGGTGCGGCCGGAGCCGGCCCGTCCCGAAATCAGCAGCAGGTGCGGCCCCGCCTCGAAGAGGTCGGCGCCGACGGGACCGACGTCCTGACCGCCGACGCCGAGCGGCACCCAGGTATCGGCGACGCCGACGGGCCGGGCGACCTCTCGCGACGGCACAGCGACGGGCAGGCTCGGGAAGCTCACGGCCACGGCGCCGCCGATGGGCCGCTGCAGGTCGCCGAGCCCGGCCGGATCGGCCGGATCGGCCGGATCGGCCAGATCGGCCAGATCGGCCAGATCGGCGTCGACGACCTGGACCTGCCGGCCGGTCGCCGCGTCGATGCCGCGGCCCGGCACGAGCGGCGGACGCGGGGTCCCGGGCAGGAGGTGCGCACGCCGCACGTCCTCCTGCGGGAACGGCAGCAGGATGCGACGGCTGAAGAGCGCCGGCAGCTTGCCCGCGAGCAGGTCCTGGCCGCCGAGGGCCACGACGTGGACTCCGAGCGGCGTCCCCGCGGTGATCACGGCGCGCAGGCGGCCCAGCAGCGACGTCTCCATGAAGGTCGGGTCGCTGCGGTTCTCGAACTGCTCCCAGCCGTCGATCACGACGACGATCCACGGCAGCGCGGCCGCCGCGGTGGATCCGGCGGACTTGCGACGCTGCACCTCACCCTCGAGCCAGATGACGAACCGGCGGATCCGGTCGGGCTCGGCAGGGGAGAGCACCGCTCCGCAGTGCGGAAGCCGGGCGGCGTCGGCGAGTCCGCCGGGGTGCTGCTCGAGGACGTAGAGATGTACCCGGTCGGGGCGGAAGCGGACGGCGAGGGCGCGGACGAGGGCACGCGCGGCCGTCGTCCGACCCGACTGGGGACCGCCCGCGATCAGGAGCCGATCGGTGCCCGCCAGGTCGAGGACGGCGGGCAGCTGGGCCTGGCCGGCGGGGTCGTCGACGAGGCCGAACGGGACGGCGGTGGGCGCCGGCGCGACCGTCGCGAGCTGGTCGACGTCGGCGGGGCGGACGACGGCGGGCAGCGGTGGGAGCAGGGGCCGGGAGGGCGCGGGGACGGCGAGCTCGCGGGCGGCCTGCTCGATCGCGGCGATCACGAGCGTCTGGTCGGTGTCCCCACCGCGCGAGGCGTCGTCCGGCTCCGGCCGGTCCGCGCCGAGGCTCGGCCAGTCGACGAGACGGACCCGGGCGGGCACGGCGCCGCCGCGCGGGGGAGCGTCGCCGAGGTACCCCGACTGGAACACCCGGGGCAGCCGCACCTCGTCCCTGGTGCAGAGGATCATGCCGCGGCCTCGCAGGTGTCCCGGGATCCCGGCCGCGTCCGGTGCGCCGAGCACCTCGACGCTGTCGGACACCTCGTTCTGGCGCAGCGAGATCCGCAGGTCGATGTTGTTCTTGAGCTCCGGTGAGAGCTTGCCCTGCAGCGACTGGGTCGCGAGCACGAGGTGGATGCCGAGCGAGCGGCCCTTGGCGGAGACGTTGACGAGCTCGCGCAGGAAGTCGGGGGTCGTCTCGAGTACCCGCGCGAACTCGTCGAAGATCATGACGAGCCGGGGCAGCGCCGCCAGCCTGCGGTCCGTGCGCCGCGCCCGCCAGTACTCGTCGAGCTCGCCGCCGTAGGGCGCGAGGATCGACTCGCGGCGGCGCACCTCCGCGCGCACCGAGGCGAGCACGCGGACGGCGGCGGCCTCGTCGAACACGTCGGCGGGCGTGCTCCCGGTGGAGCGGATCAGGCCGACGACGTGCGGGCAGCCCGCGAACGGCAGGAAAGCGCTGCCGCCCTTGAAGTCGACGAGCACGAGATTCAGCTCGTCGGGGCGATTGTCGAGCAGGAGCGCGGTGACCAGGGTCTGTAGCAGGATGCTCTTGCCGGCACCGGTGGCGCCTCCGAGCATCGTGTGCGGCCCCTGCCGCGCGAGGTCGACGCACACCCGCCCGGCGCCGTCCGCGCCCAGCACGGCCTCGGTGGTCGGCCCGGGCCGGGCCGACCACCGCTGGCGCACGTGCTCGGGTGAGGGCTCGGGCATCGCGACGAGGTCGACATAGCGCACCGGGTACGGGACGGCGGCCTGCGCGCCGGCCAGTGTCAGCCGGTCGCGCATCGGCGCGAGGGACCGCGCGAGGTCGCCCGCAGTTGCGAGGTCGAGCCCCTCCGCACGGACGACGACGGACGGCTCCTGTCGGCTGGGCGTCAGGACGAGGCGGTCGCCGTCGACGGCGCACAGGGCGTGGCACTCGTTCAGGTCCTGCCGGTCCACGCAGATCGCGTGGACGCCGACCGCGGGTCCCTCGCGCAGCACCTGGCGAATACCAGGGAGCCGGCGCAGTGCGACGGCGCCCTGCAACAGGACGACGACCTCCTGGGCCCACGCGTCCGCCGGCCCGGCGTCGGCGGCGGTGCGCCGAGCGGCGATCAGCTCGGTCAGCTCGGTGAGCCGCGCGGTGCGCGTGGCCGCGGTGACGCCGATCCGGCACGGCGCGCGGCCGGTCTCGCCGACCTCGGCATGCGGCAGCCAGCGCGTCCACGAGAGGTCGTCCTCGGCATCGGCGTCGTCGGCCGCGAGCACGACCAGCGTCAGGTCCTCGGGGCTGCGCAGAACGGCGAGCTGCGTCACCAGCCAGCGGACCAGCGGTGCGGTGTCCCGGGGCTTCCCGACCACGCCGAGCACGCCGGCCCGGCGCAGGTCGACGGTTACGGGCGCCGCCCGCAGGACGGGCGGGCGGAAGCCGGGCCACGGCGTCCCATGCAGGTCCAGCATTGCCTCGGCGTCCGCGGTCCCGACCCGGACGACGAGGCCGTGCGGGCTCTCGCCGCCTCTGGGCCACAGTCCCCGACCGGCGCCGGTGGCAGCGGCGGCGAGGTGCACGCGGTCGGGGGTCAGCGTGGCGCGAGCGTGTTCCTCCCGCCGCACGTGCTCGGCGAGGTCGCGCTCGGCCCGCTCCCGGACGGCTCGCTGCTCACGGCTGCGATGCCCCCGCGACCGGCGATCGCCCAGGTAGGGCCCGAGAGCCATGAGCGGGCCGAGCACGGCGAAGAGCAGCATCGCCGGCTGCCGGAACAGCCAGGCCATGAGCACGCCGGCGAGCAGCGGCGCGCCGGCGGTCAGCAGGACCCGGACGAGGGCCGACGACTCGGCGGCCGCGTCGGGGAACGTGATCCGGGTGCGCGGAAGAGCGGGTGCGGGGGCAAAGGCGCGGTCGAAGTCGAGGCGCCCGTCCGGGCTCGGCGTCGCATGCGCTGCCCGGGCCGGCAACGGCGTCCACTGCAGGACGGTGTCGCCCATCCCTATCCGGCTGCCCCCGTGCAGCGGGCCCGTGCCGAGCGGCCGGCCGTCCAGGGTGGTGCCGTTGCTGGAGCCGAGGTCGGCGACCGAGGTGGCGTCCCGATCGGCGCCGACGTCCAGCCCGGCGTGCGCCCGCGACACGCTGAGGTCCTCGAGCCGGACATCCGCGGCGTTGCCCCGGCCGACGACGTGCCGGCCGGGCGCCACCCAGTGCAGAGTCCCGCGGCCGGGACCGTCGACGATCTCGAGTGCCCCGGCCGCCGCCGGCGGCCCGCCGGCCGCAACGGCGGCCGGGGCACCGACCGAGACGACACATCCGTGGGTGATGCCCGCGGCGGCGAGGGTCGCGTCCGGGTCGAGCCGGACCACGGAGCCAGAACTGCCCTCCGGGCGCGCGAGGTAGCAGGGCCGGCCGGCGACGGGGATCGGCGAGGCGGCAAGCAGCGAGCCGACACTGCTGCCCGGCTCCGCCGTCACCTCGACGTCCGCCTCCGCTCCCGACGCGGGATGCCTCAACGTCAGCCTCAGCATCATGGCCGCCTCCCCGGTCCGCCCCGCTCGCCCGCGCCCGTCGCGCTCAGCCGACGGAGCTGCTGAGCTGCTGGTCGAGCTGCTGGTGCTGGGCGACCGCGGTACGCAGGAAGCTGCTCATGCCCTCGAGGCCGGCCATCACGTTGCGTGCGCCGGTGTTCCACTGCTCGTAGGACTGGTGGAACTTGCCCGACGCGAGGTCGGTGACGAAGCCGCTTGCGACGAGCCCGTCGATCATGGTCTTGAGCCGGCCGAGCTGCGCCTCGACCTCTTGCTGACCGCTCGTGAGAGCGCTCGCGCTGGACTGCAGGTCGTTGTAGCTGACGAGGATGTTGGCCATCGTGATGCCCTTCGTGCAGCGGTGCCCGGGCCGCCGCAGGACCGGTGGATCCCGCGGCGGCGGCCGGCTACCGAGCCGGTCGACCCCTCTACGGCCTGGGCCTCGCGAACGGTTCACGGTCCGCACGTCCTCGGCGTCTGCCAGCCGATTCAGATCATCGGGTCGTTCGCCTCGAGAGGAGCAGGAGCGTGGTGGCGAGCAGGAGCAGCCCGGCGACCACGACGACCGCGCGGGACGGTCAGGGCCGCCAGCATTCTCCAGGGAATGCGTGGTGCTCAGGCTCCTCGCCGACGAACTGACTGGGGGTGTTCGCGCACAGCAGGAACGGCGCGTTCGACGGGAACAAGAACTCCGCGCGCGGTCGACGAGGTCGAGCAGCTCAAGGCACATCTACCTGCGGCCGCTCGGCGGCATATCGCAGAATCGGATGCGTTGCTAACTTCCCACTGTCATACAAACGCCGATGGATACGCATGGATCGAATGAATAGCATGTAGCCCAATGTGGTCCCGACCGTATTGAAGATCACGTCGTTGATATCGGCGGTCCGGAACGTCATGCGTGCCATGAGGCCCGTGAGCAGCTGCAGAAGTTCGATGGCAACACTGAATAGTGCACCGACAACAATCACCCCTTTCATCTGCAGTCTCGTGACGAAGGGGAGCCCGAAGCCAAACGGAATGAGCATCAGAATATTGAGGAGTGAGGTCCTCAAATCCATTAGTCTTAGCGCGACGAGAGGAACAAGATTGATGCCTTCGTTGACTGCCTGCCCCTTCAGAATAAGGTGGTTTGGGCTCAGATAGTTGAGCAGGAAGAGAGATTGGAATTCGAATACAGTGTGATCCAGCACCGCGACGATATAGACGTAGAACGTCGTGAAGAACAGCAAATACACGAAGGTTCTGTGTTTCTTCAGCCGAAGGAATGTAGCGACAGCGAGCCAAATCACGCCACAAACCAGTACGGCCGATGCATCCAGTGCCGTGATGGAGGTATGAATGTTCATCGCCTAGCCTCGATCTTTCAGGATCTTGCCCCCGTCGGGGCTGTTCGGCGGTGTGCGGGCGCCGGCTCGGGAGTGATTGTGCCTGCTGGGGTCGGACGAGTGTGGGGCGAAGTGGCTGGTGTCGGCCCGGTTGTCGCCGGCTTCCACGGCCGGGGTACTGCGGGCGGGTCGTCGGGGCCGGGAACGGCAGTGGCGGTCAGCCGGGGACGAGCCGGTCCCAGGAGTCCGTGCGAGAGTTGTCCAGGCGTGATCGCGAGCCGTAGGTGGTCGCGTCAGGCGGCGCGGACGACGCGGGCCGGGAAACAGCAGCCGAGTCACCGCCGCTTGTGCTCCCAGCGGTGGCCGTCGCTGCCGGTCAAGGCAAGTCCTGCGCATGCTGACGGACCCGCTGTCCGAGCGCGACATCGCTCGGAGGCTCTTCCTGTCATTCATGAGCGTCCA
The DNA here is from genome assembly GCA_963786765.1 of uncultured Actinomycetota bacterium. Taxonomy (GTDB): domain Bacteria; phylum Actinomycetota; class Actinomycetes; order Actinomycetales; family Kineosporiaceae; genus DATKNA01. Next base: position 40,767 of record CAWBAJ010000022.1, on the reverse strand, counting down.
CAGCCACACCAAGTCGATCTATCACAAGCTGGCCGTCTTCTCCCCGCGCGGGCGCCGCGAGGAAGGCACGGGCTCTCGGCCCGTTCCGCGGAAAACGTGAAGCGTTCAGTCGCTGATGCCACCGGCACTCGCCGCCTGCCGATGGCCTCGTCCGGCGGCCCTTGCGCTCGGTCGCACCCTGGTCACAGCGACAACGCGCCCCGGATGATGAGGGCGACGCCGACCCCCGACGCGACGGTCAGGGCAATCGCACGCGAATGCCGTTCCGTCCACCGCTGCGCCCACAGCACCGCATCCGAGGCTGCGCTCGGTTTGACGACGCTGAGCGCGAGAGCGGCGATCGGCACCGCAAACCATATGGCGTCGTAGACCACAATGGCGAGCAGGCCCCCGGGCACGTTCGGCTCATGGGCGACTATGACGTTGAGCGCGATGATGTAGAAGACCCCGGGGATGTGGGTCAACGGGCCGGCCACGGCGGCGGTGGGAACCGTGAGACCTCGATCGAGGCGAGCCTTGAACCTGCCGGCGTTCCCGGGGACCCTGCGCTGGCGAGCCCGCGCAACCAACCCGGTCGCGACAGCGAGACCGAAGAGCAGCGCCACCACTCCGCCGAGGATGTCCGCAACGCCTTTGGTGCGGCCACTCCCCGCATGGATGTGGACTCCGTGGAAGGCGCCCACCACCAGGACGCCGAATCCGATCGTGAAGGTCAGTCCCCCGACTATGTACGCCGACAACAAGCGGCGTCGTGAATCGTGCGAGAGGATCGCTGCGACGGCCGCGAGACTGGTCGGGCGAACCGTGCTCGCGAGCGATAGCACGAAGATCTCGATGATCAAGCGAGAGTCCTGCAGATCGACACGATCAGGGCGCTCCCGCGTCGACGCTGAGTGGTCTCACGAGCGCGGCTCCCGTCACGAACGTGGGGTCCGCACCCTCCCGAGGACGCAGGGACGCTGAGCCCCCTCGTGCTGCTCGACCGTCTCATGGCCGCTCCTTCACGCCCGATCCCCGCCTCCGGGTCCCGGTGAGATCAGGCGGTCTCGAGCCGCTCCAGAGCCCCCAGCTTCGGACGGCTCACCTGGGCGAACCGCCGGGTCGCCCGGCCCCAACTCGATCGCCGCGAAGCTGCACGCATGCCGTCCCTCGCGACTCTCTCATGGACCGCCTGGAGGGCGTCCGAGGTCTTCGCGGCGTAGATCCGGCCCGCCTCCCGCGGGCTGCGCTCAGCTAAACGCCTCCGAGCCCGCGGCTGACCGTCGGGGCGTCGCTACGGACTAGTTGCTTAGAACTGGAGACTGCGCGCCCCGTGACGCGACTCGTGACGCGAACTCCTGACCCCTAGGGGCGACTGGAGCAAGTTCAGCAAGATCGTCTGGTACCACGGTCGCAGGCAGAGGTCCCGGGAGCTTTGGTCGGGCATCCTCATAATCCGTCGGTCGTAGGTTCGAGCCCCACCCGCCCCACTCCTGACCGGTACGGGCCCGGCTGATGCCTGACGGTCCGGCTCCGCTTGAGCCATGACGCGGTTCCGCCTGATGCCTGTCGGGTGGTTCCGGGTGATGCTTGACGCTCTCTCTTCGTGTTGAGGGAGTTGAGCTTGGCCGTTGACAGCAGCGGTACCAGGCCGTGTGGCGGTGATCCGCGACGGGCACTCGGTGGCGTATGGATCTCGTGAAGATGCAGCCCTGCGCGTAGAGGTCGCGTGAAGAACTCTTCTGCACCGGTCCCGGCATGCGTTGCATGCAGGTAGCGACGGGAGAGGCCCGTCGGATCATGGACGGTGGGGCCGATGTTCGGCGAGCGTGACGTGCCGCTGGGGATCAACGCGGCGCTTGGGGCCGTCGTCGTGGTGGTGCTCTACGGGGTGCCGTCGTCGGTGACCGGCCCGGAGATCGACGCACGGCTGGCCATGATCGCTGTCGGCCTCGCCGTCCTCGCCGCGGCCGTGGCGGACGTCGCGGCGGTGACGATCAGTGTCGGCATCGCCTTCCTGCTGTTCGACGGATTCGTGGAGGGGGACCAGGGCGCCCTGGTGTGGCACGGCCGGACGGACCTGGTCCGGCTCGGTGTGCTCTGCCTGGGCGCCGCCGTCGGGCTGGTCATCGGCGCGTGGCAGCAGCGCGCCGCCCACAGAACCGCGACGTCGTCCTCATCCTCCGGGTCCAAGGTCCCTTCTCAGCGGACCCTGGGGGAATCACGCTCCGAGGTGGCGGCGCGTCCTGCCGAGGCCACCGCGTCCGGCGCGTTCGGGCTGGATCGGCGTGAGACACCTGACGCCCAGACCCAGACCCAGACCCCGACCCCGACCTCGACCTCGACCTCGACCTCGACGCGGACTCGAGGGGACTGAGGGAGGACCTGCCGTGGCGAACCTGCTCTTCGTGCTGCTGACCGTCCTGTCGTTCGTCGTCCTCGCATTCGCCGTGCGGGGAGGGCAGCGGCTGTGAGCGCTGAGAACGTCCTCGGTCTTGTCCTGGCGGTCCTGCTCATCGTGTTCACGGTGCTGGCGCTGTTGTACCCGGAGAGATTTCTGATGCCCAGCGCCCTCGCGGGCGCCATCTCCGTTGTCACCCTGGTCGCGGCCCTGGCGCTGGTGTGCCGCGTACGCGCGCAGCGTGCTCGCCTTCTCGGCGGTATCCATCCTCTTCCTCTACGCGTTTCTGCGGCTGCACCGTCTGACCGAACCGGGCATGGGCTGCCGCTTCAGGCCATGACGCGTGTCTGGCGGACGTGGGCGGCCATTGCCGCCCGGCCAGGGACGCCTGGCCCCAGCGTCAAAGTGGTGAAGCGGGAGGGCACATCGTCGGTCAGCGCCCGCCCCCGCCGACCAAAGTATGAACGCGGTACTCGACCGGACGACCGACGGCGCGGCCCCATCGAACGATGTCGGGGCGGGCCACACAACCGCTCGCTCGGGGCAGATGGGTTCGTCCGATCGATCACGGGTGCCGGCGCGCTGTGACGCCTCAGGGCTTGCGTTTTTCGTTCCGGGTCCATCCGGTCCAGCCACGCTCGGCGATCAGCTCCCGCAGCCGCGCGACGACAGGGTGGGAAGCATCGGCGAAGGAGTCCATCAGGCCGACGAACGCATCGTCCGGGATGTGCTCGTCCTGCCGGTCCAGATCCCCGCTGTCCGCCGCTCGCTCCAAGAGTTCGCTCATCAGGTCGGCTGTTTCGTGCAGGAGCTCCTCGTCCTGCCCGTTCTCTGCGATCCGACCGATGAGCCCGTAGAGCCGGACGACATCCGGGTCGGCCAGCTGGGCCACCTTGTCGGCCATGAGCGCCGGAATCCCTTCGGGGTATCGCGCCGCCATCAGGATCCACGCATCTCGCTCGGGACCGATCACCGCCTCCGAAGCACCGATGGCGCGTAGGCGGTCCAGGTAGTCCACCACCTCCTTGGGGAGAGCCAATGAATCGCCGGTGCCCAGTTGCGCGATCCGCCGACGGTGCTCCTGGAGGGCACGGATCTGCGTACGCAGCTGCCGGTCGATCTGACCGGTCGCGGCGGCGAACGTGTCGGGGTCGGCGTCGAGCAGCTGGCGGACCCGGGCCAGCGGGACGCCGGCCTCGGCGAGGGTGCGGATCCGGATGAGTCGCACGACCGCGGCGGCGTCGTATGTCCGGTAGCCGGAGGCGTCGCGCTCCGGCTCCGGGAGCAGTCCGACCTGGTGGTAGTGCCGGACGGCTCGGATGGTCACCCCGGCATAGGACGCCAAGCTGGCCGATCGTCAGCATGTCGTCAGCCTGCCCGAACAAGTCACATCATCAACTGATCTTTCGATGGTAGATCCTGACGGCCAAGGCGTATGCGACGCCGAGCAGGCCGAGGCACCATGCGAGGGCGATCCAGATGTCGGTGCTGACGGGCTGCTGTGTGTACAGGTCGCGGATCGTGTTGACGATGGGCGTCACCGGCTGGTTCTCGGCGAAGGCGCGCACCGGGCCGGGCATGGTTGCGGTGAGCACGAATGCCGAGCTGATGAACGGCAGGAAGATGAGCGGATAGGAGAAGGCGCTCGCGCCGTCCACGGTCTTCGCGGACAGCCCGGCGAGAACGGCGAGCCACGTCAGAGCGACCGTGAACAGCAGCAGGATGCCGGCCACCGCGAGCCAGGCCAGCACCCCGGCCCCCGACCGGAAACCCAGAAGAAGGGCCATCAGCACGACCACGACGAGCGAGATCACATTGGCGACCAGCGAGGTCAGCACCTGTGCCCAGAGCACGGACGAGCGTGCGATCGGCATGGACTGGAACCGCTCGAAGATCCCGCTCTGCATGTCCAGGAAGAGTCGGTAGGCGGTGTAGGAGATGCCGGAGGCGATCGTGATCAGCAGGATGCCGGGCAGCAGGTAGTTCACGTACGTGCCCGACCCGGACCGATCGCGCCACCGAACACGTAGACGAACAGCAGCATGAAGGCGATCGGCATGACCGCGGTCGTGATGATGGTGTCCGGGCTGCGCGCGATGTGGCGCAGGGACCGTCCCGTCAGCAGGGCCGTGTCACCCAGGAAACGCCGGGTCATTGGGGCTCCTTGCTCGTCGCTGCCGATGCCAGGTCGGTGTGGGCGCCGCGGTCGCCGTCCGTGGCACCGACGATGGCCAGGAAGACGTCCTCCAGGATCGGCTGCTTCTCGACGTACTCGACCTTGGCGGGTGGGAGGAGTCGCTTCAGCTCGGCGAGGGTGCCGTTGGCGATGATCCGGCCCTCGTGGAGGATCGCGATCCGGTCGGCCAGCTGTTCGGCCTCGTCCAGGTACTGGGTGGTCAGCAGCACGCTCGCACCCTGCGCGGCGAGCTCCTTGACGCTCTTCCACACCTCGATACGACCTTGAGGGTCCAGCCCCGTGGTCGGCTCGTCCAGGAAGATCACCGGTGGATTGCCGATCAGGCTCATGGCGATGTCCAGGCGGCGGCGCATCCCCCCGGAGTACGTCGCCACCCTCCGTTTTGCGGCCTCGGTGAGCTGGAAGCGGGCCAGCAGGTCATCCGCGACCCGGCCCGCCTCCTTCACCCGCCTCAGCCGCGCCATCAGGATGAGGTTCTCGCGCCCGGTGAGGATCTCGTCCACGGCCGCGAACTGCCCGGTGAGGCTGATGGACTGCCGCACGTCGGCCGGGTGCGTCGCGATGTCAAAGCCGGCGACGGTGGCCGTCCCCTCGTCCGGCTTGAGCAGCGTGGAAAGGATCTTCACGACAGTGGTCTTGCCCGCGCCGTTGGAGCCGAGCAAGGCGAAGATGCTCCCCCGGCCACGTCGAAGTCCACCCCGCGCAGCACACACAGCTTGTCATACGACTTCTCCAGGCCGCTGCACGTGGATCGCCGGCATCCTGCCCTGCTCGGCCGTCATCGGACCCGCTCGATTGTGATCGTGGTCTATGGACATGACGACAGCGTGCAGGGTTGACGCTACGTCAAGGTCAAGCCCGGGTGGAGGACGTCGCGGGGACCGCGCAGCAGTGTGACGTCCTTGAGGTCGCCGTCGACAACGAGCAGATCGGCGGTGCTGCCCGCGCGAGTCGGATCGCCTCCGCGGCGAGTCCGTGGGCCCTCGCGCCAGGGACGCTGTGCTGGCGATCCAGCCCGCCCAACACCTGATCACCGAGCCCGGGACAACCACGTACGGCAGGGCCGGGAGGCCGTCCTCGAAGTCCCGCCGCCCGACGTCCTCGCGCAGCTGGACGTCGACCAGCAGGCGCAGCCGACGGCCGAGCGCGGCGAGGTCCACGCCGGCGGTGAAACGCTCGCCCGCTCAAGCCCCTCATCGGCCAGCCGGCAGCCGCTCGCCCGTATGGACGGCGCGGCCTGGCGTTGAGCCACGATCACGCATCTGTCGCCGAGCAAGGACAACACCGCGTGCGGTCCAGTTCGCCGGTGATTTCGTTGATCACGAACACGTGTCGGTCTTGAATGAGCGCGACGATGTACTTCGGGCGTGAGTTCGTCCGATGCGAACTTCGGTGCAGCTTGCCCTGATGCTGCAGTGCACTGCGACCGCAGCCGCGGGGGAGTGGACCACCGGACGAAGGCGCGGGGGCTGGCGCTGATCCCCGTCAGCCGACGGGCAGTGCGCAACCGCCTCCACGGCCTGGACCGAAGCCGTCGCCGCCCTCGGCGAAGGAGGCGGCGCCGTGGCTCGAGGAGGCGTGCAAGGACGAGGCGTGGGGCACGCTCGTCTGGCTCGCGACGACGACGGGGATGTCGGCGGCCGCTTCCCGGTCACCAACGAGTCGCCCAGTACACCTACGACGGGGTCTGACGCGGAGTTCGTCGCCGCCAGCAGCACGTCCCGAGGGCGGCAAGGGCCAACCCAGCGTGGTCATGGCCTCTTCAGTAGGAGGGTCGCCCGGAAGAAATAGGCCTCACCGATGCCTCCGGATCGGAGCATCGTCCGATGCGGACGTCGCCCGAAGATAATTACGGTCGTCCTGCCGATCCCGCCCGGTCGGGCCACCCGTCTCAACCCACGCGTCCGACCGTCCGGCATTGAGCGTTCGACGCCATGTTCCGGGGAGACGTGAAATGGACGTATCGCATGCGCACTCCCCACCCCTTCGACAGGAGTTCCCCATGAAACGTCCCGTGATGCCGCATGCCCTGGTGATCCTCGGCGCCGCGTCTGCAACCGTGCTCGCCGCCCTCGCGCCGATTGGGGCCGCGTCGGCGGCGGCCCCGGCCGTGCCGCAGGCGGCAACCCACACCCGCGCACACGCCCGCCATCCCGTCTCTCTCGAGGTCTTCGCCCCCGGCAACGGGGACAACGCCGGTATCGGTGGCGCCGGCTGGTTCGTGGACCTCGAAGCCGATTTCCCGGGCGGAGCGAACGGGCTGACCAGAGCCGGGTTCAGCGGATTCCAGCTGACCGGCCCCGGCGTTCACGCCAACGCCGCCCCCTTCCCCGGTGCCTTCTCGACCGGGCGGGACGACCGGATCCCCGGGCTCGTCGTCCTCGGCTCCACGACCAACGCCGACCGTCCCGGCTTCCACGGCCCAGGCACCAACCTCGCCAATCTCTTCAACCTGACCGGAGTGACGAACCGGAACGCCAGGGAGACCGAGCTCTGGGACACCTGGATCGTGGGGGCCCCGATTCTCGGCAAGGACGTCGACACCACCATCACGGTGGCCGTCGTCGACGACCTGAACCACAACGGCGTCTTCGACGACGCACCCGACGTGGTGACCGACGCGAACCACGACGGCCGCATCAACGCCGCCGACCTGATCGCCCTCGGGGTAGCCAGCAACATCAAGACCATCCACTTCCACCTTGCGGGCGACGAGTAGATCGCCGTCCGCTGACCGGCCGAGGCCAGCCCTGCCGCCGAGCGGGGCTGGCCTCGCCGCGCTGCGCCCACGCCGAGCGCCGGCCGGGACCCGCCACCCCTTCACCTCGACCAAGCCCACCGACGAAATCTTCACCAAGGCCGACCGTAAGAGACCCGAACGATGCAGCACTAGGACGGTCATCTCGCCGAAATAGGACTGCTTGCGACCCTCGGATTAGTCCATCGCCCGAAGCGGGACCGGCTCCTGGCGCCGTAGGTTGCGCGAGTGGAGGCGCCGCTCGAAGGGCCCTGTCAACCGTTGCCCGGGAGCTGCGGCCACATCCGAATCGGCAATGGGAGGTAGAAATGCGCACACGAATCCGCCATTCTCGAAGGATTCTGCTTGGTGTGGCGGGGGCCGCGCTCTTGAGCGCCGGTGTGCTTGCTGCAACGTCGGTCCGGAGCGACGCGGCGCCGGCCGCGCGGCCGGGACCCGTCGACCGGTCCGGCTCGAGCGGCGATGGATTGGTGCCAGCGGAGCTCCGGGTACCGCCCGGCAACCGGCTGATTGCCCAGTTGGACGGCCAGGGCGTACAGGTCTACGAGTGCGCTGCCGGCTCCTGGATGTTCCTCGAGCCGGCCGCTCAACTCCACGACCAGAGCGCGGCCGCGATCCATTTCCGGGGCCCGACCTGGGAGTCCATCCGGGACGGCTCGCTCGTGGAAGCCACCAAGGTGGTGGCCTCCTCGCCGGTGGCTGGCGCCGTTCCGCAGTTGTTGCTGCAGGCGACTCTGACCCGCGGAGACGGCATCTTCGGCGATGTCACCTTCGTTCAACGGCTCGCCACCGTCGGCGGCGTCAAGCCGTCGACCCGGTGTATGGACGGGCAGACCCTCGGGGTTCCGTACAGCGCGGTGTACACCTTCTATGCACGGGGCTGAGGGCTGAGCACCGCCCGGCGCGGTGCTGAGGAGGGACCAGAGCGCCTAGAGGCGCTCCACGCGGTCGGCCTGCGGGCCTCGGTCGCTCTGACGCACGGTGTACCGGACCCGGTCGCCTCGCTGCAGCGGTTCCGAGCCGGCGACCACGGACACGTGGACGAACAGGTCGTCACCTCCGGCGTCCGGGGTTATGAACCCGAACCCGCGATCGCCGTCGTAACGTGCGACGACGCCCTCGCCGGCGCGTGCGGGCACGCCCCGTGACGCCGGCTCCCTCCTCCCGGCGGGTGCCGGCCCGACCGGTGCCGGCCGCCGCGGCGGCGGCGCGGGCTCGGCCCCTCGGACCAGCTGCACGTCGCGGGCCTGCGGGCCCTTGTCGCCGCTGACCACCTCGTACGCCACGCGGTCGCCCTCGGTCAGCCAGGTGAGGCCCTCGGCCAGCGACCGCGCGTGGACGAAGACGTCCCCGGCGCCGGAGTCGGGGGCGATGAAGCCGAAGCCCTTGTCCTCGTCGTACCAGGAGACGGTTCCGTCCGCCCCGTCGGCGCCGCCGGCCCCGGCGGACAGGCCGGCCCCGGGACCGAGCGGGACCACGTGCGCGGCCTGCGGGCCGCGCTCGCCCTCGACGACGACGAAGGCCACCCGCTGCCCGTCGCTGACCACGCCGCCGGTCACGATGGCCGAGCTGTGCACGAAGATGTCGGGGCCGCCGCCGTCCGGCGAGGCGAACCCGTACCCCTTGGCGGGCTCGTACCAGTTGACCGTGCCGAGCAGGCCCACGGCGCTGCCGGCGGCCGCGTCGGCGGTGACGCGGACGCGCAACGCCTGGGGACCGCGGTCGTTCTCGCCGGCCTCGAACTCGACGGCCTGGCCCTCGCGGAGCACCTTCGGGCCGCCGTCCCCCACGATCTCGGAGGCGTGCACGAAGACGTCCGGTGAGCCGTCCTCAGGCGCGAGGAAGCCGAACCCCCGTTCGGCGTCGAACCAGCGGACGGTCCCGTGCGGCATAGGGAAGCTCCAGATCGGAAGAGCGGGCACTGCTCCCAGTCTCGCTGATGGCGTCGTGCCCGGAACCACCAGGATCCCTCGCCCGCCCGGTGTGCCGGGGCGTGCTGGCCGCCGGCCGTTCAGCCCCCGACCGGAGGGTGCTCAACCAGCGCAAGGTCCAAGACCAGGACACGGGAGGCAGCGCATTGGGCGGCAGGCAGTACCGGCCCCGGCACTCTGAGGCCACGACGACTGCCTCCTGCAAGATTGACCGCCGAACGACCCTCCCGGCAGATCATCCTGAAACCCGATCGTGTCCCGGGATGATGGGTGGGTAGGTCTCGTCCACGCGTCTCCAGACGTCGGGGCCGACAATCCTGTGACATAGCCTGCCCTCGCTACAGTCCGCGACGACGTCAGGAGTGATCATGGCCGCCTTCAACCGTGCCGAAGAGCTGACGGACGCCTTCGCGGAGAAACTGAACGCCAAGGACCCGGCGGCCCTGGGTGAGCTGTTCACCGAGGACGCCGAGTTCGTCAACATCATGGGCATGCGGATGCGGGGACGGCAGGGCATCGTCGACGGGCACGCCTGGGCGTTCAACGGCCCGCTGCGTGGACGCCGGATTCGCTTCGACCAGGTCGACGCGTTGGCCGTGACCGAGGAGGTCACCGTCCTGCACGGCCACTGCATCCGTGAACGCGAACCGGGCGCTCCCGCCGAGGGACTGCCCGATGGTGCGTCCATGCTCGTTTTCGTGACCCGGCGTGGGTCGCAGGGCTGGGAGATCGTCGCGGCCACCAACGTCACGGAGGCGCTCCCACCCGGGCACTGACCCAGGTGGGCTGCGAGGTCGTCCAGCCAGGTGATCGCCGTCCGCAGGTACCCGAGGAACGCCATTGGCAGGCGCGCGCGTGCTGGAAAGCCTTCGACGGCGACGTCGCGACGTCGATCGTGCGCGTCCCGCAGATGATTCTCCTACGGGTTCCTGGCAGGACGCTCTGCTATTGGTGTTCACCGAACGCGGCGATCTGTTCGAGCAGCGCGACCACGTCCGCGGTGGTCGTGGTGGTGACGATTTCGTGGCTGGCACCAGCACGCAGAAGGGGCTCGAAGGCCTCGTGATCAGCTGCGATCTTCGCTCGGTCGCTCGACGTCGCCCCGAACGGGTTGCCGCGGTCGATCACCCGCTCGAGGAGAACCTCGACTGGAGCGCTGAGCAGGACGACGGCGTCGAAGCGGTCGTACAGCGCCGCCTGGTTGGCTACGCAGCCGGCGATGAACAGCCATCCGGCGTGGTGCTGCTCCATGAGAGCACGGACTCCGTCGAGGTCCCACAGCGGCTCGGCTCCGTCGACTGTCTTGATCTGGACGATCCAGCCGGGGTCGTCGGTGTCAACGACGCCATGTCCGCGCCGGCCCAGTTCCTCGAGTGCGGTCGATTTGCCGGTGCCGGACATCCCCGTCACGAGCACGACCGCTCGCTGTCGAGCCAGGCGTCGAGCACTCACACAACCATCGTGCCCTGCCAGCCGCGACGCGGACCTCGCTGTCCGCCGCACGATCCTTCAGCGGGATCGGCGCAGGGGGGCCCGCACGGACACCTTGGCCCTGGCCAAGGCATGTGCGTACGGATGAGGGCCGCAGGTCACCGATAGTCGGCCCAGATCCTCCGTTGGACGCCGTCGATGGTGACCTGCCCGCCGTAGGGGAGGACCCACTGCGGGCGGGTGTGTCCGAAGGGCACGCCGAGGCAGATGATGGCAAGCGGGTTGTATCGGCCGATGATGTCGATCGCGACGCGGCGCTGCTCGCGGCGGTGGGCGTCTCGCTCTGCCATCGTCGGCTGCTTGTCGAAGCCCGAAGCGGGCGGGCGGGCGACGAGCACCGCGTCCACCGCGGCCAGCAGCCCTCGCTCGCCCAGGGATCGCAGGATCCAGCCGAATTCCCCGGCCGGGATGATCTCCTCACTGGCCTCCAGGAGGAGCACACCGCCGTCCAGGACGCTCGAGTCGGTGGGAAAGCGTCCGGCGGTGAGGATCCATTGCAGAACCTCGACGCAGCCACCCCAGGTGCGGCCCGTCACCGCAGCCGCCGGACCCGCCCAGGTCCAGGGTTCGGTCGATTCACGGTCGCCGTACTCGGTGAGCGCTGCCGGGTCGGCCCAGTCCTTGCCGATGTCCTCGGACTCGCCCGGGTCGGTCACCTCCATCCGTTCGCCGGTGAGCAGCGCCGCCCGAAGGGCCGCGCGGTGACAGGGGTCGACGCCCGGGCCGGGGCCGAGGTGGACCTGGGTCGAGCCGCCGTAGAACGCGGTGATCCCTTGCGTCCACAGCCACGACAGGAGGTTGGTGTTGTCGCTGTAGCCGAGGAATGGCTTGGGGTCGGCGCGCACCCTGTCCGCGTCGAGGTGGGGCACCACCTCGATTTGGTCCTCGCCTCCGATCGTGGCCAGCACCGCCCTGATGCTCGGATCGGCGAACGCCGCGTTGATGTCAGCGGCCCGCTCCCGCGGGGTCGCATCGATCCGCCGGGTCGTCGGGTACTCGGCTGGCATCAGACCGGTGACCTCGGTCAGTCGCCTCATCGCCTGCTCATGCACCGCCGGTGCAACGGCCGGCGCCGCGAACGACGGGGAGACCACCGCCACCCTGTCGCCCGGACGGGCCTTGGGTGGATGAACGAGGTCGGGAACCATGCCCTTATACGACCAGTCGCAGCAGATCGCCGACATGCATTGCCCACACGCTGGCGCCTGTGAGGGAATCCCCACTCGTCGAACGTCGTACGGGACGTGCTCGTCAGGAGTGAGCCATTGGTCCGCAGGGTTCTCCAGGCCGGTCAGTTGGCCCAGCCCGGGTACGGCTCTCGTCGGCCTCCGGTCGACAGCCAGTAGTCGACGTGGTCGACGACTCGACCGTCGATGTCGAACCGTAGGAGGGTGACGCCGGCGAGTGTGACGGTCTGAGCGTCCTCCACCCAGCTGGCCCACCACTCGACGGCAGCCCTGGCTCGGTCGGCTACCGGCTGGCCGAACCGGCACTGTACGTCCTGCTCGGCCGCGAACTGTCGGGTTAGGTAGGCCGTGACGCCGCCCGGCTCGGGGTCGGCCAGGGCACTTGAGCGGTACGAAGCGTTCGGGGCGTAGAGGAGCTCGATGGCCTCGGCGTCTCTAGTTGGCCAGGCGCGTTGCCATGTCTCGGCCCAGCGCGCCGCGGCTGCTCCGGTTTCCATGGGCATCCCCACGTTGTACCGCACCGTGATTGATCGCGGAGGAGCTGCCGGGCACTCCCACAGGACGATCGTCACGCGGGACGCGCGCAGCGATTCCGACACTGAATGCACGCCGGACGGTGTGCGCGCGAAACCGGGATGCCGCGAGGGGCTCACCTTTGCTCGTTTGGTGGTCGGGGAGGGCTCCCCCCGGTGCGCGAGCCTTGCAGGGGCGGTCAGGCACCCGCGCGGATGAAGTCGCTGGCGTTCCCCTACGCGGCGTCGAGAGTGGATCGGCGGCCGCTCAAGCCGGCAACCGCCTATACCTGACGTGCGATGTCGAACTCGTTGCCCTCCGGGTCGGCCATGAGCGTCCAGGTGTAGCCGTACTCCTCGTGATCAACCATCCGAGTAGCGCCGAGCTCGAGGAGCCGGGCGATCTCCGCCTCGACGTCCGACGCGACGACGTCCAGATGTAGGCGGTTCTTGCCGGCCTTCGGCTCCGGCACCCGGGCGAACACCCAGGTCGGCTCGTCTGCGGGCTCGACTTGGGCCCATCCGTTCCGGTCGCGGCGAGCGGCGAAGCCCATGCTCGCGAAGCCACTGTCCGCCCCTTTGTCGAGCGGACGGCCGACTGCGGCCGACCAGAACCGTCCGACAGTCAGCGCGTCGGCGCAATCGAACGTCACGCATGCGAGCTTGATGGTCACCCGGACTCCTAACGACGTGGCAGGAATTGCGCCAACCCTCGCACGGGCCTGCGTACTCGGTATCCGAGCCGAGGGCGCCGTCCGCACAGGGACGACCAGCGGGACGCTGCGGCCCTCCGTCCATACGAGACGCGGTGGCGGCTCGAGTCCCCGTCCACGGCGTGCCGCAAGATCCGTCCGGTCCGAAGTCCCACGGAGGCGCGTAGTAGGCGTTGCCGGGACGTCCAATGATCCGTCAATCGTGGGTTCGAGCCCCACCCGCCTTCCACGCTTCACCCATCTGTTCGCCCCGTGACCTGCAGCTTCCCCGACTCCGATGATCGAGAATGGTGCGTCGTCTGGTCCTGGGCAATGATCGACGACTGTCTCTCCCCACGGAGGCCAGTGCATTCACGGTCGGAATCGCCGTCGATCATGTCTCGGCGGATCCGGGCTCGCGGCAGGCTCCCTCGCGCTCTGCTTCGCCCCGGGGGCTGGGGCTGACATCGCAGCCCTGCATAGTGGCGACCTCGCCGGACACCGCGGGGAGGGCCTCGCCCGACCGGAGCCGGATGAGCCGGTCTCGCAGGTGGCGCTGTTCCGCGACGTTGACCGTCGCCGCGACGGCACGGCGGTAGGCGTCGATGGCTTCAGCTGTGCGGCCGGCCCGCTCGAGCAGGTGGGCGCGGACGGCGTCGAGGCGCGCGAGGCGCGGGTGACTCGCGGCCAGCTCGTCGAGGACCGCCAGACCGTGGTCGTAGCCCTCGACCATCGCCTCGGCCACGATCCTGTTCAGGGTGACCGTCGGGTTGCGGCCCTCGGTGACGTGCTCGAGCACCACGTAGAGCACCGTGATCTCCGCCCAGTCCGTCGAGTCCGTGTCGGGAGCCTGCGCGTGAAGGGCGGCTATGCACGCCTGCACCAGGTAGGGGCCGGGCGTTGCCCCGGGAGCGGCCAGGTCGAGCAGCTCTAGGCCCTCGTCGATGAACGCGCGGTCCCACAGGCTCCGGTCCTGCTCGTCGAGCGGGACGAGGCGACCGAGGGCGCCGGCGCGGGCCGGCTGGCGAGCCTCGGTGAGCAGCATGAGTGCGAGCAGCCCGGCGACCTCGGTGGAGTCGGGCGCGGCCGCTCGGAGCAGGCGGGCGAGGTGGATCGCCTCGCCGGCGAGGTCGGCGTCCCGGGCAGGGGCACCGGTGGTCGTGTGGTGCGCCTCCGTGAACATCACGTAGACGACGTCGAGCACCGGCGCCAGCCGCTCGTCCGGGTGCTCGGGTCGGGGGAAGGTGGCGTGGGCCTGCGCCAGGCGGCGCTTCGCGCGAGTGATCCGCTGGGAGATCGTCGCCTCGGGCAGCTGGTAGGTGTTGGCGATCTGCGCGGTGGTCAGCCCCGCGACCGCGCGCAGGGTCAGGGCCACCTGTCCGGACTTGGGCAGCGCGGGATGGCAGCAGAGCTGAAGCAGCAGCAGCGCGTCGTCGCTCTCGCGGACGCCGTGGACCAGCGGCTCCTCGAGCAGAGCCACCCGTGCCTCACGATCGCGCCGGCGCTGGTCGCTCCGGACGCGGTCGACGTAGCGCCGCCGGGCCGTCGTCACCAGCCATGCCCGCGGATCGATCGGGGGCCGCGCGCCCCACTGACGGTGCGCGTCCAGGAGCGCGTCCTGGACGGCGTCCTCGCACAGCTCGAAGCGGTCGGCGCCGTAGAGCCGCACCAGGGTGGCGAGGGTCTGCGGCGCGAGCTCACGCCACAGACCCTCGTCGTCCCCGAAGGACGTGGTCATCCGTCGCCCAGGTCGGCGAAGACCACGGGCCGGACCTCCAGGGCGAGGCCAGGGATCCGCGCATCCGGGATCTGGGTGGCCAGCTCGACGGCACGCGCCTCGTCCTCGACGTCGAGCAGGTAGAACCCGCCCATGAACTCCTTCGCCTCGACGAAGGGGCCGTCGGTGACCTCCGGCCGATCGACATTGCCCCGGATGACCTTCGACCGGCTCGGGTCACCGAGCGCCTGGGTCGCGATGAATTCGCCGTTCTCCTTGGTCGAGGCGATGAAGGCCGCGTGCCCCTCGCCGAGCATCTTCTGCTGATCCTCGGTCAGCTGCTCCAGAACGGCGGGATCGACCTGCATCAAGATCACGTACTTCACGGTGTCCTCCTGGTCGGGGGCACCCGGAGCGGGTGCCTCGCCCTGTAGTCGTCACCGGTTCCGTGGACACGACATCGGGTGCCGCGCCCGCGTCCTGGGGGTCTGCCGAGGGTAGCCTCGACGCCGCTCGGAGATCACCCGCGCCGCGGAGCATGCCCGGACCGTAGAACGCGGACTGGCGCTACGGCTGGTCGACGGTCAGGTGCAGAAGCCAGTCGTCGTCCGTCTCCCCGGTCCGAATCAGGGCGTACCTGCGGGCACCTGAGCGGCCCCGCAGGATGAAGACCGATCGCCGGTCGTCGCGGTCCTCGAGTTCCCACGTGCCGGTGTCGGCGATCGACTTGTCGGCGTCCTCGTAGGCGAGGTGGTCGATGTCGTGGTCGGGCACGTGGATCGCCAGCCTGTTCTGCCGGGGATCCTCGGGCAGTCCCCGCGGTACGGCCCACGACCGGAGCACCCCGTTCTCCTCCAGGCGCAGGTCGGCGTGGCGACGTGGGCGACGGTGGTCGTGCAGCACGAAGCGCCCTGTCGGCACGATGTGAGCTCGACCCATGCCGACAGCCTGACAGCACCCCGAGCAGGCGCAGGCTCACCGGACCTGTTGGCACGGGACGCCAACCGCATGATCGCGTTCACTTCCGCGCGCAGCAGCGCGGAGACCAGAACGATCTCCCGCCCGGGCCCCGCACTGCTGCGTCTCACGGATCGGGCACTGACTCAGGCCTGGGGTGCCCACTGGATGGTGAACGGTCCTTCGGACGGCTGCTCGGGGGTGAGCCTGATCCCGACGAACTTGATGTAGAACACTTGGCCGGCCGGTGTGGCCGGTGCGTTGAAGACGATGGTGGAACCGGCTTGACCTGTCGGGCAGGAGGTCGAGCTGGGCCCCCCAGGGCCGAAGTAGGTCAGGTTGGCGAGGCTGCTGCCGATGAAGGCTCCGACCCGCCCGACCACTGCGGGAAAGGCGCTGCAGGTATTGAACTGCACGGCCTCGCCGGCGGCCGGAGCGGTCCACTTGTACCAGACCGAGGCGCCCTCCCCGTCCTGAATGTTGGGCTCGCCGGATTCGATCGTGGCCCCGACGTTGGTCCCACTCACCGATCCGGACACGCCGCTGATCTGCTGCGCCGTGGCGAAATCGTCATTGGGCGGCGGCGGACCGGAAGGCACGTGCGGGGTGATCGGGGCGGTGGGCGCCGAGGGCTGGCTGGTGCCGCCGTCGGTATTGGTCGCGGTCACCGTGAACGTATAGGTGGTGCCGTTGGTCAGGCCGGTGACCAGGATCGGGCACGAGTCCCCTGTCGTCGTGATCCCGTCCGGACTCGAGGTCACGGTGTAGGAGACGATCGGGCTGCCGCCGTCATTGAAGGGCGGTGAGCAGGACACGTACGCCGCCTGGTCCAGCGTCGCGGCGCCGGGGGTCAGCGGCGGGCTGGGGATCCCGACCGGGGTCGGGGTCACCGGATTCGACGGCGTCGACTCCGGGCCGTCGCCGGTCGCGGTCGTGGCGTGCACCGTGAAGGTGTAGCTGATGCCGATCGTCAGCCCGGTGACCGACAGGCTCTGGGTGCCTGCTCCGGTCACAGCCCCGGCTGTGGCGGTGATGTTGCCCGGGGTGGAGGTCGCGGTGTAGTTCAGCACGGGCCTGCCCCCGGTGTCCGCGGGCGGAGTGAAGGTGAGGTTCACCGTGCCGGTGCTCGCGCCGACCGGGGTGGCGTTGGTCGCGGTCACGCCAGTCGGAGCGCCGGGCACCGACTGCGGGAAGACGACGCTCGGCGCCGACTGGGGACCCGTCCCCGCCGCGTTGGTCGCGGTCACGGTCACCGTGTAGTTCTGGCCGTTGGTCAGCCCGGTGACCGTGACCGGGCCTGCCGGGGTGTTGGCGGTGCCCGGAGTGACGGAGCCGGTGGCCGTGACTCCCGGCCCGGTGGTCACGTTGACCCCCAACCTGGCCGTGACGGTGTAAGAGGTGATGGGGTTCGGTCCTGGAAGGCCCGGCTGCCCCGGCGGCGCCTTCAGATCCTGCGCGGACGGCGTGAAGGTGACGGTCGCCTGGCCGTTGCCGGGCGCCGCGTTGGTGATGACCGGCGCCCCAGGCAGCCGGTAGGGCACGACCGCGGTCGACGGCGCCGACGCGACACCCGTGCCGAGCTTGTTGGTCGCGGTCACGGTGAACGTGTAGGACGCGCCCGCGGTCAGGCCCGTGACCGTGATGGGGCTGACGGTTCCGGAGGCCGACTGGTCGAACCCCGGGACGCTGCTCGTGGCCGTCACGGTGTACGACCGGATCGCCGCGCCGCCGTCCGTGCTCGGCGGGGTGAAGGTGACCGTGGCCCGCTGCAGGCCCGCCACCGCGGACACCGCGGTCGGTGCGGCCGGTGCCCCGGGAATGGGGGTGATGGACACCATCGCGCTGCTGCCCGTGGGCACGATCGAGGTCACCTGACCGCCCTGAAGCACGGCACTGGACCCGGCGCCGCCACCGCCGGCGCCACCACCGCCGCCCTCGCCGCCGCCGCCACCGCCGAACCAGCCGCCGCCCCCGCCGCCGCCGCCGTCGAACATCCCGGTGTTGGCGGGCAGCGTCCGCGCGCCGCCTGCGCCGCCGGACAGGGCGCCGCCGGACTGGCCGAACGCGTTGTCGCCACCGCCACCGCCGCCGGCACCGCTGCCGCCTGCGCTCGCCGTGGCGCCGCCGCCACCCTTGCCGAAGAACAGGGCGCCCGCGCCGTCGCCGCCGTTCATGTTGCTGGGCTTGTCGATGTCGTTGCCTGCGGTGCCCCCGCTGCCGCCGCCTTTGAAGGTCCCGCCACCGCCACCGCCGCCACCGCCGCCTGCCACCGCGAGGACGTCGCCCGGATGCGCGCTCCCGCACCCCACCTGCTTGTCAATGACCGACGCCCCGCCGCCCTGGCCGCCGAAGGACTGCGCCTTCACCCCGCCGACCGTCTCGATGCCGCCCTTGCCGCCGCCCAGGAAGGCGTTCTGCTGCCCCGCCAGCGTCGTGGGGTCGACGCCGCTGGCTCCGACGTTCACGTTCAACTGCGCGCCGGGCCGCACCGGCAGTTCGGCGGTGAGCTGCGCTCCCCGTCCACCCGACCCGCCCGAGGTGCTGCCGAAGTTGTTGCCCGTGCCGGACGCTCCCTTCCCGCCGACGAGCACCACGCGGATCCTCGTGGTGGTGGCGGGGACCGTGTAGAAGTTGGTGCACGGACCCGGGGTCGTGAACACGGTCGCCTTCTCCGCGGCGGCCGCCGGGCCGGCCCCCACGGCGACACCCGCAGCGGCCAGCCCCAGCACCAGCCCTCCGGCCAGCATCTCCCGCATCCGGCGCCGGTGCGGCGTGGCACCCGCACCTTGTCGATGGTCAACGGTCGTGCGCGGACGAACTGCCATCACATCCACTTCCCTTCGGCTACCCGGGCAGCGTCCGCCGCACGCGTGCCGCGGTTGGCCCCGAGATCCGGAACGGCTTCAGCGTTCCTGCGACAGCCCCGGCGCCGGTGGACGCCCACCCGACAGCGTGCAGGCGGGGCGGTGTGGTGTCCCTAGGGGAGGGCCCTAAATCCCGCTCTACCGTGTCCCGCGCACGACCGGTCGCCGGTCAGCGCGCGATCAACGCGGGCAGGCCTGCAAGCTCGGCAGGCAGCTCGCGGCGGGAGTGGATACCCAGCTTGGCGAAGATCCCCGAGAGGTGGTACTCGACCGCCTTCACGCTCAGGTACAGCTCCGCGGCCACCTCCCGGTTGCTCATCCCGAACCCGACGAGCCTGGCCACCGTCTGCTCCCGTGCGGTCAGCAGGCTCAGCCGACCCTGCGGGCCGGGCTGGCCGGACGTCACGACGCCGCAGGCAAGGAGCGCTCGGTCGGTGTCCGCGACCAGCCCGGCCGCGCCCAGGCGTGAGAGGATCTCCCGCGCGGTCTGCAGCACCGCCGCGGCGGGCCTGCGGCGTCGCGCATCGATGAGCCATCGCCCGTAGTCCAGGGCAAGCAGCCCGTCGGCGAGCCGGCCTGCGTCCGGCTGCGGCATGGCCGCGGCGTAGATCTGCTCCGCGCCGCCTGCGTCCCCGACGGCCCGGCACAGCCACGCGTCCAGCCGCGCCCGGTGCGCGTCACAGACCCCGCCCCACGGCCGGTCCGGCGCCTGTTCGCGCAGGCGGCGCGCCTCGGCCACCCGGCCGTCGGCCAGGTACGCCTCGGCCAAGAACCAGCGCCACAGGGCGAAGTTCGGGTGGCTGCCGGGCGAGCCCGGCTCAACCTCGTCGAACGGCTCCAACGCCTCGATGAAGCCCGTCCAGTCCGCGCACGCCCAGGCCGCATGCGCCCGTGCCAGTGCCGCGTAGCCCCGCGCCTCCGCTGACGGGAAGGCGCGGGCAGCGGCGGCGGCCGCGGTGGCATGCTCTGCCGCCGCAACGCGATCGCCCCGCGCCGCGCACAGCTGCGCCGCCACGGCCCTGGCGTAGGCCACGTGCCACACCTGGTCGAGGTCCTCCGCCAGCGACAGGCCCAGCTCGACGTGGAGGGCGGCCGCCGGCCAGTCCCCGGCGCGGAACTCCGCCTCGGCCAACGCCGCATACGCTTCGATGATCCCGAGGATGGGCAAGCCACCGCGCTGCCATCGCAGCACCGTCCGCAGGTCCTCGATGGCCCCGGCGTAGTCGCCGACCCAGTCGCGGAGGACCCCGCGGATGGCCAGCAGTTCGGCGTCGAGAGCACTCGGATCCGGGGTGCGCGGCGAGCAGCGCTCGAGCACGGCGAACGCCTCGTCGAAGCGGCCCAGCCGCGCGTACCCACAGGCCTGCACCTGCAGCGCCATCGCGTTGGCCCCGGACGCCGCGATCGTCTGCGCACGCCGCGCCCATTCGATCGCCTCGGCGTCCTCGCCGAGCATCGAGCAGACCACGGCCAACCACGCGCTGCAGTTGCGGAACAGGGCATCGTCGACGGAGAAGGCCGCCTCGGCGACCGCGCGCACCTCGACCGCGGCCCGCGCCAACTCGCCTTCACCGCCTGCGACCAGCGCCAGCGTGAAGCGGCGGGCCGGGCTGTCCGAGCAGGCGGCCACCGCCTCGACGTGCTTCCGTGCGGCGCGTAGATCACCGGTTGTCATCCACGCCCCCACCGCGTCGCACAGGCTGCGTTCACCGCGCTGCCGGTCGCCGTCGACCTGCCAGGCCCAGCTCAGGTAACGGGCCGCCACCTCGAGCGAACCGGACACCTGGGCCGCGGTTGCGGCCGAGACCAGGTCCGCGGCCAAGTCGTCGTCGAACTCGCCGCTCGCCGCGTCGACCCGGTGCGCAAGACCCGCAGGCCCGGGGAGCAGCGCCGCGGCCGCCTGGTGTAGCCGTCGCCGCTCCGACGGCGCCAAGTCCGCGTACACCGCCGCGCGCATCAGCGGATGCGCGAAGCTCACCTGGCGCCCATCGGCGGCGAGGTCGAGCAGCCCGGCCCCTACCGCCTCGTCCACCGCGCCTGCGTCGGTCGGCACCGCGGCCATCGACGCGGCGATCGGCAGCCGAGCCCGCACCCCGAGCACCGCCACGGCACGCACCAACTCGCGCGCGGCCGGCGAGAGCCGGGCAAGCCCGGCGAGCACGGCCGCCGCGTACGCGCGCGGCGCAGGTATGTGCGTCAAACCGCCGAGCAGTGCCTCCTCCGGCAGCTCGGCGAGCAGCGCTCGGACGTACAGCGGGTTGCCGCCGGTGTGCTCCTGCAACCGCGCGGCCGCCGCACCCGGCAACTCCCGCCCATGGACCGCGGCCAGCTCGCGTACCTCCTCGGCGGACAGCCCCGACAGCCGGACGTGCCGCACTCGTTCCCCGTCGGCCAGCAACCGCGCCCAGCTCTCGCCCAGCCCTTCCAGCGCATGCGGGCGAGTGGCGAGCAGCACCAGCACCGGATCGGCCCGCAACCGGCGCAGACAGAACAGCAGCGCTCGCGCCGATCCGGCGTCCGCCCAGTGCAGATCGTCGATCACGACGACTACCGGGCCGCGCTCCTCCAACGCGCTCAGCCCGGCCAGCAACGCCGCACCGACCGCGAACACCTCATCGCCCGACGGTGCCTGCGCGGACATGTCCGCAAGCAACTGCCGCGCCACCCCGAACTCCAAGACCGACTCGGCCTCATCCCCGCTGGCCCAGACAACCGATGCATCAGTGGCGTCCCGGACCGCACGTCGAAGCAACGCGGTCTTCCCGATCCCCGACTCGCCCTCGACGACCACGATGGCCGACGAGTCGGCGCGAGCCGACGTCAACGCCTCACCGAGCAGTACCAGCTCCGCCGGGCGGCCTACGAACTCAGACGCGCCCATGATGACCACCCCACAGACCCGCGCCGGGCTTGGTGGAGGCTCAGTTCTCCGGGTTCAGCACGGTCGCTCGATGATGGCACGGTTCGTCGAGGAGGTGCCCGGTTCGAGCGATGGTGGACGAAACGGGTTCAAGCCCAGGCTGGTGGCTCCGGTTTATCCGTGACGCGGTTCCGCCGGATGCCTGTGGGTGGTTCCCGGCGATGCTTGACGCTCTCGTTCTGTGCAGGGGGTTGATCGGCAGAGCCAGGGCTACGGCCTGCCCGCGGCGACCACCAGCAGCTCGCAGGGGCCGACGAACCCGTCCGGCCCGTCGAACGCGCCGAGCGCCTCGGCGATGTCCTGCCAGACGCGGTCCTGGGCGCTCGGTGTCGAGCCCCGCGAGCATCTGGTGCAGGGCCCCGAACGACTCCCGCTCGAACCGGACGCACTCGGCCGCCGACGACAGCCGCAGGGGGGCACTGACCCTGCGGACGTCGACGTCGACGAATCCCGCCGCCGTCAGCTCCTCGGCGAGGACCTCGGGCGTGCCGAGGCCGAACGGGCCGGGTTGGCCGGGCATCGGCGGCGGCAGCTTCGCGGCCGCCCGGATGAGGGACACCGGCACCGAGAAGAACCGGTTCGCCTCCGCGGTCGAGTAGACCACCGCGGAGAGGCGGCCGCCCGGGCGCAGCGCCGTGCGCATGCCCGTCAGCGCGCGCCGGCGGTCGGGCAGGTAGATGAGTCCGAGACGGCAGATGACCGCGTCGAAGCTTTCGGCCGGCACGGCCAGCTCCTCGCCGTCCAGGACCGCCCCCCGCACTTGGGTCAGGCCGGCAGCGGCCGCGTCCTGCTCGAGGTACCGGACGAGGTTCTCGGCGATGTCGGTCGCGAGCACCTGGCCGTTCGGGCCGACGCGACGGGCGGCCGCGAAGCTCTGGCCACCGGCCCCCGCGGCGACGTCGAGGACCCGTGCCCCCGGCACGACCCCGGCGAGGTCGAGCATGAGCTCGGTCGCCTCGCCGAGCCAGCTCTCGATCAGTGGTTCCCAGCGGCGCCAGGCGGCGGCCGCGGTCTGCCATTGTTCCCGCGTCGTGCGCTTGTAGCCGGCGGGGTCGAACGTCGTTGCGGTCATGTCGTCCTCCGGACGATCCGCGAGGAGCCTACTGCTCCTCGATCCAGCCGAAGATCTCCGACCGGTCGATGCCGGCCAGCAGAGCGGGGTGGTCCGTGCCCATGTGCGCCCTGATGGCGTCGACCACCTGGTCGCCGTCCGCTCCCTGGGCCACGAACCCGCACTCGCAGCGGATCAGCTTCGCCATCGTTCCCAGGTTCCCTTCGGTCGGGATAATCAGTACGCCGTGCTCCTTGGCGCGACCTTGGAGGGACCATGACCAGCCGGTCGGCGCGGGTGCAGATCTGCGGCCGACTCGTCGTGGAGACCAACGGTAGGCGCTGCGAGGCTCTGCTGCCGGGGCCGCAGGGGCGCCTGCTGTTCACCTTCCTTGTGCTGCACCGCCACGAGGAGACGAGTCGCGCGCGCCTGGCCGATGCCCTCTGGCCGGCGGGCCAGCCCGACGCCAGCGAGACCGCCATCTATGCGCTGCTCTCCAAGTGCAGGTCGGCCGTGGGCCCCGCGCTCCTGTCGACCCGCGGGCCGGTACGGCTCTGCCTGCCGGAGGAGGCGTGGGTCGATCTCGAGGCGGCCCGCGACGGAGCGCACCGCGCCGAGAGCGCGCTGGCGCTCGGCCAGTGGGCACGGGCGTGGGGAGCGGCCCAGACCTGCCTCTTCGCGGCCAGGCGGGGCTTCCTGCCGGACGTCGACCTCGACTGGGTGCTCCCCGTCCGCGAGGAGCTCGCGGACCTGTACCTGCGGTCGCTGGAGACCTACGCGACGGCAGCCCTCGAGCTCGGCGGCACCGAGCTGGCCACCGCCGAGCGGGCGGGCCGTGAGCTCGTCTCGATCGCAGCGTTCCGGGAGAGCGGCCACCGGCTGCTCATGCGAGCTCTCGCCGCCCGGGGCAACCCGGCGGAGGCCCTCCTGGTCTACGACCGGCTCCAGCGGCTGCTGCGCGACGAGCTCGGCGTCGCGCCCAGCGCGGAGACGCGCCGGCTGCACGGGTCCATCGTGCTCGGCCTGTGAGGAACGCGAGGGCCATCGCTTCGGTGGGTGGTGGGCACACGCTCGCCGAGGAACGGTCCGGATCTTCGTAGTCTGGGCGCGTGCACCTGGTGGGCAGGTCGGAGCAGCGCGAGGCGATCCTCGCCGCGCTCGGACGGGCTGGGAGCGGCGCCGGCGAGGTCGTCGTCCTCGTCGGCGGCCCGGGATCCGGGCGCACAGCCCTGCTGACCTGGGCCGCGGCCGCCGCAGCCGAGCGCCGGTTGGAGGTCGACGTCCTCGACGACGCGGACGACTCGGAGGAGACCGTCGCCCGGCTCCGGGCCCTGGACGCCGACCAGGCGCAGCACCGCCTCGTCCTCGCGGCGTCGGCGATCCCGCTCGGCCTGCGCACGGAGCTGCCACTGCCACCCCTGACCGTCGACGAGATCGCCGCGTTGGCGGGAGGGCTCCCGCCCGACGTCGCGCTCGCCGTCCGGGCGGCGTCCCGTGGCCTCCCAGGCCGCGCGCTGGCGCTGCTCGCGGCCGGCGTCCCGGACGCCGACGACCCGGATCCGGTGATCGCGCTGGCGCTGGCCGTGAGCGGCGACGTCCCGTTCCTCGAGGTCGACGACGCGGTCGTCCGCCTCCTCGAGGCCGCCCTCGCCCGGGACCCGGCGTCTGCGCACCGTGCGGTGCTGCTCGCGCGGCTGGCCCGCGAGCTCATGGGCGACGCGACGACCTGGTCACGCCGCGCCCGGCTGCTGCGCGAGGCGTCCGAGCTCGACGACCGGCTGGACGATCCCGGCGTCCGGGCGCAGGTGGTGGAGGCGAGGCTGCACGGGCTCTGGGGCCCGGACGCCGCCGGCGAACGGGCCGACCTCGCCGGGCAGCTGGTCGCCCTGTCCCGCGAGGCCGGGGACCTCGTCCTCGAGCGGCGCGGGATGTTCTGGCGCTTCGTGTCGCTGATGGAGGCCGGCCGGGTCGGCGACGCGGAGAGCGCGCTCCTGGCGTACGAGCGCGCCTCCGCCGGCGACGCCGCGGACCGGGTGATGGTCCTCGGCCGGCACGCGCTGATCATGCTGCTGCGGGGGCGGTACGAGGAGGCGCAGCGCCTGATCGGCGAGGCCGGCGAGCTGGGGCACTTCGCCGCAGTCCCGGACACGGACCGCCTGACTGGCACCCTGCTCGGTCAGATGGCGGGCGACCGCGGCACGGCAGGGAGGGCCGCATGGGGGCTGCCGATGCTGCGCGCGGCCGCCCGGCGCATGCCCGGGCACTTCTACGAGACGACGCTCGCGCTGCTGCTCCTCGAGGTCGGGCGCCGCGACGAGGCGGCCGCCGAGCTGCACCGCGTTCTCCCTCGGCTGCTCGCCGGCTCGGGCCCGCGGTGGCTCGGGGCGGCGGCGCACGCCGCGCACGTCGCCGCCGAGGTCGGCGACCAGGAGGCGCGGGACGCCCTGTACGAGAGCCTCCTGCCGTACTCCGGCCGGCTGGCCCTCCTGGGCGGCGCCAACTCCTCGGCGGGACACGTCGACCACCACCTCGGCCGGCTCGCCCTGGCGTCGGGACGGGCGGACGCCGCTGTGACGCACCTGACCGCCGCCGAGTCCGCGCAACGCGTGGAGGGACTGCTGCCCGGCCTCGCCCGGACCTTGGCGGCCCTCGCTCAGGCCCTGCAGGCGCGGGGGGCACCCGGCGACGAGGAGCAGGCGCGCCGCTGTCTCGCCCGGTCCCGCGAGCTCGCCGATCGCCTGGGCCTGACCCTCCCCGCGCCGCCCGACGGGCGCGCCGACCGCTGGTCGCTGCTGCGTGACGGGCCGGACTGGGTGCTCCGGGCCGGTGACGAGCGCGCCCGCGTGCCCGACGTCCGGGGCCTGGGATACCTCGTGACGCTGCTGCGCGCACCCCGCGCGGAGGTCACCGCCACGGCCCTGGTGTCCGGTGGGACGCCGGTGGCGCCCGAGGTCGCCGAACCCGTTCTCGACGCGCAGGCGATCGCCGGCTACCGGGCCCGGCTGGCGCGTCTCGAGGCCGAGGCCGACACGGCCGACCGCCTGGGAGACGTGGTTCGCGGCGAGCAGCTGGCCGCCGAACGCGACGCGATCCTCGCCGAGCTCCGGGGCGGCACCGGCCTCGCCGGGCGCCGCCGCACCTTCTCGACGGCTGCCGAGCGCGCCCGGGTGAGCGTGACGAAGGCGCTGTGGACGGCGGTGGACCGGATCGAGGCCCAGGCGCCACGCTGCGCCGCCCACCTGCGCGCTTCGCTGCGCACCGGGAACGTGTGCCGCTATGACCCCGCCCCGGGCGGCCCGGCCGGCTGGCTCACCTGACGCCCACGGCTCATCGCGCCTGCCCCGACAGGGGCATGCGCACCTACACTCTCGATCGGGGATGATTCGTGACGAGTGTCGGGGCCTCGTCGGACGCGACGAGAGGGTCCGTCATGGCAGATCCGACGCTCATCTGGGAGAGCCTGAGCCAGTACAAGGCGGAGCACCGATTCCTCGACGGTTATCCCGACGATCAGCGCACCTTCTTCGCCCCCCGGGACGACATCCACGGTCTGCTGGTCGCGCTGCTCACGAGCGCGCAGCACTCCATCGTGGTGAACATGTTCGGGTACGACGACGACCAGCTGAACGCCATCATCCAGGGCAAGCTGACGGATGCCCGGGTCTACGTGCAGATGAGCCTGGACCGAAGTCAGGCGGCGGGCGTCCACGAGCGCGCCATATTGGCGCGCTGGGGGAACGACAGCTTCGGCAACAGCATCGCCATCGGCACGAGCTCGATCCACAACGCCATCTCGCACCTGAAGGTCGTCATCGTCGACGGGGTGTACACGGTGAAGGGCTCCACCAACTGGTCCCTGTCCGGAGAGCAACAGCAGGACAACGAGCTCACCCTCAGCAGGAATGCCGTGGTCGCCGCCGAGACCCGGGCCATCCTCGACCTGAACCACGACTTCATGCTGAAGCAGATGGTCGGCTCGAAGGTGGACTTCGGCGCGCTGACGCTCCGGTCCCAGCCGGGTCTTCCCCCGACGCCTCGCACCCCTTCCTCCACGGGCTGCACGCCCGATCCCGACCCGTTGGCGAGCGACGGCCGCCCGGCTTCATGAGGGCTGGCGTCGCCGGTCAGGCGGCCACCCGGCGCAGGATCCCGGGGACGATCAGCAGGTGGAACGGCCGGATCAGGGCGAAGTAGGCGCGGCCGGTCCGGTTGTGCGGCTGCACGACCGTGGTCAGCACGAGCTCCCGGCGTCCCGGGGGGCCCGCCACCACCTGGATGACCACGCGGAAGTCCAGGTGCCTGTCGTCCAGCCCCGTCACGACCGCGTCCGGCCCCGCCGAGATCACCGCGAACGGGCCGTTCTGCTCCCGCAAGGGGCCGGCCGTCTTCAGCCGCAGGGCACGCGCCAGCACCGACCGGACGCCGGCCAGCCTGGCGATCCACCGCGGCGCCGCCACCGCGGCGAGGCGAGCGTGCCAGGTCCGCGCGTCCTGCGATGCCCCGTCGGGCAGGGCCAGGGCGAAGGCATCGGGCCTGTCGGCCGCGGGCAGACCGGCGAGCTTCACGGCCTCGTCGGGCACGGGCACCCGGGTGACCTCGACGCGGTCCCTCGCCCGGCGCCTCTCGTGCACGTTCCTGGCCATGGCCGGGATTCTCCCTGTACGCCGCTGGTGCGTGCCGTCGTCAGGCGACGCTCTGGTCGACCCGCCTCGAGGAACGCCAGCCGGCGGTGTCCGCGAGCAGCTGGGCGAACTGTGGTAGCCGGGCGAGGTGGGGGAAGTGCCCGGTCCCGGGCCAGGCCTTCACCCGCGCCTCGACCCCCATCGCCGTGAGCATGGGGGCCAGGGCCGGCGACGGCTCGTGGCCGAGCAGGAGCAGCACGGGCACACCGCGGCGAGCGAGCTCGCGGGTGACGCCGTCGAGCATCCGGCGGACGTCGTCGTCCGAGCTGTCGAACACCTCCTGCCAGTAGCTCAGCGCGAGCTCCTGACGAGGTGTCGACGTCGCGTTCACGAGCTCACGCAGCGCTGCCGGCACGGCGTCCAACCGGAAGCCCGCGCGAAGCCCGGCCCACATGTCCCCGAAGGCCGGGCCGCGCAGCTCCGCCTCCATCGAGCGCAACTGCGGGGCGAAGCCGATGAACTCGTCCGGCGGCGAGTCGATGTTCACGACACCGCGCACGGGGTGGGCCGCGGCGTAGACCAGGGCCAGCCCTCCGGACAACGAGTGGCCGACCACAACGGGCTCGCGCAGCCCCGCCTCCGTGACGGCGCCGTGGACCACCCCCGTCACGTGCTCCATGCTGTGCGGCAGCCGGCTCGGGCTCTCGCCGTGACCAGGCAGGTCGAGCGCCAGGATGCGCCGGCCGGGGTCGACCCACTCGAGTTCGGCCGTCACTGGGGCCCAGATCCGCCGGCTGTAGGTGAGGCCGTGGATCAGGACGAGGGGGGCGCGGTCGTCGTCGACGCCGTAGCTGTCGGCGACCAGGCCGGCGAGTTCGAGCCGCTCGGGCACCGGGGCCTGACGATCACTGCTTTCGGTGTCGGGGTGGGAGGTCATCGAGAACTCCAAGGGTTGGGTGGACGGAACACCCGGGAGGCGTGACCAGCCGTGTCACGATTCGTTCCCCCCTCCGGAACGTCTCGTGGGCATGACGATGACCAACCCGCGACGGGCACGAGCCAGTCAGAAGGACGCCGTCGTGACCGCCATCGTCCTGGCGTCCGCACACCATGTAAGTGCGCTCCGAGGGGCCACCCGCTCTGCTTCTTGATGGCACCCGGCCGTGGCCGGCCGGATCGACAGATTGTGCAGGGACCTGGTGAGGTCGGGTCGTGCGCGGCCGGGTTGGCGACCGCGCTCCCGATAGGCCTGAACGACCTCCTGGCCCGGTTCCACGCAGCCAGCCAGGCCGGTAGACCTCGACCGACGCCCCAGCCGCACGAGCGGGATGCCCTCGACGAACTCGTCGGCCGCCTCGTACGACATGTAGTCGCCGAGCGCCTCATCGCCCGGCGACTGGTCGAGCGGGCTGGCCACTACGAGCGGGCCGCGCTTAGAGGACCTGCACGGACGGGCGGACTGTCTGCACCTTCGACATCTTCCCCCCACTGCAGCCGTGTGGTCGGCTCGTGACGAGAACTCACCGCCCCGCGCCGAGAAGGTGCGCGGCCGTCGGCGACCACGGCGCGCGATGGACAGCGAAGAGGCGATTGGGCTGATGCGTGAGTCGTGTAAGGCGCGAAGCCCCGCCGACACAAGGCCGGTCCACCCATGACGGGGTGACATGGCCGGTATTCCACTGTCGTATATCTCGTCTGGACAACCCCGGGGGTTGGTATGCCGAACAACCTTGGATCCGCCTCGGTTCAGCCACGCCAGATCGTGCCCGTGATGGGCTTTCCCGCTCAAGGATTGGCTCCGGTTCGCGGGGCCCCGCTTCCCAGGCTGACGAATCACGGAGGACCGGTCCTCGGTGCCGTTCAAGTCGTTCCGATTTACTGGGGTGCGGCGTGGGGCGGAGGAACCAACTCACAGCTCGCGACGCAACTGGACGGCTTCTTCGACTTCATCCTGACAAGTTCCTACATGGATCTGCTCGGAGAGTACAAGACACCATCCATTCAAATTCAACATGGTTCTCGGCTATCTTCAGTTCGGGTGAGCTCCAGTGAGCCTGGAACGGTCATCCAAGGCGTGAGACATGTCACGGATGCCCAGGTCCAAGCGGCTCTGCAGGGCTGGATTGCGGTGAACCAGGTTCCTGCAACGACATCGAACACGTTGTACTTCATCTTCTTGCCGCCTGGCGTCGTGTCGGAACTGGGTAGTGCCCAGTCGTGCGTCGCGGGCGGCTACTGCGGATACCACAATGAAGTGGGAGCTGTCTATTATGCCGTCATTCCATTCGTCAATTGCAATGGCTGCACCTTTCCTGGTCAATTCCTCGACACCCTCACCGAGGTCTCCAGTCATGAACTCGCTGAGGCCATTACCGACCCCGCGCTGAATGCCTGGTTCGATCCGGCGACAGGTGACGAAATCGGGGACATATGCAATCGTCAGACCGTGCGCCTCGGCGGCTACTTGGTGCAGACGGAGTGGTCGAACGCACAGCAGGCATGCGCGGTCGCTCCGCCAGTACCCTACGGAAGGCGCATCCTCGAGGTCGCGACGACGTTCGCCGATGAGACCGACGGCATCTGGTGCCTGGCCGACTACGACCACGACGGCGTCCCCGACCTCGTGTTCATCAAGACCAGCAACACACCCAACGGGCACGTCGAGGTCCACGTCGCGTCCGGGAAGTCCAACTACCAGACACGCATCCTCGAGGTCGCGACGACGTTCGCCGACGAGACCGACGGCACCTGGTGCCTGGCCGACTACGACCACGACGGCGTCCCCGACCTCGTGTTCATCAAGACCAGCAACACACCCAACGGGCACGTCGAGGTCCACGTCGCGTCCGGGAAGTCCAACTACCAGACACGCATCCTCGAGGTCGCGACGACGTTCGCCGACGAGACCGACGGCATCTGGTGCCTGGCCGACTACGACCACGACGGCGTCCCCGACCTCGTGTTCATCAAGACCAGCAACACACCCAACGGGCACGTCGAGGTCCACGTCGCGTCCGGGAAGTCCAACTACCAGACACGCATCCTCGAGGTCGCGACGACGTTCGCCGACGAGACCGACGGCACCTGGTGCCTGGCCGACTACGACCACGACGGCGTCCCCGACCTCGTGTTCATCAAGACCAGCAACACACCCAACGGGCACGTCGAGGTCCACGTCGCGTCCGGGAAGTCCAACTACCAGACACGCATCCTCGAGGTCGCGACGACGTTCGCCGACGAGACCGACGGCACCTGGTGCCTGGCCGACTACGACCACGACGGCGTCCCCGACCTCGTGTTCATCAAGACCAGCAACACACCCAACGGGCACGTCGAGGTCCACGTCGCAGCGGGGGGGTAAGACAACAGCAGCTGAGCGACCTTGGCTTGTCCGCAGGAAGTCCGCACGAGGGCCGAAGGGGGCAGCTCGACATGTGCAGCCGGCCCGGCGGTCCCGATCGATCTCCGGCGCCGGCGGGGCTCTACCGCCGCAACATCAGGCAACCCGCCCACCAGTAAGACCGGAAGCCGATCGTGTCCCGGGTGCTGGGTGGCGAGGTCTCGTCCACGCTTCTCCAGACGTCGGCGCCGACGATCCTGTGACATAGCCTGCCCTCGCTATGGTTCGCGACGACGTGATCATGGCTGGCTTCAACCGTGCCGAACAGTTGACCGACGCCTTCGCGGAGAAACTGAACGCCAAGGACCCGGCGGCCCTGGGTGAGCTGTTCACCGAGGACGCCGAGTTCGTCAACATCATGGGCATGCGGATGCGGGGACGGCAGGGAATCGATGCCGGCACGACACGGACGGCAGCGCCATGCCCGACTGCGCGTGGGGAGATTCGGTCATTACCTATTGACAGAACTGCTGCTGCTTCCGCAATCCACGCTGGGTGTCAGCGGGCGCGACCCCTGGGCTCTTCAGAGTTGGATCCCTCTCGACGGAGGATCGATCGAGCGGGAGGCGCGGCCCTGGTGGGGCCTGATCTGCGCGCAGCCGCAGTCGCCGCTCCAGGGTGGGGGCGTTCATGCCTTCCGATCAAGGGAACGCGGAGTGTCCTATCGCCGGAGTCTGACCGTAACAATTCTGTAACGATTCGTCCTGGTCTGACCACCGACTGTGCCCGAACTGCTCCAATTGGTGGGGTTCAGGATGCGGCACGTGTGCATCACACCGTTTGCTGCGGCGCCGGACCGGTGCTGCTTGTCGTCTGCTCGTAGGGGGAGTCGATGATGACCATGACGAGCCTGTCCAGCATCGTTCGGCGAGGGAGTGCTCGAGCGTCTCAGGGGCGCCGGGTCGCGGTTGGGTTGGCCGCGGTCGTAACGGCTGTGCTTGTTGCTGCCGGGCAGGTGGCACCGGCCGCGGCGGCGCAGGGGCGGGTGGGTGCTTCGGCTGCTCGGGTGGGAGCTCCGTACACGGAGACGTACCGGCCGCAGTTCCACTTCTCGCCCGCGCGGAACTGGATGAACGACCCCAACGGCCTGCTGTACTACCGGGGCGAGTATCACCTGTTCTTCCAGTGGAATCCGTCGGGCAACACGTGGGGCAACATCTCCTGGGGGCACGCGGTGAGCCGGGATCTGGTGCACTGGAGGGAGTTGCCGCTGGCGATCGCTGCGGACGCCCAGAACTATGCCTTCTCCGGTAGTGCGGTCATCGATTACCGCAACACCAGCGGGTTCGGTCGACCAGGCAACCCGGCGATGGTCGCCATCTACACCGCCACCGACCGAGTCACCAACATGCAGCGCCAAGCGGTGGCCTACAGCCTGGACAGGGGCCGCACCTTCACCAAGTACGGCATCGTCCTCGACATCGGCTCCACCAACTTCCGCGACCCCAAGGTGTTCTGGTACGCGCCGGGTCACGAGTGGCTGATGACAGCGGTGCTGTCCGACCAGCACAAAGTCACCTTCTACACCTCCCCGGACCTGAAGCACTGGACGCATCTGTCCGACTTCGGGCCCGCCGGCGCGACCGGCGGCGTGTGGGAGTGCCCCGACCTGTTCCCGCTGCCGGACCCGCGCCACCCGGGTAAGCAGAAGTGGATCCTGGTGGTCAACCTCAACCCCGGTGGCATCGCCGGCGGCTCGGGCGCGCAGTACTTCGTCGGCACCTTCAACGGCAAGACCTTCACCTCCGACGACAAGCCGTACACGCCGCCGAGCGGAACTCTCATCGGCGACGGTGGCTTCGAGGGCGCCGACTACGGGAACTGGACGCCTTCCGGCGCCGCTTTCGGCAGCGGACCCGCTCACGCCGACAACCCGACCAACGGCGCGATCGGTCACGGCTGGGTCGACAGCTACGGCACGGCCGACTCCGACACCGGGACGCTGACGTCACCCACCTTCACGATCAGCCACAACTACATCAACTTCCTGATGGCCGGTGGAAACCACCCCTACCCGGCCAATCAGACCGGCGCGAACCTCATCGTCAACGGTCAGGTCGTCCGCTCCGCGACCGGCAACAACAGCCCGAGCCTCGACTGGGCGAGCTGGAACGTGAGCGACCTGCAGGGCCAGCAGGCGCGGGTGCAGATCGTCGACCAGAACAGCGGCGGAGACTGGGGCCACACCATCGCCGACAACTTCGAGCAGGCTGACGCAGCCGCGACCTCCGCCGTCCAGCGCGCGCACTGGATCGACTACGGCGCCGACGACTACGCCGCGGTCACCTTCAACGACGTGCCCGGCGGCAAGCGCATCATGATCGGCTGGATGAACAACTGGCTGTACGGCCAATCCATCCCGACCTCGCCCTGGCGCAGCGCGATGACGGTGCCGCGGCAGCTGTTCCTGGGCGACGTCCACGGCGCCCTGCGGATCGTGCAGTCGCCCGTCCGGCAGCTCAAGGAGCTGCGCTCCGGGCCCGTGACTCATCTGGAGCATCGCCGGATCCCGCCCGGAACCACGGCGCTCCCCGCCAGGGGCAAGGCCCTCTGGATCGATGTGACGCTGCAACCGGGCACAGCCACGACCTACGGGCTGAAGGTCCGCACCGGGAACGGGCAGCAAACCGTCATCGGCTACGACCGAAGCGCTGGACAGCTGTACGTCGACCGGACCCGCTCCGGGAACGTCGCCTTCGATCCCAGCTTCGCCAGCGTGCAGCGAGCGCCGCTGCACACCAGCAAGGGCACCGTTCATCTCACGCTGCTGGTCGACTGGTCGTCCGTCGAGATCTTCGCCGAAGGCGGACGGGTCCTCATCACCGACCAAGTCTTCCCCGACCCCACAAGCACCGGTATCGCGGCCTTCGCCACCGGCGGCACGGCGAGCCTGCGGTCCATCACCGTTTCCCATATGCGCTCCATCTGGACCGGTCGTATCTCATAGCCCGGTTTATCGTCAGATCCCGGTCCCGAGCCGGCCAGTCTCCACGGACCGACCCGCGCCCGTTCGTCGCGGTGCAATGGCGGTCGTCCGCGGACTTGTCCCGAGTCGACCCGCACCGATTCAAACCCCACCCACCCGCCCGCGCCATGACCGCGCTCGGCCTGGTCTCACCCTCGCCGATCGGGTAGACGCCCACTGAACCCCTGCGTGCCCAGCCCGTCCGGCGGCACGTCCCACAAGCGCAACGGCTTGCGGGTCTCGAACCTGGGACCGTCAGCTCGATGAGGCCCTGCGATCCTTGCGCCATGTCGATCTTCGCGGTGCTCGAGGAGCGCTTCGGCGCGTGGGACTGGTCGCGGGATCTCCGCGAGCAGGACGGCTTCGCCGACCATGCCGCGGTCATGGACGCCCTCGTAGCCGACGGCTTCATCGTCCTGGGTGGCCCCGTCGGCGAGGGCAAGCATGTGCTGCTCATCGTTGACGCCGACGATTCCGCCGACGTCCACGCGCGCCTCGCGGTCGACCCGTGGATCGGCGAGCGCTTGAGGGTGACTCGTATCGAGCCCTGGACGATTCTCCTGCGGCAGGCAGCGCAATCCTGACGAACCGGTGTGCGACCTCGGCCGACAGGTGTCCGCACGAGGAACGACCAGCGGGCGGGGTGCCCCTTCGCCTGTGCGACTCGGTGACGGCTCGAGTCTTCGCCGGCCGGCCAGTCCGGGTCCGAAGTTCCGCGAGCGTGCCTGTTGCGGACACTGGGCGAGCCGCTCGGGAATGATCGATCGTGACCGTAGCCGCAGGTGAAGGTCGCAGTCGGCGTCGTCTGGACGCCTCACAATGCGCGCCAGGCGCCGGCAGGTCTCGCACTGACGGCGGGCTCGAGCGCTGGTCAGAGGTCAAGCACGAGACGCCGTCCACGGCAGCGGGAGACGCAGCTCATCATCGTCGCGTTCGCGAGCCCTTCCTCCATGCTGAGCACTGAGTCACGGTGTTCCGGAACGCCGTCGAGGATCCTGACCTCGCAGGTGCCACATGTTCCCTCCCGGCAGGTCGACAGCAGGCCGGCACCGACGCCATTGACGACGTCGAGCAGGGTCTCGTCCCCGGGCACCGGCAGAACCCGGCCGCTGCGGGCGAGCACCACCTCGAAGGGGCGGTTCGGCTCGTGCTGCCCGGCCGTGCGGCGAAGCGCTCGACGACGAGCCACTCCTCCCGACCCCCTCGGCGCGCGGAATCCTCCAGCCCTGCCGGCAGCCTCTCGGGGCCGCACGCGTACACGCGCGCGTCGTCTGCGGGCAGCCGGCGCCAGATCTCCTCGAGGTCGTACCGGCCCCGCTCGGAACTGGCCCAGACGTACACGCTGGATCCGTACCGCGCGGCGAGGTCGGCGACGTACGCCATGCCATCCCGGTGCCGCCCCAGGTAGAGCAGTCGCCATGGCGTCCCCAGGCGCTCGACCTCCTCGATCATGGGCAGCAGGGGCGTGTGTCCCGGCCAACGCTGGGCGATCACCGTCGTCCCCGTGACCACCGTCTGGGCGCCGGTGAGACCGCTGCAGCGGCAGTTTCCGGTGTTCCCATACATCGTCGGTGGCGATTACGGCGACTGGGCAAGCAGCGCCGCCGGCTGGACCGCCATCGGGCTGCTCGCCGCGGGGCTGCTCAGCCTGGTCCTCACCCGCGAGGGGCGACCATGGGAGCGGATCGCGAGCTGACCCTCCACTGAGGTGCGTCCTGCTCAGTCCCGGCGCAGGCCGAACTCGTTGCCGTCCGGGTCGGCCATCTCCACGCCGTCGGACAGGTCGGAAAGACGCATCGCGCCGAGCGAGACCAGTCGTTCCGCCTCGCTGGACGGGTCATCGGTGACCAGGTCGAACGACTGCCGGTTCCTACCGCTCTTGCGTTCGACCGGCGGTCCGCCACCCCACAGATCCCACGAAATCTTGGTGCCGCCGAGCGGCGACTGCACGGCGGTCTGCTCGTCCTTGTCCCACACCAGCGGCCAGCCCAGCGCGTCACGCCAGAACATGCCGACATTCCGGCTCCCGTCACAGGTGACCTCACCCAGGTAGCCGGTGCCGGCCAGATAGGTGTTGCCCGGCTGGATCACACACAGCTCATTACCGCCGGGATCGGCCAGCACGACGTGGGCAGCGTCGGGCGCTTGGCCCACGTCGATGCGGCGCCCACCCAGCCGGAGCGCCGTCTCGACCGTCCGCCGCTGATGCTCGAGGCTGCTGCTCGTCAGGTGCAGATGCAAACGTGGCCGGCCGACCTGCTCGGTCCGGGAAGTGACGAAACGAAGCCCGACCTGCGTCGTGTCACCCGGCACCAACGCGGCGCTGGGCTCCACGCGGACCTGCCGGCCGAGCAGCGCGCCCCAGAAGGCCGCCACCGCGAACGCGTCGGCCACCTCGAACCGCACAGCTTCCAGCCGAACAGCCATCTCCTCACCGTAGGACGGGCTCGTGCCTTGGCGACGCACCTCTGGCGCCTGGCCGCCTATGAGGACTACCGGCAGCAGTTCGGACGCGACCCTGACTTCAAAGCCGCCGACCGGATAGGAGACGAGTCCGGGTGCGTGCTGCGCTATCGGCGCAGCTTCCTTCGCCCCCTTCTGGAAGGTGACGCGAACGCCTGACCGCGGTGCCCGGTCACAACGCCGGCTTGGCCGCCGAGTACGGCTGTCCCGACAGCCGATGGTCATCCGCGGGGTGGATGCGGGTCGGTGGCATACCGGGCCATGAGCGCGGCGATGTCGGCAGGGTCGAGCAGGCCGTCCGTGCCTGGCTGCAGGTCTTGCAGGTCCCGGAAGTAGCCGATGTAGCGCTGCGGTGTCACGGTGATCAGCAGCTGGGCGGGGTCGTGGGCGGAGGCGTTGCCGAAGCCGTGCGGCACGCCGACCGGGGCGGTGAACAGCCCTCCGGCGGTCAGTACGTGCTCGGCGGCGCCGGAGGTGAAGCGCAGGGCCCCGCTCAGGACGTAGAAGGTCTCCTCGTGCTCGCGGTGCACGTGCGGCGGCGGCCCGGTCCACCCGGGCGGATAGCGGCCCTCGAGCAGGCCGAGCCGTCCACCGGTGGAGCTGCCGTCCTCCAGGACGCGGTGCACGACCGGGCCCGCGACGAGGCGTTCTCCGCCATCGGCCGGGATGACGTTGACGGTGAGGGCAGACATGAGAGGACCTCCGCGTCTGAGACGATAATCTCAAAATGAGACTGCTGTATCGTCTGTCCTGTGCCTGGACCTGTCAAGCGAGACGGGCGACCGTCCGCTCGGGAGCGCACCGCCCAACTGCTTGCGCAGACCGCCCGCGCTCAGCTGCGCGACGGAGGCGAGATGACGGTGGCCGCGGTCGCCGAGCGGGCCGGCGTATCCCGCGCCACGGCCTACCGGTACTTCGTCAGCAATGACGCGGTCACGGTCTGGGCAACCCGGCCGATGAGCGCCGAGCCCGGCGCCGCCCCCGAGGCACCGACGACGCCGGAGCCAGAGGCGCTGGGTGACCGTGCGGCCCGGCTGGTGCGCGACCAAGGCGTCTGGGCCTTCGAGCACGAGCGCGAACTGCGGGCGCTCCTCGCCCTCTCGCTGGCAGCCGACGCCGAGCAGCGCGGCGTATCCCGGCGCGGAAAGATGAGGCGCAGCCAATGGATCGAGGACGGACTGCTGAACTACCTTCCCGACAGCGTCACCGCAGAGCACCGCACCCGGCTTGCCGCGGCGCTCACCCCCCTGTTCGGCTCCGACGCGGTGGTCTGGACCCAAGACGCCGCCGAACTGGACCAGGAGCAGTCCCTCGACCTCATGGCATGGATCGCCCGCACCCTCGTCGAGGCCACGATCCACGAGCCGTAGCACCCTGACGGTCGCGAGATCCTCGGGTGGCCCGAGCCCGCGCCGATCAGAGGTCGGATATTCAGCGCCTCGTCTCGTACCTGGTCAGGAGCACGCCGTCGGGAAACGTCCGGGTCTCCACCAGGTTCAGGTTCACCCAGTTGTCCAGGGCCGTGAAGAACGGCATGCCGCCGCCCACCAGGACCGGGTGGGTGACGACCGCGTACTCGTCGATCAGCCCGGCCCGCATGGCCGCCGCGGCCAGGGTGGCGCCGGCGACGTCCATGGGACCGCCGTCCTCGGACTTGAGCCGAGTGATCTCGGGAACGGCGTCGCCGGGAACCAGGCGGGCGTTCCAGTCGACGGCGCTGATCGTCGAGGAGAACACCACCTTCGGCATGTCCCGCCAACGGCGGGCGAACTCGACCTGCGCCGGTGTGGCGCCAGGCTGCTGGTCGGCGGTCGGCCAGTGGGAGCTCATCGTCTCCCACAGTTTGCGCCCGTAGAGCGCCAGGCCCGTCGCCCCCACCCGGTCCGACCACCACTGGAACAGCTCGTCGCTCGGCACGCTCCAGCCGAGGTCGTCGCCGGGCGCAGCGATGTAGCCGTCCACGCTCAGGTTCATGCCGAAGGTCAGTTTCCGCATGGCGTCAGCCTCCCGTGAATCCGGTACTCGGCGTCCAGACCAGCACAGCGCGGAGAATTCATCGGTCAGACCACACCGAGGGTGTGATTGACCACGACGTCTGCGCCATCGCGTGTCACGGTGAGGTCGACCCACGTTTCCCCTCGGTTCCCTGTGAGGACGCATGCACGACGACCGGCTGCTCGTGGAGGAGCGCCTAGTGCGCGTGCTGCGCGAGCGGCTGCGGCCCGCAGTCCATGCCGTCGCGGTGCCGTTCGAGGTCGCCGCGTGGCACGTCCCACCCGCAGACGACGGGCGTGTCGGCGAGCCCGTCCCGGCGTCGTATGCGCTGAGGCAGGAGTTCTCCCCGGCGTCGGTGGGCGACGCATGGGGGACACCGTGGGGCACGACGTGGCTTCGGCTGACACGCCGGGTGCCGATGGCCTGGACCGACCGGGAGGTGGAGGCGGTCGTCGACCTCGGCTTCTGGGACGAGGTGCCCGGGTTCCAGGCGGAGGGCCTCGTGCACGGGCCGGACGGGTTGCCCATCAAGGCGGTGAGTCCGCGGAACATGGCGGTGCCGCTGCCGCAGGCGCGGCCGGGCGACGAGGTCGAGCTCTACGTCGAGGCGGCCGCGAACCCCGGAATCGGCGGGCCCGTGACGCTGCTCGGAGATCGGCTGACGGCGGGGGACCGGCCGCTGTACCGGCTGGCGCGGCTCGATCTCACCGTTTTCGACCGGGAGGTCTGGGAGCTCGTCGCCGACCTCGAGGTCGCGGGGCAGCTCATGCAGGTGCTCCCGCTGGCCGAGCCGCGACGGTGGGAACTCCTGCGCGCCATCGACCGCGCGCTCGACGCCCTCGACCTGCAGGATGTCGCCGGCACGGCAGCCGGCGCTCGTCACGAGGTCGCCGGCGTGCTCGCCGTCCGGGCCAACCCCGGCGCCCACCGGATCTCGGCGGTCGGGCATGCCCACATCGACTCCGCATGGTTGTGGCCGCTCCGTGAGACCGTCCGGAAGGTCGCGCGGACCGTCGCGAACGTCACCCACCTCATGGACGAGCACCCCGACGTCGTCTACGCCATGTCGTCGGCGCAGCAGTTCGCGTGGCTCCGTGAGCACCAGCCGGCGCTGTTCGAGCGCGTGCGGGAGCGGGTGCGGATGGGGCAGTTCGTGCCGGTCGGCGGGATGTGGGTCGAGAGCGACACCAACATGCCCGGCGGTGAGGCCCTCGCCCGGCAGTTCCTGCACGGCAAGCGGTTCTTCCTCGACGCCTTCGGGGTGGAGACCGAGGAGGTGTGGTTGCCCGACTCGTTCGGGTACTCCGCGGCCCTCCCTCAGCTGGTACGTCTCTCCGCCTCGCGGTGGTTCCTCACCCAGAAGCTGTCGTGGAACAGCACCAACCGGTTTCCCCACCACACCTTCGACTGGGAGGGGATCGACGGCACCCGCGTCTTCACGCACTTCCCACCTGTGGACACGTACAACAGCGAGCTGTCCGCCGCCGAACTCGCCCACGCGGTGGCGAACTTCGCGGAGAAGGGACGGGCGACGCGGTCGCTGGTGCCCTTCGGCTGGGGCGACGGAGGGGGCGGCCCGACGCGGGAGATGATCGCCCGGGCGCATCGAACGAAGGACCTGGCCGGTTCGCCCCACGTGACGATGGAGTCGCCGCGGGATTT
Source organism: uncultured Actinomycetota bacterium (assembly GCA_963786765.1). Lineage (GTDB taxonomy): Bacteria > Actinomycetota > Actinomycetes > Actinomycetales > Kineosporiaceae > DATKNA01. The sequence goes on along the minus strand of CAWBAJ010000022.1, from coordinate 1,003 downwards.
CTTCGCGGCCGCGGAGGCTGAGGTACCCGGATCGCCCGGTCTGGTCCGGCGAGCTGTACCTGGAGTACCACCGGGGCACGTACACCAGCCAGGCGCGGACGAAGGCGGGCAACCGTCGCAGCGAGCACCTGCTCCGCGAGGCCGAGCTCTGGTCCGCCCACGCAGCCGTCCTCGGACTGATCGACTACCCGTACGACGACCTCGAGGGGCTCTGGCGCACGGTGCTCCTCCACCAGTTCCACGACATCCTGCCCGGAAGCTCGATCGCCTGGGTGCATCGCGAGGCGCAGGAGACGTACGCCCGCGTGGAGGCGGAGCTGGCGGCGATCGCAGACCGGGCCCGCCACGCGCTCGCCGGTCAGGGTGACGCCGAAATCACGTTAGACGCCGGAGCCCGTACCCGCTCGACCATCGTCCCCGCTCTCGGAGGCGAGGTCGCGACGACCGCCAAGGGCGGGACGGTGGCGGCCGACGCGGACCGGCGGCGGAGTCGTCCTCGACAACGAGCTGCTCCGGGTCGTCGTCGACGCCCGCGGCCTGGTGACGTCCATGCTCGACTGCACTGCCGACCGGGAGGTCATCGCGCCGGAAACTGCGGGCGACCTCGTCCAGCTCCACCCCGATCTGCCCAACCGCTGGGACGCCTGGGACGTGGACGCGTTCTACCGCAACACCGCGACCGATCTCGACGCCGCGGAGGCCGTCGAGGTCGTTCCACCGGGCGAACTGGACGGCGGAGCGGCGGCGGTCCGCATCATGCGGACGTTCCGCGCCTCGACGATCACCCAACTGCTCACGCTGCGCCCTGGCGAGGCGCCGGCTCGAGATCGACACGGAGGTCGAGTGGCACGAGCGGGAGACCTTCCTCAAGCTCGCCTTCCCGCTCGACGTCGCGGCCGATGTGTCGTCGTCCGAGATACCCAGTTCGGGCACGTCAAACGGCGGACGCACACCAACACCTCGTGGGACGCCGCCCGCTTCGAGATCTGCGCGCACCGCTGGG
>CAWBAJ010000021.1:0-130306 GCA_963786765.1 uncultured Actinomycetota bacterium | reverse complement strand
AACTGCTACCGGGCAGAGCCGCCGGGCTCGCGAACGTGACCCGGCCCCGCCCGCGGCGGCCCCTGCACGAGCAGGCCCTGCCAGGCGAGCGGCTTGAGCACCGCGCCCCAGCCGGAGCGCAGGTGCTCGGCCAGCGCGGGGTCGCCGGCCCGCGAGCACGACCGCGTCGGTGAGCTCCTCCCGGGTCAGCACCGCGCCGCCGTCGAGGAGCTCGCGGACGGCGTCGGTGAGCACGCGCATGCCGCCGGCGTCCAGGAAGGTCTTCTGCCAGGACCCCTTCTCCCAGGTCCGGGCGGCCGCGAGCGGCGCGAGGTAGGTGCCGAGCTCGCCCGCGGGCAGGACGTGCAGCGTCCCGCGCATCGCCCAGGTGCGCACGAGTTCGCCACCGGGCGAGCCCCTGCGCGAGCGGCCCCGGCCCGGGAGTTCGGGGTCCGGACGGCGACCGCCTGCTCCGCGGCCGACATCACCTGCGCCTGGACGCCGGCCAGCCGGCGGACGACGTCCACGGTCGACGGGTCCGGCGCGGAGGCGGCGGCGTCCGGCAGCAGGAACTGGCGCCCCAGCCGCCAGGCGAGCACGTCCGGCCACGTCAGCTCCATGCGCCGATCCTTCCATTATCGCCGTGTCACAATGGGCGGCGTGAACGACTCCCGCACCGTGCTCGTGCTGAACGGCCCCAACCTCAACCTGCTGGGGACCCGGGAGCCGGCGGTCTACGGGTCGGCGACCCTCGCGGACGTCGAGGCCCTGTGCCGCCAGGAGGCGGGCCGCTACGGCCTCGAGGTGGAGGCCCGGCAGAGCAACCACGAGGGCGAGCTGGTCGACTGGGTGCAGGAGGCCGGCCGCCGGCACACGGCCGGGGACGCCGTCGGCGTGGTGCTGAACGCGGGCGCCTACACGCACACGTCGGTCGCGCTGCGGGACGCGATCGCCGGCACCGGCGTGCCGGTCGTCGAGGTGCACGTGTCGAACGTGCACGCGCGCGAGGACTTCCGGCAGCACTCGTACCTGTCGGCCGTGGCCGCGGGCATCGTCGTCGGGTTCGGTGTCGACGGCTACGCCCTGGCGGTCGCGGGCCTGGCCCGCCGGGCGGCCCTGACCTACCCCGCCGACCTGACCTCGCCTCTCGTCCACCTGACCGCGGAGGCCCGATCCCGGCGTTCCGGGCGAGGCGGCGGCTGATCCCTCCGGCTCGCGCAGAGGCGCCCGGCGGTACCGTTCGGGCGTGACCGTGCCGCTGCCCGCGAGGCCGCGCCCGCCGGGCCCGTGCGCCCGACGGGGCCGCCGCAGCCGTGCCCGGCTTCGAGCTGCTCGCCCAGACCCTCGAGGAATCCCCGACGCTGAGCGCCGTGCTGCCGGGCCCGAGCTGTGTCTGGTGCTGCAGAACCGGCTCTCCCGCGAGCTCCTCGGCCCGCGACCCATCGGCGCGCCGCTCGCCGAGGTGTTCCCGGAGACCGCGTCGAGCGCGGACGGGATGCGCCGGGTCATGCTCACCGGCGAGACGTGGCAGGACGAGCGCCGCGTCGGCGTCCGCGACGTCGACGGGCAGGAGCTCGTGCTGCGCTTCGTCGTCTCCCCCGTCGGCGAGGGCCCGCCCTATCCGATGGTGCTCACCACCAGCGTCGACGTCACCGGCACGGTCCGCGCCCGCGAGCAGGCCCGGCGCGCCGAGCTGCTCGCCCGGCTCACCCAGGCGATGACGGTCGCGCCGGACCCCGACGCGGCACTCCAGGCGCTCGCCGACGCCCTGGTACCGGCCGTGGCCCGGGTGGCGGCCGTGTACGTCACCCTCGGCGGCACCCCCGACGCCGACGGCCGCGGCTCCGGTCGCCATCGCGATCGACCCGGCCGTGCTCCAGCAGCTCGGACCGCCGCCACCACCGGCCCGCCGGGACGACCCGTCGCCCTGGGACGAGGCCATGGGCGCCGGGCGACCAGTGATCATCGACCTGCAGGGCGCGGACCGGGACGCCGTCGACGCGCCGTCGCGGTCCTGGCTCGAGCGGGCCGGCAGCCGGACGATCGCGGTGCTCCCGCTCGTCGTCGCCGGCGACTTCGCGGGCGCGCTGGTGCTCACCGACACCGGGGAGGCGTTCACGCCGGCGCAGGTGCCGTTCCTCGAGGACCTCGCGGCCCGGGCCGGCGCGGCGGTCGCGCACGTCCGCAGCGTGCGGGCGCAGTGGCAGGTGGCCCTCGACCTGCAGCGCGCGCTGCTGCCCAGCGTCCTGCCCGACATGCAGGAGGTCGACGTCGCCACCCGCTACGTGGCGGGCAGCCCGGAGGTGGACGTCGGCGGCGACTGGTTCGACGTCACCGACCTGGGCGCGGGCCGGATCGGCCTGGGCGTGGGCGACGTGTCGGGCCGCGGGCTGCCGGCCGCCGCCGTGATGGGGCAGGCGCGGGCGGCCATGCGGGCGGCCGCGCACGCCGCGCTCGGCCCCGCGGACCTGCTCGGCCTGCTCGACACGCACGTCACCGAACTCGTCGCGCCGCAGCTCAGCACCGGCGCACGGATCCCGCCGCGGTTCGCGACGGCCGTCTACGGGGTATCGAGCCCTTCGACGAGACGCTGCGCATCGCCTCGGCCGGCCATCCGCCCGTGCTCGTCCGCGACCCCGACGGCCGGGTCCGCACGGTCGCTCCGCACCCCCGGGCCGCCGCTCGGTCTCGGGTTCGGCCCTTTCGAGGAGCTCGTCACCCCGTTCCCGCCCGGCAGCGTCCTGGCGGCCTACACCGACGGGCTGGTGGAGTCGCGCGAGGTCGACGTGGAGCTCGGCATGGCCAGGCTCGCCGCCCGGCTGGAGGAGGCGGGGTCGACGCAGGACCTGCAGGCGCTCGCCGACGAGCTGCTGACCTCCTTCGGGCGCGGACGCCGCCGCCGACGACGTCGCCCTGCTGCTGGTGCGGCTCTCCCCGGGCGCCGCCCAGCTGCGGCGCACGCAGCTGCTGCTCACCGAACTCGCGGACGTGGCCGCCGCTCGCCGGGCCGTCACGTCCGTCGCGGCGGCGACACAGCCGGAGCGGGCAGCTGCCATCGTGCAGGTGACGAGCGAGCTCGCGGCGAACGCCGTCGAGCACGCCGGCCCCCCGGTGGAGCTGCGCGCCTACGCCACGGCGCAGCGCCTGGTGGTGCAGACCACCGACCGGTCCGCGCTGCCGCCCGTGCGCCGGCTCTCGGGCCGGGAGGACGAGCGCGGCCGCGGGCTCGCCCTCGTCGCGGCGCTCGCCGACACCTGGGGGGTCCGGCTCGGCCTTGGCGGCAAGACCACCTGGGCCGAGTTCCGGGCCTGACCCTCCCGCGCGACCTTCCCCTACGCCGCTTTCCGGCTCTCAGAACAGCACTTCGGAAAGCGGTCGTCCGGGAGGCCGCGGCGCGGCAAGATCGACGTACGATGGGCGTCCGGGACGCCACCGGCCGGCGGGGTCCATCGGGGCGAAGGCGGCCGCCATGAAGGGCGACAGAGTCGAGATCGTCATCGACGCGGGTGCCAACACCCGCACCTACGAGGTCACGGCGACCCGGGCGGGACGCCGCGTCGAGATCAGTTCCGGCCGGGGCATCGTCGAGGTCACCGAGGTGACCCGCGGCGGCACGGCGGTCCGCACCGCGCGCTTCATGTCGGCGCGCGTGCTCGCGCTCGTCGAGCACCCCGCGCCGCGTCCCGCCGCCACGGACGACGAAGAGGTCATGCAGCTGCAGCCGGTCCGCCTGATCCACTCGCGAGCGCAGCGGGCAGGATGGGCCCATGAACGACGGCACGACGGGCAGCGACGAGGCGCGGATCGGCTCCGCAGAGCGTGACAGCGCGGTGGCAGCCCTGCGCATTCACCTCGAAGCGGGGCGGCTCACTCCCGAGGAGTACGAGGACCGGTCGGTGTCGGCGTCCCGGCCCGCACCTGGAGCGAGATCGCTCCGCTGTTCGCGGACCTGCCGGACCCCCGGCCGGGTCCCCGTGGCCGCGCCGGTGGCGCAGTCGGCAGCCGGCCGGTCCCCGCGCGCCTTCCCCGGCCTGTCCGAGGCGGCCAGGGAGCGGATCATGGCGGTCACGCCGCTGGCCGCGCTCGTCCTGTTCTTCGTCACGCGGACCTGGGTGTGGTTCCTCGCGATCCCGATCGCGGGCGCGCTGCTCTACGGCTCCGAGCGCAGACGCCGGCGCTGAGCCGGCGACAGCCGGGATCAGTCCGTCGGTTCGCTGAACTGCGGCTCGAGGCCGTCACCCTGCGGCCCGCCGTCCCCCGACCTCAGCGGCGCGTCGTCGGCGACCGCGAGCGCCGTCTCGTCGTCGGGGTCCACGGGCCCGCGCTCCCCCGGGCGTGCCGTCGTCCTCGCCGGTCGCCATCGCGCTCTCGAGGACGACGCCGTTGCCCGGCAGGACGCCGCCCCGGGAGGTCCGGGGTCACCGCGCCCTGCTCGATGTCCCCGTCACGTGGGGTCTCCTGCGTCGTCATGCCCCTGGGGTACCCGATCACCGCCGGATCAAGCTCGCCACGCGGGGTGGGCGACCGCACGGTCGCGAACGACAGCAGGCCGCCGAGCGCGAGCAGGCCGGCGCAGGCGAACATGCCCCGGGCAGCGGCGTTGCCGAAGGCCACGGGGTCCGCGTAGACCGCCGGCGTGGCACCCGCGACCAGCGGCACCGCCGCGACCGCCAGCAGGCCCGCCGCCCGCGCGACGGCGTTGTTGACGCCGCTGGCGACCCCCGCGTGGCGGTCCGCGACGGCCCCCAGCACGGTGGCGGTGAGCGGCGCGACCGTCAGCGACAGCCCGAGCCCGAGCAGGACAGCGCCGGGCAGCACGTCCGACGAGTAGCTGACGTCGGGCGCGATCCGGGCGAACAGCAGGACGCCGGCGGCGGCCACCATCGGCCCCACGGTCATCGGGATGCGCGGGCCGATGCGCTGCCCGAGCGCCCCGCCGCGGGCGGACAGGAACAGCATGCAGTTGTCACCGGCAGCAGGGCCGCGCCCGAGGCGATCGGCGAGAAGCCCGCGACGACCTGCAGCGAGACGACGAGCAGGAAGAACACGCCGGACAGCGCCGCGTACACGGCGAACGTCACGACGTTGGTCGCCGCGAACAGGCGGGAGGAGAAGACTCGAGCGGCAGCATGGGGTGGGGGCTGCGCCGCTCGGCCACGACGAACGCCACCAGGCCGAGGACGCCGACGAGCAACGGCGCCCAGACGCTCGCGGCGGCGGGGCCGTCGTCCGGCCAGGCGATCAGCCCGAACGTCAGGCCCGCGAGACCGCCGGCGGCGAGCACCGCGCCCGGCACGTCCAGGCCGGGAACCGCCTCGGGATCGAGCTCTCGGGCACCCACCGCACGGTCGTGAACACGACGAGCGCGGCCAGCGGGAGGTTCAGCAGGAACACCCAGCGCCAGCCCGGGCCCTGCACCAGCCAGCCCCCCGCGAACGGGCCGATCGCCGCCGCCAGGCCGCCGAGGCCACTCCACGCACCGATGGCGCGGGCCCGGTCGTCCCGCCGGAACGACGACTGGAGGATGGCCAGGCTGCCAGGGGTCAGCAGGGCGCCGCCGACGCCCTGCAGGGCGCGTGCGAGCACCAGCACGAGCAGGTTCGGAGCGAGGCCGCAGAGCAGGGACGCCAGCGCGAACCAGACCACGCCCACGAGGAAGACCCGCCGGCGCCCGAGCAGGTCACCGAGGGACCCGCCGAGCAGGATCAGCGCGGCGAGGGTGAGGGTGTAGCCGTTGACGGTCCACTGCAGGCCGTCCAGCGAGGCGTGCAGGTCCCGGCCGATCGACGGGAGTGCCACGGAGACGACCGTCCCGTCGAGCATCGTCATGCCCGAGCCGAGGACGGTCGCCAGCAGGACTGCCCTCGCCCGGGGCGTCCCGTAGACGAGCGGGTCGGTCACGGCGCTCTGACCGGGACCAGGCGGCCCGCCCGCTCGTACGCCTCCAGGGTGCGGCCCACGACCTCGTCCCACCCGACGGCCGGCGGAACGCGGCGGTTGTGAGCGGCGATGCGCCCCCGCAGGACTGGGTCGGCGACGAGCCGGTGCAGCGCCGCCGCGAACGTCCCGTCCGAGGACGCCAGCAGCCCCTCGACGCCGTCGGTGACGAACTCCTCCACCCCCGTACCGGTGCGAGCCACGACGGGCAGCCCCGCGGCGCGGGCCTCCAGCGTCGCGATCCCGAAGGCCTCGAGCACGGCGGGAGCCGCGTACACGTCAGCCCTGGCATACAGGTCGCGCAGTTCCGCCCTGTCGAGCCGGCCGGGCAGCTCCACCCAGCCCAGGTCGTGCCTGTCCCGGTAGCGCTCCATCGCCCGGCGCTGGGGCCCCTCACCGGCCACGACCGCGCGCAGCGTGACCTGGGGCGGCAGGCCGACGCGAACCTCGCGCAGAGCCTCCAGCAGCGGCAGCGGCCGTTTGCGGGGAGCCAGCCGCATGGCGGCGGCGACGAGCACCGCGCCCGGCTGCGGCGGCGCCGGCTCGACCCGCCACTCGCCGGCGTCGATGCCGTTGGGGATCACGCCGACCTCGGCCCGCCCACGCAGGGCGGCCCGGACGGGCCGTGCGGCGGCTTCGGAGACCGCCGTCAGGACGACGGGCCAGTCGCCCCAGTGCACCAGCACGTCGGCGAGCCGGAAGAGGCCGACGGCGGGACCCCACAGCGAGTGCACGGTCACCACCAGCGGGACCTTGGCGCGGACGAGCGCCTGCGCGGCGCCCTGCGCGAACTGGGCGAGGACGCCGACGTGCAGGTGGACGACGTCGAAACCGCCGGCCTCGACCACACGCAGGACCTCGCGGCCGGGCCGCGGGTGCAGGGGCAGCTCGTACGGGAGGTCGGCGGTCACCCGGTGGACGGGAACGCCGTCCACCACGTCGTTGCGGGTGCGGTCGTGCCGGGCGACGGGCGTTGCGGTGATCACCTGCGCGTCGTGACCCGCAAGGCGCTGGCGGCGGGCAAGGCCGTGCACCTGGGCCTCGATCCCGCCGAGCCGGGGCAGGTAGCAGTCGGAGACGTGCGCGACCCTCACCGGTGATCCCTCACGTACGGACCCTACGGCCCGCGTGCGACAGGCGGCAGTGGGGCAGAATCCGGCTGCATGTCTGGTCGGACCTCCTACACGGTCGTCTCGTTCCACGCCCACCCGGACGACGAGGCTCTCCTCGTCTCCGGCACGCTCGCGCGGCTCGCCGCCGAAGGGCACCGGGTGGTGCTGGTGTCGGCGACCGCGGGCGAGGGCGGACTCGCGGCGTCGTCCTACGGCACCGCGGACGAGCTGGCGGCGCACCGCCGCGAGGAGCTGCAGCGCTCCGCCGGGGCGATCGGGGCGGCCCGGGTCGAGTTCCTCGGCTACGGGGACTCGGGGCTGGACGGCGCCGTCGTCCCGCCGCACGGCGTGGAGGCCTTCGCCCGGGCCGACGTCGACGCGGCGGCCCAGCGGCTCGCCGCGATCCTGCGCGAGGAACGGGCGGACGCGCTGACGAGCTACGACGCATCCGGCGGGTACGGGCACCCCGATCACGTCCAGGTACACCATGTCGCAACGCGGGCCGCCGAGCTCGCCGGGACGCCCGTCGTACTCGAGGCGACCGTCGACCAGGATCTGTTGCGGCGGGCGGTGCGGCTCGCCTCGCTGGTGTACCGGTTCCCTCCCGAGTTCGACCGGGCGGCGTTCGAGCGGGCCTACGCTCCCCGCTCCGTGCTCACGCACAGGGTCGACGTCCGCGGCTACGCCGACGCCAAGCGGGCCTCGATGACCGCGCACGCGAGCCAGGCGACCGCGGACGCCGGTGACCGGACGCTCGCCGCGCTGCTGCGGCTGCCCCAGCCCCTGTACCGGCGGGTGCTCGGGCGGGAGTGGTTCATCGAACGCGGGCGGCCGCCGGGGGGACCGCTGCTCGACGACGTGTTCGCCACCCTGCGGGCGGGCCGTCCGGCCTCCGCGGGGCCCGGCCTCTGACCCGGTACTTCCAGCCCCCGCCGTTCGGTCCAAAGGACCCTCATCTCGTTGCGTAGCGCACACGAACGCGCACAGGATGCATGCGTCAGGTCGGGGGACCAACCGGAACGTCAGTGGCGCCGCGGAGTCCGCGGGCTGCGCGAACCGTGAGTGAGGGACCCGAACATCGTGACTGCACCCGAGGCTCCCGCGGCGCGGACTGCCGCCGCCCCGCCCGTGCTCCTGCGCCTGCTCGGCCCGGTCCGGCTCGAGGTCGACGGGGTCGACCGGACGCCGCTCGGCCCGCTTCTGCGCGGGCTGCTCGCGGCCCTGGGCTGCGCCCGAGGAACCACCGTTCCTGCCGAGACGCTCGCTGCCGTCCTGGCTCAGCTGGGCGGTCAGCCGGGCGCGGAGCCCGGGGACGGCGAGCCGCCGGCGGGCGCACGCGTGGACGCGGCCCAGGTGCAGGTGCACCTGGCCCGGCTCGCGGACGTGCTCGGTCCCGCCGCCGGCTACCTCACCCAGACGAGCGCCGGGGTCCGCCTGGCCGGCCCGGGGCTGATGACCGACCTGGACGCCGTCGACGAGGCGGTGGAGGCCGGCCGGGCCGCGGCCGCCGCCGGCGACGGCTCCGGGGCCGCCACCGCCCTGCGCCGTGCGCTCGCCCGCTGGCCCGGTCCAGTGGCCGACGACCTGCCGGGCGTCGAGGCGCTGGGAGGCATCCGGGCTCACTACGCACGGCTGCGGCCCGACGTCGTGGAGGAGCTGGCGGAGTCCGAGCTGCGCGACGGGTCACTGCTGGCGGCGCAGGTCAGCGTGCGCGAGCTCGAGGCCCACGTCGCCGGGCAGCCGGAGCGCACGTGCGGCTGGGGGCTGCTCGTCGAGGCGCTGTACCTGGCCGGGCGCCCGGTGGAGGCCCTGCAAGCCGTGCGCCGTGCGATCGCCGGCCCGGCCGCCACTGGTCCCGCCCATGACCGGGACGAGGTGCTGCGGCCGGTGGAGCGGGCCGCGCTGCGCCGCTCCCGGATGCCGCAGGCACGGGCGGAGAACGGGCGGCGCCCCTCCCTGGTGTGGGTGGACGCGGCAGGCCGGGCGCTCTCGCGGGCGCTGCCCGCGACCGGGAGCGTGCTCATCGGGCGCGACGCCGGGGCGGACGTGCCGCTCGGCCACGGATCCGTGTCCCGCACGCACGCCGCGGTACTGCGCTGGGAGAGCGGGTGGACCCTGCTCGACCTCGGCTCCCGGGACGGCACCACGCTCAACGGGCGTGCGGTCACCGACGGCACGCCGCTGCGCCCGGGGGACGTGGTGCGTTGCGGCGACGTCGTGCTGCTGGTCGCGGACAGCCGAGCCGACGGAGTGCCGGTGGACGGCCGCGAGAGCGGAGGCGCCGCAGACCTGCGGGACGCGACCGCGCTGGCCGAGCCGGTCGCCGTCCAGCCGGTCGTCCAGAAGGCCGCCGTTCAACAGGCCGCCGTCCAGAAGGTCGTCGTCGACCTGGAGCAGGCGCGGCGCCCCGTCGGCTGAGCCCGCCCCGCAGGGTCAGGCGCGCAGGGTCAGGCCTCGACGCGTGCCTTCAGCTTGGCCAGGCTGGCGCGCAGGGAGCTACCGACCTCGGTCTCGAGCTGCGGTCCGACCATGGTCACGGCGGCGCCCTTGAACTCCATCCGGCCGCTGACCGTGGACCCGGAGCCGTGCTGCTCGATGCCGTACTCGGCCCGCAGCCCGATGCCCATCGGGCCGGCTCCTTCGAGCTCGAGCCGGACAGGTGCCTGCAGGCCGACGACCCGCCAGCGCACGTCCGCCGGCATGTTGATCACGCGGACGCGCTGCACGAACGCCCCACCCGGGAAGAACTCGGCCGGGGCCTCGCCCGCGAATCCCTGGTGGATCTCGACCCAGTCGCCCCAGGTCGAGGGGTTCGCCAGGACGGCCCATACCTGCTCGGGCGCGGCGTCGATCTCGGCTGTCACGCTGACGGATGCCATGCCGGAACGCTATCCCACCGGCTCGCGGGCGCCGTTCGGCCGCATGCTCAGCGCTTCTTCTGCGTCTCCGGGTCGGGGTCCGGCTGGTTCGGGGTGAGGTCGGCCTTGACGGCGTCCCGCTCCCCCAGCGGCTTGTCCGGCCCGGTCGTCGTGTCCTTGACCGTTTGCTTCTCCATCTCCGCGTTGATCTCGGCGCCGAGCAGGACCGCGACGATGCTGAGCCACAGCCACATCAGCAGGACGACGATTCCGGCCAGCGCGCCGTAGGTCTTGGTGTAGCCGCCGAAGCTGACGTAGATCGAGAAGGCGATGGACACGATCACCCAGATCACGACGGCGGCGATGGCACCGACGGAGGTCCACTTGAACTTCGGGTCGTCACGGTCGGGCGCGAGGCGGTAGAGGACGGCGAGCGCAGCCATGAGCACGACCAGGAGGACGACCCACCGCAGACCCTCGAGCCCCACCCGGAAGAACCCACCGATGCCGAGGGCCTTGGCGACCGCCGGGAAGACGGCGACGAGCGAGGCCGTGACGACGAACACGATGATGGCGCCCGCGGTCAGGAACAGGGCGAGACCGCGCTTCTTGATGAAGTTCCGCTGGTCCTTCTCGTCGTAGGCCACGTTCACCGCGGTGATCAGGTTGCCAGTGGCTCCGGAGGCGCTCCACAGCGCGAGCGCCAGCGAGACGACCAGACCGATGCCCAGACCGGTGTTCTTGGCGGTGGCCAGGTCGAGCATCTGGTTGCCCACGAGGGACGCAGCGTCCTTGGGCAGGACCGACGTGAGGCTGTGTACCTGTTCCTTGGCTTGCTCAGGACCTGTGACGAGCCCGTAGACGAGAGTGGCGGCGATCAGGGTCGGCACCAGCGCCAGGAAGGCGTAGAACGCGACGCCGGCCGCCATCAGGGGCATCTGGTCGGCGGTGAACTCCTTCAGGCCCCGGCGGACGATCTGCCACCAGCCCTTACCGGGGATCTCCGTGGGCTTGTCGGCCCCCGCGCCCGGGTATTCGCGCTCGAGGCGCTGGGCCTCCGCTTGCTCAGTCCTGTTGCTCACGTCGTTGCACTACCCACGGCGACGGCCCGACATGCCCGGTCGGCGGCACCAGCTGGGACCCCGTGCGGGGTGGCCGAGACGTGTGTCACAGCGCCTCCGGCCGCCGCTGCAGATGCCCCTCGGACGCATCAGCAGGCACCGTGGCACATGATCGACGTCTGCAGTTACTGACAGTTATCGGTCTTTGCAAGGCGGCGACGTTGTGGCACGCTCGTGCACGCACCGGCGCCGCGAGCGCCGGTGCACCAATTTGCGGGGCACCGGCGGTCGCCGAAAGGACTCAGGCAGCGACCTCACCGAGGTAGACCTCCCACGAGGGGTCACGCTGGTCGGCGCCGCGCACGACCCACGCCGCACCGCGGGGAGCGTACGGGGTGACGCGCAGAGACCAGCCCTTCTCCTCCGGCGTCCGGTCGCCCTTCTTGTTGTTGCACCGCACACAGCAGGCGACGAGGTTCTCCCAGGCGTCCCGGCCGCCGCGGCTGCGCGGGAGGACATGGTCGACGGTGGTGGCATGACCGCTGCAGTAGGCGCACCTGTGTGCGTCGCGGCGCAGGACCCCACGCCGGCTGACAGGGACGGCGCGCCCGTGCGGAGCCCGCACGTACCGGGCGAGCAGGATCACCGAGGGCCGCGGCAGGGTGAGCGTGCCGCCGACGACGGGGTTGCCCCCATCGGCGATGACCGTGGCCTTGCCGGCGAGGACGAGGACGATTGCCCGGCGGAACGAGACGACCGCGAGCGGCTCGTACCCGGCGTTCAGCACCAGGGTCCGCACCCGCGTCACCCCCTTTCGTTCGGGACGCGCACCTGGCTGGTGGCGACCGACCTGCCGCGCGAGATGTTCGGCGGCGACTGGAGCAGGCGACGCGCGCGCGGACTCCTGACCACGGCCGAGAGCCGCGGACAGGGCCAGGACGACCGAAGGCGCCGCCCCCTGACGGGGACGACGCCTTCACGGCAGTGCGCAGCGGTGCGTGGCGGAACCGCACAGGCATGTGCGGCCGCCCTACTTCGTACCGCGTCGCGCACGGGCCCTCCTGACGGGTGCGTCGAACGTCGCTGACAGCAGGGTAAGGACGGGGACCCGGTATGGCACTACCTTTCCCGCTCCGAATCGCCGACCGTCACAGGCGGCAGCAGGCACGGGACCGTGGGTGAGCAGGGCACGCGTGCCGAGCGTGTGGGAACGGAAGCGGCCCCGGCGCATCAACGCCGGGGCCGCTGCTCGGGACGCGTCAGGCTCGCGCGAACGCCACGTTCGAGGAGTAGACCGACCGGACCGTGATCGTCGAGCCGGGGCGCGGGGAGTCGACCATCTTGCCGTTCCCCAGGTAGATCCCCACGTGGTACGCGTACCCGCCGCTGAGGAAGAAGACGAGGTCACCCGCGCGGGCCGCCGAGCGCGAGATGCGCGTGGCGGCGCGGAGCTGCTGGTCCGCCGTGCGCGGCAGAGCGATGCCGGCCTGCCGGAAGACGTACTGCGTGAAGCCGGAGCAGTCGAAACCCCGTGGGGTCGTGCCGCCGTAGCGGTAGGCGATTCCGAGGTAGCGCAAGGCGACCGCCACCACGTCCGTGACCTTCTCGTCGACGGGCGGGGCCGCCGGCGGCGCAGGCTTGGTCGTGTCCCCGGTGCCGGTCCCGCCGGTCCCGGTCTCGGACCCGGTGCTCCCCCCGCCGCCGGCCCCCGGGCCGGCCCCGGTGAGGTTCTCCGTGTCCGCGCTGGTCCGGCGCGCCTGCGTCGGGATCCTGGGAGCCGGCGCGGCAGCCGTCGTGGTGGCCGCGCGAGCCGGTGTGGCGGCGCGGTAGGCGGCGCGGGCCAGCGAGCGGGAGATGGTGGCGACCTCCCGGGTGGCGCTGGCGGGTGTGGAAGCGGCGACGGAGCCCTTCGCGGCAGCCGTGAAGGCGCTGTGCTCGAAGGAGATCCTTGCCTTGGTCGGCGCCGTCACGGGCGCGGAGCCGAGGAGGTCGACGACCACGGCGGAGGACGCCGTCCCGCCGAGCACCGGAACGGACGCCGTCTGCGCCGTGTCGACCGTCGTGGCGGCCGCGGCGGGCAGCGCCATGCCGGCGACGAGACCGGAGGACACCGCGACGACGACGCCGCCGCGGCCGAGCGTCGCGGCGTGGTCGCCGACGACGGCGGTGATGCTGCTGGTGATTCCCGTCAGCGGGGTCGACGGGGGCAGGTCGGCGCGGTGACGCGCCGGGGCACGTTCGGTCAACGACGGACCTCTCCGTACGCCTACGAGGTGAGCTGTCGGGTTCGGGTGGGAGATGTCACCCGGCCGGGCGGGGCAGCGCCAGTGGTGCGCGCTGCCCGTTCGGCTTCACCCCGAGGGTCCGTCGGCCTGATCGACCGGACGGACCCGAAGGTGGGTCCCCCGCCTCTGCCGTGCGGTGTCTCGACGGCTCCGTGGTCGGTGGCAGAGTTCGGCGTGCCGCCCGGAGGCTCCCACTCCAAGTGGGAACGCAGCGAAATTAGCTGAACACAGCGCGTGACTTCATATCTGCGTCACGACACGCCGACAGGTACAACGAACACATGATGGGCGGCCGGCGCGGGCACCTCCAGGGACCCTTCGGCCGTGCCGACACGAACCGCGTCGCCGGGTCCCCCGGTCCGCTGCGCACGCACGTGCCGGCCCGGCCGCACTCCCAGCCGCGACAGCTCACCCATGAGCTCCAGGTCTGTCTGCAGCGGCTCGCCGAGCCGCCGGACCAGCAGGTCGACGCCCTGCAGCGCGCTCGCGCCCTGCAAGGCGTCGGGCAGCGCGACGACGCCGCCGGCCCGGAACTCGTCGCCGACCGCGGGCCCGCCGAGCTCCTCGAGACCGGGGATGGGGTTGCCGTAGGGCGACTCACGCGGGTCCACCAGCATCGACAGCAGCTTTCGCTCGACGCGGTCGCTCATGACGTGCTCCCAGCGGCAGGCCTCGTCGTGCACGTACTCCCACTCCAGGCCGATCACGTCGAGCAGGAGGCGCTCGGCGAGCCGGTGCTTGCGCATCACGCGGGTCGCCTTCTCGCGTCCCCGCGGCGTCAGCTCGAGGTGGCGGTCGCCGGTGACGCCGACCAGGCCGTCGCGCTCCATCCGCGCGACGGTTTGCGAGACGGTGGGACCCGACTGCCCGAGGCGCTCGGCGATGCGGGCACGCAACGGGACGACGCCTTCCTCCTCGAGCTCGTAGATGGTGCGCAGGTACATCTCGGTGGTGTCGATGAGGTCGCTCACGGGTCTCCGTCCGCGCCGGGCCCTGTGCAGGGCCCTTCACTCCTCATTGTCGCTCGCCGCGCGCCCGCCCGTGCCGCCCGCTACGGTCCCGCAGCGTGGCCAGCCTGTTGTGGTTCCGCCGGGACCTGCGCCTCGCGGACCACCCAGCGCTGCTGGCGGCCGGGCAGGAGAGCGCGCACGAGCCCGGCGGTCCGGGACTCGTCCCGCTCTTCGTGTTCGACCCTGCGCTCTGGGAGCCGGCCGGACCGCCCCGGCGCGCCTGGCTGCTGAGGTCACTGCGCTCGCTCGACGAGCGCCTGCACGATCTGACGGGCGGGCGCCTCGTCGTCCGCACCGGCTACCCCGCGGTCGTCGTCCCGGGCCTGGCGGCTGAAGTGAGCGCCGATCGCGTCCACATCAGCGCGGACGCCGGCGTGTACGGCCGCCGCCGTGACGCCGCCGTCGCGGCCGCCCTCGGCCGCGACGGCCGCCGGCTCGTCGCGACCGGATCGCCCTACGCGGTCGGGCCAGGGATCCTGCTCGGCTCGGCGGGAACCCCCTTCAAGGTCTTCAGTGCGTTCCAGCGGGCCTGGCTCGCCTACGGCTGGCCCGCCCCGGCGCCGAGTGAGCAGGCCCTGCGGCCGGGGAGGGTCGCTGACGGCGTCCCCAGCGAGCCGCTCCCACCCGAACCGGACCTCGGCGTCCTGACCCTCCCCGAGGCCGGCGAGGCCGCGGCGCGAGCGCGCTGGCAGGCGTTCGTCGACGGCGCGCTCTCCGGCTACGACGAGACCCGCAACGCGGTCGGCGTCCAGGGGACGTCGGCCATGTCCGCACACCTCAAGTACGGGGAGGTGCACCCCCGCACGCTGCTCGCCGACCTCGCCGCGCACCCCGGTCCGGCGGCCGAGCGCTACCGGTCCGAGCTCTGCTGGCGCGAGTTCTACGCCGACGTGCTCTGGCACCACCCGGAGAGCGCCCGCGAGCCGCTGCGGGCGGACGTCGGCCGGATGCGCGTGGACGAGCCCGGCGAGCGCTTCCGCGCCTGGCAGGACGGGCGCACCGGTTACCCGGTCGTGGACGCCGGCATGCGGCAGCTGCTCGCCGAGGGCTGGATCCACAATCGCGCCCGCATGATCGTGGCCAGCTTCCTCGTCAAGGACCTGCACATCGCCTGGCAGCTCGGCGCCCGGCACTTCCTGCACTGGCTGCGCGACGGCGATCTCGCCAGCAACAACCACGGCTGGCAGTGGATAGCCGGAACGGGAACGGATCCCGCCCCCTTCTTCCGCATCTTCAACCCGGTGACGCAGGGGCTGAAGTTCGACCCGGACGGCGACTACGTCCGGCGGTACGTGCCCGAACTGCGGCACCTGCCGGGCGGCGCGGCGCACGAGCCGTGGAAGGACCCGCACGGGTACGACCACGGATACCCACAGCGGATCGTCGACCACGCCGCCGAGCGTGCCGAGGCCCTGCGCCGCTACCAGGAGGCTCGCGACTGAGCCGCGGATCCCGGCCGGGCGTGTGTCGGTGCTGTCGGCGAGGATCGAGGGGTGACGGAGCAGACGGACGAGACCCTCGTCGTCCCGCGCCGGTTCCGCGGGCCGGCGACCTCGGGCAACGGCGGGTGGACGAGCGGGGCGCTGGCTGAGCTGCTCGCGCCGCCGGGGCAGGCGGTCCGGGTGCGGCTGTCCGCGCCGCCGCCGCTCGAGGTCCCCATGACGATCCTCCGCGACGGCTCGAGCGCCGTCGCCCAGCACGACGGTTCCCCCGTGCTGGCCGCCACACCGGTGGCGGATGGCGACCCCGCCGGGCTGGAGCCGGTCCCACCCGTCCCGTACGACGCCGCGGTGGCGGCCGGTGACCGCTATGCCGGGCTGCACGACCATCCCTTCCCCGAGTGCTTCGCCTGCGGCCCCGGGCGTGCCCCCGGCGACGGCCTGCGGCTGCGGCCCGGCCCGGTCGATCCCGCCGTCCCCGGTGTCGACGTCGCGGCGGCATGGTCGCCTGGCGAGGCGGACGTCGGCGCGGATGGCGTTGTTCCCGTGCCGCTGGTCTGGGCCGCCCTCGACTGCCCGGGGGGATGGTCCGTCGACGTCGTGGGCCGGCCGATGGTGCTCGGCACCATGACGGGTCGGCTGCTCGCGCGACCCTTGCTCGGCGAGCGGTGCGTGGTCACCGGTCGAGCGCTCGAGGTCGGCGAGCGCAAGGCGCGGACCGCCACGTCCCTGTACGGGGAGTCGGGCGCTCTGCTCGCAACGGCGGCCCACGTCTGGGTCGCGGTCGACCCTGCCACCTTCGGTCGCTCGGGTGGCGTCTCGTGATCCGGCGGCTCTGGTACGCGTTCGCGGCCGCAGGCGCGGCCGTGGCGCTCGGCGCATGCAGCGGTGCCTCCCCGGGCACTCCCGCGAGCGGCGGAGGTGGTGCGGGCGCGTCCGCCCCCTCCCAGTCCCGTTCGTCGTCGCCGTCGTCCTCCGTCGCCCCGCGCCTCGTGGCCAGTCGCCTCCAGGTACCCGACGGGTTGGGCGGCGCCCCGTTCGACGAGCCACGGGAGGTGCAGGCGCCCCCCGGCTGGAGGGTCTCGGTGTGGGCACGCGTGTCCGGCTCCCGGCTGGCGGTTTGGGCGCCCGACGGCGCGCTGCTCGTCTCCCGCCCCGGCGCCGGCGAGGTGGTCGCGCTGCGCGGGGCACGCGGGTCGGCGTCCGGCACCTCGCAGCAGGTGCTTGCCCAAGGCCTCACTCAACCTCACGGACTGGCCTTCGACGGACGGACGCTGTACGTCGCGGAGTCCGACCGGATCGACGCCTACACCTACACGTCAGGTGGCCTGACCGGGCGCCGCACCGTCGTCGACGCGCTGCCCGACGCCAAGAGCCCCGAGCTGGGCGGCCGGTACGCGCACGCCCTCAAGAGCGTGGCGGTGGGCAAGGACGGCTGGCTCTACTTCTCCATCGGCAGCACGGGCAACGTCTCGCCAGAGGATCGGGACGCCGACCCGCAACGGGCCGCCATCCTGCGGGTCCGGCCCTCCGGCGGCGCGCCGCAGGTGTACGCGCGCGGGGTCCGGAACGGCACAGGCCTCGCGGTGGACCCGACCGGCGCCGTCTGGACGGCCGTCAACAACCGCGACAACATCGCCTACCCGTACAACCGCGACTACGACGGCGACGGCTCGCCGGACCGCGACCGGGTGCTCCAGTCGTACGTCAACGACCACCCGCTCGAGCCGCTCGCCCGGCTGACGCCGGGTCGCGACCTCGGCTGGCCGTACTGCAACCCGGACCCCGACGTCCACCCCGGCGTGCCCGGTTCCGCGCTCACGTACACGCGGCGGCCGTACGTGCGGGACGTCCAGACGAACGCCGACGGCGGCAAGCTCGACTGCGCGTCCCTGCCGGCCGTCGAGCAGGGGATGCCGGCGCACTCGGCACCGCTCGGCCTGACGTTCGTCGACGTCCCGTCACTGCCGGCGCCCTACCGGCAGGGCGCGCTCGTGGGGATCCACGGCTCGTGGAACCGGCAGCCGCCCCGGCCGCCGGAGGTGGCGTTCTTCCCGTGGCGGAACGGGACGCTCGGCCCGCAGCAGCCCCTGCTCTCCGGGTTCCAGCTCGGCGACGGCAGCCGCTGGGGCCGGCCGGTGATGGCCCTTCCCGGCCCGGACGGCGCCATCTACGTCACCGACGACGCCGCTGGGGCCATCTACCGGATGACTCCGCCGTCCTGACCCCAGCCGTCCTGACCCCAGCCGTCCTGACCCCAGCCGTCCTGACCCCAGCCGTCCTGACCCCGGCCGTCCTGACCCCGCCGTCCGGCCCGGGCGATCGCTGCCTGGCCCTTGTGTGGGCGCTCCGCGCGTGTGTCGGCGGTCGGTTCTAGGGTCCTTTCATGGGGGTTCGGGGGGTTTCTGAGCTGCTGGCGGAGCTGCCGCCCGCGGCGGCGTCCTGCCTGGCCTCGCTCGACCACGGGATCGACGAGCTGCTCGACCTGAGGCTCGCTCCGCTGGCGCCCGAGCAGGTCGGTGCCCTGGCGGAGGTCGTGCACCGTCTCGAGGCCCGGCTGACCGCCGGGCGGCTTTCGACACTGGCCGCGATCGACGCTCGCGACGACGTGGTGCCCAAGGCCCGGCCTGGGCACGCCGCAGCGGTGTTCCGGCTGCACGTACTGCGGCAGTCCCGGGCCCGGGCGCGGCGGGAGGCGCACACAGCGGCCCTGTTGCGTCCGGAGGTCGGCGATCTGCCCCGGATGGGGGCGGCGTTGAGCGCCGGGGACATCGCGTCCGGGCACGTCGATGTCGCCGTCCGAGCCCATCGTGACCTGGGCCAGGCCACGCGGGACAAGCTGATTCCCTACGACGAGATCGTGGCCGCGGCCGCCTCCCCGGTCGTGATCGACGGAGTCCTGCGTCCCGATCCAGCGGTCACCGATGACTTGGCGGCGGCGTTCACGGAGATGCTCGCCGATCCGTCGGGCCCGTCAGGTCTGGGCGGCGCCGGCGGCAGCTTCGCCACCCCGCCCGCATCGGTCCGGCAGGTGCTGCTGGTGGACGCGGTGTTGGTGTTCTACGCCCGCCGTATGGACGTGGACTGTCTCGAGGCGGTCGCCCACCGCATCGTGGAAGCCCTCAATCCCAAGACACCCAAGGGCGCGCACGAACGGCGCTACCTGCACATGTCGCGAACGCCTGACGGAGCCTGGCGCGGCCGGTTCGAGTGCGGGTCCGCGCAGGGGGCCTTCATCAAGGCCGTCCTGGCCGCCTTCGCCGCCCCCCGGGCCGGAGCGGCAATCGATGCCGACGGCGTCGAGCGCGCTCTGCCCGACGAGCGTGACTTCGGCGCCCGCCAGATGGACGCGGTCGCCGACATCTTCGCCGCCGCCCTGGCCAAGAACGGCATCACGCTCCCCGGCCCGAACGGCGACGAGAACACGACCGAGACCACGAGTGAGAGCGCGGCTGCCGGGGCTCAGCCGAGCACGAACGACAGCCCGAGATCACCCGGCGCTGCGCCCGACGGCACACAGACCGCCGCCCAGGCGGGCGACGCTGCGGCCGAGGACCTGCCGGAGCCGCCCACGCAGGAGGGTGAGTTCCAGGTGATCCGGGAGCCGGGTGTGCTGGCCGGGCCGCTACCGGCCGTCGAGCTGATCGTCTCGGTGGGCATCGAACACCTCGCGGCGGCCTTCGGCACACATCTGGCGGCCGTCCCAGCGAACGACCAGCGGGCCTGTCCTCCGCTCGGCCTCGACGTCCTTCGCGGGCTGCAGGACTGGGTGTCCCAGCACCCGTGGGGCCAACCGCCGGACCACCACTCCGATGCCCGAAATGACGAGCAGCTCGCGGCTGCGCAGGACGGGGCTTCTCAGGATGCAGCACGCCGGGACGGGGCTTACCAGGACGGCACGATCGGACCCGCCGTCACGAGGTTCGCTCGCGCCCTGTCACCGCTTGCGCGCCCTGCCCGGGTGGAGCACGCCGGCATGATCGACGCCGCCACCCTGCGCTTCCTGGCCGACTGCGCGCAGATCCGGATCGCCCTGCTGAGCCCGGACGGCGCCGTCCTGCACCTCGGCCGCACCCAGCGACTGGCTTCCGCTACCCAGAAGCGCGCCCTGATCGCACGGGACGCCGGCTGCGTCATTCCCGGCTGCGTCGTCACCGCCGATGCCTGCCAGGCCCATCACGTCGTGCCGTGGACCGAGGGTGGGCCAACGGACCTCGACAACCTCGCCCTCCTCTGCTTTCGGCACCATGCCGAGGTCACGGCGACGGGCAGCGGGGACGTGGCCCGCGACGGCTGGCAGATCGAGATGGTGGCGGGGGTCCCTTGGGTTCGTCCACCCTCCTGGGTCGACGTCAGGCGTCCCCAGCTCCGCAACGCCGTCCACCACCTACCGCATCAGCGGGGCGACGAGCTGTGAGCCCGGCGCCACCCTCCTGGTACGGCACCTGCAAGCGGCCCTGCTCGCCGTGGGCGAACAAATTCCAATCCGCTTGGCGGGCGCCGCGCCGTCGTCGTAAGTTCGCCGTACACGGGAAAGGAGGTGGTCCGGAGTTGGATATCACTCGGACGCGTGAGGTGGCTGTCCGCTAGCCGCTGTCCTACGGACGGACTGCCTCGATCTTCGTGATCGAGGGCTTCCACCGGCCGCCAGTGGCCGGCGAGAACCAGGCAGTCACCGCAGCCCGCAGGAGCCGTGCCCCGTCCAGCACGGCAGTCCCCGAGATGGGGGCAGCCTGCGGGCTGTTGCCTGTCCCGGCGCCTCGCGAAGCGGCTCCTTTCGGTGACAGAGAGCAGTCGACCGAACACAAGTTGGGTCTTCCGTCGCGTTCTGTGACGCCCCTAATGTCTGCTGTCACCGAATCACCCGATGGGGTGTGGTTCGCTGAGCAGACGGGACTCCCATGAGGCGCAGACCCACTCTGGTTCGCACCGTGATCGGCACCACAGCGCTCGCGACCGCGATCGCCGGCGCCACCTTCGGCATCACCGGCCAGGCTTCTGCCGGCCAGGCTTCTGCCGGCCAGGCATCCGGCCAGGCATCCGGCCAGGCGTCCGCCGGTCACGCCGTTACGACGACGGGGGCCGCGGCTGCGGCCGGCACGAATTCCACGTACGTCGTGCTCTTCGCGCAGGGAACGGACGGTGCCGCGGCAGTCGCCTCCGCCAAGGCAGCGGGAGGCACCGTCGTCAAGGTCGACCGCAAGCTCGGCTTCGCCGTGGTCTCGTCCGCCGACGCGGCCTTCGCCGCGAAGGTCGACGGCCGCAAGGGCGTCCTCGGCGCCGCCCGCGACCGCGTCATCGGCCACGCCACCCCCGACCACAAGGCCGTCCAGCAGCGTGACCTCGTCGAGGCACCGGCCACCGGTCAGGCGCTCGCCGACGCGCCCGGCGCAGGCACGGCAGAGCCCCTCGCGAACCGGCAGTGGGACATGCGCCAGATCGGGGCCACGGTCCAGGGCTCGTACGCCGTGAACAAGGGCGACAAGCGCGTGCTCGTCGGCGTCATCGACACCGGTATCGACGGCAGCCATCCCGACATCGCGCCCAACTTCGACAAGGCGCGGTCCGCCAACTTCGTCGTCGACAACCCCCTGATCGACAGCCCTGAAGGCACGACGACGTGCGAGCACCCGCCCGCCTGCATCGACCCCGTCGACGAGGACGACAACGGCCACGGGACGCACGTTGCCAGCACCATCGCCGCACCCCTCAACGGCCTCGGCATCGGCGGTGTGGCGCCCGGCGTCACGCTCGTCAACATCAGGGCCGGTCAGGACTCGGGCTACTTCTTCCTCCTGCCCACCGTCGAGGCCCTCGTGTACGCGGGCGACATCGGCGTCGACGTCGTCAACATGAGCTTCTACACCGACCCATGGCTCTACAACTGCCTGTCGAACCCGGCCGACTCCCCCGCCGAGCAGACCGAGCAGCGGGTGGTCCGCCAGCTCACGCAGCGGGCCGTGAACTATGCGATCCGCCACGGGGTCACGCCGATCGCCGCGATGGGCAACGAGGCGACCGACCTCGGGAACCCGACCAGCGACACGTCGAGCCCCGACTTCCCGCCCGGGGTCGCCAAGCCCCGAACCGTGGACAACTCGTGCATCACTGTGCCGACGGAGACTCGCGGCGTGATCGCGGTCAGCGCGACCGGCATCAGCAAGCGCAAGGCGTACTACTCGAACTACGGCACCGAGCAGACCGAGGTCGCCGCTCCGGGTGGGGACGCGTACGACACCCCCGACGAGACCGTGGACCCGCGCGCCGAGATCCTCGCGGCGTACCCGAAGTCCCTCGCGGTGCTGAACGACCAGCTGGAGCCCGACGGCACCCCGAAGGCGGGTTCCGGGATCATCCGTGACTGCTCGAGCGCCGGCGTCTGCGGCTACTACCAGTACCTGCAGGGCACCTCGATGGCCTCTCCTCACGCCGTGGGCGTGGCCGCGCTGCTGGTCTCCCGCTACGGCCACAGCGACGGGCACGGTGGCTGGACGGCGAACCCGTCCCGGATCACTCAGCTGCTCTACCGCAGCAGCGTGCACGAGGCCTGCCCGCAGCCGCGGCTGTTCCACTACGAGCGCATCCGGGCCGCCGGCGTCGCGACCGACGACCACCTCTGCCAGGGGACGGCGGCGTTCAACGGGTTCTACGGGCACGGCATCGTCAACGCTTACAAGGCCGTCGCCGGTCACTGACGCACGGCAAGCCGAACGAGGGTGCTGACCTGACAGCCACGTCGGCTCCGAGGGCCGGTCCGCGAGAACGGGCCGGCCCTCGGGCCGTCAGGGCCGGCCCTCGGGCCGTCAGGGCCGGCGCTCAGGTCGTCAGGGCCGGCGCTCAGGTCGTCAGGGCTGGCGCCGGACCACCCGCCAGGCGCCGGGGTCGTCGAGACGGGCGTCAGGTGGTGACTCGAGCAGAGCTCCTGCAGTGGCGGGAAGGAAGACGAGCCGGTCGTGCAGCCGGGACGGCCGGCCCTGCCAGAACTCGACCTCGTCAGGACGAAGCACGAATCCACCCCAGAACGGCGGCAGGGGGACGTCGTCCGGCCGGCCGCGGTCCGGGTACCGGCGGGCCAGCTCCTCCCACCGGATCTCGAGCTCGGCCCGGCTGCTCACGACCTGCGACTGCCGGCTGGTCCACGCAGCGATCCGCGAGCCCCAGGGCCGGGTGGCGAAGTAGGACGCCGACTCCTCGCGGGTCACCTGCTCCACCCGCCCCCGGACGCCGACCTGTCGCTGCAGGGGGTGCCAGGGAAAGAGCAGGGCCGCGCGGCCGCGGGCGAGCTCGGCGGCCTTGCGGGAGCCATGGTTGGTGTAGAAGACGAAGCCGCGCGCGTCCGCCTGTTTGAGCAGGACGGTGCGGGCGGACGGCTCGCCCCGCTCGTCCGCAGTGGCCAGCACCATCGCGTTGGGCTCGGGCAGCCGGGCGGCCACGGCGTCGTCGTACCACCGGCGGAACTGCCCGAGTGGGGTTGGCGCCAGGTCGGCCTCGTACAGGGCGCCTGCCTCGTAGGAGATGCGAGCCGCGGCGAGTTCCGGTCCGGGACGATCAGCTGGGGCAGTATCCGGCGTGACAGGCGGATCTGGCGTGACAGGCACCGCACCAGTGTGTCGGCGTCGGAGCGTAGCGTCGGCCTCGGCCCGAGCGCCGAGCCGGGTGATCAGACGAGGAGGACCCGATGGCCGACTTCGTCCCGGGGCTCGAAGGCGTCGTCGCCGTCGAGACCGAGATCGCGGAACCGGACCGCGCCGGCGGCGCGCTGCGGTACCGCGGGGTGGACATCACCGAGCTCGTCGGCCGCGTGTCGTTCGGCAACGTGTGGGGGCTGCTCGTCGACAACGAGTTCAATCCCGGCCTGCCCGCGGCCGAGCCGTTCCCGCTGCCCGTACACACGGGCGACGTCCGGGTCGACGTGCAGAGCGCGCTGGCGCAGCTGGCCCCCATCTGGGGCTTCCGTCCGCTGCTCGACATCGACGCCGCGCAGGCCCGCGACGACCTCGCCCGTGCTTCGGTGATGGCACTGTCCTTCGTGGCGCAGTCCGCCCGGGGGCTCGAGGTGCCGATGGTCCCGCAGCGCGAGGTCGACCGCGGCCGCACCATCGTCGAGCGCTTCATGATCCGCTGGCGCGGCGAGCCGGACCCTCGGCACGTCGAGGCAGTGGACGCCTACTGGGTCTCCGCGGCCGAGCACGGCATGAACGCCTCGACGTTCACCGCCCGCGTCATCGCCGGCACCGGCGCCGACGTGGCCGCGTGCCTGTCGGGCGCGGTCGGGGCGATGAGCGGCCCGCTGCACGGCGGTGCCCCCTCCCGGGTGCTGCACATGCTGGAGGCGGTGGAGCGATCCGGCGACGCGCTCGGCTACGTCCGGAGCGTGCTCGACCGTGGCGAGCGGCTGATGGGGTTCGGGCACCGCGTCTACCGCGCCGAGGATCCGCGCGCCCGGGTGCTGCGGGCGACAGCGCAGCGGCTCGGCGCCCCGCGGTACGAGGCGGCGAAGGCGCTGGAGGAGGCCGCCCTCGCGGAACTGCAGGCGCGCCGGCCCGATCGGGTGCTCGCGACGAACGTCGAGTACTGGGCGGCGGTCGTGCTTGACTTCGCCGCGGTCCCCGCCCGGATGTTCACTCCGATGTTCGCCTGCGCCCGCACTGCGGGATGGTCCGCGCACATCCTCGAGCACAAGCGCTCGGGCCGGCTGATGCGGCCGTCCGCGGCGTACGTGGGCGCGGGCCCCCGCCGGCCCGAGGACGTCGCCGGCTGGGACCCGCTCTCCGCCCACCCTGGTGTGACTCCCTGAGGGGACCGGCCTCACCGAGAGGAACCGGGCTGAGAGACTGGACCGGTCAGGGCAACGGCGCCTCGACCCCGACGACCTCCCACCTCCCCACGGACGGCATCCACGTGACCACTGCTACGCAGTCACCCGCGATCACGATCCCAGCGGACCTCAAGCCCTCGGACGGGCGCTTCGGCTCCGGCCCCAGCAAGGTGCGCCCCGAGCAGGTGGAGTACCTGTCCTCCATCGCGACCACCGTGCTCGGCACATCGCACCGGCAGAAGCCGGTGAAGGACCTGGTGCACCGGGTCCGGGAGGGCCTCGCGTCCTTCTTCTCCCTCCCCGACGGCTACGAGGTGGTCCTGGGCAACGGCGGCGCCACCGCGTTCTGGGACATCGCCGCGTTCAACCTCGTCCGGGAGCACGCCGCGCACCTCGCCTACGGCGAGTTCTCGAGCAAGTTCGCCACGGTCACCCGCAACGCCCCGTTCCTCGGGGACTCGACGACGATCAAGGGCGAGCCCGGCACGCTGCCCAGCGCCGAGGCGGTTCCCGGCGCCGACGTGTACGCCTGGGCGCACAACGAGACGTCGACGGGCGTGATGGCGCCGGTGCGGCGCGTCGAGGGCGCCGACGAGGGCGCTCTCGTCCTCATCGACGCCACGAGCGGCGCCGGTGGCCTGCCGGTCGACGTCGCCGAGGCGGACGCCTACTACTTCGCCCCGCAGAAGTCCTTCGCCTCCGACGGCGGTCTCTGGCTCGCCCTGCTCTCCCCCGCCGCCCTGGCGCGCGTGGAGGAGATCAAGGGATCCGGGCGGTGGATCCCCGACTTCCTCGACCTCACCACGGCGATCGACAACTCGCGCAAGGACCAGACGTACAACACCCCGGCGGTCGCGACCCTGGCGATGCTCGCCAATCAGGTCGAGTGGCTGAACGCACAGGGCGGGCTCGCCTGGGCCACCGGCCGCACGGCGGACTCGTCCTCACGGCTGTACCGCTGGGCCGAGGCCACCTCCTGGACGACGCCGTTCGTCGTCGACCCCGCTGCTCGCAGCCAGGTCGTCGGGACGGTCGACGTCGACGAGTCCGTCGACGCCGCCGCCGTCGCGAAGGTCCTGCGCGCCAACGGCGTCGTCGACGTCGAGCCCTACCGCAAGCTCGGGCGCAACCAGCTGCGGGTGGCGATGTTCCCCGCGATCGAGCCGGACGACGTCGAGGCGCTCATCCGCTGCGTGGATTTCGTCGTCGACAAGCTCGGGTGATCCTGGCGCGGCGTCGCGTCACAGCGGCCGGTTACGTCGTCTCCGGCTCGTGGTGCTGGGTCCTGTACTCCTACGGGGCGGTGCTCCAGCTGCTGCGGGCCGAACAGGGCACGCCGCGCTCGATCACGGGAGTGCACAGCCTCGGGCTCGCCGCCGGTTCCGTCCTCACCGGGCTCGTCGCGGACCGGCTGGTGCGCCGGCTGGGGCGGCGCCGCCTGCTGGTCGCGGCGTTCGTCACCACGACTGTCGGCGTCTGCGCTCTTCTGCCTGCCGCTCGGGCCGGCCTGGACCGTGCCCTCCGCGCTCGTCCTCGGCACCGGCGGCGCGATGACGATCGTCGCGTGGCTCCCGGTCGCGGGGATGACGTTCGGGGCCGCCGCGCCCGCCGTCCTCTCCCGCTGGCTCGCCGGGTCCGCGGCCGTCGGCATCGTCGCGCCGCTGGTGGTGGGCGCGGCGGCGGGGGCAGGCCTGGGCTGGCGGCCGGGACTGCTCGTCGCCGTCGGGCTGTTCGCCGCGGCAGTCGTGCTCCTGCTCCGGATCCCGGCCGGCACAACGGCGCTCGATGCCCCGGCGCCGACGCCGGAACACCCCGCGCCGGGCCGGGGCATCCCCCGGGCCGCTCGCCGACCCGTGGCCCTCGTCGTGACGCTCGTCGCGATCGAGTTCTGCTGCACCGCCTGGGTGGCCGACCTGCTCGCCCAGCGCACCGGCCTGTCTCTCGCGGCCGCGGCGTCCGGGGTGACGGCCGTGCTCGCGGGCATGACGGTGGCCCGCGCCGTGGTCGGGCGGCTCG
This sequence comes from uncultured Actinomycetota bacterium, assembly GCA_963786765.1. Classification (GTDB taxonomy): domain Bacteria; phylum Actinomycetota; class Actinomycetes; order Actinomycetales; family Kineosporiaceae; genus DATKNA01. The sequence goes on along the minus strand of CAWBAJ010000021.1, from coordinate 103,791 downwards.
CGCTGCTGTACCAGCCGCGGCTGCTGCTGGCCGGCAGCTTCCTGCTGACAGCGGTCGGCTGGGCCGTCGCCTGGTTCGTCACGGCGCCCGCGCCGGCGCTCGCCGGGCTCCTGGTCGTCGGGCTCGGTATCGGCGGCCAGTACCCGCTGGGGGTCGGGCTCGTCCTCGACGCCGCCCCGGGCGCGGAGGACCGCACGGTGGGCGCCATGAGCATCGGCATCGGGGTCGGCAGCGGCCTGGGTCCGTTCGTGCTCGGGGCGCTCGCCGACGCGCGCGGCACGCACGCCGCGTTCCTCGTCGTTCCCGTCCTCGTCGTGGCCTGCCTGCTCCTGCTCGGCGTGCCGCCCCGCCCCGTCCGGCTGGCTCGCGACCGGGACCCTGCGGACGCGTCGGCTGTCGCCTGAGCGGGCCTGCCCGGGAGGGCGGACGTTCTCCGGCCCTCCCGGGCACCTGCTGCCGGGCTGCTCCCTTGCGTCGCTCGGCTTCCTACCTCATCGGGCGAGCCTCGCCGCCGTGTTCAGGAGCACGTTGCAGGCGACCAGCTCCGCACCGACCGTGCGTCGGCCGAGGCGGGCGCCGCGGAACTCGGCCCGGTCCAGGTCCACCTTGATCTTCTGAGCGAGGGCGTCCCGGGCGTTGCCGAGCGCCGACAGCGCTGCGTCGGTTCTCGCGTAGACGCTGTCATCTCCCGCCGATCCGCTCGCGAGCGCCCTGGTGGACGCGAGCAGGGTGTCGGTGCCGAAGCGCCCGACGCCGGCGTTGAGCTGCTTGTAGCAGCCGCCCAGTTCCTGGAGCCGCCGCAGGTTCCGGCGCTCGAGAATCTGCGTGAGGACCCGCCCGTCCATCACGTAGTCGTCCGCGAGTCCGGTCAGGTGGAGCATCGTCGGCCGGACGTCCGTCTCGTCCGCCCAGGTGCCGCGCTTGCTGTACTGCGGCACGAGACCGCCGCCGTCCGGATCCTTGACCTGTGGGCTGTCAGCCGGCCGGGGGCCGTCCACGCCGAGCCGCTTGACGCCCGGGCCGACGAACGACGACCAGGTGATGTCGATGTCCGGGCTGTAGTAGCCGTGGTTCCAGGCGAACGGCGGCGTCACCTTCACGCAGTCCGCGGCCGGGTTTGTCGACGTGCCGCAGGTGATGCCGAACGGGTCGAGGTAGTAGTCCGGCTTCGGGAAGAGCGTGAACGTGGGGTTCCGCTGCGGGTCCGCCGTCATCAGGTGCAGGATCCGCTGCTCTGTCGCACCCGCCTGGTAGTTGACGACCTTCTCGCCCTGGACGCCGCTGTGCGGGTTGTTCGCCGTCACCGCGGCCGTGTCGCGCTCGAGCTGCCGCACCGCCGGGTCGTCCGCGGGTGGCGACACCGCCTGGTGGTTCTGGTTCGTGACGTAGATGGTCGCGCCCTGCGGCTCCACGAAGAACGGCGTGGTGTTGCCCCGCTCCGCCTGCACGAGGCCCGGCAGGCTGGCCTGGACCTCGCCGACCTGACCGGGCGCGTACCGGCACGGGACCGTGACGCCGTCGCAGTCCGGCGGGTCGTTCGGGTGGTCCGCGCGGCCCACGTTCGCCCCGGCGAAGTGGTCGTTCTCCTCCGCGCCGATGACGAACAGGGTGTTCTTCGGCGTGATGCCGTCCCGGGCCAGCCGGTCGAGGAACTTCTTGAACGACTGGTCGTAGCGCTGCGCGTTCTCGACGTAACAGGCGTCGCCGGGGCCGAGGGCGTTACCGACGCCGGTCGCGGTGGCGGTGGTGCAGTTGGTGCTCCAGGGCTTCCGCTCGTGGATGTCGGAGATGTAGCCGTAGGTCACCGGGATCCCCGCCTCCTGCATCGCCGCCAGCTCGGCGAGGCTCTGGGTGGCGGTGGGGTTGAAGCCGGGGAAGCCAGGGTTGCCCGCGGCATCCGCGATCTCGCGGTTGTCGAGATCCACGAGGTTGCCGGCGTTGTCGGCGACCCGGTAGGGAGCGGGCGGATGGGCGTTCGCCGCCAGCACCGGCGAGATGTTCTCGGCCCCGAAGAGCGCCTTGAAGGTCGCCGATCCGGGGTGGTTCGCCGGGGGCGGCATGTCGGGCACCGCACCGTTCGCCGTCTCACAGCTGACGTCGCCGAGGCCGCAGTGGATCGCCTCGCCGATGTAGGCGGTCTGGAGCTCCGCGGGCGTGCCCGTCGGCGGCGGGTTGAACACCGTCGAGATGTCGCCGGTGTTCTCGAGCACCATGTTCGCGGTGGAGAACGCTCCGACGGAGCAGCCCGCCTTGTTCCACGCGACCCAGGGCTCCGGGGCGATCGGGGCCTTCTGCCCCGGGCCCACCGGCGTTACCGGCACCGTGGGTGAGTACGCCATCGACGGCTGCGTGTCGTTGGTCGAAGGAACCCGCGCACTCGTGATCACGGGCGAGGTCCAATAGACGAACGAGGTGTCGTTCTCCACGGTCCCGTCAGGCTTGTACGTGTGGTACGTGTTGCTCACCGGCTGGCCGTGGCGGTCCCCGTACAGGCCGGAGTAGATCGCGAGGCTGTCCTCGGCGGTGTGGGCGATGAGCGGCGTGTGCATGTTCGACAGCACCGTGCCGTTGCTCTCGAGGAAGTGCAGCAGTGTCGGCATCTGCTCGAGGTCGGACGGGACGTTCGGGTTGTCCCGGAAGAAGTGCACGTTGTCGAAGGTGATGTTGATGACGTGCTTCACGCCGTTCCCGAGCCGGCACGACCCTGCGGCGGCAGAGGGGACGGCGCCACGTCCTGCTGTCGGGGCGCTGCCGGCCGACGACGCCCCCGTCTGCGCGGTGGCGCTACCGGCGGGGAGGCCGATCGCGGCGGCGAGCGCGCCGACCGCGAGCAGAACTCCGGCTGTCGTTGTTCCTCGTCGAGCGATCGTTCGCATGGAACCCCTTCCTCGCGTGCCGGTGCGCGGGGACGCCAGGGGCGGTCCGGGATCGCCGAGGTCCTCGGTGCTCGCGGCACCCCCGCCGCCGTCGGACGAAGGCGACGATAGCCCCGTACCGGTCACGGATGTGGATCACGGTTCGCGGCGTCAGCGACGTCTGCGACGTCAGCGGCGGAAGCGGGCGGTGCCGATCGCGATCGCCGCAACCACCCCGGCGGCGACGGCGAGCGCGCCCCAGGGCAGCGGGCTCGGCCCGCTCCCGGAGTCCGCACTGCCGGTTCCGGCGCCGGCCGCAGTGGCGCCGGGCGGGTCCGGCGGGCGGCGCGACGCCGATGGCGAAGGTGAAGGCGAAGGTGAAGGTGAAGGTGACGCTGATGGTGATGATGGAGGTGAGGACGAGGGTGCCGCTGTCCCGGACGCCGACAGCGCCGCTCGGACCGACGCCGTGAGGGCCACCCGCAGCACAGGCTCCCGGGCGCCCTCCGACGACAGCAGGACCGCGCGCCCGTCTGGCGTGAGAGCCAGCCCCTCCCCCTGAGGTTGCAGCGGCAGCCCGGCGGACGCCAGCGGCGCGAGGGCGGCGTCGCCGCGCTCGACGGGGAACGGCGCGAACGACGCGACCCCGGCGTACGTCCGCAGCAGCACCGACCCGCCCGGTGCGACCGTGCCGTCGGTGACGAGGCCCAGCGGGACGTCGCCGACATGGACCAGGCGGGCCGAGCGCACGGTCGGGTGCCGCGGCGTCCTCCCGTCCCAGCCCGTCGCGGGCACCAGGTAGACGCTGCCGCCGAACAGCCCTTTGGTCACGACGAACATGCGCCGCCGCGAGGTGTCCACGAGCAGCGCCTCGGCGTCCGCCGGACCGTCCGGGTACGTCAGGAGCAGGCGCAGCAGCGGCGCCGCCTCGGTCTCGGCCGCGGCGTCGAGTCGTGCCGGCTCGGGGACGACGTCGACCTCGACGTGTTTCCGGTCCCCGCGGTTGTCGCCGAGGTCGCCGACGGCGAGCAGTGCTCGGCCCCCGGCGTCCCGGAACGAGGCCAGCGCCTCCCAGTCGACGTTTCCGGTCCCTCGCAGCCTCAGCGTTCCGGCGACCCGGCCGTTCGCGGGCGAGCGCGAAGAGCAGCGGCGGGTTCCCCGAGTCGTCGTGCGTCCACAGCACTCCGCGGTGCTGCGGGCTCACCGCCAGCCCAGAGGACTCGCTGACCCGCGAGTCCAGCACCCGCCGGTCGACGTCCGAACCTGTCGCCCGCAGGCGCCACGGCCACCGCCGCTGCCGGAGCGGCCACGAGGGATGCCAATGGCGCGAAGACCGCGGCGATCAGCCCCAGGGCTGCAGCCACACGTCTCCCCCTCACCCCGGAACGATCCCATGAGCAGAGGCCGCCAACCCTCGCGACGTCGTCGAGCCTGGAAGCGGGGGTGGCACCGGGCCGTGGCGGATCCGGGTCGTTCAGCGACCGCAACCTCCACGGTCACGTACACCACCACTGCCACGGTCAGGCGCACCCGGCCTGGCGCCGTAGCCGCTCCGCGAGCGCCGGACGGACGTGCCATGCGGCGGCCAGTTCGGCGTGCTCCGCGGCGAGCGCCTGCTCGTCCAGCGCCGGCCGGTCGCAGCGGGAGGCGCGGATCAGAGCGTTGCGCGGCGTGTGCCGGGAGTCGACGAACTCGACGACGTCGACCCCGTACCCGGCGAGGCGCAGCAGCTGGGAGCGGAAGGTGTCCGTGAGCACGTCCGCGAACCGCTCCCGCAGGATGGGGTGGCGCACGAGGGCCGCATGCGGCGCCGGCGGCTGGACGCCCGCGGCGCGTGCCTCGTCGAGCTGGCGCTGCACGTCGTGGTGGCAGCACGGGGCCGCGAGGATCACCGAGCGCCCGCCAGGCGACCGCGCGGGCGAGTGCGTCGTCCGTGGCCGTGTCACAGGCGTGGAGGGCGAGGACCACGTCGACGTCCCCGTGGAGATCAGCACCCTCGATCGTGCCGACGGCGAACTCCAGGCCCGAGAGTGCGAGTTCGCCGGCCAGGCGGGTGTTCCGCGCGACGAGGTCGGGCCGGACGTCGACGCCGAGCGTCTGCACGCCGCCGGGCAGCAGCCCGCTGAGGTAGCGGTGAGCGGCGAAGGTCAGGTAGGCGTTCCCGCAGCCGAGATCGACGACGCGCAGCGGGCGGTCCTGTCGCGCGGACCGCCTCGATCGTTCGGCCGGCGGCCGCGACGAGCTGCCGGAGGAAGGCGTCGACCTGCCGGCGCTTGTCGGCGTCCGCGCCCAGGGCCGCGAACAGCGGGTCGCCCGGGTCGAGCAGGTGCTGCTTGGGGCGGTCGTGCGCGACGGCCGCTCTGGCCTGGCCCGAGTCCCGTGGCTCGGCCGGCTGCCGGCGGTGGACCTGCGCGCTCGCCGCTCTTGGTCACGCGGAGCTGGATCACCTCGTCGCGGGTCTCGACGTGCCAGTTTCCGAACGGCTCGGCGAGAAGGGCGTCGACCGCGCGCTCCGCGTCCTCGCCCGGGGCGTGGTTCGCCGTGCGGATCGTGGGGACCGGCGTACCCCCGTCGGTCGTCGTGACCTGGAGCCGCAGGCCGGACTTGAGCCGCACCGGGCGCAGCTCCACCCGCGCGAACGCGGGCTGCGCGCCGCGTCGCCGTCCGGCTCCGACGGCCCGGACCAGGCGCTCCGGGGCGGCGAGCAGCGGGCGCAGCCGCCCGAGGGCGGGCTCGAGGGGCTCGGGCACGTCCCCATCCTCTCCCGCGCGGAGTGCCGGGGGTTTACTGTGCGCTCGGGAAGCCCCCGTCCCGGCCCCCGAGGAGGGTTCCGTGTCCGCGTCGACCGGTCCCACCCCGTCCGTCCGAGCGCAGATCCGGGAGGGCGAGTACGGCGAGCGCGTGGTCGCCGTCGAGCCCGGCGGCGCCGAGTACATCCCGCTCGCGGAACGGCACGGCCGCCCGCTCACCCTGTTCTGGACCTGGACGTCGCCGAACCTCGAGTTCGCCACCGTGTTCGTCGGCGTCCTGGCGATCGTGGCGTTCCAGCTCACCTTCTGGCAGGCGGTGCTCGCCATCGCCCTCGGGTCCGGCGCTCGGTTCCGTGTCGCACGGGCTGCTCAGCTCCCGCGGCCCTCTCTACGGCGTCCCACAGATGATCCAGTCGCGGATCCCCTTCGGGTACTGGGGGAACGTGCTACCCGCCGGCGTGAACGCGCTGACCGCGGGGATCGGCTGGTTCGCCGTCAACAGCGTCAGCGGGACCTTGGCCCTGAACACGCTGACGTCGCTGCCGAAGTGGCTCTGCCTCGTGATCGTGGTCGCCGCGCAGATCGTGATCGCCTACCTCGGGCACAACTTCGTGCACGCGTTCGAGCGGATCGCCTTCCCGCTGCTGGCGGTGGCGTTCGTTCTCGGCGCCATCTATGTCGTGGGCAAGTCCGCCCCCTCGGCGGCGACCGGCGGCGGAGGGATCGGTGGCTTCCTGCTCGCGCTGGGAGCGACGTTCGGGTACGCCGCCGGCTGGAACCCGTACGCCAGTGACTACACCCGCTACTTCCGCCCGGACGCCGACAGGCGCGCGATCGCGCTCTGGTCGGGGCTCGGCGTGTTCGTGTCCTGCGTGGTGCTCGAGGTCCTGGGCGCGCTCTCGGCGACCGTCGCGACGCCGTCCGGCGCCACCCCCACCGCGGCTTTCACCTTCGCGATGCCGACCCTCGTCGCCGACCTGGTGCTGCTCGCGATCGCCGTGGGGGCCGTCTCGGCGAACGCCATCAACATCTATTCGGGGACGATGTCCTTCCTCGCGCTCGGCTTCAGGCTGTCGCTGGCCCTGCGGCGCGCGATCGTCGCCGTCGTCTTCGGCGTGCTGGGCTTCCTCGCGGCCCTCACGAGCCTGGACGACCCGAGCCGGTACGAGAACTTCCTGCTCGTCATCGCCTACTGGATCGGCCCGTGGCTCGGCGTCGTGTTCGCCGACTGGTACCTGCGACGCCGTCACCGGGTCGAGGGGTTCCTCTTCGACTCCCGGCACAACCCGTGGGCCGGCTGGGTTGCGATGTTCGTCGCGGGGGCCGTGTCGATCCTGCTCTTCTCGAACCAGCAGCAGTTCGTCGGCTACTTGCGCCCGGCAGAACGCCGACCTCGACGACATCGCGTTCGAGGTCGGCTTCCTGCTCGCCGCCGGGCTGTACTGCCGATCGGATTCCTGGATGCAGCGCGACCGGACCGACGAGGAGCTCGTGGTCCCGGACGACCTCACCGGCCGACCGTCAGGGGCGCAGGAAGGTGACCTCGCGGGTGTCGCCGAGCGCCGTCACCGTCGTGCGCGACGGCACGGTGCGGGCGACGACCACGCCGTCGCGCAGCACGAGGAACCGCGGCGTGACGCGGCGTAGCGCGTCCTCGGGCGTCGGGGCGTCGAAGACGACGAGGCTGGCCGGTCCCCCCACGCGAAGGCCCTCGTCGTCGAGGCCGAGCGCCGCGCGCGGGATTCGTCGTGATCATCTCGAGCAGGTACGGGAGCTCGGCGGCGCCGCTCATGTGCGCGAAATGCGCCAGGACGAAGGCAGCCTGCGCGGGGTCCGCGTACCCGAGCGGGTACCAGGGGTCCATCACCGAGTCGTTGCCGATGGCGACGTTCACACCCGCCGCGATCAGCTCCTTGACCCGGGTGTGCCCGCGCCGCACCGGCCCCGTGTCGAACCGGCCCTGGAGCACGGAGTTGTCCAGCGGGTTCGTCACCATGTTCAGACCGGCCCGGCGCGATGTTCGTGATCAGGCGGCTCGCATAGGCCTGGTTGTAGGAGTGCATGGCCGTGGTGTGGCTGGCGGTGACCCGGCCCGGCCATCCCGCGCTTGATCGTCTCCGCGACCATGACCTCGACGAAGCGGGCGTGGTCGTCGTCGGTCTCGTCGCAGTGGATGTCGACCTGCAGCCCGTTGTCCTCCGCCAGGGCGAACGCGAAGCGCACCGACTCGACGCCGTCCTCGCGGGTGAGCTCGAAGTGCGGGATCGCGCCGACGACGTCCGCGCCGTTCTCCACCGCCCGGCGCATCAGCGCCGGGCCGCCGTCGTAGCCGAAGATCCCCTGCTGCGGGAAGGCGACGAGCTGGAGGTCGAGGAGGCCGGCGAACTCCTCGCGCAGCTCGAGCAGGGCGTGCACCGCGTGGAATCGCGGGTCGCACACGTCGACATGGCTGCGAACGGCCTGCACGCCGTTCGCCAGCTGCCAGAGCAGCACCTCGCGGACCCGGGTGCGCACGTCCTCCTTCGACAGCGTCCGCACCCGCTCGGCCCAGACCGCGATGCCCTCGAACAGCGAGCCGGACACGTTGGGCCGCGGCTGCCCCACCGTGAGCACGGCGTCCAGGTGGATGTGCGGCTCGACCAGGGGTGGCGTGACCAGCCGGCCCTCGAGGTCGATCTCCTGCGTCGACTCCGTCGCCCTCCGGGTCCCGCCGGCCCCGGCCGCCCCCAGAGCGCTGACCCGGCCGCCCTCGACGGCGATGTCGGTGACGTCGTCCGCACCCAGCAGTCGGGCGTTGCGCAGCAGCAGGTCCATTCCCGCAGTCTTCCCGTCCGGGGGCGCGATCACCAGGAGCGCGACATGCTGACGGGCGTGCCCGACCAGGAGTGGAGCTGGGACGAGACGCTCTACGCAGGGAGCGCCCCGCACTACGTCGCGGGCCGGATGCCCTACCCGCCCGCGCTCGCCCGGGCGATCGCCGACGCGGTCGGGCTCGACGGCAGCGGGCGCCTGCTCGACGTGGGGTGCGGGCCCGGCGCGCTGACGCTCCTGCTCGCCCCGCACGTCGCCGAGGCGGTCGGCGTCGACGCGGACGCCGGCATGCTCGAGCAGGCCGCCCGGCTCGCGCAGGAACGAGGGGTGCGGAACGTCCGCTGGCACCGGCTGCGAGCCGAGGAGCTGCCGGCGGCGCTCGGGGCGTTCCGGGTCGTGACGTTCGCCCAGTCCTTCCACTGGATGGACCAGGCGCTTGTGGCCGAGCACGTGCGGGGCATGCTCGAACCGGGCGGCGCCTGGGTGCACGTCAAGGCCACCACCCACCAGGGCGCACCCGGCGACGATGCTCTCCCCGCCCCCCGGCCCCCGTGGGAGGCGATCCGCCGGCTGGTCCAGGCCTACCTCGGGACGACGCCGCGGGCGGGGCAGGGCGTGCTGCTCCAGCCGCGCAGCGGCGAGGAGGACGTGATGCGCGCCGCCGGCTACCGGGGCCCCCAGCGGGTGTACGTCGAGCAGGGCCAAGTGGTCCGCCGCGGCGTCGACGAGGTGGTCTCCGCGGTGTTCTCGCTGTCCGGATCGGCCCCGCACCTGTTCGGCCCGAGGCTGGCCGCGTTCGGGGACGACCTGCGGGCCCTCCTGCTCCAGACGTCGCCGGACGGCGTCTTCGCAGAGCGGGCGGAGGACGTCGACGTGGTGATCTGGCGCTGACTCAGGCGCGGGGCACCTGCTGGGTCACGCAGTGCACGTTGCCGCCGCCGAGCAGGATCTCCCGGCCGGGCACGGGCACGACGCGACGGCCGGGGAACATCGCGGCGTACGTGGCGAGGGCAGGCTCGTCGTGCGGGTCGTCGAAGACGGGGACGACCACCACCTGGTTGCCGATGTAGGAGTTCACGTACGAGCCCGCCATCCGCTGCCCCGCCGTCCGCGGCTGCGTTCCCGCGACGGCGTCCACGCCCGCTGCCTCGTGCTCGGTGATCGTCAGCGGGCCGGGCTGGTGCAGCAGGACGACCTCGAGCTCGCGGCCGCGCGCGTCCCGGGTCGAGCGCAGCACCTCCAGCGCTTCCACCGAACGCTCGTACTGGGGATCGGAGGTGTCGTGGGTCCAGGTCAGGACGACGACGCCCGGGGCGACGAACCGCGCCATGTTGTCGACGTGGCCGTCGGTCTCGTCGAGGTGGACGCCCGCGCGGGATCCATACGACCTTCTCGACGCCGAGGTGCCCGCAGAGGAACCCTTCGATCTCGTCCTGGCGCAGGTCCGGATTGCGGTTGGGATCGAGCAGGCACTCCGGCGGTCGTGAGCGCCGTCCCCTGCCCGTCGACGTCGAACGAGCCGCCCTCCATCACCAGCGGCGGCTGGTAGCAGTCGGCGCCCTCCAGCTCGGCGATCTTCTGCCCGAGCACGTCGTCGCTGTCCCATGGGAAGAACAGCCCCCCGCGCAGGCCGCCCCAGGCGTTGAACCGCCAGTCCACGGCGCGGCGTCGCCCGCTGTCGGCGGTGACGAACGTGGGGCCGGTGTCGCGCACCCAGGCGTCGTCCGTCGTCGCCCTCGACGACCCGGACCTGCCGCGGCAGCCGCGCCCGCGCGTTGCGCCACTGCCGGCCGCTCGCCACGACGGTGACCTGCTCGCTCGCCGCGATCTCAGCTCGCGAGCCGCACCCACGCGGCCTGCGCCGGCTTGCCGCCGTCCCGCCAGGTGTCGGGCCGCTCCGGCCACACCAGGTAACAGCCGTCGTGCGGCTCCCACTCGGCCGGCATCCGGAAGCCGTCCTCGCGCGGGGTGCCGGGCAGCACGCCGGGCATGGGTCACCTCCGAGTAGGGCCGACGGGTCGGGGAGAACCTAGCAACGCGCACAATGAGCGGGATGAGCGACGAGCGAGTGCCCCCGCAACGCGCCGCGACCGGCGCTGCCGGCGCCGCTCGCCGACCCGGTGCCGCTGGCCGACGCCGGTGCCGTCGCGAGCCACCCGGCCGCTCTGGTCGACCGTCCCGGCCGACGGCTCGGTGCCGGTCGCCGTCCCGAACGCGTCGCGCCCGCGGCTGGTCGCCGAGGTCTGGATCATGCTCGGGCTCTCGCTGGGGGCGTCCGCCGTCTACTCCGTGATCGACCTGATCGCCAAGCTCACCCAGGGCCCGCTGGGCCGGCAGACGGCGACGCTGAACCAATCGGCCTCACCGCGGCCCTACGTCGATCTCTCCTACCAGCTCGCAGGCATCGTGTTCACCCTCGTGCCGGCGGCGCTGGCGCTGTGGCTGCTCGCCGGTGACCGGACCACCATCCGCAGTTTCCCGCCGGCTGGGGCTCGACCGCACCCGCCCGCTCAAGGACCTCGGCACCGGTGCCGTCCTGGCTGCCGTCATCGGCGTGCCCGGGATCGCCCTCTACCTGGTCGGCCACGCCCTCGGCATCACGGCGAGGGTGGTGCCGGAGGCGCTCAACGCCTACTGGTGGACGCTCCCGGTGCTGTTCCTCCAGGCCGTGAAGAACGCCGTGATCGAAGAGGTCGTCGTCGTCGGATACCTCATGACCCGGCTGCGGCAGCTGGGCGTCGGCCCGCGGATGACGACCGCGGCGAGCGCCCTGCTGCGCGGCTCGTACCACCTGTACCAGGGCTTCGGGCCGTTCCTCGGCAACGTCGGTGATGGGCGTGATCTTCGCCGAGTACTTCCGGCGGCGCGGACGGGTTCTGCCGCTGATCGTCGCGCACACGATCCTCGACACCGTGAGCTTCATCGGCTACGACCTGCTCAAGGGCGTGCTGCATCTGCCCTGATCCCGGATCCTGATGAAACGGGCGGCTGCGTAGGGTCAGGCGAGGCGGTGCCGGGCGTCCTCGAAGCGGGCGCGCAGGTCGAGCACCCAGCCGATCGCGGAGATGTCGGGCTCGACGTACTGCGGCGCGCCGGCCCCGGCTGCGACCTGCTCGAGCCGCTCGACCGCCTCGTCGAGCTCGAGGGCTCCCGTGCCGGCCAGCGCGAGCGCCGCCGCGCCGAGCACGCCCGCGTGCGGGGCGGCGACCGGCTGCAGCGGCGTCCGCAGCGTGTCCGCGAGCAGCTGTCGCCAGGCCGGAGTGCACCGAGCCGCCGCCCACGAGGAACGGCAGCCCCGGCATCCGCGCCCGTCTCCGCGACGGCGTCCCAGGCATCGGCCACGGCGCAGGCCACCCCTGCGAGCGCCGACCGGAGCAGGGCCGGGCGGTCGTGCTCGAGGCCGAGACCGGTCCACGCCCCGCGCATGCCCGGGTCGAGCCACGGGGTGCGCTCGCCCGAAAGGTGCGGCAGGAAGACGGGGTCGGCCGCTCGGCGGCCTCGCGCGGGACGGAGAGCGCGGCCAGCGCCTCGTCCCAGCCCGCGCCCAACCAGCCGAGCACCCGTTCCAGCGTGAGGCCGGCGCTCTGCACGGCGCCCATCCGGTACCAGCCGCCGGGCACCGCCGAGCGGTAGGTGTGAGTGGTGGGGTCGGGTGCGGGGTGCCCGGGCCTGCCAGCGGGACGACGACCTGCGCACCCGTACCGACGGCGAGCAGCCCGCGCCCGGGTCGCACGGTCCCGGTGCCGAGCGCGGCGGCGGCCGTGTCGGCGGCACCGGTCACGACCGGCAAGCCCGGCGGAAGGCCCAGCGCACCCGTCGTCCGCCCGACGACGTCGTGCGACGCCCTACGGGCGGCAGCAGGGCGAGGTCGACGTGGAGCAGGTCGCACACCTGCGCGTCCCAGCGGTTGCCCGGGACGTCCCAGAGCAGGGTCGCGCTGGCGTCGCTGGGGTCCGCCGCGACGGCGCCCGGGCCCGGCGATCGCGACGCGCAACCAGTCCTTGGGCTGGACGGCGGCCACGGCGTGCCAGAGCGTGACGGGCTCCGTCCGCGCCGACGAGGGCCAGCAGGGGGCCGGTCATTCCCGGCGACAGCGGGTTCGCCAGCCGTGCCCGGACGGCGGGCGGCGCCACCCGCAGCCGCTCGACCTCCGCCGTGGCGCGGGTGTCCGGCCAGAGCAGGGCGGGCCCCTGGGCGGCGCCGTCGGCGCCGAGCAGGACGAGCCCGTGCATCTGGCCGGTGACCCCGACGCCGCTCAGCGAGCGGGTGGCCCGGGAACCGCCGGCGAGGAGTTCGGCGACGGCGTCCGCGACCGCCTCGGCCCAGTGGGCCGTCTCGGTCTCGGCCGCGCCGGCTCGTGGCGCCCGGACCGGATACGGGCGGGAGGTGTGGGCCAGCACGCGCAGCTCGTCATCGACGAGCGCTGCCTTCACCGACCCCGTACCGAGGTCGAGGGCGAGAACGCTCATCGGTCCCCCGTCCTCCCGTAGCGGGCCTCCACCGGGCGGCCCCGGCACGGCGCCTGCCGGCGTCTACGACGTCCTCCCCCGGACGCGGGTCCACGCTACTGCCGGACACCGCACCCTCCCGGATCGGCTCCGTCGCCTCCGGGCGCCGACGCGGCCGGCGTCGAGCTGACGGGCGTGGCGGGGCCGGGCGTGACGACCAGGCCGGTGCGCCGGTAACGCACCCGGACGCCCTTGTGCAGGACGAGCCAGCGCCAGCGCGCCGACGGCGGTCACGAGGGCGGCGATGCCGCCGATGAGAATGGTCCAGCGGGCGCCGAAGTGCTCGCCGACCCAGCCGATCACCGGCGAGCCGATCGGCGTCCCGCCCATGAACACCGCGAGGTAGAGGGCCATCACGCGCCCCCGCATCGCCGGCTCGGTCGACATCTGCACCGAGGCGTTCGCCGCGGTCATGAGGGTCAGCGAGGCCAGACCCACGGGGATGAGCGACAGCGCGAACAGCTCGTAGGTCGGCATCAGTGCGGAGACGATGGTGAACACGCCGAACACGATGGCCGCCCCGATCACGAGGCGCAGCCGGGGGTGCTCGCGGCGGGCGGCGAGCAGGGCGCCCGCCAGCGAGCCGATCGCCATCACGGAGCCGAGCAGGCCGTACTCGCCCGCGCCCTTGTGGAAGACGAGCCGGGCCATCAGCGCGGTGGTCAGCTGGAAGTTGAGGCCGAAGGTGCCGACCATGCCGATGATGACCATGATCAGGACGATGTCGCTGCGCCCCCGCACGTAGGCGAAGCCGTCACGCACCGGGTGCCCGCCGCGCGGGCGGCGCGGGACCGCCCGCAGCTCGCCCGATGCGCATCCGCAGCAGCGACAGGACGACCGCGCCGAAGCTCACGGCGTTGATGAGGAAGACCGGGCCGGTGCCGAACCAGTGGATCAGCAGCCCGGCGATGCCGGGGCCGATGAGGCGGCCGGCGTGGAACGAGGCGCTGTTGAGCCCGACGGCGTTCGGCAGGTCCGCGGTCGGCACGAGCTCGGAGACGAAGGCCTGGCGGGCCGGCGCGTCGACGGCGCTGACGACGCCGAGCAGCAGGGCGAACACGTAGACCTGCCACAGCTGCGCCAGGCCCGTGAGGACGAGCAGCCCGAGGCCGAGAGCCAGCAGCCCGGACGCCGTCTGCGTCGCCGCGAGCAGCTTGCGCCGGTCCATCCGGTCGGCGAGCGCGCCCGCGGCGGGCGCCAGCAGCAGGGCCGGCGCGAACTGCAGCCCGGTGGTGATGCCGACGGCGGTGCCCGAGTTCGCCGTCAGGACCGTGAGGACGAGCCAGTCCTGGGCGACCCGCTGCATCCACGTGCCGGTGTTGGAGACGATCGCCCCGCTCGCCCAGAGCCGGTAGTTGTACACGTGCAGGGACCGGAAGGTGGGACTCACGAGTCGGCGATCCTCCTCAGGATCTCGGCGGCGCGGGCGAGGACGTCGCGGTCGGCGGGGGTCAGGGCGGCGAGCCGGCGGGCGAGCCAGGCGTCGCGGCGGCGGCGGGTCTCGTGAACGGTCGCGGTACCGGACTTGGTGAGGGCGACGAGCACCTGCCGCCGGTCGGCGGGGTGCTCGGTGCGCGTCACGAGCCCGAGTTCGGCGAGGGCCGCGACGGTGCGGGTCACGGACGGCGGCTGCACGCGCTCGTGCGCGGCGATCTCACCGGGCGTCAGCGGCCCGAGCCGGTCGAGGACGGCCAGCACCGAGTACTGCCCGTCGGTCAGGTCGGCGTCCGACTTCTCGGCGCGCAGCCGCCGGACGGCCTTCACCAGAGCCACCCGCAGCTCGGCGGCCAGGACGGCCGGGCCGGTGCCCGGGCCCGCCTTCGGCCTGCTGGCAGCTGCGTTCACAACAGTTAGCTTAACTCATTACCTCTGCTAAGCATTCCGAGACAGCACACTTCTCATGGGTGATGGGCGGGGCTACTCCTCGCGGCGTGCCGAGACCGTCGCGCTCGCCTGCGCGACGGGCTTGACGACGACGTGGTCGATGTCGACGTGCGCGGGGCGCGTCACGCAGAACGCCACGATCTCGGCGACGTCCTGCGCCGTCAGCGGCTGCAGTCCGCGGTAGACCGCTGCGGCGCGTTCGGTGTCACCACCGAACCGGACCGTCGAGAACTCGGTCTCGACCATGCCGGGAGCGATCTCGGTGATCCGGACGGGCTCCCCGACGAGCTCGAGCCGCAACGTCCGGCACAACGCGTTGACGGCGTGCTTCGCGGCCGTGTAGCCCGCGCCGCCCGGGTAGACCTCGAACCCGGCGATCGACCCCAGCACGAGAACGTGCCCGTTCCCGCTCGCCCGCAGCTTCGGCAGCAGCGCCTGGTGGACCCGCAGCACCCCGAGGACGTTGGCGTCGTACATCCAGCGCCACTGCTCGAGGTCGGCGTCCTCGACCCGGTCGAGCCCGAGCGCACCCCCGGCGCTGTGGACCACCACGTCCACCCGGTCGAGCTGCTCCGCGAGGGCCGTCACCGAGGCGTCGTCGGTGACGTCGAGCCGGATCGCGCGCCCGCCGACCTCGGCCGCGAGCTCCTGGCAGCGCTCGACCCGGCGGGCGGCGGCCACCGTGTCGAACCCCGCCGCGGCGAGCGCCCGGACGGTCGCCGCGCCGATGCCACTGCTCGCGCCAGTCACGAGCGCCACCCGCCGCTGCCCGTCCGTGCCGGCCCGATCGGGGATAGGCCCTTCAGTCATGGCGCACATCCCATCACGGGCGACCGGGCACGTGATGGGATGTGCGCCGTCCCGGGCCCGGGACGGCCGTAGGCTCCTCTGGTGCGGCTCTACCAGCGCTCCGCCGGCCGGCGTCCCGACCCCGAGCCGCTGCGGACGAACGACCGCGCCACGGTCCTCGCCGGCATCGGCCTGTGGGCGGTGGCGCTGGTCACGATGCTCGTGGCGCGCGACCGGCTCGCCGCGGACGGCCGTGGCTGGTGGGCCTGGACGGCGCTGGCCGGCATCGGGCTCGGGCTCGCGGGCCTCGACTACCTCAGGCGTACCGGCCGGCGCTGAACCTGCTCGAACGCCTCGTCGAGCAGCACCCCCGCCAGCGAGGACGGGTCGAGCAGCACCTCTGCGACCGCGCCCCGGGACGCCCAGGCGCCCCCTGCCCACGCGAGCCCGCGGGCCAGGGCGTCCAGGGTGACCGCGTGGACGATCACCTCCCCGTCGCCGTGTGGGCCGGCCCACCAGTCCACCTCGGCCCCGTCCACCCTCAGCTCGTCGTGCTCGCACCACCGACGTGGCGCCGCCGGGACGAGCTGCTGCACAGCCGGTGGCACCTCGCCGAGGCTCTGCACCCGCTCGACGGGCTCCTCGACCACCCCGTCGGCGAGGTCCTCGGCGAGCGGCAGGTCGAACAGGTCCGCCAGCGCGGCGGCCTGCTCCGGACCTGGCGCGACGACGAAACCGCCGAGGTCGTCGCGCTGCGCGTGCATCGGGTCGCCCACGACGCATGCCTCGCCGGCGTCGACGACGACGGTTCCGCCGCCCGCCAGCACGCGCACCAGCCCCGGCGGGTCGGCCCCCTCCCCCTTCAGCGCAGGTCCCGAGGGCCGCTTGCAGGCCCGCCAGCGCGGCCCAAGTCCTCAGCGCCGTCGCCGCGTCGAGCGCGGCGTCCGGGTCGGACAGCCCGTCGAGCACGTCCGCCACGGCCTCGGCGTCCAGGTCCTCCGGCCCCCGGACGGCGCCGAGCGCGGCCCGTATCGCAGCGTCGGCGCCCGCCAGCTCGGGCGGCGCGGGGGGCAGCAGGCCGGCCAGGCCACCGCGGTTGCGATCGGCCGGGCCGCTGGAGTCAGCCCAGCCGTCCGGATCGGCCCACGCGCCCCCACCTGCGAGCCGGGAGCGCAGCCACCATGCCGTGTACGAGGGGCCCTCGACGGCGCCGCCCGCCGGACCCGTGAGCCGGACCGGGGTCAGCAGCGCCGCGCGGAGAGCGGGGTCGCCGGCGATCAGATCGAGTGCCTCGGGCCAGGCGTCGTCGCGGACGAGGTCGAGGTCGCGGACGGCGACCAGCTCGGTCACGACCGCCCCGAGGGGGGAGCCGAAGCGTGCCGAGGCGCGGTCCGCCAGCTCGTCGAGCCACTCGGCGACGCCCTCCAGGACGTCCTCGAGGTCGTCGTCCGGGGGCGCGTCGACCGGCACGTCCCCGGCCCGCAGCAGAGTGAGGCCGGCAGCGACGCCCACCGCGGCCAGGGTGTCCCGGCCCCACTCGGCCAGCAGGCCGGCGTGGACGACGCCGACCTCGTCCTCGTCGAGCAGGCGGGCGGCGGTCGAGCCCGGCAGCACGAGCGTTCCGGCGGGCGTCAGGTCCCCGTCGGTGTCGGGCAGCGGCAGCGCGGCGAGTGCGGGCAGGTCGCCGGGGCGCAGCGTGCCGGCGTCGACGGCCTGCCGTACGAGCGTGAGCACGGCGCGCACCCTCCCGGACACGCCGCCGGCCTCCCCGTCGCCGGCGACGCCGACGCCAGCGTCGGCGGCGTCGTCAGCGGCGGCCGTGACGGCCCCCGCCACGGCCGGCAGCTCGAGCGCGCCGCGCGCCGCCGTCGGCTGTGCGCCGAGGCGCTCGAGCAGGCGCCGGGACGTCTCGTCCCCAGCCACAACCGGGAGGGCCACGCGCGCGCCGAGCACCGCGAGCGAGCCCGCCAGCTCCTCGGCCGGTTCCCCCGCCGCCGCCGACGGGGAGCACGACGCCGCGTGGGCCGCGGACGACGCGGCGGTCCGCGAGAGGCACGGGCAGCGCGGCCAGGGCCTCACGCGCCGCGGCGTCCCCGGCGAGCTGCTCCAGACCCCGGTAGAGCCGGTGCCAGTCGTCGTCCGACGGCGGTGGCGGCAACTGCTCGACGACGTCGGCGAGCGCGGCCCGGCGGACCCCCGCGAGGTCGAAGGCGGCTGCGGCCGCCCGCGGCGCGTGCACGAGGCCGGCGACGACCGGTGCCAGCGCCCCGACCGCGCCCGCGTCGGTCCCGGCCGGCGGCTCGAGCGCGACGGCGTCCCGGGGCCGCAGCACCACGGCCGGATCCTCGGCCGAGCGCAGGAACGGCGTACCGGGCAGGAGCCCGGCCAGTGCGGCGCGCAGCGCACCGTCGAGCGCCCCGGCAGGCAGCCCGGTGGGAACGAGCCGCCACGGCTCACGGCTCAGCTGATCGTCAGCGCGCCCGTCGCCGGGCTCCGCCGCGAGCTGCGCGAGCAGGTCGGCGTACGCGGCGGCGGCCGACGCGACGAGCGCGTCCGTCGCCGGACCCGGGGCGACATGCCGCCGGGAGGGCTCCAGCGGGAACGTCGCGACGAGGAGCGCCGGCCACGGCAGGGGCTCCTCGCTGGGCGTCGGCGCGTGCACCACCGCGGGGGGCCGGGAAGCCGTGTCCCCCTGCAGGGGCACGGCCCAGGTGACGGACCACGTGGTCCGCTCACGCTCCTCGGTGGGACGGTCCGCGAGCAGCCCGGGCGCGAACGTCCCCTCGCGGCGCACCACCCGCCACCGGGTTGCGGCGTCGCGAAGCCTCCGCGGCCCCTCCCCCGGCAGCTCCACGACGATCTCGTCGAGCGCGGGCAGAGCGAGCAGCAGCCCGTCGTCGAGCGCCTCCAGCTGCGTCCGGACGGCGCGCTCGGCGGCGGCGTCGCGCAGCGGAAGGTCCACGACCGTGTCGTAGCCGGCCGGCAGGCCGCCGTCCGGGGCCGCGGACCACGGCAGGCGCAGCACGGGCACGTGGCCGCGGCGGCGCGCCAGCTCGTCGTCCAGCTCCGGGACGTCCGAGGCCGCCACGCGGACCGCGCCGGCACTCGCGGCGGCCGAGAACCGGACGCCGCCGCCGCGCCCGGTCACCATCGGCTCGTCGCTGACACCCAGGACGGCGGCGAACCCGACGCCGAAGCGACCGACGGCCGCGCCGTCCCGCTTGGCGCTCGCGCGCAGGGTGGCGAGCGCCTGGACGCCTGCTGCGTCCAGCGGGGCCCCGGTGTTGGCGGCGAGGAGCCGGGGTGGGTCGATCGAGCCCGTCCCGCCGGTCAGGCGCAGTAGCAGCCGGCCAGCAACCCCGGCGCGGGCCGCGGCGTCGGCGGCGTTCTGGGCGAGCTCGACCACCACCCGGTCGCGGTAGGCGCCGAGGGCCAGGTCCTCCTCCGCGTTCGCGTCCTCGCGGAAGCGTGCGGGCGAGGCCCGCCAGGCCGCGAGGACCGCCGCGCGGATCGGCGCGGTGCCGAACGGGTCCTCGTCGCTCACTCCGTTCCGGCGGTGGGCACGGTCTCGGCAGGCACGGTCTCGGCAGGCACGGTCTCGGCAGGCACGGTCTCGGCAGGCACCGTCTCGGCAGGCACCGTCTCGGCAGGCACCGTCTCGGCAGGCACGGTCTCGGCAGGCACGGTCTCGGCAGGCACGGTCTCGGCAGGCACCGTCTCGGCAGGCACCGTCTCGGCGGGCTGCCGCCGGGGCGGCAGCGCGACAGCCTCGGCGCCGGTCTCGTCCAGGATGGGCTCCGGCAGCGGCATCGGCTCGGGCGCCTCGACGTCCGTCTCGCTGTGCGCGCCGCAGCCGTGGTCGACGCTGACCACCCGGCCGTCGGACGGTGACCACTCGTTCCCGCACACGCCGAACGCCCGGCGCAGACCACCCGCCAGCGGCAGGAAGAAGCCGCACGTCGAGCAGGGCGCGGCGGCGTGCAGGGCCTCCTCGGCGGTGGGGCCGTGACCGCCTGTGTACCAGCGGGTGGCCGCCGCGTCGCGGCCCTCCAGCGAGAGCACGCGGACCCGGCCGAGGCCGAGCTCCCACAGCTGCGCGTGGTCCTCGTCCTCCTCGTCGGTGGCGCTGTAGCCAGGCGCGAGGAAGGGGTCGTCGGCGCGGTACGGCAGCACGTCGGCGGGGCCGAGGTCGCCGGGTGCGATCCGCTCCTGCCAGGGAACCCAGGCGGGCGGGAGGATCGCGTCGGCGCCCGGAAGCAGTACGACCTCGCAGACCGTGACGGTGCGCGAGCGCGGTGCCCGGGCGACGGTGACGGCCCAGCGCCACCCCCGGTAGCCCTTCGCCAGGGCGGCGAAGGCGTGTGTGACCAGCCGCTCCCCCTCGGCCGTCACGCCCAGGTGCTCGCCGACGCTGCCTGGCTCGGCGTCCTCCTCGGCCGCGGCCCTGGCCAGGTCGACAGCGGCTGCGCAGGCGGCGTCCGGCTCGGGTGCACGGCCGGTGCGCATGGCGCGGGCGCGGGCCGGCCGCGCCGGGGCGCCGGCAGCGTCGATGCCGGCGTCAACGCCAATGTCGTCGGCTGCGTCCTTGGCGACGTCGTCCAGGCTCGTGGGGGGCACGCCGCGATTCTCGCTCATCCCTGGTCGTGGTCCGGCACCCGCCGGTCGGAGGACCCGTGACGGGCGCGGAATCCACCGGCAGGATTGAGTCATGTCCGCGCCCGAGTCGACCCAGTCGCCGGGGCCGCCGGAGTCCCCGGACCGGTCGGCGCCGCTCCCGGACGCGGCGCCCCCCGCGACGCCGCGCGCCGCGCGGGTGGCGCGAGGAACGGCGCGGGGCATCGCCCGCGGCGGGGTGCTGACCGGTCGCGGCGCCAGGGCGGCGTGGCGCAGTGGCCGGCGCTGGACCCACGCCCGCGGTGCCGGGGAGTCGGGCCTCGCCCGGATGTCCGAGCTCGGTCTGATCGCCACCGCGGCGGACACCCTGGTCGTGACGGCGCTGGCCGGGACCCTGTTCTTCTCGGTGTCGGCGACCGCGGCACGTGAGCGCGTCGCCACCTCGCTGCTCGTGACGATGGTGCCGTTCGTCGTGCTCGCCCCGGTGATCGGGCCGGTGCTCGACCGGATCCGCAGCGGCCGCCGCTACGCGATGGCCACGACCATGCTCGCCCGCGCCTTCCTCGCCTGGGTGATGGCGGACGCCGTCACCGGCGGCGGGGGCGACCAGGCCGCGTTCTCGCTGTACCCCGAGGCCTTCGGGTTCCTCCTCTTTCAGAAGGCCTATCTCGTGACCCGCTCTGCGGCGGTCCCCCGCGTGCTGCCGCCCGGCACCACCCTCGTCACGGCCAACGCCCGGATCTCGATGGCCGGGGTGGCGGCGATGCTCGTCGCCGCGCCCGTCGGCGCGGGGCTCACCCACGTCGGCGGAGCCTCGTGGACCATGCGCGTGGCGTTCGTGGTGTTCGCGACCGCGACGGTGATCGCGGTCGCGCTCCCGGAGCGGGTCGACGACACCACCGGGGAGGAGAAGGCGCGGCTGGCGGCCGACGAGTCCGCAGCCTCGGGGGGGATCCCGGCAGTTCCCGACGGCCGCGGGCGGCGGGGACCGCGCCGACGCCGGCTCGCCATCGGCCCCCGCGCGGTCCAGGCGCTGCGCGGGAACGCCGCGCTGCGCTGGCTGTCCGGGTTCCTCACCCTGTTCCTGGCGTTCCGGCTCCGCAGCGAACCATTGCCGGGACTGAGCGAGACGGCCTCGGTCGCGCTCGTGGTCGTGCTCGCCGTCGTGGGGAGTGGGCTCGGGTCGGCGCTCGGGAGCGTGGCCCGCCGGACGCGGCCCGAGGTCGTCATCGTCGTCCTGCTCACCGTGGCGGCGCTCGTCGCGACCTGGGCCGCCCTCGGTTACGGCCTCGTGTCGGTGCCGGCGGTCGCCCTCGTGGCGGGCGTGGCCGCCGCGCTGGGCAAGCTGGGACTCGACGCCGTGATCCAGGCCGACGTCCCGGAGCGGGTCCGGACGTCGGCGTTCGCGCGTTCCGAGACCGTGCTGCAGCTGGCCTGGGTCGCCGGGGGCGTGATCGGGCTGTGGTTGCCGCTCTCGGGGCCGTGGGGGCTCGGCCTCGCTGTCGTCGTCCTGGCCGGCGCGGCCGTGCTCGCCGCTTTCGACCTTTCCCGGCTGCCGCCCGCAGCGCCCTGAGCGGCTGTCAAGCGCTCAGTCCCGGCCGCTCTCGAGGTCGTCCGCGACGGCGCGGAGCACTGTCGCCACCTTACGCGCGTGGGCGCGGTCGGGGTATCGGCCGCGCCGGAGCCCGTTGGACACGTCGTCCAGCAGCTTGATGAGGTCCTCGACGATGACCGTCATGTCCTCCGGGGGCTTGCGGACGGACTTGACCACCGACGGCAGCGGGTCGAGCACTCGGACCGACAGCGCTTGCAGCCCGCGCTTGCCCTGGGCGACGCCGAACTCCACGCGCGCCCCCTGCTTGAGGGCCTCGGTGCCCGCCGGGAGCGCCGAGGCGTGCACGAACACCTCGCCGCCCTCGTCGTTCGCCAGGAAACCGAAGCCCTTGTCGGCGTCGAACCACTTCACCTTGCCTGTGGGCACGTTGCGATCCTCAAGTCAGTCGTTCGGAGGGGTCAGTCGTTGGCCGGACCGGGACGACCAGCCTATCCGCGCGCGGGGGCGTGCCCCCGAGCGGCCTACCCTGGTCCGGTGTCGTCCCCCTCGTCCGGCATGTCGGCCCAGTTGTCACGAGGCGACCGGCGTGCCGGTCGCCTCGTCGCCGCGGGCGCCGTGGTCTTCCTCGCGGGGCTGCTCGCGCTCGGCGTGGCCATGGCTCTGTGGGCTCGTCAAGGCTCCGCGCCCGGCGCCGTCGCGGCGCTGGCGCTGCTCTGCCCCGTCGGTTTCGCCGTGTCCTTCGCCGGTCTCGTCGTCCAGGCCCGCGCCGGACGCCGGCCCTGAGGCTCCCGGCCACCAGCTCCCGAACCAGCCGGCGAAGGCCGTGAGGTCGGGCAGGACGACGTCCGCACCGGCCGCGCGCAGGGCTTCTTCCTCGGTGCTGCCCGTCAGCACGCCCACCGCCGCCGCCCGGGCGACCCGGGCCGCCTCCATGTCGGCCGGGTGATCGCCCACGTAGACGTGGGCACCCTCCGCGAGCAGGAGCCGCCCCTTCTGGCCGGCGAACAGATCGCCGGCCACGAGGTCCGGGTCGAGCCCGACGTGCGCGAGCACGTCGTGGACGGCCGCGAGCGTCTTCGCCGACACGACGAGCACCCGCCCGCCTGCGGCGCGGACCGCGGCGAAGGCGTCCGCCACCCCGGGCAGCAGGACGCAGCCGGGGACGCCGAGGTCCGGGTAGAGCCGGCGGTACGCGGCGGCGATCCGCTCGACGGGGGCGTCGGGGGCCAGCAATCGGATCGACGCCTCCAGCGGGATGCCGATGGTGCGCCGAAGGACGTCGTCCGCAGGTTCGCCCGGAGGCCAGTCGCCGGCCTGCTCGGCGGCCAGCGCGGCGCGCATGGTCCGAGCGATGCCGGCGGCGCTGTCGACCAGGGTGAGGTCGAGGTCGAACCCGACGACGGGCCCGGCGTGCGGCGAGCGCGCGATCGCGGGCGGGAGGGGGTGCTGCACCCGTTCGACGGTAGGCGGGCGTGGCGGTGGCGGGACCGGCGGGGTCCGGCAACGCGCCGTGCTGACGGCGGAAGCGAACGGCGGGCGCCGGGACCGGCTACCGCGTGGACGTGACCGTGCCACGCCGGTCATGTCGCGTGATCCTGCTGGGAGGTGTCCCCGGCGCTAGGGTGTGCCGGTGATCGGGGCTCTGGCGCCCACCCGGGCGCTGCGGCGTGCCGGGGCCGTGACCCTGGCGGCCGAGGCGATGTTCGCCGCGCTCTGCCTGGTGACCACTCAGGTGCAGGCGGTACGGCTCACCAACCCGTGGCACGCCGACCCGTACGACGCGGTCGTCTCCTCGGTGATCCTCGTGCTCCCCGTGGTGGCACTGCCCACGCTCGTGCGGTTGCTCGCGCACCGTGGCCCTGCCCTCGTGCCGGCCGCCGCCGCCCGGGCCGTGCTCGCCGGGTGCCTGACCGGGCTGGCGTGCATGGCCGCCGCGCTCCTGGCGTGCACGGCAGCGCTGCTCGGTCCGGGCGCGGACGGCGTCCCGACCCTGGCGGTCGTCCTGCTCGCGGGCAGCGCCGCAGCGGGCGTCGTCGCGACGGGGCTCGTGCTGCGGGCCCGGGAGCTGTGGTCGCCGGCACTGGCGCGGCTCGACCGCGTGCCGGCCACCGCGCGCCCGGATCTCGCCGATGAGATCGCGACGCTCGCGGCTTCCTTGCTGCCGGGCAGCGTCCCGGCGCGTGTGGCGGCCTGGTTGGACAAGGGCCTCGACGCGTGGCGGCTGAGCCCGCGCCGGCACCCGTGGGCCGCCGTCGTGACCGTCGCGGCCACGGCGGGCGCACTGGTGGCTCAGTGGCACGCGCTCCGCGAAGGGCCGTGGGCGGGCGCCATGCCGGCCCTCGTCTTCGCGACCGCGGTCGCCGTCACCGTCGGCGCGGGCCTCGCGGCCGGGGTGGCCTGGCTGGGCCTGCTCCGACCCGCGGGAATACGGCCGGCCCCTTACCCCGTCTGAGCTCGCCCTCGTCAGCGCGCCCGCGCGGTCGGCACGGCGCCCCGCGCGGTCGGCACGGCGCCCCGCGCGGTCGGCACGGCGCCCCGCGCGGTCGGCACGGCGCCCCGCGCGGTCGGCACGGCGCCCCGCGCGGTCGGCACGGCGCCCCGCGCGGTCGGCACTGTGAAGCCTGCTGTGAAGATCACGATGAAGCCGAAGTAGCCCCCTGAGTCGCTTCCGGCTTCATCGTGATCTTCACGGTGGTCTTCATCGTGGGTGCGATCACGCGGGATCGGCCCGGTGCGCGCCGATCGGGCGCTGCGGCGGCCGCTCGTCGTCGACGGCCCCTTCGACGGTCTGAGGCTCTTTCGCCGGCTCGCTCGTCGCCGGCTCGCTCGTCGCCGGCCCGCTCGTCGCCGGCTCGCTCGTCGCCGGCTCGTTCGTCGCCGGCTCGTTCGTCGCCGGCTCGTTCGTCGCCGGCTCGTTCGTCGCCGGCTCGTTCGTCGCCGGCTCGTTCGTCGCCGGCCCGGTCCCAGGCTCGGTCGCCACCGGATCCGCGTGCGCCGGCCGGGAGGTCGCGGGCGGTGCGGCCTCGACCTCGCGGCGCTCGGGCGCGGCCCCGACCGCGGGCTGGTCCGCCACGTCTCGCACCTCGCCGTCCGGCACGTTGAGCCGGCCGAACACCTCGCGGTATTGCAGGAAGGCCTTGCGCAGCGACTCGGTGTCGGTGGAACCGCCCTGCAGGTGAGCGGCGAAGGTGTCGTGTGCGCTCCGGTAGCCCTCGACGACGTCCTGGTGGTCGGTGGCCACCAGCGCCGCGCGGTCGTCGAAGCTGTCGACCGGGTAGCCACGGCTGCGCAGGACCGAGTTCAGCAGGCCGTCGGCGTCCGCCACCGCCTGCCCCGGATCGTCCACGAAACGCCCCTGCGCGGCGTCCCACTCCTGGGCGAACCGAACGTGCTCCTGCACCGGGACGTCCCGGATGTCGAGCCGGTCGCGCTGCTGGGCAAGCTGCTCCAGCCGCTGCTCGACGGCGCGCCGGTCCTTGCCGCGCTTGACCGCCAGGTCGTACTCGGGACCGAAGCGCTCACGCAGCGCGGCGCGGCGCTTGTTGCGGCGGCCGGCGAGCACGGCGAGCACGATCACGAGCAGCACGACGAGCACGATCACGACGATCGCGACGGTCTTCATCAGTCCTCCTGAGGGGCCCCCACGCCAACGGTCCTCTGTTGTCGATCGTCCCCGCCCGCAGGACGTGCGCGCGTCGAGAGGGCCGACGCGAAGGGCAGCGCACGACCGAGCAGGCCGGCGGCCCCGGCGACGGCCGCGCAGACGGCGAGCCAGGCCGGAGCCATCAACCGGTCGTACTGGCTCACCAGGGGGTGCAGCGCGACGATGCCGACCGCGGACAGCGCCACGACGGTCCACAGGACGCCCGTACGGGGCAGGGTGAGGACCGCCACCAGGCACGCCGCGAGGATCAGGGGCAGCGGCTGCGGAACCCCCAGCCATCGGTCCAGCTGCCCGGTCCACAGCTGGCCGTTCATGTTCCGCAGGCGGGCGTAGGGATGGGGCACGTCCGGGAATGCGTAATGGCGCGTGGCCAGGTCCTGCAGGGTGTCCTCGATCGACGGCAGGCCGGCCAGGCGGCTCACGAGTGCCCAGCCGGCGAGCCCGGCGGCACCGAGGCCTGCGAGGAGGGCCGGCCGCAGGCGCCCGCCCGGCAGTGCCGCGAGCAGCAGGCCGGCGGCGAGCAGCGATGCGCT
Source organism: uncultured Actinomycetota bacterium (assembly GCA_963786765.1). Lineage (GTDB taxonomy): Bacteria > Actinomycetota > Actinomycetes > Actinomycetales > Kineosporiaceae > DATKNA01. The sequence continues at coordinate 77,828 of CAWBAJ010000021.1, read as the reverse complement.
CAGGCCGGCGCCGTTCGCGGGCTTGCAGGCGTAGGCAAGAACCAGCGCGACCACGACGAGCGGGACCCCGCGGCGGCTGCCCCGCAGCCACATCGTCGCGCCGAGCAGGGCGAGCGCGGTGCACGCCAGCACCGCGCCCTCGGGGAGCAGCCACGCCGCCCACGTCCCCGTTCCCAGCACGGAGAAGGTGATCGCTCCCGCTGCGGCCGGCACCGGGCCGGCGACCTGCCGCAGAGCCGCGTGGACCAGGGCCGCCGCGAGCAGCGCGATCAGGAACGTCGCCGCGACCACGCCCGGCCAGGCACCGAGCACGCCGACGAACGGCGAGACCAGGAGCGGCCACCCCGGCCGGCTCGTGAAGATCTGCACGTACCGCTGCGGGGGGTGCACCTTGTAGCGGGTGCAGTCCGACGACCTCGGGTCCTGCAGGTGCAGACGGTGCGCCTCGGTGCAGACCACTTCGCCGGCCACCCGCTGCGCCTGCTGCGCCGGGACGCCGGCGAACTCGAGCGACTGGCTCAGGTAGTAGTAGGTGTCGCCGGAGGCGCGGCGCGGGCTGGAGTCGAAGTGGACGGCGAATGCGAGCGCCGCGGCCAGGACCACGGCCGCGAGCGCGGCGGCGTCCACGAGGCGACGGTGCTGCTGCACATCAGCTCCGGTCGGTCCTGCCCAGGCTCGGGAGCAGGGCCGCGATCTCCTCCACGCGCGACTCCGGGGCGTCGTACACGGGCGCCCCCGGCACCGGCCAATGCACGACGACGTCAGTGAACCCCAGGTCGCCGGCGCGCCCGGTGGCCTCCTCGAAGTAGCCCGGTGACGCCAGCGAGAAGGGGCCGGCCGCGTCGAGGGAGAGCATGCGGCGCACCTGCGCGCCGTCGCGGCCGGCGTCGGCCACCGCGGCCCCGAAGCGCTCGGCCAGCCCGGCAACGCCCGCCCACCACGCCTCTTCGCCGGCGCCCTTGGCCGTCGCCCCTGTCGTCGCCCAGCCCTGGCCGAAGCGCGCCGCGAGCCGAAGCGTGCGCGGTCCGTTGGCGGCCACGACGAACGGCAGCCGGGGTCGCTGGACGCACGGGATCGTCGTCCGCGCGTCGACGGCCGTATAGAAGGAGCCGGCATGATCCACGTGATCGCCGGTGAGCACGCGGTCGAGCACCTCGACGAACTCCTCCAGGCGGGCGGCGCGGTCCCCCGGCGGCAGCACCTCGCCGCCGAGAACCCGGGCGTCGTGCCCGATGCCGCCGGCGCCGATCCCGAGGACCGCGCGGCCGCCGCTGACGTCGTCCAGAGCCGCCAGCTCCCGGGCGAAGGGAACGGGGTGGCGGAAGTTCGGGGAGGCCACCCAGGTGCCGAGCGGAACGTGGGAGGTCACGGTCGCCGCCGCGACGAGGGTGGGGACGGTGGCGCCCCACGGCGTCCCGGCGAGTGGGTCCCAGGTCAGGTGGTCGTAGGTCCACAGGTGGTCGAACCCGAGCTCCTCCGCGTGCCGCCACATCGCGGCCTGCTCGGACCAACGACGCTGCGGGAGGATGATCAGGCCGACGCGCACGCCCCGCACGCTACCCCGGCGCGCCGTAGAGTTGCGCTGATGACCGCCCGCCGCAGCGCTCCCCCGCGCAGCCTCACCGACGAGCTGCGGTCGCGATCGGACGAGGATCTCGCCGCCCTCCTGAGGGATCGCCCCGATCTCGCCGTTCCGCTGCCGCCCGACCTGTCGGCCCTGGGCGTGCGCGCGGCGAGCCGGCTCAGCGTGCAGCGCGCGCTGGACTCTCTCGACGCCCCGGCACTGCAGGTCGCCGAGGTGCTCGCGGCGCTGCCGGAGCCCGTCGCCCCGGCCCAGGTGAGCCGTGTCTGGGGGGCCGGCGCCGGTGCCGTCCTCGATCGGCTGCGCGCGCTCGCGCTGGTCTGGGGCGCGCCGCGAGCCGTCCGGCTGGTCCGAGCCGCCCGGGACGTCCTCGGCCCGTGGCCCGCGGGTCTCGGCCCTCCGCTCGCGGACGCGCTCGGCCGCCGCTCCCCGCAGCGCCTCGCCGACTTGCTCGAGGACCTCGACCTGCCCGCTACGGGCGACCCCGAGACGGCCCTCACGCGGCTCGCCGAGCACCTCGGCCGGCCGCACGTCGTCTCCGAGCTGCTCGCCGGCGCACCGGAGGGGGTGCGCGGCCTGCTCGACCGCCTCACCTGGGGCCCGCCCGTCGGTCAGGTCGCGGACGCGGACCGGCCGGTGCGGCGTGGCGGAGCCGTCGGGCCGGTCGACTGGCTGCTGGCGCACGGCCTGCTCGGGGTCGCGGACGCCGGGCACGTCGTCCTTCCCCGGGAGGTCGCGCTCGCTCTGCGCGGGGGGCACGTGCACCGGCACGCTCTGGTGCGGCCGCCTGCCGTTCCCGCCGAGCCGAAGCCGGCCACCCGCGTGACGAGCACCGCGGCGAGCGCAGCGGCGGAGGCGGTGCGCCTGGTCGCCGCCCTGGCCGACGCCTGGGGAGCGGCCCCGCCACCGGTGCTCCGCGCGGGCGGCCTCGGCGTCCGCGACCTGCGGCGGGTCGCGGCCCAGCTCGAGGTCGACGAGGTCGTCGCGGCGCGCGTGGCGGAGGTCGCTTACGCCGCCGGGTTGGTCGCCGACGACGGCGAGGCGGATCCGCGCTGGGCGCCGACCCCTGCGTTCGACGCGTGGCAGGACCTCCCGACGGGCGACCGCTGGGTCGTCCTCGCCGAGTGCTGGCTGGGGACCACGCGCTGCCCGGCTCTCGTGGGCACCCGGGACGAGCGGGACACGCCGCGGGCTGCGCTCGGCCCGGACGTCGACCGCGCGGCGGCCCCGGAGGTGCGCCGTTGGGTGCTGGACCGGCTCGCGGAGGCCGGCCCGGGGGCCGGACGGGACGAGGATCCACAGGCCCCGGACGCCGATGCGCTGCTGGCGCTGCTCGAGTGGACGGCCCCCCGCCGGGCCGGACGCGCCAGGGCTCAGCTGCTGGGGTGGGCGCTCGACGAGGCGGGCTGGCTCGGCGTCACCGGCGCCGGCGCGCTGGCGGGCGCGGGCCGCGCCCTGCTCGCCGGCGACCCGGAGGCCGCCGCCGACGCACTCGACGCGGCCCTGCCCCCGCCGGTCGACCACGTGCTGCTGCAGGCGGATCTGACCGCCGTGGCACCGGGACCGCTGACGCCCGACCTCGACCGGGAGCTGACGCTCGCCGCGGATGTGGAGAGCCGGGGCGGCGCCACTGTGTTCCGGTTCACCCCGGACTCCGTGCGCCGGGCTTTGGACGCGGGCCGCACCGGCGACGACCTGATCACCTGGCTGGAACGGGCGTCCAGCACGCCAGTGCCGCAGCCGCTGCGCTACCTGGTGCAGGACACGGCGCGTCGCTACGGGCGGATCCGGATCGGAACGGCCTCCTGCTACGTCCGGGCGGACGACGAGAGCGCGCTGGCCGAGCTGCTCGCGGACCGGCGCGCCGCGGCGCTGCGGCTGCGCCGCCTGGCACCGACCGTGCTGGCCGCGCAGGCGCCGCCGGAGACCGTGTTGTCGGTGCTGCGCCGGATGGGTCTCGCGCCGGCCGCCGAGTCGCCGGACGGCGAGGTCGTCGTCCGTTCCCCCCGGGCGCACCGCACCCCGCCGCGCTCGCGGCCCAGGCCGGTGACCCCGCTGCCGCCGTCGCCGTCCTCGGCGGCGCTGCTGGGGGCCGTGCAGGCGCTGCGCTCCGCGGACGAGGCCGCCCGGGCCCGCGCGGAGTCGCCGGACCCCGTGGACGTCGGGATCCCGCCCGCGCTGGCGGCCACGGACCCGGCCAGCGCCCTGGCCCTGCTCCGGGACGCCGCCGCCGAGCGCCGTCCGGTCTGGATCGGGTACGCCGACGCGGGCGGCCGGGTGGCGCGCCGGCTCGTCGAGCCGCTGTCGGTGGACGCCGGCCGCATCACCGCCTTCGACCGGGGATCCGAGGAGGTGCGGACGTTCTCCGTCCACCGTGTGACCGGCGTCGCCCCGCGGTGACTCCGCGCACTCTTTGCGTTGCGCATCGTTGACGCAACGGCGTGTCCTGTAAGCGTTTGCGGCGTGTCGGATGGGAGAGCTTTGCCCACCCTTGACGGTGTGTGACATGTCCGGTTTGCTTCGGGCTGCCGCCATCGGGGACGTCCCGCCCGCGCACTGTCGTGGCGGCTTCCGTTCCCAGGAGGACATGCGTGCCAACTCTGACCAGCAGATCGCTGAGCCGACGCTCCGTGGTCGTCGCGGCAGCCGCGGTGGCTGTCGCAGCCGCCACCACGACGGTCGGTGCCGCCACCGCGACCGCCGTCACCGCAGGGGGATCGGGGGCCGGCAGCACCTCCTCCACCCGCACCGCCGCTGCGAACGGTGGCTTCAAGGCCGGCACCTACATCGTCCAGCTGGCGCACAACCCGGTCGCCAGCTACTCCGGCGACGTCCGCGGCTACGCCGCAACCAAGCCCGCCACCGGGCACAAGCTGAACCTGAGCAGCTCCGCGGCCAAGCGCTATCGCGGCTTCATCGCGCAGGAGCAGGCCTCCGTGATCCATGCCGCGGCGGTCAAGCCCCTCGCCCGGTACTCCGTCGCCCTGAACGGCTTCGCCGCGCACCTGAGCGGCGCCCAGGCGCAGAAGCTCGCCCGGACGCCCGGCGTGCTCCAGGTGGTACCGAACCGCACCGTCAAGGCCAGCACCACCGAGACCCCGAAGCTGCTCGGCCTGACCGGCAAGAACGGGCTCTGGGCGAAGCTCGGCGGCCAGGCCAAGGCCGGCCGGGGCGTGGTCGTCGGCGTCATCGACAGCGGCTACACGCCGGAGAGCCCGTCGGTGGCGGGCAAGCCGGTCACCACGATCTTCCCGCAGCGCACGGGCATCCCGTACCGGGACCTCAACGACCGCATCGCGATGAAGAAGACCGACGGCAACACGTTCACGGGGATCTGCCAGGCGGGCCAGGGCTTCCCTGCCAGCACGTGCAACAGCAAGGTCCTCGCCGCCCGCTACTACTCGACCTTCGTCGACGAGAACGGCGGCCCCTCCGCGCTCGTGCCGCAGGAGTCGCTCTCCCCGCGGGACGGCAACTCGCACGGCACGCACACCTCCTCCACCGCCGTCGGTAACCCCGTCAAGCACATCAAGATCCGTGGCGTCGACTTCGGGACCGCCTCGGGCATGGCGCCCGCCGCCAAGCTCTCGGTCTACAAGGCGCTCTGGAGCCTCAAGGAGGACCCGAGCTCGGCCAGCGGCAACGACGCGGACATCCTCTCCGCGGTCGACCAGGCCGTCGCCGACGGTGTCGACGTCATCAACTACTCCGTGGGCAGCGGCCTCGCCTTCGACATCGTCGACGTCGCGTTCCTGCACGCCGCCGCGGCCGGGATCTTCGTGTCGGCGTCCGCCGGCAACAGCGGCCCCGGCGCGAACACGGTCGAGCACGTGGCGCCCTGGGAGACCACGGTCGCCGCCACCACCGCCCACCGCTTCGAGGGCACCGTCGTCCTCGGCAACGGCAAGAAGTACCGCGGCGTCAGCTTGTTCCGCACCACCCTGCCCGCGACGCCCGCGGTCCTGGCCGCCTCCGCCGGCGTGCCCGGAGCCGCCGGTACGGCTGCCCGGCTCTGCGCTCCGGGCAGCCTCGACCCCGCCAAGGTGACCGGCAAGGTCGTCGTCTGCGACCGCGGCGTGTACGACCGGGTCGCCAAGTCCGCCGAGGTCAAGCGGGCCGGCGGCGTCGCCATGGTGCTCGTGAACACGAGCCCGAACAGCCTCGACCCGGACGTGCACTCCGTGCCGACGATTCACGTCGACGAGGTGGCCGGTGCGGCGATCAAGGCCTACGTGGCATCGACGGCGAACCCGACGATCGCCTTCCAGCCCGGCGACACCACGGGCCTGCCGCCCACGCCGCTCCCGCAGGTCGCCGGCTTCTCCTCGCGGGGGCCGTCCGAGGACACCGGTGCGGACCTCATCAAGCCCGACATCGCCGCGCCGGGCGTAGGCATCATCGCCGCCGTCGCGCCGTCGCGGAACGAGGGCGACTTCTACGGGCCGGAATCCGGCACGTCCATGTCGGCGCCGCACATCTCCGGGCTCGCAGCGCTGATCCTGCAGGTCCACCCGCGTTGGTCCCCCGCCGCCGTCAAGTCGGCGATGATGACCACTGCGAAGGACACGCTCAAGGCCAACGGCAAGCACGACCGCGACCCGTTCGCCCAGGGGGCCGGCTTCGTCAACCCGCGCATGTTCCTCAACCCAGGGCTGATCTACGACGCCGGGATCACCGACTACCTCGGCTACCTCGATGGCCAGGGCTTCGACACCGGGTCCGGTGTCAAGGCCATCGACGCCAGCAACGTCAACGTGCCCTCGATCGGCATCGGTGCCCTGCCCGGCAAGCAGACCGTTACCCGGCGGGTGACGGCACTGACGAAGGGCACCTACCGGGCCTACGTCAGCGTGGCCGGGGTGAAGGTCAAGGTCAGCCCCTCAGTCCTGCGCTTCACGAGGGCCGGGCAGGCCAAGACCTTCAAGGTCACGATCACCCGCGCCAAGGGCAAGCTCGGCGCGTTCGGTACCGGCTTCCTCACCTGGACCGGCCCGAAGCACATCTCCGTGCGCAGCCCGATCGCAGTCCGCCCGGTGGCAGTCGCCGCCCCGGCAGAGGTGCACGGGACCGGCGCCGCCGGCTCGGCCTCCTACAACGTCAAGCTCGGGGTCACTCGGCTGCCGCTGCACGTGAAGGGCCTGGCAGAGGGGAACGTCGTCAACGGGTCCGTCACACCGGGTCCGGTGGCGGTTCCGCCCGCGAACGACGCCAGCAACGTGGTGGTCCCGGTGACCGTGCCGGCGGGCTCCACGCTGCTGCGGGCGCAGACGGTGGGCGTCGCGAGCACTGACGACGCCGACGTCTACATCTTCGACGCCGACGGCAACCTCGTCACCGCCGAGGGGGCGACGCCGTTGTCGAACGAGACGGCGGACGTGGTCTCGCCGTCCGCGGGGACGTACTACGTCGAGGTCAACGGGTTCGCCGCGGCGGGCGCCACCATCCCGTTCACGCTGCGCACGTTCGTCGTCCCGAACACGGCGGCGGGCAACCTCACCGTGTCGCCGACGACGCTCACGGGCGCTCTGGGGTCGACCCGGAAGGTGAGCGTGACGTGGAAGGGCCTCACCGCGGGGGCGCCGTACCTGGGCTGGATCGGCTACGGCACCAGCAGCTCCAGGACGATCGTCTCGGTGAACTGACGCCTGAAGCAGTCGGGCACGAGGGCCCCCGCCGTTCGGCGGGGGCCCTTGTGCGTGCGCGGGCGCCGCGGCGTCCGGAAGACGGAGGCGGCCGGCGCGGTTGAGACTGGGGATCCCCGCCGCAAGACCTACGGAAGGCAGTGCGTGACCGATCAAGGTTCGGCCGGCCCGCTCATCGTCCAGAGCGACAAGACCCTGCTCCTCGAGGTCGACCATGACCTGGCGGCCGCCTGTCGCCAGGCCATCGCGCCGTTCGCCGAGCTCGAGCGCGCCCCCGAGCACGTCCACACCTACCGGCTGACGCCGCTGGGCCTGTGGAACGCGCGCGCGGCAGGCCACGACGCCGAGCAGGTCGTCGACGTCCTGCTCGAGTACTCCCGCTACCCCGTCCCGCACGCGCTGCTCGTCGACGTCGCCGAGACGATGGCCCGTTACGGGCGCCTGCAGCTCGTCAAGCACCCCGCGCACGGGCTCGTCCTGCACGCGCTCGACGTCCCGGTGCTCGAGGAGGTCCTGCGCAGCGCCAAGGTGAAGCCGCTGGTCGGCCAGCGACTCGACACCGAGCACGTGCTGGTGCACCCCAGCGAACGCGGCCACCTCAAGCAGGTCCTGCTCAAGCTCGGCTGGCCCGCCGAGGACCTCGCCGGCTACGTCGACGGCGAGGCGCACCCGATCGCCCTCGCCGAGCAGGGCTGGAGCCTACGGAGCTACCAGAAGGAGGCCGTCGAAGGCTTCTGGCACGGGGGCTCGGGAGTCGTCGTCCTTCCCTGCGGCGCCGGCAAGACGATCGTCGGGGCGGCGGCCATGGCGCGCGCGAGCGCCACCACGCTCATCCTCGTGACCAACACCGTCAGCGCCCGGCAGTGGCGCGACGAGCTGCTCAAGCGCACGAGCCTCACCGAGGACGAGATCGGGGAGTACTCCGGGTCCCGTAAGGAGATCCGGCCCGTGACCATCGCCACCTATCAGGTGATGACCACCAAGCGGAAGGGCGCGTACGCCCACCTGGAGCTGTTCGACGCCCGTGACTGGGGGTTGGTGATCTACGACGAGGTCCACCTGCTGCCGGCGCCGATCTTCCGGATGACCGCCGACCTGCAGGCCCGCCGCCGCCTCGGCCTCACCGCGACCCTGGTCCGGGAGGACGGCCGCGAGGGCGACGTGTTCTCCCTGATCGGCCCCAAGCGCTACGACGCCCCGTGGAAGGACATCGAGGCGCAGGGCTACATCGCGCCTGCCGACTGCGTCGAGGTCCGCGTCACGCTGCCGGAACGCGACCGGCTGCTGTACGCGACGGCGGAACCGGAGGAGCGCTACCGGCTCTGCTCGACCGCGGCGGAGAAGACCAAGGTCGTCGAGCGCCTCGTCGCCCAGCACCAGGGTGAGCCGACGCTCGTCATCGGTCAGTACATCGACCAGCTCGACGACCTCGGGGAGCGGCTCGACGCACCCGTGCTCAAGGGCGAGACCACGGTCAAGGAACGGCAGCGGCTCTTCGACGCGTTCCGGCACGGTGAGATCACGACCCTCGTCGTCAGCAAGGTCGCCAACTTCTCGATCGACCTCCCGGAGGCCAGCGTGGCCATCCAGGTCTCGGGGTCGTTCGGGTCGCGACAGGAGGAGGCGCAGCGCCTCGGGCGCGTGCTCCGGCCGAAGGCCGATCGGCGGGCAGCCCGGTTCTACGCGATCGTGGCACGGGACACGCTCGACCAGGAGTTCGCGGCCCACCGGCAGCGCTTCCTGGCGGAGCAGGGCTATGCCTACCGGATCATCGACTCCGACGAGATCCTGCAGGGCCCTGCCACGCCGGGCAGCTGACCTCACAGGCCCTACCCAGGATTCTCCGAGGGAACCGGTGTTCCATGGATCGCGTGACGAGCGGGACGGCGGTCCGAGGAGCGGCCGGCGTGCAACGTCCGTTTCGCCGTGCGCTGCTCGTCCCCCGCTGGTGGGGCGACGCGGCAGCCGTCCTGGCCTGGCTCAGCATGCTCGTCGTGGTCGCCCTCTGGGTGTCCGGCGGCGGGCTGCAGGACCTGTCCGACCCGCTGGGTGAGCGCGGCCTCGACTCCGCCGGCCGGCTCACCGGACTGATCTCCGCCGACCTCCTGCTCGTCCAGGTGCTCCTGATGGCCAGGGTCCCGTTCGTCGAGCGGGCCTTCGGGCAGGACGAGCTCGCCCGCAGGCACCGGCTCGTCGGCTTCTGGTCCTTCGACCTGATGCTCGCGCACGTCGTGCTCATCACCCTCGGCTACGCGGCCGGCGACGGTCACGGCGTGATCGGCGAGTTCGTCGCGCTCACCCTCGACTACCCCGGCATGCTGCTCGCGGTCGCCGGCACCGCCGCGCTGGCCGCAGTCGTGGTCGCGTCCGTGCGGGCCGCGCGGCGTGCCCTCCGGTACGAGTCCTGGCACCTGCTGCACCTGTATGCCTACCTCGGCGTCGGCCTCGCCCTGCCGCACCAGCTCTGGACCGGCCAGGACTTCCTGAGCAATCCCGTGGCCACGGTGTACTGGTGGACGCTGTGGGCCGCGGCCGCCGCCGCCCTGCTCATCTGGCGGGTGGCCGTGCCGCTGACCCGGTCGCTGCGCCACCGGCTCGTGGTCGAGGCGGTCGTACCCGAAGGCGCGGACGCCGTCAGCGTGGTGATGCGCGGCCGTTCCCTGTCCCGGCTCGGGGCAGCGGCGGGTCACTTCTTCACCTGGCGGTTCCTCGACGGTCCGGGGTGGACCCGTGGCCACCCGTACTCGCTCTCGGCGTCGCCCACCGCGCACCGGCTGCGGATCACCGCGAAGGGCGACGGGGACGGCGTCCGGCGGCTCGCAGCGCTGCGGCCAGGGACGCGGGTGCTCCTGGAGGGACCCTTCGGGAAGCTGCACGGCGGCGTCCGGATCCGCCGGAAGGTGACCCTGCTCGCGGGAGGCATCGGCGTGGCGCCCCTGCGCGCGCTGCTCGAGGAGCTCCCGCAGGGACCGGGCGACGTCACCCTGGTGTACCGGGCGTCCCGGGTCGAGGACGTCGTCCTCAAGGCGGAGCTCGACACGCTCGCCGCTCAGCGGGGAGCCCGGGTCTGGTACGCCATCGGCCCCCGGATCCCCGGTCGGCGCACCTGGCTGCCGCAGTCCGCCGGGCACCTCGGCGAGGCCGAGGCACTGCGCGCCCTGGTGCCGGACGTGGCCGGTCACGACGTCTACATCTGCGGCGCCCCGGACTGGATGGACGCCGCTCGCGACGCCTGCCTCGAGGCCGGCGTGCCCCCCGACCGGATCCACCTGGAGCGCTTCGCATGGTGACCCGCGACCCGAGCCGCAGGATCGTGCTCGCCGGCGCCGGCACAGCGGCCGGTCTGGCGCTGCTGTTCGCGTACCCCACCAGCTTGAATCGCTCGTCCGCGCCGGCGGGCACGCCCTCGTCCGGCACGCCCTCGTCCGGCACGCCCTCGTCCGGCACCGGCGGATCAGGCAGCACCGGCGGATCAGGCAGCACCGGCGGATCAGGCAGCACCGGCGGATCAGGCAGCACCGGCAGCACCGGTGGATCGGGCACTTTCACGGGCGAAGCTGTGGACACCCGATGGGGCCCGGTCCAGGTCGAGATCACCGTCCACGGCGGGAAGGTGGTCTCGGCCCGAACGGTCCAGGTCCCCGCGAACAACTCCCGCGACGTCGAGATCAACGACTACGCCGTGCCGATCCTGAACCAGGAGGCCGTGCAGGCCGGCAGCGCCGAGATCGACGCCGTCTCCGGCGCGACCGTGACGAGCGACGGGTACATCGGCTCCCTGCAGTCCGCCCTCGACCAGGCGCACCGCTAGGGCGCGCCCCTTCGTGCCACACCCTGTCTTGTGCGCCTCGGTCCGGCCACGGCCACGTTGAACATCACGGGGACCCAAGTGTGCCCGCAGACCACGTTCCGGTCCCTCGTGATGTTCAACGTCATCAGGCTGGCCGGCCGCCCGGCTGGGCGGCGGGCTGGGCGGGCGGCTGGGCGGGGGGCCGGCGGTCGACCTCGGCGGCCGCGTCCGCGAGCACGGCCAGCGGCTCCAGCTGCAGCCCGGCGGCGAAGGCCGGGTCGAACCCGTCCCGCAAGGACATCCGGACGAACGTCTCGAACCGCTCGTGCAGCGGCTGCATGAACGGCCAGACCGCGGCGCCGACGAGGCGGCGCGCCGCAGTGGCGGTGCCCAGCAGCCGGGCGGCCTCTTCGGCGTGGCCCCGGGACAGCGCGAGCGCGGCGAAGCCCTCCAGGCAGTAGGCGATGCCTTCGTGGTCGCGCAGCTCCCCGTGCAGCCCCGCAGCGCGGCGCAGCTGCTCGGCGGCCGGGTCGAGCTCGCCCGCGAGCAGGGCGTCGAGGGCGAGCTGGTCGTGGGCCTGCGCGCGCATGTGGTCGTCGTCGGTGGCCTCGGCGAGCGCGAGGACCTCCTCGTGCATCGGCCGCGCGGCGGCAACGTCCCCCTCGAGCAGCGCGAGGTCGCCGAGGGGGATGAGCGCGAGGGCCATCCCCCACCGGTCGCCGTTCGCCCGCGCGACGTCCACGGCCTCGGCGAGGAGGTCGCGGACCGGTCCCGCACCCTCCTCGACCGGCCTGACGAGGGCGAGGCTGAACAGGGCGGGGCCCAGCAGCCGGTCGTCGCCCGCCGCGCGGGTGGCGACCACCTCTTCGAGCATTGGCACCGCCTCGGCGGTGCGGCCCAAGGCGATCCGGATCGTGCCGCGCGTCCAGAGCAGCAGCGCGGCCTCGCGCGCCGGCAGCGCACCGGCCGAGGGTAGGGCGGCGACGCGCTCGGCGACGTCGAGCATCTCCCCGAGCAGGCCACGCGCCCACCAGTACCGGGTCAGCGGGGCGGTGAGCCGGATGGCGAGCACGGCGTCGTCCTGGTCGAGCGCCCAGGCGACCCCTGAGCGCAGCGTGCCGAGGTCGGCGTCGACCCGGGTCAGCCACCGCCGGACGTCGCCGCGGATGATCCCGGCCTCGGCCCGCTCCGTGAGCCCGCGCAGGTACACCGTGAGGCGCCCCATCGTCCCCTCGCGCCCGCCGGCCTGGTCGAGCCGCTCGGCCGCGAACTCGCGGACCGTCTCCAGCATCCGGAAGCGGGGCTCGCCGCGGCTGCCGGCGTCCGGGGTGACGAGGCTGTGACCGACCAGGGCGGAGAGCGTCTCGAGAACGTCCTCGACCGGGTCGGTCCCGCCGACCGCCTCCGCGGCCTCCAGCGAGAAGCCGCCGGCGAAGACCGACAGCCGTCGCAGCAGCGAGCGCTCGGCGCGCCCGAGCAGCGCGTAGCTCCAGCCGACCGTCGTCCGCAGCGTCTGCTGCCGGGCCGGCCGGTCCACGTCCTGGGAGCTCAGGTCCAGGCGACGGTCGAGGCGCCGGGCCAGGGCCTCGGGCGGGAGCAGCCGGACCCGGGCGGCGGCGAGCTCGATCGCGAGCGGGATCCCGTCGAGACGTGAAACCACCTGGCGCACGGCCTGCCGGGTGGCCTCGTCGAGCTCGAGATCCGGCCGCACCTGCCGGGCGCGCTCCACGAACACCTCAGCGGCCGGCCCGGGGGCGAGCGGGGAAGCGTCACCTCGTGCTCCCCGAGGACGTGCAGCACGCTGCGGCTGGTCACCAGCAGGCGGAGGTTCGGGCAGGCCGCGAGGAGCCTCGACGCGACGGGGGCGGCCTCCAGGACGTGCTCGAAGTTGTCGAGCACGAGCAGCACCTCGCGGTGCCCGATCCGGTCGGCGAGGACGTCGAGCACCGGCCGGCTGCCCTCCGCGCGGACGCCGAGCGCCGCCGCCACCGCCGCCGGCACCAGCTGCGGACCCGCGAGCGGCGCGAGGTCGGCGAACGCGGTCACGGGCGCGTGCAGGCGGGCTGCGGCCTCCAGGGCCATCCGCGTCTTGCCGATCCCGCCCGGGCCCAGCAGGGTGACGAGCCGGACGCCGGGACGGCGCAGCAGCTCGAGCACCTCCTCGAGCTCGCGCTCGCGGCCCAGCATGGCCATCGGCGGCACGGGCGGGGGCGTGGGCTCGAGATCGGCGGCGGCCGCGTGCCGGGACCGGGAGGCGTCGAAGCGCTCGGTGAGCAGGACGGCCAGGTCGTCCGCGAGCAGCCGGCCGAGGTCCGCCGGGTCGCGGTAGGGCGTCGTGGAGGCCCCGGACTCCGCCCAGATCCGCTCGATCATCGCCGTGAGCCGCGGTTCACGCTCGGGCGCGGGTGTCTTGACGTACAGCAGCCGGGGCAGGTCGCCGGACAGCAGGTACTCGTCCTCCAGCCCCGACACCTCGCTGCCGGGAGCGACCCAGCCGTACCGGTCGCCGTAGACGCCCACGAAGACGTCGCTCTGCGCCAGGTACGACCGGTAGAGCTCCCGGGGCGGGTGCGGGCGCGCGCCGAGCTCGAACATGACCGGCGTGAGCCGCAGCGCCGTGATCGCCTCGCGGGCCGCTTCGCGCTCGGCGGCGAGCTCGACGAGGGTCGAGGAGACGAAGACCCGCACCCGCCGGTCGTGAGGTGCGATGAGTGCCGCGCCGGCCGTCGAGGGCACAGCTGCCGACGGCACAGTCGTGCGGACTGTCTCCGTCATCGGTGTCCCGTTCCGTCGGACCGTCGAGATCGCCAGGATATGGACGTAGCCACCGCAGCGTCGACGTGGTGAGGTGATGATCGTGACCACAGCGGACACGCACGTCCCCGTGCTGCGCCCGATGCGGGCGCTGCTGGTGGTGTTCGGCGTGCTCACGTTCCTGGCGGTGGCTGCGCTCTTCGTCCGGCCGGACACGACCGACAGGTACTTCGCCTGGACGATCCAGCCACCACTGACCGCAGCCTTCCTGGGCGGCGCCTACCTCGCGGGCTGCACGCTCGTCCTGATGTCGCTGCGGGACGTCCCGTGGGCGCACGCCCGCGCCGGCGTCGTCACCATCCTGGTGTTCACCGTGCTGACGCTGGTCGCGACGGTGGCGCACCTCGACCGCTTCCACCTGCAGGTCGGCGGGTCGGCCGCCCGCGCCGCCGCGTGGTTCTGGCTCGCCGTCTACGTGTCGGTTCCGGTGGTCCTGGCCGTGCTGCTCGTCCTGCAGCAGCGGGCCGAGGGCGTCCACCCGGAGCGGGCCCTGCCGCTGCCGCGATGGCTGGCCGTCGCGCTCGCCGTCGAGGGCGCCGTGATGTTCGCGGTCGGCGCGGTGCTCTTCGTCCGGCCCGGGACGATCACCGCATGGCCGTGGCCGCTCAGTCCGCTGACGTCGCGGGCGATCGGCGCCTGGCTGGTGGCGTTGGGGCTGGCTGCCGGGCTCGCCGTCGCCGAGGGCGACCTGCCCCGGTTGCGCGCGCCCGCCGCCGCCTACCTGATGTTCGGCCTCGCCGAACTCGCGGTCCTGGTGCGCTTCGCCGGGACGCTGGCCTGGAGCTCCGCGTCGGCCTGGGTCTACCTCACGTTCCTCCTGCTGGTCACCGCGACCGCGGCCGCCGGTGTCCGCCTGACCTCGAGGAGCCGGCCATGACCGACGGCGTCCGTCCCGTCCTGCTCGTGGTGTCCCGGTCCGCGAAGGTCCGCGACCTCCTGCAGAGCGAGCTCCTGCGCCGGTACGACCGCGACTACGACGTCGTGACCGCCGCGGGCCCCGACGAGGTCCGGGACCGGCTGAGGAGCCAGGGCCGGCGGCCCGGCGGGAAGGCGCCGGTGGCCCTGCTGCTGGCGGGCTTCGGCGGCGAGGACCCCGACGGGCTCGACGTGATCACTCGGCTCGCCGACGTCACCGGGTCCTCCCTGCGCGTCGCCGCCATCCGGTGGGGGGACTGGAGCACGGCGGAGCCCATGTTCGAGGCGGTGACCCTGGGCCGCCTCGACCGCTGGATCTACTGGCCGGAGGCGAGCCCGGACGAGGACTTCCACCAGGCCGTCGCCGAGCTCCTGCAGGAGTGGCGCAGCAGGACCGGCGGCGGCTTCCAGGCGGTCCGGATCATCGGGGAGCAGTGGGCGCCGCGGTCCCAGCACCTGCGCGACACCTTCACCCGCAACCGCATCCCGATCGGGTTCTACGACGCCGACTCCGCCGAAGGCGAGGCCATGCTGGCGCGCCTCGGGCTGGAGAACCCACGGCTGCCCGTCGTCCAGCTCCGCTTCGCCGAGGACCGGACCGCGCTGCAGGACCCCACCGATCTCGAGATCGCGGCCGCCTTCGGGCTGATGCGGCCGGTCCCCGAGGACGAGATCTTCGACGTCGTGATCGTCGGCGCCGGTCCCGCCGGCCTCGGGGCCGCGGTCTACGCCGCGTCGGAGGGGCTGCGCACCCTCGTGGTCGAGCCCGAAGCCGTGGGTGGGCAGGCGGGGACGAGCTCGCTCATCCGCAACTACATGGGCTTCCCCACCGGTGTCAGCGGCAACCGGCTCACCTTCGGCGCCTTCCAGCAGGCCTGGGCGTTCGGCGCCGGCTTCCTCTTCATGCGGTTCGCGACGTCCCTGCAGGCGGACGGCGACCTGCGGCGGGTCGGCCTGAGCGACTACAGCACGGTCACGAGCCGTGCCGTGATCGTGGCGACCGGTGCGAGCTACCGCCGACTCGGCGTGCCGGCGCTGGAGGCCCTGCAGGGACGCGGCGTCTTCTACGGCGCGGCGGTGACGGAGGCGTCCGCCATGCGCGGCCGGCACGTCTACATCCTCGGCGGCGGCAACTCGGCCGGTCAGGCCGCGGTCTACCTCTCCCGGTTCGCCGACGCCGTGACGATCCTCGTCCGCCGTGCCGGGCTCGCCGAGACGATGTCCGACTACCTCGTCCGCGAGATCGAGGCGCTGCCCACCGTCGACGTCCGCGGCAGGGTCCAGGTGGTGGACGGGCACGGCGGGAGCTTCCTGGAGGAGTTCGTGCTCGAGGACCTCGACACCGGGCAGCGAGAGACGCGCACGGGCGTCCTGTTCGTGCTCATCGGCTCGCAGCCGCGCTCGGAGTGGCTGGCCGGCTCGGTCGAGCTGGACCCCTGGGGCTCGGCGCTGACCGGCGCGGACGCCGCCGCGAGCGGGGCCTGGCCGCGGGAACGCCAGCCGCTGCTGCTGGAGACGACGCTGCCGGGTGTCTTCGCCGTCGGCGACGTGCGTGCCGGGTCGGTGAAGAGGGTCGCCTCCGCCGTCGGCGAGGGCGCCCTCGCCGTGACCCTCGTCCACCAGTACCTGGCGAGCCTGCGGCGGCCCGCCTCTGCCGGGGGCTGACAGCAGACACGCGGCGGGCTCCCAGCGCACTCCCAGACTTCTGCCTGACACTGGGAGCGTGGCCGACAAGACTCCTGAGGCGCGACTGCTCGTCGTGGACGACGAGCCCAGCATCCGCGAGCTGCTCACGGCGAGCCTGCGCTTCGCCGGGTTCGAGGTGCTGCCCGCCGCGGACGGGGCGGAGGCGCTGAAGCTGGCCGAGCAGCACCGTCCGGACCTCGTCGTGCTCGACATCATGCTGCCCGACCTCGACGGCTTCACGGTCACCCGCAAGCTGCGCGAGCGCGGCCGCGACGTGCCCGTCGTCTTCCTCACCGCCCGCGACGAGACCAGCGACAAGGTCACCGGCCTGACCGTCGGCGGCGACGACTACGTCACCAAGCCCTTCAGCCTGGAGGAGGTCGTCGCGCGGATCCGGGCCGTCCTGCGCCGCACCGGCGTCGGCGGGGCGCCCGACACGGGCCGGCTCGTGTTCCACGACCTCGAGCTCGACGAGGACTCGCACGAGGTGCGCCGCGGCGGCAAGCTCGTCGACCTCTCGCCGACGGAGTTCAAGCTGCTGCGCTACCTGATGCTGAACCCGAACCGGGTGCTGTCGAAGGCGCAGATCCTCGACCACGTCTGGGCCTACGACTTCAACGGCGAGGCGGGCATCGTCGAGTCGTACATCTCCTACCTCCGGCGCAAGATCGACGCCGTCGAGCCCGCGCTCATCCACACCAGGCGGGGAGTCGGCTACGTGCTGCGCCTGCCGCCCGAGCAGTGACCAACCCGCTCGCCGTCTCCCGCCGGGCGTGGGGCCATGTGTCGCTGCGGGCCCGCCTCGTCGCGATCCTGCTCGTGGCGCTGGTCACGGCACTGACCTTGACCGGCTGGGCCACGCAGTACGTGCTGCGCGGGTACCTCGTCGGCCAGGTGGACTCCTCGCTGCGCGCCACGGCGGTCTCCGCGACGCTGACGGGCCTCGACGCCGCCCAGGGCAGGCTCCGCACCGGCCGCTCGCTGCCGGGCGGTGTGTCGGTCGTCTTCTGGACCCCCGGCGGGACGCAGCCGTTCGTGGCCCAACCGCCCACCGCCACCGATCAGCCGCAGGCGGTGCGCCCCTCGGTGGGGACCGCCGAGGCGCCGGCTCCCGGAGCCCCCGGAGCTGCCGTGAGCGCTCCTCGCACGATCAGCTCGGTCGACGGCCCCACGCAGTGGCGTGCCGTCGACGTGTCGCTCACCCTCCCGTCGAGCGACGGCACGGCGGGATCCCTCGTCGCCGTGGTGGCAGCCCCGTTGTCCGAGGTCGACGCGACCGTCGACCGGGTGCGGGTGCTCATCGTCGGGCTCGGCGGGATCGTCGTCCTGCTCTGCGCCCTGCTGGGGTGGCTGGCCATCAAGCGGTCGTTCCAGCCCCTGGTCGAGGTCGAGGAGACGGCGGCCGCCATCGCGGCCGGCGACCTGTCCCGGCGCATCCCGGAGCAGCCCGCCTCGACCGAGGTGGGCCGGCTCACCGGGTCGCTCAACGGGATGCTCACCCAGATCGAGACGGCCTTCCGTGCCCGGGAGGCCTCCGAGGCGCGCACGAGGCGGTTCGCCGCGGACGCCTCGCACGAGCTGCGGACCCCGCTCGCCTCCATCCGCGGATTCGCCGAGCTCTACCGGCAGGGTGCGGTCCCGGCCGAGGACGTGCCGCGGACGATGCGGCGCATCGAGGACGAGGCCAGCCGGATGGGCGGGCTCGTCGAGGACCTGCTCATGCTCGCGCGGCTGGACGAGCGCCGCCCCGCGAAGGCCGAACCCGTGGACCTGGCGGTCCTGGCCGGGGACGCCGTGCACGACGTGCGGGGCCTCGATCCGGACCGGCCCGTGCGGCTGACCGGCCTGCAACCGGGCTCCGGGCCGGTGCCGGCCGTCGTCGTCGGCGACGAGGGAGGGCTGCGCCAGGTGGTGACCAACCTCGTGGCCAACGCCGTGCGGCACACGCCGGCGGGGACTCCCGTGGAGGTGGCGGTCGGCGTGGAACCGCCGTCGCAGCTCGCTCCCGGCCGGGACGAGCCCGGCTGCGCGGTGCTCGAGGTGCGCGACCACGGCCCGGGGCTGCCGCCCGAAGAGGCCGGTAAGGTATTCCAGCGCTTCTACCGGGTGGACTCCTCGCGGCGGCGGGGCACCGGCGGGGGGTCCGGTCTCGGCCTGTCGATCGTGTCGGCGGTGACCGCCGCTCACGGCGGAACCGTCGACGTCCGGACCACGCCGGGCGGGGGTGCGACCTTCCGCGTCGCGCTGCCGCTGGTTCCCTGACATGGCGCCGGGCCGCCACCCGGTTCCGCTCTCAGGGAACTGTCAGTCAGCCCTGAGGCACTATCCAGCGGGATGGCGTCCAATGGAGTCATCCGACGACGAGAGGTGACGGATCATGTCCTACTCCCCCGAGCCCGGGCGGGATCCCCGGCCCGTGCCCTGGGCGAGCCCGAGCACCACGGACACCCAGGACACGCAGGGGTTCGACGGCGCACCTCCCGCTGACCACACCCGCGTCGACCGGCCCGTCGACGACCGCTCCCCCGCCGATCACGACGGCGTCCACCAGCCGGCCGCGGACCACGGGTTCCAGCAGCCCGGCGTCCAGCAACCCGGCGTCCAGCAGCCCGAAGTCCAGCAGCCCGGCGCGGACCAGCACACCGTCGACCAGCCCGTGGACGTTCCTCCCGGCCGGCAGGATCCCTGGGCGGCCGATCGCCAGCCGGACCACACCCAGCCGGTACCGGCTTCCGTCGGCTCGTACCCCTACGCCTACTCCGGCGGACAGACACAGCCGCAGCCGGTCGGCCCATGGGGCCCTCCGCCCGTGCCGCCCGGCCAGCAGCGCAGGGAGCGCCGCGGTCCGGGGTGGGCGGGTGTCGTCGGCGTCGGCGTCGGCGCCGCCCTCCTGTCGAGCCTGCTGACCGTCGGCATCGCCGAGAACCGCCTCGACACCTCGTCGGCCGCGCAGACGACGTCCGGCTCCGGCGGCTCGTCCTCGAACGGCACCTCGTCGCAGGGAAGCTCCGCGCCGCTGGTGACCAAGGGCGCTCCGGCGTCCGACTGGGTGGCGGTGGCGCGGGCCGTCGAGCCCAGCGTCGTCGCTGTCCGGGTCACGGCCGGCAACAGCGGCGACGAGGGGTCCGGCATCGTCTACGACGGCAAGGGGCACATCCTGACCAACCATCACGTCATCGCCGCGGCGACGAGTGGCGCGGGCCAGGTGCAGGTGGTCCTCAGTGACGGCCGGGCCTACAACGCGACGATCGTCGGCAGCGACCCGTCCACCGACCTCGCCGTCCTGCAGGTGAAGAACCCGCCGGCCGAGCTCAAGCAGGCGTCGTTCGCCGATTCCGGCGCCGTGAAGGTCGGCGACCCCGTGATGGCCGTCGGCAATCCCCTCGGCCTCTCCAGCACGGTCACCACCGGCATCATCAGCGCGCTCAACCGCCCGGTGCGCACCCAGCCGGGGACGCAGAGCAACGACCCGTTCGGCCAGCAGAGCGGCAACAACGACGTCGTCACCAACGCGATCCAGACGGATGCCGCAGTCAACCCCGGGAACAGCGGTGGTGCCCTCGTCGATGCGACGGGCCGCGTCATCGGCATCACCTCGTCGATCGCCTCGCTCGGATCGACCGGTGGCCAGTCCGGCAACATCGGGCTCGGCTTCGCGATCCCCAGCGCTGAGGCTCGGGACGTCGCCGACCAGCTTCTGAAGTCCGGCACGGTCCAGCACGCGTTCCTCGGGGTGACCCTTCGCGACGGCTCCGTCCAGGTCGACGGGGCGCAGCGGCAGGCCGCAGTGATCCAGAACGTCACGGCCGGCTCGCAGGCGGCCAAGGGCGGTCTGAAGTCGGGCGACTCCGTCATCGGCGTCAACGGGAACCCCCTCGAGGGCGCGGACTCCCTGATCGCCGCGGTCCGTGCACTGCACCCGGGCAGCACCGTGACGCTGACCGTCGTCCGCAACGGCGCCAAGACCGACCTGACGATCACTCTCGGCACCAAGCCGGCCAGCAACGGCTGACCGTCGACCGTGCGCCACCATGGACGGCGTGCGGGACCTCGAGCAGGACTGGGCGGCAGCGGTGCGGGAGGCGGGTGCCACCGCGGCCGCCCGCGTGGTCACCCTGGCCGGCGAGGACCTCGTGAGCCGTTGGCGAGCGCCCGAGCGGCGATATCACGACGTCGAGCACCTCGCCGAGGTGCTCGACGGGGTCGACGCGCTTGCGCCGTTCGCCCGGGACCTGGCCGCCGTCCGGCTGGCCGCCTGGTTCCACGACGCCGTCTACGAGGGCAAGCCGGGGGACGACGAGCAGCGCAGTGCCGACCTCGCCGAGCAGGTGCTGACCGAGCTCGGCGTGCCCGCGCATCGCGTCGGCGAAGTACGCCGGCTCGTGCTGCTCACGGCCCGGCACGACCCGGCCGCCGCCGACGACGACGGCGCCGTCCTCTGCGACGCCGACCTCGCGATCCTGGCCAGCGAGCCGCAGCGGTACGGGCGTTACGTGCGCGGCGTGCGCGACGAGTACTCGCACGTTCCGGAGGAGCTGTTCCGGGCCGGACGCGCAGCCGTGCTCCGCGCTCTCGACGCGGCGCCGCAGCTGTACCGGACGGCCGCGGCGCGCGAGCGCTGGGAGGCCGCCGCCCGCGCGAACCTCGCCACCGAGCTCACCGCACTCGGCTGCTGAGCCGCCGAGCAGGGCTGCCCGTGCCTGCGCCGGCCGGCACGAGCCGAGGACACAGATCGGATCAGGGGCGCGGGCGGGCCAGCGGTGCGAGGGTGACCGGGAGAAGGGCGGCGGCCTGGCCGGCGTCCGTCCAGAGCGCGGGCGGCCGCGGGGCCGGTGGCGGGACCATTCCGGGCCAGCGCCACCGCGCGACCAGTTCGGCCTCCGCGCCGGCGACGCGCTCGCCGTCCACGTGCCGGAGGTAGCCGACCTGAACCGGGGGGCCGCCGTAGCGCCAGGCGTCGCCGAGGGCGCCGGCCCCGACCGCCGAGAGCACCTCGTGCGGCGCCTCGCCCGGGGCCACAGGGGCGCCGGGGACGAGGTACCCCTCGGTGCCCGTCGCGCCGTCGGGGAGCACGAGCAGGCTGGTCCCGGCAACCGCGAGGAGCAGCACGGCCCGCACGGGGCCGGGAGGCGGCAGCGCCGAGAGCAGAGTGTCGACCCGCGGTTCGCCGGGCCGTGAGGTGCTCGCGAGCACCCGCTCACCGCGCCGCTTCGGCCGCCGCAGGCCGGAGCGCTGGAGCCTGCGGACCAGCTCGCGCCCCGTCACCGGCAACGCTCCGGCGGCCACGACCGCCGCGTAGCGCTCCTCGGGGACGTCGTAGTGGTCGCCCTCGAACCCGCGCTCGGGCAGGCCGGCCCGGCGGGCGAAGGCGTGCAGCTCCTCCAGGGAGCTGTCGCTGGCGAGGTGCGACCACTGCCGGCCGTGCGCGGGCCACCCCGGAGGATCGATCAGCACGGCCACGAGGTCACCGTAGAACGCCGTCCTGTGCCGACGCTCGGGGCGCCCCGTCCACAGCCCGCGCCCCGGGCAGAACCTGTGGACGGCCGTTCGCGGGACGGGCGGCCGGGATGCCACCCTTTCGTCGGGTCGGCGGCTGCAGGTGCTGCCGGGAACGGGGGGCGCCGTGTGGTTCGAGGTGGACACCGGGGAGATGGGGCGGGCCCGAGGTGCCGTCGGTGCCTGCGCGGCGCAGGTCGCTGCGGACGTCGACGAGCTCGGGCGGCACCTGGCCGAACTGGGCGCGACATGGCAGGGCGAGGCGGCCGGCGCCTTCGCGGCGGTGATGGCGCGCTGGCAGGCGGTGCACGAGCAGGTGCGGGCGGCCCTCACCGAGGTCGAGCACGCACTCGAGGTGACGGGCCGGGCCTACGACGAGGCGGAGGGGTCGGCCCGCCGGATGTTCGCGGACTGACCCTGCGCCTGGTCGTCCGCGGGCGGTCTGCAGGACGAGCGGACGCCAGAAACCGGTGGGGCTATTCCCCGCGTCGGCGTACCGTAGATCCTCGTGCCTGACGTCGTGGAGCCTGAACAACGCAAGCGACCGACACCCGACATCGACCCTGTGAGCAACCCTCTCGACCAGGAACGGGCCTACCTGGCCCAGGCCCGCGCAGACCTCGCCCGGATGCGTGAGCGGACGCTCGGCCTGACCGTTCAGGGCGGTAACGCCGTCTCCGCCGAGTACCTGGCGTGGACGCTGCACCAGCGCGCCAAGTCCCTCATCGACGATCCGTCCACTGCCCTGTTCTTCGGCCGGACCGACCACACGAACGGCGAGCGCTGGTACATCGGCCGCCGCCACGTGGCCGACCCCTCCGGCGACCCCGTCGTCGTCGACTGGCGGGCCGAGGTCTCGCGGGCCTTCTACCGCGCCTCCCGCGCGGAGCCGATGGGCGTCGAGCGGCGGCGCCGGTTCGGCATCGAGGCGGGCAGCATCACCGCCTACGAGGACGAGCACCTCACCGACCCCGCGGAGACCACCGGGCGCAGCGCGATCCTCGCCCGGGAGATCGAGCGCCCCCGCGTCGGGCCGATGCGCGACATCGTCGCCACCATCCAGCCGGAGCAGGACGAGATCGTGCGGGCGGGGGCGGGGACGACGGTCTGCGTCCAGGGCGCGCCCGGGACCGGCAAGACCGCCGTCGGCCTGCACCGCGCCGCGTGGCTCCTGTACGCCCACCGGGACAAGCTGGCCCGGGCCGGGGTCCTCGTGGTCGGGCCCGAACTCCGCGTTCCTCGAGCATGTGGGCGCCGTCCTGCCGAGCCTCGGGGAGGTCGAGGTGCGGCACACGACGGTGGAAGACCTCGTGGCCGGCGAGGCGGCACGCAGCGCCGAGGACGAGGGGTTCCGTCAGGTCCGGGCCGGGGTGATCCACGCCCGGGGGTCGGACCCCGTGCCTGTCGCCGTCCTCAAGGGGGACGCCCGGATGGCGGCGGTGCTGCACCGGGCCGTATGGGCGCACGTGGCCGAGCCCCAGGAGGCCCTCGTGCTGCCGCGGGGTTCGCGGCGGTGGCGGCTGCCGGCGTACCAGGTGAAAGAGATCGTCGAGGAGCTGCGCGGACGCGGCGCCCGCTACGGCGCGGCGCGCGAGATGCTCGCCCACCGGCTCGCACACGCCATCCTCGTGCTCATGGAGGAGGCGGGCGACTCCCCCGACGACCGCGTGCAGGACGCCGTCGCCCGCAGCCGCGACGTACGCCGCTACGTCGACCTCGTGTGGCCGTCGCTGGAGCCGCGGGCGGTTCTGCACCGGCTCTTCACGGACGTGTCGTTCCTGGTCTCGTGCACCGAGGACGTGCTGACGGACGACGAGGCCGAGTCGCTGCTGTGGTCACCGCCGCCCCGGTCGCGCGCCACCGCACGCTGGTCACCTGCCGACGTGGTGCTGCTCGACGAGCTCGCGGACCTGCTCCGCCGGACGCCGAGCCTCGGGCACGTCGTGCTCGACGAGGCGCAGGACCTGTCGCCGATGCAGTTGCGGGCCGTCGGCCGCCGGTGCTCCACGGGAGCGGCGACCGTGCTCGGCGACATCGCGCAGGGGACGACGCCATGGGCCACGCCGTCGTGGGACGTCGCACTGTCGCACCTCGGGCATCCCGAGGCCCACCTGGAGGTGCTCGACCGGGGCTTCCGGGTGCCGGCCGCCGTCATCTCCTTCGCGGCCCGGCTGCTTCCGGTGATCGCACCGGGGATGTCCGCGCCGACGTCGGTCCGCGACGACCCGGGCAGCCTCTCGATCGTGCCCGTCGACGGCTCCGGGTTGTGGCCCGGGGCGCTCGGCGCGGTCCGGTCCGCATTGGCCGCCGAGGGGTCGGTCGGGCTCATCGTTCCGGGCGCGTGGATGCCCAAGGCACTCCGGACATTGACGACCGCAGGGGTGGAGCACCACGTGCTGGGCACGGACCCGGTGGACGGCGTCCCGCCGCGGGTCTCCGTGGTGCCGGCGACGACTGCCAAGGGGCTCGAGTTCGACCGCGTCGTCGTCGTGGAGCCGGCCCAGATCGCCGAGGACGAGCCGGACGAGCGATCGGGGCTGCGCCGTCTGTACGTGGTCCTGACACGCGCGGTGACGGCGCTCAGCGTCGTCCACTCCCGCCCCCTGCCGGCCCCGCTCGGCTGAGCCTCCCCTTTCGGCGGCGATCAAGGAAAAGTTGGGGATCATGGTGAACCATGATCCCCAACTTTTCCTTGATCGCCGCTTTGGGGTGGGGCCATTGACAGCTACTCCTCCTTGAGTACTCTGATTCGAGTAATCGAGATGGAGGTGCCGGGATGACGCAGGCGCAGGGTGTCGAACCCGCTCGCTCTGGCCGTGCTGGCCTGCCTCACCGAGAAGCCCGATGCACCCGTACGAGATCTCGACGACGCTGCGCACCCGCGGCAAGGAGAAGAGCATCAAGCTCAACTACGGCTCGCTCTACGCGGTCGTCGAGTCGTTGCAGAAGCACGGGCTGATCACGGCGCGCGAGACGACCCGGGAGGGACGGCGACCGGAGCGCACGGTCTACGAGATCACCGCGGCCGGCGTCGACGAGTTCGAGGACTGGCTCGCCGAGCTGCTCTCGACTCCGGCGCGCGACTTCACCTCGCTCGAGGCCGGCCTCTCGCTGATGCCGGGCCTGCCGCCGGACGAGGTCGCCCGCCTGCTCGACGACCGGGCCGTGCGGCTGCGGAGCGAGCTGCGCGCCGTGGACGCCGAGCTCGCCGAGTCCGCCGCGATGGAGCTGCCCGAGCTCTTCGTCGTCGAGAGCCGCGTACCGGCGGCACATGCTCCAGGCCGAGCTCGACGTTCGTGACCGAGCTCGCCGAGAGCATCCGCTCACGGCGCTTCCCCGGCACCAAGGCCTGGCGCCGGCTGCACGAGCTCGTCGCGGGCGGCACGTCGTTCGAGGAGATCATGCGCCGACCCGGTCGGCTACCTCGGCGAGGAAGGCGCTGCGCTGAAGCCGCAGTGACCACGACACAGAACCCCTGGCCGGTGCGGCAACACCGGCCAGGGGCCATCACCCGAGCCGGGCCGCGAGCCCGTCCCGAGGCGCACTCCCACGATAGGCGGCGCGGCCCGGCTCCCGCACCGAGAGGAATCCGCCATGTCCGCATCTCGATCCGCCGGCGCTGCGCCGCCGACGAGCTCGTCAAGACCTATCCCGGCGGCGCGCAAGGCGCCGCGCGTCCGCGCCCTCGACGGCCTCTGCGTCGAGGTCCCCGCGGGCACCGTGTTCGCCCTGCTCGGCCCGAACGGCGCCGGCAAGTCGACCACCGTCAAGATCCTCACCACGCTGTCCCGGCCGGACTCCGGGCAGCGCGCCGCGTCGCCGGCCTCGACGTCGCTGGCCACGCCGGACGCCGTCCGGCGCGCGATCGGGCTCGTCTCGCAGAAGCCGTCGAGCGACCCGATGGCCACCGGCCGGGAGAACCTCGTGCTCGCCGGCCGCATCCAGGGCCTGTCCCGCGCCGAGGCGCGGGCCCGCGCGCCGCGAGCTGCTCGACCGGTTCGACCTCGCCGACGCCGCCGACCGGCTGGTCAAGACCTGGTCGGGCGGCATGTCCCGCAAGCTCGACGTCGCGATCGGGCTCGTGCACCGGCCGCAGGTGCTCTTCCTCGACGAGCCGACCACCGGCCTCGACCCGCAGGCCCGCGCCGAGATGTGGGCCGAGATCGCACGCCTGTCCGCCGACGAGCAGGTCACCGTGCTGCTCACCACGCACTACCTCGACGAGGCCGACCGCCTCGCCGACCGGCTGGCGATCGTCGACCACGGCCGCGTCGTCGTCGAGGGCACGCCCGACGAGCTCAAGAGCGAGCTGCGCGGCGACACCGTCCACGTCGAGCTCGCCTCCGCCGCGGACGCCGCCCGCGCGGCCGCCGTCCTGCGGCCGGCTGGGCCTGCGCGACGTCGTCGCCGAGGGCAACCGGCTGCGGGCCCGGGCGGACGACGGTGCGCGCGCCGTCCCCGCCGTGCTCGCGGCGCTCGACGAGGCCGGAACGCCGGCGACCTCGGTGACCGTCGCCCGGCCGTCGCTCGACGACGTCTACCTGCGGCACGTCGGGCGCACGCTGGAGGTGGCAGCATGACCACGATCGCGCCCCGCCCGCAGCTGACCGGCGTCCGGGGCCGCCCGCCGCCGCGGTTCCCTCGCCCGGCACTCGGCGTTCCTCACCGTGCGCTCGCTCAAGGCGCTCTGGCGCCAGCCGGCGTTCGCTGTCGCCACGCTCGTGCAGCCCATCATCTGGCTGCTGCTGTTCGGTGAGCTGTTCTCGCGGGTCGTCGAGATCCCCGGGTTCGACGCATCCCGGGGCTCCTACCTGGAGTTCCTCACGCCCGGGGTCGTCGTCATGACCGCCCTGTTCTCCAGCGGCTGGGCGGGCACGGTCTACATCGAGGACATGAACCGCGGCGTCATGGACCGCTTGCTCGCCTCGCCCGTGCGGCGCGGCGCGATGATGGCCGGCACGCTCGCCTACCAGGCGGTGACGACGGTCGTCCAGACCCTCGTCGTGCTCGTCGTCGCGGTGATCGCCGGCGCTCGCTTCCCCGGCGGCGTCGCCGGCATCCTCGTCACGCTGGCGGCCGCCTGCCTGATCTCGGTGATCATGGCGTCGTTCTCCAACGCCCTGGCGCTGCTGCTGCGCCAGCAGGAGGCGCTGATCGGGATCAGCCAGTTCATCGTGCTGCCGCTGCAGTTCCTCTCCTCGGCGCTCCTGGCGACCGCGCTCGCGGCCTCGTGGGTGGCCGACGTGGCGCGCTACAACCCGGTCGACTGGGCGGTCGTCGCATCACGGGAGGCGCTGTCGGCCGGCACCGACTGGGCCGAGGTGTGGAGCCGGCTCGGTCTGCTCGCCGCGCTCGCGCTGGTCATGGCCTGGCTCGGCACGAGGGCTTTCCGGACGTATCAGCAGTCCCTCTAGGGGGTTAGCACGGAGTAGCACCTACCTGTTGGTGCCCTTCCCCTGCCCCTTCTCCTCGTGTTCTGAGGGGTGCTCTGCGGCCAGGCTGGAACCGCAAGCAGCACCGACACCGGGAGGGCGACGTGGCGGTTCCCCGCATCCTGCTGGTCGTGCCCCTCGCGGTGGCAGGGATGTACCTGCCGGCCGCGGGGCACGACCCGGCGCCACCGGCTCCGGGTGTGCTGGGAATGACGCACGAGCACTTCATGGCGAAGAAGGTCACCCTGGCCTGCGGTCAGACGCTTCCGATGACCAACAGCTCGCGCTGGGTCCACATCATCGGGCCGGGCGAGGAGGGCGTGCTCGTCGGTGCCCCACGCGGCGTTCCCGTGACCAAGCGCGTGCTGGTGGAGACCGGCCAGGCATACACGACCGCACCCTGGACGGTGCCAGGGGATTACCACATCACGTGTGCGATCCACCCGGAGATGAACGTCGAAGTCGTCGTCACCGGCTGCTGTTGCGGCGGGACGTCGGTCTGACGGGCAGGTGCTGACAGCGGCCGGCGAACGCCGGACCAGCCACGACCAGTACGGGAAGGAGGTTCGTCATGAGGTCTCTCGTCAGCAGCGCCAAGCACGTGCGCTACGCACTCGGGTCGCTCAGCGCGGTGCTGTTCGCCACGTCCGTCGGCGGCGGTTTCTGATCCGTCGCAGCCCCGGTGAACTCGGGGGGCCGGGCGGCTGCGACGCCGGCCGGCCCGCCGCGGTTCCGGCAACGACCACAGCAAGGAGCACGAGGTGTTCGAGACCGGCGTCCGCCAGCTGCGGATGGTGATGAGCATGGTCTGGGGCCGGCGCATCGATCCCGCCAACCTGACCCGGCTCGTGGACGACGCGCTGGCCACGATCGCCGAGTTCGGTGAGCCCGGCGACGACGTCCAATCCCTCACCAACGGCCCTCTCTCCGACCCGGACGCCCGCCGGGGGTTCGCAGACAACGCCGTTCGCCGCACGGCCCGGCGGCTGGGACGGCAGTCCCCCTTCTACGGTCGCCGCTTCGCGGCCGCGCAGATCGATCCCGCGCAGCTCGGCACCCACGAGTTGGAGGGGGTCCCGGTCACGGTCAAAGGTGACCTGATCCGGCAGCAGCGGGACTTCCTGTGCGCCGACGCTCCCCCGCACCTCGCCACGCGGACGACCGGGACGACGGGCCGGCCGGCCGAGATCTGGCTCTCCCGCTACGAAATGGCGCTGTGGCCCGCCATCGGCGCACTCGCAGCCGTGCTGCGCGACGACCTCCGCACAGACGACGTGATGCAGGTCAACATGAGTTCCCGCTCGACGGCGACCGTTCAGCTCGACGTCGCCACGCTGCGGCTGGCGCACGCCGGCTGCCGCGTGCTCGGGCTGGTGCCACCCGACGAGGCCCTCGACAGCCTCACCGACGGCACCGTGACGCTGCTCTCGGCCGCGCCCAGCTACCTCGGCGAGCTCGTCGTCACCGCCCGGCGGCGGGGCCTGGGGCCGAGCGACGTCCGGCTGCGGCGGATCGACGTCGGCGGCGAGGTCCTCTCCCCCAGCCTCGCGGCCGCCGCCGCCGAGACCTTCGGGGTCCCCGGCGTCAACGACCTGTTCGGGATGACCGAGGTCCTGCCGGTGACCGGGCGCACCTGCAGCCAGCGGCACCTCCACCACGACGTCAACACCGGCCATGTGGAGTACCTCGACCTGGAGACAGGTGCCCCCGCCACTCCTGGCGCCCTCGCCACCGTCGTCATCACCCCGTACTTCCCCTACCGCGACTGCATGCCGGTGTTCCGCTACGACACGCGTGACGTCGTCCGCCTGCTCCCTGACGAGCCTCTCCAGTGCGAGGTCGCTGCGCTCCCGGGCACGAGTCAGGTCCTGGGCAAGGCAGACCAACTGCTGCGCACCGAGCAGGGGGCGGTCACCCCCCGGGAACTGATCGAGGCGATCGAGGCGCTGCCCACGCAGCCGTGGCCGGCGCGCTTCCGGGCCGCCGCGGTGGACGACCGGATCGCCCTGACCCTTCCCGTGGCGGCCGTCGACGGCCTCGGTGCGGCGGCGGTCGTCGAGCATTTCGCGGATCGCGGGCTCGAGGTCGATCTCGCGGTCGTTCCGGACGACGAGGCCGTCCAGCTGCGCCCGCTGCGCTGCGACCTGCGCGAGACGACGTTCGTCAATCGCCCGGCCCTGATCGGAGCCTGACCCATGACGAGTACAGCCCTCAGCCTGTCGATGTTCGCGCTGGTCGTCGCCCTGGTCTCGGCCCTCGCCGTCGTCGGCCTCGCGCTCGCCTACCTGCGCCGGGTGCGGATGGAACGACCCGCCGTCGGCGCCTTCAACCGGCGCGACGTCGTCACTTTGTTCGTGATCCTCGCAACGCTGCCGCTGCTCTACGTGCACCTGCCCCGAGTGGCGCTGACCGGCGTGCTGGCGCTGACCTTCGTCTCCGCCCTGTCGATCGGGCTCCGGCCGCTGGTGCGGCCGACGACGATGTGGCTCACCATCGGGCTCCTGATCGGCGCGAACATCTGGATAGGCAACAACCTCCTCGGCACCGTGCACGGCTGGCAGGCGTACTGGGCGGAGAACAGCGTCATCGTCCTGCTCACGGCCGTCGCGGTGGTCAACCTCTACGTCCAGGGCGGCATGAAGCTGCAGCACGTGGCGTGGTTCGCAGGCGCTCTGTCGATCTACGACGTGTTCTTCACGTCGTTCTTCCCGATCACCAACGCGCTGGTCGAGGCGTTCCTCGGGTTCCCGCTCAACCCCTCGGTCGGCATGCGCTGGGGCTTCGACAACGCGACGCTCGGCCTGGGCGACCTGCTCGTCTACGGACTGTACGTGACGGCGGCTCTCAAGGCGTACGGGCGGACGGCGGCGCGCATCGCCTTCGGGCTCGTCCTGGCGTTCGGCGCGGCCGTGCCGGCGCTGGTGCCGCTGGTCATCAACTACGTCGACGCCCGAACGGACACGCTGGTACCCGCCCAGGCGTGGTTCGGCCCGGTTGCCCTGGCCGGGTACTGGTGGATGCATCACCGCTACGGCAGGGAGCGCACGATGGCGCAGTTCCTCGCGTCGGACGACGTGGCGCCCGCGCGGCGGGCGCGGCCGGTGCCGGTGGTGACACCGGCGACGGCGGGAGCAGCGGCACCGGCGCGGAGCACCGGCGACGGCGGGAGCACCGGCGACGGCGGGAGCACCGGCGACGGCGGGAGCACCGGCGACGGCGGGAGCACGCGGCAGCACCCGTGGCGCAGCCGGCCGGCTGACGTCCCGCCTCGACGAAGATCATGCTCGCGAGCTGCCCGTGTCGGAGATCCACATCGGCGGCTGTACCGGTCTTCTCGGGAGCATGATCTTGGAAGGCGCCGTTCAGCGACGCCGACGGAGCAGGATCCGGACGACGATCAGCGCCAGCAGCCAGGCGAGCAGGGCCGGACCGTAGCGGCGGGCGAGAGCGGGGAGCACGACGGTGTTCAGGTCGAGCTCGGCGGCCGGCGCCGATGCGCGCGGCGCGGGGGTCGGGGTCATCGCAGCGTTCCGCCGCGGGGCCGGGGCGGCTGATCGAGCGCCGGCCGCAGTCTGCAGCCGTCGGCTCCTCGGCGCGAACGCCCTGCCGCCGGCCCGTTCACGTTCTCCGGCGGCGGCCCGTCGCTCGGCGCCTGCTCCCCGGCGGTCGTGTCCTCCGTCGTCGAGGTCGCCGGCGGCCTCGCTCGGCGGTGCCATCCTCGTCGCGAGGCAGGTGGCGAACTGCTCGATGATCCGGCCGCCGACGTCCTGCAGGACGCCGCGACCGAATTGCGCCGGCCGGCCGGTCACCCTCAGGTCAGTGTCCACGACCACGCGGGTCTCGGCGTCCCCGACCGGCTCGAGCCGGGCCGTGCACGGTCGCGCCCGCCGTGCCGTTGCCCCGCTTGTCGCTGCCGTTCGCCTCGAGCACGACGCGGCGAGCGGACTCGTCCCGCTCGACGAAGCGGCCCTTGCCGGCGTACTGCAGCGACACCGGGCCCAGCTTCACCTTGACGGTGCCCGAGAAGCTGTCGCCGTCCACGCCCGTCAAGCGTCGCGCCCGGGAAGCACGGCGCGATGCCCTCGACGTCGAGCAGGGTCGACCAGGCTTCGTCGACGGGGGCGGGGACGGTGAACGTGTGCTGCAGCTCCACAGGCGGCCTCCGAGAGTCGGGCGGGTGCCGGGGCAGGGCGGCCGGACGAACCGGTCCGCCCCGCCCGGCGTTGTCAGGCTCCCGCAGCAGCGAGCAGCGCGCGACCGGTGAGCACCGTCGCGAGGTGACGCCGGTACTCCTCGTCGGCGTTGGCGTCGGACATCGGCGACGTCCCGTCGGCCGCCATGGCCGAGGCCTCGCGGATCACCTCGGCTGTCGCCTCCCGCCCGACCAGCGCCTGCTCCACGGTCGTCGCCCGCACCGGCACGAGGCCCATGTTCGTCAGTGCGACCTTCGCCTCCTGGATGAGGCCACCCTCGACCCGGACCGTCGCAGCGACGCGCGACGATCGACCACGCCTGGGCGACCGGGCTGAACTTCTCGTAGTGCGCGCCCCAGCCCGTGTGCTTGGGCACGCGCACCTCGACGAGCAGCTCGTCCTCCGCGATCGCGGTCGTGAAGAGGTCGACGAAGAACTCCGCCGCCGGCACCGTCCGCCGTCCGCCGGAGCCCGGCGATGACGAATCTCGGCGTCCAAGGCGAGCGCCGGGCCCGGCATGTCACCCGCAGGGTCGGCGTGCGCGAGCGAGCCCCCGAAGGTGCCGCGGTGCCGGATCTGCGGGTCGGCGACCGTGCGGGCCGCCTCCGCCAGCAGCAGCGCGTGCTGGCGGACGAGCGGCTCGCGCGTCACGTCGTCGTGCGTGGTCATCGCGCCGATGGCGAGGACGTCGCCCTCGTCGCGGACCCCACGCAGCTCCGGCGATGCGGCCGAGGTCGACGATCGAGCTCAGGCGCCGCCATCCGCAGCCGCAGCACGGGCAGCAGGCTCTGGCCCCCGGCCAGCACCTTGACCTCGCGGTCACCCGCGGAGGCGAGCAGCGACAGCGCCTCCTCGACGCTCGCCGGCGACTCGTAGTCGAACTGCGCGGGGATCACCGGTTGCCTCCGTTCTCGTCGCCCTCGATGTGCTCCTCCGCGGACTCCAGGCCGATCTCGCCCTCGGCGAGACGGCCGCCGCCCAGCAGCTCCTCGTCCGGCGTCCCGGTCGGGAGGTCCTGCGACGACCGCGCCGTCTCGCCGTGCTGGATCGCCCGCCACACCCGCATCGGCGTCGCCGGCATCTCGATGTCGTCCACGCCCCAAGGGCGCAACGCGTCGACGATCGCGTTCACCACGGCCGGGGTCGCCGCGATCGTGCCCGGTCTCGCCGACGCCCTTGACGCCGAGCGGGTTGGTCGTCGACGGGCGACTCGGTGCGGTCCGTCGTCCAGCTGGGCAGGTCCGCGGCGCTCGGCAGGTAGTAGTCGGCGAAGCGTCCCGGTCGTCAGCGTGCCGGACTCGTCGTGGAAGGCCCCCTCGTACAGCGCCTGCGCCACGCCCTGCGCGATGCCGCCATGGACCTGGCCGTCGACGATCAGGGGGTTGACGACGGTCCCGACGTCGTCGACGGCGACGTAGTGGCGGATCCGCGACCGCCCGGTCTCGGTGTCCACCTCGATCGGCGCACAGGTGTGTGCCGTGCGGGACCGACCACTCCTGCGGGTCGAAGGCGGCCTCCGCGTCCAGGTTCGGCTCGATCCCCGGCGGCAGGTTGTGCGCGTCGAACACGGCGAACGCCACGGCGGCCAAGGTGGTGCCCTTGTCCGTGCCGCGGACCGTGAGCTTGCCCGCGTCGAACTCGATGTCGTCCGCGCTCGCCTCGAGCAGATGGGCGGCGAACTGCTTGGCCTTCTCGATCACCTTGTCGACGGCGTAGTGGATCGCCGGACCGGCGACGGACACCGAGCGGGAGCCGTAGGTGTCCAGCCCTCGAGGACTCACCTGGGTGTCGCCGTGGAGGATCTCGACGTCCTCGAACGGCACCCCCAGCCGATCGGCGACGATCTGGCTGAAGGTGGTCTCGTTCCCCTGGCCGTGCGGGCTCACGCCGACGACGACCTCGACCTTGCCGGTCGGCAGCATCCGGATCTGCGCGTGCTCCCAGCCGCCGCCGACGTACGAGAGCTGCCCGAGCAGGCGGGACGGCGCCCATCCGCACATCTCGGTGTACGTCGAGATGCCGATGCCGAGCTGGACGGGGTCCTTCCGCTCCCGGCGCTCGGCCTGCTCGGCGCGCAGGCCGTCGTAGTCGAACAGCTCCTTGGCCTTCGCGGTGGCCGCCTCGTAGTTCCCGCTGTCGTAGGGCACGCCCGCGACCGTGGTGAACGGGAACTCCTCGTGCTGGATCCAGTTCTGCTCGCGGACCTCCAGCGGGTCGCGGCCCAGCTCGGCGGCGAGGGCGTCCATCATCCGCTCGATCGCGAAGGTGGCCTCCGGCCGGCCCGCGCCGCGGTAGGCGTCGGTCCAGGTCTTGTTGGTGAACACGGTCGTGCAGACGAACTTGTAGGCCGCGAACTTGTAGATCGAGTTGTAGAGGTAGGCGCCGAGCAGCGGGATACCCGGCGTGACCAGCCCGAGGTAGGCGCCCATGTCGACGAGCAGCTCGACCTTGAGGCCCCGCACCGTCCCGTCCCGCTTGGCCACCAGGGTCACCTGCTGGATCTGGTCGCGGCCGTGGTGCCCGGACAGCATCGACTCGCTGCGCGTCTCGGTGTACTTCACCGGCTTGCCCAGGTGGCGGGCGAGCAGGAAGGTGATGACCTCCTCGGGCGTGAACTGCAGCTTGCCGCCGAAGCCGCCGCCGACGTCCGGCGCGATCACCCGGATCTTGTGCTCCGGGGTGCCGGTGACGAGGGCCATGAAGATCGCGCACGAAGTGCGGCACCTGCGTCGCGGTCCAGACCGAGAACTGCTCCCCGGTCGGGTCCACGACGACCGAGCGCGGCTCCATGAACGCAGGGATCAGCCGCTGCTGCCGGAACCGCCGCTCGACCACGACGCTGTCGGCGTCGTCACGCGCCGCCCGACCAGCGCCTCGACGTCCTCCGCCGGTGCCGGCGGTGCCGGAGTCGAACTCCCAGGTGGCGTTCTCGTTCGTGCCGAGCTCGGAGTGGGCGAGCGGGGCGCCCGGCGGCGAGCGCGGCCTCCAGGTCGAGGACGACGGGCAGCTCCTCGTACTCGACCTCGACGAGATCCACCGCGTCCCGCGCCTCGGCGGCAGACCGCGCGGCGACCACGGCGACGACCTCGCCGGCGAACGCCACCTCCGTCTGCGCGATCGGCCGGGTGCGTCGGCGACGCCATGCCCTCGGTGATCGGCCAGGCGCAGGGCAGGCCCGCCTCGGACCCGGCCAGCTCCGGCCCGGTCCACACGCCGATGACGCCGGGCGACTGCTTCGCCGCCGACGTGTCGATCGAGGTGATCCGCGCGTGCGCGTAGCGGGCTGCGCACCATCGCGAGGTGGAGCATGCCGGGCAGCTGGATGTTGTCCGTCCAGCGGGTGCGGCCGGTGATGAGCCGGGCGTCCTCCTTGCGGCGGCGCGCCTTGCCGAACTCGCGCTCGGCGGTCGCCGGGGTCTCGTCGAGGGCGGTCATGCCGCACCTCCCGCGGTCGCGGCGGCTTCCTGGCCCGCCTCGTGCGACGAACGAGCGGCGGCCTGGATCGCCTTGACGATGTTCTGGTAGCCGGTGCACCGGCAGAGGTTGCCCTCGATGCCCTCGCGCACCTCGGCCTCGCTCGGGTCGGGGTTGTCGTTCACCAGGTCGATCGCCTGCATGATCATGCCGGGCGTGCAGAACCCGCACTGCAGGGCGTGGTTCTCGTGGAAGGCGCGCTGCATCGGGTGGAGCTCGCCGTCGCGCGGCGAGCCCCTCGATGGTCGTCACCTCGCACCCGTCGGCCTGGACGGCGAGCACCGAGCACGACTTCACGCTGCGGCCGTCGAGATGCACGGTGCAGGCGCCGCAGTTGCTGGTGTCGCAACCGACGACCGTGCCGGTCTTCCCCAGCTGTTCACGCAGGTAGTGGACGAGCAGCGTGCGCGCCTCGACGTCGTCGGCGTAACGCACTCCGTCGACGGTGACGGAGATCCTCCTGGTGCCCATCCGGCCTCCACATCAGCGGTCCCGACGCGGGGCAGGTGGGCCACCCCGCTGTGGCTAGGGCGATCCAATGTCGCGCGGACCAAGAACACAAGACCCAGGACGAGGCGATCACGAGTGCGACTGCGGCCGGTCGTCCCGTTGGTCTGCCCTCACGGCCCTTCCCCTGGTGATCTTGAACTGGGAGGGTCGTCGGGCCGCGGTCGTCGCGGCAGCGGCAGGAGGCCGAGATGCCCGGTCACTTCACGCACATCTACACGGCCCGCCGGGTCGCCGACCTCCTCGCGGACGGCGACTTCACCGACTGGCCGGATATCGGGCAGGGCGGCGACGCCGTCCACGGCTACAGCCCGCGCGAGTGCGGCGAGTGGATGCGGAAGTGGGAGAAATTCACCGCCGTCGGCGCGATCGGGCCCGACCTGTTCTTCTTCTCCCAGGACTGGAGCAACGACATCCTGGGCCCGCGGTCGGACGACATCATGCTGGCCCTCGCCGTCTACTACTTCTTCGACGCCGCGAAGGAGGACGACTGGGAGCCGCTGCTCGCCATCCTCGACGAGGTCGACTCGACGCTGACCGCGTTCCTGCGGTTCCTCATCAAGCTGCAGAAGATGTGGAACGACTTCGTCGAAGGTCTGGGACAAGACGGTGGGCCCACTCGTGGACGCCGCTGACGAACTCCTCGACGACCTGACCGGCGGCGTCCTGTCGGAGCTGCAGACGGCCTCACGCAGCTGCTCGACGCCATCGAGACGATCGGCGTCCAGGAGCTCTCGACGTTCGCCGACATCTGGGGCGCGATGAACACGGTCGTCGCGAAGGGGTGGAGCGAGGACTCGTTCCTCTGGAGCGACATGACCCACTACCGCCGGACGTCCGCGACCTGCCAGGCGCTCGTCCGCCAGGCGGAGGCCTTGCGGGACGGGACCGACGAGGGCGAGGAGCGGTTCGAGCAGTTCATGGCGTTCGCGCTCGGCTGGATCGTCCACGTCGGCACCGACACCATCGCGCACTCGTTCGTGAACGAGCAGTGCGGCGGCCCCTACCGCGACCACCCGACGCGCCACCACCTCATCGAGAACCACATCGACGCGTGGAACTACGCGCAGTCCGGCGCGGGCGGCACGATTCCCGCGCGACACCTGGGGAAAGACCGACGACTATCCGGAGCTGTCCTCGTCCGCGCTCTGGTTCGAGGTCCAGCTCACCCCGGACGACCCCGCCGGCAAGCAGCGCCCGTCCCGCTGTCGGACGACCCGGACGAGCGCAAGGAGCAGCTGGACGTCGACGGCGAACTGCCGGGCTGGCTCACCGAGGGAATCGTCAAGGCCCTGATCGAGACGTTCGCAGACCACCCGCACCCGAAGATCTACCAGGGCGGCGCCTTCCAGCAGGCGATCGACGCCGGGAAGCTCACGACCGTCGGTCAAGGACGTCACCGGGCACGGTCTCGACCGGCCCTTCCAGGAACTGCTCGACGCGATCGCGCCGCCACCGCCGTTCGCAGTGCCGCCGGGCTTCCCGCTGCCCTGGGAGGTCGGCACGGCGTACCGACTGATGATCACGCTGTACAAGCTCAACTTCAACGGCGGGTGGGAGCTGCCGAAACCGCGGGTGCCGGACTTCATCATCGTCCCGCCGCTGGACGACTTCACGAACCTCTTCCAGCCGCCGGACTTCTCGGGCGTGGACGGCGACAACCCGGTCGAGGACGTCTGCGACGTGCTCGATCGCGCTCGTCCAATGGGTCGTCAAGGAGATCGCCGCCGCCGTGAAGCTCGTCGGCGACCTCATCAAGGCCGGCCTGAGCGCGGTCACCTTCCCGATCCGGGCTGGCGCTCTACGAGATCGCCCTGAAGATCTGGGACGTCGCGACGAAGACGCACGACGTGATGGCGCACACCGGCCTGCTCATGCCGCACGCCGAGGCGCGCTATGACGACGGCGAGCTGAAATGGCCGAACGAGATCGACCTGCCGCTCATCACCCTCGGCGCGACCGTCGACGGCGCCTTCAAGCAGGCGCTCGCCGACGCGATCGACCCGTTCGGCAACCTCGACAAGAACGAGGGCGTCGTCTCTCGCACTCGGTGCGTGACCCGAACCTGCCCTACTACCCCGTGCTCCAGTACCACGCGGACGGCTCGAAACCCGGACGACTGGGAGTTCCACCGGCCCTGGGCGTACCCGCAGTACAGCGAGTTCGAGTCGGGCGGCGGGAACACCGAGGTCCCGACCCCGACCGAGACGTACGACCCCAGCAAGAGCGGCAACGACCCGAACGACATCGTCGGCCCGGCCGTGGCGTACAAGCCGATGCGCCCTGGCCCCTACCCCGAGGGGACGACGCCCGACCAGGTGTTCTTCCGCACGGACGCGCCGGTCGACCGAGACGGCCGCGCCGCAGTACGAATCCGCGCGGACGCCCTGGCAGACCGACCTGCTCAACGAGCAGTACATCGGGAAGGCACGACGCCGGCTCAGCCCGCTCGGCGACCCGGTGCCGTTCTCCGCCTATCTCATCGGCCGGATCGTGAATCCCACCGAGTACGCGACGCAGTTCAACCTGGACGCCGACCGCGCCTACGCCTACCTGACCTGGGACTGGAACCGCGGCGACGAGATCGGCGAGACCGACATGCGACTTCAAGTACCAGCTGCCGGTGGCGGCGCCCTGGCTCGACCGCGACCGCTGGAAGCGAGGTGCGGAGCCCATGCAGCTGCACTACGTCGATCCGCCGCCGCCGCCGGTCATCATCTTGTCGCCGCAGGACGAAGCCGGCGACCGAGGGGGCGAACGGTCAGCACGCTGACGACGCGGAGCTGGGAGGGGAGTCATGACGCCATCGGCTGCCGATGACTGGGGTTACCGGTCGACGGTGCAGGCCAAGGGGGCCGCGGATCGCGACTGCCCGCCCCGCGGCGGGGACGGCGGCGGCGCTGGTGGCGGCCAGGGCGGTGGCGGCGGCCACGGCCGCGGCTGCTCGTGCGGGTGCTCGTGCGGCTGCGGAGGGCACCAGGCCGGTGACGTCCGAGGCTGCGGGTGCACCTGCCGCGACCACGGCCACCGCGACCACGGCCACCAGAACTGCGACTGCGGCCAGAACTGCGGCTGCGGTGATCACGACGGCAGTCACGGCCATCCCGGCCATCACGGCCACCAAGACGACCACCACGACCACCAGGACCACCACGGCGATGGGTGCGGCTGCGGCCACCACCACGGCCGCGACCAGGGCGAGGCCGGTGGCAGCCGGCGCACGGGCACGACGATCGGCTGGAAGAACCCGAACCGCCCGCGCCGCCAGTACGGCTGGACGACGGGGCAGGTGCCGGGCGGGCAACTCGACCCTTGCGACTTCTCGACGCCTCCCTGGAACGAGTGGCCGGGCGACCGCGGCGACCTCTACCTGCCGTTCCTGTTCCTGCGCGCGAACGCGGGCGACCTCGGCGCGCGTCCTGTCGTCGGACCCTTCTGGGAGAGCCCCGACATCCTGCTGCTGGCGGGCGAGGATCCCGCGACCGCGCCGCCGGTGCCTCCCGAGCTGGGCCAGACTGCGCTCGCCGGCAAGCCGAACACGCTGTACGCGCACGTGTGGAACTTCGGGCTCTCGGCCGCGCCCAACGTGGTCGTGGAGTTCTACTGGTGCGACCCCACCCTGGGCATCGGCCCCGCGGGCGCGCACCTCGTCGGGGTCACCGTGGTCTCCCTCGGTGCCCGGGGCAGCGGTCGTTCGCACGCCGTCGTGAAGTGCCCGACCGCCTGGTTCCCCACGTTCGTCAACGGCGGCCACGAGTGCCTCGTCGTCCGGGTGTGGGACGAGACGAGCGACGGCCTCGGCACCCCACCCTGGGACGCCGCGCTCAACAGGCACGTCGCGCAGCGGAACATCCACGTCGCGGCCGTCGGCGAGGCGATGCGTGCGCGGGGCGGGGACGCGTTCGGGCCGCTGCTCCTGCCCGCTCCCCTGAACGCCGCTGACCCTGAAGGTCGGTCCGCTGTTCGGCGAGCCCGCCCAGGTCAGCGTCTCGCGCGCGGCGCCGCACGAGATGCCCTGGCTGCAGCTGCGCACAGGCACCCGCGGGCTCTTCCCGGCGCAAGCCCCACCGACGGGGGCAGTTCTGCTCGGCGCTCCGACGCCGGTGGGCGGCGGTATGGGAGGCGGAGGCACGGCGGGACAGCACGACGTCACGGACGACGACCAGCAGGTCACGCTGACGACGACGGACGCCGCGCCCGGCCCCGGCGAGGCCCATGTGTACCGCGTGACGGCGAGTCAGCAGGGCGAGATCTTCGGCGGGTACACGGTGGTCCTGCTCGGCTAGCGGGATCGGGTACCGGGATCCGGCCCGGCGGCCGCGACGCCGTCGAGGCGCCGCGTCTCGCGCTGCCGCTCGTCTCGCACGTCCCGTTCCGGCGCCTGGACAGGGGAGGGAGTGTCCCGACGCAAACCGTTGCTCTGATGCAGAGCTGCATCAGAGCAACGTCCGACCTGGCGCTGGTGCCCTGGTGCCCGACGGCATCGGGAGGCTCGACTGGACGCTCTTGCCCTGGTGCTCGACCGCATCGAAGCGCGTCCGGACCTGGCGCTCTCGCTCTGATGCTCGACTGCATCAGGGCAACGGTTCCGAACTACAGCCCCTCCGCCCACGCCGACATGCAGGGCAAGACACGAGCGGCAACACAGCGCTGGGCGCTATCCACCGAGACGAGACGCTCGCGTGCCCCATGAACGGCGACTCAAGGCGTTCCGCGCTCAGCGGGGGACGCCGTGGTGGATCGGGCCCTCCCGTCCGCCCAGCCGGCGCCC
Organism: uncultured Actinomycetota bacterium; assembly: GCA_963786765.1. Lineage (GTDB taxonomy): Bacteria > Actinomycetota > Actinomycetes > Actinomycetales > Kineosporiaceae > DATKNA01. The sequence goes on along the minus strand of CAWBAJ010000021.1, from coordinate 37,526 downwards.
GTCGCCGCCCCAGCGCAGCGCGATGATCTCGGCGGCGATGCTGACCGCGGTCTCCTCGGGTGTCCGGGCGCCGAGGTCCAGACCGATCGGCGACGACAGCCGATCCAGCTCGTGCTCGGTGATCCCGGCGTCGAGCAGCCGCTTGCGCCGGTCCTCGTGGGTGCGCCGCGAGCCCATCGCGCCGACATAGGCGACCTCGGGCAGGCGCAGCGCCACCTCGAGCAGCGGCACGTCGAACTTGGGGTCGTGGGTGAGCACGGCGATCACGGTCCGGCCGTCGATCCGGCCTGACTGCGCTTCCGCGGCGAGGTAGCGGTGCGGCCACTCGACGACGACCCGGTCGGCGTCCTTGAACCGGGTGCGGGTGGCGAAGACGGGCCGCGCGTCGCAGACGGTCACGTCGTACCCGAGGAAGGACCCGACCCGCGCCACGGCGGCCGCGAAGTCGATGGCGCCGAACACGAGCATCCGCGGTCTGGGCGCGAAGGTCTGGACGAACACGCGCATCCCCTCGCCGCGGCGCTCGCCGTCCGGGCCGTACGTCAGCGTCTCCGACCGCCCCGCAGCGAGCAGGCCGCGGGCGTCGTCGATGACCGCGTCGTCGGCCCGGGCGGACCCGAGCGTGCCGAGGGACGGCCCCTGGGGCCGGACGACGACGCGCGCGCCCCGGCGGCCGGCGTCCGGGTGCTCGATGACGGTGCAGACGGCGACCGGGCGCCCGGCGTCCACGTCGGCCGCGACGTCCGCGAGCTCGGCGAACCGCACCGGGTCGACCCGCTCGACGAACACGTCGAGGATCCCGCCGCACGTCAGGCCCACCGCGAACGCGTCGTCGTCGCTGATCCCGTAGCGCTGCAGCACCGGCTGCCCGGTCTCGACGACCTCCTGGGCGAGCTCGTAGACGGCTCCCTCGACGCAGCCGCCGGACACGCTCCCGACGGCGTCCCCGTCGGGGCCCACCAGCATCGAGGCGCCCGCCGGCCGCGGCGCGGACCGCCACGTAGCGACCACGGTGGCCATACCCACCGGGCGTCCCTCGCGCCACCAGCCGAGGAGCTCGGGAAGGACCTCACGCACGGCCCACCACCTCCATCACCTCGGCGAACGCCGCCAGCGAGTGCCCCGCGACGAAGTCGTCGACGTGGGGCAGGGCCGCCACGATCCCGCCCTGCACGGGACGGTAACCCGCCTTGCCGCGGTGCGGGTTGACCCAGATCACACGATGCGCCAACCGGCGCAGCCGCGCCATCTGCTCCGCGAGCAGGCCGGGCGTGCCCCGCTCCCAGCCATCGCTGAACAGGACGACGACAGCGCCCCGCGCCGTCCCCCGCGCCCCCCAGCGGTCGAGGAACGCCTTGAGCACCTCCCCGAGCCGGGTACCGCCCGACCAGTCCGGCACCGCCTCCCCCGCCTCCCGCAGCGCCCGCTCCGGGTCGTGCCCCCGCAGCGGCACCGTCACGCGGGTCAGCCGGGTGCCGACGGTGAAGACCTCGGTCGTGCGCGGGGCGCTGCGCACCCACACGTGGGCGAGACGCAGCAGCGCGTCCGCGTATGGGCTCATCGAACCGGACACGTCGACGAGAAGCACCACCCGGCGCGACCGGGTGCCGCGCCGGCGGTACCGCAGCCGGCTGGGCTCGCCGCCGCGGCGCAGCTCCTCGCGCAGCGTCCGCCGCGCATCGAGGTCGCCGGAGTGCCAGGGCGAGCGGCGCAGTGCGCGGCGCTTCGGGGGGCGGGGGACAGGGTCGCGAAGAGCTGCGCGAGCAGCGCCTTCTCCGCCGCTGTCAGCTCGGCCACGTCACGCTCGCGCAGGACCTCCGCGGCGGAGGCGCGCGCCCGCACCACCTCGCTCTCGCGGTCGCGGCGGTCCGGCCCCTCGGTGCCGTCGTCCGGCGCGATCGAGGTGCGCGCGGCCACCGACCGCGCCCGCCCTCCCCCGAACCGCGGCACCTGCCCGCCGAACCAGTCGCGGAAGACGACGTCGTAGCGCGGGAACTGGTCGGGGTCGGAGCACAGCGTGGCGCGGCCCGCCCAGTACAGCGCGCCAGGGTCGCCGATCCCCACGGCGGCGGCGGCACCGACGAAGGCCGCCGTCCGGTCCGGCGTGACGGGCAGCCCGGCGCCGCGCAGCGCTCGGGCGAAGCCCACGAGCGCAGTCGTGGGCTGCATCCCGTCGGCACCGTCGTCAGCCGGCTGGAGGACGCGTGCTCCGTCGGCCGGCACCGTGACCCGGTCCTCTCAGCTCGCCGGCCGGCCGGTGACGTCCCACACGTGGTGCACGAGGTCGTGCAGCAGGTATTGCCCGAGGGTCACGACCGTGAAGTTCGCCCCGTCCGACCGCCGCGCCGTCCTGTCCCACCCAGCCGCCGGCACGGAGGCGAAACCCTGCGCCAGGCGCTCGCCCGCCTCCAGCAGCTCGGCGCGGACACGCTGCGGGTCCTGGCTGCCGTAGGCGTCCTGTTCGGCGGTCGCGTCCTGGTCCCAGTTCTCGAAGAGCGGGTCGGCGGTCGTCAGCATCAGGCGCAGCCGGGCATCGAACCTGCGGAAGACGTCACGCACATGGCAGGCGTACTCCAGGGGCGACCACACTGCCGGGTCCGGTCGCTGCCGCGTCTCCTCCCCCCGCTCGAGCACCTGCGCGAACGCGCCCGCCGCCGCCCGCACGCCGTCCGGGACCTGTTCCCGCGGGAGGCCGGCTGCGTCGAAGCCGCACTGCGGGCACCGCTCGCGCAGCACCCAGGTCCAGTCCTTGGTGTCGGGCGTGATGCTCATCGACCAAGGGTAAGGGCCGGTGCCCAGGGGAGAGTTCCGTCGGCGGGGGCGTACGTGTCGTGCGCGCTCGTGGGGCTGCCGGCGGCTGCGGCGCCCACCCGGATCGGCGGTTCCCCGTCGTGATACACCGGCGGGGTGATCGCGCTCGAGGACGTACGTGCCGCTGCCGGCAGGCTCGCGGGAGTGGCCCACCGGACGCCGGTGCTGGCGTCGCGGACCCTGGACGAGCGCAGCGGTGCGACGCTGCTGCTGAAGGCGGAGAACCTGCAGCGCGGCGGTGCGTTCAAGTTCCGCGGCGCCTACAACCGGATCTCCATGTTGTCCGGCGAGGAGCTCGCCCGCGGGGTGTGCGCCTGGTCGTCGGGCAACCACGCCCAGGCGGTCGCCCTGTCGGCCGCGCTGCTCGGGACGCCCGCGACGATCCTCATGCCCGAGGACGCCCCGTCAGCGAAGCGCGCTGCCACCGAGGGTTACGGAGCGAAGGTCGTGACCTACGACCGCTACGCGGACGACCGGGACGCGGTCGCCCAGCAACTCACGCGCGAGCGCAACCTCGTCCCGGTCCCGCCCTTCGACGACGAGAGGGTGATGGCCGGGCAGGGAACCGTCGCGCTGGAGCTGATCGAGGACGCCGGCCCGCTCGATGTCCTGGTCGTCCCGATGAGCGGCGGTGGCCTGATGGCCGGGTGCGGCACGGCGGCGCGAGCGCTGCTTCCGGACGTCGAATTGATCGGCGTGGAACCGTCTGCCGGGGATGACACGAAGCGCTCGCTGGCGGCGGGCGAGCGCGTGCGCATCCCGGTGCCGCGCACGATCGCGGATGGGCTGCAGGTCGAGACTCCCGGCGCGCTCACCTTCGAGGTCAACCGCCGCCAGGTGGACGACGTCCTGCTCGTCGACGACGAGGCGCTCGTCGACACCATGGCCGTCCTGTTCGAGCGGCTCAAGATCGTGGTCGAGCCCTCCGGTGCCAGTGCGCTGGCGGCGGTGCTCGGCAACCGTAGGCGATTCGCCGGCCGTCGGGTCGGTGTCGTCCTCTCCGGCGGCAACGTCGGGGTCGACCAGTTCGTCGCGCTGATGGCTGGCGCACGAAGCTGAGGCCTCCGCGCGTGGACGTGGAGCCCCGGCGGGAGGGATCAGCCGGCCAGCAGGCGGTCGAGGGAGGCGCGGACGCGGTCGGCGTCCTCGCGGTACTTGCAGACGGCGCCCAGGGTGGCGGCCGCCGTCTCCACGTCGAGCTCGTCGCGGCCGAGCGCCATCAGACAGCGAGCCCAGTCCAGGCTCTCGGCGACGCCGGGTGGCTTGAGCAGGTCGGCGCCGGCAGGTCCCTCGGCGCCGTCGCGCAGCCCCTGCACGGCCCGCGCCACCTGCTCCGCGAGCCGCCCGGGCACGTCCGGGAGACGTGTCCGCAGGATCTGCACCTCGCGCGCCAGCCCCGGGTGGTCGACCCAGTGGTACAGGCAGCGGCGCTTGAGGGCGTCGTGCACCTCGCGGGTGCGGTTGGAGGTCAGGACGACGAGCGGCGGGTGCGCCGCCCGCACCGTGCCGTACTCGGGAATGGTGACCGCGTTCGTGGAGAGCACCTCGAGCAGGAACGCCTCGAACTCGTCGTCCGCCCGGTCGATCTCGTCGACCAGGAGCACGGCGTTCGGGCTGCGCAGCGCGCGCAGCACGGGCCGCTCGAGCAGGAACCGCTGGTCGAACAGCGAGCTCTCGACGGCCGTGACGTCGAGGTCCTCGTCCCGGCGGCGGGCGGCCTCCAGTGCCCGCAGGTGCAGCACCTGCCGGGGGAAGTCCCAGTCGTAGAGCGCCTGCGCCGCGTCGATCCCCTCGTAGCACTGCAGCCTCACGAGCTCGGCACCCAGCGCCTGCGCCAGCCCCTCGGCGAGCGCCGTCTTTCCCGTCCCGGGCTCACCCTCCAGGAGCAGCGGCCGCCCCATCGACAACGCCAGCCAGGCCACGGTCGCCAGCCCGTCGCCGGCGAGGTAGCCGGTCGCCGCGAGCGCCTGCTCGAGCTCGGCGGGGTTCCCGGGGCGGGCGGTCATGGCGACAGCATCGCCGATCTGCCGGCCGCGCTCCACGCCGGCCTTGCTCGCGCTGGTGAGCTATGCCGTCCGAAAACGTCGCTGGAGCGGCGGCCGGAGAACGACAATTTCGAGAGGCAAAGCTCAGATCTGCGAGCAAGGGGCGCCCGCTGACCGCGCGGTCAGGACGGAATCGGGGAGGATCAGGACGTGCCGCTGATCGCCGGGGTCGACAGCTCGACCCAGTCGTGCAAGGTCGTGGTCCGGGACGCCGACAGCGGCGAGCTGGTCCGCGAGGGACGTGCATCTCACCCGGACGGCACGGAGGTGCACCCGGACGCGTGGTGGTCGGCGCTCCGCCAGGCGGTCGACGCCGCGGGCGGCCTGGCCGACGTCGCCGCCGTGGCGGTGGGCGGCCAGCAGCACGGGATGGTCGCGCTCGACGAGGCCGGGGAGGTGGTGCGGCCCGCGCTGCTCTGGAACGACACCCGGTCCGCGCCACAGGCACGCCGCCTCGTGGAGGAACACGGCGGCCCGGGCGCCTGGGCGGAGGCGGTCGGGTCGGTCCCGGTCGCGTCGTTCACCGTCACCAAGCTCGCGTGGCTCGCGGAGCGCGAGCCGGAGAACGCCGCACGAGTGGCCGGCGTCTGCCTGCCGCACGACTGGCTGACGTGGCGCCTGCTGGGCCACGGCGGGAACGGCGTCGACGGCGGAGGCGACACGGGCGTGCCGGGGCTCGAGCACCTCGTCACCGACCGGGGCGACGCCTCGGGCACCGGCTACTGGTCGCCGGCGACGGACGCCTACCGGCGCGATCTGCTCGAGGCGGCGCTGGGGCACGACGCCCGGCTGCCGGCGGTGCTGCCGCCGACCGGCCGCGCCGGCGAGACCGGCGTCCCGGGCGTGTCCCGCGGCGCGGTGGTGGGGCCGGGGACCGGCGACAACATGGCCGCCGCCCTGGGCGTCCGGGCGCGGCCCGGGGACGTCGTCGTGTCGGTGGGGACGTCCGGCGTGGTGTCCGCGGTCGCGGACGTGCCGGCGGCCGACCCCAGCGGGATCGTCGCCGGGTTCGCCGACGCGACCGGCCGGTTCCTGCCGCTGGTCTGCACGCTGAACGCCGCGCGGGTCCTCGACGCGACGGCCACGCTGCTCGGCGTCGGCCACGCCGAGCTCTCCGACCTCGCCCTGTCGGCACCGCCCGGCGCGGGCGGCCTCGTGCTCGTGCCCTACCTCGAGGGCGAGCGCACCCCTGACCGGCCGGACGCCACCGGAGCCCTGCACGGGCTCCAGCTCGGCACGATGACTCCGGCGCACCTGGCACGCGCGGCCGTCGAGGGCCTGCTCTGCGGGCTCGCCGACGGGCTCGACGCCCTGGAGCAGGAGGGCGCGCGGATCGAGCGGGTGCTCCTCGTCGGAGGCGGCGCACGGTCCGAGGCGTTGCGGCGGCTCGCGCCGTCCGTGCTCGGCCGGCCCGTGCTGGTGCCGCCGCCCGGCGAGTACGTGGCCGACGGCGCGGCTGTCCAGGCCGCCTGGGTGCTGGCGGGCGGCGGCGAGCCGCCGTCCTGGCCCCTCGCCGGGGTCGAGTCGTACGAGGGCGACCCGCTGCCGGCCGTCCGCGAGCGCTACGCCGAGGTCCGCGACCTCACGGCGTCGCGGCCCGTTGCGCCGCCCCGATAGCCCGGTAGGTCTCGAAGCTGCGGCGCGGGTGCCGCTCGAGGGTGTCGTAGTCGACCCGGGTGAGACCGAAGCGCTTCGTGTACCCCTCGGCCCACTCGAAGTTGTCCATCAGCGACCAGGCGAAGTAGCCGCGCACGTCGGCACCGTCGCGCAGCGCCTCGGTCAGGGCCCGGACGTGCCGCAGCAGGTAGTCGACGCGCCGGGGGTCCTCGAGGGGGTCGGCCGGGTCGTCGTCGTAGGCCGAGCCGTTCTCCGTGACGACGAGCGGCGGCGCGGAGGGGTGCTCCCGGCCGATCCGGACGAGCATCCGGCGGAACCCGTCGGGCGTCACCGGCCAGCCCATCGCCGTCACGTCGTCGCCCTCGGGGCAGCCGACGAGACCCTCGCCGCCCGGGTGCGGCCCGGCCCCGGCCGGCTGCTCGTTCGATCGGTCAGCCGGCGCGAGCTGCTGGTCGTTGTAGTAGTTGACGCCGAGGAAGTCCAGCGGTGCCGCGATCTCGGCGAGGTCGCCGTCCTCGACCGCCCCCGGCAGCGCCGGGCTGAGCAGGTGGAGCACGTCCTGCGGGTAGCGCCCCTCGAGGACGGCGTCCAGCCAGAGCCTGTTCTGCATTCCGTCCAGCGGTGCGACGGCGGCCTCGACCCGGGCCGCGTCCTCGGGCGCCAGGCTCGGCGCCGGGACGAAGCCGGAGAGGTTGAGCACGATGCCGAGCTGGTGGTCGGCGGGGGCCTGCTCGCGCATGGCCCGCACCGCGCGGCCGTGCCCGAGCAGCAGGTGATGGGTCGCCCGGGCCGCTTGGGCGTGGTCGGTGATCCCGGGCGCGTGCCGGCCCGAGCCGTAGCCCAGCCAGGCGGAGCACCACGGCTCGTTGAGCGTCATCCAGTGCCGCACCCTGTCGCCGAGGGCGGCGTGCACGGCCGTGGCGTACTCGGCGAATCGGGCTGCCGTGTCCCGGGCCGGCCAGCCGCCCGCCTCGTGCAGCGGGAGCGGCAGGTCCCAGTGGTAGAGCGTGGCCCAGGGCTGGACGCCGGCGTCGAGCAGCAGGTCGACGAGCCGGTCGTAGAACGCGAGACCCGCGGGCTCGAGGCGGCCGGAGCCGTCGGGCTGCACCCGGGGCCACGCGATCGAGAACCGGTAGGCGTCGACGCCGAGGTCGCGCAGCAGCGTGACGTCCTCGCGCACCCGGCCGACGTGGTCGCAGGCGACCCGGCCGTCCGAGCCGTCGACTATCCGGCCGGGCTCGCGGCAGAACGCGTCCCAGATGCTGTCCCCGCGGTGCTCGGCATCGCCCTCGATCTGGAACGAGGCGGTCGCCGCCCCCCACACGAAGCCGGCCGGCAGCCCGGACAGGTCGATCCCCTCGTACGCACGCGCCATGGCTGCGACCCTAGAGGCGCCTGCCGGGAGGAGCCCGCCGGGCCGCCCGGTTACGCTGCTGTGATGGGTCCCGTGGATCTCCCCGTCGCGCTGGGCATGCCGGCGCTGCGCCGCACCGGCGCGCTGCCCGCCGATCGGCCCGACGACCCGCGGCTCGTCGACCGGTTCGGCCGCGTCGCCACCGACCTGCGGGTCAGCCTCACGGACCGCTGCAACCTGCGCTGCGCCTACTGCATGCCCGCCGAGGGCCTCGACTGGCTGCCGACCGAGCAGGTGCTGACCGACGCGGAGATCATCCAGCTGATCACCATCGCGGTGCAGCGGCTCGGCGTCGAGGAGGTCCGCTTCACGGGAGGGGAGCCGCTGCTGCGTCGCGGGCTCGAAGACGTGCTCGCCGCGACCAACGCGCTGCGGACGGCGTCCGGGGCCGCCCCGCACACGGCCCTCACCACGAACGCGCTCGGGCTCGCTCGCCGCGCCGGCGGGCTGGCCGCCGCCGGCCTGAACCGGGTGAACGTGTCGATCGACAGCCTCGACCGCGCCAGGTTCGCCCGGATCACGCACCGGGACCGGCTGCCGGACGTGCTCGCCGGCATCCGGGCCGCGGCGGACGCCGGGCTCACGCCGGTCAAGCTCAACACCGTGCTGCTGCGAGGGGTCAACGACGACGAGGCCGTGCCGCTGCTGCGGTTCGCCCTCGAGCACGGCTACGAGCTGCGCTTCATCGAGCAGATGCCGCTGGACCCGCAGGGCGCCTGGAGCCGCGAAGGCATGATCACGGCGGCCGAGATCCTCGCGGCGCTGTCGGCGTCGTTCACCCTGACCCCGGCCGATGCCGCCGCACGGGGAGCGGCACCGGCCGAGACGTGGCTGGCCACCGACGGGGAGCGGCAGGGACGGGTCGGCATCGTCGCCTCCGTCACCCGGCCCTTCTGCGGCGACTGCGACCGCACCCGGCTGACGGCGGACGGTCAGGTGCGCAACTGCCTGTTCGCCGGCGGCGAGACCGATCTGCGGGCCCTGCTGCGCGCCGGCGCGAGCGAGGAGGAGATCGCGGACGCCTGGCGTGGGGACATGTGGGCGAAGCGGCCGGGCCACGGCATCGACGATCCCGCGTTCCTGCAGCCGGTGCGGCCGATGAGCGCGATCGGGGGCTGAAGGGTGGTCGAGCGGTGCAGCTGACGGTGCGGTACTTCGCGGGCGCGAGCGCCGCGGCCGGGCTGGAGGAGGAGCTCGTCGAGGTGCCTGACGCCGCCACCGTGCAGGTCCTCGCGGGCGTGCTCGCCGAGCGCCACGGCGGGGGGCTGGCGCGGGTGCTGACGTCGAGTTCGTTCCTCGTGGACGAGGTTCCGGGCGGCCGGGAGCGGCCGCTCGCGGGAGCGAGGCTCGTCGACGTCCTGCCACCGTTCGCGGGCGGCTGACCAACGCTTCTAAAGCACGTTTCCATTGACTTTAGAACCGCAACTCTCCTACGGTCGTGTCATCCAATGACGGAGGTGGAGCTCATGCCCGGTCCTGCACGCGTCGTCCTCGTGGGCGGCGGACTCGCGGCCGCGAAGACGGCCCAGTCCCTGCGCAAGCGGGGGTACGAGGGTGAGCTCACGCTGCTCACCGCGGAGCCGCACCGGCCCTATGAGCGCCCCGGTCTCTCGAAGGGCTACCTGAACGGGTCGGAGGCCCGCGACGCGCTCTTCGTCCACGATGCCGACTGGTACCGGCAGCAGGGCGTCGACCTGCACACGGGCACCCAGGTGGTCGCCCTCGACCGCGACCGCCGCGAGGTGCGCACGGCGGCGGGTGACCGCTTCGGGTACGACAGCGTCCTGCTCGCCACCGGCGCCGTTCCCCGGCGCCTGCAGGTCCCCGGAGCCGACCTCGACGGGGTACAGTACCTGCGCACCATCGACGACAGCGACGCCCTGCGTGAACGCTTCGCCGCCGGAGGCAGGGTCGTGATCGTGGGCGGTGGCTGGATCGGGCTGGAGACGGCGTCCGCCGCTCGCGCGGCTGGCTGTGCGGTCACCGTCGTCGAAACGGCACCCCAGCCCCTGCTGCGGGTACTCGGTACGCAGATGGCGCTCGTGTTCGCCGATCTGCACCGCGAGCACGGCGTGAGGTTCAGGCTGGGGGTCTCCGTCGAGGCCTTCGTCCGGGACGCCGTGGGCCGCGTCGCCGGCGTCCGGTTGGGCGACGGGGAGGTCCTGCCCGCCGAGACCGTGGTCGTCGGCATCGGCGTGGTCCCGGCAGACGCACTGGCCCGCGAAGCGGGGCTCGAGGTCTCGGACGGCGTGGTCGTGGGTGCCGACCTGCTCACCGCCGACCCCGCGGTCGTGGCCGCCGGTGACGTCGCCGCGGCCTACCACCCGGTGCTGGGACGCCGGCTGCGGTTCGAGCACTGGGCCAACGCCCTGCGCCAGGCGCCGGTCGCTGCGGCCGCGCTCGTGGGCGAGCCCAAGAGCTACGAGCGGCTCCCGTACGTCTTCTCCGACCAGTACGACGTCTCGATGGAGTACGTGGGGGCGCCCCGGGACCCGGCCGCCGCGCGGCTCGTCGTCCGCGGGTCCGTCCCCGACCGCGCCTTCCTCGCCTTCTGGGTGGACGGCGGCCGGGTCGAGGCCGGCATGACCGTGGGCGTGCCCGACGTCGTGCCCGCACTCGAGGCGCTGGTGAAGTCCCCCGGGCCGATCGACGAGCAGCGGCTGGGCGACCCGGCCGTGCCGCTGGAGGACGTGGCCGCCGGCACCGGCGCGCGGGAGGGCGTCCGTGCCTGAGGAGATCGCGCCCGAGGGGATTGCGCCTGACGGGATGGCGCCCGAGGCGACCGTGCGCCGCCAGGTCCGGCTCCCCCTGCGAACCACCGACGGTTTCCGGGCGCAGGCCGAGGCGATCACGTTCGACGGGCTCGCCGACGGGCGCGACCACCTCGCGCTTGCCCTCGGGGCCTGGCGAGAAGCGGTCCGCCGCGGTTCGGCGGGCGGCCCGCCGCCGCTGGTCCGGCTGCACAGCGAGTGCCTCACCGGAGACGTGTTCGGCAGCGAGCGCTGCGACTGCGGGCCGCAGCTGCGCGAGGCGCTCGAGCGGGTGCAGCGCGCCGGCGGCTTCGTGCTGTACCTACGGCACGAGGGCCGGGGCATCGGCCTGGTGCACAAGATCGACGCCTATGCCCTGCAGGACGGCGGGCTCGACACCTACGAGGCGAACCTGGCCCTCGGGCACGACGAGGACGAGCGCGATTACGCCCCAGCGGCCGCGATGCTGACTGCCCTCGGAACACGCCGGGTCGCCCTGTTGACGAACAACCTCGACAAGGTCCGCCAGCTGCGCGAGCACGGCGTCGAGGTGACGGAGCAGGTGCCGACCGCGCTCCACCTCACTCCCGCCAACCGCCGCTACCTGACGGCGAAAGCGCGGCGGGGCGAGCACCTGCTGCCCGGGCTCGCCGCCGGCTGAGGGGGCCCACCCCTCCTCGGCCCACCCCTCCTCGGCCCGCCCCTCCTCGGCGCCGCGCCCTTCAGCGTGTCCTTTCCGGCGTGTCGCGGGGAGGAGCACATGCTCCCGCCGACCGTTGCTCTGATGCAGACCCGCATCAGAGCAAGGACGACCTGATCGGCGACTGCCAGCAAAGGGGGGCGCCGGCAGTGTCAGCGACGCGGTGGAGCGGCCCAGGCCGGTACGCGGGCGACCTCGACTCGACCGCCGGGAAGCGCTCACAGCTCTGATGCCGATCTGCATCAGTGCAACGGTGACGAGCGGGAACCATCCCTCCGCGCCGACACGCGGCGAGGAGGACACGCCCGGGGGTGCCCGCAGCAGTGATCGACGCCTGCGAGCAGGTCTCCCGAGGCAGGGGGCGTCCTCAGGGTCAGCTCCGGCATGACCCCTCAGGGGCAGGCGACCCACTCGTCGGTTCCGTCCCGGAACTGCTGGCGCTTCCAGACGGGCAGGCGGTCCTTGACCTCGTCGACGAGCAGTGCGGCCGCGGCGAAGGCCTCCTGCCGGTGCGCGGCCGACACGGCCACGACGAGCGCCGCCTCGCCGACCTGCAGCGGGCCCAGCCGGTGGGCCACGGCCAGAGCCTCGACGTCGGTGCGTGCCGCGACGTCCGCCGCGACCTGCTCGAGGACGGACTGCGCGCTCGGGTGCCCGACGTACTCGATCATCGTCACCGAGCGGCCGGCGTCGTGGTCCCGGACGATCCCGCCGAAACCGACGACCGCACCCGCCGACGCATCCGCGACCAGCGCCTCGAGCGCCGTCACGTCGACCGGGGCGGTGGTGACGGCGGCTTGGACCACCCGGCGCGCCGGGGCGTGCAGGCGACGGGTGTCGCGATCCCGGGTGGAGCGCGCGTCGCCCAGCGATGCCCTCATGGGCCCACGATAGGCGGGACGGCGACGAGTGCCGCCCGGGTGTCGACGTCCGCGCCACTGCCGACGTCCCCGCACTCGATCAGCGTGACCGGGCGGGCACTCAGATACCCCCGGGCCCCCGCGTCCCCCGTGGCCGCCGCCCGTACGCCGGCCCAGTGGTTGCGCCCCAGCAGGACCGGGTGCCCCGGGTCGCCGTCGAAGGCGGCGCGGGCCAGCACCGAGGGCCCCAGCTCCGCGGCGGCGGCCACCCGCCGCACCACGTCCACCGTCATTCCAGGGGTGTCGACCAGGGCGACGAGGACGGCGTCCGGCAGCGGCGCGCGGGCTGCCAGTGCGACGAGACCGGCCCGCAGCGAGGCGCCCATGCCCTCGCTCCAGCCGGCTGCCTCGACGACGTCCGCGGGAGGCACCAGGCCCGGCGGGACGAGCGCCGCGGCCTCCGCGGCGCGGGCACCGACGACGACCACGACGGGAGCGCAGCCGCCGTGCACGAGCCTGCGTGCTGCGCGCTCCACCCATGGGACTCCGTCGGCGTGGTGCATCAACGCCTTGGGCACACCCAGTCTCCGGCCGGCGCCCGCTGCGAGCAGGAGCGCCGCCACCCCCGGGAACGATGCGGACACGTCTCTCAGGGTAAACGCGAGATCCGCCGGCAGAGCCACCCGGAACCGCACCTTCCTGGCGCGCGCCTCGGGCTACTCGGGATCCGGGTCCAGGCTCGGGACGCTCAGGCCCGCCTCGCTGAGGGCGTCGGTGCGGGCCTCACGCAGGGACTCCTCCTGCCCCAGCAGGTGCGCGTACTCGGCGAGGGCGTCCGCCTCGGGCAGGTCGTCGAGCCCCCGGACGAACCGCGCGGTCGCCCGCACCGCCTCGGCGTACGCGTCCGCGGCGAGCGCGGCCCGCTGCATCGTCTGCTCTCCGCCGGCCAGGTCTTCGTCAGCCATGCCGCCCCCGTGCCCGGGCCCGTCGCCGAGCATGCGCCGCCGACAGGCCGCGCGCGTCCAGGCAGCGGGCACACACGAAGGGGCGGCCTCCCCTTCGGGAGACCGCCCCTTCGTGGCGTACTGCGGGAGGACCTGACCCCGGGGGATCAGAAGTCCATGCCACCGCCCATGTCGCCGCCCGGGGCCGCGGGAGCGGCCTTCTCCGGCTTGTCCGCGACGACGGCCTCGGTGGTGAGGAACAGACCCGCGATGCTCGCGGCGTTCTGCAGCGCCGAACGCGTCACCTTGGCCGGGTCGATGATGCCGGCTGCGATGAGGTCGACGTACTCGCCGGTCGCGGCGTTGAGGCCGTGACCGCCCTCGAGACCGCGCACCTTCTCGACGACGACGCCACCCTCGAGGCCGGCGTTGACGGCGATCTGCTTGAGCGGGGCCTCGACGGCGACCTTGACGATGTTCGCGCCGGTCGCCTCGTCACCCGTGACCTCGAGCTTCTCGAAGGCCGTCTTGGACGCCTGGATGAGGGCCACGCCACCACCGGCGACGATGCCCTCCTCGACGGCGGCCTTGGCGTTGCGGACGGCGTCCTCGATGCGGTGCTTGCGCTCCTTGAGCTCGACCTCGGTGGCCGCGCCGGCGCGGATGACGGCGACGCCGCCCGCCAGCTTGGCGAGGCGCTCCTGGAGCTTCTCGCGGTCGTAGTCCGAGTCCGACTTCTCGATCTCGGCGCGGATCTGGTTGACGCGACCCGAGATCTGGTCGGCGTCACCGGAGCCCTCGACGATCGTCGTCTCATCCTTGGTGATGACGATCTTGCGGGCGCGGCCGAGGAGCTCCAGGCCGGTGTTCTCGAGCTTGAGGCCGACCTCCTCGGAGATGACCTGGCCGCCGGTGAGGATCGCGATGTCCTGCAGCATCGCCTTGCGGCGGTCGCCGAAGCCGGGCGCCTTGACGGCGACCGAGCGGAACGTGCCGCGGATCTTGTTCACGACGAGCGTGGACAGGGCCTCGCCCTCGACGTCCTCGGCGATGATCAGCAGCGGCTTGCCGCCCTGCATGACCTTCTCGAGCAGCGGGAGCAGGTCCTTGACGGAGGAGATCTTGGAGTTGGCGACGAGGATGTAGGGGTCCTCGAGCACGGCCTCCATGCGCTCGGCGTCGGTGACGAAGTACGCCGAGATGTAGCCCTTGTCGAAGCGCATGCCCTCGGTGAGCTCGAGCTCGAGCCCGAAGGTGTTGCTCTCCTCGACGGTGATGACGCCTTCCTTGCCGACCTTGTCCATGGCCTCGGCGATGAGCTCGCCGATCTGGGTGTCGGCCGCGGAGATCGACGCGGTGGCGGCGATCTGCTCCTTGGTCTCGACCTCCTTGGCCTGGTTCAGCAGCTCGGCGGCGACGGCTTCGACGGCCTTCTCGATGCCCCGCTTGAGGGCCATCGGGTTGGCGCCGGCCGCCACATTGCGCAGACCCTCCTTGACGAGGGCCTGGGCGAGGACGGTCGCCGTCGTCGTGCCGTCACCGGCGACGTCGTCGGTCTTCTTCGCGACCTCCTTGACGAGCTCCGCACCGATCTTCTCGTACGGGTCGTCGAGCTCGATCTCCTTGGCGATGGAGACGCCGTCGTTCGTGATCGTGGGGGCGCCCCACTTCTTCTCGAGAACGACGTTGCGGCCCTTCGGGCCGAGGGTGACCCTCACGGCGTCGGCGAGGACGTTCATGCCCCGCTCGAGACCGCGCCGGGCCTCCTCGTCGAAGGCGATGATCTTGGCCATCTGGTGGTGTTCCCTCCGCGGACGGGTGGGTGGGCGGCCGGGCAGTGCCCGCGACGGACGGATCGCGCCGGGGCGGTCCTGTCCCGCCCGGCCCGACCCTCACCTCCGGCCGGTACGTTCTTGTCACTCTCATGACGAGAGTGCTAACGACATGATTAGCACTCTGACCTGCTGAGTGCAAACCCCGGATCGGGGCTCAGGCGTCCCCGTCCCGGCCCAGCTGCTCGAGGGCCGCGAGGGCCTCGACCAGGGCGGTGCGGTCGGCTTCGGGCAGGGCGTCGACCCTTTTGCGCAGCTCCGCGGACCGGGTGGATCGCTCGCCGACGAGCAGGGCCGCGCCGGCGTCGGTGAGGTCGACGAGCACGGCCCGGCCGTCCTGCGGGTCCGGAGCACGCCGCACATAGCCGGACTCCTCGAGGCCGGCCACGATCCGGGTCATCGTGGGGGCTGCCACGCCCTCGCGTACCGCCAGGTCTCCGGGCCGCAGTGGGCCGGCGGCCGACAGCGCGGCGAGCGCGGAGAAGGCTCCGGGACTCACCTCCGCGGTGCCCGTCCGGCGCAGCACTCGCACGAGCCGCCCCACGGCGACGTAGAGCCGGGCGGCGACGTCGTCCGGGGTGGCGGCGGGAGCTCGACGCGAGTCCACGTCCCTGATCCTCCTCCTCCACCCTCGCGCGGAGGAGGGTCAGGCCACCTTGTCCTCGCGCCCGGTGGCGAAGGACGCCACGGCGCCGATCAGCATCATCACCGTGGCCGCGACGAACACCACGACGAGGCCGTCGTGGAACGGCCCCGAGATGAGCTGCGGGAAGAACGTGGTTCCGGTCAGCGTCGTGGCCTGCTGTTGCGGCAGCTGCTGCAGGGCACCGGTCGGACCGAGGAGCTCGGCGATCGGGTTGTATCCCAGGAAGGCCGCGAAAAGGCTCCCGACGGGGGGCAGCTGCCCGATCTGCTGCGCGGTCGCGGCGGGCACGCCGTGTGCTCGGAGTCCGCCGGTCAGGGTGGTCGGCAGGGTCGCGGCGAGCCCGATGATCATCAGCGAGAAGAAGACGCCGATCGAGAGCGACGACCCGGCGTTGAAGAACGTGCCGCGCATGCCGGCCGCCGCGCCACGGTCCTCGGCCGGGACTGCGTTCATGATCTGGGCCGTGTTCGGCGACGCGAACATGCCCGAGCCGACCCCGTTGAGGAACGTGAGGATCGCGAAGGGCGCGTAGCTGAAGTCGACGGGCAGCAGCAGGAGCCCGACGAACGTGGCCGCGACGATCAGCAGACCGGTGCCGGCGAAGAGCCGCGTGCCGTACTTGTCGGAGAGCCAGCCGCAGACCGGGCCCGACGCCACGAACCCCACGGTCAACGGCAGCAGGTAGATGCCCGCCCACAGCGGGGTCGACTCGAAGGAGTAGCCGTGCAGCGGCAGCCAGATGCCCTGCAGCCAGATGATCAGCATGAACTGCAGCCCGCCGCGGCCCATCGAGGAGAGCAGGCCGGCGAGGTTGCCCAGGGCGAAGGCGCGGTTGCGGAACAGGCCGAGCCGGAACATCGGCTCGTCGACCTTGGCCTCGATCAGGCAGAAGAGCACGAGCAGCACGACGCCGCCGACCATGCCGGCGAGGACCCAGGGGTTGGTCCAGCCGGTCGAGTGGCCGCCGTAGGGCTGGATGCCGTACGTGATGCCCGCGAGCAGGATCGAGAGCCCTACGGCGAACGTGGCGTTGCCGAGCCAGTCGACCTTCGCCGAGCGCCGCACCGTGAGCTCGTGGAGCGAGTGGTACGACCACAGCGTGCCGACGATGCCGATCGGCACGCTCACCCAGAAGACGCTCCGCCAAGAGATCTCCGAGAGCACGCCGCCCAGCACGAGACCGAGGAAGCTGCCGGCGATCGCGGCGATCTGGTTGATACCGAGCGCCATGCCCCGCCGGTGCGCCGGGAAGGCGTCGGTGAGGATCGCCGTCGACTGGGCGAAGAGCATCGAGCCGCCGACCGCCTGGACCAGGCGCCACCCGATGATCCAGAGCGCCGCGGCACTGCCGGACCCTGGCGTCAGCGCCAGCGCGATGGAGGACACGGTGAAGACGGCGAAGCCGAGGTTGTACATCCGGACCCGGCCGACGAGATCGCCGAGCCGGCCGAGACTGACCACGAGCACGGCGCTCACCAGCAGATAGCCCATGATCATCCACAGCAGGTAGCCGACGTTCTCGGGCGCCAGCGGGTTCATCCCGATGCCGCGGAAGATCGCGGGCAGCGAGATGAGGACGATCGAGGAGTTCACGGTGGCGATCAGCATGCCGATCGTCGTGTTCGACAGAGCGACCCAGCGGTAGTGCGGATGGTCGACGTCCCATCGGGGGGTGCGGCGGGGTGCCGGTGCCGCGGGATCGATGGTCTGGGTCACGAGAAGTGCCTCCGGAGCGGTGCGGGAGAGTTACTTAGTTACTGCTAACTAAGTACAGGCTAGCGACTGTTCCCGGTCCCCACCCGCCGTCGCGCGTCGTGTCGGTGCCGGCAGGCAGGATCGGACCGTGGACCCTCCCACCGAGCGCCCCGCCGCGGTGGTGCTCGCCGCCGGCGCCGAGGGCGGCCAGCTGCTGCCCCTCGGGCCGGCCGCGGTGCCATCCGGTCCCGCACGCCCGGTGCGCGACCTGGCAGCGGCCGTGGCGGAGGCCGAGCGCGGTGGGGGGCCGCGCTGGGTCCTCGCCGACGTGGCCGCCGCGTACCCGGCCCTGGTGCGGGCCGGCGTCCGGATCGGCCGCTGCCACGACGTGGCCGCGACCGAGGCGCTGTTGCTCGCGATCGAGGGCGACCATGCTGGAGCCGCCGCGGTCACGGCCGCCCGGGCCGGTGCGGCGGAGGCGGCCATCGGACAGCCCGCTCTGTTCGAGCCGGGCCCCGCGATGCCTCCCCTGAGCGCGCAGGCCCTGGCGGACGCGTACGCCGGCCAGCTCGACCGGATCGCCCGGCGGCGCGCGGAGCTGCCCGGGCTGGGGCTGCTCGTGGCCGCGGAGTCCGCCTCGTGCCTCGCCGCGGTCGAGATGACGCACGCGGGCCTGCCGTGGAGTGCGGAGGTGCACGACGAGCTGCTGACCGAGCTGCTCGGGGCTCGGCCGGCGTCCCACCCGGCCGGCGCAGCGGCCCGGCCGCCCGTGCTGCAGGCCCTCGCGGAGGAGGTCGCAGACATCCTCGGCGAACCCGGCCTCAACGTGGACTCGCAGGCCGACGTGCTGCGCGCGCTGCGCCGTGCCGGGCTCCCGGTGACCTCGACGCGCCGGCACGAGCTGCGCCGGCACGAGCATCGGGTGGTCGAGCCGTTCGTGCGGTACCGCGAGCTCGCGCGCTTGCACGCGGCGCACGGGTGGGCCTGGCGGGAGCAGTGGGTGCGGGACGGGCGCTTCCACCCCGAGTACGTGCCGGGCGGCGTCGTGTCGGGCCGGTGGGCGACGCGCGGTGGAGGCGCGCTGCAGATTCCGAAAGCGGTCCGGGCGGCCGTGGTCGCCCCGCCGGGGCGGCTGCTGGTGGTCGCGGACGCCGGCCAGCTCGAACCCCGCGTCCTCGCGGCGCTCGCCCGCGACCCAGGGCTCGTGGCGGCCACCGCGGAGGGCGACCTCTACGCCGCGCTCGCCCGCGAGGCGCTGGGGCGCGCCGAGGCGCGGCGCGAGATGAAGGTCGCGTTGCTGTCCGCCATGTACGGCGGCGGGGCCGGCTCCCCCGCGCTGGCCGCGCTGCGCCGCCGGTTCCCCGCCGCGCTCGCGCTGCTCGAGGACGCGGCACGCACGGGCGAGCGCGGCGGGAGTGTGCGCTCCGTGCTCGGGCGCACCTCCCCGCCGCCGCGGCCGGACTGGCTCTCGGGTCTCTCCGACGCCGCGGCCGCGGCGCGCTCACGCGCCTGGGGCAGGTTCACCCGCAACTTCGTCGTGCAGGCCTCGGCCGCCGACTGGGCGTCGGTGCTGGTGGCGATCTTGCGGCAGCGGCTCGCCGGGCTGGCCGGGCAGGCGGAGCTCGTGTTCTTCCAGCACGACGAGGTGGTGGTCGAGGCAGCGGAGCCGGTCGCGGCGGACGCCGTCCGGTGCGTGGCCGAGGCCGGGGCCGAGGCGACGAGGCTCGTCCTCGGGGACGTCGGGGTGCACGTCCCGCTCGACGCCCGCTCGGTCGGCAGCTACGCCGACCGCTGACCCGCCCTCCCCAGCGGCGATCAAGGAATTCGTAGGGATCAAGGAAAACTTGGGGATCAAGGAATTCGTGGGGATGTCCTCAGCGCTGGGCTGCCCCGCTCAGGCTCGCGGTCGCACCGCTCGGCGCCGCCTGGCGGCCCCGAAGGGCGCCGAACAGCGACTTCCGCCGGCCGGCTCGCGCCGTTGCGGGCAGCACGTCCTCGAGACGGTGCCTGCGCAGGTCGTCCACGAGCGTGTCGTCGATCGGGGGCAGATCTCCGACCGCGTGCCCCAGTACCCGGTCGGCCAGCCCGGGGTTCAGGGCCAGCGCCGGCCCGTGCAGGTACGTGCCGTAGACGGCCCCGGCGAACGCCCCCTCGTCGCCGCCGTCGCCGTTGCCCACGCCGATCCGCACGTGCCCGAGCGGCGAGGCCCCGGGGCCGAGATGCGTCGCGCCACCGTGGTTCTCGAAACCCACGAGGGCCGGGACGCCGAGCTCGGGGACCGGGTCGGCCAGCACGTTGCCCACGGCACGGCGCTCGAGCCGGCCCGTCCGGACGTCGAGCAGCCCGAGACCGGGGGCCTCCACCCCGCCGACCCCGAGGAACGTCTCGCCGAGCAGCTGGTACCCCGCGCAGATCCCGAAGACCGCGGAGCCGCGACCGGCTGCGACGACGAGGCCGCCGTCCTCGCGCAGCTCATGCGCGGCGGCGGTCTGCTTCGCGTCCTCGCCGCCCCCGAGCAGGTAGACGTCGCCGGTCCGCGGCAGCCGCTCGCCCGGGTGCACGGCGACGACCTGGGCCGCGATGCCCCGGGCCGTGGCCCGCTGGTGCAGGACCAGCGCGTTGCCGGCGTCGCCGTACGTCCCGAGCAGGTGCGGGTAGACGTGGACGACGAGCAGCACCGAGTCCCGGCCACGGGGGCCGGGTCCGCGGGACCCCCGGAAGGAGTCGTCGCGCGACGGTTCAGATGACAAAGCCACGCATCTCCCTGAAGGCGGTGTAGTTCGCGGCGACCACCAGCGGCCCGTCCGGCAGCTTCGCGGCCAGGCGGACGAGGTCGTCGTCCACGATCGGGCGCGCCCCTGCGTAGTGCAGGCGGACGGCGAGGTCGGCGCGGCGGTCACCGATCGCGCCGACGACCTGGCCGGCGAGGCGCTCGAACGGCACGTCGTAGAGCCAGGAGGTGTCGGTGCCGTCCGCGATCCGGGCGTTGATACCGACGGCGAGCACGCTGTCCTCGTCGATCATCGACAGCGCGGCGGCCCATCCCGCCGGGTTCTTCGCGAGGAACAGGGTCGCGGGGCGCCCCGCCAGGTCCAGCCGGGCGTACCGGCCGTCGACGTCGTCGACCTCCGCCAGCCGCGCGGCGGCCTCCTCGGCCGGCACGCCGAACAGGCCGGCGGTCGCTATCGCGAAGAGGGCGTTGCCCCGGTTGACGTCCCCGGGCAGTTTCAGCGGCACGGCGAGCTGGCGGCCACCGGGCAGCCGGACGCCGGCCGTCGTCAGCGTGTACTCGGGCTCCGGCATGGCGAACCCGCACGAGGAGCTCCAGCGACCGTTCGTCCAGTCGAGCAGGTGCCCGCAGCGGGGGCAGACGGTCGCGTCGTCCGTCCATCGCGTGCCGGGATCCACCCAGACGGGCTTGCCGGCGAGGGCGGCGTCGACGACGTGCGGATCGGCCGCGTTGGCGACGACGGTCACGTTCCGCTCGGCGAGCGCCTTCGCCCACACCTGAGAGGTGCGGCTCACCTCGTGAGTGCGGTCGAGCTGGTCGCGAGTGAGGTTCAACAGGACGACGACCTCGGGTGCGGTCTGCCGGACGACCGACGGCACGTGCAGCTCGTCGGTCTCGAGGACCGCGATGGAGCTCGGGCTGTCGTCGAGCGCGCTGAGGATCCCGGGCGCCATGTTTGCGCCCGTGGTGTTGGTGGCCACGTCCCCACCCAGGGCGGCCGCGATCAGCCGGGTGGTCGTCGACTTGCCGTTGGTGCCCGTGACGACGACGCCGCGGCGGCCGCGGGCCAGGCTACGCAGGGCGTCGGGGGCCACCGCCAGGGCGACGCGTCCGCGCACGACAGTGCCACTGCCACGGCCGAGGCCGCGGGACAGCCCGCCCACCAGCCGGCCTGCCCTGAGCGCCGCGTCGAGGCGCATCCGGGCGAGCGTGCCCCCATCGGTCACCGTTGCTGTCACGGCGGCAAGCCTACGGGGACGGACGACAGGAGCCGTCCCGCTCGGCGGGACGGCTCCTGTAGGTGTGTTCGACGTCTCTACACGGGGCGAACTGCCTCGGCCTGGGGACCCTTCTGCCCCTGGCCGACCTCGAACTCGACGCGCTGGCCCTCGTCGAGCGACTTGTAGCCGTCCGCCTGGATCGCCGACCAGTGCACGAAGACGTCGGCGCCGCCGCCGTCCACCGTGATGAAGCCGTAGCCCTTCTCGGCGTTGAACCACTTGACGGTTCCCTGAGCCATGTCCTGCTCCTGTTGCTCTTTCCGTGGGTCGACCGAGGCACGACGCCCGGGCCGGGTCTCACGCTCGTGGTACCGGCCCCGAGGAGAGGACGTGCTCATCGAACTGTTCGACCGCGCGACACTGTAGCGGCCCGACGGCTGACGGCACAGGGTCACGGACGGTGAATTCGTGAAGGTCGAGGAGGGCTCCCACCGGGGTCGCCGGGATCCTTCCGTCCCTGCTCCCGCGCTGGGAGGATGCGGCTCGTGGAGCCCTCCTCGCCGGTGTCCCCGGCGCTGACTCGCCGTGACCGGCTGCGCCGCGTCGTCAACGTCATCACCCTGGGGACGCCTCTCGGTCTGCTCCTGGCCCGAACCGGGAGCGCGGAGGTTGTACGCGGGCCTCGTGGGCTGCTTCTCGCGCTGGACTACCGCTCCCCGGTGCCGGCCCCACGGGCCCCCGCGGTCACGGTCGGGGATGTCGTGCTGCTGCGCATGGATGCCGACCAGCTCGCGCGCCGGCCGTCCCTGCTCGTGCACGAAGGACGGCACGCCGTGCAATGGGCCTGCTGGCTCGGACCCCTACCGTTCATCCCCGCATATCTGCTGGCGTCCGCGTGGTCGTGGGTGCGCTGCCGAGATTTCGCACTGCGCAACCCGTTCGAGGTGCGGGCCGGCCTGGTCGCGGGCGGCTACGTCCAGCCGCAAGCGCCCCGCGACCCGCGGGGGTGAAGAGCGGGCGTTCCGATCAACGCACTTCCGATCGGTGCACGTTCAGATCAGGGGACGACGGAGTCGGCGTCCGGCATCGCGACGACGGCAATCCCGCCGCCGGTGCCCTTCGTGGTTTGCTCCGCCTTGCCGAAACCGAGATCCTTGACCACCCGGGCCGCCGTCGCCGCCTGGCTGTCCTTGCTGTAGAAGACGGTGGTCTGGCTGACTGCGGGGGTCCACTTCGCCGTGGTCACGCCGGCCTTGGTGTAGCCCTTGCTGCTGAGCGCGCTCGAGACGCGCTTGGCCAGGCCCGAGATCCCCGTGTTGTTGTAGACCGTGATCACAGTGGCCTTGTTCACGGTGCCCGCGGCGGACGACGAGCTGGAGCTGGAGCTGCTGGCGGACGCGGACTTGGATGCGGTCGCGCTCGGCTGCGCGGCCGCCGGCGCGCTCGTCGCCGGGGGCGCGGTCGGGGACGTCAGCGGGTCGTTCGCACTCGTGTCACTGCCGGGCTTGAGGAACAGCGCGTAGGCGACGCCGATCACGGCCGCCACGACGATGGCGACCACGAGCAGTGGCAGCGCCGCGACCAGCGGGTTCGTGCGGGCGCGGTGCGCACCGCGCCGGCTGGCCTCGAGCGGCACGACGAGACGCTCGTCGTACCCGCCCTGGCGGGTGCTGTTGCTCATGAGCTGCTCCTTCGGCGCGGCCTGGTGTTCTGATCCGTGCTCCGCGGGCCGACCATCGACGTCGGCGTACGGCGCCCCGCGCCAGGAGGTTCACTCAGCCCTGGGCGCCACCTAGGCGGCGCGCCGAGCGGGCGCGCTGGCGCGTCTGGCGCATACGCCGCAGCCGCTTCACGAGCATCGGGTCGTGGGCGAGCGCCTCGGGCCGGTCGATGAGGGCGTTGAGCAGCTGGTAGTAGCGCGTCGCCGACATGTCGAACAGCTCGCGGACCGCCTGCTCCTTGGCGCCGGCGTACTTCCACCATTGGCGCTCGAAGGCCAGGACCTCGCGCTCCCGCGCGGTCAACTCCCCACCCGGTGCCGGTTCCACCGGCAACACTCGTGCGGCGTCCATGACAACCCTCCAGCGGTGCGACCTCGCCACCATACGATCCGAATGACACTGCTGTCATTCCCCCTCGGACCCGCCCCGCCCCCCGAGGCTTGTCGACGACGCCGGCCGCGTGCACGCCCCGAGTCTAGGGGCCAGCACACCCTGCTCCGTCTCGGCCGAGAGGACGAGGCCGGGGTCGCCGGCCCGCGCCTGAGCGGCGAACTCCAGGCAGTACCGGGTGTCGAGGTAGAGAAGGAACAATCCCTGGACGGCGATGGCCGCACCGTCGCCACGCCGGCGCGGACGTTGAGCGAGGCGGACACCGGCCACCACGTAGCCGACGTCGAGCAGGGCGTTCGCCCCGGTGACGAGGGCCATGCGTCGAGCCCGCGCGACGCCGTCGGCCGACGCCGACCGGCGCATCCGCCGCGCCCCCCAGCCCGCTACGGCGGCGTCGGCGAGACCCCACGCAACCGTCATGCGCCCTGCGTCCCCCAGCGCCCGCCTGCCGTGACGGCGGCCGAGGCGCCAGAACGCCGTGCCCACCCCCGTGCTCCAGGTGGCCCACGCCGTCAGCGACAGCAGCAGTCGCAGTTCGGCCGAGGGTTCGGGTCGACGTCACTCGTCGGAACGGCACTCGTCGAAACGGCACTCGTCGGAACGGCACCCGCCGGAACGGCGCTTGTCGGCATCCCCATGGAGCGGAGACTGCCAGACGGCACCGACAGACTCCTTGCAACCCTTCGTCGAGCGACGCCCCTACAGTCGAGGCGTGGGAACGGCACGCCTGACAGCCGGGCCGATCAGCGACGTGGTTCACCCGGACTGGGCTGTCGCCCTCGCGCCGGTGGCCGCCGACCTCGCCCGGGTCGAGGCCTTCCTCGCCGCCGAGCGCGCCCGGGGAGCGGGGTACCTGCCGCATGCCGAGGTCGTCCTGCGCGCCTTCGCGCAGCCACCGGACGGGGTCAAGGTGCTCGTCGTCGGGCAGGACCCGTACCCGACGCCCGGACACGCCGTCGGGCTCGCCTTCTCGGTCGCGGCCGGTGTGCGGCCTCTCCCGCGCAGCCTGGCGAACATGTTCCGCGAGCTCGCAGACGACGTCGGCGTGCCCGTGCCCGGCACCGGCGACCTGAGCCGCTGGAGCGAGCAGGGAGTCCTGCTACTGAACAGAGTGCTGACCGTCGAGCCCGGCCGGGCCGCCTCCCACCGCGGCAGGGGATGGGAGCGCGTGACCGAGCAGGCAGTGCGCGCCCTGGTGGCGCGAAGGCGCCCTCTGGTCGCCGTCCTGTGGGGGCGCGACGCGCAGACGCTACGTCCGGTCCTGGACGGCGTCCCCGTGGTCGAGGGGGTGCACCCCAGCCCGCTCTCCGCGCGCCGGGGCTTCTTCGGGTCCCGGCCCTTCAGCCGGGTCAACACGCTGCTCGCGGCACAGGGCGCTGCGCCCGTCGACTGGCGGCTTCCCGCCGTCCCTGGACGCTCCCGCTAGATGCCCCGGCGACGGCCGGCCCGGTACGTCTCCCACACCCGGTGCCGGTACTCCAGCGTCACCGCCTCGTAGACCTCCCGGTCGACCTCCCACGGCACGGGATCCGTGGGCACGTGCTCGAGCAGGGCCAGCAGGCTGCGCACGCGCTCCATCGGGTCTCCGCCATCTGCGCCGCGGGCGCGAGCCACCAGTTCACGGCCCAGCGGCTCGACCGCGATGCCGTGCTCGCCCACCGAGACGAGTCCCGCCCCGAGCAGGCGCCCGAGCGCGCCCTCGATGTCGAGCGCGGACGGAATGAGGTGGAAGAGGGCGTCCGCGTTCGCGATGAGGTCGGGCAGGCCGGCCGGCCTGGCATGGGTGCCGGACAGCCGGGCCGTCGCGAGGACCACGGCGTCGGGCAGGACCCACCGCACGTCGGACCCCTGTGCACCCTGCACGGCAGACCTGCTCAGGCCGTTCCCACCGGCGAGCGCGGGGCGGCCGACCGGGGGATCACGGAAGCATTTCATCACGCCCACATCGGACGGGGCGAGGGCCCGGCCGGCACTCGCAACAGCCTCCCCAATCTTAGGGGGTTGATCACCACCTGTGACAGCGACTTCGTCCCGCTTGCTGACCCTTCATCCCGCACCTATGCTGGTCAACGCCCGGACAATGGGTCCGGGGAGCCTCCGCGCGAGGGGCCCGCGCGGCACTCTCCGTCACATGCCTCCGGCATCGATTTCAGGTCCTCGCCGACCCGGCGAACGACCACCACCCGCGCGGGGTCGAGATCCGCGGTCCCCGCCTCCGGCGCCCTCGGAGGACGTCATGCTCGTGAGCGATTCACGCCGAACCGTCACGGACACCCGCGCGCCCCAGCGCGAGCTGGAGGGCAGCGCCGCGCACCTGCTGCGGCTGTGCCTCGACCTGCAGCTCGACGCGCTCCTGCTGACGCTGGGCGCGCTCGCGGTGGACGGCGCTGCGGAGGACGGGTCCGCCTCCGGCAACACTGCCGGTGCCTCCGGCATCCCGTGGCGCCGCTGGATCGGCGAGGACGTCGACCTCGCCTGCCGGCTCGCGGCCGAGGCGCTGGCCGGCAATGCCGCCCTGCCGCCCACGCTGGGCTCCGACCTCAGCCACGCCGTGCCGGTCACCACCATCGACGACCTCGTCGCGAGGTACTCGTCGATGCTGGGCCTGCTGGCCGACCTGTCCCGCCGCAGCGACGGCGCGGGCCGTCCCCCGGGGCTCGACGAGGCCATGGCCCGCTGCGAGGCGCGCCTGAGCGAGCTGCGCGGGCACAAGCTCGTGCACACCCCGCCCACGGGCATCGACCTGCGCGAGCAGCACCAGTTCCTCCCGGGTGAGCTGCTCGGCTGAGCCGGCGAAGCTCACCCAGCCGAAGCTGACCCGCCGAAGCCGACACCGGCCAGGCTCACCTCGACGAGCCGCTGCCCCATCCGGTCAGCGGCTCGTCGCGTGTCTAGGGCCGGAGGTAGTCCAGATCGATCGTGTCGGTGCCCGCGGGCGAGTGCAGAGTGATCCGCCAGCAGCCCGGCTGCGGCAGATCGACGGTCGAGGGTCCCGCCGGCTGCGGAAGGCCCCTGGTGACGACGGTGTGCGTGCCGGCGAGCTGCGCGGTCATCGTCAGACTGCCACCGGTCCCGCCGGCGCCGCCCGTCGTGCCCGGGACGTCCCGCCACACCCAGAGCACCTTGTTCGAGACGTCCTGGCGGGGCGGCGAATACAGGTGGCCGCCGAACAGGATGGCGACGACGTTCCCGCTGCGGCTGCGGACGAAGGGCACGACGGGCTCCGGGTCCGTGAAGCCGCCCCGAGCCCAGTCGGGTAGCACCTGCGACGTCGGCGTCCCGTCGCACGCGGGAGCCGGGGTGGCCGCGACTGCCGCGGGTTCGGAGGCGTTCCGGACGCGCTGGACGACGACGCCGCCGGCGACCAGCAGAGCGCACGCAGCGGCGATCCCCACGATCGCAGCGGTCCCCCGCCTGCGCGCGCGTTGCCGCACCCGCCGCGCCAAGGCAGGGTCGTGCGGCGCACTCTCCGCCAGCTCCGAGAACACCTCGGTGAGGGCCCGGTCGAGATCGGTCATCAGGGCCTCCTGGGCAGTTCGGGGGCACCGAGGGCGCGCCGGAGCCGTTCGGCGCCGCGGCTGGCGTGGGTGCGGACGGTGCCCTCGCCGCACTTCAGGACGGCGGCGATCGCGGCGTCGTCGTAGCCCTCGTAGTGGCGGAGCACGAGCACGGCCCGCTGCTGCGGAGTCAGCGTGCGGAGCGCCCGGTGCAGTTCGTCGCGGCGCACGACGCCGTCCGCCAGGTCCGGCCCGGAAGCGGTGTCCGGCAGGTCGCCCACCGGCTCCTCCCCGTTGCCGCGCCGCCGTCGCCAGTCCAGGTAGGAGGTGGTGACGATGCGGCGAACGTACGCATCCGGGTGCTCGGCCGCGGTCACCCGGCGCCAGCGCCGGTAGGCCTTGAGCAGGGCGGTCTGCACGAGGTCCTGGGCCGTGTCGGCGTCGCCGGAGAGCACGAAGGCGTAGCGCTCCAGCGCCCTCCCCCGAGCCGCCACGTAGTCCTCGAAGTCCATGCCGTCCTCGCTCTCGCGGACACATCTTTCTAGACGCACCGCAGCGGCTGGATGTTGAGACGTGCGGGCGTCCGGGACGGCGGTGTTCAGAGGGAGCGCAGGCGGCTCAACGCCCGCCGCTGTTCCTGCCGCACCACGTCGGGGGTCAGCCCGAGCGCCCGGCCGGCCTGCTCGCTGGTCATCCCCACGAACGCCCGCAGGACGAGGACCTCCCGGAACCGCGGTGGGAGCCGGCCGAGCTGCTCGTGGACGTGCTCGGGCGACACCTGCCCGCTCGAAGGAGGCGCCGGCGGCGCAGGACCTGGTCGCGGAGAGCGCGAGCGACCACGGGGGCCATGTCGGAGTAGACGATGGCTTCGGCCGGCACCGGCCCGCCGAACTCGTCGCAGCGCTTGCACATGATCCTTCTCGCGAGGTCGTCGGCCAGCGCGTCGGCCGCGGCGAAGCCCCCGCCGGCGCGGCCGATGAGTGCGCGGCAATAGCGCCTCACGATCTCGTGGACGGCGCCCTCGAGTCGCGCCATGCCCCCAGCGTCCCCGCGTCGGTCGGCGAGGGCTTCAAGGTTCACGCTCACGGTCCCCTCCTGGGCAGGGAGCGGCTGCGGGTCCCTTCGGACGCCGACATGTTCCGGGGCCGACACCGTCCCCGGGTGTTCGGAGCGGGGACGCGAGCGGTTTGCTCCCGTTCGGTCCTGTTCCACATCACGGGGGCGGCCCCGGCCGGGTTCGGCGGATGGCCAAGGAATTCGTGGGCGAACGCGGTGCGCCTGTCCGCCGAGCTCGGCTGAGCTCGGCCGCGTCGATCGCACTCGTTACGATCGGTAGGTGCTGGGAGCGGCCGAGGAGCGCCTGGACCCGAACGGCGAACTGCCGGCCGGAACGGCGGTGAGCCCATGAGCGGGCACGGGCACGGCCACGCCCCCGGGAGTTCTCACCGGCCGCTGGCGATCGTGCTAGCCATCTCCGTCACGATCTTGGTGGTGGAGGTCGTCGGAGCGCTGGTCTCGGGCTCATTGGCGCTGCTGGCGGACGCCGGTCACATGCTCACCGACGTCGCCGGTCTGACCCTTGCCCTGATCGCCTCTGTGATGGCCCTGCGGCCCGCCACCACCGCGCGCACCTGGGGATTCCGCCGGGCGGAGGTGCTGGCGGCGGCGGCGCAGGCCGCAGTCCTGCTGGCCGTCGGCTGCTTCGTGCTCGTCGAGGGCGTCCGCCGGCTCATCGAACCCCCCGCCGTCGCCTCCGGAGCGATGATCGTCTTCGGCATCGTCGGGCTGGCCGGCAACGCGCTGTCCGCCGTCCTGCTCTCGCGCGTCGAGGCGCCGAACCTGAACACGCGCGCCGCGCTGCTCGAAGTGGTCAACGACGCGCTCGGGTCGATCGCCGTCCTGGTGGCTGCGGCGGTGATCTGGGTCACGGGCTGGATGCGCGCTGACGCCGTTGCCTCCCTGGTGATCGGTTCGATGATCTTGCCGCGCACCTGGCGACTGCTCCGCGAGACCGTCGACGTGCTGATGGAGAGCACGCCCAAGGGCGTCGACCTCGCCCACGTCCGCGCCCACATTCTCGAGGTCCCGCACGTCCGGGACGTGCACGACCTGCACGCGACCTCCGTCGCAAGTGACCTGCCCGTGCTCACCGCGCACGTCGTCGTCGACGACTCCTGCTTCCGGGACGGGCACCTACCCCGGCTGCTCGACCAGCTGCAGGCCTGCCTGGCAGGTCACTTCGATCTCGAGCACTCCACCTTCCAGTTCGAACCTGCCGGTCACGTCGCCCACGAACACTCCGCCCACGCCTGACCACGTCCCTCCGCGGCCGAGCCCTCGTACTCTCCTACACATTCCCCCCCATCGGCTGACCACCCAGCCCCGCGAACCCGGCCACGCCGCCGCCCGTCGTCATGACCCGTGGCCTGACGATCCTTTTCGCGGTGGCGGGCGGGGCCGCGGTGGGCAACCTGTACTGGGCTCAGCCCCTGCTCGACCTGATCGCCGCTGACCTCCAGGTCTCCCCCGCAGCGGCCGGATGGCTCGTCACCGCGACCCAGATCGGGTACGCGGCCGGGATCCTTCTGATCGTCCCGCTCGGCGACATCCTGGATCGGCACCGGCTGATCCCGGTGATGATGCTGGCGGCGGCAGTCGCCCTGGTGGGATGCGCGGTGGCGCCGTCGTTCCCGGTGCTCCTGCCGGCGCTGGCCGCGGTCGGGGTGACCACGGTGTCCGGGCAGATCCTCACGCCTCTGGCCGGCGACCTGGCCGACGACGAGGACCGGGGCCGGGTGGTCGGGACCGTGGTCTCCGGGATCCTCATCGGCATCCTCACCTCCCGGACCATCAGCGGGCTCGTCGCCGACGCCGCGGGTTGGCGCGCCATCTACGCTCTCGCGGCGGTCGCCGCCGTCCTGTTCGCGCTCCTGCTGCACCGTGCCATCCCGCCGCTGGAGCCCAAGACACGGATGCGCTACCCGGCTCTCCTCGCCTCGGTTGCAGCTGTCGTGGCCCGGGAGCGGATCGTGCGGTGGACCCTGGTCCTGGCAGCCACCGGCTTCGCGATGTTCACGATGTTCTGGACGGCCCTGACGTTCCTGCTGAGCGGACCGCCGTTCCACTACCCGGTCTCGGTGATCGGGCTCTTCGGCCTCGCGGGGCTCGCCGGGGCCGTCGCCGCGCAGCGCACCGGGCTCCTGCACGACCGTGGGTGGTCGCTTCCCGCGACCGGGGTCGCCCTCGCGCTCGTTCTCGCCTCGTTCGTCATCGCGGCCTTCGCGGGTCGGAGCACCGTGCTCGTGCTCGTCGTGGTTGTCGTCCTGGACGTCGCTCTGCAGGGGTTCGGCATCCTCAACCAGTTGCGCGTGTTCGCCGTCTCGCACGAGGCGCGCAGCCGGCTCAACACCGCATACGTCACCTGCAACTTCCTCGGCGGGGCGATCGGTTCAGCGGCCGCCGCCGTGCTGTGGTCGGCCGGCGGCTGGACCGCCGTCACGGGCGCCGGCATCGCGGCGAGCCTCTTCGCCCTGGCCGTCTGGGCGGTGGGTCGGCGGGGGGCACTGGTCGTGCCGTCGACCCCCAAGACCCGGACGTGAACGGCGGCCTCAGCGGGGGCGCCCGCTCGAGAATGAGGGCGTGGACCGCGAAGCGACCCGACCTCCGACTCACGACGACATCGACGACGTTGCCGCCATGGCTGCGGACCGCCGCCGCGACTACGAGACTCACCAGCCGCGGTTCTGGCGTCAGGCCGACGACGCGCTCACCCGGCACACGGCCTTTCTGCACGGCCTCATCGATGCAGAGGATCACGTCTTCCTCGTGGCCGGCGAACCGGGCCGCGTGTCCGGCTTCATCATCGGACGACTCACGCCTGCGCCCCCCGTCTACGAGCCAGGGGGCCTCACCTGCACGGTCGACGACTTCGCGGTCGAGCAACCGGACGCCTGGGCGTCGCTCGGCCCGCTGCTGCTGCGCGACCCTGTGCAGGATCGCTCGGGCTCTGGGCGCGGTACAGGTGGTGGTCGTGGCCGGCCGGCACGACGAGCCCAAGCGCCGGGCCCTCCTGGACGCAGGCCTCGTGGCGGCGTCCGAGTGGTGGACCGGCCCGATCGACTCGGCCTAGGAAGCGCCGGCGCAGTCCTTGTGCTGGTCGAGCACGTGCTGATCGAGGCCGCAGGCCAGGATTACGTGCTGCATCTGAGTGCCGCCGATCGTCGGGCGCTGCGCTCGACGGTGACCGACCTGACGCGACGGGAGGCCTCCTGCTGCTCGTTCTTCCGCTTCGCCCTGTCCGCCGGCGACCATGCGATGCAGCTCGAGGTGGCGGTGCCGATGGCTCACGCAGCCGTGCTCGACGCCCTGGCCGGACGAGCGGTGCAGCTCGCTTCACGCGGCAGACGGCCGGGCAGCGGCTACCACGATGAGCTCGCAGGGAGCGACGAAGCCCTCGGGACCCTCGAACTCTGACAGGGCGTCAGTGATCTCGCGCCAGACCGCGGCCTGGGCATCGGCGCCCAGTCCGCCAAGCATCTGGTGCAGCGCGCCGAATGACTCGCGCTCGAAGCGCACGCATTCCGCGGCTGACGCCAGCCGCAACGGGGCCGCGAAGCACGCGGACGTCGACGTCGACGAATCCCGCTGCCTCGAGCTCGTCCCTGAGAACGTCTGGCGTGCCGAGGCTGAACGGACCGGGCTGGCCCGGCACCGGAGGGGGAAGCTGCGCCGCACGCCGGATGATCGACACCGGCACCGAGAAGAACCCGTTCGCCTCCGAGGTGGAGTAGACGAGCGCCGCCAGCCGGCCGCCCGGCCTCAAGGCCGCGCGCACGCCGCTGAGGGCGGCCTTGCGGTCCGGCAGGTAGATGAGCCCGAGACGGCAGATGACCGCGTCGAACCGCGCCGGGGGGACGCGGAGGTCCTCGCCGTCCATCACCGCCGCGCGGACCTGCGTCAGGCCGGCGGCCGCCGCGTCCAGCTCCAGGTAACGCACGAGGTTCTCGGAGATGTCCGTCGCGAGCACTTCGCCCTGCGGCCCCACGCGTCGCGCGGCGGCGAAGGTCTGCCCGCCCGCCCCGGCGGCGACGTCCAGCACCCGAGCCCCGGCGTGCACCTGCGCCAGGTCGAGCATCAGCTCGGTGCCCTCCCGGAGCCAGCTGTCGATCACCGGCGCCCACTGGCGCCAGGCGGGGGCCGCCGCTTGCCACTGATCGCGGGTCGATCGCTTGTAGCCGACCGGGTCGAAGTTCGTCGAGGCCATGCGCCTCCTCCGCTCAGCGATCCGCAGGACGCGGCCAGCGACAGCTCACCACTGACGGCCTGACCCGGCAAGCGTCGCAGTCAGCCGAGGAGCAAGAGCTCGTGCATCGCCATGGCGACATCGCTGACGAGGCGCGCAGACCGATGCAGCCCTCCTGCGCGCCCGCCATGCCGTCCATCCTGGGCCGGACTGCCGACCGAGCCGGCACCGGCGCCGCAGCGACTGAGGTCACTCCTCGTCGGAGAAGTGCAGGACGATGTCGTCCCACGCCTCCTCCCATGCGGTTCGCGGAGGTGCCGGCGGGGCCGCGGGCGGCTCACGGCCCGCCAGAAGCTCCTCGACCGTCGTGTCGTATCGCCCGCAGATGTCGTCGAGCTCCTGCCGCTCAGCCGGCGTGCGGAACTCCATGAGTTCGCGTCGCAGGCGCTCGCGTCGGCGCCGCCGCTCCCGGCGGGCCCGGAGCGCCTCTCGCAGCACCGTCAGTGACTGCATCGCCGCCTCCCCGGCCAGTGTGCTCCCGGAGTGCGCCCGTGTCACAGGTCCGTCGGCCGAGAATCGCTCCACGGGGAGCTGGCCTCGCGGCCGTGCTGGTCGTGCCGGAGCCAGCCCGACCGCGCGGCCTCCCCCGTGGCTGCGTCCCATGCGCGTGACCCTGAACCCGGAGGCTAGTCGTCGATCGCCTGGTAGACGGCGGTCCAGAAGTCGAGCCGCATCGGCAGCCCTGGTCGCCCGCGTGCGCCCGCTGGATCATGAGGATCGTCGTCATGTCCTCGGCGGGATCGTTGTACCAGGCGGTGCCGTAGAAGCCGGGCCATCCGTAGCTCCCGACCGACGGGCCGAGGTGCGTGCGCCGGGTGCGGACCGACATCCCGAAACCCCAGCCGATGTCGTCGAAGTACCCCGGCCAGAACCCGGAGACCGCCTTCTGCGCCGGGGTCAGCTGGTCGCTGGTCATCAGCGTCACCGACGGCCGCGAGAGCACCCGCTCGCCGCGGTGGGTACCGCCGGCGAGCAGCGCCGAGGCGAAGGCGAGGTAGTCGTCGGCGGTCGAGACGAGCCCGCCGCCACCTGATTCGAACGCCGGCGGCCGGCTCCAGCACCCGTCGGGGCCGTCTTCGACGACGACCTCGCCGGTGGCGTCGTTGTCGCGCTCGTACGCGGTCGCCAGCCGGCCGATGCTCTCGCCGCCCACGCTGAAGGCGGTGTCCTTCATCCCGAGCGGCTCGCAGATCCGCTCGCGCAGGGCATCCCCGAAAGACATGCCGGTGGCGCGGGCGATGAGCACGCCCGTCACGTCGGCGGCGGTGTCGTACATCCAGCGCTCACCCGGCTGGTAGACCAGCGGAAGCGTGCCGAGCCGGCGAATCCACTCGTCCGGCGGTCGGTCTCGCCGAGCGCATTCAGCGCGTCGGCGATCGGGACCGTTCCCGGCTCGGCCACGACCATGCCGGTGCCGAGGGTGAAGGTGAGCAGATCCCGCAGCGTGATCGGGCGTTTCGCCGGGACGGTGTCGTCCAGCGGCCCGTCCGGATCGGCGAGCACGGTCATGTCCGCCAGTTCCGGCAGGAGCTCGTCGACCGGGTCGTCGAGGCGCAGCGTGCAGTCCTCGACGAGCGTCATCGCGCAGGCGGCGACGATCGGCTTGGTCATCGAGCCGATGCGGCAGATCGTGTCGGCCGCCATCGGCGTCCTCGAGCCCTGCGCCCTCGAAGGCGAGATTGCCCGTTGCCTCGATGTGGACCTCGCCGTGGCGGGCGACGACGGCGACCGCACCCGGGACGAAGCCGGAGTCGACGTGACGCTCGAGCACCTCCCGCACCCGGGCCAGCCGTTTCGACGAGAAGCCACCAGCAGTCACCCGTCTCCTCCTCACCTCGTCCGTTCGCACGTTACCCGTAGAGCACCGCTCGGCCGCCGTTCCGGCCGCCGTCGGCTCAGCTTGCGGTGACGCGGTCACGCCTAGGCTGAGGCGGACGTAGCGTCAACGATCCGTGCGGGAGGCGGCGGTGAGTAGGCCCGCAGACCCGTCAGCCCCAGTGACGTCGATCTGGGCACCCCTGCGTCAGTCGGCCTTTCGCTGGCTGTGGCTCGGCGTGCTCGTCAGCTGGGTCGGCACGTGGATGCAAGCGGTCGGCGCGCAATGGCTCGTCGTGGATGCCCCGAACGCCCCCGTCCTGGTCTCGCTGGTGCAGGCGGCGAACACGCTGCCGGTCATGCTGCTCGCCCTCCCGGGCGGAGTCCTGGCCGACTCCTTCGACCGGCGCTGGCTGCTCCTCAGCGTCCAGGCGTACATCTTCAGCGTCGGCGTCCTGCTTGCCGCCCTCACGGCCGCCGGCCAGATGCCCCCGGCCCTGCTGCTCGCCTTCACCTTCGCCATCGGCGCGGCGGTCGCCGTCCAGCAGCCCGCCTGGGGGGCGACTCTGCCCGAGCTCGTGCCTCGCAGCCAGTTGCGGGCGGCCTCCAGCCTCGACCTGATCAGCGTCAACGTCTCCCGCGCGATCGGGCCGGCCCTCGCGGGCGTCGTGATCGCTCACCTGGGCGGTGTACCGGTGGTCTTCGCCGCGAACGCCGCCTCGGTTCTCGTCCTCGCGGTCGCGCTGCTCACCTGGCGGCGTCCGCCGCCCGAGGCGCAAGCTCGCGAGCGTTTCGTCCCGGCCCTGCGGGCGGGCGGTCGCTACGTCTGGCACGACCCCGTCGTGCGGCGCATCCTGGCGCGGGCGGCGCTCTTCGTCGTCCCGGCGATGGCCCTATGGGCCCTGCTCCCGTTGATCGCCAGCCGGCACCTGGGGTTGGGAGCCGACGGCTACGGAGCCCTGTTCGGCGCCCTCGGGGTCGGGGCCATCCTCGGCGCCGTCGTCCTCCGCCGGGTGGCCGGCACGCTGTCCACCAACGACGCGCTCGCGGCCGGCGCCGCCCTGTACGCCGTCACGCTGGCCCTGGTGATCCTGACCTCCAACTTCCTTGCCGCATTGGTCATCCTGGTCCTGAGCGGCATCGGATGGATGGTGGTGACCTCGACCCTGCAGGCCGAACTCCAGCTGCTCCTACCCGGCTGGGTCCGCGCCCGCGGCATCGCCGTCTACACCGTCACGTTCATGGGCTCTCAGACGCTAGGCGCACTCATCTGGGGGCTCGCCGCCGACCGCGCCGGCCTGGAGCCGGCTGTCCTCGGCGCCGCCGCACTCGGACTTGCCGGCGTCGCGGCCGGCATGCTCCTTCGGGTTCCCGAGACCGGTCAGCTCGATCCCACGCCCGCGGCCTACTGGGGCACGCCCCGGGTGGTCGTCGAACCCGAACCCGACACTGGGCCCGTGCTGGTCGCCGTCCGTTACACCGTCTCCCCGCAGCGAGAAGCCGCGTACCTGGAGGCGATGGGCCGGCTGCGTGAGTCCCGCCAGCGGACCGGCGCGTCCAGGTGGGAGCTGTACCGGGACGGCGAGCAGCCCGACCACTTCGTCGAACTCTTCCGCGTCCCGTCCTGGCAGGAGCACCTTCGCCAGCACGACGGGCGGCTCACCGGACGGGACCGCACCGTCGAGGAAGCCGCCCTCGCCTTCTCCGACCCGCCGGCCAAGGGCGACCACCTGCTGCCGCCGTGATCACGTCCGCCCTGGCTGCGCGGTGATCATGCCAGCGTGCCCGTCGTGCGCGGGTGACCTTGGCGAGCCGTCGCCCAGTGGCGCTCGTCCTTGCTCATCCGGTGGGATGAGGGACACGCAAGGTCATCCGCGGCGGCTCCTACCTCTGCCACTCCTCGTACTGCAACCGCT
This sequence comes from uncultured Actinomycetota bacterium, assembly GCA_963786765.1. Classification (GTDB taxonomy): domain Bacteria; phylum Actinomycetota; class Actinomycetes; order Actinomycetales; family Kineosporiaceae; genus DATKNA01. Next base: position 1,620 of record CAWBAJ010000021.1, on the reverse strand, counting down.
ATCGCCCGGAAGCACGAACCTCGAACCGCCCCGACAGCTCCAGCGGGAACACCGGCTTCCGCGTCACCGGCGACGCGTAGCTGCTGTCAGTCGCGTCGGCGACGCTGCCGTCAACCACGCTTGTGCTATCAGGCGCTGCCCCCGCTCAGTCGTGCCGGCAGCTGCCGTCGTTGCTGTCACGGCTGCTGTCAGGCCTTCCGAGGGCGTTTGGCGGCCGCGGGGTCGCCCCACTCGCGGCCGTCAGCATCAGGATCCGCTCGGTGCTGTACTCGACGAACTGGCGCACCTCTTCCGGATGTCCGGGCGCTACGTCCGACCCGCCGGTGTACCACCACCGACGAGCCCAATCAATCAGCTCGGCCCAGTCCGGGAACAGCTTGGCGCCGACGGCGGCAGCAGCACGCTTGGACAGCTGCCGGTGTTCGACGAGGGCAGCTGCAGCGCGACAGAGGGCGAGAACGGCGTATGCCTGCCCGCCGACCGAGCCCAGGTCGAGCACCCAGGACGGCCAGGCGCGAACGTTATCAAGCAAGACTTCCTCAACCAGTCGCTTATCGATGACCGGCAGTACGGCAACGGGGAGCGCTCCGGCAGCCGAATGGTTGGCCTCTCTCGCGGCGGCCCAGTTCAACAGGTAGTGGCGAGACGCCGTCAGCGTGTGGATCGGCTCTCCCGGGCTGATCCGGATCATCGGATGGCTACGCGCGCCGCGGCCGACGACGTCCGCGATCGCGCTCGCCGACAAGTAATCCACCTCGATATGCCCGGCCCAGTCCGGGTAATCACACTCGATCCCCGCGTGCACCTCACTGAGTTGCGCGAGCAGGGCCGCGCTCGGATCAATGGCCAGAACGGCCAACAGATCGAGATCGCTCCGCCCCGGCGTGAAGTCGCCGAACACCCACGACCCGTGCACAGCCAACGACACGAGATCCTCGCCGAGGACTGCCTGGAGGTCGACGGCGAGCCGGTCGAGCACGAGTTCCGGCCTGGACACCTGGCCACCGTACGACCATTGGTCTTCCGTGGGGCTGGAGGAAGGATCGATCCGTCAACCGATGACCGGTGCGCTGCGACGCGTCCCTTCCGGGCTGCGGGAGGTCGTTCTACCTGTCTTGCCGCAGGTGGCTCCTCGTTTCATCGTGCAGTCGGGTCCGCCGCAGTCGGTCCTCGTCGCACGACGGCTGTGACATCCGCGGGACATCACGCTCCTAGAGGTCAGCCTGCATCTCCTCCTGCATCACCGCCAGCCGCGACTGCCCGTCATTGTCCCTGGCGTCCATTCTCCGCGCGCCCGTTGGTGCACGCGGAGTGCACGCGAAGATTGCCAGGCCCTGGCATCGCTGAGCACTGGGTCAGAACCACGATGGCCCGTGCGGGGTGTAGGGCTGTTCGAGCGCGCTGATCTCTTCGCCGGTCAGGGTCAGGTCGAGCGCGGCGACGGCTTCGGGGAGGTGGTGCGGCTTGGTGGCTCCCACGATGGGCGCGGACACGGCCGGCTTGCTGAGAACCCAGGCCAGTGCGACCTGGGCCATCTTCACACCCCGCGCCTCGGCGACCTCCTGCACGGCCTTGACAACCGGCTCGTCCAGGGGCAGCGAAGGACAGCTGGAATCGTTC
>CAWBAJ010000020.1:0-237595 GCA_963786765.1 uncultured Actinomycetota bacterium | reverse complement strand
GGTCAGGATGGTGCGCAGCTTGGTCCAGTCCAGCAGGCCGGCGCGCAGCACCTGGCGGGTTCGGGGCAGCCGGTCGGTCATGAACAACGTCCTCGCGGCGTCCACCACGTTCTTCGCCCCGTAGTGGCTCAGCCCGGCCGCGGCTGAGATCTCCGCAGCCACGAACTCCTCCGCGAGGTCACCGGTGTCGACCGGCCCCCAGATGTCCAACTGATCCACCACCCGCCAAAGCCGACCGGCCAGCGCACCCGCCGGGACTGCAGCCCGCGTCGGCCTCCTCGGCCAGGTCGGGCAGGGCGCCGTCCACGATCGGCGGGCTGGACTGCCACCGACCGACCAGGTGCGCCGCCGCCGCGAGTTGCAGCCACAACGACCACCCGGCCAGCCGCCGCGCCCCCACGAACACATCCACGATCTCCCCAAGGAGCGAGGCCCCGTGCTCCGCGGCCGACGCGGCCGGCTCCGACTCGAACGGCTCCGACTCGGACGGCTCCGACTCGGACGTCCCGGGGACGGGCGGGAACCGGTCGTCCAGCAGCCGGTCGGTGAGAACGTCCGAAGCCAGATCCAGCAGCGCCTCCCGCGCCGCCTCCGACGGCATCCCGCGGACAGTCTCGACTCGACTCTCAGTCGCCTTCTCCCCGGCGACGCGCCCCCCGCCCATCCCACCCCCCGTGATTCGAACACCTGTTCGAATACTACACGGACGGGAATCCGGCTCGCTAGTCGCTCGAACCGCGACGTTCTGCCGGGACAGGGGGTGGTGGTAGCTGTGCGTGGGGACCGTCTCGGGGCTATCCGTCTGTCGGTGCCCGCGACTACTCTCCGCCGCATGAGACGCGCCGTGTCAGTCGCCGTCGCCGCTGCCGTGACCATCAGTCTGGCGGCCCTGGCGCCGAGTGCCTCGGCAGTCAGCGCCGGAACCGGGCCGCGGCCGACGCCGGGAGCACCCGGGATCGGGGACCGCCTGTTCCCGACGCTGGGCAATGGCGGGTACGACGTCCGGTCCTACGATCTCCACCTCCGGTACCCGCGCAAGGATCCCGCGCAGACGATCACCGGCGACGTGACCGTCCGGGCGGTGGCCACCCAGGCGCTCTCCCGGTTCGACCTCGACTTCGCCGGCCGGTCGGTGGGTTCGGTGTCCGTGGACGGCCACGCTGCGGCCTACAGCCGGCACGGTTCCGAGTTGGTGATCACCCCGTCGAGGCCGATCACCCGAGGTCACCGCTTCACCGTCGTGGTCAGGCGCTTCACCGCCCGTCCGCAGGCGCCCGATCCCGACACCGCCCCTGCCGGGTTCTTCTTCTCCAAGGTGGGCACTGTCGTCGCCGCGCAGCCGGACGCCGCGCACCAGGTCTTCCCGGTCAACGACCACCCCAGGGACAAGGCGACCTACCGGTTCGTGATCGACGCCCCGGCCGGCTGGACGGCCGCGACGAACGGCGTCCTCGTGAGCCGGCGCCTGAAGGCCGGCCGCGTCGTGTGGACGTTCCGCGAGCCCGACCCGCTGGCCAGCGAGCTCGTGCAGCTGGCGGTCGGCGACTTCGTCGTCCTCCCGCGGCGTCCGGTGCGCGGCGTGCAGATCAGGGACGTCGTACCGCGCGCCCAGGCCGCCCGCCTGGCCCCACTGCTCGCCGTCGAGCGGAGCCAGCTAACCTGGATGACCTCCAGGGTCGGGCGCTACCCGACAGCGAACTACGGGTCGCTCGTCTTCGACGCGGCCATCGGCTACTCCTTGGAGACCCAGACGCTCTCGCTGTTCGACGCGCCGGTCTTCGCGACTCGCACGCCGGTCGGCCTCCGCAACGGGACGATGGTGCACGAGCTCGCGCACGAGTGGTTCGGGGACAGCGTCTCCCCGTATGCGTGGAGCGACATCTGGCTCAACGAGGGCCACGCAACCTGGTACGAGGCGCAGTACGACGCGATCCACGGCTACCTGAAGGACGACCTGGGGTACCCCGACCTGCAGTCGTACTTCAAGGCGGTCTACCGGCAGGGCGACAAGGTGAGAGACGAGCACGGCCCGGTCGCGCGGCCGCGCAGCGGCTCGATCGACGACCTCTTCAACCCGAACGTGTACGACGGCGGCGCGCTGGCGCTCTACGCCCTCCGGCAGAAGGTGGGGGCGAAACGCTTCAACGCGCTCGAGCGTCGCTGGGTCGCGAAGTACCGCGGCCGGTCCGCGTCCACGGACGACTTCATCCGGCTGGCCTCGCGAGTGGCCCACAAGGACCTGCGGACCTTCCTCATCGCCTGGCTCTACGGCACGCGGACCCCGCCGATGCCCGGCCATCCGGACTGGACCGTCGACCCCGTGCCCGCTCACGCATCGTCGAGCACGCAGAACTCGTTGCCCTCCGCGTCAACTGGGTCGACTCACCGCACGTCGCGCTGACAGCGGCGACCGGCCTCACTCGCCGGAGCCGGGCTTGCTGAGCAACTTGTGCGTCGCGGCCTTCACCGAGTCCGGGGTGAGCCGGCCCGCGGCGGAGATGACCTTGTTCATCGGGTTGCCCGCGACGACCTTCTCCTCGCCCTTCATGAGGGCCTCGAAGCCCTGCTCGGCGACCCTGGCGGGGTCGTCCTGCATCGTGGCGTCCGAGCCGGCGCGGGTGTCGTCCATGTCGGCGCGCGCGAAGAAGTTCGTCCTGGTCACGCCCGGCATCAGGGACGTGACGGTGACGCCGGTGTCCTCGAGCTCGCTGCGGATCGCCTCGGCGAAGGACTGGTCGAACGCCTTGGTCGCGGCGTAGACGCCTCGTACGGCCCGGGCTGCGTCGACGCGATCGACGAGGTGACGAGCACCCTGCCCGAGCCGCGCTCGACCATCGACGGGATGAACCGCTTGGCGAGGTGCACTGTCGACGTCACGTTGACCGCGATGACCTCGAGTTCCTTGCGCAGGTCCGTCTCGTGGAACGGCCCGCCGCTGCCGACGCCGGCGTTCAGGGCGAGCGCCTCGACGGGCCGCCCGGTCGCCTCCACCTGGGTCACGAGCTGCTCGCAGCCCTCGTACGTCGACAGGTCGGCCTGCACGGGGGTGACCTGCGACCCGGACGAGCGCAGCACGTCGGCCGCCACCTCGATGCTGGGGTCCTCCGCGGCGACGACGACGTCGAAGTCGTGCTCGGCGAACTGCTTGGCGAGCTCGAGCCCGATGCCGCTCGACGCGCCCGTCACGACGGCCAGGGGCCGGCCGCTGCCGGTGCCGGTTCCGGTGCCGAGAGAGTCCGATGTGGTCATGGGACGTCGCTCCTTGTGGATCGCCGAGAGAAGGCGGCAGGAATGGGATGCGCAGGCCCCGGCCCCGTGCCCGCAGTGCGCGCCGGGTAAACCGCTGGCCGATGCCGGGCAGAGCGTCCCTAGGATCAACACATGACCCACGTCCTCTCCGCGGTCGCCTGGCCCTACGCCAACGGCCCGCGGCACATCGGCCACGTCGCCGGCTTCGGCGTCCCCTCCGACGTGTTCAGCCGGTACATGCGGATGGCGGGTCACGACGTGCTCATGGTCCGGGCACCGACGAGCACGGGACGCCGATCCTCGTGCAGGCCGAGAAGGAGGGCGTGACCCCGAGCAGCTCGCCGACCGCTACAACCGGGTCATCGTCGAGGACCTCGCCGGCCTCGGCCTCTCCTACGACCTCTTCACCCGCACGACCACCGCGCAACCACTACGCCGTCGCCCAGGAGCTGTTCCGCGTCTGCTACCAGAACGGCTACATGATCGAGCAGACCACCTCGGGCGCGATCTCCCCCTCGACCGGCCGCACCCTGCCCGACCGCTTCATCGAGGGCACCTGTCCCATCTGCGGCTACGACGGCGCCCGCGGCGACCAGTGCGACAACTGCGGCAACCAGCTCGACCCGACCGACCTGATCAACCCGCGGAGCCGGATCAACGGCGAGACGCCGGAGTTCGTCGAGACCGAGCACTTCTTCCTCGACCTGCCGGCCCTCGCCGAGACGCTCGGCGCATGGCTGCAGACGCGCACCGACTGGCGGCCCGAACGTCCTGAAGTTCTCGCCTCAACCTGCTCGACGACGTCCGCCCGCGGGCGATGACCCGCGACATCGACTGGGGCATCCCGGTGCCGCTGCCCGGCTGGGAGGACAACCCCGGCAAGCGGCTCTACGTCTGGTTCGACGCCGTCATCGGCTACCTGTCGGCGTCCGTCGAGTGGGCCCGCCGCTCCGGCGACCCCGACGCCTGGCGCGCCTGGTGGAACGACCCGGACGCCCGCGTCCTACTACTTCATGGGCAAGGACAACATCACCTTCCACGCCCAGATCTGGCCGTCCGAGCTGCTCGGCGTACGACGGCAAGGGCGCACGCGGCGGCAAGCCCGGGGTGTTCGGGGAGCTGCAGCTGCCGACCGAGGTCGTCAGCAGCGAGTACCTGACGATCGAGGGCGGCAAGTTCTCCTCCTCGCGCGGGTACGTCATCTACGTCCGCGACTTGCTCGCCCGCTACCAGCCCGACGCGCTGCGCTACTTCATCTCCGTCGCCGGCCCCGAGACCCAGGACGTCGACTTCACCTGGCCGGAGTTCGTCCGCCGCACCAACGACGAGCTCGTCGCCGGGCTGGGGCAACCTCGTCAACCGGGTCGCCTCGATGATCCACAAGAACCTCGGGCGTCCCGGCCGCTGGCGCCCTCACGGACGCCGACCGCGCGCTGCTCGCGACGACGGCAGGCGGCTTCCGCTCCGTCGGCGACCTGCTCGCGACGCCATCGGCAGAAGCAGGCCGTCCCCGAGGCCATGCGGGTGGTCGGCGAGGCCAACAAGTACCTGTCGGACCAGGCCCCGTGGAAGCTGCGCACCTCCGAGCCCGAGCGGTTCGAGACCGTGCTGCACGTGGCGGCGCAGGCGGTCAGCGACTGCCGGACGCTGCTGTCGCCGTTCCTGCCGCACAGCGCGCAGGCGGTGCACGAGGCGCTCGGCGGCAGCGGCACCGTGTCGCCGATGCCGCGCATCGACGAGGTCGACGACCTCGACGGCGGCCCGGGCTACCCGGTGCTGGAGGGCGACTACCGGCTGGGCGAGACGGTGCCGGCGTGGGAGTCGGTGCCGGTGGTGCCCGGGACGCCCGTGGCCGCCGCCGAGCCCGATCTTCCGCAAGCTCGACGACTCCGTCGTCGAGGAGGAGCTGGCGCCGCCTCGAGGGCGAGGGGTGAGCGAGCCGCCCGCTGCCGTCCGGCTGCCCGCCCGCGCCCGAGCCCCTGCCGCACCCGTCGTCGACAACCACACCCACCTCGACCACGCCCGGCGCGGCGACGGGACGCCTCGAGGTCGGCGACGCGCTGGCCGCGGCCGCCGCTGTGGGCGTGACGCGGATGGTGCAGATCGGCTGCGACCTCGAGGCCGCGCAGTGGACCGTCGACCTGCTCGACACCGGTCTCGCGCCCGGCGCTGCTCGTCGGCGGCGTGGCCCTCCACCCGACCGAGGCGAGCCGCATCGTCGCCGAGCAGGCCGAGCCGCCCCTCGGCGCGCTGGCGCTGCCTGCGACGAGATCGAACGCCTGGCCGCCCATCCGCGGGTCCGGGTCGTCGGCGAGACCGGTCTCGACCACTACTGGGTCCCGGACGCGGACAACGGCGGGCGGGCCGCCCAGGAGACGTCCTTCCGCTGGCACATCGACCTGGCGAAACGGCTGGGCAAGGTGCTGCAGATCCACGACCGGGAGGCGCACGACGACGTCCTGCGCGTGCTCGCCGAGGAGGGCGCGCCGGAGCACACGGTCTTCCACTGCTTCTCCGGCGACGCCGCGATGGCCCGGTTCTGCGCGGACCAGGGCTGGTACCTGTCCTTCGCGGGCACGCTCACCTTCAGGAACGCCGAGCCCCTGCGGGAGGCGCTGCGTGCTGTGCCGCTCGAGCAGGTCCTGGTCGAGACCGACGCCCCCTACCTGGCGCCGTCCCCGCACCGCGGCCGACCCAACGCCGGCTATCTGGTGCCGCTCACCGTCCGGTGCATGGCGGAGGTGCTGGGCCGGGATCTCGGGGAGGTCTGCGCCACCATCGACGCGACGAGCGAGGCCCTCTACGGACCTTGGTGACTGTCCGTTCACACCGTTTTGGCGGCGTTTGTGGGCCATCTCACCTCTGACCCGCTGACCAGGCCCTACACCGACCCCAAGATCTCGCGCAACCGCCATCGGCGTGGCGGAGGCTTGCCTCAGGGTGATCGCTGGTTACGGTAAGGAGCCGACAGCCGGGACGGGATCAGCGCTCCAACCCCCTGCCCGGGACACCGATGACTGGAGCAGAGTGCTCGAGTTCCTCCAGGGGCGAGCGGCCCGCGTGACGGTCACAGCCGTCGCGATCGGCGCCGTCGCCGGCGGCGCCGCCGCCTACCTCCATTCCGGCAAGACCGTGACCCTCACCGTGGACGGCGCCAGCCGCACGGTCGACGCGGACGCCGACACCGTCCAGGCCCTCCTCGCCGACGAGCACGTCCCGGTCTCGTCCCGCGACATCGTCGCCCCCGGGCTGAACGCCCCGGTGAAGGACGGCGAGCAGGTCGTCGTCCGGTACGCCCGGCAGCTGACCGTCACCGTCGACGGCGTCCGGCGGACCTACTGGACCACCGCGCTCACCGTCGACGACGCCCTCAACGTGCTCAACATCCGCGCGGACGGCGCACGGCTGTCGGCGTCCCGGTCGATGCCGCTGGGCCGGCAGGGCCTCGACCTCGCCATCTCGACGCCCAAGCTCATCACCCTCACGGCCGACGGCACCACCCGTGCGGTCAGGACCACCGCACAGACGGTCGCGCAGTTGCTCGCCGAGCAGGGCGTGAAGCTCGACGGCGACGACAAGCTCTCGGTGGCCGCCGGCGACGCCGTCGTCAACATGCTGGCCGTCAAGGTCACGCGCATCTCGCACCGGCACACGGCGCTCGTCGAGACGGTGCCGTTCAGCACGATCCGAACCACGAGCAGCAAGCTCTACGTCGGGCAGACCAAGGTCGTGACGAAGGGCAAGCCCGGCACCAAGCGCGCCGTCTACGACGTCGTGCGGACGAACGGCAAGAAGACGGGGAAGACGTTCGTCTCGGCCTCGCTCCTCACCGCGCCCGTCGACCAGGTCGTCCAGGTCGGCACCAAGCACAAGCCGGCGCCGGCGAGCACGAGCGGGAGCGGCAAGGGCGGTCGGCTCCGTGGGCGGCGGCGTCGACGGCCTGAACTGGCCCGCGCTGGCCAGGTGCGAGTCCGGCGGCAACCCGCGCGCGGTCAACCCCGCCGGGTACTACGGCCTCTACCAGTTCAGCGTCGCCACCTGGCACACGGTCGGCGGCAGCGGCAACCCGATCAACGCCTCCCCCGGGGAGCAGCTCTACCGCGCCAAACTGCTGTACAAGCGCGGCGGCGCCGGGCAGTGGGGCTGCGGCCGGCACCTGTTCGACTAAGGGTTCGACTAGTCGTTCGGACAACCGGGACGGCCATGACACCCTGAGCGGGTGAACGCGACGACGACCCAGGGCCTGCTCGGGCCGGCGGACCTCCGCCGGCTCGCGCAGGCCCTGGCCGTCTCGCCGGTCAAGGCGCTGGGGCAGAACTTCGTCGTCGACGCCAACACGGTGCGCCGGATCGCCCGCGCCGCGGCGCTCGACCCCGCGGACGTCGTCCTCGAGGTCGGTCCCGGCCTCGGGTCCCTCACGCTCGCGCTGCTCGACGCTGCCGCCGCGGTCGTCGCCGTCGAGGTCGACGCGGTCCTCGCCGCCGCCCTGCCGGCCACCGTCGCCGAGCGGCGGCCGGACGCCGCCGACCGCCTGCGCGTGCTCGCGCAGGACGCGCTGACGCTGACGGCGCTCGACGACCCGCAGCCCACCGCCCTGGTGGCGAACCTGCCCTACAACGTCGCCGTTCCCGTGCTGCTCACCGTGCTCGAGCGGTTCCCCACGCTGCGGCACGGCCTGGTGATGGTGCAGGCGGAGGTCGCCGAGCGGCTCGCGGCGGGCCCGGGCGAACCCGCCTACGGCGTGCCGTCGGTGAAGGCGGCGTGGTGGGCGAGCGTCCGTCGCGCCGGCGGGGTGCCCCGTTCGGTGTTCTGGCCGGTGCCGAACGTCGACTCCGGGCTGGTCGCCTTCACCCGGCACGATCCGCCGGCCTCCGTGGCGGGCCGGCAGGCGGTCTTCAGCTGCGTGGACGCGGCCTTCGCGCAGCGGCGCAAGACGCTGCGGGCGGCGCTCGCCGGCCTCGCCGGCTCCCCGGACGCCGCCGAACGGGCGTTGCGGGCCGCCGGCATCGACCCGCGGACCCGGGGTGAGCAGCTCTCCGTGAGCGCAGTTCGCCCTGCTGGCGGACAGAGCTCGCCGACGAGCTCGAGCGGGGTCGTGGGTGAGCGGCACCACGGTCACCGTCCGCGCACCCGCCAAGGTCAACCTCCGTCTCGAGGTCGGCGCCGCGCAGGCCGACGGGTACCACGCGCTCGCGACGGTGTTCCACGCCGTGTCGCTGTTCGACGAGGTCACCGCCGCAGCGGTCGGGGCCGCGGACAGCAGCGACGCTCAGGTCCAGGTGACCGTCTCCGGCCCCGGCGCCACCCACGTCCCGGTGGACGGCTCGAACCTGGCGGTCCGGGCGGCCCTGCTGCTCGCCGACGTCGCCGGCGTGACCGATCCCGTGCGGCTGCACATCCGCAAGGGGATCCCCGTCGCCGGCGGGATGGCCGGCGGCTCCGCGGACGCTGCCGCCGCGCTGCTCGCCTGCGACGCGCTCTGGAAGGCCGGGCTCACCCGGGCCGAGCTCTTCGACCTCGCCGCGGAGCTGGGGTCGGACGTGCCGTTCGCCCTGCTCGGCGGCACGGCGATCGGCACCGGGCGCGGTGACCGGCTCACCCCCGCGCTCGCGGTGGGGGAGTACCACTGGGTCGTCGCCCTCGCCGGAACCGGCCTGGCCACCCCGGCCGTCTACCGGGAGCTCGACCGGCTCCGCGCGGGCCGCATCCTGCCCGAGCCGCGGGTGCCGACCGAGATGATGCACGCGCTGCGGCTCGGCGACGCCGGACGCCGTCGGCGCCCTGCTCACCAACGACCTGCAGCCCGCGGCCGTGTCGCTGCTGCCCCGGCTCGAGCGCACGCTCGCGGTGGGGCTCGAGTACGGAGCGCTCGGGGGCATCGTGTCCGGCTCCGGGCCCACCGCCGTGTTCCTCGCCCGCGACGGGGAGCACGCGCTCGATCTGTCGGTGGCGCTGACGGCGTCCGGGGCCGCACCCGAGGTGCGGCGGGTGCGCGGCCCGGTGCACGGGGCGCGGATCGTGTCGGGGGGCAGTTCCGAGGCGCCGCAGGAGGGGAGGCGCTGATGGCGCACCTGCTGGGCGCCGAGGGAATCACCGTCGCCTTCGCGGGGCGCGCCCTGCTGGACGGCGTCAGCCTCGGCCTCGACGACGGCGACCGGGTGGGCGTCGTGGGCCGCAACGGCGACGGCAAGAGCACCCTGCTGCGCGTGCTGGCGCGCCGGCAGGCGCCCGACGCGGGGCGGGTCACGCTCGCGGCGGGGTCGCCCTCGGCATGCTCGGCCAGTCCGACGACCTCGACCCGGCGTCGGACGTGCGGACGGCCGTCGTCGGGGACGTCCCCGATCACGTGTGGGCCGCGGACGCCGGCGTCCGGGACGTGCTCACGCGGCCTCCTCGGCGGGCTCGACGCCCCCGCCGTCGGTGGGCTCGCGGCCACGATCGGGGAACTGTCCGGCGGGCAACGGCGGCGGGTCGCGCTCGCCGCGCTGCTGGCCCGCCCGTCGATCGGGCCGACGACGTCCTGCTGCTCGACGAGCCGACGAACCATCTCGACGTCGAGGGCGTCGACTGGCTGGCCGCCCACCTGCGGGCCCGCTGGCCGGCGGGCCGGGGCGCGCTCGTCGTCGTCACGCACGACCGCTGGTTCCTGGACGCCGTCTGCGAGCGCACCTGGGAGGTGCACGACGGGGTCGTCGACGGCTACGACGGCGGGTACGCCGCGTACGTCCTCGCGCGTGCCGAGCGGGCGCCGGATCGCCGTCGGTGACCCAGGAGCGGCGGGCGAACCTGCTGCGCAAGGAGCTCGCCTGGCTGCGGCGGGGCGCGCCGGCGCGCACGTCGAGCAAGCCGCGCTTCCGGCTCGACGCGGCCGCCGCCCTCATCGCCGACGAGCCGCCGCCGCGGGACCGGCTCGCGCTGGAGCGGATGGCCACGGCCCGGCTCGGCAAGGACGTGATCGACCTCGAGGACGTCACCCTCCGGCTGGGCGACCACGGATCCTCCGGCGACGTGACCTGGCGGCTGGCGCCCGGGGAACGGGTCGGGCATCGTCGGCGTCAACGGCTCCGGCAAGACGACCCTGCTGCGGCTGCTGCTCGGGCAGCTCGCGCCGGCGGCGGGCCGGGTCCGGCGCGGGAAGACGGTGCGGACGGCGATGCTGACGCAGGACGTCGCCGAGCTGTCCGACCCGAGGTCGCGGACCTGCGCGTGCAGCAGGCCGTCGAGAAGGTCCGGGGCTCGGTGCGGATCGGCGACCGCGACGTGACCGCCGGGCAGCTGCTCGAGAACCTCGGGTTCGCCCGGGAGCGGGTGTGGACGCCGGTCAGGGAGCTGTCCGGCGGTGAGCGCCGGCGGCTGCAGCTGCTGCGCCTGCTGATGGGCGAGCCGAACGTGCTCGCCCTCGACGAGCCGACGAACGACCTCGACACCGACACCCTCGCCGCCGTCGAGGACGCCCTCGACGGCTGGCCGGGCACGCTGCTCGTCGTCTCCCACGACCGCTACCTGCTCGAGCGCATCTGTGACCGTCAGGTGGCCCTGCTCGGTGACGGCGGGATCCGCGACCTGCCCGGCGGTGTCGAGGAGTACCTCGCGCTGCGGCGGGCCGCGGCTGTCGGCGTCCGCGGCCCCTGCCGCGCGCCGAGGCGGCGGCCACGCCAGCCGGCGGGCCCTCGGCGGGCGACGCTGCGGACGGCCCGCAAGGAGATGGCGCGGGTCGAGCGGCAGCTGGCGCGGCTGGCGGACCAGGAGGAGAAGCTGCACGCGCAGCTCGCGGAGAAGGCGACCGACCACGAGGCTGTGCTCGTCCTGGACGCCGAACTGCGCGCCCTCCAGGACGAGCGCGCCGCGCTCGAGGACGAGTGGCTCGAAGCAGCGACCTCGACCGGCTGACCAGGTTTCGGCATGAGTCAGCGCGGGTCGTCGAACGGGGCGACGAAGCGGCGCAGGGCGCCGCGCCAGCGCGGCGGCGTCCGCGGCGTCCAGCGACGACAGCAGCGCCCGCTCCCGGTCGAGCAGGTCCTCCAGGGCCGTGTCGACGAGCTCCCGGCCGTCCTCGGTCAGCCCGACGAGCACGCCGCGCCCGTCGGACGGGTCCGGGCGCCGCCGCACGAGAGCACGCTGCTCGAGCCGGTCGATCCGGTTGGTCATCGTGCCGCTGGTCACGAGGGTCTCGGCGGTCAGCTGCCCGGGGGACAGCTCGTACGGGCTCCCCGGCCCGGCGCAGGGCGGCCAGGACGTCGAACTCCCAGACCTCCAGCCCGTGCGCGGAGAACGCGGCGCCCCGGGCGCGGTCCAGGTGCCGGGCGAGCCGGGTGACCCGGCGACAGCACCTCCAGCGGAGCGACGTCGAGATCCGGTCGTTCCCGCCGCCAGGCCGCGACGATGCGGTCGACCTCGTCGACCGGCCGCGACCCTGCGCTCATCGCCGTCCGGGGACGGAGGTCAGCGTCGGCTTCCGCTCCAGCCCCGACAGCCCGTTCCAGGCGAGGTTCACCAGGTGCGCGGCGACGTCGAGCTTCTTGGGCTTGCGCTGGTCGAGCCAGAACTGCCCGGTGAGGGCGACCATCCCGACCAGCATCTGCGCGTACAGCGGCGCCGCCTTCGCGTCCAGGCCGTTGGCGCCGGAACTCCTTGGCGAGCAGGTGCTCCACCTGGCTGGCGACGTCGCTGATCAGGCTGGCGAAGGTGCCGGTCGACTGGGCCACGGGGGAGTCCCGGACGAGGATCCGGAACCCGTCGGTCGACCCCTCGATGTAGTCGAGCAGCGCCAGGGCGGCTTCTCGAGCAGGTCCCGGGGGCGGGCCCGTGCCACAGCGACGCGGTGACCATGTCGAGCAGCAGGCGGATCTCGCGGTCGACGACGACGGCGTACAGGCCCTCCTTGCCGCCGAAGTGCTCGTACACGACCGGCTTGCTGACCTGGGCGCTCGCCGCGATCTCCTCGACGCTGGTGCCCTCGAACCCCTCTCGGCGAACAGCTTGCGGCCGACGTCGAGCAGCTGCTCGCGGCGCTCCTTCGCCGCTCATCCGGGCCCGGCCGCCCGAGCGCCGGGCGGGCGGGCCGGATGCAGCTCGTGAGCCGTCGGTCGTCACCGGGTCATCGGTCGCCGGCTCATCGCAGCCGCCTCGGCCCGGCGCGCCGCCAGCCGGTCGGGCCTCGGCCAGCGGACGGCGGTCGCCCAGCCGAGCCGCTCGAAGAACCAGATCATCCGGGCGCTGAAGTCGATCTGGCCGCGCAGCACGCCGTGCCGCGCGCAGGTGGGGTCGGCGTGGTGCAGGTTGTGCCAGGACTCGCCCATGCGACAGGAGCGCCAGCCACCAGACGTTGCCCGACGCGGTCGCCGGCTCTTGAACGGCCGCTCCCCGAGCGCGTGGCAGATCGAGTTGATCGACCAGGTGACGTGGTGCAGCAGCGCCGACCCGCACCAGCGTGGCCCAGAAGAACGCGGTCCGGCGCCCTGCCAGACCAGGTCAGCAGCCCGCCGAGCACCGCCGGCAGAGCAGGCGAGGTCGCGCCGAGAGCGGGAACAGCCGCGGAGACCCGCAGATGTCCCGGTCCTTGAGCAGGTCGGGCGCGTAGCGCCCCGGGTTGGTCTGCTCGACGTCGAAGAGCCAGCCCATGTGCGCGTGGAAGAGCCCCTTGACGAGCGCCGGACGGTCTCGCCGTAGCGCCACGGCGAGTGCGGGTCGCCCTCGCGGTCGCTGAAGGCGTGGTGCCGGCGGTGGTCGGCGACCCAGCGCAGGACCGGCCCCTCGATGGCCATGGGCCCGCGACGGCGAGCGCGACCTTCAGCGCCCGGTCCGCCCTGAACGAGCCGTGGGTGAAGTACCGGTGGAAGCCGACCGTGATGCCGTGGCCGGTCGACCGCGTAGAACACGACCGCGAGGCGCGACGTCGCGCCACCCCGCCCCCAGCCCCACGCGACGGGGACGGCGGCGACGAGGGCGAGGAAGGGGACGGCGATGAACAGGCCGAGGGCCAGCTGCTCCCCCCCTCTCTTCCGCTCTCGTTCGCCGGGCCGGCGTCCGGGTCGGCCGCGCCGGCGGCGTCGGGGCGGGTCGAGTGCGGTGAGCGGACAGGGCTCCAGCTCCGGTCGAGCGGTCGGGGGCGTGGTGGTCCTCGGGGGTCGGTGCGGTCCTCGGGGTCACGCGACGTCGGCTACGCCACCGTAGGCTACGGCCGCAGGGCGGCCCCGGTCGCCCGGCGCACCGGGCACGCCGGGACGGTGGCCGATGCGGCACACCCGGTGCCGCCGGCGGCCCGCGCGGTCCGCCCTGGTGTAACGGCAGCACACAGGCCTTTGGAGCCTTGAGGTCCCTGTTCGAATCAGGGGGGGCGAGCCGGGAAGCGCTGGCGCCCGTTACGATCCGGGTGTCCGGCCGCGACCGCCACCCACAGGAGGCCCGCGCGTGACCCCCAGCCGTCCCGCGGCCGTCGTCGTCCTCGCCGCGGGTGAGGGCACGAGGATGCGTTCCGCGACCCCGAAGGTGCTGCACCGGATCGGCGGTCGTTCCCTGCTCGGCCACGCGATGGCCGCGGCGCGCCGCTCGAGCCCGAACCGTCGTCGTCGTCGTGCGGCACGGGCGCGACCAGGTCGCCGCGCACGTGCTCGAGGTGGACCCGCGACGCGGTCGTCGCGGACCAGGACGAGTCAGGCGGCACCGGTCGTGCCGTCGCGTGCGGCCTGAGTGCGCTGGGCGACGCCCGCCGGGACAGTGGTCGTCACCTACGGCGACGTGCCGCTCCTCGCGGCGGCCACGCTGCGCGAGCTGGTGGCCGCACCACGGGGAGTCGGGTGCCGCGGTGACCGTGCTGACGGCGGAGGTGGCCGATCCCACCGGGTACGGCCGGGTCCTGCGCGACGCCACCGGCGACGTCACCGCCATCGTGGAGCACAAGGACGCCGACCCCGAGGCAGCGCGCGGTCCGCGAGATCAACCCCGGCATCTACGCGTTCGACGGCGCCGTGCTCGCCGACGCGCTCGGCCGGATCGGCACCGACAACGCCCAGGGCGAGATGTACCTGACCGACGTCCTGGCGATCGCGCGGCCGACGGCCGCCGGTCGTCGCCGTCCCGACCACGGACGCCTGGCAGGTCGCGGGCGTCAACGACCGGGTGCAGCTGGCCGCTCGGCGCCGGCTCAACCGCCGGGCGCTCGACCGGGTGGATGCGCGCCGGCGTGACCGTCGTCGACCCGGCGAGCACGTGGGTGACGTGACCGTCGAGCTCGCGCCCGACGTCACCCTGCTGCCCGGCACGCAGCTGCACGGGCGGACCACGGTCGCGGCGGGTGCCACCGTCGGCCCCGACACCACCCTGCTCGACTGCGAGGTGGGGCCCGGCGCTGACGTCGTCCGGACGCACGGGTGTGGTGCGCGCATCGGCGCCGGCGCGGCGTCGGCCCCTTCGCCTTCTTGCGGCCGGGCACCGTGCTCGGCGAGCGCGGCAAGATCGGGACCTTCGTCGAGACGAAGAACGCCGCGATCGGCACCGGCTCGAAGGTGCCGCACCTGTCCTACGTGGGCGACGCGGAGATCGGCAGAGGATTCGAACATCGGCGCGGCGACCGTCTTCGTCAACTACGACGGCGTCGCCAAGCACCGCTCGACGTGGGCGCCCACGTCCGGTGGGGACCGACAACATGTTCGTGGCACCGGTGACCATCGGCGACGGCGCCTATACGGCGGCCGGCTCGGTGATCACCGAGGACGTGCCGCCCGGTGCGCTGGCCGTCGCCCGGCGCAGCAGCGCATCGTCGAGGGTGGGTGGACCGGCGGCGGCCGGGTACCCCGCTCCGCCGCGGAGGCGGCGGCGCCAGGCGCGGGCCGTTCGGACTCCGATCGTGCCAGGGGGGCGCAGGCATCGGACGGGGACAGCGACGGATGACCCCGACGGCGACCGAGCAGAGGCTGATGTCGTCTCCGGCCGGGCGCACCCCGAGCTCGCCGACGAGTCGTCGCGAAGTGGGCGTCGACGTGGCGCCGATGGCCGCCTACGCCTTCGCCAACGGCGAGATCTACGTCCGGTTCGGGGAGAGCGTGCGCGGGTGCGACGCGTTCGTGATCCAGAGTCACAGCGCGCCGATCAACCAGTGGCTCATGGAGCACCTGATCATGGTGGACGCGCTGAAGCGCGCCTCCGCGAAGCGGATCACCGTGATCGCTCCGTTCTACCCCTACGCCCGCCAGGACAAGAAGCACCGCGGCCGGGAGCCGATCTCGGCCCGGCTGGTCAGCGACATGTACCGGACCGCCGGCGCGGACCGGCTGATGGCCGTCGACCTGCACACCGCGCAGATCCAGGGCTTCTTCGACGGGCCGGTCGACCACCTGTGGGCACTGCCCTGCTGGCCGACCACGTGCGCAAGCGCGTCGACCGGGCGCGGCTCACCGTGGTGAGCCCGGACGCCGGCCGGGTGCGGGTGGCCGATCTGTGGTCCGACCGGCTCGGCGCCCCGCTGGCGATCATCCACAAGCGCCGCGACCCCAGGGTGCCGAACCAGGTGAAGGTGCCAACGAGTCGTCGGCCAGGTGGCCGGCCGGACTGCCTGCTGGTCGACGACATGATCGACACCGGCGGCACGATCGTGCAGGCGGCGGAGGCGCTGCGCGAGAACGGGGCGGCCGAGGTCATCGTGGCCGCGACCCACGCGGTGCTGTCGGGCCCGGCCGTCGACCGGCTGAAGAACAGCCCGATCACCGAGGTCATCGTCACCAACACGCTGCCGATCACCGAGGAGCGCATCTTCCCCAAGCTGACGGTGCTCTCGATCGCCCCGATGATCGCCCGGGCGATCCGCGAGGTGTTCGACGACGGCTCCGTGACCAGCCTGTTCGACGGCAACGCCTAGAGCAGTCCGCGAGGGTCAACCTCCGCCACGGCCCGCGTCGACGCGCTGCCGGGCGGCGCGGACGACGTCCTCGATAGGGCCGCAGACCGTGCAGGCGTAGACGGCGACCGTTCCGTCGTCGCTCGCCGACGCCATCTTGGTGCCGTCCGGCAAGAAGCTCACGTCCTCCACCGAGTCCCCGTGCCGCCGGAGCGCGACGATCTCGTGGCCCTGCCGCCAGTCCCAAAGGTGCACCCGAGCGTCCTGGCCGCCCGCCGCGAGCGTCGAGCCGTCAGGACTGAAGGCGAGCGAGATCGCTTGCCCGGCCGACATCAAGAGGGTCCCGACCAGACTCCCCGAGCGTGAGTCCCAGATCCGGATCGTCTGGTCGCCCGCGGCGGTCGCGATCCGGCTGCCGTCCGGGGACACGGCCACGGCACCGAGGGGCGGGTCGCCGACGCGACCGAGCGTCAGTGCGGGCGCCGCGGTGCTGGTGGTGTCCCAGATGCGAGCCGTCCCGTCGGTGCTCGCAGCGACGAGGCGCGTGGACCCGGGAACGAAGGCCAGAGCGCTGATCGACTCGATGTCGGAGGCATCGGCAGTGAGCGTCGCCGCGATCCGGCGCGAGCCGAGGTCCCAGAGCACGACCCGGTTGTCGCGATCCCCGGCGGCGATCCGGCCGCCGTCCGGACTCACGGCCAGCGCGCCGGTCAGGTAGTAGCCGCCCGTGTTCGTCTGCGCGTCCAGCTGCAGCTCCGCCTTCGGGTCGCGCCAGTTCCAGAGCACGGGCGCCGTGGACGCCTCCCCGGCCAGCACGACGGTGTTCGCCCCGGGGGTGAAGACGCCGCGGGTGATGTAGCCGTGGCCGGAGAGGAAGCGCGTCGCGAGCAGCCGCCCCTGGGTGTCCCAGATCTTGATGAGCCCGTCGCCGGCCGTCAGGATCTGCCGTCCGTCGTCGCTGACCTTCGCCGTCTGCACCCATCCCCAGGTGCCGGTGAGCAGCGTTGAGTCGGGTATGCGCCACGTGCGGGCCGTGCCGTCGCTGCCCGCGGTGAGGAGCAGGTGGGGATCCACCGGGCTGAACTGCACGTCGAGCACCTCCCCCGCGTGACCGGGGAGGTCGAGAGTCGGCCGGCTGGCGCTGTGGTCGAGCGGCCACAGCGCGACGTGGCCGTCGTTCCCCGCGGTTGCAAGCCAACGGCCGTCGC
Source organism: uncultured Actinomycetota bacterium (assembly GCA_963786765.1). GTDB lineage: Bacteria > Actinomycetota > Actinomycetes > Actinomycetales > Kineosporiaceae > DATKNA01. The sequence continues at coordinate 220,306 of CAWBAJ010000020.1, read as the reverse complement.
TGCTCACGTCGACGGCGTCGACCAGGTCGGGCTGTCGCGCCGATTGACTATGAACGACCGCGTCGGCGGAGCGGAACACGACGCCGTTCCTGTCCAGAGGTGCGGCCACGAGCGCGCCGTCATTGCTCACCGCCAGTGCATCCCCTCCGCGTGCCCCCCAGGTCCCGTTCATGGGCTTTGACGTGGGGTCGGTCCAGGCCCATGTCGTGAGCGTCCAACCCGCTGTCCCCGTGCCGGACGCGAGAGCGACGACGTGATCGCCGTCCTTCCCTGCGAAGCGCGTTCCGAAGGCGTCCGTGCCCAGGGAGATGGACCGGCGAACCTGGCGAGCGGAGGCGCTGTCCCAAACGGTCGCGGCGTGATCCGTGTCGAGGGTGACGACGTGCCGGCCGTCAGGGCTGAGACTGGCAGCGAACGGGTAAGTGCTCTGCGTGCCGAAGGTGTGCAGCGGAGCTCCCGGATGCTCGGGGTCCCAGAGCGCGGGCAGTTCGTTGGGGAGGGCCCAGACGGACGACGTCAGCAGGACGGTACGCCCGGCGAGGCGCCCCCACACACCCTGCGCTCGCTGCGTGTAGTGACCGAGGATCGCCAGCTGACTGCCGCTCGCAGCATCGAACAGGGCCAGCAGCCCCTTGACGCCCGCCACCAGCACCATCCGGCCGTCGGGGCTGAAGGCCGCCGACGTGAGGGCGCCCGAGCCGCTCGAGGGGCGGAGCGTTGCGAGCAGGCGCCCGGACCCGAGGTCGAAGACGCGGGCGGTTCCGTCCGTCTCTGCCGTGACGATCCGGCGCCCGTCCGCGGAGTACTCGGCCGTCAGGGTCTGGGCCCCGGTGCGGAACACGTGCTCGACGTGGTCGGCCTCGAGCGCGGACCGGACCGCGAGGGCGTCGTCGTCGTTGCCGTGCCCGTCCCACGCCGACAGGGCCGTGGCCAGTGCCTGGGAGGGGTCGGAGCCGAGCTGCTGGCCGTAAAGCGCCAGGGCGGCCCGCTCATTCGCCTCGGATCGGGAGCGGAAGGCGAACACCCCGGCCCCGATGGACGTCACCAGGAGCAGCGCGAGGACGGCAGCCACGGTGCGCGAGCGCCGCAGCCGGGCGCGGCTGCGGCGGTCGCGCTCCTCGGCGGCGTGCTTGGCCAGGACCAACTCGCGCTCGGCCTCGACGCGCTCCCGGGCGGCGACGTACCGCCGCCGCCAGTCGAGGATCGCCGGCGCCATGACGTCGTGGAAGATCTCGTACTGGGTCGGGCCGGGTTCCCTGGTCGGCGGCGGAACGGGTCGGAGCACCCGTTCCGGTCCCGCCGCGAGCCACTCCAGCACGTCCCGCAGTCGCCCGACCTCCTCGATCCCGGCGAAGTAGGCCAATGCCTCGGCGGTGTGCGCGATCTTGGTACCGGACGGCGTGACGAGGTAGCGGAAGACGCGGGCGGCGAGGTCCCGCTGGTCGTCGTCCAGACTTGCCATCACGGCGTCGAGGTGGGTGCGGACGATGCCCTCGGCGTCGCCCAGCTCGGTCAGCGTTGCGGCCCGCAGCGTCCTGCTGCCTCGACGGCGCTCCTCCGTCCAGAGCCGGGTCATGACGAGTTGCAGGAACGGTGTCTCGATCGTGAGGCCATCGCCGACGGCCCCCTGCCCGGTCTCGACGACGGAGACGCAGCCGGTCCGCAATTGGTCGAGCAACGCCTCGACCAGTGCGGGCTCCACGGTCACGGTCCGGTCGTCGGCGACGGTCTGGTTGTACCGCTCGACCGGTCCCTCGATCGCCTCGCGGGCGGCGTCCGCGGAGAGATGATCCAGCCGCAGGTAATTGTCCAGGATTCCCGGCAGGTACGCGGCGAACCGGTCGAGGCCGGCGAGTGCGTCGTCGCGTATGCCGATGAGCACCGACGCGGGCACAGTCGACGTCACGATCGCGGCGAGCGCCGCGGCCAGCTCGTTCCCCTGCTCGCCGGTCTGATAGAGGAAGACCTCCTCGAACTGATCGCACACCAGGTAGATGTCGGCCTCGAGCCGGCCGGCGACCTCGCCGAGAAGGTCGACGGAGAGGCGTGCGCCTTCGGGTACGAGACCGGGCTCGGCGAGGTCGGCGGGGATCGCCGCCCGCAGGCTGTCCGCGAGGCCACGCAGCGGGTCGTGCGTCCACGCGCCGTGGTAGACGACGACGACCTGCCCGAGGGCGAGGTAGCTGAGCTCCCCTCCGCCTGCCATGTGCCGCAGCTGCCGCACGACGCCGGCCCGCAGCAACGAGCTCTTGCCGACACCACTCGGACCGAACAGGACGGTCAGCCGGCTCGCCATCAGGTTGGCGATCACCAGGTCGCGGTCGCCGTCCCGCCCGAAGAAGTAATCCGCGTCCTCCTCGCCGTACGGGGTGAGGCCGACGAAGGGACTGTGGTCGCGGGCAGTGCCGCCGTCCTGCATCGCACGGGTGAGGCTGGGATCCGTCATGTCACCCCTCCGCGGCGACCTCTTCCAGTGCGTCGCCGAACGCGGCCATGTACTCCTCGAGCCGGGCGTCCATCAGTTCGACGCCGCGCTTGTACCAGGACCGCTCCTCGATCCGGTCCGGATGTGGCTGAACGGCCCAGGAATTGAAACTGAGCCCCTCGTCCCCCCAGATGCGGTGCAGGATCACTCGCAGATTCCAGTCGCGCAGGCTGTACCCGAGGAACAGGAAATGGCTCTTGCGCATCCGCATGGCGATGTTCACCGGGATCAGCTGCGGTATCTCCGTGTGGCTGAGATATGCGATGTAGTGGTTCTCGGTGATGACGAAGCTGTCCCTGCCGGCGAGGTCGCGACTGACCGCGCCGTGGATCTTCGCGATCACCGGGCGCTTGTCGCACCGCAGCTCGGGGTAGGTGTTCGGCTTGGCGATCACTCGTCCCTGCCCGCCCGGTGACACGTGCCGGAACTTGCCGCGATCCTGCCCGTCCGCGATGTAGGTGACCAGGTCGTACTCCTCGCCGGCCGCGTCGAACGCTCGCTCCAGGGCGTCGTCGTAGTTCGTCGTGACGATCAGCGGGAAGTACTTCGGCCCGGGGGTGCGCCTGGCGCGGACGTACCCGGGCAGTGAGGCGAGCACCTGGTGCACGGAGGTGAGGCGGTAGTCCGCGTCGAAGACCTGGTGCAGGGCTTCGTAGAGGGGGCCACTGCCCAGCTGCACGTCGACGTACTGCGAGACCCGCAGCAGGTCCTTCGACGAGTCCGGGTACGGGTAGTCCATCTCGCGGGCCAGGTGCTCCGCGAGTTCGGCGCCACTGGGGAGGTAGCTGCCCCACTCCCAGCCCTGGGCGACCGGGCGCCCGCACAGATTGACGCCCGCGCCGAGGAAGGGGACGACCGAACCCGCGATGCACCGCTTGGCGATCATGTGGAAATGCTCGGCGTCGGGCGTCTGCGGCACGGCTCTCACCCCCTCGCCGGCATCGGCGCGTGCCAACCATCATGCGGGCGTGCCGGGAGCAGCGGCAAGCATGTTTCCCTTTGGGGCGGCTTCCTGCCGCGGCGACTTCCCTTTCGGGCGACGCCACCCCCCGAGAGGCGATGCCGGCCCGCGTCCCCCTTCTCGGGGCCCTGCGGACCGGGTAATTTCGAGCTGTGGGGGGCGCCGCACGCGCGGCGCGCACCGCGGTGACGAAGGAGGCGCCGTGGCGGACGGTGGCTGGACCAGTCTCGAGGTCGCCAAGTTGGTGGTCGGCGCCATGACGCCGCTGGCCGTCCTCTGGCTCGGCGTTCTCCTGAACCGGCGCACGCGCCGGTCCGAGGCACTCCAGCAGGCCAACCAGAGGCTGGTCGCCCACCGGGTGGAGGTCTTCGACCAGGTCTCGGCGAAGCTCAACCGGCTGCTCTGTTTCGCGACCTTCGTCGGCCGCTGGAAGGACATCACGCCCAAGGACGCGATGACGCTGAAGCGCGACATCGACGAGGTGATGTACGCGAATCGGCTGCTGTTCTCCGACGAGCTGTTCGCCGCCTACCGCTCGTTCATCCTCTGCCTCTTCGCGGTGTACGCGACCGTCGACCGGGACGCCCTCATCCGGTGCGGTATCTCCTCCCGTTGGGGGGACCGCCGCAACCAGGCCTGGTGGGAACCGGGGATGACGAACGCCTTCTGCACGGATCGGGAAACCACTCCGCAGGAGGCTCAGGAGGCGTACGCACGTCTGGCGGCGGCCTTCCGGGCCGATCTCTACGTCGATGCCCTCGAGCCCGGGTCCGCGACCTCGGTCGTCAACGCCTCGTCGTCGCACTCGAGGCCGGCGGCGCCCACGGCCGCGGCGGTGCCCACGCCGACCGCCGCGCCGTGACCGGGGGGCTGCTGCGGTAGAGTGGCGCGGTTGCCTCGGCGAGGGACGCCGCACGACGCGGCGCCGTGATCGACGCGGTGGGCCGCGACGCGCGCCCTCCCGGGGAGTACCGCAGTCCCCGACGAGGAGAGTTCCGTGTCCGACTTCAAGCTCACCGCCGAACCCCGCACCGAGTTCGGCAAGGGCGCCGCGCGCCGGCTGCGCCGGGCCGACAAGATCCCCGCTGTCCTCTACGGCCACGGCGCCGCGCCCGTCCACGTCGCCCTGCCGGGCCACGCGACGATGCTCGCGCTCAAGCACTCCAACGCCCTGATCTCCCTCGAGCTCGACGAGCGGCACCCAGCTGGCGCTGCCGAAGGACGTGCAGCGCGACCCCGTCCGCAACATCATCGAGCACGTCGACCTGGTCATGGTGCGGCGCGGCGAGAAGGTCACGGTCGAGGTCCCGCTGCACGTGACCGGCTCGCCGGCCGGCGACGGCCTGGCGACGAGCGAGCTCAACACGCTCTCGCTCGAGGTCGAGGCGACGGCGATCCCCGAGTCGGTCGAGGTCTCCGTCGAGGGCCTCGAGCCGGGCTCGCAGATCCACGCCGGCCAGATCGCGCTGCCCGCCGGCGCGACCCTCGCCGGCGACGCCGAGGCGATCGCCGTTCTCGTGGCGGCCGGCTCGGTGGAGACGGCTGCCGAGGAGGCGCCCGAGGGCGACGTCGTCGAGGAGCCCGCCGGCGAGACGGCCGGCCAGGGCTGACCGATCGGTGAGCGAGGACGGCCCCTGGCTCGTCGTCGGGCTGGGCAACCCTGGGCCCCGGTACGCCGGGAACCGGCACAACGTGGGTCAGATGGTCGTCGCCCAGCTCGCGGCCGACCTCGGGGCGACGCTCTCGAGCCACCGGTCCCGGGCCCAGGTCGCCGAGGCGAGGCTCCGCCCGGCCGGCGGCCTGCCCGGGCGCCCGGCGTCGTGCTCGCCGCCCCCATGTCGTACATGAACGAGTCCGGCGGGCAGGTGGTCGCCGCCGCCCGGTTCTTCAAGGTGGCGCCGGAGCGGCTCCTCGTGGTCCACGACGAGCTCGACCTGCCGTTCGGTGACGTCGTCCTGAAGCGCGGGGGCGGCGAGGGCGGGCACAACGGCCTGCGGTCGATCAGCACGCTCACTGGGCACGCGGGACTACGCGCGGCTGCGCGTCGGGATCGGCCGGCCGCCCGGCCGGATGGACCCGGCGGACTTCGTGCTGCGCGACTTCTCCACGGCCGAGCGCAAGGAGCTCCCCTTCGTGATCTCGGATGCCGTGGACGCCGTCACGGCCGTCCTGGAGCGGGGCTGGGAGCGCGCCCAGAACTCCGTTAACGCTGAGCGAAAGTCTCGTAACTCCTACGTAATTCTCCTCCGTGTAACGCCGCCGCCTGGCGCACGTTGTGTTCCGCGGCATGGGCCAATCTCCCGTTAACGGCGCCTTGACGTTCACAGCGAGTCCTATAGTCGGGGCGTCGTAGCCGGGGGACCAGCGGCGACCAGCCAGGAGGAGCTGCAGGATGACGATCGGTGCGCCGCAGAGCGGTGAGCTTCCGCTCCCGCCGGCCGTACCACTCCGGTCACGTCCTGTGGCGACCCCGCCGGCCCTCCCCGTGCTCGACTTCTCCCCGCCGCCCCCAGCCGGCCGGCACCGGGGGCCAGGACCCGGCACGCCGGTCTCGACGCCCCGCGGCTGCTCGAGCGCTACCGCCGGCTGGCGGTGGCGAGCGACGCCACCGCCGCCGGGACGGCGGCGCTGCTCGCGCTCGTCGTCCGCTTCGCCCTCGAGCCTCCCCGCATCTACGTCGCCGTCAGCATGGCCGTTCCGGCCGCGTGGATCGCCATCGTCGCCCTGCAGCGTGGCTACGAGGCGCGCTTCCTCGGCACCGGCCCCGAGGAGTACCGCCGGACGACGATCGCGGCGATGGCCCTGTTCATCGCCGTCGCCGTCACGTCGTTCGCGCTGCGCCAGGACGTGTCGAGGGCCTACGTGCTGGTCGTCGTCCCCAGCTGCTGGTCCTCTCGCTCGCCGGCCGGCACCTCCTGCGCGGCTGGGTCTACCGGCTCCGGCAGGCGGGTCAAGGCGTGCAGCGCGTGCTCGTGGTCGGCCGGGCGGACGCCGCCGTCGCCGTCATCGACAAGTTCCGGCAGGAGCCCCAGCACGGGCTCCTCGCCGTCGCTGCCTGCGTGCCCCAGGCGTCGGTGCAGGTCTCCCACATCCACGACGTCCCGGTCGTGGGCGACCCGGACCGGATCATCGACGCGGTGGACGAGACCGGCGTCCACGTCGTCGCCGTGGCCTCGCACCCGGACCTCGCCGGCCAGTCGCTGCGCCGGTTGTCCTGGGCGCTGGAGGAGCGCGGCGTCGAACTGGTCGTCTCGCCGGGCATCGTCGAGGTCGCCGGTCCACGGCTGTCGATCCGCCCCGTCGCGGGCCTGTCGCTGCTGCACCTGGAGCGGCCGACCTTCGGCGGCAGCCGGATGTTCGTCAAGACGGCGTTCGACCGGGCCCTCGGCGCCGTGCTGCTGCTCGTGGCGCTCCCGCTCATCGCCGCCATCGCGATCGCCGTCCGGGTCTCCAGCCGCGGGCCGGCGCTGTTCCGCCAGGAACGCGTCGGCGTCGACGGCCGCCGGTTCACGATGCTCAAGTTCCGCTCCATGGTAACGGACGCCGAGGACCGCCGGCCGGCGCTGGCCGCCCTCGACGACGGCAACGGCATGCTGTTCAAGATCCGCGAGGATCCGCGGGTGACCCCCGTCGGCGCCCTGCTGCGCCGCTTCTCGCTGGACGAGCTGCCCCAGCTGTTCAACGTGCTCCGCGGGGACATGTCCCTGGTCGGCCCGCGCCCGCCGCTGCCCGAGGAGGTCGCGGTGTACGACGACGACGCCGTCCGGCGGCTGCGGGTGCGGCCCGGGATGACGGGGCTGTGGCAGGTGAGCGGCCGCAGCGACCTGTCCTGGGAGGAGTCGCTGCGGCTGGACCTGCGCTACGTCGACAACTGGTCCCTGGCGCTCGACCTGTCGATCCTCTGGCGCACCTGGCGCGCCGTGGTCAGGGGTTCCGGGGCCTACTAGCGCATCTCGCGCCCCTCATGTCCGGCCCGCGCCGGCCGACCGGTAGCCCATCGAGACGTCCAGGAGGTCCCTGACCGTGAGCACCGGAGGCCGGGTGCGCGGGCCCGAGTACCGCCTGTCGCAGCTCGACGTCCTCGAGTCCGAGGCCGTCCACATCATGCGTGAAGTCGTCGCAGAGCTCGCGCGGCCGGTGCTCCTCTTCTCCGGCGGCAAGGACTCGATCCTGCTGCTCCACCTCGCTCGCAAGGCCTTCTGGCCCGCCCACATCCCGTTCCCGGTGCTGCACGTCGACACCGGCCACAACTTCCCCGAGGTGCTGGCCTTCCGCGACCGGCTGGTCGCCGAGTTCGACGTCCAGCTGATCGTCGGCAGCGTGCCGGAGGCCCTGGCCCGCGGCCTCGTCAGCGAGCTGCCCGACGGGACCCGCAACCGGCTGCAGACGCCGGTGCTGCTCGACGCCTTGGAGAAGCACCGCTTCGACGCCGCGTTCGGGGGCGCCCGCCGGGACGAGGACAAGGCCCGGGCCAAGGAGCGCGTCTTCTCCTTCCGGGACGAGTTCGGCCAGTGGGACCCCCGCAACCAGCGCCCGGAGCTGTGGTCCCTCTACAACGGCCGGGTCCACCTGGGGGAGTCGATCCGGGTCTTCCCGCTGTCCAACTGGACCGAGCTCGACGTCTGGCACTACGTGCTGCGCGAGCACATCGCCCTGCCCGAGATGTACTTCGCCTCCGAGCGCGAGGTCGTCGACCGCGGCGGCATGCTCTACGCGGTCGGCGAGGTGCTGCGGCCCCGGCCCGGGGAGCAGACGTTCCGCACCTCGGTGAGGTACCGCACCGTCGGCGACGCGGACCTCACCGCCGCCGTCCCGAGCACCGCCACCACGCTCGAGGAGATCATCGCGGAGACGCGGGCCGCCAGGGTGACCGAGCGCGGCGCGACCCGGGGCGACGACCGGTTCAGCGAGGCCGCGATGGAGGACCGCAAGCGCGAGGGGTACTTCTGATGACGCGCGAGCTGCTGCGCTTCGCCACCGCAGGCTCGGTGGACGACGGTAAGAGCACCCTGATCGGCCGGCTGCTGCACGACTCCGGTGCCGTCGCCGACGACCAGCTGGCCGCTGTCGAACGGGCCAGCGCCGGGCGCGGCGGCGAGCGGGTCGACCTGTCGCTGCTCACCGACGGCCTGCGCGCCGAGCGGGAGCAGGGCATCACGATCGACGTCGCCTACCGCTACTTCTCGACCCCCCGGCGCTCCTTCGTGGTGGCCGACACCCCGGGCCACCTGCAGTACACGCGGAACATGGTCACCGGCGCGTCCACGGCCGACCTCGCGATCGTGCTCGTCGACGCCCGCAAGGGACTGGTCGAGCAGAGCCGCCGGCACGCGTTCGTGGCGACCCTCCTGCGCGTGCCGCACCTCGTCGTCGCCGTCAACAAGATGGACCTCGCCGGGTGGTCGCAGGATGTCTTCGAGCGGATCCGGGACGACGTCGAGCGCTTCGCCGCCAAGCTCGAGGTGCACGACCTCACCCTGGTGCCGGTCTCGGCCCTGCTCGGGGACAACATCGTGGAGCGCTCGGAGCACATGGGCTGGTACGAGGGCCCGACGCTGCTGCACCACCTCGAGAACGTGCACGTGGCGGGCGACCGCAATCTCATCGACGCGCGGTTCCCGGTGCAGTACGTGATCAGGCCGCAGTCGGCGTCCCACCCGGACTACCGCGGCTATGCCGGGACGGTCGCCAGCGGCGTGTTCAAGCCCGGCGACGAGGTGCTCGTGCTGCCGAGCGGCCTGAGCACGCGGATCGCCGCCATCGACACCGCGGACGGGCCCGTCGCCGAGGCCTTCCCGCCGATGGCGGTCACGCTCCGGCTCGAGGACGACCTCGACGTCTCCCGGGGCGATCTCGTCTGCCGGCCGCACAACGCGCCGGCCGTCACCCAGGACGTGGAGGCGATGGTCTGCTGGCTGTCGGACCGTCCGCTCGAGCCGGGGCGCAAGCTCGCGCTCAAGCACACGACCCGCTGGGCACGGGCGGTCGTCAAGGGCGTGCGCTACGGCGTCGACGTCGACACGCTGCACCGCCGCGAGGTCAGCGGGCTGGCCCTGAACGACATCGGACGCGTGGTGCTGCGGACCACGGTCCCGGTCCTCGTCGACCCCTACCGGCGCAACCGCGCCACCGGTGGATTCGTGCTGGTCGACGAGTCCACCAACGTCACCGTGGGTGCCGGAATGGTCGTCGAGCATGGGTGAACCGTCGCAGCAGGGAGCCGCCCGGGTCTCCTTGCCCGATACGTCCACCGCGGCCGCCGGAAACGGTTACAGTCAGGCCCGCGGACACCGCATCGGCCGAACGGCGGAGGAGGACGGGGCGTGACGACGCTGGACGAGGGACCACCCCTGGCAGTCGCTCCCCACCGCCCGGTCGACCTCGACCGGGCGGGCGCCTCTGCGCTCGACCTATTGCTGGTCTGCTCCAGCGGCGGTCACCTCGCCCAGCTCGCGGCGCTCGATCCCTGGACCAGCCGGCACCGCCGGCACTGGGTGTGCTTCGACACCCCGGACGCCGTCAGCATGCTGCGCGAGGAGCGCGTCACCTGGGCCCACCACCCTACGACGCGCAACCTGCTCAATCTGTTGCGCAACCTGGTGCTGGCCTGGCGGCTGCTCGGTCGCGAGCGGCCCGACGTCGTGCTGTCGACGGGTGCCGGCACCGCCCTGCCGTTCTTCGTGGTGGCCCGCCTGCGCGGCATCCCGACCGTGTACCTCGAGGTCTACGACCGGATCGACACCCCGACCCTCACCGGCCGCCTGTGCCGCCCGTTCACCGACAGGATGCTCGTGCAGTGGGACGAGCAGGCCCGGCTGTACCGCGGCGCCGAGGTCGTCGGGGTGGTGCTGTGAGCTCGTCCGTGGGTGGGCCGCCCTTGCTGCTGGTCACCGTGGGCACCGACCACCACCCGTTCGCACGGCTGCTCGACTGGGTGGGCCGCTGGTCGGCCGCGCACCCGACGTGGCAGATCGAGGTGCAGCACGGGGCCACGCCTGCGCCCGGGTACGGGCGCTGCTTCGCCTACTGCGGCCATGACGAGCTGCAGCTGCTCTTCGCCTCCGCGGATGTGGTCGTCACCCATGGCGGCCCCGCCACGATCACGCAGGCTCGCGCCGCAGGGCACGTGCCGGTCGTCGTTCCACGACAGCCGGCGCTGGGCGAGCACGTCGACGACCACCAGGTGCTCTTCGCCCGCCGGCTCGGGGCGGCGGGGGTCGTGCACCTGGCCGAGACGGAGGCCGCCCTGGCGGCCGCCGTGGACGCCGCTCGCGCCGGCGCCCACGGCGGCCGTCCCGCCGCCGCCGGCGGCGACGTGCCACCCGGGGTGCTCAAGGTCGGCCTCGTCGTCGAGCAGCTGGTGGCGGGGCGCCGTCGCCCCGGGGCCGTTCGGGTCCTCTTGACCCTTTGGGTCCTGCTTAACGCGTTCATGACCGCCTGGTGAGCGAGCGGTACCTAGGCTCGCCGCCATGGACTGCGACAAGACGGGCGACGAGGCGGGCGGCGCGCTGCCGCCCGGAACCCGACGCGCCCGGCGGGCCGCAGAGGCGGAGCCGGCGCGGCGCCCGGGCGCGCCCGGCGCGCCTGCTGCCCTGTGCGCCGCGGTCTCGACGACAGCACCCGGATGCGGCTCAAGGGGCTCCTCGCGCTCGTGATGATCGGGGCGATGTCCTCGTCGATGGTCGTGCTGCGGAACGGGGCCGCCCAGGCCGACCTCCGCACGTCCGCCGCCGCAGGTGGCCGCGCCCTCGCACCCGCTGCCGCCGCTCCGGCCGCGGCGTCCTTGGTCCATCCGGCTGCCCCGGCCACCTCTGCGCCGAGCGCCACCCGCACCCGCTCGACGTCCCCCCGCGCGTCCGGCGCGACGCCGCGCGAGCGCAAGGCCGGCTCCGGCGTGACGCCTCCGCGTCCCCCCGGACGACCCGGTCGTCGGCGTCCTCGCCGTCGCTGTCGTCGTCCGGCCGCTCGCCCAGAAGCGTCCCCGGCGTGCAGGGCTCCCTGCCGTTCGCGACGAACTGCCCCGTCAGCCCGATCCTCGTGCCGAGTTGCGGCGCGTACTGGGGAATCTACTCCCGGCGCTTCGGCAACCACGATGTCGCGACCAGCGTGACCACGTGGGAGTCGATGCTCGGGCGCCGTTTCGACATCGTCCTCATGTATTACGACTTCTCGAACCGGCTCGGCCCGGGGCGCTTCCCGGACCAGCAGATGACGCAGCTCTCGCAGGACCGCATCCCGCTCTACGACTGGGAGACCCGCGACTACGTGAAGGGAACCAACCTGCGGTGGGCCGACGTCGCCGCCGGGAAGTACGACGCCAGCGTCGTCATCCCGCAGGCGCAGCGGCTCAAGGCCTACGGCAAGCCCGTGATGCTCGGGATCGACCACGAGATGGACATCAGCTACCCCCAGCACGGCAGCCCGGCGGAGTACCGGGCGATGTACCGGCACATCCACGACGTGTTCGCCGCGCAAGGCGTCGGCAACGTCGTGTGGGTGTGGACCGTCACGGGCTGGATCGGCAACCGGAGCGATCTCGTGAAGTCCTTCTACCCCGGCAACGACCTCGTCGACTGGATCGGGTACGACCCGTACAACTTCAACAGGTGCCACAACAGCGGCTGGCGGACCTTCGAACAGACGATCAGCGGGTTCTACCGGTGGAGCGACGCGAACGGGCTGGGGTCCAAGCCCCTGCTCCTGCAGGAGTACGGCCTGACGCCCGACCCGGCGAACGTGGCCGCGTCCCAGCAGTGGTACCGGGACATCCCGTCCGTGCTGAAGCGCTATCCACGGCTGAAGGCCCTGGTGCGCTGGGACTCCGACACCAGCAGCTGCACGCTGCGCATCGACGCCGGCCAGGGCATGCGCGAGGCCTTCAAGCAGGCGGGCCTGGCGATCCCGAGACCGTGAGGTGCCGGCCTCGTGAGAGGCTGAGCGAGGATCGGGGGCTCCGGGATCCGGCCGAACAGGGGACTCAAGGACCGCATGCTCCGTGCCGACAAGCCCAGAGTGCGTGGAGCGTCAAGGGGCCGGACCGTACTCGCCATCCTGCTCGCCGTTCTGGCCGTAGCCCTGATCGGGCCCGCCAAGGCAGCGCTGCCCGTCCGGAGCTGTGCCGAGACGGACGCCAAGCTCGTGCCCGCCTGCGGGGTCTGGTGGGGGATCTGGCCCCGTGCCGACGCCGCCGGGAAGGTCAGCACCAACCTGCCGGCCAACCTCTCCAGCCTCGAGCAGGGCCTCGGCCGCCAGTTCGACATCGTCAGCCGGTACAAGGGCTGGGGCCAGGACGTCTACGACGCCTGGGACTACGGCTTCCGCGACAGCGGCCACCTCGTCCTGCAGGACCTCACCGCTCGGAACTTCAGCACCGACACCTACGTCCGCTGGGCCGACATCGCCGCCGGGAAGTACGACGACTACCTGCGCCGCCAGGCCGAGCGGACCAAGGCCTTCGGTGCCCGCACCTTCTTCTCCTTCAACCAGGAGCCCGAGCAGGCCCTCGAGCGCGGAGTCGCCGGCACCCCCGCCGAGTACGCCTCCGCCTACCGGCACGTGCGTGCAGTGTTCGACGCGGAACACGTGACGAACGCCGTCTGGGTGTGGTGGGTGATGGGCTACAGCGGCCACAACAACGTCTACCCGCAGCTGTGGCCCGGCGCGGACGTCGTCGACTGGATCGGCTACGACCCCTACGACTTCGGTCCCTGCCACGGGACCGCGCCCAAGACCGCCCAGCAGACCCTGCAGAGCTGGTACCGCTGGATCGACGCGCAGCCGTGGGCCGCCGGCAAGCCGCTCATGCTGCCCGAGTACGGCAGCAACGGCACCGACAAGGGCGCCTGGTACGCCGGGATCCCCGCCGCGCTGAAGTCCTTGCCCCGGATCAAGGCGGCTGTCGAGTACAACTCCGGCAGCGGCTGCGTCCACCGCATCTCGGCCTCGCCGGACAACTTCGCCGGCTACCGCGCCGCCTCCCAGGACCCGTACGTCAACCCTCGGTCGACGACCCAGCCCCCGCCTGCGGCCGGCACCGGGACGCCGGCGGGCACCGGGACGCCGGCGGGCGCCGGGACACCGGCGGGCACCGGACACCGCCGGCCACCGCGTGCGGGAGCACCGGAGCGCGGCTCGAACCGGCCTGCGGCGTCCTGTGGGGGGTCTGGCCCCGGGCGAGCGCCACCGGCCGGACGAGCCTGCGCCTCGCCGACAACGTCGCATCGCTGGAGGCAGCCGGCGGCCGGAAGATGGACGTCGTCCTGCGGTACCAGGGGTGGGGCCAGCCCATGTTCGACGCCGCGGACGCCGCCCTGCGCGACAGCGGCCACCTCGTGCTCGAGGACCTCTCCGTGCTGATCTTCGGGACGAACCGTGCGGTGCGGTGGGCGGATGTCGCCGCGGGAAAGTACGACGCCGAGCTCCGGGCCCAGGCCGGCCGGGCCGCCGCGTTCAAGACGCCCGTCCTCGTCTCGTTCTCGCAGGACCCCCGCCCGCTGGCCCGCCCCCGCGGCGCGGGCACCGCCCGTGGTTACCGCGCCGCCTACCGGCACGTCCGCGCCGTCTTCGACGCAGCGGGCGCCACCAACGCCGTCTGGGTGTGGTGGGTGCGCGGCGAGGTCGACCACGCCGCGGAGGAGTCGGCGCTCTGGCCCGGCACGGAGGTCGTCGACTGGATCGCGTACAGCCCGATCGAGGACTCCGCCTGCGCCGGCACGCAGGCGCGGACCCCGGCGCAGACCTTCGCGCCCTGGTACCAGTGGATCACCCACCAGGCCTGGGCCGCGGGCAAGCCGATCGCACTCGCCGGGTACGCCAGTGCGGGTGGCCCGTCCGCCGACAGGGGGGCCTGGTACGCGCAGGTGCCGGCGGCTCTCGCGGCGATGCCCCGGATCAAGGCCGCCGTGCAGTTCGACTCCACCAGCGGCGGCTGCGACTTCCGGCTGGGGGCGTCCGCCGGCACGCTCGCCGGGTTCCGGTCCGCCGGCCTGGCGGCGTCCCTGGCGACGGGCTCGGCGACGGGCTCGCCTGCAGTACGGTGAGCGGTCACGTCAGCGGAGACCCGCGCGCAGACGCGCGCGAACACGACGAGAGGCACTCGATGAGCACCGACCAGCGCGCGGCCGACCACGGCGCCGCCGCCCAGCGCGTCGCCGAGTACCTGGGCCTCGTCGCGCGCGTCGAGGCCCGGCACGCCGCCGGCCACGACAGCGACTCGCGCCTGCGCCGCCTCGCCAAGCACGCGGTCCCGGAGAGCCGCCGGGGGACGGCCCGTGTCGTCGTCACCGACGCCGTCGCCCTCCGGGAGAGGCGCAAGGTCCCGGCCCTGCTCGCTCGGGACCCGCTGCTGCTGCACCTGGGCTCCGGCACCCAGTACAAGGACGGCTGGGTCAACATCGACCTCGCGGGCGACCCGGTCGACCTCGCCTGGAACCTGGCGCGTCCCCTGCCGCTGCCCGCCGGCTGCGCCGCCGGCGTCTTCTCCGAGCACGTCCTGGAGCACCTGCCGTTCGAGGCCGGCCTCGGCCTGCTCCGCGAGGCCCACCGGGTGCTGCGCCCGGGCGGGATCGTGCGGATCGTCGTCCCTGACGGCGGCAAGCTGCTGCGCTCCTACGTCGATGGTGGGCGCGGTTTCATCGAGGAGACCCGGGGTGGGCGGCCGACTCCGATGACGGCGGTCAACGAGCTCTTCTACTGGTACCGGCACTGCTGGCTGTACGACACGGAGACCCTGACGCTGGCCCTCGAGGCCGCGGGTTTCGCCCAGGCGCAGGAGCGGGAGTTCGGCGCCTCCGACCTGCCCGGCGGCAGCCCGGACACCCCGGACCGCCGCGCGGAGAGCCTGTACGTGGAGGCGGTCAAGCCCGCCTGAGCGCGGAGGGCAGGAGCGCGCCGACCGCCTGCTCCACCCCGAGCACGCGGCGCCGGACGACGACCGCCGCGAGCAGGCACGCGCCGCCCGCGGCCGCACCCGCGAGCAACGCCGGCAGTGAGGCGCCCGCGACCACCCGTACGGCGAGGGCGGGAACGCCGAACGCGAGCACGACGATCACCGCGGCCTCGATCACGACCCGCCCGAACGACCGGACGCCGAGCCGTCGGCGGATCTGGCTGATGCCCAGGGACGCGTCGGTGATCATCGCCGCGCTCCACCCGACGGCGGCGCCCACGATGCCGAAGCGGGGAACGAGCACCAGATCGAGCACGAGCATCACGCCCGCGGCCCGGCCGGTGTTCCGGGCCGCCCAGGCCGATCGGCCCGCCATGTTGAGCACCGTGTTCGCGTTGCCCGTCGCGACGACGGCGAGCATGGCGACGGCGAGCACCGACAGGGCGGCCGATGCGGCGCCGAACCCGGGCCCGAGCAGCGACAACACCGCCGGCGCGAACAGCGCGACCGTCAGGTAGATCGGCCAGGTGGTCAGGATCGCCCCGACCGTGCTGAACCTGTGCACCCGCTCGGCCTCGGCGACGTCGCCGCGCCCGAAGCTGCCCGCCAGCACGGGGGCGATCGCGAGCCGGATCGCCTGCACCGCGAGCGTGCCGGTGGTGACGAAACGGCTGGCCGCCGCGTAGATGCCGGCCTCGGCCGGCCCGCGCAGCACGGTGACGAGCACGACGTCGGCCCAGACGATGACGACCTCGAACGTCGCCGCCAGGCCCCGCGGCGCCGTCAGCCGCCAGAACCGACGGGAGACCTCGCGTGCGTCGACCTCCGCGGCCGGCGCCTCGGCAGCGACCGCGCGCATCCGGCGCCGGACGTCGACCACGGCCACCCCGACCGCCACGACCAGGGGCAGCGCCCAGGCGGCGAGCGCGTGCACCGGCGAGGGGCCCAACAGCAGGACGGCGGCGAGCACGGCCAGCGGCCGGCCGGCGGGCAGCAGCACCTGCTGGATCAGCGTGAACGAGCGCATCGATCCGAGCCCGCGGGCCGCCCCGTTCAGGAGCAGCGCGGACGCCGTCGAGAGCACGAGGAACGGCGCCAGCACGCGCAGGGCGAGCGCGAGCTCGCCGGCGTCCCCGGCAGGCACGGCCACCCGCGCCACGGGACCCGCGACCAGCAGGCCGGCGGCGGCCACGACCACCGACAGGGCGAGCACCGGCCGGGCCGCGACCCGGAACGCGACCGGCACCTGCTCCCGTCGGCCGGTGCCGCGCAGCGCCGAGAGCTCGCGGACCAGCCCCGTGTCGGCGCCGAGCAGGAGGACCGTCGTGAGGATGGTGAAGACGGCCACGCAGGTGAAGAAGATCCCGGTGGCGTGCTCGTCGAGGGTGCGCCCGACGGTGACGGTGAGCGCGAACCCGGCTGCACCGGCTGTGATCGCGCCGGCGAGGCCGAGCGCGCCGTGCCGGGCGACGGTGCGCGAGGTGCGGCCGGCCGTGTCCGTGGCCGACTGCGGGGCGGGGGAGCTCACCACCGGCTCACAGCCCGCGGCCCCGCCGGTGCAGCCAGCGCTGCAGCCGGTCGACGTCGAGCACCCCGCCGGCGACGGCGACCGCGAGGTAGGCCCGCTTCTCCGTGGGCGCCAGGCGCAGCGCCCGGCCGGCGGTGCGAACGGCCTCGCCGCGGCGGCCGGTCGCGGCCAGCGCGAGGGCCTGCTGGCCGCGGATCCGCGCGGTCCCGCGCGGGGAGCCGGTGAACGGGTGCTTGGCGAGCAGCGTCTCGAGCGCGTCGTGGATGGTCTGCCAGCGGCTGAAGTAGTAGGAGCCGCCGTGCCAGTGCACCTGCACCAGCGGCTCCGGGACGGCGACCACCGGTCCGTGTGCGGCGGCGCGGAGCAGGAGGTCGTAGTCCTCGCCGTAGCCGCCGGCCAGCTCCTCGTCGACGAGCCCGATGGAGCCCAGCAGGTCGGCCCGGCGCAGCAGGAACCCGGAGGGGTGCAGCGCCATGATCCGGTCGTCGAGCAGGTCGGCCAGCAGGACGTCGCGTTCGGGTCCCGGCCGCGCGATCCGGGTGCCCGCTGCGGATCGTGAACCGCCCGTGTGCACGACCATGATCCCCGTGGCGACGAGGGCGGCGTCCGGGCGGGCGGCCAGCAGGGCGAGCTGCGCGCGGAGCTTGCCGGGCAGCCACTCGTCGTCGTCGTCGCAGAAGGCCACGAGGTCGTGGGCGGCCGCGAGGATCCCGCTGTTGCGGGCGCCGGGCAGCCCGGGAGAGCGCGTGTTGGGAACCTCCCGGACGGTCACGTTCGCGGGCAGGTCCGCGCCGAGGGGGGCGGCGTGCGGGGCAGCAGCAGTGCCGTCGCGGACGACGACCACCTCCAGCGCCCCGTCGTGCTCCTGGGCCGCGATGGCGCTGACGGCGCGGGCGAGGAGCTCGTCGCGGTCCCGGGTGGGGACGACGACGCTGACGCCGGTCACCTCGCGGCCTCCCGCAGGACGTGCGGGGCACCGTCGAGCCCGACGGGCATGCCGCGGCCGGCGGCGACGACCGCCAGCGCCGAGGTCACCAGCTCGAGGAGGTGCACCCGGAGAAGCGCGTCGGCATGTTCAGGACGGGCGCCGAGCCGGGGGAGCAGCCCGGGCGCGGCGGCGCGCATCGCGGCCACGGCGTCCTCGAGGCTCCGGCCTCGTGCCACCTGCTCGACGAGGAAGACCCCCCGCAGGGCGTCGAGGCCCACCGGGCCCTCGACGCTGCCGTACTCCAGGTCCCATGCCCACAGCGTGTCGCCGTCCCAGCCGAGGTTCCACGGCACCCAGTCGCCGTGGAAGGCGGCGAGCGGCAGTTCGACGCCGGCGTCCACGGCGCGCATCCGGGCGGAGAGCGCGACGGCGGCGTGCGCCAGCTCGCGGCCACCGGCGGGCAGTGCCGTGCCGGCCCGAGCCACGCCGGCGACGGCCTCGTCCAGCGCGGTCAGGGTCTCGGTCCACAGCGGCGCGGCCGCCAGCGGCGCCGTCCGGATGCCGACGGCGTCGCGCAGCGCGACAAGGCCCGGCAGCGCCCGCTCCTGGTCCTCATCCCGGGCACCCCGGACCGCCTGGGGCAACGGCTCCGCCACCGAGTACGTGAAGGTGCCCGCGCCGCCTGCGCCGCCCGCGGCACCGGTCGCGAGGAGCGCCGGCAGCCGCAGCCGCCCCCCGGTCCCGAGCGCGTCCCCGAAGCGCCGGAGCAGCGTGGCCTCGCGCCTGACCCGCGCCGCCGTCGCCGGGTCGGACGCGACCTTGGCGAAGGCGAGCACCGCGCCGGTGTCGTCGACGAGCTGGACCGTGGGCTTTGCCCTGGCGTGGCCGCCACGCAGGCTGAGAGCGGTCCCCGTCGCGCCGGGCACCAGCCGGACGAGGTGCCGGGTCACGAACAGCTCGTCGACGAGATCGTCGCCGAGGTCCTGCGGCACGCTCACGGTGAGGACGCCGCGGTCGCGGTACCACGCCGCCAGTGGCGCGACGGCCGCGGCGGCGGCGCGCCGCTGCAGGCGCACGCGCGGCTCGCGCAGCCGCAGGTGCGAGACCAGGACGCGCCGGGCGGCGGCCAGGTCGACCGGCACGAGGTAGCGGGGGTCGGCCGGGCCGGGGACCGCGCGCCAGGCCTCGACGACACGGTGCCCCGCCGGCACCTGGCCGAAGCCGACGTGCAGGGGCACGGCGCCGACGGGCAGCAACTGGCCGAGCTGGCCGAGCGGGCCGGTCGCGTCGATCACCGTGAGAGCGCCGCTCACGCCACCGCTCCCTCGAGGATGCGCGGCGGTGCCTCCGCCGGCTCGGGTGGGAACTGCGCACTCGCCGCCGTCCGCGCCTGTGGGCGGACGAGCACGACGAAGCACACCAGGACGACCACGAGGTGCATCCCGTCGAGCCCATAGAAAGCGATCATGACGTTGACGACGACGAGCGGGGTCTGCAGCAGGAGGCTCTCCAGGGAGCCGACGCGCCAGGTCGTGAGGGCGAAGCCCCAGAACGTGAGCAGGAACAGTGCGAGGCCGACGAAGCCGTACGAGAACATGACGTACCAGATGTGGCCCTGGGTGCCCGCGGAGACGGCGGCGGTCTCGGAGGGACGCGGCGCCCCCTGCCCGAGCCATGGCGAGTCCAGGGTGCGCTGGAAGGTCTCCTGATAGAGGGTCTGGCGGGTGAGCAGGGACTGACCTGACGAGGTCCGTTCGGTGAGCCGGCTCAGGCTGCCCGCGCCGAAGGTGAGCACAGCGGCGGCGACAGCCGCGGCCAGCGTCAGCAGCCGGACCCACCCGACGAACGTCAGGCGCCGCGCCAGCCGGACGCCGAGGTACAGCGCGGCCACCCCGACCCCGATGAAGATCCCGCGGTTCAGCGTCGCGAGCGCCGGCGGCACCGACAGTACGAGGAGCGCCGCCGCCACGAAGCGCCCCCGCCGGGACGCGTTCAGCAGATAGGCGACGACCAGCGGCAGCAGCAGCACGTACGCATGCCCCCAGCCGTTCGTGTAGACGAACGGCGCGGACGGCCGGACGAAAGCCTGCTCCACGCCCCACGGCTTCTGGACCTCGGCGAACCGCGGGCTCAGCAGGTCGACGACGTAGGAGTTGTTGGCCAGGGACGGCGGCATCAGCGCCAGGATGGGCGTGGAGATCCTGCTGTACGGCAGCCGCATGCCGAGGTACCCCCCGACGACGAGCCAGCCGAAGAAGATCGTGAAGTACTGGAGCACCTTGCGGCGGGGCAGGCTGGTGCGGGCGTTGTACACGTACACGGCCAGCAGGGTGGCGCCGACCAGGCTCGACCAGCGCTGCATGAAGCCGGCGAGGCGGCCGAACGTGTCGATCATGACGACGGAGGTCGTGCTCCAGACGAGGAAGGCGCTCCAGAGCAGCCAGAGCCGAGGCAGCCGGACGGTGCCCCGCATGATCAGGAGCCCTAGGCAGAGCGCCCCGACGACGGACAGCGCGAAGGCGGACAGCCCGTTCGCCCAGATCACCGGGTAGAAGACCAGCAGCAGGGTGAGCGGCCAGGACGGCAGTTCGCGCTCGAGGAGCAGCCCTCGGGCCGGCGCCGCGGGCGCGGGCCCGACGTCGGGGACCGGGATCTCCGGCTCTGCCCCGACCGGCTCCGCACCGACTGCGTCCAGGGCGTCTGCACCGGCCGGCTCTGCACCGGCCGGCTCTGCACCGGCCGGCTCTGCGCCGACCCGAGCTCTGCCGCCGGCCTGGGGGAACGGCGCCGGCGCGGGGGAGGCGATCGGGGCGAGGATCGTGGCCGGTGCCCGCGCCAGGACGGCGAGCGGGTCCGTCCGCGCCGGGCGATCCGCGATCACGGGTTCTGCCGCGGTCGCGAGGAAGGGGCGCGTGACGGGCTGCGGAGGCCAGGTCGTCCAGGGCCGGCGGGGCGCTGAGGGCTCGCGCTCGTCGCCGGATGCCTGCGTCACGCGGGTCAGTGTCGCACTCCGGTGCGCCCGGCCGGGGCCGTCCGCAGCAGGCGAGACCCGGCTGGCGGCTACCAGGGGTGACCGCAAAGCGACGGACTGTCAGGATCCGGACGCGTCCGAACGGGTCTCCCGGCGGCGAAGGCGTCCGGAGGCCCGCTGCGCAGGCCCATACACTGAACGCCGCAGCAGCGGACGCGACGATGGCCCGGCAGGGTCGGACGAGGTGATCACAACGGCGATCGAGGAGAGCGTGGCCCCCGCCCTGACGTTCGCCGACGTCCTGGCCCGGGTCAGGCGTCGTCCCGTGGTGTTCCTCCTGCCGATCGTCCTCGGGCTGGCGGCGTCCCTGGCGTATGTGTTCCTGGCGCCCAAGACCTACGTGGCGAAGGCCTCGGTTCAGGTGCTCCCGGTCGTCTCCGACCAGTACGGATCGATCAACCTGGCGAACGTGCTCAACATGGCCACCGAGCAGCAGATCGCCGCGTCCTCGTCCGTCGTCGAGCGCGCCGCTCAGGTGATGGGCACCACGAATGCCGACATCCAGGACAGCGTGTCCGTCGACTCGCCGCAGGACACGCAGGTCCTCAACGTCCGGTACACCGCCGGCGATGCCACCAGGGCGGCGCGCGGCGCGGAAGCGGTCGCGCAGGCGTACCTGGACAACCGCGTGTCCGCCACCAGGGACGACGCCACCACGCGGCTCGCCAGGGTCAAGGACCAGATCTCGAGCACCGAGGCGCAGCTCGCCAAGAGCTCGGGGGCGACCCACACCGCTCTCAGCTCGGATCTGCAGAGCCTGTACTCGCAGCGCCGGCAGTTGCAGAACATCGCCGCGACACCCGTCGGGCGCGTCATCACACATGCCGATGCCCCGACTGCCCCGTCCTCGCCGCGGCTCGGCGCCGATGTCCCGCTCGGCGTTGCCGCCGGCCTGATCGCAGGCCTGGTGCTCGCCGTGCTCCTCCCCGTCCGGGGGCGGGAGCGGGAGCGGGTCGTGGCCGCGCGCAGCCGGGTCACCGCCCCGCGGCGGGCCCGCGACGGCAGGGGCAAGCCGACCGAGTTCGACCAGATGCTCGCCGCCGCGCCCGACCGGCCGGCCCCGCCGTCCGCCGCGCCCGCCACCGCCCCACTCGGGATCTCGGTCGTCCCGGGCCTGTCGGCGTCCGCACTCCCCGCGCCCCCGGCTCCTGCAGAGGACCTGAACGGGGTGGCCGCGCCGCCCCCGGCCCCGGCCCCGCCGGTACCGCTCCCCGTCACCGCCGCCCCCAGCTCTCTCTTCGAGCCGGTCCGCGCTCCCGTGCCGGCGGCGCCGACGCCGGACGGCCCCGTGCCCGTGACCTCGGGAAACGGGACGAACGGCGCCAACGGGACTCAGCACCCGACCGGCGCCCACGGCGGGCTCGGCCACCCTGCAACGGCTCCGGCAGACGCCGAGACGGCGGCCACCACGGGCGAGGCGCCCACGCCGGCGCCCGTCCCCCAGTAGGTCCCTGAGCCCGCCGGCCCGGGCGGGAACCGCGACCCGGTGGGTCCCGGGCCCGGCGCCGTCGGACAATGGAGCGTGACCCTCTCCGGCCTGCTCGACGCCGTCCGCCCCGACCCCGGCGTCACCGCGGTGGTCGACGCGGCCCGCGCCGGGACCGTGGCCCAGCTCGACGTCGTCGCGCCGACCGGGGTGCGGCCGCTCCTCGCCGCCGCCGTCGCCGCGCCCGCTCCGCTCGGTGCCGACCGCCCCCTCCTGCTCGTCACGGCCACCGGCCGGGAGAGCGAGGACCTCGCCGCCGCCCTCCGCTGCTATCTGCCCGAGCACGCGGTCGCCGAGTTCCCCGCCTGGGAGACGCTGCCGCACGAGCGGCTCAGCCCCCGCTCCGACACGGTCGGGCGGCGGCTCGCCGTCCTGCGACGGCTCGCGCACCCGGACGCCGACGGCGAGGGCGGCCCCGTCCGCGTCCTCGTCGCGCCGGTGCGCGCCGTCATGCAGCCCGTCGTCGGCGGGCTCGGCGACCTCGTCCCCGTCCGGCTGCGGACGGGGGACGACGCCGGCCTGGAGGAGACCGTCGAGGCCCTCGCCGCCGCGGCGTACACCCGCACGGACATGGTCGAGCGCCGCGGCGAGTTCGCCGTCCGGGGCGGCATCCTCGACGTGTTCCCGCCGACCGAGGACCACCCGGTGCGCGTCGAGTTCTGGGGCGACACCGTCGAGGAGGTGCGCTGGTTCTCCGTCGCGGACCAGCGCTCGCTCGAGGTCGCCGAGCACGGTCTGTGGGCGCCGCCCTGCCGCGAGGTCCTGCTCACGGACGCCGTCCGCGCCCGGGCCGCCTCGCTGACCGACCGGCTCCCCGGCGTCGCCGACATGCTGCTGAAGATCTCCGAGGGCATCGCCGTCGAGGGCATGGAGTCGCTCGCCCCGGCGCTCGTCGACGAGATGCAGCCGCTGCTCGACCTGCTGCCCGACGGCACGCACGTCGTCCTCGTCGACCCCGAGAAGATCCGCACCCGCTCCCACGACCTGGTGGCGACGAGCGAGGAGTTCCTCGCCGCCTCGTGGGCGAACGCCTCCGCCGGCAACGACCTGCCCATCGACCTCTCGGCCGTCCAGACCGACGTCGACCTCAGTGCCTCGTCGTACTGGCCGATCGCCCGGGTCCGCGAGCACGCCCTGGCGACGAACCGGCCGTGGTGGTCGATCTCCTCCCTGACGACGGACGCCGAGCTCACGGACGCCGACGTCGTCGTGGTCGGGGCGCGGGAGGTGCTGGGCTACCGGGGCGAGACCGAGAAGGCGCTCGCCGACCTTCGGGCGCTCGTCTCGGCGGGCTGGCGCGTGGTCGCCACGACCGAGGGACCCGGCCCGGCGAAGCGCATGGTCGAGGTGCTCGCCGGCGCGGACGTCCCCGCCCGGCTCGCGCCGTCCGTCGACGACGCTCCGCAGCCGTCCGTGGTGCTGGTGACGACGGCGCCCGTCGAGCACGGCTTCATCGCGGAGGACCTGCGGGTCGCCCTGCTCACCGAGGCCGACATCTCGGGCAGCCGCTCCCAGACCAAGGACATGCGCCGGCTGCCGAGCCGGCGGCGCGCCGTCGTCGACCCGCTGCAGCTGCGCCCCGGCGACTTCGTCGTGCACGAGCAGCACGGCGTCGGCAAGTACGTCGAGATGATGCAGCGGACCGTCGGCGGGGCGACCCGCGAGTACCTCGTCATCGAGTACGCCCCCAGCAAGCGGGGGCACCCCGGGGACCGGTTGTTCGTCCCCAGCGACTCCCTCGACCAGGTCACCCGGTACGTGGGCGGGGAGGCGCCGCAGCTCAACAAGATGGGCGGCGCCGACTGGGCGAAGACCAAGGGCCGTGCTCGCAAGGCGGTCCGCCAGATCGCGGGCGAGCTCATCCGCCTCTACTCCGCGCGGATGGCCTCGACGGGGTACGCGTTCGGTCCCGACACGCCGTGGCAGCGCGAGCTCGAGGACGCCTTCCAGTTCGTCGAGACCCCGGACCAGCTCTCCTCCATCGAGGAGGTCAAGGCCGACATGGAGAAGCCGATCCCGATGGACCGGCTGGTGTGTGGCGACGTCGGTTACGGCAAGACCGAGATCGCCGTCCGGGCCGCGTTCAAGGCGGTGCAGGACGGCAAGCAGGCGGCGGTCCTGGTTCCGACGACCCTGCTCGTGCAGCAGCACCTCGAGACCTTCCACGAGCGGTACCAGAACTTCCCGGTCGTGGTGAAGCCGTTGTCCCGGTTCCAGTCCGACCGCGAGGCGACGGCGACGCTGCAGGGATTGCGCGACGGCACGGTGGACGTCGTCATCGGCACGCACCGCCTGCTGTCGGGCGAGGTCCGGTTCAAGGACCTCGGGCTCATCGTGGTCGACGAGGAGCAGCGCTTCGGCGTCGAGCACAAGGAGAAGCTGAAGCAGATGCGCACGAACGTCGACGTCCTCGCGATGTCGGCGACGCCCATCCCGCGCACCCTGGAGATGGCGGTCACGGGCATCCGGGAGATGTCCACCCTCGCCACGCCGCCCGAGGAGCGGCACCCGGTGCTGACCTTCGTCGGCCCGTACGAGGAGAAGCAGATCGCCGCGGCGATCCGGCGCGAGCTGCTGCGTGAGGGCCAGGTCTTCTACGTGCACAACAAGGTCGACTCGATCGAGCGGGCGGCCGCGCGGCTGAAGGAGCTCGTGCCCGAGGCCCGGATCGCCACGGCCCACGGGAAGATGGGCGAGCACCGGCTCGAGCAGGTCATCGTCGACTTCTGGGACAAGCGCTTCGACGTGCTCGTCTGCACGACGATCGTGGAGACCGGGCTGGACATCTCCAACGCCAACACGCTCGTGCTGGAGCGCGCGGACCTGCTGGGCCTGTCGCAGCTGCACCAGCTGCGGGGGCGGGTGGGCCGGGGGCGCGAGCGTGCCTACGCCTACTTCATGTACCCGCCGGAGCGTCCCCTGACCGAGACGGCGCACGACCGGCTCGAGACCATCGCCCAGCACACCGACCTCGGCGCAGGCATGCACGTGGCGATGAAGGACCTGGAGATCCGCGGCGCGGGCAACCTGCTCGGCGGCGAGCAGTCCGGCTTCATCGAGGGCGTGGGCTTCGACCTCTACGTCCGGCTCGTCGGCGAGGCCGTCGCCGAGTTCCGCGGCGACCAGGCGCCCGAGAGCGTGGAGATGAAGGTCGAGCTCCCGGTCGACGCGCATCTGCCGCACGACTACGTGCCGGGGGAGCGGCTGCGGCTCGAGGCCTACCGCAAGATCGCCGAGGTCTCGGCGGAGGAGGGCCTACAGGCCGTGCGGGAGGAGCTGCTGGACCGGTACGGGCCGGTGCCGGAGCCCGTCGAGAACCTCCTCGCCGTCGCCTCCCTGAGGATCAAGGCCCGCAGGGCGGGGCTCACGGAGATCACCCTGCAGGGGAACCAGGTGCGCTTCGGTCCCGTCGACCTGCCCGACTCGGCCCAGATGCGGCTCAAGCGGCTGTACCCCGGCTCGCTGGTCAAACCCACGGTCTCCACCATGCTCGTCCCGCGGCCGACGACGGCGCGCGTGGCGGGGACCCCGCTGCGGGACCAGGCGATCCTGCGCTGGGCGGAGGACGTGATCGCGTCCGTGCTCGGCGGGTCGGTGGCGGCGGCGGCCGCCGTGGCGCAGGGGCCCGCGGGGGCAGCCGTCGGCCAGCCCGTCGGCAGCGCCCGCTAGCATCGCTGCGTCTCACCAGCACCTCCCCAGGAGGACGATCGCCGTGATCCGCCCAGGCAGCCGCCGCCGTCTCGCGACGAGGTCGGGCGGCGCGGCCCTCGTCCTCGCGGCGTCCCTCGCCCTGTCGCCGCTGGTCGCGGCCTGCGGAACGCAGGCGGGGTCGGCCGCCATCGTCGGCGACCGTCGCATCTCCGTCGGTGACCTGCAGACGGCGACCGCCGAGGTCCGCACCATCGTGGGCGATCCCTCCCAGGTCAACCAGGAGCTCGTGCTCGGCTGGCTCATCGCCCATCCCTACGTGGAGCGGGTGGCGGCCGAGCACGGCAAGGGTGTCTCCCCGCAGGACGCGGAGTCGTTCTTCACCCGGGCGAAGTTCACCAACGCCCAGGGCGGCACGACGCCGAGCGAGGCGTCGGTCCAGGCGGTGCAGACCGCGTACGCCCTGAGCCTGCTCACCGGGCAGGACAGCTCGACTCCCGAGACCGCCAAGCAGGCCACCGACGAGGTGCTCGCGGACCTCAAGGCCGCCAACGTCGAGGTCAACCCGCGCTACGGCACCTTCGACTACAAGTGGGACGACCAGACCCAGAGCTTCACGTTGAGCCCCCGCTCCTCGAACTGGCTCCAGGCCACACAGCCCGCGCAGCCGGCGGCGTCGCCGTCGCCGTCGCCATCGAGCAGCTGACGTGAACGACGCCCCCGCGCACGGGCGCGTCGTCCTGCTCGTCACGAGCCCGCGGGTCGCCCCCGGGTTGCTGTCCTGGCCCGCCTGGCAGCGGCTCCGGGAGGCTCAGGATCGGGGGGTGGTGCTGGCGGGGGAGCCGGACGCCGACTGGCTGGAGGCCCTGGACGGTGCCGGCGTCCGGGTACGGCTGATGCCCGAGGACCCGCCCGGGGTCCGGGCGCGCGCTCTCGCGGAGGCAGCCGCGCCGGGCAGCACGGCCGTGTGGCTCGGGTCCCCGGACGGCGACCCCGGTCTCACCGACGCGCTCGCCGAGTTGCTCTCGCAGCAGGCCATCGCGGGCACCCCGCCCGAGGTCGAGCTGGTCACCGGTTCCCACGACGTGCCCGGCGCCCGGCTGCTCGACCTCGTGGCCGTGATGGACCGGCTCCGCTCCCCGGGCGGCTGCCCCTGGGACGCCGAGCAGACCCACGCCTCGCTCCTGCCGTACCTGCTCGAGGAGACCCACGAGGTGATGGAGGCCGTCGAGAACCTCTCGAGCTCGCCGAACCGTGACCACCTGCGCGAGGAGCTGGGCGACCTGCTGCTGCAGGTCGTCTTCCACGCCCGGATCGCGGGTGAGGACCCGGACGACGCGTTCGGGATCGACGAGGTCGCCGCCGGGATCGTCGCGAAGCTGGTCCGCCGGCACCCGCACGTGTTCGGCCCGCCGGAGACGAGGGCGTCGGCGGCCGACGCGGGCGAGGTCGCCGCGAACTGGGAGGAGCTCAAGGCGGCCGAGAAGCAGCGTCAGGGCCTCTACGAGGGGATCCCCGCCACCCTGCCCGCCCTCGCCCGTGCGGCCAAGATGCTCGGCCGGCTGGCTCGGGCGGACGGCGGAGTCCCCGACACGGGCCGGCTCGCGGACGCCGCCGGCGACGACTCGGTGGCGTTCGAGCTGCTCGGTCTCGTCGAGCGGGCCCGCGCCGCCGGCATCGACCCGGAGGCGTCCCTGCGGGCGGCGCTCACCCGCCTCGC
This sequence comes from uncultured Actinomycetota bacterium, assembly GCA_963786765.1. Taxonomy (GTDB): domain Bacteria; phylum Actinomycetota; class Actinomycetes; order Actinomycetales; family Kineosporiaceae; genus DATKNA01. The sequence continues at coordinate 192,632 of CAWBAJ010000020.1, read as the reverse complement.
GGCCGTGCCGGACTCCGCCTGAGGGATGCCACCTCTCGTCGCCGCGTGCAGCGTGCGGCAGCATGGCTGTATGGAGGAGCCCGAGCGGACGGCCGCCCGCGAGTCCGCCGCGACGCGGCGGTACCGCCAACTGGCGGCCGCCGTCCTCGACGGGCTGCTGGAGACCGCACCCGAGACGGCCACCGCGCTGGGGGACCACCGGTTCGACGACCGGCTCGACGACCTGTCCGCGGAGGGCGTGGCGACCCGGGCGGGCGTGCTGCACGACGCGCTGGCCGCGCTCGACGGGGTCGACGACGTGCCGCTCGACGTGCCCGACCGGGTGGACCTCGAGATCCTGCGGACTGCCGTCGCCGCGGACCTCTGGCGGGTCGAGGAGCTGCGCGAGCACGAGCACGACCCGCTCGCGCACCTGCCGGGCGAGGCGCTCTACCCGCTCGTCGCCCGGGACACCGGGGAGCCGGCGGCCCGCGCAGCGGCGCTGGCGGCCCGGCTGGCCGGCGTACCGCACCGCCTCGAGGTGGCCCGGGCGCAGCTGCACGACATGCCCCGCGTGCACGTGGAGACGGCCGTGGCGCAGGCTCGCGGGGTCGTGGCGCTGCTCCGGACCGATGTCGGCAATCTGCTCGAGCGCGCGCCCGCCGCCCGGGGCCAGGTGGACGCCGTCCGCGCCGCCGCGGCCGCCGCGCTCGAGGACTACGCCCGCTGGCTCGAGACCCGCCTGCCGGAGTGCGACGGCGATCCGCGGCTGGGCGAGCAGCGGTTCGCCGCGAAGCTCTGGTACGCCCTCGACACCGAGACCTCTCCCGACCAGCTGCTCACCCGCGCCGAGAGCGACCTGCAGGCCGTCGAGGAGGAGATCGCGGAGGTCGCCTCCCGGATCGCCGGCTCACCGCCGCGGGCCGGGCAGGTGCGGGAGGTGCTGGACGCGATCGCGGCGTCGGCGCCCGTCGGCGACAGCCAGATCCTGCCGCTGTGCCGCGAGGCGCTGTCGCAGCTGACGGACCGGGTCCGCGGCCTCGACCTGGTGAGCGTCCCGGACGACTGGGAGGAGCTCGTCGAGATCGTCGTCATGCCGCCCTCGCGGCGCGGCGTGGCAGTGGCCTACTGCGACCCGCCCGGGCCGCTGGAGTCGCCCGGCGCGCCCACCCTGTTCGCGGTGTCCCCGACGCCGCCGGGCTGGCCGGCGGACCGGGTCGCCTCGTTCTACCGCGAGTACAACGGCCACATGGTGCGGGAGCTCACCGTGCACGAGGCGCGTGCCGGGGCACGCCCTGCAGCTGGCGCGGTCGACCGGGTACTCGCGGCGGCACCCGGGTGCGGGCGGCCTTCCCGAGCGGCTCGTTCGCCGAGGGCTGGGCGGTCTACGCGGAGGAGGTGGTCGCCGCCGCGGGGCTGGGCCTGCGGCCCGAGGACGACGACGCGCTGCGGATGCAGCGCCTGAAGATGCTCCTGCGCTCGACCATCAACGCGATCCTCGACGTACGCGTGCACGCCCACGGCATGACGGAGGCCGAGGCGCTGCGGCTCCTGACGGAACGCGGTCACCAGGAGGAGGGCGAGGCCGCCGGCAAGTGGCGGCGCGCGCTGCTCACGTCGGCGCAGCTGTCGACGTACTACCTGGGTTACCACGAGGTGCGGGACGTCGTCGGCAGGCTGCGCGACGCGACGCCCGGCGCGACGGACCGGCAGCTGCACGACGCCGTGCTCGCCCACGGCACGCCGCCGCCGCGCCACCTGCGCGCCCTCCTCGACGTCTGACCGCGACCTCTGTCGCGAAAGTGCTGTCTCGCGGGCCGGAAAACAGCACTTTGGCGACAGAGGTCGCACCAGGGGGTCGCTAGGGTTGTCGGGTGGCTCTCATCGAAGACGTCGACGCCCGCGAGATCCTCGACTCGCGCGGCAACCCCACCGTCGAGGTCGAGGTCCTGCTCGACGACGGCTGCACCGGGCGGGCCGCCGTCCCCTCGGGCGCCAGCACCGGAGCGTTCGAGGCGGTGGAGCGGCGCGACGGGGACAAGGGCCGCTACGGCGGCAAGGGTGTCGAGCAGGCCGTGCAGGCCGTGCTCGAGGAGATCAGCGAGGAGGTCGCCGGCCTCGACGCGAGCGACCAGCGGCTGGTCGACCAGGCGATGCTCGACCTCGACGGCACCGACAACAAGGCCCGCCTCGGTGCGAACGCCATCCTCGGGGTCTCGCTCGCCGTCGCGCGGGCCGCGGCCGAGTCCGCCGGGCTGCCCCTGTTCCGCTACGTCGGCGGCCCGAACGCGCACCTGCTCCCCGTGCCGATGCTCAACATCCTCAACGGCGGGGCGCATGCCGTCGGCGGCGTCGACATCCAGGAGTTCATGGTCGCCCCGATCGGTGCCGGCAGCTTCCGGGAGGCGTTGCGCTGGGGCGCCGAGACCTACCACTCGCTGAAGTCCGTGCTCAAGGGCAAGGGTCTGGCCACCGGCCTCGGCGACGAGGGCGGGTTCGCCCCGAGCCTGCCGACGAACCGCGAGGCACTCGAGTTGATCGCCACCGCGGTCGAGCAGGCAGGCTTCCGGCTCGGGTCCGACATCGCCCTGGCCCTGGACGTCGCCGCCACGGAGTTCCACGCCGACGGCAGCTACACCTTCGAGGGCAAGGGCCGGTCCAGCGAGGAGCTCGTCGAGTACTACCGCGAGCTCGTCGACGCGTTCCCGCTGGTCTCCATCGAGGACCCGCTGAGCGAGGACGACTGGGACGGCTGGCAGGCCATCACCTCCGCCCTCGGCGACCGCGTGCAGATCGTCGGTGACGACCTGTTCGTCACCAACCCGACGCGGCTGCGGCGCGGCATCGAGTCGGGCGCGGCGAACGCGCTGCTCGTCAAGGTCAACCAGATCGGCACGCTCACCGAGACGCTGGACGCGGTGGACCTCGCGCACCGCAGCGGCTACCGCACGATGATGAGCCACCGCTCGGGTGAGACCGAGGACACCACCATCGCCGACCTCGCGGTCGCCGTCGGCTCCGGGCAGATCAAGACCGGGGCCCCGGCACGGTCCGAGCGGGTCGCGAAGTACAACCAGCTGCTGCGGATCGAGGAGCTGCTCGACGAGGCGGCCGTGTACGCCGGCTCCTCGGCGTTCCCCCGTCACCGCGGCTGATCATCCCGGGACGGGCGCGTCGCCTCCCGCGGCGTCCGTCGCCGTGGCATGGTCACAGGTGCGCATGTCGCAGCCAGGGCATGTCTCGGGAAGGGCAACGACGGGAGGGAGGGTCATGGCTCCACGACGACCCGTCCCGCCCGGGGGCCCGGCCGGCCGGCGGCCCGCACCCGCCCGCACCACCGGACCCCGCACTCCCGCCCGGGGCACACCTGCACGGCCCCCCTCGTCCCGCGCCGCCTCGTCCCGTTCCACGCCGGTCCGTGAGTCCCGTCCGGCGCCGGCCGCCGGCGATGCCGGGGCGCGTCCGCCCCGCGCGGCCAGGCCGAGGGGAGTCGCCGGTCGTCCCGCCGGCCGTGGGCTGCGCCGGCCGCCGGTCGTGCGGCCCGTGACCATGCTGTCCGGCGTCCTGGTGATCCTGGCCCTGCTCATCGCGCCCTACGTGCGGCCGTGGCTCGCGCAGCGCTCCCAACTCACCCAGGGCCGCGCCGAAGTGGTGCAGCTGCAGACCGACGTGGCTCGGCTGCAGGCCGAGCGGAACCGCTGGAACGACCCCGCGTACATCCGGGCCCAGGCGCGGGCGCGGCTCGGGATGCTCAATCCGGGAGAGGTCGGGTACGTGCGCCTCGACCCGGCCGCGCCCACGCACGCGGCGGACCCGCGCAGCGCGGCGGCCGCGGTGCCGCCCCGGCACGGCACGGCCTGGTACGGCACCCTCTGGCAGTCGGTCGTCGGCGCCGGCGCGCCGGCGCCGCAGCCGACGCCCGCAGCGACCGCGCCGGCCTCCGTGCCGTGACCTCCGGGTCGGGCGAACCGGTCGCACCGCACGACCTCGAGGCGGTGCGGGCCCAGCTCGGGCGGCCGGCGCGCGGGACGGCGGCGGTCGCGCACCGGTGCCCGTGCGGCCTGCCGGACGTCGTCACGACCCGCCCCCGGCTCGAGGACGGCACCCCGTTCCCGACGACCTTCTACCTCACCTGTCCGCGTGCGACCGGCGCCGTCGGGACGCTGGAGTCGGGCGGTGTGATGAGGGAGATGACCGAGCGGATCCGCCAGGACGGCGACCTCGCCGCGCGCTACCGTGCAGGCCACGAGGACTACCTGCGCCGCCGTGCTGCCCTCGGCGAGGTCCCGGAGATCGCCGGTGTCTCTGCCGGCGGGATGCCGGACCGGGTCAAGTGCCTGCACGTGCTCGTCGCCCACTCCCTCGCCGCCGGCCCGGGCGTGAACCCGCTCGGTGACGAGGCGCTCGCCGCTCTGCCCGCCTGGTGGACCGCCGGGCCGTGCGTGAGCGTCGCACCCCTCGACAGCACTCAGCAGGACAGCACCGAGGAGGAGCAGGGATGACCAGGGTCGCCGCGGTGGACTGCGGGACCAACTCGCTGCGGCTGCTCGTCGCGGACGTCGACCCGGCCTCCGGGGCCCTGGTCGACGTGGACCGGCGCACGGAGATCGTCCGCCTCGGCGAGGGCGTCGACGCGACCGGCCGCCTCTCCGAGGAGGCGCTCGAGCGCACTTTCGCCGTCGCGCGGTTCTACGCGGCGATCGCCGCCGAGGCCGGCGTCCGGGCGGTCGGCGTGGTCGCCACGTCCGCCTCGCGGGACGCGACCAACGCCGCCCGCTTCACCGCCGGGATGCACGAGATCTTCGGTGTCGCGCCGCAGGTGATCACGGGCGACGAGGAGGCGGCGCTCGCGTTCGCCGGCGCGGTCCGCGCCCTGCCGGAGCACCGCGAGCGCGGCCCGGTGCTGGTCGTCGACGTGGGCGGCGGGTCGACGGAGGTCGTCCTCGGCGACGACCCACGGGACGGCGGCGCCGTTATCGCTGCCCGGTCGGTCGACGTCGGATCGGTGCGGCTCACCGAGCGGTATCTGCGGTCCGACCCGCCGACCGCCGGGGAGATCGAGCGCGCCCGGGCGGAGGTCGACGAGGCACTGGACGTCGTCGCCGGGGCGGTGCCGCTCGACAAGGCCACCCTGCTCGTGGGGCTGGCCGGCACGGTCACCACGGTGACGGCGCACGCCCTGGGACTGCCCGCCTACGACAGCGGCGCCGTCGACGGCGCGGAGCTGCCCGCTGCCACGGTGCGCGCGGCCTGCGCCGACCTGCTCGGGCGCACCCTCGCCCAGCGTGCCGAGCTGCCGTACCTCGACACCGGCCGGGTGGACGTCATCGGTGCGGGCGCGCTCGTCTGGGGTCAGGTCGTCGAGCGGGTGCAGCGCACGGCCGGGCTGCAGGCCGTTCTCGCCAGCGAGCACGACGTCCTGGACGGCATCGCCTGGTCCCTGGCAACTGACGGCTGAGGCCCACACAGCGCGATGGGTTACGGTGACGGCCGTCAGGGACGGCCGGCGGGGCGGGGATCGAGGCAGGTGCGACGGATGAGGCGGCAGGGCCGTGCGGCCGCGTTCGCCGCCGTGTCGGCCCTCGCAACCGCCGCCGCGGCGACTGCCGCCCTCGCGGCCTGCTCCGTACCCCGGGAGGCGGACCTGGCGGCGTCGGAGTCGCCGACGCCGAGCGCCACGACCGTGAGTGCGCCGCCTGCCCCGACGCCCACGCCCACACCCACACCCACGCCGACACCGACACCGACGCCCACCCCGAAGCCGCCCCCCACCCCGAAGGCGGTGCCCCCGACCGCGAAGAGAGTCCCGGGATACACGCTCTCCGCCGCTCCGCGCGGGCTCGGCGACCCGTTGACTGCCGTCCGCCGCGCGGGGGACCTGTTCGGCGCGGCGACCGTGAGGTCCGTGTCCCGCGGCGCGACCCCCGTCGGCGTGCTCTTCCTCTTCGCGGTCCGGCCGCAGGCCGTCGGCGACCCCAGGATCTCCTCACTCGTCCTCCCCAAGGTCGTCGACGGGGTCACGGGCGGCGGGATGAAGATGTCCATGCAGCGGTTCGGGAGCCAGCGGGTGGCCGTCGGCAGCTCGCCGACGAAGGGCACGATCGTGCTCTGGTACGACAAGGGTGTGCTCGCGGTCGTCGTCGGCGGCGGCGCCCCCGGCACCGTCGAGAACTACGCGCGCGCGTACATCGCGCGCCACTGACGAGGTGTCCCTAGGGTGACCGCCATGGGAGACATGGTGAGCTTCGCCAGCAACGGCGGAACCGCGGACGGCTACCTCGCCGAGGCCGCGGGCGGCGGCCCGGGAGTGATCGTCATCCAGGAATGGTGGGGCCTCGTCGATCACGTCAAGGACCTCGCGGAGCGGTTCGCGGCCGCGGGCTTCACCGCGCTCGCGCCCGACTTCTTCCACGGCGCCGCAACGGACGAACCCGACGAGGCGATGCGCCTGATGATGGGCCTGGCCATGGACCAGGCCGCCAAGGACATCGCCGGCGCCGCCGCATATCTGTCCGGCCTGGACTCGGTGACGACCCCCGTGCTGGGCGTCGTCGGCTTCTGCATGGGCGGCTCGCTCGCGCTGTGGAGCGCCACGGTGGCCGAGAACGTCCAGGCCGCGGTCGGCTTCTACCCGGCGATGCCGTGGGAGCGCATGCAGCCGAGCTGGCCGAACTACGACGGCAAGGCGGCGATGATCCACTGTTCCGAGGAGGACGGGACGTCCGCCGCCGAGGGCATTCGCACGGCCGTACGGGCCATCGAGGCCGCGGGTGGCAGCGTGGAGGTCTTCGACTACCCCGGCACGCAGCACGCGTTCGTCAACGACGACCGGCCCGAGGTGCACGACCCCGAAGCGACCGCGGTCGCGTGGGACCGCACCGTCGCCTTCCTGCACGACCGCCTCGGGTAACCGTGGCGACGGGGCCGACCCTGCCCGGGCTGCCCCACCCGGCGACCGGGGAGCTCTTCGGCTCCCCCGTGCCGCCGGGCATCGGCTGGCCCGGCGACCCCTCGGCTCCCGGCACGCCGGTGGCGCGGACCCCGGACGACGTCCGGGAACTGGCCCGCGCAGCGCCCGGCCTGCGGGCGCTCGAGGCCGGCGTGGGGGTCTGCCGCGCCTGCCCGCGGCTCGTGGCATGGCGCGAGGACGTCGCCGTCACGAAGCGGCGGGCGTTCGCGGGGGAGCCGTACTGGGGCCGCCCGATCCCCGGCTGGGGTGACGAGGCGCGCCTGGCTGCTGATCGTCGGCCTCGCCCCGGCCGCGCACGGCGGCAACCGGACGGGCCGCATCTTCACCGGCGACCGCTCCGGCGACTGGATCTTCGCCGCGCTGCACCGCGCGGGCCTCGCCACCCAGGAGCACAGCGTGCACGCGGCGGACGGGCAGTGCCTCGTCGGTGCCCGGATGGCGGCGCCGGTGCGGTGCGCGCCGCCCGCGAACAAGCCACTGCCCGTCGAGCGGGACACCTGCGCGCCCTGGTTCGACCGCGAGCTGACCCTGCTCGCGCCCACTCTGCGCGCCGTGCTGGCCCTGGGAGCCTACGCGTGGGAGGCGGCCCTCGGGGCGGCGACGAGGCAGGGCTGGAGCGTGCCCGTGCCGCGGCCGCGCTTCGCGCACGGTGCCTCCACACCCTTGGCACGGCCCGGCGGGCCCCCCGTCACGCTGCTCGCGACCTACCACGTGAGCCAGCAGAACACGTTCACCGGCAGGCTGACGGAGGCCATGCTCGACGACGTCCTGGCGCGGGCGCGGACGCTCGCGGCCTGAGCCACCGGGCGACCGCGGGCAGCATCGTCGACGTCTCCAGCGGCACCGCTAGGCCGCCGCCTCCGCCAGGGCCGCCAGCCTGGCCAGCGAGTCGGTGATGAGCGCTCGCTGACCCTCGAGCCGGTGCGCCTGCGCCGCCGGCAGGTCGACCCGCACCTCGATCCCCGTACCGGTCCGGCTCTCGGCGAGCTGCCAGGTGACGTCGATGTCGGAGACCTGGCAGGAGATGGTCACCCGGCCGTGGTCGGTGTCGCCGCGCAGGACCTGCGGCATCGGGAAGTCGGGGTAGCCGTCCGGCCACATGGTGTACCGGTCCGGGCCGTCGGCGCGCACCGACTCGACGCCCGCCCACCACTCCGGGAAGCGGGCCGGGTCGAAGAGCAGCTTCCAGACCTCCTCCATAGGGGCCTGCGCATGGCCGGTCAGGACGAAGCCGGGCATCGCGCCCTCCCTTCCTCCAGCTCCGCCAGCTCGAGCCGGAGCCGGACCGGGCCTGCAGGGGGAGCTGCGCAGGGCGCTCGTCGCCGAGCCCGCCGTGGTGGCCGCCCGGGGGTGAGGTGGGTGTCCCGGGGGTGAGGTGGGGATCCCGGGCCGCGCCGTGCCGGGAGACTGCGGGAGACTGCGGGGGTGACGACCCTGGACGACGGCGCGGGGCGGTTGGGCCCCGTCGAGCGCGAGGCCGCCCTGGCGGCGATGGCCGCCGGCACCTTCGACGTCGTCGTGGTCGGCGGCGGCGTGGTGGGTGCCGGGGCGGCCCTGGACGCCGCTACTCGTGGCCTGTCCGTCGCGCTCGTCGAGGCACGCGACTGGGCCGGCGGCACCAGCTCACGGTCGAGCAAGCTCATCCACGGCGGCCTGCGCTACCTGGAGATGCTCGACTTCGGGCTCGTCGCGGAGGCGCTGCGCGAGCGCGGCCTGATCGTCACGCAGCTGGCGCCGCACCTGGCCCGGCCGGTGCCGTTCCTCTACCCGCTCAAGCACCGGGTGTGGGAGCGCCCGTACGTGGCCGCCGGTGTCACCCTCTACGACGTCATGGCCCGCGCCGGCGGACACGCCGCCGGGCTGCCGCTGCACAAGCACCTCACCCGCAAGCAGGCCCTGCGCGTCGCGCCGGGTCTGCGCAAGGACGCCCTCGTGGGCGCCGTCCAGTACTACGACGCCCAGCTCGACGACGCCCGGCACACCATGAACATCGTGCGGACGGCCGCCGCGTACGGGGCCGTCGTCGCCAACCGTGCCCGCGTCGTCGGGTTCCTGCGCGAGGGGGAGCGCGTGGTCGGCGTCCGGGTGCGCGACCAGGAGAGCGGTTCCGAGCTCACCGTCGCCGCCCAGCAGGTCGTCAACGCCACCGGTGTCTGGACGGACGAGACGCAGGCGATGGTCGGTGAGCGGGGCCAGTTCAAGGTCCGCGCGAGCAAGGGCATCCACCTGGTCGTCCCGCGGGACCGGATCCTGTCGACGACCGGGCTCATCCTGCGGACGCCGACGTCGGTCCTGTTCGTCATCCCGTGGGGCAGGCACTGGATCGTGGGGACGACGGACACCGAGTGGCGGCTCGACAAGGACCACCCGGCCGCGTCCAGCAGCGACATCGACTACCTGCTCGGGCAGGTCAACGCCGTGCTGGCAACGCCGCTGACCCGCGAGGACGTCGAGGGCGTGTACGCCGGCCTGCGGCCGCTGCTGGCCGGCGAGAGCGAGCAGACGTCGAAGCTCAGCCGGGAGCACGTCGTCGCGCACCCCGTGCCGGGGCTCGTCGTGGTGGCCGGGGGCAAGTACACGACGTACCGGGTGATGGCGAAGGACGCGGTGGACGAGGCCGCCCGGGCGCTCGACTTCCGGGTCGCGCCGTCGTGCACCGACGAGGTGCCGCTGCTGGGCGCCGAGGGCTACCGGGCCGCCTGGAACGCCCGCCAGCGCACCGCCGCCCGCTCCGGCCTCCACGTCGCCCGGATCGAGCACCTGCTGTCTCGGTACGGCTCGATGAGCGAGCAGGTCCTGGCGCTGTGCGCGAGCCGGCCCGAGCTGGCCGTGCCGCTGCCGGGCGCCGAGGACCACCTGGCCGCGGAGGTCGTCTACGCCGCCACCCACGAGGGGGCGAGGCACCTGGACGACGTGCTGGCCCGGCGGACCCGGATCAGCATCGAGACCTTCGACCGGGGCGCCTCCACGGCACCGCACGCCGCTGCCCTGATGGGCGGCGTGCTGGGCTGGAGCGAGGAGCAGATGCGCCGGGAGGTGGCGCACTACCTCGCCCGGGTCGAGGCGGAGCGGACGTCCCAGGTGCAGCCGGACGACGAGACCGCGGACGCCGCCCGGCTCGGGGCGCCGGACATCGTGCCCCTTCGGTGAGCGGGCTGCTCAGCGCGTGCCGCAATACCGCACAACCGTGAGGGCCAGCGCCGCCGCGATCTCCTCGACCTCGTCGAGCGGGACGAACTCGCCGCCCGTGTGCGCCCGGCGTACGTCGCCGGGCCCGAGGTGCAGGGTCGGCACGCCGGCGGCGGCGTAGAGCCGCAAGTCGCTCCCGTAGGGGACGCCGCGTGGCGCAGGCCGGTCCCGCCCCGTGGCGTCGGCCCACGCGTCCTGGACGAGCGGCAGCAGCCCCGAGGTCGCCGGCAGGGCACCGCTGGCGAACTGGCCGCCCCACCAGGTCACCCGCACGGGGTGGTCGCGCAGCCACGGGTCGCGCGCGCAGGCGGTCTCGACGGCGGCCTCGAGCGCGGCACGAGCCGTCGCCGGGTCCTCGCCCAGCTTCACGCCGTAGCGGCCCTCCGCGACGAGCAGGTCGGGCACGGTGCTCGCCCAGTCGCCCGTGCGGACGGTCCCGATCGACAGCGGATAGGCGAGCGCGTAGCCGGCCATCAGCGGGTCGGGGTCGGCGCAGCGCTCCCGCTCGAGCTCCCGCAGGGCCGCGTGCACGGGCAGGAAGGCCTCCAAGGCGCTCACGCCCTCCGCTCGCGAGCTCCCGTGCGCCGCCCGGCCGCGAACCTCGAGCCGGAAGGTCAGTGCGCCGGCGGCGGCCGTCACCACGCGCCGGTCGGTCGGCTCGGGGATCACGCACGCGTCGCCGGTGTGCCCGCGGGCGATGGTGCCGAAGGCACCGAGGCCCCCGTCCTCCTCGCTCACGACGCTGTGCACCGCGACCCGGCCCGCCGGCCGGACCCCGGCCGCCCGCAGCGCCGCGAGCGCCGCGAGCACGCTGACGAGACCGCCCTTCATGTCGCAGGCGCCGCGTGCGACCAGCACGTCCCGGCCATCGCTGCGGGCGGCACGGGGTGTGAACGGGTCCCCCTGCCAGGTGCCGGGGTCCCCGGCGGGCACGACGTCGACGTGGCCCTGCAGCACCAGGGTGGGGCCGGCGCCGTCGGCGTCCCCGTCGGTCGTGCCCACCAGCCCCCACGCCTCCTCGCGGGGCGCCTCCGTCCCGGGGAAGTCCGGCCGGGCGGACAGCTCCGCCAGATCCATCCGCCAGTGGTCCACGTCGAGGCCGAGGCACTCCAGCCGCCGGGCCAGCCAGGCCTGCGCGTCCGCCTCGGCGGCGCTCCCGGTGACGCTGGGGATCCGCAGCAGGGCCTCGAGGTCGCGGGCGAGAGCACCGTCCCGGGCCAGGTCCCGGACGGCGTCCAGCACGCGGCGCTCGGCGTCGGTGAGACCCTCCGCATCAGTGGCTTCGCCCAGCGGACGCTGCGTAGGAACCCCTCGGGTGGGGCGGCGGACAGAGCGTGCGGGGCCGAGACATGGTCGGATGGTAGGACCATTTGGGGGGTGCGCGGGAGAGGGCTCTCGTGACCCGGCCTGTCGGGGGCGATGCGTGTGCTCGGCCACATCGACCAGCACATCGCAGGGGAGCCCTGGAGCGGCACCGGCGGGACCGCCCGGTGACCGTAGGCTGGCCCGGCAGCCAGAGGTCCGTTCCGGCCGCACCCCCGTAGCCCAACGGCAGAGGCAGGCGCCTTAAAAGCGCTCGAGTGCGGGTTCGAGTCCCGCCGGGGGTACCGGGGCCGGGCCGGGAACTTCCGGCTGACCTTGAGCATTGACGTACCTGAGAGGGGTGCTTCCCCTCCTCCCGGACGGCACCGGCCGCCCGGACCGTCGTGCGATCCCAGGAGGGACCGTTGGAGAGCCGTAACCCCGTCTTCAGCAACAACAAGGGGTTCAGTCGCGGGGGCTACGCGACGTTCTCGACGCCCAGCGCTACCGAGCTGCAGGGCATGTACGAGGCGCCCTCGGCGACCCCGCTGCAGACCGGCCGGATGACACTCGACGACGTCGTCGTCCGCACGGCCGCGCTCTTCGTCGTGCTCGTCGCGGCGGCCGCGGCGATGTACTACGTCGTCAAGCCCGGCCTCCCGATCGTGATCGGCGCGGCGGTCGTGGGCATGGTGCTCGGCCTGGCCGTGAGCTTCGGCAAGACCGTCCGGCCGGCCCTGATCCTCGCCTACGGGGTCGTCGAGGGGGTCTTCGTCGGCGGCATCAGCTACTGGTACGCGCAGGCGTTCGGCAGCCAGATCGTGCCGCAGGCCGTCCTGGGCACGCTGGTCGCGTTCGGCACCATGCTCGCGCTCTACAAGACCGGGGTGGTGCGCAACTCGCCCCGGTTCACCCGGGTGCTCCTGATCGCCGGCGTGTCGTACCTCGTGTTCGGCCTGATCAACCTGGCGTTCGCCCTGTTCACCGGGTCGAGCGTCTACAACATCGGGGGCCTCGGCATCCTCATCAGCGCCGCGGGCGTGGTGCTCGCCTCGCTGTACCTCGTGCTCGACTTCGACTTCGTCGAGCAGGGCATCCGCAACGGCCTGCCCCAGCAGTACGCGTGGACGGCAGCCTTCGGGCTCGTCGTCACGCTGGTCTGGCTGTACCTCGAGATCCTGCGGCTGCTGGCGATCCTGCAGAACAACCGCTGATTCCTCCCGGCGCTCAGGCATCCTGGGGGTCGTGACGATCCCGACGGCGCGCGGCGCGGTGCGATGGCACCCGCCGCGCGCCGTTCTCGATCTGCTCCGGCTCGCCGCCGCCGGCCTGCTCGACCCGTCCTTCGCGCTGGCCCGGGTGCCCGCCGAGTTGCTCGGGCAACCCCTCGTGGTCGAGGACGGCGAGGGCGCCCCGGTCGCCGAACTGGTCAGGGACGCCGTCCACCCGCTCGGCGATGTCATCGGTGCGCGCAGCGCCGAGGGCGCCCTGCTCGTCCCCGTCGAGGCGCCGCTGGGCGACGCTGCCGTCGTACCCTCGGTCCCGCGCGCAGGCGCTCGGCCGGCCCCTGGTCTGGCTCGTCCCCGACGGCGCCGGCCGGGAGGCTGCCGCGCCGCGCGCGTTGCTGCGGGCCACGCAGGCGCTCGCCGGACCGGACGAGGACGTGTTCGCGCTGCCCCTGCCCCTGCTGGGTGAGCCGACGGCGGACGCCCGTGTTCTGCAGGATCTGGCCGACCGGCTCGGCGCTGCGGCCGTCGCGGGTGTGCCCGAGGTGCACGCCGACCAGCCCCACCCCGCCTACGCACGAGCCCTGGCCGCCCGCGCCCGCGGGCTCACTGTCTTCTTCACCGGGCTCTCCGGCTCCGGCAAGTCCACGCTGGCCCGCGTCCTCGCGGCCCGGCTCGAGGACGGCGGCCGCACCGTGACCCTTCTGGACGGCGACGAGGTCCGCCGCCTGCTGTCCGCCGGCCTCGGCTTCAGCCGCGAGGACATCGCCACGAACATCGCCCGGATCGCGTTCGTCGCCGCCGAGGTGAACCGGCACGGGGGGGTCGCGGTCTGCGCCCCGATCGCCCCGTTCGCCGCCGTCCGGGCCGACGCCCGGGCGCGGGTGAGCGCGTCGGGCGCGTTCGTGCTCGTGCACGTCGCGACGCCGCTGGCGGAGTGCGAGCGGCGTGACCGGAAGGGCCTGTACGCCCGGGCGCGGGCGGGTGAGATCCGCGACTTCGTGGGTATCGACACGCCGTACGAGGTGCCCGCCGACGCGGACCTGACGATGGACACGACAGGGCGCACGGTGGACGAGTGCCTGGCCGATGTCTGGGCATTGCTGGAGCAGCGGGGGTACTGAACGAGACCTGTACCGAGATCTGACAAGGACGACGACTGATGGACCTACCCGTGATCGGCATCACCGCCTACTCCGCCCGTGCCGCCTGGGGGGCCTGGGATGCGGAGGCGGTGCTGTTGCCCCGTCCGTACGTCGAGGCCGTGGCCCGCGCCGGTGCGGTGCCTGTCGTGCTTCCGCCGCTGCCCAAGGTGATCGCGGGCGCCGCTGCCCCGGATCGACGCCCTGGTGGTCGCGGGCGGGCCGGACGTGGAGCCGGTGCACTACGGGGAGAGGCCAGGAGCGCACACGCAGCCGCCGAACCGGGACCGGGACGAGAGCGAACTGCTCCTGCTGCGCCAGGCCGTCGACAGCGGGATGCCGATCCTCGGCATCTGCCGGGGCATGCAGCTGCTGAACGTGCTGCGCGGGGGCACCTTGCACCAGCACCTGCCCGACGTGGTGCACAGCGAGACGCACGCCCCCGAGCGCGGCAGCTACGCCTCGCACCCGGTGTCCGTGAAGCCCGGCACGAAGCTGGCGGAGCTGCTGGGCCGGACCGAGGTCGAGGGCGTGCCGACGTATCACCACCAGGGCGTGGATCTGCTGGGGACGGACCTGGAGCCCACGGCCTGGGCCCCCGACGGCACCCTCGAGGCGATCGAGGACCCCGACCTGCCCTTCTGCGTCGGCGTGCAGTGGCATCCGGAGGCCGGCGACGACCCGGCCCTGTTCGACGGGCTCGTGACCGCCGCCCGCGCTGCCCGTGAGGTGACCGCGGGCCGGTGAGCTCGAACCGATGAGCTCGAACCGATGACCGCTCGAACTCCCTACGAGGTGATGCGCGCCGCCGAGCGGCTGGCCGACCGGTTGCGGATGCTCGGTCCCCGCTGGGCGGCCCGCGACAACCCGGAGGACGCGGCTCCTGCAGCCGCCGTCCGCGCCGCCCTCCAGCGGCTCGCCGACCTCGCGGCGCGGGCCGAGGGCGAGCCGAGCCGGCCGGTACCCGACATCGGCCTGCACGCTCTCGCCGACCAGCTGCTCGTGCTGGCCCGCGACGCCACGGCGGCCGCCGACGGCGAGATCCTCGACGAGGCCGCGCGCGCGGTCGACCAGCTGCGCCTGGCGCTGTAGCCGCTGTCAGCTCAGCCGCTCGTAGATGATCGCCATGCCCTGGCCGCCGCCGACGCACATCGTCTCGAGGCCGAACTGGCCGTCGCGCGCCTGCAGCCCGTTGAGCAGGGTCGTCGGTGATGCGGGCGCCGGTCATGCCGAACGGGTGACCGAGGGCGATGGCGCCGCCGTGCACGTTGAGCTTGTCGAGGTCGATCCCGAGGTCCTCGCGCGCTGGGCAGCACCTGCGCCGCGAACGCCTCGTTGATCTCGACGAGGTCGATGTCGTCGATCGTCATGCCGGCGCGTGCCAGGGCCTGCCGCGACGCCTCCACCGGCCCGAGGCCCATCACCTCGGGGGACAGCGCCGACACGCCGGTCGCGACGACGCGGGCGAGCGGGGTCAGGCCGAGCTCGGCGGCCTTGGTGTCGCTCATCACGACCAGCGCCGCGGCGCCGTCGTTCAGCGGACAGCAGTTGCCGGCCGTGACGGTCCCGCCGGGCCGGAACACCGGCTGCAGCGCCTCGACCGCCTCGAGCGTGACGCCGGCGCGCGGCGAGTCGTCCTTCGTCATCACCGATGCCGTCCGGCAGGGTCACCGGGGTGATCTCCCGCTCGAAGAAGCCGTCCGCCATGGCCTTCTCGGCCCGGTTCTGGCTCTCGACGCCCCACTCGTCCTGGGCGCGCCGGCTCACGCCGCGCCAGGTCGCCACGTTCTCCGCGGTCTGCCCCATCGCCATGTAGACGTCGGGCAGCGCCCCGTCCACGCGCGGGTCGTGCCAGGTCTCGTTCGACCTCGGCCGTCGCCTCGGTGCGGGCCCGCGCCTCGTCGAAGACGCGGGTTCAGCCAGTCGTCCTTCGACTGGCCGGCACCCGCGAAGCCCTTGTACCGCGAGACGCACTCGACGCCGGCGGAGACGAACACCTCTCCCTCGCCCGCCTTGATGGCGTGGAAGGCCATCCGGGTGGTCTGCACGGAGGAGGAGCAGAACCGGTTCACGGTCGCCCCGGGCAGGTGGTCGTAGCCGAGCAGGACGGCCACCACGCGCGCCATGTTCGACCCGTGCTCGCCCCACGGCTCGGCGCAGCCCAGGTAGAGGTCGTCGATGTCCGCAGCGGACAGCTCGGGGACCTTGTCGAGGGCGGCGCGCACGATCGTGGCCGCGAGGTCGTCGGGCCGGACGTCCTTGAGGGAGCCCTTGAACGCGCGGCCGATGGGGGAGCGGGTAGCGGCGACGACGACGGCCTCGGGCACGGGTCCTCCTGCAGACGGGGGCGTGGGGCCCCTCGATCCTACCCGCCGGTAACCGTCGTGCTCGCGCGCTGGACCGGGAGCAAGCCCGCTCGAGCAGGCTCCTCGGCGGGCTCGCCGCGCATCGGCAGGCGCGGACGCCGCCGGCGCAGGAGCACCGCCCAGCGGCCCCTCGGTCCGCGCGTGTTGCCGGCGATCTCCGTGCCGGCGACCTCCGTCCCGGGCTCCGACGCGGCGCGGGCCGCGGCGTGGGCGACGTCGTCCAGGCCCTCGCCCGCCCGCACGTCGGGCCGCTGCGCGGCCAGCTCGCCCGGCAGCAGGTCGAGCGCGGCGCACACGCTGGGCAGGAGCGCGGCGGCAGCCTGGGAGTAGCCGGCGGCCGAGGGGTGGAAGCGATCGTCGGAGAACATCTCCCGCGGGCGGGCGCGGAACTCGGGGCCGAGCAGGTCGCCGAGCGACACGGTGCGGCCGCCCGCCTCGACGACGGCGACGGTCTGTGCGGCGGCCAGCTGCCGGCTCCACCGCCGGGCCATGTAGCGCAGCGGCTGCGGGATCGGCTCGACCGTCCCCAGGTCCGGACAGGTGCCGACGACCACCTGGGCGCCGCGCTCGCGCAGCCTGCGGACGGCGCGGTCGAGCGAGCGGACCGACACCGACGGCTTCATCCGGTGGGTCACGTCGTTCGCACCCACCATGATCACTGCTGCGTGCGGCACCGGGGAGCGCAGGAACAGCCGGTCGATCTGGGCGTCGAGGTCGACCGACTCGGCGCCGACGACCGCGACGACGGTGAGGCGGACGGGGCGGCGCGCCAGTGCTGCCAGACCGCCGGCCAGCACGGCGCCCGGCGTGTGCCGGACGTCCGCGACGCCGAGGCCCACGGCGCTGGAGTCGCCCAGCATGGCGAGCTCGAGGGGTTCGCCGCGGAAGTGGCCGTAGAGGCCGGAGCCGTCCGGCCCGACGGACCCGAACGGCTGGCCGATGGCCCGTCGCGCGATCCGCGCTTCGGCCATGAGGACGCCGAAGCCGGCGATACCCAGGCCGGCGAGGCCGCCGCCGCCGTACACGGCAGCCGCGGCGATCCGGCGGGCGCTGCTGGCTCGGGTCATGGGACTGGGTCCTCCGGCAGGTCACGGCACCGAGGTGGGGGGACCTACGGTGCTCTGGCTGCTCTGTCTTCGGGTGGTGACACGCGGGTCTGAAGTGTGGTCCACCGTAAACAGGAGGGACGCCGGGGGAGCCCCGTACATCGCCGGCGTCAGTCAGGCGTCAGTCAGGAAGGTCGAGGCTGGACGTCGCGAAGCGGTCGGCGAGGAAGGCGCCGTTCGCCAGCAGGGCGCGGGCGTCCGCGGCCACCGCCGCGTCGTGCATCCGCGTCACCGCCTGCTCGAGCACGTCCAGCTGCTCCTCGAGCGCCTCCAGGGCCGTGCGGCCGTCCGGCAGCCGATGGCTCTCGGCCCACTGGGGCGGCAGCGCGGCGTACGCCTGGAGGGTGCTCGGCAGGTAGTCGGTGGCGGTCCGGACCACCGTCTGCTCCTGCTCGAAGGCGCCCGCGACGCGCGGCAGCGTGGCGGCCAGCAGGCCCGCGATGCGGCCCACCTGCGCGACGACGTCCGGCGGCACCCGCCCCTCCAGCCGCAACGGCAGCGCCTGCAGGCCGCCGGGCACGTCGACGGGGTCGACCGCGAGGTCCGACGCCGGCTCCGCTACGCCCAGCCCCACGAGGGTGCGGGTGACGGCGGCGGCATCCCCGGCGGCCTCGGCGGCCAGGGCGTGCAGTTGCCCCGCGAGCAGGTCCAGCCACCCCGCCAGGGGCGGGGTCTGCCGCGCGATGACGACTCCGCGCACCTCCCGCTGCGCCTCGGCGACAAGCCGGCGTCCGGCCAGCCGCAGGGTCAGCACGTGCTCGGGGCCCCGCAGGCGCACCTGCGCGACCCGGCCCGGCCGTCCCGCCAGGCGGTCGGCCATCGACCGGTCGCGCTCCACCTCGAGCGCGGCGTCCGCGACCTGGGTCGGGAGCGCCGCGGGCAGCCGCTCCGCCAGTCCGTCGAGCAACACCTGGGGATCCTGCGTCATCGGTTCACCGGTCCGTGAGCGGCAGGACGAGCTGCGGCGTCGCGATGACGTGATCCTCACGCAACGGCCGGACGGCGGTGCCGATCGCGAAGAACTCGGTGGTGTGACCGCCCCAGCGGTGCGGCAGCGAGAGCAGCTGCACGCCGACGATGCCCTCGGCGTGCAGGGCCTCGGCTTCGGCCTGCATGCGACTCATGGCGAGCTCGCGCGCGTCGTAGAGCGCCTCGGTGTACTGCTCGATCTCGACGTTCGTGCCCACCGTCTGCAGCGACGCCAGCGGCCCGCGGTGCGCGATGTGGTAGACGCACGTGCCCATGACCATGCCCAGCGGCGCATAGCCCGCCTGCACGAGGGTCCAGAAGTCCTGCCCCGAGAGGTCGGAGGTGAACGGCAGGCCACGGTTGTTCCGCCACGTCCCGCCTGTTCCCGCCGAGCCGGGTGGCGGCTCGTCGGCCACCACGGCAGTGCCGACCGCGATGAACTCGGCGAGGTCGTTGCCGAACTCCTTGAAGTCGATCTCGAGCCGGACGCCCACGATGCCGTCCGCCCCGAGCTCGTGGGCTTCGGCCTCCATCCGCGTCATGGCGAGCTCGCGGGCGTGGTACATGGCCTGGGTGAGCCGGTCCATCTCCATGTTCCTGCCCCAGCGGGCCACCTGGAGCCCCACGTGGTAGACGCTCGAACCGAGCACCAGGCCCACCGGCCGGAACCCCGCCTCGCGCACGAGCAGGAACTCGTTGACGGACAGGTCGGACGTGAACAGCTGGGTGCCCTCGCCCGACCGCATCCGGCGCAGCCGCTTCTCGGCGTCCGGCGGGAGGTGGACCGCCGACAGGTCGGAAGGCCCCTCGGTAGGTGGCTGAGTCATCGGCCTCTCCTGGTGGCTGGTGCGGTGGGCGGCGTGAGTGGCAGGACTGTGAGGGTGCGGCGCCGGGGAGGGCCGGCCGGGTGCGGGGTCAGCACGGTGCCCACGAACAGGGCCTCCGCCAACACGTCCTTGGCGTCCCCGGTACAGGCCCGTTCGAAGGTCCGGAGCGAGTTCGCGGTGACGACGACCTCGCCGCCGGCCGCGGCGGCGCCGGCCTTGCGCGCGAGCGACCGTCGCGCGTCCGCGCGGGCCGCCCCGAGCAGCTCGGTGAGACCGCCGACCTCCTGGTTGGTCCACGTCGAGCGCTGCTGGCGCAGCTGCCAGTCCTCGTGCTTGAGAGCGAGCGAGTAGCCGAACGCGACCCCGGCCGGCCGGAACCCGGAGGACGCCGCGGCGGCGACGTCCTCCCCCGTCAGCGTCGCCGCCCAGGGGGCGGTGCCGGCGCGCCGGGTGAGCGCCGAGTCGACGTACCGGACGGCGGTGCCGAGGGTCGCGTACTCCTCGATGCTCGAGCCCAGCGGGGTCACCGACCGGGTGATGCCGAGGACGCCGTCCGCGCCGAGCGCGTGCGCCTCCGTGAGCATCCGGCGGTGGGCCTCGCCGAGCGCGTGCTCGACGGCCTCGGCCCTCGAGCGGCCCCACGCGAACCGGCTCGCCGCCATGTCGCCGCTGACGACGACCGGGGTGACGTAGCCGTAGCCGTAGCCGGAGGCGCCGCCTGCGAGACTGCCGGCGAAGGGCCCCGGCCGGAACCGCTGCCCGCCCTGGTTGGCGCTCGTGCCCCCGGCGATGCCGCCGCCGACGGCGCCGGGGACGCGCCCGCCCCACGCGCTCGACCCGCCCACCGGGCCTCCACCGGGGAAGGTGGTGTTCCAGCCGTACGCGTAGCCGCAGGCGCCGCCCGACCAGCCGAACGCGACGACGATGCAGCCGAACACCTCGCCGACGGGTTCGAGCCCGGCGCTGCGGACGGCGGCAGCGGCAGGTGCGGACAGCAGCGAGCCGCGCACGCCGCTCGCCCGCTGGTGCCGCACGCGCTCGAGGGCCGCCGGCGGCAGGCCGGCCAGCTCGCCCTGCCCCCACCCGTCCGTCATCGCCGCCGCGCCGGTCGCAATGCTGCCTCACCCATGACGGCACGGTAGGACTCTCGGTGGCAGCATGCCTGCCGTGCCCCCCGCTTTCACCGAGCACCGGTACGGCGACGCGCCCGCGCAGGTCTGCGAGCTGCATCTGCCGGACGGCCCGCCTCGGGCCGTCGCCGTCCTCGTGCACGGCGGCTTCTGGCGCGCGCGCTACGACCGCACCCAGCAGCACGAGGTCGCGGCGGACCTGGTCGCGCGGGGCTGGGCAGTGTGGAACATCGACTACCGCGGGGTCGGCGAGGGCCCGTCAGCGGGCGGCGGGTGGCCGCGGACGTTCGAGGACGTGGCCGCCGCGGTCGACCTGCTGGCCGACGTCGCGCCGCCCGGCCCCCCGCTCGACCTCCCGCTCGACAGGGTCGCCGTCGTCGGTCACTCCGCCGGCGGCCAGCTCGCGCTGTGGATCGCGGGCCGGCACCGGTTGCCCCCTGGCTCGCCGGGAGCCGGCCCGCAAGTGCGGCCGCGAGCGGCGGTCGCGCAGGCCGGCGTCGTCGACCTCGTCACCGCGGCGCGGGAGCGCGTCGGGAACGGGGCCGTGGTCGACGTCCTCGGCGCGACCCCTGACGCCGACCCCGCCCGGTACGCGCTGACGTCCCCGGTCGCTCTGGTGCCGCTCGGCGTCCCCGTGCTCCTGGTCACCGGCGACGAGGACGGGAGCGTGCCCTGGCACCTGTCGGCGTCCTGGGCCGCCGCGGCGGAGGCGGCCGGGGACGACGTGACCCTGCACGTCGAGCCGGGCGAGGGGCACATGGGTCACGTGGACCCGGCGTCCCGGGTGTGGTCGGTGGCCCGCTCCTTCCTGGATGACAGGATGAGAGCGTGACGCGCGAGCAACTCCAGCACCCCGACGGGATGACGTACGCGGACTCCGTGGTCGACCTCATGGGCGACACGCCGCTGGTCCGGCTGACCCGGGTCGCCGAGGGGCTGGCCCCGCTGGTGCTGGCCAAGGTCGAGTACCTCAATCCGGGCGGCTCGGTGAAGGACCGGATCGCCAAGCGCATCATCGAGGCCGCGGAGGCGGACGGCCGGCTGAAGCCGGGCGGGACGATCGTCGAGCCGACGTCCGGCAACACCGGGGTGGGCCTCGCGCTCGTCGCGCAGCAGCGCGGCTACCGGTGCGTGTTCGTCTGCCCGGACAAGGTCAGCGAGGACAAGCGGAACGTCCTCAAGGCGTACGGCGCGGAGGTCGTCGTCTGCCCGACGTCGGTGCCGCCCGAGCACCCGGACTCGTACTACTCGGTCTCCGACCGGCTGGCCCGGGAGATCGACGGCGGGTGGAAGCCCGACCAGTACTCCAACCCGGAGGGCCCGGCGTCGCACTACCTGACGACCGGCCCCGAGATCTGGCGGGACACCGCCGGCCGGGTCACGCACTTCGTCACCGGCGTGGGCACCGGCGGCACGATCAGCGGCACGGGCCGCTACCTGAAGGAGGTCTCGGCGGACCGGCCCGGCGGCCCGGTGCGCGTCGTGGGTGCGGACCCCGAGGGCTCGGTGTACTCGGGCGGCACCGGCCGGCCCTATCTGGTGGAGGGCGTCGGCGAGGACTTCTGGCCGAGCGCCTACGACCCGTCGGTCCCCGACGAGATCGTGGCGGTCTCGGACGCCGACTCGTTCGCCATGACCCGGCGGCTGGCCCGGGAGGAGGGGCTGCTCGTCGGCGGCTCCTGCGGGATGGCCGCGGTGGCGGCGTTGCGGGTCGCCGAGCGCTGCGGGCCGGACGACGTCGTCGTGGTGCTGCTGCCGGACGGCGGCCGCGGCTACCTCTCGAAGATCTTCAACGACCGGTGGATGGCTTCCTACGGCTTCCTGCGCGCCGACGGCAAGGCCACCGTGGGCGACGTCCTGCGGCGCAAGGGCGGGGACCTGCCGTCGCTCGTGCACACCCACCCCTCGGAGACCGTGCGCGACGCGATCGAGATCCTGCGCGGGTACAACGTCTCGCAGATGCCCGTCGTCAAGGCGGAGCCGCCGGTGCTGATGGGCGAGGTCGCGGGATCGGTCAGCGAGCGGGAGCTGCTGGACGCCGTCTTCGCGGGGCGCGCCACGCTCGCGGACCGGGTGGAGAAGCACATGGCACCGCCGTTGCCGCTCGTCGGGTCGGGCGAGCCCGTCGATGCCGCCCGGCACGCTCTCGAGCAGGTCGACGCGGTGATGGTCGTCGACGACGGCAAGCCGGCCGGCGTCCTGACCCGCCACGACCTGCTGGGCTTCTTCGCGAACTGACCCGGGACGGTCCCTCAGGCGTTGACCGGGTCCCTCGCGACGGGGCAGGACATGCAGCGCGGGCCGCCGCGGCCCCGGCCGAGCTCGCTGCCGGCGACCGGCAGCACGGTGATCCCCTCGTCCACGAGGAAGGAGTTCGTCACGGTGTTGCGCTCGTACCCGACGACGACACCGGGGGAGAGGGCGAGGAAGTTGTTCCCGTCGTCCCACTGCTCGCGCTGGGCCCCCCGGGCGTCGATCGGGGCCCGCAGCAGCCGGACCTTCGCCAGCCCCAGCTCGTCGCCGACGATCCCGAACGGGTCGAGGGTCTCCTCGACGACGAAGTCGCCCTCCGGCGCGCCGGGTGCCGCGGGCCGCAGCGTCCATGCCCGCGGCTCGTCGGGAAGGTAGGGGTACATCGAGAACGCGTCGAGGTCGACCATCGTGAGGGCGGTGTCGAGGTGCATGAACGCCCGCTCGCGCGGCAGTTCGAGCGCCACGACCACCCGCACCTCCCCGCCGCCGAACCAGGCGTGCGCCGCGTTCTCCACGCCCTGCGGGGTGGTCCGCTCGCTCATGCCGACGAGCACGACGCCGTTGCCGAGGACGAGCACGTCGCCCCCTTCGACCGTCGCGGCGCCGTGCGGCTCGTCGTCGTCGCCGTAGTACGCCCGCGCGCCCTGGAACAGGGGGTGGAAGCGGTAGACGAGCCGGGAGTTCAGCGCCTCGCGCCGGCGGGCCGGCATCGCCATCGGGTTCACGGAGTAGCCCGAGTACACCCACGCCACGTTGTCCCGCTGGAAGAGGTGGTTCGGCAGCGGCGACAGCAGGAAGTCCTCCGGCTCCAGGCTCGCCCAGAGCAGGCTGCTGATCTCCGGTGCCGGCAGGTCCTGCTTCAGCAGGCCGCCGATGAGCCGCGGGGCGAGCCAGCCGGCGGGGGCGTCCTCGAGGACGCGGCGCAGCGGCCGGTCGAGCGCCGGCCCGAACCGGGTGGCGGTGGCGAGCCGGTCCGCCAGGAACTCTCGCGCCCCGGGGACGTCGAGGGCCTCCGCCAGCAGCGTGGAGAAGTGGTCGACGACGACGCCGTGCTCGCGCAGCAGGGCCGCGAAGGCGTCGTGCTCCTCGCGGGCCCGCTCGGCCCACAGCACGTCCTCGAACAGCAGGTCGTGCACGGTCGAGGGGGTGAGGCGCTCGAGCTCCAGGCCCGGCCGGTGCAGCACGACTCGGCGCAGCCGGCCGACCTCCGAGTGGACGCCGAGAGGGCTCATCCCGCCATCATCCACCCGGCGTCCAGGCCGCTTCCAGAAGCTTCAGTGGACCTCTTCCGGCAGCATCTCGGGCCGGTAGGTGCGGATCCACTGCCGCACCTTGTCGTTCTCGACGGCTCCGAACAGCCTGCCCGCTCCGGTCTTGTCGACCTTGACGTACATCTGCCCGTCCGAGCTCACCCCGCCGCCCGCGGTGGGCATCGTGAGGAACCGCAGCTCGCCGGGGTCCATGTTCGCCAGCGAGGACACCAGGGCGCTGATCTTGTCCATGTCGAACCCGGCATCCGTGGCCACGGACTTGGACAGCGTCGTCAGCGCCCGGTTCAGAGCGACGGGGTTGGACATCGTGCCGGATGCCACGAGCTTGCGGACCACGACCTTGATCCAGGTCTGCTGCCGCCTCACCCGGTCGAAGTCGCCGCCCGGCAGGTTGTGGCGCTGCCGGACGTAGTTGAGGGCCTGCTCGCCCGTCATGTGGTGCAGGCCCGCCGTCCAGCTCGCGCGCTCGTCGTGCGTCGCCTTCGGGATCTTGATGTCGACGCCGCCCAGGTCGTCGGTGAGCTGCTTGAACCCGTCGAAGTCGGCGATGACGACGTGGTCGACGTGCACGCCCGTGACGGACTCGACGGTGCGGACCATCAGGGGCGGGCCACCCCAGCTGAAGGCTGCATTGATCTTGGCGGTGCCGTGGCCGGGGATCGGGACCCAGCTGTCCCGGGGGATCGAGACGACGTACGCCGCCTTCCGGTCGGACTGCACGTGCACGAGCATGATCGCGTCGGTGCGCTGAGCGCCGACCGACCACTGGGTCGGGTCGCCGGCGGAGATGCGGCTGTCCGAGCCGAGCAGCAGGACGTTGAGGGCGCCGGTCTGCACCGTGGACGCCGGCCGCTGGGCGGCCGGGAGCTTGGTGAACGGGTCGGCGAACCGCTCGATGTTGTGGTCGTAGCTGGCGACGGCATGGCGCACCGTGAACCAGGCGCCGCCGGTGAGGGCGAGCGCGACCGCCACGAGGGCGCCGAGGACGAAGGGCCAGCGCGGGCGGAGCCGCCGGTGCTGGCCGGGGCCGGCGGGGGCGACCGGCTCGGTCGGCGCCGCGACATCGTCGAAGAGCGCGGCCACGCCGCGGGAGGGCTCGCTCATGTCGTGGTCCGCGTCCTCGTCCCCAGGAAACTCGTCCGTTCGGTCAGGTCCTGGGCAACCGTAGTGGGGATCGCGGAGGTGCTCGTCCCATATAGCCCGTTGTTCACTCTTGAGGACGCAGAGTGACGGTCAGCGGCGCCGGCCCCGGCGCGCCGCCAGGTAGTCGCTCACCACGTACTGACCCAGCCGCTCCAGCGACGGCGTGAAGACGCGACCGCCGTTGCGGCGGGCGACGGCGTCGACGAACCGGCGCAGGCCGGGATCCTCGCCGAGCATGAACACGTTGATCGCGGCGCCGTAGCGGGTGAGGGCGTCCACCTCGGCGACGGTCGCCTGCACGGTCGCACGGGTGGGCGGCCACTGGAAGTACGCGTGGCCGCCCTCGAGGTGCGCCGTCGGCTCGCCGTCGGTGACGACGAGCACGACGGGTTCGCCGTCCGGGTGGCGGCGCAGGTGCCGCTGCGACAGGTGCAGGGCGTGCTGCAGGTTCGTCCCCTGCACGTAGTCGGGCTCGATGCCGGCGAGCTTCTCGACGGTGAGCGGCGAGGCGTACCGGCCGAAGCCGATGATCTGCAGCGCGTCCTGCGGGAACCGCGTCGCGACGAGGTGCGCCAGGGCGAGCGCCGTCTGCTTCATCGGGCCCCAGCGGCCCTCGCTGATCATCGAGAACGACAGGTCGACGCACAGTGCCACCGCCGCGCCCGCGCGGCGCTCGGTCTCGACGACCTCGAAGTCCTCGACTGCGAGGTCCACCCGCGGCTGCCCCGGCCGGGATCGGGCCGATGCTCGACCGCCGCACGCCGTTCGACACCGTGCGGACGACGTCCAGGGGCTGCTCGTCCCCGAACCGCCACTCCCGGGAGGCGCCGGTGATCTCACCGGCCGCGCCGGCGTCGTGCAGGTCGTGCTCCCCGCGGCCGCCGTCCTTCAGGTGCTCGAAGACCTTGCGCAGGGCGGTCTGCCCGAGCCGGCGCAGCGCCTTCGGCGACAGCTCGAGCCCCTCGCCGCCGCGCACCAGCCAGCCCTGGCGCTCCAGCTCGCGCTCGAGCTGCTGCAGGGCCCGCACGTCCTGCGCCGCGCTCGACCCCAGAGCACGCTCCACGGTCTCGACGTCGACGTCGTCGAGCGTCGCGCCGGGGTGCTCCTGGCCGAGCTGGTCGATGAGGTCGTCGAGATCGGACAGCTCGCCGAGCGCGCCTGCCGCCTCCCCGTACCCCAGCGGCTGGTCGCCGCGCATCCGCTCGCCGCGGTCCCAGGTCAGGTCGGGCCGCAACGCCCGCAGGTTGTCGTTCAGTGCGGCCATCTGCGCCGCGAGGTCGGGGTCGCCGAGCGCCTGCGCCATCAGGCCGGCGAGCTCCTCGCGCTGCTGCGGCGTCAGCGATGCCATCAGCCGCTCGGCGGCGGCGGCCTGGCGGGCCAGCTCGTCGACGAGCTCGTCGACGTTCTGCGGGTCGCCGGGGAACAGGTCCCCGTGCTTGCCCATGAACTCCTCGAAGTCCTCGAGCGTGTCCTCCCCGCGCGCGTGCTTGTCGAGCAGCTGGTTGAGGTCGGCGAGCATGTCCTTCAGCCGCTGGTTGGCGGCCTGCTGCTCGGGGCTCGACGCCCCCGGCTGCATCCCCTGCAGCGCGTCGCGCATCCCTCGGAACCGCTGGTCGAGCACGTCGCTGCGCAGCCCGTCGAGGATGTCGCGGTAGATCCGCTCGGCCTCCGGCGACGTCCAGCGGTACTCGGAGAGCTCCTGGATCGCCGCCGCCGTCGAGCGCGGCAGGGCGTCGAGCTGCGCCTCGGCGAACCGCGCGTCGTCGCTGTCGACGTCCGCCAGCGCTTCCTTCTCGGCGGCGAGGGCCTGGTCGAGCTGCGCCTGCGCGCGGGTGACGGCGCCGTCGAGCCGGCCGCGGCGGGCCACCTCGCGGCGCATCCGCATCGCCCGGGCCCGCAGGTCGTCCAGCCCCTGGCGATTCAGGTTGCCGCCCGACCCGTGAGCATCGTCTGGTAGCCCACGCCGTAACATCTCGCGCAGCGAGTCGCGCAGGCCGTTGCCGGCGAGCACCTCCTCGCCGAGCGCGTCGAGCGCCTGCCGGACGTCGTAGGGCGGCGCCAGCGGGTCCGGCCCGCCCTGCCAGGGGCCGTACCGGTACCGCCCGTACCGGTGCCGCCTCGGACCGGCCATCAGCGGTCCCGCCGCCGGCGGCGGGGTTCGTCGTCGTCCGGCGAGGCGTTCGACCCGTAGACGACCCGGCCGTCGTCCAGCACGTCCTTCGCCAGCCGGCGGGTCAGGTGCAGGCCCTCGAGCACGAACTCCACCGCGGACGCCGCCTGCGCCGGCGTGGGCACCTCCTCGAGGCCGAGCCGGCCGAGCACCTGGGCGAGGCCCGGCACGCGGCCGACCTGCTCGAGCAGCTCGCCGGCGGGAACGCGGTCGCCGGTGGAGACGCCGTGGCCGTTCTCCACCAGGCGCACGAAGCCGGACAGGTCGAGACCGCCCAGGCGCGACCGCCACGTCTCCGCGACGCTGCGGCGCAGCAGATGGTCGAGCACCTCCTCCTCGCGCCCCTCGCCGTCCGCCTCGAACTCCACCTTGCCGCGCAGCGTGGCGGGCACGCTGTCGGCGTCCCCGACCCTTGCCACGGGGTTGTCCTCCGCGAGCAGGGCCGCCCGGCGCAGGGCGGCACCCGACAGCGTCTCGGCCGCGGCGATGGCGAAGCGCGCCGAGACGCCTGACCGGGCGTCGACTGCGGGGGACTCGCGTACGGCACGGGTGAAGCGGGCCACGACTTCGAGCAGGTGCTCGGGGACCTCCGCGACGAGCTGCGCCTCCTGCTGCACGAGGTCGATCTCGAGGTCGACGTCCAGGGGGTAGTGCGTGCGGATCTCGGCCCCGAACCGGTCCTTCAGCGGCGTGATGATGCGGCCGCGGTTCGTGTAGTCCTCCGGGTTGGCGCTGGCGATGAGCAGCACGTCGAGCGGCAGGCGCAGCACATAACCGCGCACCTGCACGTCGCGCTCCTCGAGCACGTTGAGCAGCGAGACCTGGATGCGCTCGGCGAGGTCGGGCAGCTCGTTGACCGCGAAGATGCCCCGGTGCGTCCGGGGGACGAGGCCGAAGTGGATCGTCTCGGGGTCGCCCAGCGTGCGGCCCTCGGCGACCTTTATGGGGTCGACGTCGCCGATGAGGTCGCCCACGCTCGTGTCGGGAGTCGCGAGCTTCTCGGCGTAGCGCTCGTCGCGATGGATCCACGCGACGGGCAGCTCGTCGCCCAGCTCCGCGGCCCGGCGTCTGCTGGCAGGGGTGATGGGCTCGTAGGGGTGCTCGTGCAGCTCGGCACCGGCGATCACCGGCGTCCACTCGTCCAGCAGGCCGACGATGGTGCGGATGAGACGGGTCTTGCCCTGGCCGCGCTCGCCGAGCAGGACGAGGTCGTGGCCTGCGAGCAGGGCGCGCTCGAGGTCGGGGAGAACGGTGTCGTCGAAGCCGACGACGCCAGGGAAGCGGTCCTCGCCCGCACGGAGGCGGGCGAGGAGGTTGGCGCGGATCTCCTGCTTGACGGTGCGGTGCTCGTGCCCGGACGCGCGCAGCGCGCCGAGGGTGGCCGGCAGCTGTGGTGAGCTCACGCGACGACCGTACGTCGGCCCGTCGGGGGGCGGCACGCCGGACGATTACGCGCTCGATGAACAGGTTTCGCCCGCCATGCAACCTTCCCGGCGGGCACCGCGTTCTGGGCAGGCCGGTTTCCGCCCGCGCCGGCCATGCTCGGGGGACCCGGGCGCCGCGTGGGGACCGGCCTCGTCCGCGCCCGCCGCCATCGGCGATGCTGGCCGGATGAGCGGCGCTGGTACGGCAGCGGGGATCGCCGCCGCCGTCCGGGACGGGGCGCCGCCCGTGGACGCCGTCCGGGCGGTCCTCGACCGCATCGCCGCTGCGGACGGCGAGCTCGGCGCCTTCGCGACGGTACGGCGCGAGCCGGCGCTCACTGAGGCGTCCCTGCTCGCCGGACGGTGGGACCTCGCCCGGCTGCCGCTCGCAGGCGTCCCTGTGGCGGTCAAGGACACCGTGCCGGTGCGTGGTGTGGCGCCCTGGCGGGAGCCGGCCGTCCCCGCGGACGCCGACCACCCGCTCGTTCTGCGGCTGCGCGCCGCCGGCGCTGTCGTCGTGGGGACGACGACGGCCTCCGACGCCAGCCTCTGGCCCATGACGGACGGAAGGGATCCTGACGGC
This sequence comes from uncultured Actinomycetota bacterium, assembly GCA_963786765.1. Classification (GTDB taxonomy): domain Bacteria; phylum Actinomycetota; class Actinomycetes; order Actinomycetales; family Kineosporiaceae; genus DATKNA01. Next base: position 163,582 of record CAWBAJ010000020.1, on the reverse strand, counting down.
CGGGTGGTGGTGACCCGGAACCCGTGGAATCCCTCGCGGTCCGCAAGCGGCTCGTCCGGCGGAGCCGGGGCCGCGGTCGCCGCGGGCCTCGTGCCCGTGGCGCAGGGCACGGACAGCCTGGGCTCGATCCGGCTGCCCGCCGCTGCCTGCGGCCTTGTGGGCATCAAGCCGGGAGCGGGAGTGGTGACCCCGGTGGGCGTGGGCCGGACCGACTGGTCCGGCCTCGCCGCGCACGGGTCGTTGGCCACCACGGTGGAGGACGCCGCGCTGCTGCTGTCGGTGCTCGCGGGGCGGCCTGAGCTGGCGCGCGTCGACGAGCCCGGGCCGGGACTGCGGGTGGGGGTCTCGGTGCGGGCGCCGGTGAACGGCGTCCGGACCGCGGTGCCCGTGGTACGGGCGGTGTTCGCGCTGGCGGCGGTGCTGAGGCGGGCGGGTTTCCAGGTGGAACGCGCCGAGCCGCGGTACCCGAGGTCGGCTCCCCTCGCGTCGCTGGCGCGCTGGACGAACGCGGCGGACGAGGACCTCGACGAGGTGCCGGCTGCCCGTCGCGGCGACCCCCAACCTCGGACGCTGCGGCACGCGGCGCTCGGACGCCGATTGCGCAGGTGGCTGCGCCCCTCGGACGCCGCCGCCTGGCAGGCGGCGGCGCTCGAGTTCATGACGGGACGGGACCTGCTTCTGCTGCCGACCGCGGCGGGGCCCCCGCTGCCCGCTGTGGAGTGGTCCCGGCGGTCGTGGGGGGCGAACGTGATGGCGAGCCTGCGGTACAGCGGCGGGTTCTGCGCTCCGTGGAACCTCGCGGGGTGGCCCGCGGTGAACGTGCCCGGAGGTATCGACCCGGCCACGCGGACGCCCATCGGAGTGCAGCTCGTCGGTCGCCCAGGGGACGAGGGGCTGATCATCGCGGTGGCGGCTCTGGTGCAGCGACTGCGGCCGTGGCGTCGCGTATGCGTCGCGTGGTGAGCTTTTCTCCGTAGTGAATGACATGTCTCATTCGGATGGCGTGTTCCTGGTATTTCTTGTCGGACCACTGGATGGCAGGTCGTATCCGGCCGGGCACTTGTCGTTACCGCTCGGGCCTCTTGTCGGCCGCTGTCTTTCCCCGTACTATTCGTACAGGTGTTCGACTCTCGGGGGCGGGGGCTCAGGGTGGGGGATGGTCGGGGGGACAGCGCCGCTCGCTGCCGCTGCCGCTGCCGCTGCCCGCGCATCCGGGCGCCGCGGCGTGTTCTGCGGGTGGCTTGGTGGCGGCGTTGTCGGGTGCGCCGGGGGCGGGGTCGGCGTGGGCTCTGGCGGAGGGGTTGGAGTCGGGGGCTGCGGCGGGGTGGGACTGTCTGCAGCGGCGGGTGCGGGTGTTCGCGGCGCAGGAGCGGTTGGCGGGGTGGTTGACGTACGGGCGGCTGGTGGAGACGGCGCGGTGGGTGCGGGACTGGCAGGCGCACCCGCCGATCAGCAGTGGCCTCCCGGACGAGCCGGGCGACGTCGAGGAGCTGGCTGAGCCTTCAGATCCGGTTGCGCGGGCGGCGATGGTGGAGCGGCTGGAGGGCGTGGCCGCCGGGTACGAGCGGCGTCACTATCGGTTGTTCGGGTATCCCGGGACCGCACGCCAGTGGGCCGAGGAGCTCGCCGAGCCGCTGGTGCCAGTGAGCTGGCGGTGGCGGCCGGGCTGGCGCCGACCACCGCGCGGGCGTGGGTGAACGCCGCGGTCGCCATCTTCGTCGAGGACCGGCTGCCGGGGTTGGCGAGGTTGTTGGAGGCGGGGTGGGTGGACTGGGCGAAGGTGAAGCTGTTCGTGTGGGAGACCGCCCACCTGGACGCGGCGGTGGCGCGGGCGGTGGACGCGGTCGTGCTCGGCCCGGTCGGCGACGCCGGCGAGCTGGCCGGGATCGACGCGGTGGACGTGTTGGCGGACCCGGCGGCGCCCGGGACCGGGGTGCCGGTGATCGCGCGCTGGACGGTGCAGGAGCTCAAGGACGCGATCCGGGCCGCGATCAAGGAGCTGGACGCCGCGGAGGCCGAGCGGCGCGCGCGGCGGGCCCGCCGGGAGCGGCATGTGCGGGTCGGGGAGAACGAGGACGGCACCGCGGAGCTGACCGCGAACCTGCCCGCCGAGGACGCCGCCGCGGTGTTCGCCGCCCTGACGATGGCGGCCAAGGCCGCGAAGGCCACGGGTGACCCCCGGACCCTGGACCAGTTGCGCGCCGACGAACTCGTCCACCGCGCCACCCGCGGCGTCCACCCCGACGAACCACGCCCGACGAATACCCCGACGAACACCCCGACGAATACCGACCGGCGCAGCCGCCCGACTCCCACGCCACCCCAGATCACGAACCCGATCTCGATTCCGGTGTCGATTCCGGTGTCGATTCTGATCCGATTCCGTCGGGTGCCGATCCGGGTGTTGGTCCGGATGCCGAGGAATTGTGTGACGCGGACTTCGCCTGCGCCCTGCACGCCGGGGCGTGCGCCGCATCGGATCCTGCCGCACCGGATCGAGATGGCGATCCCGGTTCAGCCGCTTCCCGCGCCGCCCCGGCCGTCGACCGGGAGCTGCCTGACGGGGTGGCGCGGTGTGCGTGTGGGCGGGCGGTGCCGGTGGCGGTCGTGCCGTCGTTCACCGCCGCGTTCGCGGGGGCGCCGACGAAGAGCACCCTGGTCTCGTTGACGATGCCGCTGACCACGTTCCTCGGCCTGGCCGACCAGCCCGGGCGCCTGGACGGGCACGGCCCGGTCGCCGCCGGCCTGGCCCGGCGGATCGCCGCCGACGCCGCCCGGGAACAGCCGGCGTTCACGGCATGGCGGTGCATCATCACCGACGACACCCACGGCACCGTGCTCGGGGTCACCGACCCGATCTGGACCCCCCGGCACGACCCGCCACCCCGGCTGACCCGCCTCGTCACCGCGATGGAACCGGTCTGCGTGTTCCCCGGCTGCCGCCAACCCGCCCACCCGGCCGGCCGCTGCGATCTGGACCACCGCATCCCCTACCACCCCGACGACCCGGCCGGGCAGCGCGGCGGCGGCCGGACCTGCTCCTGCAACCTGCAGGCGCTATGCCGAACACACCACCAGCAGAAGACCGCCGGCCTCCTACACGTGCGCGCGGTCAGCCGCGAGGAGGACCCCACCACCCCCGCCGGCACCCTGGAATGGACCCTGCCCTCCGGGGTGACCTGCCGCAGCCACCCCCACATCGCCGACCCCGGCCCGATCCCCACCACCGGACCCAACGCCCACCCGAACGTAGTCGCCGCCATCACCCACCTCGCCGCCCAACGCGCCCACGAACGGGCCCGGCAGGCCGCCCACGCCGCCGAACACCCCGACCGCCCACCGCTCGACGACGACACCGCCGACACCCCCGCCACCGCCACCGGCACCGACCACCGGCACCGACCCCAGACACGACACCGACTGGGCCGACCACGCCTGGCAACGCTCCCGCGCCACGGCAGCCCAAGCCCGCGCCGACGCCGAACGAGCCCGCACCGACCAAGCCGCCCAAGAGGCCGAGGCCAACAAGCCCCCGCCCTTCTGACCGCGGCCTCTCAGGGCGAGAGGCGCTGAGCCACGAGGAAGATCCGGCGGTAGGGGAGTACGGTGCCGAACCGCTGGGGCGGGTACGCCTGCCGCAACAGCTCCCCGTACTCCGCCTCGAACGCGGCGCGCTCGTCATCGTCCGGCAGCGCCGACAGCACCGGCCGCAGCCCTGTCCCGCGCATCCAGTCGAGGACCGCGTCCTCGCCGGGGAGCACCTGCAGGTACGTCGTCTCCCAGGCGTCGACGTCCAGGCCCAGGCCGGCGAGGCGCGCCAGGTATGCGACCGGGTCCTCGACGGACGGGCGAGCGATCTCTGCCAGCCGGTCCTTCCACCGGGGCTGCGCCCGCACCTCCGCGAGCAGCGTGTGCGACGGCTCACCGAAATTGCCGGGCACTTGGACGGCCAGCCACCCGCCGGGGGCCAGCCAGCCGGCGAACCGCTCGAGCAGCTCGAGGTGACCGGGCACCCACTGCAAGGTCGCGTTGCTGACGAGCACGTCCACGGCCCCCGACGGCTCCCACTCCCGGATGTCGGCCAGCGTCGCCACCGCCCGCTCTCCCAGGTCCCTCAGCTCATCCTCCGCGCGCCGGACCATCTCGGACGATGAATCGACGGCCTCGACGCGCGCCTGCGGCCACCGATGCGCGAGCAGACGGGTCAGGGTGCCCGGACCGCAACCCAGGTCGACGACCCGGCGAGCGCCGGTCGCTCCCAGTCGCGCCATCAGGTCATGAAAGGGCCGGGCCCGCTGGTCCGCGAACAGCAGGTACTGCTCCGGATCCCACTGCACGAGGCCTCCCAGACGCAGAAGCAATGTCTCGATATCAAGATATCTCGGCGACGCCGCGGGCGTCGACCCCTCAACTCCCGCTACCGGAGGACGACCGGACCACGCGAGGCACCCCCGGTGCCAACGGCGAAGGGGGCACGCATGGCCAGGGGCAAGCGAACCCTGCGCGCGCTGCCGGTGCGATTCGTCCACACCGAGCCCGTCTTCCTCGACCCGACGGGCCAGCGCTGGCGGGTGGTGCGCCTCGCGGCGATCCTCGGCCTCGCCGCCCTCACCGTCCTGACGGCGTGGCAGTTGGCTCCGGTCGGGTCGATGGTGCGCGCCCCACTGCCCGGCCCTTCGCCCGAGACGGTCGTCGAACGCCTCGGCGCCGTTCCCGCCGTCGTCGGCGACGGTCCTCTGCGTGCGGCTGTCCGACCTGCGCGGCACCCGCTTCGTCGACCCCTTCACCTCGGCGGACCTCGGCCCGGTGTCTCCGCCCGACCGCGCCCGGGCTCGTGGCGCCCGCACCGTCGTCCAGCGGTACGGCTATGCGCACGCCGACCGCAGCATCCTGATGACCTTCGACGACGGCCCGGACCCGCAGTGGACCCCGAAGCTGCTCGACGTCCTTGGCCGCGCCCACGTCCGCGCCACGTTCTTCGTCACCGGCCGGGCCAGCGCCAAGTACCCGGAGCTCGTCCGCCGGATCGTCCGCGAAGGGCATCTGCTGGCGGACCACAGCCTGACGCACACCGACCTCGGCGTGGCGCCCGCATGGCAGTCCCGGCTCGAGATCGACGGGACGGACCACCTGCTCGCGGCACTGACCGGACGCCGAGCCGGCATCCTCCGCCCCCCGTACGACGGCGGGGCGAACGCGGTGTACGCCGATGAGGCGCTGGCCGTCGCCAGGGCCCAGCAGCTGGGGCATCCCGTCGCCAGCTACGACTACGACACGTTCGACTGGGCGTACGGGGGTGGGTCCGGCGAGGCGGGCACCGCTCCTCCCGTCCTGCCCGCGCAGATCCCGCTGCCGGAGCTCGACGGCCGACCGGTCACTCTGCTCATGCACGACGCCGGCGGCGACCGGCACCGCACGCTCGACTTCGTGGAGCACCGCCTGGTCCCCGCCGCCGAGGCCGCCGGGTACCGCTTCGCGACCCTCGACGAGCTCGACCCCCTGGCGGCCGCCGTCAGCGGGCCGGAGGGGACGGCGACCGATCAGGACCGCGCGATGGCCACGCTCGCGCAGGCCTGGCTGGTCGCTCCGGACCGCGTCCTCGGCTGGCTCTTCGTCGCCGGCGTCGCCGGGGTCGCGGCCGCGTCCCTCGGCTACACCCTGCTCGCAGCGGTCCGCCGGCGCCGGCGGCCACCTCCACCGCTTCGGGACGCCGCCGTGCCCGGTCCCCCCGTGCGGGTGACTGTGCTGGTCGCGGCGTACAACGAGGCGAAGGTCATCGAGTCGACCCTGCGGTCGCTGGTCGCCAGCCGCTACCCCGTACTGGAGTTCCTCGTCGTCGACGACGGGTCGACCGACGGCACAGGCGACATCGTCGACCGGCTCGCCCACACCCTCGATCCGCGCATCCGCGTGGTCCGGCAGGCGAACGGGCGCAAGCCGGCGGCGCTGAACACCGGGCTACGCGCGGCCGCGGGGGACGTCGTCGTCACCGTGGACGCCGACACGCAGGCCCATCCCGATCTCGTGGGCTCCCTCGTGCGGCACTTCGAGGCCGACCCCTACGGGACGCTCGCCGCGGTCGCGGGCGTCGTCCGCGTCGGCAATCGCCGACTCAACCTGCTGACCCGCTGGCAGGGGCTGGAGTACGTGTCGCTGATCGGCGTAGAGCGCGCAGCTCACGACCTCCTCGGCGCCATCACCATCGTGCCGGGCGCGTGCTCGGCATGGCGCAGGCAGGCGGTGATCGTGGCCGGCGGATTCAGCGATGCGACCCTGGCCGAGGACAACGACCTCACGCTCACGCTGCACCGCCTCGGCTGGCGGGTCACCCAGGACGACCGGGCGCTCGCCGTCACCGAGGCGCCCGAGGACGTCGACAGCCTGCTGCGCCAGCGCCGGCGATGGGTCTTCGGCAGCCTGCAGGCCACCGTCAAGCACCGCGACATGGTGTTCCGCCCGCGGCACGGCTGGCTCGGGATGCTGGTCCTGCCCGCGGGTGTGCTGTCGATGCTCCTGCCGCTGGTCGCGCTCCCGTTCGTCGCCGTCATGTCCGCGCTCGTCGTCGCTCAGCAGGGACCGCTGGCGCTCGTCGGCTTCTACGTCCTGTTCACGCTCGTGCAGGGCATCTCGGCAGCTGTCGCCGTCCGGCTCCTCGACGAGCACCCCGACCAGCTGCTCATGGTCCCGCTCTACCGCCTGATCTACGAGCCGCTGCGCGCCTACCTGCTGTACCGGACCGCCTACCTCGCGGTCCGCGGCGTCCCGCTCGGCTGGGACAAGCTGCAGCGCAGCGGCGCGCTCAACCCCCTGACCGCGGAGCTGGAGCCGGTGCTCGCCGGACACGGGGAGCCCTCGTGACGCGCGCGGCGACGATCGTGTCCCCCCAGGGGCCCGCACTGCCGAGGCAGCGCAGCGGCCCCCCGACCGGGGACGAGCGACGTGGCGATGGCGGCCGGGACCAGTACGTCGACGGGCTGCGCGCGTTCGCCCTCGTCCGGGTGGTCACCTACCACACCTTCGGCTGGATCTGGCTGCCCGTCCTCTTCCCGTCGATGGCGGTCATGTACGCCCTCGCCGGATCGCTCGTGGCGGCGTCCCTGGCCAGGACGCCGGGTGGTCACTGGCGGATGCTGCGCAAGCGCGTGCGCCGGCTGCTGCCGCCGCTGTGGCTGTTCGGCGCGGTCCTCGTCGCGCTCATGATCCGGCAAGGATGGGACGTCACGCGGTCCGAGGGTGGCCGGCTCGACGCGCACACCGCACTTGCCTGGCTCGTCCCGCTCGAGCAGCCGGGTGGCAGCGCCTGGGGGCAGAGCTTCGTCCTACCGCTGTGGTACATCCGCACCTACCTGTGGCTGCTGCTGCTCAGCCCGAGCATGTACTGGCTGTTCCGCCGCTACCCCCGGCTGGTGCTCGCGACGCCCCTGGCGTTGCTGGGTGTGCTGGAGCTCGGTGTCGTCCCGGTGACCGCGACCACGGCGGACACGCTGCAGCACCTGGGCATGTTCGGGACCTGCTGGCTCGTCGGCTTCGCCCACCACGACGGAGCGCTCTCGCGGCGGGGCCGCGGCCGGACCGTGCTCCTCGGGCTCGCCCTGATGGCCCTCGGCATGGTGTGGGCGCTCACCCACCAGCTGCCGGAGTCGGGCTGGGACATCGACGAGATCCCCGTGGCCGACGCGCTCTACGGCCTCGGCGCCGTGCTCGTCCTCCTGCGGCTGTACCCCCGCCGGCCGGTGCTGGCCGCCGTGCCCTGGCTGGCCCGCCTGGTGGGTGCCATGAACGCGCGCGCCATGACGATCTACCTGTGGGGCAACACGGCCATCGCCGCCGCGACCCCGATCATCGAGAGCAACCGCTGGACGCGCGACCTCTCGGCGTCGACCTGGCAGGGCAGGGTCGCCCAGTACGCGGTGGCATGGCTGGTCCTCGGGGCGATCGTGCTCGCCGCGGGCTGGGCGGAGGACGTCGCGGCAGGCCGAGCGCCGCGGCTGAACCCCTGGCCGCGCCCCGTCCCGCTGCCGGGGGGCCCGGTTCGCCCGGCTGCCTCCACCGCGGCGCTCGGCGTGCTGGCGGCCGGACTGACCGGCGTGCTCGTGGTCGGCGTCCTCGGGCCGGCGGGGCACGCCACGGCGCCCAGGGTGAACGACGAGGACGGACCGCTGCCCGGCACCACAGCGGCCCGCACGTACCCGATGCACACCTCCGTCCCGGCGAGCGTGTTCCGGATCGGCGCCCAGGTGCCGGGCCAGGGCGATGACGAGCAGAGCCTCCGCTCGGGGTGGGACCGGGACTGGGCCGCCCACTTCGGCGGCTGCGACGGCTACGGCTCCCCGGGTGCCAGCTGCCGCTCCGACCTCGCCGGACGCACCCCGCCGGACTGGTTTCCCGTCGCGCTGGTCCCCAAGGAGAACCCGTACTACCTGGGCCTGCCGTACAACGACCTCGATGACCTCGCCGGCCGCACCGCGAGTCCGTGGGCCCGCGACCCCGGCTACGCCAAGCACCTCGCGGATCCCACGTTCTCGCTGGTCAAGAACCGCTGGGTGCAGGTGACCGGCACCACGGGCAGCTGCTACGGGCAGGTCGAGGACACCGGGCCCGGCCGCTCGGACGCGGGCTACGTCCTGGGGGCAGCGCGACCGGCGCACACGCCCGCGATCAACCTCAGTCCCGCGCTCGCCCGCTGCGTCGGCATGACGGACGCCGCCGCCGGAGGCCGGGTCGACTGGGCGTTCGTGGACCGGCCGCCCGCCGGTCCGTGGACGGCCGTGCCGACGAGCCGACAGGCCGACCAGAACGGGAGACGACCGTGACTTTGCTGCTGACGGCCGGAGGAGCGCTGCTCGCCCTCGCCGTGCTCGCCACCGGGTCCTTGTGGCGCTCCCTGGCCCGCCGCGACCACCGGTGCGTGGTGGGCCGCCTGCGGGATTGCCCCGAGTGCGTCCGGGTGCTCCCGGGTGGGCACGTCCTGTGCGCCTGCACCGCCGCGAGCCCTCACCTGTACGGGACCGCGTTGCTGGCCTGGCGCGCGGAGCATCAGGGCGAGCGGTTCCCGGGGACGTCGACCACGGCGCCTGCGCCGGCGTCCGCTGCCGAGGTCGACGACGAGGACGCGCTCGCCGCGATCGAGGCCGAGGACGAGGGCATGCGCCGGGCAGTGGTCAGGGCGCGCCGGGCCCCGGACCCCCGCACGCCGCAGGTGCTGCGCGAGGCCGCGCGCCCGCGTGACACCACGGATGTCAACGAGAGTTGACACCCGGCGACCTGTCAACGTAGGTTGACGGGCATGACCGAGGCCACCACCCTCGCCGCAGCGGCCGCAGACCGCGACCCCCGGACGGGGCTGCGCGCCGTCGCCGCCCTGCGCCGGCTGCTCGAGCAGCTCGAGCGCGCGCAGGTCCGCAGCGCCCGCCACGCGGGGTGGTCCTGGCAGGAGATCGCCGTCGAACTGGGCGTGACGCGCCAGGCAGTCCACAAGAAGCATGCCGGGAGCTGACATGTTCGAACGCTTCACCGCGGCGGCCCGTACCGCCGTCAGTACCGCCGCCGGCGCCGCCGCGGCCGCCGGAACCCACGAGATCGACGTCGACCACCTGCTGGCCGCGCTGCTCCCGGTCGTTCCTGCGGCAGGCCTGTCCCCGGACGCCGCCGGCGGCGTCCTGGCCGACCTCGCCGAGGCCCGCCGGCGCGCGGGCCTGTCCGAGGTCGACGCCCGGGCGCTCGCGGAGCTCGGCATCGACCTCGACGGGGTCGTGGCAGCAGCCGAACGCGAGCTCGGGCACGGCGCGCTGACCGCCGGGCCGCGCCGCAGCGGCGGACGGCGGCGGCTGGCCCCCGCCGCCCGGGAGGCCCTCGCCTGCGCGCTCCGGCAGGCCCGCGCGCTCGGCGACCGCGAACTGCGCGCCGAGCACCTGTTGCTCGGGGTGCTCGCGCAGCGAGCCGACCGCGTCCCCGCGGACGTTCTCGCCGCCCGCGGCGTCACGACGGCCACTCTGATCGCGGCCCTCCACGACGCGCGCCGCGGGGCCGCATGACCGGCCGCATCACTGCGCCCGTCACTGTCGTCACGGGGGCGAGCGGCGGGATCGGCGCGGCGGTCGCGCGCCGGCTGGCCGGCGCCGGTCACGACCTGGTGCTCGGCTGGCACCGATCACGGGACGGCGTCGAGCGCGTGGCGGACCAGGTGCGTGCGCAGGGGTGCCGCGCGGTCTGCGTGCAGGCGGACGTTGCCGGCGAGGCCGGCGCCGCAGCCGTCGTCGACGCCGCGGCGGAGCTCGGTCCGCTGACCGGGCTCGTCGCCAACGCCGGGCTCACCGCGCACCTCGGCGACCTCGCAGACACCCCGGTCGACGTCCTGCGCCACGTCGTCGACGTCAATCTCGTCGGCGTCCTGCTCTGCCTGCGGCGGGCGGCTCAGGTCATGGCGACGTCCCGGGGCGGGGCCGGCGGGGCGATCGTCACCATCTCGTCGTCGTCGACCGCGACGGGCTCCCCGCACGAGTACGTGCACTACGCGGCGGCCAAGGCCGGCGTGGAGGTCGCGACCCTGGGGCTCGCGCGGGAGCTCGCCCAGGACGGCGTCCGGGTCAACTGCGTCGCCCCGGGCCTCGTCGACACCGGAATCCACGCCGGCGCCGGTGACCCGTCCCGGCCCGCGAGGATGGCGCCACAGATCCCGATGCGCCGCGCCGGCGAGCCCGACGAGATCGCGGCGGCGGTCGCGTGGCTCCTGAGCGACGAGGCGTCGTATGTCACGGGCGCCACGTTGCGTGTGGCCGGGGGGCGCTGATGGACGATCGCTACGAGCGGCAGCGGACGTCGTTCGGGGCCGCCGCGGAGCTGTACGAGCAGGCGCGTCCCGGTTACCCCGCCGCCGTCGTGGACCTGCTGATCCCGCCCGGAGCGCGGCGCGTGGTCGACCTCGGCGCGGGCACCGGCAAGCTCACCCGGGTGCTCCTCGATCGCGGGCTCGAGGTCGTCGCCGTCGAACCGTCCGCCGGCATGCGCGCCGAGTTCGCCCGCGTGCTGCCCGGCGTCCCGGTGCTTGCCGGCCGGGCCGAGGCGCTGCCTCTGGACGGCGTCAGCGTCGACGCGGTCGTCGCCGGGCAGGCCTGGCACTGGGTGGACCCAGCGCGAGCGGTCCCGGAGGTCGCCCGGGTCCTGGTCCCGGGCGGGAGCCTCGGCCTCGTCTGGAACCTGCGCTCCGCGGACGAGCCGTGGGTCGAGCAGCTCGACCGGGTGCTCGGCCACGACCGCGCGCGGGGCGAGGGCGATCCCGAGGCGCCGGTCGTCGGCCCTCCGTTCGGCCCGCTCGACCGGAACGAGCTGAGCTGGCGCAGCGAGCTGCCGCGGGAGGCGGTCGTCGAGCTCGTCGCCTCGCGCAGCTACGCCATCGTGCTCGACCCACCCGAGCGCGAGCGCCTGCTCGCCGCCGTCCGCGGGCTTCTCGACGAACACCCGGACACCATGGGCCGCGACCGTGTGCCGATGCCCTACCGGACCGTCTGCTACCGGGCATCCCTCACCCGAAGCCCTCGATGAGGATCGGCGGCACCTGGCCGGTCAGCAGCAGGTCGAGCACCCGCTGCTCGTGCGGAACCACGGGGGCCGGCAGGGCGGCGAGGTCGAACCAGCGCAGGTCGGCGCTCTTGTGCCGCTCGAGGCGACGGGGGAAGCCCTCGAAGCGGGTGCACGTGAAGAAGAAGTCCACCCGCTCGTCGATCGGCTTCCCGTTGCCGTGCGTCCGGTGCATCGCGCACAGCGGCACCAGGTCCGGCGGCGCGATCCGGACGCCGAGCTCCTCGCGCGCCTCCCGAACCGCCGCCTCCACCGCCGACTCGCCGGCCTCGACGTGCCCCGCCGCGGCACACGCCCAGTGCCCGTCCATGTAGCCCGTGCCGGATCGGAGCTGCAGCAGCACCTGATCCGCGCCCTCATGACGTTGCAGGACGACGTAGGAGGCGGGGACGACCTGGAAGCGAGAGGTCACCCCTGCTGCCTTCGTCGCGCCGCGTGCACGATCTGGATCTCCTCCATCGCCTGCCCGGGCACGGCGGCCGAGGGCAGCTGGTTGATCTCGGCGATCTCGGCCGGGTCGGCCTTCGGCACGCGGTCCTCCGTGAGCAGCCCGTTGCGCTCCTGCCGGGTGTCGGTGAGCTGGGTGTAGCAGAACCCGGCGACGACGGGGCTCGACAGCAGCGCCGTCACCAGCTCCCGGTACCGCTCCAGCAACTCCTCGGAGGAGCCGACCGCTCCGTAGCCGTTCCAGAAGTCCTCGCGGCCCGCGTCGTACGTCGTGCCCCCGAACTCGGACACGATGAGCGGCTGCCCGCCGTCCGCGAGCCCGGGCAGCGTGATGCGGCGGTAGAACGGCCGCACCTGCTCCATCGTCCGCCGGAAGGCGTCGTGGCTGCCGTAGCGCTCCGCGAGAGCCTGCCCGGACGGGCTGTAGTCGTGCACGCCGATCATGTCCGAGACGAGGTTCTCCCAGCCGTCGTTGCCGACGACGGGCCTGGACGAGTCGATCGCCTTGGTGAGGTGGTACAGCGCCTGCACGGCGTGCCGCTGGGCCGGGTCGTTCTCGAGGTTCGGCACGCCCCAGCTCTCGTTGAACGGCACCCAGGCCACCAGCGCCGGTGAGGACGCGTCGCGGTCCAGCACCTCGAGCCACTCGCTCGTGATCCGGCGGATCGTGCGCGGGCCGAACTCCAGGGCGCTGGGCATCTCTCCCCACGCCAGCACCCCGAGTCGGTCGCACCAGCCGAGGAAGCGCGGATCCTCCACCTTCTGATGGATGCGGACGGCGTTGAAGCCGAGCTCCTTGACGAGCTCGACCTCGCGCCGGAGCGCCGCACCGTCGGGGGCGGCGAGGTGCGAGGACGGCCAGTAGTTCTGCGCGAGCACCATCCGGAGCGGGTAGCCCCGGCCGTTGAGGACGAAGTGCCGGTCCGAGGCCCCCACCGTGCGCAGGCCGCAGTAGCTGCGCACCTCGTCGACGACCTCGCCGTCGAGCACGAGCGAGACCTGCGCGTCGACGAGGTTGGGGTGCTCGGGCGACCACAGGTAGGCCCGTCGCTCGTGGTGGATCCGGGCGGCGTCCAGGGGGATGTCACGCTGCACGACGTCGGCGGTCGCCGGATAGACGTCGTCCGCGAGCACCTGACCGCGCAGGGTGAGCCGGACCGTGAGGCGCAGCCCGGGCGGGACGGGACCGGCCACGCGCACCCGCACGCGCAGCACACCCCGGTCGAGGTTGGGCGTCCAGCGCAGGAACTCGACGTGGGTCCGGGGCACGGGCTCGAGCCAGACCGGTTGCCAGATGCCCGTGGTCCGCTCGTACCAGATCGCGTGCGGACGCTCGTGCCAGTCCTGCTTGCCGCGCGGCTGGGTCAGGTCGCGCGGGTCGTCCTCCGCCCGGACGACGACCACTTGCGGGCCCTCGGTGAGCGCCGAGGTGATGTCGGTGACGAACGGCGTGTGCCCGCCCTCGTGAGTCGCGACGAGCCGTCCGTTCACCCACACCGTGGCGCGGTAGTCGACTGCGCCGAAGCGCAGCAGGACACGCTCGCCCGGCAGGTCCCCGGCCTCGCTGCGGTCGAACGACCGCCGGTACCAGACGACGCGGTGGAACCTCACGTCACCGATCCCGCTGGCGGGGGACTCCGGCGGGTAGGGGACCTGGATGTCCCGGCCGAAGACGCCGCGGTCGGCGAGATCCAGGGCCTCGTACCACCGGCCGTCCATGCCGGCGTCCTCGTCGTCGTGCGCGAACTGCCACGTGCCGGTCAGGTCCGTCCAGCGGTCGCGGACGAGCTGGGGGCGCGGGTAGTCGGGGTCCGGGTCGGGCAGGGAGGCGGGAGGCGGGGGGAACGGGGCGTCCCCGTCGAGGGTGGTGGGCGAGGTCACCGGTGCATCTTCGCCGCGCTCTCGGCGTGACCGCCAGTCACCCCACAGGTCTGGTGAGCGGCGCTGCCGACTCCCTATTCTGACGCTCTGTGTGGGGGGCCACTGGGGCCGTCGTGGAGGGGTGGGGTCATGTGGGCTGCGCGAAGAGTGGGCCGGCTGCTCGTGGCGGGCGCCGCGCTGGTCGTGGCGGGAGGGGTGCTGGCACCGCCGGCGTCGGCGTCGCCGCGCCACCACCACCGGACCGTGCTGGCTGCGCTCGGGGATTCGTATTCGTCCGGTGAGGCGAACCCGCCGTTCGACCCTTCGGCCGGCAGCTGCGACCGCAGCCAGCAGGCGTGGCCGCTGCTCGCCGCGGCGAAGCTGGGGTGGACCGCCACGAACCTCGCCTGCAGCGGCGCCCAGACCAAGGACGTCGTCAATCCCTACAAGGACCAGCCCGCTCAGGTGGACGCGCTGGCGGCGCTGCGCCCCCGGCCCGGGGTCGTGACGATCACGATCGGCGGCAACGACGCGGGCTTCGGCACGACGCTCGGGACGTGCGTCGCCACGGACTGCGTCGCGGCGGGCGCCATCGCAACGGCGCAGGCGACGATCCTCACGGTGCTCTCGGACCGCCTCGTGGACACCTACCGGGCCATCGAGGCCGCGGCACCCCGGGCGAAGCTGGTCGTGGTCGGCTACCCCCGGCTGGTGCCGCAGCGGCAGGCCGACGTCACGGGGTGCCCTTGGCTGAGCGACGAGGAACGGAGCGCCCTCAACACGACCGGGGACCTGCTGAACCTCGTGATCCGGATCAGCGCGTGGCGGGCGGGTGCCCGGTACGTCGACGTCACCACGTCCCTCGCCGGCCACGAGTTGTGCACGCAGGACTCGTGGATCTTCCCGATCGGAGTCGGCACAATCCGGGCGTACTGGGCGCACCCGATCCTGCCGGGCCAGCAGGCGATCGCGCGCCGGGTGGCCCACGCGCTGGACTGATCCACCTCACGGTGAGTGCACCCTCGCGGGGAGTGACCTTGAACCCCAGTGGGTACGGCGACACGGAGAGTGCAATCCCGAGCTGCCAAGTGCCCGGAGGGGGGCTATTCGTACGCTATGTACTACTTTCCGTGGTTGAATGCGGCGATGAGCGTCAGGCCTCGTCGCCTCAGCGCGCTCGTCCTGGGCAGCCGCGGCCGACGGTCCGCGACCGCCGCGACCGCCGGCATCCTCGCCCTGATCCCGGCGTCTCCGGCGGTGGCGGCCGCCGCTTCCGGAGCTACCGCCGCGACGACGTCGGCTAGCTCCGTCGCCTCTGGTCTCGACCTCGGGGCCTCGGTCGACACCGGCTCCCTCGACGAGATCACAACGATGATCCACGCCCGGGAGTCGTGGGCGGCGGGGTACACCGGCAAGGGTGTCGACGTCGCGCTCATCGACACCGGCGTGGCTCCCGTGCAGGGTCTCAGCAGCGGGAACGTCGTCAACGGGCCGGACCTGTCGTTCGACTCCGTGCATGCCGACGTCCGCTACAAGGACGCCTACGGCCACGGCACGCACATGGCGAGCATCATCGCCGGGCGCGACCAGGCGGGATCGCCGGGCAGCTACCTCGATCAGACCGGTTTCACGGGGGTCGCGCCGGACGCGCGGGTCGTGAGTCTCAAGGTCGGCGCCGCCGACGGAGCGGCCGATGTCTCCCAGGTGGTCGCCGCGATCAACTGGGTCACCGAGCACGCCCACGCGGGCGGGCTCAACATCCGCGTGCTGAACCTCTCCTACGGAACCCCGGCAGGCCAGGACTACACCCTCGACCCGCTCGCGTACGCGGTGGAGAACGCCTGGCGCAAGGGCATCGTCGTCATCGTCTCGGGCGGCAACGACGGGACCAGCTTCCAGTCCCTCGCGAACCCGGCGCAGGACCCGCCGGTGATCGCGGTCGGCGCGGAGGACCCGGTCGGCACCGAGCCGCCCCTGGACGACACGGTGCCCGGCTTCTCCGACCGCGGCACTGCGCTGCGGCACGTGGACGTCGTCGCCCCCGGGGTGCACGTGCTCGGTCTGCGCGTGCCCAACAGCTACGTGGATCAGCAGTTCCCCTCCGCTCGGGTCGGCTCCCGGTTCTTCCGTGGCAGCGGCACCTCGCAGGCGGCTGCAGTCGTCACCGGGGCCGCCGCGCTGCTGCTGCAGAGCAACCCGGCGCTGACGCCGGACCAGGTCAAGGTGCTGCTGGCCAACAGTGCCACCCCGATTCCGCTCGGCACGGTCACGAACACCGGCGCCGGCCTCATCAACGTCCGCGCAGCCCAGTTGCTGGCGGCCGCGGCGCCCCTGCCCGGCGGGGTGAATCTGGCCGCCCCGGCCACCGGGACGGGATCGCTGGAGCTGGCCCGCGGCGGCTCCCATGTCGGCTTCCGGGGGACGCCCCTCACCGGGGAGCAGGACATCTTCACGGCCGGCTGGGCGGGCGCGAGCTGGGCGCAGCAGGCGAAGGCCGGCGCCACCTGGAGCGGCGGCACGTGGAACGGCAACACGTGGACCGGCACGGGCTGGACGTCGTCCGGCGACTGGGCGCCCATGACGTGGAAGGGCAAGCCCTGGTTCGGCACGTCGTGGTCGAACGGCTGGGTGAGCCGCACCTGGACCGCAGGCGGCTGGGACAGCCGCACCTGGACGGACGACGACTGGGACAGCCGCACGTGGACCGGCGACGCGTGGGCGACGGGCGGGTGGGGATGACGTCCGCTGCCTCCGCGCGGCGCCGAGCGCGGGTGCCGTCGCTGCACCCCGCGCTGGTCATGAGCGTCGGACTGCTCGCGGTGGCCGGGGCGGTCTGTGCCATCGGTCCCACCTGGAGCAGTCCGCCCGAGGCGCAGCTCTGGCTGCCCTGGTGGGCGATCGCGCTGATGGCCGGGGCGTGCGACGTCGTCGTCCTGCATCTGCAGGTGCGGCGCGAGGCGCAGTCGGTGTCCCTGAGCGAGCTGGTCATCGTCGTCGCGCTGTTCTTCGCCGCCCCGTCCGCCATGCTGGTGGGCCGGCTCGTGGGCTCAGCGGTGGCGTTCGTCGCGTGGCGTCGCCAGACCGGGATCAAGCTGCTGTTCAACTGCGCGCTCTCGCTCGCCGAGACCTTGATCGCGTTGCTGGTCTTCCACAGCCTTGCCGGGGACGACTGGGCGACGCCGCGAGGGTGGCTGGCGGCGGCCGCTGCCTGCGCGGCGGTCGGTTGCCTGGCGGGGCTGGTGGTCTCGGCCGCCGTCGCCTGGGCGGACGACGACGGCGCGAACGTGCGCCACCTGGCCACCGAGGCCTGGAAGGCCGCGCTGACCTCGGTGGCGGCCAGCGTGCCCGCACTGGTCGCAGTCCAGGCGCTGCTGGCCAACCGGCTCGCGGCGCTGCCCCTGGCCGTGACGTTCGTGCTGCTCCTGCTGGCCTACCGCGCCTACAGCGCGCTGAGCGAGCGGCACGAGACGTTGAGCCGGCTCTACCAGTTCACGCAGCTGATCGGCGCGAGCCAAGGCGTCGACCAGGTGCTGGTGCGCGTCCTCGAGCAGGCGTGCGAAGTCCTGCGTGCCGAGCACGCGGAGATCGTCCTCACGGACGAGTCGCTGCACAGGCTGCCGGAGCGGATCCGGCTCGATCCGGCCGGGCGGCTGACCCGGGAGCGGCTGCCGGTGGACCAGCTGCAGGACCCGCTGTGGCGCTCGGTGCTCACCGACCGCGCCCGGCTCCTGCTTCCCCAAGGCTGCCGGGATCCGGCCCTGAAGGCCTTTCTCGACGACCGCGGGATGCGTGACGCCATCCTGGTCCCGCTGGTGGCGGAGGCCGACGTGATCGGCACGATGCTCGTCGCCGATCGTCTCGGCGCGGTGCGCACCTTCGACGACGAGGACGCGCTGCTGCTGCAGACGGTCGCCGATCACGCCGGCATCGCGGTGCACAACGGCCTGCTCGTGGATCAGTTGCGGCACGAGGCGCTGCACGACGGGCTCACCGGGCTGCCCAACCGAACCCTGCTCAACCGGAGGCTCGCCGAGCTGTCCGAGCAGGTCCGCGGCGGCGAGCTGGGCGGGCTGGTCGTCGTCATCCTCGACCTCATCGACTTCAAGGAGGTCAACGACACCCTCGGGCACCAGATCGGCGACCAGGTGCTCTGCGAGGTGAGCAGCCGGCTGGCCGGCGCGACCTCGGCGGGCGACCTGGTCGCCCGGCTCGGGGGCGACGAGTTCGCCGTCCTGCTGCCGGGGATCGAGCGCGCGGAGGACGCCCGCAGGCTGGGCCGGCGGCTGAGGTCCGCGCTGGCCCAGCCGATCCGGATGGACGGGGTGAGCATCGAGGTGGGCGCCTCGATCGGGATGTGTCTCGCCCCCGACCACGGGGACGTCCCCCGGATCCTGCTCACCAGGGCGGACGCCGCCATGTACGAGGCGAAGAGCACGGGCGCGGGCCTCCACCTGTACGAGCCCGGCCTGGAGCGGACGGTCACCCCCCAGCGACTGGCGCTGGCGAGCGAGCTACGGCACGCGATCACGTCCGACGAGCTGGAGGTCTACGTCCAGCCCGTCGCCGAGCTGCCGACCCGCAAGGTCGTCGGCGTGGAGGCGCTGGCGCGCTGGCGGCATCCGCAGCAGGGGCTGTTGCCGCCCGAGATGTTCATCGGCCTGGCGGAGCGTACGGGCCTGATCGGGGTGCTGACGACGAACGTGCTGACCCGGGCGATCGACCAGTGCGGCCAGTGGCGCCGGTCCGGTCGTCCGCTGTCCGTGGCGGTCAACCTGTCCGCCCGCGGCATCCTGGACGACGGGCTCACCGAGACGGTCGCGCACCTGCTCGCGGCGCACGACGTCCCCGCCGACGCCCTGACGCTGGAGATCACCGAGAGTGCGATCGTGGGCCGGCCGGCGAGGACGCTGACCGTGCTCCGGCGCCTGCGCGAGCTGGGTGTCCGGCTGTCGCTGGATGACTTCGGGACCGGCTACTCCTCGCTGTCGTACCTGCGTGAGCTGCCCGTCCAGGCGGTGAAGATCGACAAGAGCTTCGTGTCACGGATGCTCACCCAGGACAACGACGCGATGATCGTGCAGTCCATCATCGACCTCGCGGGGAACCTGGGCCTGGAGACCGTCGCCGAGGGCGTCGAGGACCTCGCTGCGTGGGACAAGCTGGCCGACATGGGGTGCGACCTCGTCCAGGGCTACTACCTGGCGCCGCCGATGACGCGCGGCAGCTTCGAGCAGTGGCTGGCCGCGGGCGCCCGCCCGAATCGTCGCGCCCGGGCCGTCTCCTAACCGGGAAGCGTCCGGAGCGCAGCGGACCATCCGCCGCGGATGGTGCGCGCCCTGCTGGCTCCACCGAACGTGAGCGCATACCGGTGTGCGAGGCAGGAACACCGGAGCGATCCCACCAGCGGGGAGGGAGCGAGGAGGCCGAGGATGTCCGAGAGCGCGGAACCAGGCGGCACCGGCGTCGCCGTGCCGCCACAGCCCCGGGCGCAGTCCAATGGACCTGCGGCGGAGGCCCCACCTGCGCCCGTCACCCGGCGCCGGGGACGCTGGCCGAGCCTGACCGTGCCCGGCCTCTGGGGCGCCGTCGTGTTCGCGTGCCTGTCGTTCACGCCGTCGCTGCTTCCCCGCACCGGCATCATCCAGGGGATCGTCTGGGGCGTCACCGCGGCCATCGGCTACGGCCTCGGGGTGCTGCTCGCCGTCGCCGGGCGGGCGTTCGCCGACCGTGACGTGCGGCCGGCGAAGCGCTCGACCTGGCGGATCACCCTGATCGCCGGCGGCGTGCTGCTCGCCGTCTTCTTCGCGCTCGGTCAGTACTGGCAGCACCAGATCCGCGGCCTCATGGGGGTCACGGAGTACAACGTCGCGCTGGTGGTCCTGTCCCCCGTGGTCGCACTCGCCGTGTTCGTGCTCCTGCTGGAGATCGGACGCGGACTGCGGTGGCTCTACCGCGGGCTGGCCCGGCTGCTGCGACGCTGGATCGGCCCCCGCGCGGCCAACGCGGTCGGCTGGATCGCCGTGGTCGCCCTGACCTATCTGGTGATCAGCGGCGTGCTCCTCGACGGGTTGGTGAACGCCGCCAACGAGACGTTCGGGCTCCGCGACACGACCACGCAGGAGGGCGTGCAGCAGCCGGCCACCGACCTGAGGTCCGGAGGCAACGGGTCGCTCATCGCGTGGGACACCCTCGGCTGGCAGGGCCGGACGTTCACCGGCACCGGCCCGACGGCGGCCCAGATCGAGGCCACGATGGACCGCCCCGCCAAGGAGCCCATCCGCGCCTACGCGGGCCTGGCGACAGCCGCGGACGCCGAGACCGCGAGCCCGGCTCGCCGTCGACGACCTGGAGCACGCGGGCGCCTTCCAACGCGCCAACCTGCTCGTCGCCGGTACCACCGGCAGTGGCTGGATCAACGCCGCGTCCGCGGACACCTTCGAGTACCTCACGGGCGGTGATTCGGCGATCGTCGGCATGCAGTACTCCTACCTGCCGTCCTGGATGTCCTACCTGGTCGACCAGTCCAAGGCGCGGGAGGCGGGCCGCGCGCTCTTCGACGCCGTCTACGAGCGATGGGCGGCGCTCCCTGCCGCGACTCGCCCTCGCCTCTTCGTGACCGGCGAGAGCCTCGGGTCGTTCGGCGGCGAGGCCGCATTCAGCGGCGAGGCCGACCTGCGCAACCGCACGTCCGGCACGGTCTTCGCCGGCCCGCCGAACTTCAACACCCTGTTCACGGAGTTCCGCGAGCGCCGGGACGCCGGCAGTCTGGAGCGGCTGCCCGTCTACAAGGGCGGCCGCACCGTGCGCTTCACCAACGACGCCACCGCCGGAATCCCGCCGGAGGGACAGCCGTGGGAGGGCAGCCGCGTCCTCTACCTGATGCACGCCTCCGACCCCATCGTCTGGTGGAGCCCGCGCCTGTTGTTCACCGAGCCGGACTGGACCGGCGAACCGCCCGGCAAGGACGTGCTCGCCCGTGTCACGTGGCTGCCGCTGGTGACCTTCTGGCAGGTGACTGCCGACCTGACGTTCGCGGGCGGAGTCCCGCAGGGCCACGGGCACAACTACCGGGGCGAGTACGCCGACGCCTGGTACGCGGTCCTGCAGCCCACGGGAGTCACCCCGGACCAGCTGAACGTGCTGCGCACCATGGCGGCGAAGGCCCCCTGATCGCCCGGACGCCGTCAGCTCAGCGCGCAGGCAGCACGTGGAGGGCGAACCACGCGACGGCCAGGCCGAGCCCGTTCGTCGCCGCATGCGCGAGCACCGGCGCCAGCAGGCTGCGCGACCGGAGCCGGAGCCAGGCGAACACCAGGCCCGCGACGAACGTGACGGCGACCGCTCCCAGTACGACGAGGAGTCGTCCGGCGGGCGACCCGGAGACGCCGCTGACCGCGGGATTGTCCGTCATCGTCGCCAGGGTCGGCTGGACGTGCCACAGGCCGAACAGCGCCGAGACCACCAGGACGCCGCGCAGAGGCCCCCACTGGACGACGGCCGATCCGAGCAGCACCCCGCGGAAGGCGAACTCCTCCGGGATCGCGGTCAGGAGGAGGACGTCCACCACGAGTTCGTAGGCCAGCTGCGCGCCGCCGACGTTCCCGCGCGCGTCGCGCAGCGCTCCGCTCGTCAGCGGAAGCAGGGCGGCCACCGCCAGGGCGACCAGCACGATCCCGGACGCGAGGGCGCCCCAGCGCAGCCCGCTACCGGCGTCCGAGGGCCGCAGCCCCAGATCGGCGAGGGTCGTGCCCGACGTCCGGGCGACCAGGACCAGGGCGGCGGTCATGAGGCTCGTCCAGACGACGGTCGGTCCGGCGAACCCCAGGAAGCGGGCGGCGGTGACGGCGACGATCACCACGAGGGCGAGACCGAAGCACCGGCGTGCGTTCACGACGGCCGAGCCCGGCCGCTCCGACTGGAGGGGTGGGACAGGACCAGTTCCACCGCCTGTCCCACCCTTCGGGGCTCAACTCTTGTTGCTGGCCTTGACGACGCCAACCGGCCAGCCGATGCCGTGCCGCCGAGCCTGCAGTAGCCGTTCGGCACCTTGTGAAGGTACTGCTGGTGGCAGTTCTGCCGGCATGGACTCCGTTCCCCGGATGGGAGGATCCTCGACACTGATGCCTGTTCCCCGACTCGGTGTCACTGACCATGCCGACGGGCGTCGAGCTCGGGCGTGTCAGACGTCACACTGGGTGCGTCGATCGGTTCGCGGTCCCTGTTCCGGGAGCAGCGGCGCGCCGACGTCCAGCAGCGGCACTGGAGTGGCGGCCGCCGGTCAGCGTCAGGTCACGATCCACGTTCCACTGGGCTACCGGAAGGGCAGACCCGCCCCACTGCTCGTGCTGCTGCACCCGTACTCCTCGGATGCTGCCGCCGTCGTCGACTACGCACCAGAACTGCAAGGCGGGCAGCGAGGTCCAGCTATGGACGGTACAGGGGGCGGGGCATGCTCCGGCCTTCGCCGCCGAGTTCGCGCGCCACCTGTGCACGAGGCTGACCCGCAGACGAAGGGCGGGACAGGCGATCTGATGGACCCCACCTTTCCGCCCACCGACCGGCCGACTAGAGCCACCTCTTGTACTTGAAGGCCAAGTAGAGCGTCGCGGCGAGCGAGATCATGATCAGGATCGAGGCGATGAAGCCGGATTCGCGCCCGAAGCCGGGGTAGGGCACGTTCTGGCCGAAGAAGCCGGTGACCGCGGCAGGGACGGCGACGATGGCGACCCACGCCGAAATCTTCCGCATGTCGTCGTTCTGCTGGACCGAGGTGTGGGACATGCGGTCGGCGGCGAGCGTCATGTGGGTGCTGATACGGGTCTGGAAGAACTCGATGATCCCGTGCAGGAGCTCCTTCTGGCCGTCGGCCATTCTCGAGACGACCTCGAACCGGTCGGCCAGGTCGGCTAGCTGCGGTGTGTCCTCCTCGGGCAGGAAGCGGACCAGGTGCGCCATGCGGTCGTAGGTCGCGGCACTGTGCAGGGCCATCGTGCGGATGGCGAGGAGCTCGTACCAGACCTGGAACAGGTCGATGAGGAACTCCTCGGTGTCCTCCATCGACTCCCCGGACATCACGTGCTGCTCCAGCTGACCGCAACGCTCGGCCAGCTCGGCGATGAGATCCGTCTCACGGCCCGCGAGCGTCCTCACGATCGCCGAGGAGAGGTCGAACGCGCTCTCCGGCCGTAGCTCGCCCGAGGCGAGCCGCTCAAGGACTGCCCCGGTGTCCAGGAACGCCACCCCCACGTCGACGACCGGGTTGAGCGGACCGTGCACCGTCACGAGGTAGTCGCGCCCGAGGAACTGGTCGAGCTCGATGTAGTGGACGTGCCCATGCTTCCCGATCTTCGGTGCATGCAGCACGGTGAACACGTGATCGTCGTAGACGTAGACCTTGGAGACGTGGTTGCGGGAGACGCAGTCGTGGACGGCGAGCTCGTGAAAGCCGAAGGTCTCGGACAGGACCTCGGCCTCCGCCCCCCGGCAGACGGGCATGTCGACCCACAGCACACCCTCGTGGTCCACGAGCAGCTGGGGGAGCTTCTCGGGCGGGCACTCCCGCAAGCCCGTCTCAGTGATCAAGTATACATTCATGATCACATACCCTCTATGTCAGCAATCGACGTCATCCACGCGAGTTCCTCCATCGTCGATCATGACCGACGGAGGGTGAGACGAAGGGCGGGACAGGCGATCGGATGGACCGTCTGTCCCGTCCGTTGGCGTCTCAGCTTTCGTCACTGGCCTTGACGACGCCGACCGGGCAGCTGATGCCGGTGCCGCCGAGCCCGCAGTAGCCGTTCGGAACCTTGTGCAGGTACTGCTGGTGGTAGTCCTCGGCGTAGTAGAACGGGCCGGCCTCGCTCGCGGGCCGCGCATCCGTCGTGATCTCCCCGAGGCGGAACTGGTCGAGCAACGGCTGGTACGCGGCACGGGTCGCCTCGTACGCCTGCTTCTGCTCCGCCGTGGTCCAGTACACCGCGGAGCGGTACTGGGTGCCGACGTCGTTGCCCTGCCGGTAGCCCTGGGTGGGGTCGTGCGACTCCCAGAACGTCCGCAGCAGCTCCTCGGCGGTGATCTGCTTCGGGTCGTAGGCGACGAGCACCGCCTCGGTGTGGCCGGTGCGGCTGGTGCACGTCTCCTCGTAGGTCGGGTTGGGGGTGTAGCCGCCCTGGTAGCCGACCGCGGTGGTCACGACGCCGGGCAGCTGCCAGAAGACGCGCTCCGCGCCCCAGAAGCAGCCCATGGCGACGTAGAGGATCTGGGTGTCCTCGGGCCAGGGGCCCTCGAGCGGGGTGCCGAGGACGGCGTGCAGGCGGGGGACGGGGTAGGGCCGGGTCTCGCGGCCGGGCAGGGCGTCCTCGCGGGCGACCATCGTCGACTTCAGTCGGGATCCGAACAGCACGTGGAACTCCTCTCGCGTCCACCGGCGCTCTCGCCGGCGACACTTGGGTCAACACCGGGACCCTGCGATGTGGTCCCGGCCTACACCACCAGGAGGTCGTCCTCCTCGGTCCCCGCGTCGCCGGTCAGGCCGCGCCAGACGGGCGCGAGCCGCGCCAGGGCCGCCTCGAGCTCGCCCGTCGGCCGTGCGTAGGGCAGCCGCATCCGTGACTCGAAGGCGCCGTCCGGGCCGAAGCGGGGGCCGGGCGTGAGCACGACGCCGGCCCGCCGCGCGGCGACCGCGAACGCGGTGCTCGACGGCGTCGGCAGGGCACACCACAGGAAGAGGCCGCCGGCCGGGGTCGGCGTCCGCCAGCCGGGCAGGTGCCGGGCGATCGCCGAGCGCAGCGCCTGGCGCCGGGCGAGGAGGGCCGGGACGCGCACCGCGAGGACGGCGTCGAGGTCGCCGAGCAGGTGTGCGGTCGCGAGCTGCTCCACGAGCGGCGAGCCGAGGTCGTCGGTGGCGCGGGCGAGGGTGAGGCGGCGGACCAGGGCGGTGTCCCCGCGAACCCACCCCACGCGCAACCCGCCCCAGAAGGTCTTGCTCGCCGACCCGAGCGTGACCACGGCGGGCGCCGGGGCGAACGCGGCGAACGGGGGAGCGGGGGGCGAGCCGGCCGGGCGCAGGTCGAGCTCGGCGGTCGTCTCGTCGACGATCACCGTGCATCCCGCCCGGGCGAGTGCGGCGGCCACGGCCTGCCGGGTGGCAGCGTCCATGAGCTGCCCGGTCGGGTTCTGGAAGTCCGGCATCAGGTAGGCGACGCGGGCGCCGGTGACCCGGACGGCGGCGGCGACGGCCGGCGGATCCCAGCCGGCGTCCTCGACCGGGAGCGGCACCGGGCGCCCTCCCGCCTTGCGGACGGCGTCCAGCGCCAGCGGGTACGACGGGCTCTCCACCAGCACCCGCTCGCCCGGGGACAGCAGCGCCTCGAGCACCAGCCGCAGCCCGTGCATGGCGCCGGAGGTGACAAGCACCTGATCCGCGGACGTCGGCAGCCCGCGGGCCGCGAACCGCGACGCGACCCGTTCGCGCAGAACCTGCAGCCCGGCGCTGACGTAGCCGTGGCCCGGCAGGAAGCGCGGCAGCTCGGTGAGCGCGGCCGCGTAGGCGGCGTGCACCTGCGGCGGTGCCTCGGGTGCGGCGCTGGCGAGGTCGCCCCGCCCGTCCGGTGTGCCGGCGACGCCCGTGGACTGCACGGGCCAGGCGTCGCCCGCCGGTCCCGAGGGCGCGTCGGATTCCCGTGACCCCGGCAGCTCGGTCCACGTGCCCGCGCCCTGCCCGGCGGCAGCGAATCCGCTCTCGCGCAGGAGCCGGTACGCCGCCGCGGTCGTCGTCCGGCTCGTGCCCAGTGCGGCGGCGAGGTCGCGCTCGGACGGAAGGAGGACGTGCACGGGCACCCGCCCGTCGAGCACGAGCAGGCGCAGCCGGTCGGCGAGCGCGGCATACCCGGCGGCGCGATCGTGCTTCCAGCCGGCGACCAGGGGTGCGAGTTCGCGGGCGCTGACGCGGCGGCGGGGGCTCACAGGGCCACCGTCCCGCGATTGGCTATGGAAATCAAGGCCAGTAGCGAGGATTGCTGTACGTCGTGACTGGACGACGAGTGCCCCGCCGGCTCGTGCAGCTGTATGCGGGCCTGGCCCTGTACGGCGTGAGCATGGCCCTGTTCCTGCGGTCGCAGCTGGGCAACATGCCGTGGGACGTGCTGCACCAGGGCATCTCACGGTTCGTGCCCGTCTCGTTCGGCACCATCACCATCGCCACCGGCGTGATCGTGCTGCTCGGCTGGATCCCGCTGCGGCAGCGACCCGGGCTCGGCACCGTCAGCAACGTCCTGGTCATCGGGATCGTCGTCGACGTCGCGCTGCGCGCGCTCGCCACGCCGACGCAGTTCGGCGTCCGGGTCGCGTTCCTGCTCGGCGGCGTCCTTCTCAACGCGGTCGCCACCGCCTGCTACATCGGCGCCAGGTTCGGGCCCGGCCCGCGTGACGGCCTCATGACGGGCATCGTCGGCCGCTACGGCTGGCCGACCCGGCTGGTGCGGACGGCGATCGAGGTCGCCGTCGTCGCCCTCGGTTTCGCCCTCGGCGGCACCCTCGGGGTGGGCACGCTCGTCTACGCCCTGGCCGTCGGGCCGCTGGTGCACCCGTTGCTCCCGCTGCTGCGGGTGCCGGAATCCGGGATCGAACGGGCGGCAGACCCGCTCGACGCCACGCGTGAGCCCGCGGAGATGACAACCTAGAGCGCTCGCACCGTGCACTCTGTGACCTATGCAGAGCGTGACCGGCGAAAGACGCAGAGTCCGGGTGCGCGGGATCGTGCAGGGCGTCGGGTTCCGTCCCTTCGTCTACGGCCTCGCCCTCGAGCTCGGCCTGGCCGGCTGGGTGCTCAACGACGCGGCCGGCGTCGTCGCCGACGTGCAGGGCCGGCCCTCGGACGTCGAGGCCTTCTGCCGGCGAGTGGTCACCGACGCCCCGCCGACCGCCGTCGTCGAGGACGTCGACTGGGCGCCTCTGGAGCCGCAGCCGCGGGCCGGCTTCGTCATCGCGGCGTCGAGCGAGGGTGCCGGGGGGCCGGTGGCCCGGACGCTGCCGCCGCCCGACCTCGCCACCTGCGACGCGTGCCTCGCCGAGATCGCCGACCCCGCCGACCGCCGGTACCGGCATCCCTTCGTCTCGTGCACCGCGTGCGGACCGCGTTTCACGATCATGACGGGGACCCCGTACGACCGGGCCGCCACCACCATGGCGCCCTTCGGGATGTGCGCCGACTGCCGCGGTGAGTACGGCGACCCCGCCGACCGCCGGTTCCACGCCCAGACCATCGCGTGCCGCGCCTGCGGCCCGGTGCTCGACCTGCTGGAGGCGCCGCCGTCGTCGGCCGCCGCCCACGCGGCGCCGCCCGCCCGCGAGGACCTGTTGCACGGTGACGCCGCCCTCGCCCGGGCGCGCGAGATCCTCGCCGCCGGCGGGATCGTCGCGGTGAAGGGGGTCGGCGGGTACCACCTCGCGTGCGACGCGACCAGCAGCGCCGCCGTCGCCCGGCTGCGGGAGCGCAAGCAGCGCGGCGACAAGCCGTTCGCGGTGCTCGTGCGCGACCTGGCCGCCGTTCGCCGGTTCGCGGAGGTCGATCCGGTCTCGGCGGCGTTGATCACGGGGAGCCGGCGTCCGGTGGTGCTGCTGCGGCGGCGGCCGGGCTCTGCGTCCGTCGAGCTCGCGGACGAGGTCGCACCGCGCAACCACCGGGTCGGGCTGCTGCTGCCGCCGTCCGCGCTGCACCTGCTGCTGCTGGGGCTGGACGGCGACGAGCCGGGGCCGCCCGCGCTCGTGCTGACCAGCGGCAACCTGTCCGGCGAGCCGATCGTCACCGACGACGAGGAGGCGGTGCGCCGGCTCTCGGGGATCGCGGACGCGTGGCTGCGGCACGACCGGCCGATCCACGTCGCGTGCGACGACTCCGTGGTCGAGGTGGTGGACGGCGAGCCGTCGCCGCTGCGCCGCTCGCGCGGGGAGGCGCCGCTGCCGATCGCGCTGCCCGTCGAGGTCGAGCCGACGATCGCCGCGGGCGGCGACCTGAAGAACGTCTTCTGCGTCGCCCAGGGCCGCTCGGCGTGGCTCTCGGCCCACGTGGGGGACATGGACGACGTCGCCACCCAGCGCGCCTTCGCCGGCGCCGTCGACCACCTTCAGGCGCTCGTGGACGTCGACCCGCGGCGGCTCGTCGTCGACCGGCACCCGCTGTACCGCAGCGGGCGCGGAGCGGAGGAGGCCGCCGCGGAACGCGGGATGACGCTCCGGCGGGTGCAGCACCACCACGCGCACGTCGCGTCGGTGCTGGCCGAGAACGGCTACCCGGGGGACCGGGCGGTGCTCGGGATCGCGTTCGACGGCACCGGGCACGGTGACGACGCCGCGGTGTGGGGAGGTGAGGTGCTGCTCGCCGACTACGGCGGCTACGAGCGGTTCGCGCACCTCTCCTACGTCTCGCTCGCCGGCGGGGACGCCGCCGTGCGCCGGCCGTACCGGATGGCCCTCGCGCACCTCCACGCCGCAGGCGTGGCCTGGGACGAGGCCCTGCCGTGCGTGGCGGTCGCCCCGCAGCGCGAGCGCTCCGTGCTCGCGCATCAGCTGCGGACGAAGCTGGCGTGCGTGCCGACGTCGTCGATGGGGCGGCTCTTCGACGCCGTCGCGTCGCTCGCCGGGGTGTGCCACGAGGTCGGGTACGAGGCGCAGGCGGCGATGGAGCTGCAGTCGCTGGCGGAGCTCGCCTACGTCGAGCGGGCGGACGGTGAGCCGGGCGCGTATCCGCTGCCACTGCTGGCGCCGGCGTCCGGGCCCTTCGTGTGGGACGCGGGAGCCCTGGTGCGGGCGGTCGCGGACGACGTCAGCGGGGGGGTGCCCGCAGGGGTGGTCGGCGTCCGGTTCCACCGCAGCGTGGCTGCGGCCGTCGTTCGGGTGGCGTTGCACTCGAGGAGCACGCACGGGGTGACGACGGTTGCGCTCAGCGGCGGGGTTTTCACCAACGCGCTGCTGCTGTCATTGACGTCGCGCGGGCTGCGGGAGGCGGGCTTCGAGGTGCTGCGGCATCGCCGCGTGCCCGCCAACGACGGGGGGCTGGCGCTGGGGCAGGCGGTCGTCGGCGCCGCGCCGGCGGTGCAGGTCGTGGACCTCAGCGAGGCGACGGCCTCTTCTTGATGGGTGGTCCCGATCCGCGGCGAGAGCGGGCCCGCGCGGGCGTACCGTTGTCGGTCGTGACCTCCACGACCCCGCACGCGCCCGCCGACCCGCTGACCCCTCACCCCGAGGAGCACGCCGAGGTCGGCGCCGACGCCCCCGCCGGCTGGCAGCAGCGCGGCTTCTCCACCCGCGCGATCCACGCCGGCTCCGACCCGACCCCGGCCAGCGGCGCGGTGATCACCCCGATCTACGCGACGAGTACCTACAAGCAGGACGGCGTCGGCGGCCTGCGCACCGGGCTCGGCCCCGGCTACGAGTACAGCCGAAGCGCCAACCCGACCCGCACCGCGCTGGAGGAGTGCATCGCCGCGCTCGAGGGGCCGAGCGAGCGCGCCTTCGCCTTCGCGTCCGGCCTCGGCGCCGAGGACGTGCTGCTGCGGTCCGTGCTGCGCCCCGGCGACCACGTCGTCGTCCCCGACGACGCCTACGGTGGCTCCTACCGGCTGATCGCGCGGGTCGCCGGCCCGTGGGGGGTGGAGCACGACGACGTGCACCTCGCCGATCTGGACGCCGTCCGGACGACAATCCGGCCGGGCCTGACCAAGGCCATCTGGGTGGAGACGCCGACGAACCCGATGCTCGCCATCGCCGACATCGCGGCGCTCGCGCAGATGGCGCACGAGGCCGGAGCCCTGCTCGTCGTCGACAACACCTTCGCGACGCCGTACCTGCAGAACCCGCTGGCCCTGGGCGCCGACGTCGTCGTGCACTCCACGACCAAGTACGCCGGCGGGCACTCCGACGTCATCGGCGGCGCCCTGGTCGTCAGGCCCGGCGCCGAGGCGCCCTGGATGGACGGGATCGGCGCGGTGGGCGCGTCGGTGACCGAGCGGATCGGCTTCCACCAGAACGCCATGGGCGTCGTCCCGTCGCCGTTCGACGCCTTCCTCGTGCACCGGGGCCTGAAGACCCTGGCCGTGCGGATGGAGAAGCACTGCGACAACGCCGAGCGGGTCGCCGAGTTCCTGATCGAGCACTCCGCGGGTGCGGCAGGTGTTCTACCCGGGGCTGCCGCAGCACCGGGGCCACGACATCGCGCAGAAGCAGATGCGCCGGTTCGGCGGCATGGTCAGCTTCCGCGTGGTCGGCGGCGAGGAGGACGCGCTCAACGTCTGCAAGCGCACCGAGGTCTTCACGCTCGCCGAGTCGCTCGGCGGCATCGAGAGCCTGATCGAGCACCCCGGCCGGATGACGCACGCGTCTGTCGCCGGCTCGCCGCTCGAGGTGCCGAGCGACCTCGTCCGCCTCTCCGTGGGCATCGAGGACGCCGACGACCTGATCGCCGACCTCGACCGCGCCCTCGCCTGATCGCCCCCTGTGGCGACCTCTGTCGTGAAAGTGCGCTGATATCGGCGGTATGCCAGCACTGAGGCGACACGAGAGTCGCAGCAGCGCCGTGCTGTGCGTCGACGTCGGGTCGACGTTCACGAAGGGCGTGCTCGTCGACGTCGCGCACCGGTGAGCTGCTGGCCACCGCCTCGCACCGCACGACCCTCCCGGCGTCGCTGCCTGGTGGTACGCCGGGCGGCGACGTCCTGCAGGGCGTGGACGCCGTCCGGGCGGCGGCCGAGGAGCAGGCCGGCGTCCGCGCGGAGCAGGTGCTCGCCTGCTCCAGCGCGGGCGGCGGCCTGCGCATCGCGGTCGTCGGGTACGAGCGCCTGGTTACCGCCGAGGCCGGCCGACGGGTGGCGCTGTCGGCGGGCGGCCGGGTGGTGCACGTCACCGCGGGTCCTCTCACGGCCCCGGACGTCGACCAGCTGCGCGCCGCCCGCCCCGACGTGGTGCTGCTCGCGGGCGGCACGGACGGCGGCGACGCCGAGGTGCTGCTCCACAACGCACGTCGGCTCGGGATCGCCCGGCTGGGCGCACCCGTCGTCGTCGCCGGCAACGCCGACGCCGCACCCGCAGCCCGGGAGGAACTCGGGCGGCGCGGCCGCAAGGTCGTGGTCGCGCCGAACGTGCTCCCGCGGATCGGGACGCTCGAGCCGCTCGGTGCCCGCGCGGCCATCCGCGAGCAGTTCCTGCGCCACGTGATCGGTGGCAAGGGGCTGTCGCGGGGCACCCGGTTCGCCCGGCTGGTGCGGGCCCCCACCCCGGACGCCGTTCTCGCCGGGGTGGAGGTGCTCGCGGACGCGCTCGGCGTCGACGGCAAGGGCGGCGACGTCCTCGTGGTCGACGTGGGCGGCGCGACGACCGACGTCTACTCGGTCCTCGCGCCGCAGGGGGAGGACGGCGCGGCGAGCGACCTGGCCCGCGAGGTCGTGGCGCCGCTGTGGCGGGCGCGCACCGTCGAGGGCGACCTCGGCATGCGCTGGAGCGCGCCCGGCGTCGTCACCGCAGCCGCCGCCGAGGGGTTGCTGGCCGAGGGCGAGGAGGCGTCGCTGGGGGAGTACGCGCGCGCGGTCGCGGCCGACCCCGGCGTCGTGCCCGTCGGACCCGCGACCGGACACGCGGCTCGCCGAGCTCGCGGTCACCGTGGCCCTGCGACGGCACGGCAGGCCCGGCTCGCCGGCGTCCGCGCCCCGGCCGCTGGCGGACGTCCGGGCGGCAGTGGGCAGCGGCGGGGTGCTGCGGTACGGCGACGCCGAGCGGCGCCGGCAGGTGCTGCATCCGGTCGTGAGCGATCACGGCGGGGGCTGGCGGGTGCCGGCCGCCGCGAGGGTGGTCGTCGACGACCGGTACCTGCTCTTCGCGGCCGGTCTGCTGGCAGCGGAGCACCCGGACGCCGCCGCCGCGCTGGCCCGGCGCGTCCTGATCGCGGAAGTGTCAGGATGAGGTCGTGACCACCACCGGTCTGGGAGCAGCGTCGCTCCCCGTCACGCTGGCGGACGTCGAGAGCGCCCGCGAGCTTCTCGTCGACGTGGTGCGCAACACCCCGCTCGAGCCGAACCGGGCGCTGTCGGAGCTCGTGGGCGGCCCCGTCTTCCTCAAGTGCGAGAACCTGCAGCGGGCCGGGTCGTTCAAGATCCGGGGCGCCTACACCCGGATCTCCCGGCTCACCCCCGAGCAGCGGGCGCTGGGCGTGGTCGCGGCCAGCGCGGGCAACCACGCCCAGGGCGTGGCGCTCGCGGCGCAGCTGATCGGCACCAGGACCAAGGTGTACATGCCGTCGAACGCCCCGCTGCCGAAGGTGCAGGCGACCCGCGCCTACGGCGCCGAGGTCGAGTTCGTGCACGGCACGCGTCGACGACTGCCTCGTGCACGCCCGGGCCTGGGCGGAGGAGACCGGCGCGGTCCTGATCCACCCGTTCGACCACGTCGACATCGTGGCCGGGCCAGGGCACCGTCGGCCTGGAGATCCTCGAGCAGTGTCCCGGACGTGGCCACCGTGCTGGTCTGCACCGGCGGCGGCGGCCTGCTGGCCGGTGTCGCCGCGGCGGTGCGCGGGCTCAAGCCCGAGGTCTCGGTCATCGGCGTGCAGGCGGAGGGGGCGGCCGCGTACCCGCTCGTCGCTGTCCGTCGGGCAGCCGGTGCCGCTCGCCACGATGACCACCATGGCCGACGGGATCGCGGTCGGGCTGCCCCGGCGAGGTTCCGTTCGCGCTCGTCCAGGCCCTCGTCGACGGGGTCGTCACCGTCAGCGAGGAGCTGATCTCGCGCGCGCTGCTGTTCCTGCTCGAGCGCGCCAAGCTGGTCGTCGAGCCCGCCGGCGCCGCCGGAGTGGCCGCGATGCTCGACCCCGAGATCGCCTCCCAGTTGCGGGCGCCGGTGGTGGCGGTGCTGTCCGGCGGCAACATCGACCCGCTGCTGATGATGCGCGTCATCCGGCACGGCATGGCGGCGGCAGGCCGCTACCTGCAGGTGCGCCTGCGGGCGCCCGACCGCCCCGGCAGCCTCGCGACGTTGCTCGGCGTGCTCGCGCAGACCGAGGCGAACGTGCTCGAGGTGGAGCATGTGCGCACGGGCGTCCGGCTCTCGGTGGACGAGGTCGAGATCGCCCTCCGCCTGGAGACCCAGGGCCCCGACCACTGCCGCAGCGTGCTCGCCGCGCTGCGGGCCGCCGGTTTCCCGCTGCAGGTGCTGAGCGCTCGGCGCTTGCTCCCGACGTCCAGGTCTGTCGGACGGCGCCGGTAGCGTCCGCTGCGGAGGCGATGAGTCGGGTCGCTTGCGCGGCGTCAGTAGAGGGTGGGACTTGCCCGTTCGGGAAGATCTCGTTGCTACTTCTGCTCGTCGCTCTTACTATTCTCGACAAGATGATGTTGAATATGAGAAGCAGATGACGCAGTAGCGATGGAAAGGTGTACCACGTGAGCAACGCTGTGATGGCCGAGGGCCTGGTGAAGACCTACGGCTCCGTCCGGGCCCTCGACGGGCTCGATCTCGCCGTGCCGGAGGGGAGCGTGCTCGCCCTGCTCGGGCCGAACGGCGCCGGGAAGACGACCGCCGTGCGCGTCCTGACGACCCTGCTGCTGCCGGACTCCGGCCGCGCCGAGGTCGCCGGCATCGACGTGCTCCGCAGGCCGCGTGAGGTCCGCGCCCTGATCGGGCTCTCCGGCCAGTACGCCGCGGTCGACGAATACCTCACCGGCTACGAGAACCTCGACATGATCGCCCGGTTGTACCACCTCGGCCGCGGCCCGTCCCGCACCCGGGCCCGCGAGCTGCTGGCCCAGTTCGATCTCGAGGACGCGGCCGACCGGCCGGTGAAGACGTACTCCGGCGGCATGCGCCGCCGGCTGGATCTCGCCGGCGCGCTCATCGCGCGGCCCCGGGTGCTCTTCCTCGACGAGCCGACGACCGGGCTCGACCCCCGCAGCCGCACCGACATGTGGGCGACGCTCGCCGAGCTCGTCGCCGGCGGGGCCACGCTGCTTCTCACGACGCAGTACCTGGAGGAGGCGGACCGCCTCGCCGACGGGATCGTCGTCGTCGACCACGGCAAGGTCATCGCCCGCGGCACGGCCGACGAGCTCAAGGCCCAGGTGGGCGGCGAGGTCGTCGAGGTCGTGGTCGCCGAGGCCGCCCGGATCCCGGACGCCGTCCGGGTGCTGACCGACCTCGCCGGTGGTGCGCCCACCGTGGACGACCACGTCCGCCGGGTGTCCGTCACGATCAAGGACGGCCGGGCGGCGGCCGGCGTCCTCATCGCCACGCTGCGGGAGCTCGACGCCGAGGCGGTCGGAGTCCACGACGTCGCCGTGCGCCGCCCGACCCTCGACGACGTCTTCCTCACCCTGACCGGGCACGCGGCCGAGGAACCGGCCGGCGAGACCGAGCTGCAAGCGGCAGGTGCGCGATGAGCGTCCTCACGCAGTCCCTCGGCGACGGCGCCGTCCTCGCCAAGCGCAGCATCATCAAGGTCAAGCGGGTCCCCGACCTGCTCGTCTTCTCGACCCTCTCGCCGATCATGTTCGTGCTGCTCTTCGCGTACGTGTTCGGCAGCGCGATCCCGATCCAGGGCGTGAACTACCGCGAGTTCCTGATGGCCGGGATCTTCGCGCAGACCGTGGTCTTCGGGTCCACGCTGACCGGGTACTACCTCGCCGAGGACCTGCAGAAGGGGATCATCGACAGGTTCCGCTCGCTGCCGATGTCGCAGAGCGCGGTGCTGGTCGGCCGGACGAGCGCGGACGTCGCCACCAACGTGCATCGTCCTCGCCGTCATGTCGGTCACCGGCCTGATCGTCGGCTGGCGGATCCGGACGTCGTTCTTCGAGGCGCTCGCGGCGTACCTGCTGCTGCTGGTCTTCGCCTACGCGTTCTCGTGGATCATGGCCTTCGTCGGGCTGGCGGTGCGCGCGCCGGAGGTCGTCAACAACGCCAGCTTCATCGTGATCTTCCCGCTGACGTTCATCGCCAACACCTTCGTGCCGACGAACAACTTCCCGCCCGTGCTCAAGGCGTTCGCCGACTGGAACCCCATCTCGTCGGTGGCCTACTCCGCCCGGCAGTTGTTCGGGAACCTGCCTGCCGGCGCCCCCGAGCCGACCTCCTGGCCACTGCAGCATTCGGTGTTCTACATGCTGCTGTGGGTGGTGGTCATCCTGGCCGTGTTCGTGCCGCTCGCGGTCCGGCAGTACAAGCGGGCGGTCACCCGCTGAACGGCCTGGCGGAGAGGATCTTCAGCGAGATCTCCTTGCCGTTGGGCGCGGTGTAGGACGCCGAGTCCCCGGGCTTGCGGCCGAGGATCGCGCTGCCCAGCGGGCTCTTCTCCGAGTACACGTCGAGGTCGGTGTCACCGGCGACCTCCCGGCTGCCGAGCAGGAAAGTCATCTCGTCGCCGAGGAGGTCGACGGTGACGATCATGCCCGGGGCGATGGTGCCGTCGGAGCTCGCGGGCGCATCGCCGACCTGCGCGTTCTCGAGGAGCTGCGCGGAGCTGCCGGATCCGGGCCTCCTGCTTGCCCTGTTCCTCCTTGGCGGCGTGGTAGCCGCCGTTCTCCCGCAGGTCGCCCTCCTGCCGGGCCTCCTCGATCTTACGGGCGATCTCGGTGCGGCCCTCGCCGGAGAGATGATCGAGTTCCGCCTTGAGGCGGTCGTAGGCCTCCTGGGTCAGCCAGGTGACGCTGCTGGTCTCGGTCACGTCCTTCTCCGATCACGGATCGTTCCCCGCCGGTGCGGCCGGACAGAGCGAAAGACCGAGCCTACCAATCGTCAGCGCCGCACGCAGGCGACGACGGCGCCGTCCGTCCGCCCGCCGGGTGGTCCGTATCGACGCGGTCGCGGTCGCGGTCCCCGAGGCGGAGGCCGGCACGGGGACGTCCACCCAGCCCACCACGGCCCCTGCCGCGTCGGTCGCCCGAACATTGCACAGTGCGGCGCGGCCGGCGGCCTGGGTCACCTCGAACGACACCCGGACGAGGCCGGGATCGGCGGTGTCGACGCCGGTGGGGCGCCAGTCGATGGTGGCGCGGGTCACCGACACTCCCGCCCAGACCGCCCAGGCCACCGCGAGGACGAGGAACACGGCCAGCGCGGCGGCGAGCGTCCGGCGCCGGTCGCGGGACGGCCGCCGGCCGTACCGCGCGTCGAGGTCGTCCCCGCTCACGCCACCTCCGGATGTCGTTCCAGGCCCCGGGTCGGAGATGATTGTCGCTCGACAGGACTGGCGCACGGGCGCCCGGTCCATCCAGCACGTCCCCTGCGAGGAGGAGCCCCGAGTGGCCGAAGGCTTGCGGCTGCTGGCCGTGCACGCGCATCCCGACGACGAGTCGAGCAAGGGCGCGGCCACCATGGCCCGGTACGTCGCCGAGGGGGCGCGCGTTCTCGTCGCCACCTGCACCGGAGGGGAGCGGGGCGACGTGCTCAACCCGGCCCTGCAAGGCGACCCCGACCTGCTGCGTGACATGGCGGAGTTCCGCCGCCACGAGATGGCTCGCGCCGTCGCCGAGCTCGGTGTGGAGCACAGGTGGCTCGGCTTCGTCGACTCCGGCCTTCCCGAGGGTGATCCGCTGCCGCCGCTGCCGGAGGGGTGCTTCGGCCTGGAGCCGCTGGAGACCGCCGCCGAGCCGCTGGTGCGGCTCGTGCGCGAGTTCCGGCCGCACGTGATGACGACGTACGACGAGAACGGCGGGTACCCGCACCCGGACCACATCATGAGTCACAAGATCTCGGTCGAGGCGTTCGATGCGGCCGCCGACCCCGACCGCTACCCGGGGGCGGGGGAGCCCTGGCAGCCGCTGAAGCTGTACTACGACCGGGGCTTCAGCCGCCGCAAGATCATGTCCTTCCACGAGGCGATGCTCGCCGAGGGGCGCGAGTCGCCTTTCGCCGACTGGCTGGAGCGCTGGGACTCGGATGACGACGGGAGGGACGACGGGGAAGGGGAGGCCGAGCCTCGGCCCGAGCCGTTGGTGACCACGCGGATCGAGTGCGCCGAGTGGTTCCCCGTCCGGGACCGCGCGCTCCTCGCGCACGCCACCCAGATCGACCCGCAGGGATGGTTCTTCACCGTCCCGATGGAGCTGCAGCGCAGGGTGTGGCCGACCGAGGAGTTCCAGCTCGTGCGTAGCCTGGTACCGACCGCGTTGCCGGAGGACGACCTGTTCGCCGGCGTCCGCGAGCGGGTGGAGATGTCATGATCATGGCGGGACTGCTGCCGGCGGCGGCGAGCTACGAGACGGTGGGTCCCGGCTTCGCCGGCTTCCTCGCGATCTTCGCGATCGCCATCGCGACGGTGTTCCTCCTTCGCAGCATGGTCGGGCACCTGCGGAAGGTGCGCTACAGCCCCGACCCGGCGGCGGAGCCGGACCCGCAACCCCCGCGTAAGAACGGTGAGAAATCGGCCGAACACGACGTGTGACGGATTCTCGGGGTTTGTCCCTCTCCGCCTTGGGTAGTTCGCCGGGCGAGGAGGGACACCAATCGTGGACATCAGCTGGGCGCAGGACAGGGACCGCCGGGTGCTCGCCCCGGACCGTGTCACCACCGACGAGGATCTCAGCGCGCTCCACGACGCCGTGCTCGTGGCCCTCGCCGATGCGGACGACGGTCGTCTGCGACCTCACCGCCTGCCAGGTGGAGGTCGCCGCACCCGAACTCGCGGACGCGCTGGCGGGGGCCGCCTCGACGGTCAGGGACTGGCCCGGCGCGATGCTCACAGTGGTCGCGCCGCAGGACGGCGTCCGGTCGCAGTTGACGGGCCGGTTGCCGGTGCGCCTCAACCGCGGCGCGCCGATCCCACCCTCCGGGCTGCGCGCGGCTCGCCGCGCCCTCGAGCCCGTGCTGCGCGCGCCCGCCCTGGCCCGGGCCTTCCTGCGCGAGATCCTCGCCGGCTGGCCCGCCGCCGGCCACCAGGACGACGCCCTCGTCGTGGTCGACGAGCTCGTGGCGAACGCGGTTCTGCATGCCGGCACCGAGATCGAGCTGCGCTTCGCCCTGCAGGACGACCGGCTGGGAGTCGCCGTCGCCGATCGCTCGCCGACCAAGCCCAGCATCGGCCGCCCCGGGCAGTCCGCCGAGAGCGGCCGGGGCATGCTCCTGGTCGACGCGCTCGCCCGGTCCTGGCACGTGCTGCCCCGCCGTGGCGGCGGCAAGGTGGTCCGGGCGGTCCTGGTCGCTACGCCCGCGCCCGCGAACCGTTAGACGGCTGGGGCCGGCTCGATGTGCACGGCCTTCAGCACCGTCAGCTCACCGACGAGGTCTGGTCCGTAGCCTCGGCCCCTTCCGCTGCCGCGGCGCGGATCGGCAGAGCCGCCCGGCGCGCCTCCGAAGACCGCGTTGACCTTGACGGTCCCGACTTCGAGGGTGTCGGCAGCCCGCAGCGCGTGCTCGATCGACGGGGTCAGGACCGTGGCGGCGAGGCCGTAGGAACCCTCGTCGGCGAGCGCGAGGGCCTCGTCGAACGAGGCGGCGACCATCACCGGGACCACCGGCCCGAAGGTCTCCTCCGTCCAGACCGCCATGTCGGTGGTGACGTCGACCAGCACCGTCGGCTCCAGGTAGCAGCCGTCGGCGAGGGCCTCGTCAGCCGGCCGCCCGCCCCCTGTCAGCACCCGCGCACCGGCGTCGACCGCGGCCCGGACGTGGGTCAGCACCGCGTCCACTGCACTCGAGTCCACCAGGGGCCCGAGCCGGGTGCCGCCGTCGGCGGGGAGACCCGGGCGCCACCGTGCGGCCTCCTCGACCAGGGCGGCCACGAAGTCCTCCGCCACATCGGCGTGCACGACGACGCGTTCGACGGCTACGCAGAGCTGCCCGGCGTTGACGAACGCGCCCAGCGCGGCCTGCTGGGCCGCCCACACCGGGTCGACGCCCGCGTCGACGACGAGAGCGTCCTTGCCGCCGTTCTCCAGCAGCAGCTTCGCCGCCCGGGGGCCGGCCACCTCCGCGATCCGCCGGCCCGCGCGGGTGGAGCCCACGTGCGCGACGACGTCCACCCCGGGGTTCCCGACCAGGTGCTCGCCGACCGCCCCGTCGCCCTGCACCAGCGTCAGCACGCCGTCGGGGAGGTGCCGCCGCAGAACCTCGGCCAGGGCTGCGCCGACCAGCGGGCTGCGCTCCGAGGGCTTGTGCACGACGGTGTTCCCCGTGGCCAGCGCCGCCCCGAGCAGGCCCGCGGCGGCGGGCACCGGGTCGTTCCACGGCGTGATGACGGCGACCACGCCGCGGGGCTCGCGCCGGACGACGTCGAGCGCGCGGGGGTCGCCCCCCAGCGACCGTCCGGCGTCGAGCGGAACCACCGTGGCTGCCTCCTCCAGCAGCGACGCCGCCACCTCGACGGCACCGCGCGCGTCGGCGAGCAGCCGCCCCGTGTCGCGCGTGTGCAGGTCCGCGATCTCTTCCAGGTCCGCGCGCAGGTCGGCGGCCGCGGCGCGGAGCGCGGCACCGCGTGCGCCGGGTGACGTGGCGCGCCAGGCCGGCAGGGCGGCGCGGGCGGCCGCGACGGCGGCCGCGACGTCATCAGCTGTGGCGGAGTTCACACGTCCCGTCTCCGCACCGGTTGCCGGGTCGACGGACACGATCAGTGACGAAACGGCGGCCTCGCTGGAGCCGTGCGTCACCGCTGCGATGGTCGAGGGGTCGCCGGAAAGGATCGTCATGACCTGCAGTTTCCTCCTCCTCGATCGCCTCGCACGCCGAACTGCTACTCGCCGCAGTCGTTTCTCAGGCGTTTCCCGAGAGAAGCGCTACGTTACGTGTCGACTTCTGGTTTAAACCCCACTTCGACCGGGAAAAAGCAGGCAGCGGCAGCTTGCCGCGGTCGTCGTCCGGGTCGGGAGGTGGAGCGTGCTGGTCCTCGCGATCCACGCCGCTCTCCGGCCGGCGGCTCGGTGAACGCCCGCGTGGCGCTCCGGGCTCGCGCGGTCCTGTTCGACCGCGACGGAACCCTCGTGCACGACGTCCCCTACAACGGGGATCCGGCGCTCGTGCGGGCCGTGGCGGGCGCGCGGCGCGCGGTCGAGCGGCTCCGCGCGGCTGGTTTGCGTATCGGCCTCGTCTCCAATCAGTCCGGTGTGGCCCGCGGCCTGCTCACCCCCGCAGCCGTCCGTGCGGTGAACGATGAGCTGCAGCGGCAGGTCGGCTCCTTCGACGCGGTCGCCGTCTGCCTCCACGCGCCGGAGGACGGGTGCAGGTGCCGCAAGCCCGCTCCGGGCCTCGTGCTCCAGGCCGCCGCCGCGCTCGGCCTGCGCCCGGACGAGACCGTGGTCATCGGTGACATCGGCGCAGACGTCGGCGCGGCGACCGCGGCCGGCGCGCGCTCGATCCTGGTTCCGACTCCCGCGACGCGCCCGGAGGAGGTCGAGGAGGCACCTCTGGTCGCCGCCGATCTCGGCGCAGCCGTCGACCTGGTCCTCGGGGGGCTGCCATGACAGAGCCTTCTGGGCCGGCGCCCCGCCGCGTTCTCGTCGCCCGCACCGACAGCGACGGCGACGTGCTGCTCGCCGGCCCCGCTGTCCGCGCGGTCGCAGCCCACGCCTCGGTGACGATGCTCGTGTCGCCGGCCGGGGAGCAGGCCGCACGGCTGCTGCCCGGCGTCGACGAGGTCGTCGTCTTCCGGGCCCCCTGGAGTGGATACCGCCCTCCGCCGGTGGACGCCGTCGCGACCGAGGACCTCGTCGACCGGGTGCGCGCGGGTGCGTTCGACGCCGCCGTCGTCCTGACCTCGTGGCACCAGAGCCCGCTCCCCGCCGCCCTGCTGCTCCGCCTGGCGGGTGTGCCCTTCATCGCCGCGGCCAGCGAGGACTACCCCGGCTCGCTGCTCGACCTGCGCTTGCGCGCCGACCGCTCGTCGCCAGGCCAGGTGCACGAGGTCGAGGTGATGCTCGCCCTGGTGCGAGCCGCCGGCTTCGAGCCCGATGCCGCGGACCCCGACCAGCGACGGCTCGCCGTCCGGCGCCCGCTGCCCCCGTTGCCGGAGGCCCTGTCGGGATCGGCCCCGGCCGGCCCGTTCGTCGTGGTGCACCCCGGTGCGTCCGTGCCGGCCCGAGCCCCGGCGGCCCGGGACGCCGCCGCGTTCGTCGCCGAGCTCGTGGCCCGCGGGCGGCGGGTGGTCGTCACCGGTGGTCCGGGCGAGCGTGAGCTCACCGCCGAGGTCGCCGCCGGCGGTGGCGCCGATCTCGGCGGGGTGGTCGACCTCGGCGGCCGCACCGACCTGCCCACCCTCGCCGCCGTGCTCGAGGCCGCCGACTGCGTCGTCGTCGGCAACACGGGCCCGGCGCACCTCGCCGCCGCGGTCGGCACCCCGGTCGTGTCCCTGTTCGCGCCGGTCGTGCCGCTGGAGCGGTGGCTGCCGTGGGGTGTGCCGGTCCGGGTCCTGGGCGATCAGCAGGCGGCGTGCCGCGGCTCCGGCGCGCGCGACTGCCCGGTGCCGGGGCATCCTTGCCTGTCACTCGCCCCCGCCGTCGTCGCCGACGCCGTGGACGAGCTCACTGCCCCGCGGCCTCAGGCCCAGCAGACCCCGGGAAGGAGCGTGCTGTCCGCGTGAGGATCCTCGCTTGGCACGTCCACGGCTCGTGGATGACCGCCTTCGTGCACAGCCGGCACGACGTCCTCGTGCCCGTCACGCCGGACCGCGGCCCGGACGGCCTCGGCCGGGCGACGACGTACGCGTGGCCGGCGCGGGTGCGGGAGGTGTCGCCGCAGGAGATCGCCGACACGGCGGCCGACCGCGGGTTCGACGTCGTCGTGCTGCAGCGCCTCCGGGACTTCGAGCTGTTCGAGGCATGGACCGGGCGCCGCGCGGGCATCGACGTGCCTGCCGTGTACGTCGAGCACAACACCCCGCGGGGGGACGTCGCCGGCTGGCGGCACCCGCTCGCGGACCGCAGCGACATCCCGATCGTCCACGTCACGCCCTTCAACGCCGCGATGTGGGACAACGGGGACGCGCCGGTGCGGGTCGTCGAGCACGGCGTCCCCGACCCGGGCCACCTGTACACCGGCACGCTGGCGACCCTCGCGTTCGCGTGCAACGAACCAGTGCGCCGTGCCCGCGTCGCCGGCACCGACCTCGCGGCCCGGGTCGCGCGCTCGGTCCCCGTGCACGTGTACGGCATGAAGACCGACGGCGTCGAGCAGCTGATTCCGACGGGGCTCGCCGGCGCCGAGGAGCTCGCACAGGCCGACCTGCACAAGCGGATGGCCGAACACCGCGCCTACCTGCACCCGTACCGCTGGACCAGCCTGGGCCTGGCCCTGCTCGAGGCGATGACCATCGGCATGCCGGTCCTCGCGCTCGCGGCGACCGCGGCGCCGGAGGCCGTGCCGGCCGGGGCCGGCCTCGTCACCGCCGACGTGGACGCCCTCGCGATGGCGGCCCGCGCCCTTGCCGCCGACCCCGGCCTCGCCCGCGCGCAGGGCGACGTGGCGCGCCGCCATGCGCTCGAGCGGTTCGGCCTGGCACGGTTCCTGGCCGACTGGGACCAGCTCCTCGAGGAGGTGGCGCGATGAAGATAGCGATGGTGTCCGAGCACGCGAGCCCGCTGGCGGTGCTCGGCGGAGACGACGCCGGCGGCCAGAACGTGCACGTCGCCGCCCTCGCGTCCGCCCTGGCCGACCGTGGCCACACCGTCGAGGTGTTCACCCGTCGCGACGCCCGGGCGCTGCCGGAGGTCGTACAGCTGCACCCCGGTGTGAACGTCGTCCACGTGCCGGCCGGTCCGGCCCGGCCCATCGGTAAGGACTCCCTGCCCCCCTACATGCCGGCCTTCGGGTCGTGGCTCGCCGCGCGCTGGCGCCGTACCGGCCGGCCCGACGTCGTGCACGCGCACTTCTGGATGTCAGGCGTCGCCGCGCTGCGGGCCCGGGCGAGCACGGGCACCCCGCTGGTCCAGACGTTCCACGCGCTCGGCGTCGTCAAGCGCCGGCACCAGGGCGAGGCGGACACCAGCCCGCCCGACCGTCTGGCGAGCGAGGAGCACCTGGCCCGGGCCGCGGACGCCGTCATCGCCACCTGCTCGGACGAGGTCCGCGAGCTGCTCGCGCTCGGCGCGCGGCCCGATCGGCTGCACGTGGCCCCCTGCGGGGTGGACCTCGACGCGTTCCGGTCCGGGCCGTCCCCGCGCGTGCTGCGCCCGATGCGCCGGATCGTGTCGATCGGCCGTCTCGTGGAGCGCAAGGGCGTCCGCACCCTGATCGAGGCGTTGCCGCTCGTGCTGCTCGATCACCCGGACACCGAGCTCGTCGTCGCCGGCGGCCCGGACGAGCGCGAGCTCGACGGCGACCCGCACGTCCGCCTGCTGCGGGCTGCTGCCGGCGAGCTCGGCGTGGCCGACCGGGTGCGCTTCGTCGGCCGGGTCGGCCGGGCGGACGTCCCGGCGCTGATGCGCTCGGCGGACGTCGTCGCGTGCGTGCCCTGGTACGAGCCGTTCGGCATCGTCCCCCTGGAGGCGATGGCGTGCGGGGTGCCGGTCGTCGGCGCCGCGGTGGGCGGCCTGCTCGACAGCGTCGTCGACGGGGTGACCGGGTTGCTCGTGCCGCCGCGCGACCCGGTCGCCACTGCGGCGGCCTTGAACCGTGTGCTGGGCGACGAGAGCCTGCGGCTGCGCCTCGGGCGTGCCGCCGCGGAGCATGTGGCGACCCGCTTCGGGTGGCCCCGGGTCGCCGAGCTCACCGAAACCGTCTACACGCAGCTGGCCGACGCGACCGCCCCCCGGGTCGTCGCAGGAGTCGGTCCGGTCGAAGCTGCCGTCGAAAGGGCACTGGCATGAGCCACGCGTTCGCCGACCTCCACCGTCACCTCCCGCTCCTGCGGCGCGCGCTGACCGACCTCGAGCGGCAGGCCGCGCTGGTGGAGAGGTGGGGCGTCCTGCTCGCCGGCGTCCTCGGGGGTGGCGGCCGGCTGATCGCCGCCGGCAACGGCGGCAGTGCCGCGGAGGCGCAGCACCTGACCGCCGAGCTCGTCGGGAGGTTCGAGACGCCGGACCGGCGGCCGCTGTCCGCCATCGCGCTGTCCGCGGAGACGTCGAGCCTGACGGCCATCGGGAACGACTTCGGCTTCGAGCACGCCTTCGCGCGACAGGTCACCGCGCACGGTCGCGAGGGCGACGTGCTCGTGCTGCTCACCACCAGCGGCCGCAGCGCGAACCTCGTCTTGGCGGCCAGGGCGGGCCGCGAGGCCGGCCTGGCCGTG
The DNA here is from genome assembly GCA_963786765.1 of uncultured Actinomycetota bacterium. Taxonomy (GTDB): domain Bacteria; phylum Actinomycetota; class Actinomycetes; order Actinomycetales; family Kineosporiaceae; genus DATKNA01. Next base: position 119,508 of record CAWBAJ010000020.1, on the reverse strand, counting down.
TGGGCGATGACGGGACCGGCGCCGAATCCCGTCGCCGACCTCGCGGACGAGGTGCTCGCCATCGACGTCCCGTCGACCACCGCGGTGCAGGAGGCGCACCTCGTCGCCGTGCACGCGGTGTGCGCCGCCCTGGAGCGGCACCTCGCGCTGCCCGCCGTCCCCGAGCTGGCCGAGGTGGTGTGACGTGCGGCTGCTCGTCGTCGGCGACGCGATGCTCGACCGCGACATCCTGGGGGCCGTGGAGCGGGTCGCGCCGGACGCACCCGTCCCTGTCGTCGAGGTGGAGCGGACGCTGGAGCGTCCGGGCGGTGCCGGGCTCGCCGCCCGCCTGCTCGCCGGCCGTGGCGGCGAGGTGACGTTGGCCTCGTGCCACGGCACGGACGCGGCGGGGGAGCGGCTGCGCGAGCTGCTCGCCGTGGCCGGTGTCGCTGTGCTCGGCCTCGCGGCCACGCCCGCGACCCGGGTGCTCACCCGGATCCGGGCCGCCGGCCAGGCCGTCGCCCGGCTGGACGACCGCGCGCCGACCCTCGACCCGGCCGCGGACGTCGACGCCGGCGCCCTCGACGCGGCCGTCGCCGCCGCGGACGCGGTGCTCGTCGCCGACTACGGGGGTGGAATCACCGCGCATCCCGCCGTCCGCGAGGTGCTCGCCCGGTGGGCGGCGCGCCGGCCCGTGGTGTGGGACCCCCACCCGCGCGGCGCCGATCCGGTACCGGGGGTCACTGCCGCCACGCCGAACCGCCGGGAGGCCCTGCAGTTCGCGGGCGTCGCCGCCGGCGGCGACCTCGACACCGCCGCGGGGCTGCTGCGCGAGCGCTGGCAGTCGCGGGCGGTGGTGGCGACCGACGGCGCCGCCGGAGCCGTCACCGTCCTCGCCGGCAGCCCGCCGCTGGTCACGCCCGCCCCGCACGCTTCCGCCGGGGACCCGTGCGGCGCGGGCGACCGCTTCGCCGGCGCGCTCGCCCTCGCGCTCGCCCGCGGTGCGGTCATCACCGAGGCCGTGGGCGAGGCCGTGCTCGACGTGGCGATGTGGCTGGACGCCGGCGGCGTCGGTGCGCTCGACGAGCCCGCAAGGCCCGCCCCGTCCGAGCCACCCGACGGCGACGAGTCCGTCGAGCAGCTGCTGGCCCGGGTCCGCGCGGCAGGCGGGCGGGTCGTCGCCACCGGCGGCTGCTTCGACGTGCTGCACGCCGGCCACGTGTCGTGCCTCGAGGCGGCCCGGCGGCTCGGCGACTGCCTCGTCGTCCTGCTCAACTCCGACGCCAGCGTCACGCGCCTCAAGGGCACCGGCCGCCCCGTGCACACGCAGGATGACCGCGCCCGCGTGCTGCTCGGCCTCGGCTGCGTCGACGCCGTCGTCGTCTTCGACGAGGACAGCCCGCACGCCGCCCTCGAGCGGTTGCGCCCCGACGTGTGGGCCAAGGGCGGCGACTACAACGCCGACACCCTGCCCGAGGCGTCGCTGGTGCGCTCGTGGGGCGGCCGCGTCGTGCTCCTGCCGTACCTCCCGGGCCGTTCCACCACCCGGATCATCCAGCACGCCCAGTCCAGCAGAGGGAGAGCGTCATGACCGTCAGCCCCGGCCTCGTGCGAGCCGTCGAGGGGACCCCCCTCGACGGGCCCGTGTTCGTCACCGGCGGCTCCAGCGGCCTGGGGGCCGCCGTGGTCGCCGCGGTGGCCAAGCGGGGCGGCACCGCCGTCGTGCTGGATCGGCAGGCCCCGCCGGACGGTGGCGACCACGTCCAGGTCGACCTCGCCGACCCGGCCGCCGCGGTGGCGGCCGTGGAGCGGGCGGTGCAGCAGTACGGGCCGCCGACCGCGGTGGTCACCGCCGCGGGCACGGACGCCTGCGGCAAGCTGGACGACGTCCCGCTGGACACGTGGACGCGAGTCATCGCCGTCAACCTGCTCGGCACCGCCGCCGTCGTGCGCGCCGCCCTGCCCCACCTCAAGGCGAACCGCGGCCGGGTCGTCACCGTCGCCTCGACGCTCGGCATCAAGGCGGTCTCCGACGCCACGGCGTACTGCGCGTCGAAGTTCGGCGTCGTCGGCTTCACCCGGGCACTGGCCGCCGAGACGGCCGGGGAGGTCGGCGTGACCCTGCTGATCCCCGGCGGCATGACGACGCACTTCTTCGACGGCCGGCCGGAGCAGTACAAGCCGGGGCCGGACGCCGTCCTCAACGACCCCGCCCACGTCGCCGAGGCGATCCTCTTCGCGCTCGGCCAGCCGGCCCGCTGCGAGCTGCGCGAGCTCGTCGTGGCGGTCTCGACGGAGAGCTCCTGGCCGTGACCGACTGCGCCCCACCGGGGCCCGTCCTCGTGCTGAGGGCGCTGGGTCTCGGGGACGCGCTCGCGGCGGTCCCGGCGTTGCGGGGGCTCCGGCGGCTGCTGCCCGGCAGGCCGCTGCTCCTCGCCGCGTCGGGCCCGCCCGCAGCGCTGCTCCGGGACTGTGGCGTCGTCGACGCCGTCGTACCCACGGCAGGACTGCACGACGACCCGCCCGGCGCCGGCCTCGGACCGCACGTCGCCGTCAACCTGCACGGGCGCGGTCCGCTGAGCCACCGCCTCCTGCAGGCCGGCCGGCCGCAGGAGCTCCTCGCCTACGCCAGCCCGGAGGCGGGGGTCGACGGGCCGGCGTGGGACCCGACGGAGCACGAGGTGCGGCGCTGGTGCCGGCTGGTGGACGCCGCGTCGGCCCGGTCGGAAAGCGGCCGCCACCGGGTGTGCCGCCCCACCGATCTGCGCCTGCAGCTGCCGGCGTCCTGGGACCTTCCCGCGGTGGCGGGCGAGGGCAGGTATGCCGTCGTGCACCCGGGAGCGGCCGCGCCTGCCCGGCGGTGGCCGGCCCGGCGCTGGGCGCGGCTGGCGCGTGAGCTCGAGCGCACCGGCGTCCCGGTGGTGCTCACCGGCGGTCCCGACGAGCGCGCCCTCGTCCGCGGGGTTGCCTCGGCCGCCGGGCTGCCTCCGGAACGGTGCACCGCGGGCGAGCTGTCGCTGCCCGAACTGTCCGCGCTGGTCGCCGGGGCGTCGCTGCTGGTGTCCGGCGACACGGGTGTCGCTCATCTGGCCACCGCCCTCGGCGCCCCGTCCGTGATCGTCTTCGGTCCAGTTCCACCGACGCGGTGGGGGCCGCTGGCCGACCCGGACCGGCACACGGTGATCTGGCACGGGGCCGGGCTCGGCGAGGGCGACGGCAACGCGGACCGGTGCGACCCCGTGCTGCTGCGCGTGCGCGTCGACGAGGTGCTGGCTGCCGCCCTGGCACGGTTGGATCTCGTTCCCGCGGGTACGGCGGGGTCATGACCGAACCGTTCCCTCCGGAGCCCCTGCCGACGCCCCCGTCGCCGGCGCCGCCCGAGCCTCCGAGTCCGCCGACGCCGACGCCGTCCCCGGTCCCACCTCCCCCGGGCCCGGACATCCCCGACCCGGTGTCGCCCGTCCCGGGGCCCGACCTGCCGCAGCCCGGCTTCGCCTGACCTCGCCCCGCCCCCGTCCGACGGGGTCGGGCTCGTCCTTCTCCTGACCGGCTCCCGCCGATCGGGCGAGTCCCTGGCCCCCGAGCGGGGGAGTTGAAACCTCGCCGGGCAGTGACCTGCGTCACTTCCTTTAGCCCTGGGTGCCCGAATGGTCCTGCCCCTCGCAGGATGGAGCGCGTGGCCAAGCCGAACCCGCCCCGGGGCACGCGAGTGCTGAAGCGCGCACACAAGATCGCCCTTTTCGCCGTCCTGCTCGTCACGGTCGGCGCCGGCGCGTGGATCGCCACCACCCGCCTGCAGGGACCGGGCCCGCGCGAGGTCGCCCTCTCCGACGCCGTCGCCCAGTTGCGGGCCGGCGCCGTGACCAGGGCGTGGGTGGACGACACGGACTCGACGGTGACGCTCGAGACCCGCAGCGGCCGGCTCGTCGCCTCCTACCCCGACGGCTACTCGGGCGACCTGACCCGGCAGGCGCTGGCGGCCAAGGTCGTCGTCGAGGCCACCGCGCCGGGCGGGAGCGGTCTGGCGGGCCGGTTGCTGACGAACGTGCTCCCGGTGGTCCTCGTCCTCGGGTTGCTGCTCTACCTCGCGAAGAGCGGCTCGCTGACAGGGGGGCTCGGACGGTTCCACGGCAAGCGCGGCCAGCAGATCGGCGAGGTGCCTGCCGACCGCTTCACCGACGTCGCCGGCGCCGACGAGGCCGTCGCCGAGCTCCGCGAGATCGTGGAGTTCCTCCGCGACGGCAGCCGGTTCGAGGCGATGGGTGCGCGTAGCCCGCGAGGAGCGCTCCTGGTCGGCCCGCCCGGGACCGGCAAGACCCTGCTCGCACGTGCCGTCGCCGGCGAGGCCGGCGTCCCGTTCTTCGCAGTCGCCGGCAGCGACTTCGTCGAGATCTTCGCCGGTGGCGGGGCGAAGCGCGTGCGCGACCTGTTCGATCGCGCGAAGTCCGCCGGCACCGCGATCGTCTTCATCGACGAGATCGACGCCGTCGGGCGCGCCCGGTCCTCGGGCCCCGCTGTCGGCGGCGGGGACAGCGAGCGCGAGAACACCCTCATCTCCCTGCTGAACGAGATGGACGGCTTCACCGGCAGCCGGGTCGTCGTGCTCGCCGCGACCAACCGCGCCGACCTGCTGGACTCTGCCCTGACCCGGCCCGGCCGGCTCGACCGGGAGGTGCAGGTGCCGGCGCCGGACCGCCGCGGCCGCGAGCAGGTGCTGCGCGTCCACTCGCGGGGCAAGCCCCTCGCCACCGACGTCGACCTCACGTCGATCGCCCGGCAGACCCCCGGCATGAGCGGGGCCGATCTGGCGCGGGTCGTCAACGAGGCGTGCATGGCCGCCGCCCGGCACGGGCTGAGCGACGTGACGGGGCGGTGCTTCCAGGAGGCGGTGGCGGTCGTCGCCATGGGCCGGGCCCGAACCTCGGCCCTCGTCACCGAGCACGACCGGCTCATCACCGCGTGGCACGAGGCGGGGCACACCGTCGCCGCCCTGGTGCAGCCGGACGCCGACGAGCCGGTATCGGTGACGATCATCCCGCGCGGGCCCAGCGGCGGCGCGACATGGATGGGTGGCAACGACAACGCCTTCCTCACCCGCGACCAGGCGCGTGCCCGGCTCACGACGTCGATGGCCGGCCGCGCCGCGGAGGAGATCCTGCTGGACGGGGAGCACACCCAAGGCGCTGCGGGCGACCTCCACGCCGCCACGCAGCTCGCCCAGGCGATGGTCACCCAGTACGGCATGACCGACTTCGGCTACGCCCAGCTCGACGCCGAGACGCTGCGCGTCGGCGGCGAGGTGGCGGTGCTCGCGCACCGCCAGATCGACGCCCTGATCCGCCAGGCGCACGAGCGCGCGGGCGGCCTGCTCGCCGCCCACCGGTCACTGCTCGAAGCGCTGGCCGCCGCGCTGCTGGACGAGGAGACCCTGGACGGCGCCCGCATCCACGAGATCGCCCAACGGTTCGACGCGATCCCGGCGCCGCGTCCGGCGCACCCGCTGCTACCCGCCCCGCGCCGCGAGGTGCCGCGCGGCGCCTGACCCCCCGGCGCCGGGAACGGCCGAAAGATAGCGCTCGAGCACCAGGCCGGCGAGCGCCGGGTGGGCGCCGAGCGGTTCGGCGACCCACGTCGCGGCGGTGCGTGCCACGGTGGTCGCGAAGTGGCCGGGCGCGAGCAGGTAGGGGGCGACCGCGACGGGGCCGCGGTGCCGGTGGAGCAGGCCGGCCACCGCGTCGTGGACGGTGGGTGCCTGGGCGGTGGCGTAGCCGGGCACCACCGGCGTGCCGCGCAGCTCAGCGAGGAGCACGGCCTGGGCCTCGACGTCGAGAACGGCGGCCGGGTCGCTGGAGCCGGCGGCGGCCAGGACGACGGGAGCGTCGGGCAGGGCGCCCGCTTCGGCGAGGCGGTCGGCGAGCGCGGCCGCGAGCGCGGGGGCGGGCCCGAGCGGGTCGGCGACGCGGGCGCCGGCGGCGACGGCCCTGCGCCCGATGTCGACCGCGACGTGGTAGCCGCGGGAGAGCAGCAGGGGCACGACGACCGCGTCCGGTCCGATCCCGGCCAGGACGGAGGCAAGGTCCGGCTCGGCGAGCTCCACGTAGGCGATCCGGACGTCGAGCTCCGGGCGGCGCTCCCGCACCGCGTCGAGCAGCGCCTCGACCGTCCGCTGCGCCGCCGGGTCGCGGCTCCCGTGCGCGACGCCGACGAGGGCCGGGCTCATGCCGCCACTCTCATGGCGAGAGCACGTCGCGGAGCCGGACGACGTCCCCGACCACGACGACGGCCGGGGGCCGGACGCCGGCGGCCCGGGCGTCGACGGCCACCTCGGCGAGGGTCGAGACGAGCACGCGCTGCCGGGGCGTCGTCCCGTCACTGATCACGGCCACCGGGGTCTGCTCGTCCCGGCCGCGTTTGACCAGCTCCTGCGCGACCCGCTCGAGGTGGGTCACCGCCATGAGCAGGACGAGCGTGCCTGGGCCCTTGGCGAGCGCGTCCCAGTCGACGGTGGCGCCGGGGTGCGAGGGGTCGAGGTGCGCCGAGACGATCGCGACGTCCTGGGTGATGCCGCGGTGCGTGAGCGGGATCCCCGCCAGCGCCGGCACCGCGACAGCGCTCGTGACGCCGGGGACCACCTCGAACGGGACGCCGGCGGCGACACAGGCCAGCGCCTCCTCGCCGCCGCGGCCGAAGACGTACGGGTCGCCGCCCTTGAGCCGCACCACCCGCCGCCCCGCGAGGGCGTGCTCGACGATCGTCGCGTTGATCTGCTCCTGCGTCAGGTTGTGCGCGTGCGGCGCCTTGCCCGCGTCGACGACGAGGACGTCGGCGTCCAGCTCGCCGAGCAGCTCGCGCGGCGCGAGCTTGTCGACCATCACGACGTCCGCCTCCGCCAGCGCGCGGCGGCCGCGGACGGTGATGAGGCCGGGGTCCCCGGGGCCGCCGCCGACGAGCGACACGAGGCCCACCGTGCTCCGCCGGCGCCGCCGCAACGGCAGTGTGCCGACGTCGGCCGCGAGGGCCACGGCCCGGGCCAGCTCCCGGGAACGCGCCGGATCCCCGCTGGTCACCGCCACGGTCACATCGCCGGAGCGCGAGACGGCCGGGGTGCGCGCCGCCGACGCCTCGGCGTCGTCCGCGCGCACGCACCAGATCCTCAGCTCGGCGGCGTCGTCGGCGACGGCGGCGTTGACGGCATCGTCGTCGGTGGCGGCGTGGGCCAGCCACGCGCCGGCGAGATCGCCGGGTGCGTAGGGGCGCCGGTGCAGCACCAGCCCGAGCCCCTGCCGCGCGAGCCCCTCCAGTTCCGTGCTGACCCGTGGGGCGACGACATGCACGAGCGCCCCCGCGTCGGCGAGCGCGCCCGCCCGCCGGGTGGCGACGGCGCCGCCGCCGACGACCACGGCGAGCCGGCCGGTGACGTCGAGGGTGATCGGGTACCCGGGACCACCCGACATCGGGCGGGTCATCGCGCCGGGCTCCACGGCAGGGGTCCCGCCATGCCCGCCGCGACCGTCGCCCCGCTGGCCTCGTCGAGGAGGAGGAAGGCTCCGGTGCGGCGGTTCACCACGTAGTCGTCCATGGCCAGCGGATCGCTGGTGCGGACCCGGATCCGCCCGATGTCGTTGAGCGCGAGCCGGCCCGCGGGCTCCAGCGAGCCCGTCCCGACGTCGAGCACGTCCGTCGCCTCGATCAGGGCCCGCGTCGTGCGCGTGGTGTGCTTCAGCGCGTAGCGGCGGGAGGCCAGAGGCTCCTCGCCCAGCCAGCAGACCGTGGCCTCGAAGGCCCGGCTCGGCCTCGGCTGGTCGTCGGCGCAGACCAGCAGGTCGCCACGGCCGACGTCGACGTCGTCGACCAGGCGCAGCACCACCGACAGGCCCTCCTCGCCCCGGGGCAGCGGCCCGTCGTACGTCTCCACGGCGGCCACGGCGGTCCGCGCTCCGGAGGGCAGCACGACCACTTCGTCTCCCGGCCGGACGACGCCGCCCGCGACCCGGCCGGCGTACCCGCGGTAGTCACGCTCGGGCGCCCTGACGACGTACTGCACCGGGAAGCGCAGGCCGGCCGGCGGCCCGGGCGCGACCGGGGTCTGCGGGTCGACCGTCTCGAGGTGCTGCAGCAGCGTCGGGCCCGGGTACCAGGGCGTACGCTCCGAGCGCCGCACGACGTTGTCACCGTGCAGGGCGGACACGGGCACGGCGACAACGTCCGCGATCCCCATTGTCCCCACGGCGGCCCGGAACTGGGCCACGACCCGCTGGAACGCGTCGGCGTCCCAGTCCACGAGGTCCATCTTGTTCACCACGAGGACCACGTGTGGGACACGCAGCAGCGCGGCGATCGCCGCGTGCCGGCGGCTCTGCTCGGTCACCCCGCGGCGGACGTCGACGAGCACCACCGCGACGTCCGCCGTCGAGGCGCCGGTGACCATGTTGCGCGTGTACTGGACGTGACCGGGGGTGTCGGCCAGCACGAACGTGCGGCGCGGCGTGGCGAAGTAGCGGTAGGCGACGTCGATGGTGATGCCCTGCTCACGCTCGGCTCGCAGCCCGTCGGTGAGCAGCGACAGGTCGACCTCGCCGTCGGGTGCGCCACGGCGGGCGCTGGCGGCCGCGACCGCGGCGAGCTGGTCTGCGAAGATCCCTTTGGCGTCGTGCAGGAGCCGCCCGAGCAGGGTGGACTTCCCGTCGTCCACGGAGCCGGCGGTGGCGACGCGCAGCAGGCTGCCCATCAGAAGTAGCCCTCCCGCTTGCGGTCCTCCATCGCGGCGTCGCCGGCCCGGTCGTCGGCGCGGGTGGCTCCGCGTTCGGTGACCCGGGTCGCCGCCGTCTCCGCGATCACGGCCTCGACCGTCCCCGCCGCGGACTCGACTGCGCCGGTGCACGTCACGTCACCCACCGTCCGGTATCGCACGGTCCGCAGTTCGAGCTGCTCGCCCGGGCGGCGCGGGATGTACGGCGAGTCGGGCATCCACATGCCGTCCCGCCGGAACACGGCCCGGGTGTGCGCGAAATAGAGCTCCGGGACGGGCAGGCGCTCGCGTCCGATGTAGGCCCAGACGTCGAGCTCGGTCCAGTTCGACAGCGGGAACACCCGCACGTGCTCCCCGGGACGGTGCCTGCCGTTGTAGAGGTCCCAGAGCTCCGGGCGCTGCCGGCGCGGATCCCACTGGCCGAACTCGTCCCGCAGGCTGAACACGCGCTCCTTGGCCCGGGCCTTCTCCTCGTCGCGGCGCGCGCCGCCGAAGACGGCGTCGAAGCGGTGCTCGGCGATCGCGTCGAGCAGCGTCACGGTCTGCAACGGGTTCCGGCTCAGCCCCGGGGTGTCGGCGACCCGTCCGCGGGCGATCGACTCCTCCACCTTCGCGACGACGAGCCGGACACCGAGCTGGGCGACCCACCGGTCCCGGAAGGCCAGGACCTCCTCGAAGTTGTGGCCGGTGTCCACGTGCAGCAGCGGGAACGGCACGCGGCCGGGCCAGAACGCCTTCACCGCCAGGTGGACCAGGACGATCGAGTCCTTGCCGCCGCTGAACAGCAGCACCGGGCGCTCGAACTCACCGGCGACCTCGCGCAGGATGTGCACGGCCTCGGACTCGAGCAGGTCGAGCTGGGTGGTGGGCCCGCCCCGCGTCGCGCCGGGGCTGTCGGCGGCGAGCGTGTCGGCGGCGAGCGTGTCGGTGTCGTCGTCCAGGATGGTCACGGCAGCTCCTCGGTCGCGATTGCTCAGGTGTGCAGGCCGCACTCGGTCTTGGCGAGCCCCGCCCAGCGGCCCGCCCGAGGGTCCTCGCCCGGCGCGACGGCACGGGTGCAGGGCGCGCAGCCGATCGAGAGGTAGCCGACCTGCACCAAGGGGTTGACGAGCACCCCGTGCCGTTCGACGTATCCGGCCACGTCGTCGTCCGTCCAGGCCGCCAGCGGGTTCACCTTGATCATTTGTCGCTTCGCGTCCCATTGGACGAGCGGGACGACGTTGCGGGTCGCGGCGTCCTCCCGGCGGATGCCGGTCATCCAGGCCCGGTACGGCTCGAGGGCGCGGCCCAGCGGCTCGACCTTGCGCAGCGCGCAGCAGAGGTCCGGGTTCCGCTCGTACAGCCGCGGCCCGTGCTCGGCGTCCTGCTGGGCCACCGACTGGGCCGGCGTGACGTCGATCAACCGGATCGGGTAGGCGGCCTCGGCCGCGTCACGGGTGCCGATCGTCTCGGCGAAGTGGTAGCCCGTGTCCAGGAAGATCACCGGGATGCCCGGCCTGATCCGGCTGGCGAGGTGCACGAGGACGGCGTCCTGCATGGAGGAGGCCACGCAGACGCCGTCCCCGAACTCCTCCAGGGCCCAGCGGACGACGTCCTCGGCGCGCGCCCCCTCGAGCTGCGCCGCGGCGGCCTCGGCCAGCTCGCGGGACGGGGCGGCAGTGGTCATGTGTCGACCTCCTGTGGGGATCGGGCGATGCCGACGTGGCGGAGCTCGAAGATGCGGAGGCAGGACCGGCAGGTCCAGCCCGCGGTCCCGGCGGGGATCAGGTCCTCGTCGCCGCAGTACGGGCAGTAGAACGGCGCCTGGCGCTGGTCGCTCACGTCAGCAGCTCCTCGTCGGCGCGGTGCACCCAGGTCGCGAAGGACTCCCCGGGCACCCGCCCTGCCTGGTAGGCGCGCAGCAGGCGCTCGATGTAGTCGGGGAGGGCCTCGGCCGGGACCTTCAGCCCGCGCAGCTTGCGGCCGAACGAGCCGTCGGGCCCGAGGTGGCCGCCGAGGTGCACCTGGAACCCCTCCTCGCCGTCGATGATCACGCCCTTCAGGCCGATGTCGGCGAGCTGGATCCGGGCGCAGGCGTTCGGGCATCCGTTGACGTTGATGCTGATCGGGGTGTCGAAGGCGGGCAGCCGGCGCTCGAGCTCCGCCGTCAGCCCGTGCGCGCGGGCCTTGGTCTCGACGATGGCGAGCTTGCAGAACTCGATGCCGGTGCAGGCGAGCATGCCGCGCCGGAACGGCGAGGGCTGCGTGACCAGATCCCGCGCCGCGAGCTCGGCCACGAGGTCGTCCACCCGGTCCTCGGGGACGTCGAGCACGACAAGTTTCTGCTCCACCGTCGTCCGCACCCGCCCGGAGCCGAACGTCTCCGCGAGGTCGGCGACCTCCAGGAGCGTCGTCCCGGACAGCCGGCCGACGAGCGGGGACGCACCCACGTAGAACCGGCCGTCGACCTGCCGGTGCACGCCCACGTGGTCGCGTGACCCGCCGTCCGGCGGGGGCGGGGGCGCGGGCCCGTCGGGCAGCGGCGCGGCGAGGTACCCGGTCTCCAGCACGTCCCGGAACCGCTCGGGTCCCCAGTCCGCGAGCAGGAACTTCAACCTCGCCCGGCTGCGCAGCCGGCGGTACCCGTAGTCCCGGAAGACACCGGTGACGCCGGCCCAGACCTCGGGCACGCGTTCCGGAGCCACGAAGGCCCCGAGCCGGTGGGCGAGCATGGGGTTCGTCGAGAGGCCCCCACCGACCCAGAGGTCGAAGCCCGGTTGGCCGTCCGGGCCGGTCACGCCCACGAAGGAGACGTCGTTGATCTCGTGGATCGTGCAGTGCGAGGCGCAGCCGCTGATGGCGGACTTCCACTTGCGCGGCAGGTTGGTGAAGGCTTTGTTGCCCCGCGCGAGCGCCTCGGCCGCCCGCAGCGTCGCGGTCGCGTCGAGGACCTCGCTCGCGTCGATGCCCGCGACCGGGCAGCCCAGGATGTTGCGCGGGGCGTCGCCGCACGTCGTCATCGTCGACAGGCCGACCGCCTCGAGCCGCTCCCAGATCGCCGGGACGTCCTCGATGCGGATCCAGTGGAACTGCACGTTCTGCCGGTCGGTGACGTCGGCGAGGTCGCGGCCGAACTCCTGGCCGACCGAGCCGACGGCGCGCAACTGCGCCGCCGTGAGCTGACCACCGGGGATGCGCACCCGCATCATGAAGTAGCGGTCCTCGATGTCGGCGTCGTCCAGCGAGCCCGTGCGGCCGCCGTCGATGCCGGGCCGCCGCTGGGTGTAGAGCCCCCACCACTTGAACCGCTGGCGCAGGTCCCCCGGGTCGATCGACTCGAAGCCCTCACGGGCGTACCGGGCGACGATCCGGGCCCGCACGTTGAGCCCGTCGTCGTCCTGCTTGGCCTGCTCGGCGGCGTTGAGCGGGTCCTGCCCGGCCAACGCCCACTGACCCTCTTCGCGCGGACGGGTCGCCCGCTGGCTCACCGGTGGCATGGGTACTCCTGGAGTCCGAGGCTGTGGACGGCTCCGACCGCGGCCACGGGCGCCGCCCGTGGCCTGGCTACGGCCGGTCGTTGTCAGGCGCGAGGACAGAGCGCGCTCGCGACGCGCAGCAGGTCCACGTGCCGGCGACCGACGAGGCGCACGACGGCCGGGGCGGGAACCCCTCCGGGTGCGGTGCTGGACACGGCGGACCTCCTCGTCGGGACTCCGCCGCCCTGCGAAGCCCGCGCTTGCCCGGGCCGTGCGGCCCGGGCCAGGTCATCACCCGGGGCACCCCACCGCGGTGGAGGGTTGCCGGCCAGCGAGCCGGGGCTTGGTGCTGGCACTCATGACCTTGTCGTTGCCGACGGTAGCAGCTGCCTACGCAGGGCTCGCAAGACGTCGTCCACGCCTCGGACAGGACCACGAATTGTCATTTCTCGCCACCGACCGTCAACGTTGTCCGGACAGCGGACGAGGTCTGGTCCTCCTTGTCGACGCTCTGTTAGCGTCCGCTACCAAGGTCCTGAGTGCCAGCACCAAGCCCCGGCTCGCTGGCCGGCAACCCTCCTCCGCGGTGGGGTGCCCCGGGTGATGACCAGGTCCGGACCACGGCGGTCCGGGCAAGCGCGGATCTCGCCGCAGGCCGAGGTCCCCCGTGACGAGGTCGATGGAGGCTTCGATGAGCGGACCCGAGAGGCACTCTCGCCGCCCCCTTCTGGTGTGCCGTCGTCACGTGGATCTCATGCGGACGGCCAGCGCCGTCTGTCCCGGGCGCTGACGCCGCCGACCTCCGGCCCGGCCCGAGCTTCCGCCCCGGCACCCCTTCGGTGCGGAAGCGGGTGCCGCGTGCCGCAACGACACCGAGACGATGGGAACGACCATGCTCGAGCACCACAAGCGCGCCCGGCCACGCAGGACCGGGTCCCGCGCAGGAACGACCTGGACGGCGATCACGGGCCTCGTCGTGGGCCTCGTCGTCGCCGCCGTGGCGCTGGCCGGCTGCGGCGGGGCGGCCGAGGCGGGCGCGGCGGGCGGCGGCAGGGTGTCGCTGGTCGCCTACTCCACGCCCAAGGAGGCGTACGCCGAGCTCATCCCCGCATTCGAGAAGACGCCGGCCGGCAGCGGCGTCACCTTCATCCAGTCGTACGGCGCGTCCGGCGCGCAGTCCCGCGCGGTGGCCGCAGGCCTGCCCACGGACGTGGCCGCACTCTCGCTCGCCCCCGACATCACCAAGCTCGTCGACGCCGGCCTCGTGGCGAAGGACTGGGACTCCGACGCCTACCACGGCATGGTGACGCGCTCCGTCGTCGTGCTCGTCGTCCGCAAGGGCAACCCCAAGGGCATCAACGGATGGGACGACCTCGTCCGGCCCGGCGTCAAGGTCCTGACTCCCAACCCCCTCAGCTCCGGCGGGGCGCGGTGGAACGTGCTGGCGGCATACGGCGCCCAGCTGAAGGAGGGGAAGACCCCCGACCAGGCGCTGACGTACCTCAAGGAGCTCTTCGGCCACGTCGTCGCCCAGGACGCCTCCGCGGCGACGTCGCTGCAGACCTTCACCGGCGGTGTCGGCGACGTGCTGCTGAGCTACGAGAACGAGGCGATCGCCGCGAAGGCCAAGGGCAAGGACGTCGAGTGGGTCGTCCCGGATGCCACGATCCTCGTCGAGAACCCGGTCGCGGTGACGACGAAGAGCTCGAACCCGCAGGCGGCGAAGGCCTTCGTCGACTTCCTCAGGACGAAGCCGGCGCAGCAGATCTTCGCCAAGTACGGCTACCGCCCGGTCGTCGCGGGTGACCGGCCCGTACGTATTCCCCACGCCCGAGCAGCTCTTCACCATCGGGGACCTCGGCGGCTGGAAGGACGTGTCGAAGCGGTTCTTCGACCCCCAGCAGGGCTTGATCGTCCCGGTCGAGAAGGCCGTGGGTGCGAGCGGTGGCTGATCTGCCCTTGACCTCCCGGATCGATGGCCGGATCGATGGCCGGATCGATGGCCGGATCGGCAGCCGGATCGGCAGCCGGATGGCCGGCGGCGTCGCCGTACCGACGGCTGTGCTGGCCACCGCGTCGACGGTCACGTTCCTTTCGGTGGTCGTGCTCCTGCCGATCGCGGCGCTCCTCGCCGTCGGCGTCGGGCCGGGCTTCCTGGCGACGATCACCCAGCCCGAGGCGGTCGCCGCGCTGACGTTCACGGTCGGGGTCTCGCTCGTCGCCGTCGCCGTCGACCTGGTGGCCGGCCTCGCGGTCGCCTGGATGCTGGTGCGCGACGACTTCCCCGGTCGCCGGTTCGTCGACGCCCTGGTCGACCTCCCGTTCGCGCTGCCGACGATCGTCGCGGGCCTCACGCTGCTGGCGCTGTACGGCGAAGGCAACCCGCTCGGGCTCGACCTCGCCTACACCCGCGCCGGCGTCGCCCTCGCGTTGCTCTTCGTCACGCTGCCGTTCGTCGTCCGCAGCGTGCAGCCGGTTCTCGCCGACCTCGACCCGGAGGTCGAGGAGGCCGCCGCCACGCTCGGCGCCGGCGGATGGACGACGTTCCGCCGGGTCCTGCTGCCGGCACTGCTGCCGGCGCTCGTCACCGGCGGCGCCCAGGCGTTCGCGCGGGCCCTCGGCGAGTTCGGGTCCGTCGTGCTGATCTCCGGCAACCTGCCGTACCGGACCGAGGTGGCCTCCTGGTGGATCTTCACTCAGGTGGAGAACGGCGCCCCGGAGGCCGGCGCGGCGGTCGCCGTCGTCCTGCTCGCGGTCGCGCTCCTCGTCGTGGTGCTCCTCCGGGTCGTCGGCCACAGGGCCGAGGGACGCCGATGAGCGGCCGGCTCGCGCTGCGCGTGGCGGCGCTGGGCTACCTCGGGCTCATCGTCGTCGCGCCCGTCGCTCTGATCGTCGTCCGGACCTTCGCGCACGGCCTCGCGCCCGTCGTGGAGGCGCTGACGACCCCCGAGGCGGTGCACGCCGTCCAGCTCTCGCTGCTCGTGACCGCGATCGCCGTCCCGATCAACACCGTGTTCGGCGTCGTGTGCGCGTTCGTGCTCGTCCGCTACCGGCCGCCCGGCCGCGGCCTCATCGCCGCCGCGCTGGACCTCCCGTTCGCCGTGTCGCCGGTCGTGCTCGGCCTCGCGCTCGTCGCCCTCTACGGCGCCCAGGGCTGGTTCGGGCCGTGGCTGGCCGGCCACGACGTACAGGTGATCTTCGCGCTGCCCGGCATGGTTCTCGCGACGGTCTTCGTGTCGCTGCCGTTCGTGGCCGGCGAGGTGGCGCCGGTGCTGGCGGAGGCGGGCACGGACGCCGAGGAGGCCGCCGCGACCCTCGGCGCCGGTCCCTGGCGCACCTTCCTGCGGGTCACCCTGCCCGCGATCCGCTGGGGGCTGATCTACGGCGTCGTCCTCACCACGGCGCGTGCGCTGGGGGAGTACGGCGCGGTCGCGATCGTCTCCGGCAGCGTGCTGGGCGTCACGCAGACCCTCCCGCTGTACGTCGAGGACCGGTTCGTCGCACTCGACCTCACCGGCGCCTTCGCCGCCGGCCTGTTCCTCGGACTCGTCGCGGTCGCCGTCCTCCTCCTGATGACCCGGCTCGGACGCCGGCTCGACCGTTCCGATGTCAGGAAGGAGACGCGATGAGCATCACCGCGACCCGGATCTCCAAGCGGTTCGGCACCGCCGTCGCACTCGACGACGTCAGCGTCGACGTGCCCGACCAGTCCCTGACCGCCCTGCTCGGTCCCTCCGGCGGCGGGAAGTCCACACTGCTGCGTGTGCTCGCGGGACTGGAGCGGCCGGATGCGGGCACCGTCCGCATCGCGGGAGCGGACGTCACCGGCGTCCCGGTGCGCGAGCGGAGCATCGGCTTCGTCTTCCAGCACTACGCCGCCTTCCGGCACCTGACGGTCGCGGACAACGTCGGCTTCGCGCTGGCCGTGCGCCGCCGCCCGAAGAAGGAGATCCGGGCCCGGGTCGAGGAGCTGCTGGCGCTCGTCCGGCTCGACGGGCTCGCGGGCCGCTACCCCGCACAGCTGTCCGGCGGCCAGCGGCAGCGCATGGCTCTGGCCCGTGCGCTCGCCGCCGAGCCCCGGGTGCTGCTGCTCGACGAGCCGTTCGGGGCGCTCGACGCGGCGATCCGCGCCGAGCTGCGGGAGTGGCTGCGCCGGCTGCACGAGCAGGTCCCCGTCACGACGATCGTCGTCACTCACGACCAGGAGGAGGCCCTCGAGCTGGCGGACCAGATCGTCCTGGTGCACGGCGGCCGGATCGAGCAGGCGGGGAGCCCGTCCGACCTGTACCACCGCCCGGCCAGCCCGTTCGTCATGAGCTTCATCGGCGCGAGCACCCGCCTGCACGGTGCCTGGCACCGGCCCCACGACATCGACCTCACCACCGAGGGCCGACCCGGGGGACCCGGCGGGGCCGACGGGGCCGACGGGGCCGACGGCGGAACGCCGGGCACAGTCGCCCGGGTGACCCCGTTGACGACCCACACCCGCGTGGACGTCACCGTTCCCGAACACGCCGAGCCGGTCGTCGTCCACCTGCCGCACGGTCACGACGAGCTCCCGCGGGTCAGCGCGGGCCGCGCGGTCCGCCTGCACCCGCGGCGTCCGCGCCTGTTCGGCGACCGGCGGTGACACGCAGCTGACCCTCGAAAGCCCGGCGCGACCCGGTGCGCGCGCAGCCCTTGCCGCAGCAGGATGGGCCGCACGACCCGGATCGAGGAGTGGCCCGTGAAGAAGCTGATCAACGACACCGCCGACGTCGTCACGCGAGGCGCTGCGCGGCGTGGCGCTGGCCCACCCCGAGCTGCGGGTCGACCACGAGAACAAGATCGTCTTCCGCGGCGACGCCCCGGTCCAGGGCAAGGTCGGGCTCGTCTCCGGCGGCGGCTCGGGCCACGAGCCGCTGCACGGCGGGTTCGTCGGGCCCGGCGATGCTCGACGCCGCCTGCGCGGGCGAGGTGTTCACCTCGCCGGTGCCCGACCAGATGCTCGCGGCCACCAAGGCCGTCGACGGCGGCGCGGGCGTGCTGCACATCGTGAAGAACTACACCGGCGACGTCATGAACTTCGAGATGGCCGCCGAGCTCGCCGCCGCCGAGGGCGTCGAGGTCGAGACCGTCGTCACCGACGACGACGTCGCCGTCGCAGGACAGCCTCTACACCGCCGGCCGCCGCGGCGTCGGGGCCACCGTGCTGTGGAGAAGATCGCTGGGCGGCCGCGGAGGAGGGCCGCGACCTGGCCGCGGTCGCCGAGGTCGCCGCAAGGTGAGCGCCAACGGCGCGCAGCATGGGCATGGCGCTGACCTCCTGCACCGTGCCCGCCGCCGGGCACGCCGACCTTCGACCTGCCCGACGACCAGATGGAGGTCGGGCATCGGCATCCACGGCGAGCCCGGCCGGCGGCGGCTGCCCGATGGCGCCCGCGCGGGAGATCGCGCGAGATGCTCGTCGAGCCGATCCTCGAGGACCTCGACTTCACCGGCGGCGACGGCGTGCTCGCGTTCGTCAACGGCATGGGCGCCACCCCGCTGATCGAGCTCTACCTCATGTACGGCGAGGTGGCGAAGATCCTGGAGCGGGCCGGCGTCCGGTCGCCCGCTCGCTGGTCGGCAACTACATCACCAGCCTGGACATGGCCGGCTGCTCGGTCACCCTGCTCAAGGCTGGACGACGAGCTGCTGCGGCTGTGGGACGCCCCGGTCAACACCCCGGCGCTGCGGTGGGGGGTCTGAGCGTGAACATGGCGGAGCACGGTGGGCGTCGGCCGAGCTCGGCCGCTGGCTGCGGGCGTTCGCGCGACGCCGTGACGGAGAACGCGGACGAGCTGACCGCGCTCGACTCGGCGATCGGCGACGCCGACCACGGCACGAACATGCGCCGCGGCATGACCGCCGTGGTCGCGCAAGCTCGACGCCGCCCCGGACGCCGCGCCGGCGGCGCTGCTCAAGACGGCCGGGATGACGCTGGTCAGCACGGTCGGCGGTGCCAGCGGGCCGCTGTACGGCACGTTCTTCCTGCGGATGGGCGACGCTCGGTCGGGCGACCGAGCCGAGCTCGACGCCGCCGGCGTTCGCCGGCGGCGCTGCGGGCCGGGCTGGACGGGGTGGTCGCCCGCGGCAAGGCCGAGCTCGGCGACAAGACGATGGTCGACGCGCTGGTCCCGGCCGTCGACGCGCTGGACGCGGCGCTCGGCCGACGGCGCCGGCCTCGGCGACGCGCTGCGGCGGCCGCGGCGGCGGCGCGACGCGGGCCGCGACGCCACCATCCCGCTGTGGCCCGCAAGGGCCGGGCCAGCTACCTGGGCGAGCGCAGCGCGGGCACCAGGACCCCGGCGCGACGTCGACCGCCCTGCTGCGTCGACGCGGCGGCGGCAGACGCTGGCGAGCGGTGAACGCGACCGGAGGCGTCGCCGGTCGGGATCGTGGTCGTCTCGCACAGCCGGCCGCTGGGCGAGGCCGCCGCTCGAGCTCGCCCGCGCAGATGGTGCCGGCGACCGACGTGCCTATCGAGCGTCGCGGCCGGCCTCGACGGACGACGCCTTCGGCACCGACGCCGCCGCGATCGCCGACGGCGATCGCGCGCGACGGACCGCGGCGCCGGGTGTCGTCGTGCTGATGGACCTGGGCAGCGCCGTGCTCTCGGCCGAGATGGCCCTGGACCTGCTCGACCCCGCCCTGCGCGAGCGGGTGATCGCTGTCCCCGGGGCCCCTCGTCGAGGGCCTGTGCGTCGCAGCGGTCGCCGCCGCCGGCGGCGCGGAACGCGACCGAGGTGGCGCGCGGAGGCCGACCACGGCGCTCGCGGCGAAGCAGGGGCACCTCGGCACCGGCCCTCGGTCCGGGGCGTTAGAGCGAGGCGCGTAGGCCAGCAGAGTACCTGCCGAGCGGCGACCGGCCGATTCGAGGTGACCTGGCCGCAGGGGCTGCATGCCCGGCCGGCGGCGGCGCTGGCCCCGCGCCGTCCGGGAGTTCGAGGCCGACGTCCGCCTCCGCAACCTCACCCGGGGCGGGGAGGCCGGTCCCCGCCGGCAGCCTCGACGTCAGGTGGCCGGCGCTCGGCGCGGGCGCAGGGCCACGTCCTCGAGGTCACGGCGAGCGGCCGGCAGGCCGGCGCGGCTGTCGGGCGCCTCCTGGACCTCGCACTGACCGGGTTCGGGGACCTCGACGAGCCCGGCGAACGACCGGAACGTTGAACCTCGGAGTCCGCCTCCTTCGCCCGGGAAACGCTGCCCGGTGTGGCCGGCGGCTCTGTTCTCCGTCGTGCACGGGCTCCTCACCGGCGACCGGGCATCTTCCCGTCCCTTACGATGCAGGTCGTGACGACGAAGCTGCCACGCAGTCTCCCCGCGGATCACGGGTCGATCCGGCGGCCGTGCTGGCTTCCTGGACGCGGTAGAGGCTGACCCGTCCGTCGAAATGCACAGCCTGATGGTGGTGCGGCACGGGCATGTCGTGGCGGAGGGCTGGTGGGCGCCGCACACGCCGGAACGGACCCGGTTGCTGTACTCGCTCAGCAAGAGCTTCACCTCCACCGCGCTCGGGTTCGCGCTGAGAGAGGGACTGTTCGACCTGGATGCCCCCGTGGTGTCGCACTTCCCGGAGTTCGCCGCTGACATCACCGACGCCGGCAGCCGGTCGATGACGCTGCGGCACCTCGCCTCGATGGCCAGCGGGCATGACCGCGAGATGCTGCAGGAGGCGATCATGCGCGACCCGGAGGAACCGGTCCGCGGGTTCCTGCTGATGCCGCCCGACCAGGTGCCCGGCACGGTCTTCGCCTACAGCCAGCCCTGTACGTACGCGCTGGCGAGCATCATCCAGCGCAACGCGGGGATGCCGCTCACCCAGCTACCTGCGGCCCCGGCTGTTCGACCCGCTCGGCATCGGCCACGTCGGCTGGCAGACCTGGCCGCCCGGCCGGGAGCAGGGCTTCAGCGGCCTGTACGCCCGCACCGAGGACATCGCCAAGCTCGGCCAGCTGTACCTGCAGGGCGGCCGATGGGGCGACATCCAGCTCATGCCGGAGAGATAGGTCGCCCAGGCGACGTCCCGGCAGATCGACACCGCGGACGAGCCCAACCCCGACTGGCGGCAGGGCTACGGCTTCCAGTTCTGGATGTCCCGGCACGGATACCGCGGCGACGGGGCCTTCGGGCAGTTCTGCGTTGTCCTGCCCGAGCAGGACGCGGTGATCGCCACGACCGCCGGTCACGCTGGACATGCAGGCGGTCCTCGACGCCATGTGGGCGCACCTGCTGCCCGGGCCTCGGCACGGCACCGCGCCGGACGCCGGCGCGCAGCACGGCCTCGATGCCCGGCTTGCGCGACCTGCGGCTGCCGCCTGCGCTGGCGCAGGCCGGCCACCGCGCCGGCAGGACTGGTCGGACGTGGGCCGTTCACCGTCGCCGCCCGCGCCGCAGGCACCCAGGGTCAGCCCTGCTGACCTCCATCGGGCTCGGCATGGCGCGACGAGGCACTCGAGGTCACCCTCATCGAGCCCGCCAACGCGCTGACCTTTCCGGTCGGCACCGGAGACTGGATGGTCTCTGACCCCGCCGACCTCCACGGCGAAACCATCCCGGTCGCCGCCTCCGGCGGCTGGCTGGACGACCAGACCGCTGCGGGTCGAGGTCATCTTCCTGGAGACCCCGCACCGGATGGACATCACCTGCTCGCTCCCGCGGGCACGGCCCGAGGCCGTCTGGCGCCATCGGCCGCTGGACGGCGGCACCCTGCAGACGCAGCACCGTCCGCGATAGACAGCAACCGCTTCACGCAAGCCGACCCCTGGAGGGCATCGATGGCGAACCGGCTCGCGAACGCGACCAGCCCCTACCTGCTGCAGCACGCCGGACAACCCGGTGGACTGGTGGGAGTGGGGGGACGACGCCTTCGCCGAGGCGCGCGGACCGCGACGTGCCGGTGCTGCTGTCCGTCGGCTACGCCGCCTGCCACTGGTGCCACGTGATGGCGCACGAGTCGTTCGAGGACCCGCGGCGTCGCGGCGCTGATGAACGACAACTTCGTCAACGTCAAGGTCGACCGCGAGGAGCGGCCCGACGTCGACGCCGTCTACATGGCGCGCGACCCAGGCGCATGACCGGCCAGGGCGGCTGGCCGATGACGGTGTTCCTCACGCCGCAGGGCCGGCCGTTCTACGCGGGCACGTACTTCCCGCCGTCCCCGCGGCACGGCATGCCGTCGTTCCCCCAGCTCCTCGGCGCGATCGGCGACGCCTGGCGGACCCAGCGCGACGAGGTCGAGGCGGCGGGCGGCCGCATCGCCACGGCGCTCGCCGGGCGGTTCACCACGGCGTCAGAGGTCCCGGACGACGCGGCGCTGACCGCCGCCGTCCATGCCCTCGCGGCCGACGAGGACGCCGAGCACGGTGGTTTCGGCGGCGCCCCGAAGTTCCCGCCGTCGGTGAACCTCGCCCAGCTGGTGCGGCACGCGGCGCGCCGGTCAGCCGGACCGGATGGCGCGGAGGACGTCGCGGCGTTCGAGGCGGGCACCGGCGCCGTCGCGCTCGGGCTCGCCGGGCGCACCCTGCGCGCGATGGCGCGCAGCGGCATGTACGACCAGCTCGCGGGCGGGTTCGCCCGCTACGCCGTGGATGCAGGCTGGGTCGTGCCCCACTTCGAGAAGATGCTGTACGACAACGCCCAGCTCGCCCGCGTCTACCTGCACTGGTGGCGAGTGAGCGGCGACCCCGGGGGCCCGGATCGCCCGCGAGACGTGCGACTGGATGGTCGCGGCGCTGGGCACCGGGCAGGGCGGCTTCGCGAGCTCCCTGGACGCCGACACGCCCGTGCGGGGCGACGACGGCCGGGTGCACGGCGTCGAGGGGCACACCTACGTGTGGACTCCCGCGCAGCTGCTCGACGTGCTCGGCGCGCAGGACGCAGCCTGGACGGCAGCCTTGCTGCGGGTGACCCCGCAGGGCACCTTCGAGCACGGCCGCTCGACGCTGCAGCTCGACCGCGACGTCTGGCTCGATCCTTCGGAGGCCCAGCGCTGGGAGCAGGTGCGCGGCAAGCTGCTGGCCGCCCGGGCGCAACGCCCGCAACCGGCCCGTGACGACAAGGTGGTGGCGGCCTGGAACGGCCTCGCGATCGCCGCCCTGGCAGAAACCGGCATCCTGCTCGGGCGGCCCGACCTGGTCGAGGCCGCGGCGGGCGTCGCGGACCTGCTGCTCGCCGTCCACCTCGCGCCCGACCCTGCGGTCCAGGGGCATCCGGGGGGGTGCGGCTGCGCCGGGTCAGCCGGGACGGCGTGGCAGGCGCACCGAGCGGCGTCCTCGAGGACTATGCCGACGTCGCCGAAGGGTTGCTGGCGCTGCACGCCGTCACCGGGGAGCCCGCGTGGCTCGAGGTGGCGGGCGGCCTGCTCGGCACCGTGCTGGCGCACTTCTCCGACGGGGCGGGGGGCTTCTACGACACGCCGGACGACGCGACCGACCCCGCACTGATCGCCGTCCGGCGCCCTCAGGACCCGACCGACAACGCCTACCCTTCGGGGTGGTCGGCCGCCTGCGGCGCACTGCTGTCGTATGCCGCGCTCACCGGGTCGGAGCGGCACCGGACAGCCGCCGAGCAGGGCCTCGCGGTCGCAGCCGCGAGCGGCGCCCGGGTCCCGCGCGCCTTCGGCTGGGCGCTGGCCGTCGCCGAGGCGGTCGCCGACGGCCCGCGCGAGGTCGCGGTGGTGGGCCCGGACGCCGACGAGCGGCGCGCCGCCCTGCACGCCGTCGCGCTCGCCGGTGCGGCGCCCGGGCTGGTGGTGTCCGTCGGGGAAGCCGGGGACGGCGGCGTGCCGTTGCTCGCGGACCGTCCCCTGGTCGCGGGCCGCCCCGCCGCCTACGTCTGCCGGTCCTTCGTGTGCCAGGCACCCGTGACCGAGCCCGCCGCTCTCGCCGTCCAGGTCGGGGCAGCTCTCAGCCCCCGGCGAACGCGCGGTCCGGACTCTGGCGTCAGCGGTGAAACAGAGTAATCATGCTTACATGACTGACACCGAAAGTACGCAGCCGGGCATCGCTGCCTGGTTCACCCAGCGCCTCCCTCAGGAATGGACGGGTGTGGCCCCCGCGGACGTGACGGTCGACCGCGAGGAGATCACCGTCCTCCTGACCCTCACCGCGCCCGAGACCGCCGAGGGCGCCACCGACGCCGAGAAGGCCGAGGGCATCGCCGGCCTCGTCGCCCGCTTCCGCGCGGAGACACGCGACGCGCGGATCGGCGTCGCCCGCGAGGCCGAGCACCGCTTCCGCCGGAAGGTGGCGTGGGGCGTCCGGGTCGGCGATCAAGTGGAGCTCTTCACGCACCTCGCCGTGCCGGTCATGACACGCCTGCGCCAGCCCGAGCGCCAGGTGCTCGACACCCTGGTCGACGCCGGGGTGGCCCGCTCGCGCGCGCACGCGCTCGCCTGGTGCGTGCGCCTCGTCGGGCAGAACACGGCGCAGTGGCTCGGCGACCTGCGTTCGGCGATGGAGCGTGTCGAGCAGGTCCGCGCAACCGGCCCGGGCGAGTAGTTCGGCCGCTGGTTCAGCTGGCTGTGACCGCGACCGCCAGGCCCATGCAGTGCGCGGCGAAGGCGAGCACGGTCAGGGCGTGGAACACCTCGTGGAAGCCGAACCACCGCGGGCTCGGGTCCGGCCGGCGGAGGCCGTACACGAGCCCGCCGAGGGTGTACAGCAGGCCCCCGGCGAGAACGAGCGCCAGCACGGCCGGCCCTGCCTTCGCGAAGGCAGGCAGGTACACCACGGCGACCCAGCCGAGGGCGATGTACACCGGGACGTACAACCAGCGGGGGGCGCCCACCCAGAGCACCCGGAAGGCGACGCCGCCGATCGCCCCGCTCCAGACCACCCAGAGCAGCACGCTGGCGGGGCCGGCGGGCAGCAGGAGCACGGCGAACGGGGTGTACGTCCCGGCGATGATCAGGAAGATGTTGGCGTGGTCGAGCCGTTTGAGCACGCCGTGTGCACGCGGTCCCCAGGTCCCCCGGTGGTAGAGAGCGCTGACGCCGAACAGGAGCCCCGCGCTGGCCGCGAAGACCGCCAGCGCGGTGCGCGCGGAGCCGGCCGGCGCGAGCAGGGTGAGCAGGGCACCCGTGGCGAGGGCGAGGGGAAAGGCGCCGAGGTGCAGCCAGCCGCGTAGGTGCGGCTTCGCCATGGCAAGCGGCTTCGCTGTCGCCAGCGGTCCGTCACTCATGCCGGTCCTCTCATACCCCGAGCTTACGAGCCGCCGGGTACCGTTGACGGTGCGGAGTCGCCGGTACTGGTCAGGAGAGCACCGATGGGGATGCGGGAGCTCGTCTACCGCCTCTACGCGCGCCGGCTCGCCGCGTCGCTGCCGCCGTCAGTGGTGCCGCGGCACGTCGGGGTGATCCTCGACGGCAACCGGCGCTGGGCCCGGGCCTACGGGGCAGGAGCCGCCGAGGGGCACCGGGCCGGGGCGGACAGGATCCTGGACTTCCTCGGCTGGTGCGAGGACGCCGGCGTCGAGCGCGTGACGCTCTGGCTGCTGTCCACCGACAACCTCAGCCGGCCCCCCCAGGAGCTGGCCGACCTGCTCGAGATCATCGAGGACGTCGTGGGGCGCCTCGCCGCCGCCCGCCGCTGGCGGGTGCACCCGGTGGGCGCCCTCGACCTCCTGCCGGCGGCGACCGCCGGGCGCCTGAAGGAGCACGAGGACTCCACCCGCGGGGTCGAGGGCCTGCACGTCAACGTGGCCATCGGGTACGGCGGGCGCCGGGAGATCGCGGACGCCGTCCGCTCACTTCTGGTCGAACAGGCCCAGCAGGGCCGCTCGATCGAGGAGCTCGCGGAGATCCTCGACGTCGAGCACATCGCCGAGCACCTGTACACCCGCGGGCAGCCGGATCCGGACCTCGTCATCCGCACCTCGGGCGAGCAGCGGCTGTCGGGCTTCCTGCTCTGGCAGAGCGCCCACAGCGAGTTCTACTTCTGCGAGGCCCTGTGGCCCGACTTCCGGAAGGTGGATTTTCTGCGCGCGTTGCGTTCTTACTCTCAGCGACACCGTAGATTCGGAGAGTGACGCTAGGCTGCGCGGCATGACCGCTCGGCCGTCTCCCCGTTCCCGTCGCCGTCTGCTGCTCGGAGGCCTGACCGCTGCGCTCGGCCTGGGCTCCGCCGTGGTGGCCGGCTCCTCGGCCGAGGCCGCCGGCCCCCCACCGCTCCTGTTGGGACGTGACAACCCCACCGGCACCCGGACGACCTCGGTGACGGCTGCCAGCGGGCGCGTCATCTGGCAGGTGGTGCAGCGCGGCGCCGGCGTCGGCGCGGCCGTCTACGCGCAGGCCACGGCGTTCATCGGGGTCACGGCCCTGTCCTCCGGCTGGGGTCTGCACGGACTCGCCGGAGCGAAGCGGACCGGGACCGGCGGGGCCCTTCGCGGCGAGGGCCGGCGCAATGCCGGCCTGCTCGCCGACACCACGGTCCAGGACGTGCCCGCCGTGGTGGCGATCGGCGGGGACGGCACCGGCGTCGCCCAGGTCGCCACCGGGCAGTCCTACTTCGACGGCGACGCGCTCGCCCTGCGCTCCTGGACCGGTGTGCTGTCCGCGGACGGCGTCCACGTCGCCTACGCGCCGGCACTGTCCGGAGAGGCGTCGCTGCACGCCGCCGCCGGCACGGCCACCCTGCAGGTCGACGGCACGGCGACGGTGACGTTGCCCGGCACGTTCACGGGGGCCTGCGACACCGAGTCCCTGGTGGTGTCGCTGACCCCGGTCGGCGCGGCCATGCCCGGGCTCTTCGTGACCTACCAGAAGGACGGCTTCACGATCTCCGGCGGCAGCGGCGTGGGCTCGGTCTCCTGGACCGCATGGGCCACCCGGCACGCCGTCGAGCTGCAGAAGGCGCAGACGGCCGCAGGCCGGACGGCGACGTCCGCGGCGGTCGAGCCCGGCGACGACGCCGCGTGGGCCCGACCGACGCCGAGCCGGATCAGTCGCCGGAGCCTGCGGCTCCCCGTCCGTTAGCTTCCGGGTCGAGCACCGCCCACTCGCCGGCGCTCGCGCCGGCCGGCACCGGCTCGGACTCCGACTCAGGCTCGACGACCTCGCCCGCCAGGACGCCCTCGGGCGGCTGGGCCGCGGGCAGCGGCTGGGCGAGCCGGGCGTGCCCGCGGTGGGCCTCCACGGCGGCGTCGTGATAGCTCTCGAGCTCCCGCAGGAACTCCGGGTCGCGGTAGGGACGGCCGTCCACCAGCGGACCGACCCGGCCCTCCAGCACGGCGACGACGTCCTCGCCGGACAGGGTCTTGTGCGTCTCGAGGGCGTGCGCGAGCGCGAGCACCTGCAACCGGCTCTCCTGCAGCAGGTCCTCGGCGCGCTGCAGCAGCCGGTTCAGATTCTGCTCGATCCGCTGCCCGAGGGCACCGCCCGTGCCCTGATCGCCCTTCGACGGCAGCGGCAGGCCGAACCCGATGCCCCCACGGCGCTTCGGTTCCGGCACCCCCCCGGTGATGCCCAGGTTCTGCAGCGCGGGCAGGGACGACAGGCCGGTCCCCATGCCCCAGTGGCTCTCCATCAGGCCGGCGATCGTCGTCGCAGTCGTCAGGTCGCCCGACACGCCGGAGGAGTTGTCGCCGCCGTAGAAGTGCCGCTCGCCTGCCAGCGACGCGAGGCTGACCATGATGTCGCTCTCGTACTCGGTGCGCCACTGGGTGAACTGATCCTCCGGCGGGATGCTCGACACCATCCCGAGATAGCTGCTGCCCTTCTCGATCGTCGCGAGGTCGATCTCCATGTGCCGCCGGGTGAGCCAGGCGAGCACGGCGTGGCAGGCCTCGTGGACGGCGACGGCGTGCCGCTCCCGCTCGATGTACTCGACGTCCTCGGGCGGCCCGAGCTCCTTGAGCTGGCGCGCCTTGACGATGTCCTTCCAGGTGATGACCTCCCGGTCCTCCCGGATGGCGTAGATCAGCGCTTCGTTGACGGTGTCCTTGATCTTCGCCCCCGAGTGGTACGGGGTCATGATCGCCAGTCGCTCGATCTGCTCGGGTGTCAGCTCGTGCTTCACCTTGGCGAGGTAGCCCTCGTACGTGCGCACCCGGCCGGCCTTGCTGGGGTAGCCCACCCGGTAGTGCCGGTCGAGCCGGCCCGGACGCAGCAGTGCGGGGTCGAGCGCCTCGGGCAGGTTGCTCGCCATCATCAGCAGGATCCGGTACTTCGGCGGCGGCTTCGGGCGCATGCCGAGCGTCCGGCGCAAGTACTTGTTGAAGAAGCCGCGCGGCTTCTCCAGGCCGGACAGCTCGGTCAGCAGCGCCTGCAGCGTCCCGTCGAACGACGAGCTGCCGCCGCCCATCGCGCTGCCGGCGATGAAGCGGTCGACCGCGCGGCCCATCCGGGTCCAGCGGGTGTCCTCCGGCGGGGGCAGCGCCGAGGCGGCGGCACCCTGCACGGCGGCCAGCGCGTGCCCCGACAGGTACGCGGGGGCGTGGCAGGAGTCCGCCCAGGGGGTCATCACCGTGCCCGGCTGGGTGCCGGTCCGCGCCCCACGGCTGCCGAGCGTGTCCGCCTCGTCGAAGAACAGGATGACGCCGCCGTACCGCAGGGCGAGCTTGCGCGCCCGGCGGAACAGCGCCTTGACCTTGAGGATGCCGACGCCGAAGAACATCGCGGTGAACGCGCCGGGCTCGACGAAGACGAACGGCTTGCCCGTCTCGCCGGCCACGGCCTGCGCCATCAGCGTCTTGCCGGTGCCCGGTGGCCCGTAGAGGAGGATGCCGCCCGGCACGTGCCCGCCGCGGGCCTCGATGGCCTCCGGGTTCTCGAGCAGGACGACGTTCTCCTTGACACGCTCGAGCACGTGGTCCTGGCCCCAGACGTCGCTGAACCGGGTCTCGATGTCGTCCGGGAAGATCGTGTCCACGCCGCCCTTGGACATGAACCAGAAGATCGCGGCGAACTGGATGACGCTGATGAAGATGAGGAAGACGACGTAGAACAGGGTCGGGGCGATCTGCTTCAGCATCGCCGGGGCCTTGAACAGGGCGACCACGGGCGGCGCGTCGGTGATCCTCCCCAGCACGACGGCGAGGACGGCGAGCCAGAACAGCCACCGGACGACCCGCATGATCCGGTACCGGTTCCACGGGTTGAACCGCCGCTCCCACCAGCGGTTGGTGGCGCCGAAGACGCGGCGGCTCCAGAAGCCGTGGTACCGCGCGCTGTGCTCGCTGACCAGGAAGTGGATCTGGCGCAGCACCTCGAGCCCGGCGAGCCAGAGCAGCCACTGCTGGTTGTAGGCCACCTGCGCCTCGGCGTCCCACCACGTCTCGGGCGGCCCGAACCGGACGTACTCGTTCCAGACGAGCAGGTGGAACAGCAGCGCGATCAGCAGCAGGAACTTGCCCCGGTCCCACAGTGACAGGGGCTTGCGGGTCCCCTTCGTCTTCCAGGGGAAGCGCGGGTCCGGGCGGGCTGCCCCGGCGTCCGAACTCGGCCCGCTCGTGGTGGTCGGGCTCGTGGTCGGCTGGCTCACGGGGCCTCCAGGGGCGGGGCTGCGGGGAACTGACGCGTCACGGGACCTTCACGGTGAACGACGAGACGACGTCGGCGATCTCGCTCTTGTGCGCGTCGTAGCAGGACTGGTCGCACCGGACGATGAGCAGGTAGACCCGGGTCTTCTGCGAGCCGATCATTGCTATCTGGTCGAAGACCTCGCGGCCGTGCCCGAGGTCGTAGCTGTAGACGATGTGGACGCCCGAGGCCACGTTGGAGTGGACGTCGTAGTCGCTGATCCGCTTGAACGTCTTCGCCCTGGGGTCCGTGGCGACCTGGGCCCGGGCCGAGGCGGTGAACGGGAGCACGATGTCGCGCAGCTTGTCCCCGTTCATCCCGCTCGCGGTGTCGCTGTCGAGCACGCTGACGCGGGCATACGCCACCGGCTCCGTCACCGACGTGGACAGGTCGACATGGTTCACGTCGGGGTGCTTGGACGCCTCGAACACGGCGTTCCAGTTGCCGTCCGGCTGCCCCGTGCTCGAGTCGTTCGATGCCTCGTTGCGGACGGTGCTCCACGAACTCGGGAGGCGCAGGACGAGGTCGGCGTCCGGGCTGGCGACGAAGGTGTGCGCGGGGGCGGCGCAGGCGGCGAGGGTCACGACGGCAACTCCCGCCAGGACGCGCAGGCCGCGAGGGCCACGGGTGCCTCTCATGCTCACCTCGCGAATCGGCCGGTGCCCGGCCCGTCGAACGTGGAGCAGTTGCCGAACCGTTACCAACAGGTGCGACCAGGGTCGCTCATCAACGCTCCGAATGCACCCCCTGTCCGTCACTCGGGTCAGAACCCGGCGGCCAGGAACCCACGGGTTCCGGTGGTGATGTCCGTCACTCCGGTCGGAACCGTCCCACTTCCGGCGGCCCCGGCGGGCGTTCCGGTTCTCGCGTCCACCCGTACGCCTCTTCTGCGGCCGCCCTGCCGTCGTCTAGCGTCGAGGAACGAGCACCCCGCAGCGGGTGCGCCGGCGAGGGGAGACCCATTTGGCCAGTTCCCGCCGAGGTGCAGACCCACTGCTCGCCAAACCGCAGCGACGCACGTTCGTCCTCGACACCTCGGTGGTGCTCGCGGACCCTCGTGCGCCGATGCGCTTCGCCGAGCACGAGGTCGTCCTCCCGGTCGTCGTCATCACGGAGCTCGAGGCGAAGCGCAACCACCCCGAACTGGGGTATTTCGCCCGGCAGGCCCTGCGCCTGCTCGACGACCTCCGGGTGCGGCACGGCCGGCTCGACGCGCCGATCCCGGTGGGGGAGGGCGGCACGCTGCGGGTCGAGCTGAACCACGCGGACGCCGGCCTGCTCCCGGCGGGCTTCCGGCTCGGGGACAACGACACCCGGATCCTCGCCGTCGCCCGCAGCCTCGCCGCCGACGGCCGGCACGTGACAGTGGTCAGCAAGGACCTGCCGATGCGGGTGAAGGCGTCCGCGGTGGGCCTGGACGCCGAGGAGTACGACCCGGGCATGCCGGTCGACTCCGGCTGGACCGGCATGGCAGAGCTCGAGGTCGGCTCGCAAGTGCTGGCGGCGCTGTACTCCGACCAGGTGGTGGACCTGCCCGCCGCCGCCGAGCTGCCCTGTCACACCGGCCTCGTGCTGCTGTCCGAGCGCGGCTCGGCGCTGGCGCGGGTGCTGCCCGACAAGCAGGTGCGGCTCGTGCGCGGGGACCGCGACGTGTTCGGCGTCCACGGACGCAGCGCGGAGCAGCGCGTGGCGATCGACCTCCTGCTCGACCCGGACGTCGGCATCGTGTCGCTGGGCGGCCGGGCAGGCACGGGCAAATCGGCGCTCGCGCTCTGCGCGGGGCTGGAGGCGGTGCTGGAGCGTCGGCAGCACCGCAAGGTGCTGGTGTTCCGGCCCCTCTACGCCGTCGGCGGCCAGGACCTGGGCTACCTGCCAGGCACGGAGGCCGAGAAGATGAGCCCCTGGGGACAGGCTGTGTTCGACACGCTCGGCGCACTGGTGTCCCAGGAGGTCGTGGAGGAAGTCCTCGACCGGGGCATGCTCGAGGTCATGCCCCTCACGCACATCCGGGGCCGCTCACTGCACGACGCCTTCGTGATCGTCGACGAGGCGCAGTCGCTGGAGCGCAATGTCCTGCTCACGGTGCTCTCCCGGATCGGCCAGAACAGCCGGGTTGTGCTCACCCACGACGTCGCGCAGCGTGACAACCTGCGGGTCGGCAGACACGACGGAGTGGCCGCGGTGATCGAGGCGCTGAAGGGCCATCCGCTCTTCGCGCACGTCACGCTGACCCGTTCCGAGCGCTCGCCGGTCGCCGCTCTGGTCACGGAGATGCTCGAAGGTCTCGAACCCTGAGGGAGTCGGCGGAGCGAACAAAAACCGACAAACCTGCCCCAGCTGATGACGCCAGGTAGAGAACGGGCGCCGCGCGATGACCTTGCGTGAGCGCCCGTTCTCGCTGCGTCTTGCAGGTGCTCATTCAGCTGCATGTGCAGCAGAAGGTTGCACCTGACGACTGTGGTCTTCGTCACATTGGTATACAAGCGGTAACGAGAGCGTAAAGGGCTTCACGTAGAGTGAGCGCTCGGCGTGTCGGAGGTTTACCGGAAGGGTCCGGATCGACAGGCTCGGCGAGTCAAAGCCTCGGCCTTGGTGGGCATCCGTCCCGGGGGGGACCGGATCGGGGGACGGTTCGTGACCTGTTTTCGGGGTCCTGCGAGAAGGGTCGACGTGGGGCGTCACGGCGGTAAGTCGGACGGGCGGATCGGGGGCACGGCTTTCGAGGCCGTGCACGGCCGCACGAGCACTGGCAGCGTCTCAGGGGTCACAACCTTGGCTGCGCACGGGCACGGCGGGCAGCCGGCGCCCTGGTGGGAAGAGAGCTCCCAGCAGGGACTCCCGGTGGTCGCCGACCCCTGGTGGGACGACGCACCCGTCCCCCCACCGGTGGTGGTCGCCTCCGCCGACGGCCGGACGCCGGCCATGACCTTCGCCCCCGACGCCGACCCCTTCTCGGCCGGTGGTCTCTTCGCCCCCGCCGGCGGCCGTGACGGAGAGCCCTCGGTGGTGGTCCATCCCGCCCCCGACGCTGCGGTCACCCGGCCTCTGCGGCGTCCGCGCGCGCTCGGCGTCCGCCCCATGCGCGGAGCCGAATCGTCCGGGTCGGGCGGGCTCGACAGCGTGGTCGACACCGGCAGCCTGGTGCGGCCCTACGTGCCCGAGGTTCCACCCGCAACGCCTCATCTCCAGCCCGGCCTCCGGTCAGACCTCCAGCTCGAGGTCTGGGCCGGACAGTGCGGCCGTGTCCCCCGTCGAGCCGGCGTCGCCGGCCCTGCCTCGCCGCTCCCGGCGGGCGGGTGGCCCGCTCGACCGCATCGTCGAGCCGGCCCCCGCGACGGGCGAATGGTCCGCCCCGTGGTCCCGGGACAGCGAGGCCGACCAGCCGGGCCGGTCGCTGTTCGAGCCCACGACCCGTCGTGAACCGGAAGGGATCTGGGCGGCGCCGCGGGAGCAGCAGCTTCCCTCGCGCAAGGCCTTGCGGGCCCAGGAGCGGGCTGGTGCCGTCGCTGCCCTGCCGGGCATCGCAGGCAGCGGACTGACCGGCCGCGCGGCGGGCCGCCGGATCGCCAAGAGCGGCGTACTGGCGGTCACCGCCATCGGGGTCGTGGCCGCGAGCGCACCCAACGCCTTCCCGGCGCTCGGCTTGCACTCGCCGGTCCAGCCGGCCGTGCCGGGTGCCCAGGCCGCGGTGGTCGGCCTTCCCACCGCCGATCTGGCCGTCGCGCCGGCGCTCGACGGCTCCGCCGACTCGGGCGGCGACCAGACCCTCTCCCTTCGTGACGTCCAGGCGCAGCGCAAGGCCGACGAGGCCGCCGCGGCCGCCGCGACCCGCGCCGGTGCCGCCGCGACCGACACCGGCCGCTCGTTCGTCACCCTCGCCCACCAGCAGTGGCTCCGAGAGGCGGCGCGTAAGGACGCCCTGGCGAAGCACGCCGCCGAACAGGCCGCGCAGCGCACCTCGCGGAACGCGCTGCACGACCCACGCACGTACGCGCGGCTGCTGGTGCAGCAGCGTGGCTGGTCGCTGAGCCAGTTCGCCTGCCTCAACCTGCTGTGGAATCGCGAGAGCGGCTGGAACTTGCGGGCGAGGAACCGCTCGTCGGGCGCCTACGGCATTCCCCAGGCGCTCCCCGGCTCGAAGATGGCGACCATCGCCGCCGACTGGCAGACGAACCCCATCACCCAGATCAAGTGGGGCCTGAACTACATCGCCGAGCGGTACGGCACGCCCTGCGGCGCCTGGGGACACAGCCAGAGCTTCGGCTGGTACTGACCCCACTGTTCGTGGGCGAGCGCCCTGTCCCAGGGCGCCGTCCCGGTGCTTCTGCGCGCCCGTGTTGCTGCTCGGGTCACTTCACTCGCGTTCCGGCCGATGCCGGGCCACGTCACTCGCGTTCCGGCCGCTGCCGGGCCACGTCACTCGCGTTCCGGTCGCTGCCCGCCCTTGCGACCTCGCTGAAAGCGGCCGGAACGCGAGCAACGTCGTGGGGGCGGCCGGCGACGCCATCTCGAACGGCGTCCCCGCATACCCCCCGCGTAACGGCCTAGACACGGCCGAAAACGTGAGCCTGGCCACGTTCTATACGGAGAGTAAGGGCATGAGGCTCTTAAACTCACGCTGCGTCTACGTACTGTCGCCGTCAACTTGATCCTGCCGTGACTTTCCTGTGACGTGGGGGCCGACAGCATCCCGCGCACATAGGGACGTAACGGGCATAACGCTCGCCGGTCCCGCGTCCCCGACGGTGGGGACTCAGGGGGGAACGCCAACCGCGGCTCCAGTGGCCGCGGTTCGCCCGCGCCCGGGGATGGTCGCAGCACGCCTGGCGTCCGGCGTGCCCAGGAAAGGCTCCCTCTTGCCCCGCTCGTTCCTTGCACGGCCCCGCACCACCAGCGAGAGCACGACCAGTGACGTCGGCTCCATCAGCGAGAGCACGACCAGCGACGTCGGCGAGAGCACGACCAGCGACTGCTCCACCAGCGAAAGCACGACCAGCGACGTCGGCACGACCAGCGAGAGCACGACCCGCGCCTCACGCTCGGCCTCGATCCTGCAGCGCGTGCGCGCCTCGCGGGGCACAGCGCTCCGTGCCGGTGCCGGCGCCGTCCTGCTGCTCGGTGTCACCGCAGCGGTGGCGGGCATGACCGAGACGAGTGCGGCGGTGCCCGCCCAGGCCGTCGACACCGCGGCCGTCTCGACGCCCGTCCCGACGACCGACGCCCTCGGGAACCCGGCCCTGCGCCAGCAGAGCGTGTCCGCTGCCACTCGTGCCCAGGTCCTGGCACAGGAGGCCAGGGCAAGGGCGGCGCAGGAGGCAGCCCGGTCGGCGGCTCGCGAGCGTGTGGCGGTCGCCAAGCGCGTGGCCGCCGAGAAGGCCCGTCAGGACGCCGCCCGGAAGGTGGCAGCGAGGGCTGCTGCGCAGAGGGCTGCCGCGGCGAGGGCCGCTGCGGCGAGGGCCGCGAAGGTCCGGCACAGCGCCCCGAGGGCCTCGGTGCCGTCGGGAAGCCCCCGCTCGATCGCCCGGGCGCTGCTCGCCGCGCGCGGCTGGTCGGGCCAGTTCGGCTGCCTCGACTCGCTGTTCAACCGCGAGAGCGGCTGGAACCCGCACGCGATGAACCCCTCCTCGGGCGCCTACGGGATCCCGCAGGCCCTCCCCGGCGGAAAGATGGCGTCGGCCGGCTCCGACTGGCGAACCAACCCTGCGACCCAGATCCGCTGGGGCCTGTCGTACATCGCCTCGACCTACGGCACGCCCTGCGGCGCCTGGGCGCACAGCCAGTCCCACGGCTGGTACTGAGCCCTCGGCTGGTACTTGAGCCAACGGCTGGTACTGAGCCAACGGCTGGTACTGAGCCCCGCTGACCCGCGTCGTCCGTCGGCGTCGTTCCCGCCCATGGGGGAACGACGCCGACGGCGTGTCAGCGGCTTGCGGGCGCAGGACGGCCGGTCATCGACCGGACGTCGAGCAGCCGGTCCAGCGTCTCCTCGTCGATCTCCCCGCGCTCGACGAACCCGAGGTCGACCACGGCCTCGCGAATGGTGAGGCCGCTGCGCACCGCGTGCTTGGCGACCTTCGCCGCGTTCTCGTAGCCGATCACCCGGTTCAGCGGGGTGACGATGGACGGCGAGGACTGTGCCAGCCGCAGCGCGCGCTCGCGGTCGGGCTCGAGCCCGGCGACGCAGCGGTCCGCCAGCAGCCGCGCGGCGTTCGACAGCAGCCGAAGCTGCTCCAGGACCGCGCGCGACATCACCGGCACCATCACGTTCAGCTCGAAGCTGCCGCTGGCGCCCGCCCACGCGACCGTCGCATCGTGGCCCACGACCTGCGCGCAGACCTGCAGCACCGACTCGGGCACGACGGGGTTGACCTTCCCCGGCATGATCGACGAACCGGGCTGGAGGTCGGGGAGGTGGATCTCGCCCAGACCGGCGAGCGGTCCCGACCCCATCCACCGCAGGTCGTTGCAGATCTTCGTGAGGCTGACGGCCACCGTCCGTGCCGCCCCCGACAGCTCGACGAGCGCGTCCCGCGCGCCCTGCGCCTCGAAGTGGTCGCGCGCCTCCGTCACCGGCAGGCCCGTGCTGCCCGCCAGCTCCTCGATCACCGCAGCGGCGAAGCCGGGCGGCGTGTTGATCCCGGTGCCCACGGCTGTGCCGCCCAGCGGCACCTCCGCCACCCGGGGCACGGCCGCGCGCAGCCGCTCGACGCCGCGGCGCACCTGCGCGGCGTAGCCGCCGAGCTCCTGGCCGAGGGTCACCGGGGTGGCGTCCATGAGGTGCGTCCGGCCCGCCTTGACGACGTCGCCGGTGCGGTCCGACGCGGCTTCCAGAGTGGTGGCCAGATGCTCCAGCGCCGGGACGAGGTCGTGCAGGGCGGCGTCGGCCGCCGCCAGGTGCACTGCCGTGGGGAACGTGTCGTTGCTCGACTGCGAGGCGTTCACCTCGTCGTTCGGGTGCACCCGCCGGCCGAGGCGGCTGGAGGCGAGGGTGGCCAGCACCTCGTTGACGTTCATGTTGGTGGACGTGCCCGACCCCGTCTGGAACACGTCGACCGGGAACTGGTCGGCGTGCGCGCCGTCGGCCACCTCCTGCGCGGCGGCGGCCACGGCGTCGGCCACGTCCGCGGGCAGCACCCCTAGCCGCGCGTTCACGCGTGCTGCCGCCGCCTTGACCCGAGCGAGGGCCTGCACGACTGCCGGGTCCACCCGCACGCCGCTCACAGGGAAGTTCTCGACCGCCCGCTGGGTCTGCGCGCCGTACAGCGCCGAGGCCGGCACGGCGACCTCGCCCATCGTGTCCCGTTCGATCCGCACATCGGGGTCCGTCTGGCTCATGTCGTCATCGTGGCGGGACTCGGCGCTCGCCGCGACGGCGGGTGAGGGCGTGTCTCGTCCTAGCGGCCGACGCGCGCCAGGTAGACCGCGTAGGTGAAGGTGCGCCCGTCGCGCACGACGTCGAGCAGGACCTCCTCGCAGGAGCCGCAGGTGCGCTCGAGGACCAGCGCGAGCTCAGCGGACGCCTCCGCGGACCACACGCCCAGCACCCCGCCACTGCGCAGGGCGCGAGCGGCGGCGGCCAGGAAGGGTGCGGCATAGACCCGGGTGTTGCCGGGGTGGACCAGGAAGCCGGGCCCGTTGTCGACGTCGAGCAGCAGCATGTCCGCCGAGGCGGGCGGGAGCTCTGGGACGGCGTCCACGATGTCGGCGACCGTGACGTGCACGCGGGGGTCATCGAGCAGGCCGCGCACGGCAGGCACCCGCCCCTCACGCAGCCACTGCACCAGGGGCGCGTGCAGCTCGACGACGTCGACGCGGCGGACGCGCTCGTCCGCCAGCAGCGTCGCCGTCGTGTAGCCGAGGCCCAGGCCGCCCACCACCACCTGGAGCTGATCGCCGCCGAGCTGCTCCAGGGCGAGGCTCGCGAGCGCGCGCTCCGTCTCCGTCTGCTCGGTGTCCATGGCGAAGACGCCGTCGACGACCAGCTCGAGGACTTCACCGTGGGCAGTGGCGCGTCGCAGCAGGGCGAGTTCCGCGATGCCGTCGTCCGCCCGGGCCACGACGCGCGAGCCGCTCGGCGCTGTCGTGTCCTCCCGCCCCCGGTTCATCCCGGCATCCTGCCAGTTCTCCTGCCGCGGATCACGGACAGGACTCCTCGGCTCGGCCGTAGAATCGGGGCCGTGCTGACCACGTCGGGGGTGCAGGCTCCCGTCGAGGGACTCGGCCGCGAGCGCCCGCAGTGGCGCCCCCGCGTGCCCTGGCTGGTCGCTCTCGTCGTGCGCCTGGCCGCCGTGTTCGCGGTGCTGGACATCCTGCACCCGGTGGGGCGGCCCCGGCTGGAGTCCCGCGCCCTCAACGGCATGGTCAACGGGTCGATCTTCGCGGCGGCCGTGTTCGCCGCCGGCGCGATGCTCGTCCTCGCCACCGGCCTGGAGCACCGCAAACGCCGGGCGTGGGTGCTCGCGGTCGCCGCCGTCGTGCTCGGCATCGTCACGCATGTCCCGGTCCACCGCTGGTCCGTGGTCGCCGTCAATGTCGCCGTCCTGATCCTGCTGCTCCTCGCCCGCCGCGACTTCACCGCCATCTCCGAGCGGACCGGCCGGGTCGCCGCGCTGCGCGTCTTCCTCGTCATGGGCGGCGTGTCGATCGTCGCCGGCCTGTTCCTCACGGCGCGAACTGCGCCGCACTCACCGCTCGGCAGCCGGCTGGTCGAGGTGCTGGCGGGACTCGTCGGGTTCACCCCCGACCTCGAGTTCCGGGCGCAGAACGCGTCCGCCATCACCGAGATCTCGCTCAACACCCTCGGCGCCCTCACCGCGCTGCTCACGCTGCTCAGCCTGCTCGCGCCTGCCCGCAAACCGTCCACGCTGTCGCCCGATGCCGAGTACCGGCTGCGCGGCCTGCTCGACCGGTTCGGCGCTCGGGACTCCCTCGGCTACTTCGCGCTGCGCGGTGACAAGACGGCGATCTTCTCGCCGAGCGGCAAGGCCGCGGTCGTCTACCGCGTCGTCGGGTCGGTCACCCTCGCGGCGGGGGACCCCCTGGGTGATCCCGAGGCGTGGCCCGGCGCGATCCAGGCGTGGCTGGACGAGGCGGAGGACTACGCCTGGACGCCCGGCGTCGTCGGCGCCAGCGAGGACGCTGCCATCGCCTACCGCCGGGCCGGCCTCGACTCGCTGGAACTGGGGGACGAAGCCGTGCTGCACCTGGACGAGTTCAGCCTCGAGGGGCGTTCCATGCGGGGGGTCCGGCAAGCCGTGAACCGGGTCCGGCGGGTCGGCTACACCGTGGACGTCCGCCGGCAGCGCGACCTTTCCCCGGAGGAGCTCGAGGAGGCCAGGGCCACCGCCGAGGCCCTGCGCGGCGAGGACGTCGAGCGCGGCTTCTCGATGGCCCTGGGCCGTCTCGGCGCCCCCGCGGACCCCGAGCTCGTCGTCGCCCGGGCGCGGGACGCGGCCGGGCGCCTCGTCGCCGTCCTGACGTTCGTGCCGTGGGGCCGCGACGGGCTCTCCCTCGATCTCATGCGCCGGGCGCACGAGAGCGAGAACGGCACCGTCGAGTTCGTGATCGTCAGCGTGGCCGAGGAAGCACGTGCCCTGGGCGTGCGCCGGATCTCGCTGAACTTCGCCGTCTTCCGGTCGGTGTTCGAGCGCGGTGCCCGGGTCGGCGCCGGCCCCGTGCTGCGGCTGTGGCACCGCCTGCTGCTCGTCGCCTCGCGCTGGTGGCAGATCGAATCGCTGTACCGCGCGAACGCGAAGTACCAGCCGGAGTGGCTGCCCCGCTTCATCTGCTTCCGCCGGGCCGGCGAGCTGCCCAGGGTCGGTCTCGCCGCCCTGGAGGCGGAGGCGTTCGTGCAGTTCCCCCGCCTGCGCTGGCTCGCCCGCTGAGCGGCACCAGCTGGGCGCGCGCCCGCGCGGCCGCCGCCTCGGCGTGCGCACCCGTCGCGGTCCGCGATGTGCCGCTGGAGCTGGCAGCGGGCGCCGTTCTCGGCGCCGACGTGCTCGCCCGTACCGACCTGCCGCCCGCCGACACCTCCGCGATGGACGGCTGGGCCGTTGCCGGCCCCGGCCCGTGGCGGGTGCGCGGCACCCTCCTCGCCGGCCGGCTCGCGGACCCCTTGGAGGACGGCACGGCCGTTGCGGTCGCCACCGGGGCGTGGCTCCCCACGGGCGCGGACGGCGTCCTGCGCCGCGAGCACGGCGTGATGCAGGGGGACGTTCTCTCGGCAGCGTTTCCCCGCCCCTGGAATTCGGGCGAGCTGGACCGGGACGTTCGCCGGGCGGGGCGAGAGTGCAGGAAGGACCACGTCGTGCTGGCGGCGGGAACCCCGCTGACGCCGGCGGCCGTCGGGCTGCTCTCGGCGGCCGGTGCGGACGTCGTGCCCGTGCGGCGGGCGAGCGTCGACGTCCTTGTGCTGGGGGACGAGCTGCTGACCGCCGGGCCCGCCCGGGACGGACGAGTGCGAGACGCGCTCGGGCCGATGCTGTCCGCCTGGCTGCCCGCCCTCGGGGTGACCGTGACGGCCCGCCGGCACGTGCCCGACCGTGCCGGGGCGCTCGAGCAGGCGCTGTCCGGGTGCACGGGTGACCTCGTCGTCACCACCGGCTCCACGGCGCGAGGCCCGGTGGACCACCTGCACGGCGCCCTCGCCGCCGCGGGGGCCAACCTGCTGGTGGACGGGGTCGCAGTGCGGCCCGGCCACCCGCAGCTGCTCGCCGTGCTGCCCGACGGACGTCCGCTCGCCGGCCTGCCGGGCAACCCGCTCGCCGCGGCGACGGCAGTGCTCACGCTGGTCGAGCCCTTGGTGGGGTGCCTGCACGCCGCGCTGCCCCGGCCGGGCCGCACGGTGCGGCTGGCGGAGGACGTGGCGGCGGGCGGCGAGGCGACCCGGCTCGTCCCGGTGCGGGGCGGCCACCCGGTGCTCTTCGCGGGCCCCGCCATGCTGCGCGGGCTCGCCGTCGCCGACGGTGTCGCAGTCGTGCCGCCCGGCGGTGTCGCGGCCGGCGCCGAGGTGGAGCTGCTGCCCCTGCCCTGACGCGGCCTTCGGGGCCAGGCCCGGCCCGACGGTACGCTGGGCCGCCCGCTACCGAGGGCGCGCCGAGGGGAGGCCGGGGTGAGCACGAGCGAGATGGCGGCCGAACCGCCGGAGCAGCTGCCGGACCGGCCCGGCGAGCGGCAGCCCGATCGCCCGCTTGATCGGCCGGGCATCGTCGACGTCGCGCGCCGGGCGGGCGTGTCGGTCGCCACCGTCTCGCGCGCGCTACGCGGCCTGCCGAACGTCTCCCGGGACACCCGGACTCGTGTCCTGACTGCCGCGGACGAGCTGGGGTACTCCGCCTCGCCGCTGGCCTCCGGGCTCGCCACCGGGCGGATGCGCGCCGTGGGCGTCGTCCTGCCGTTCGCGGGCGGCTGGTTCTTCGCAGAGGTCGTCCGCGGCATCGAGCAGGTGCTGCGCAGGCACGACTACGACCTCGTGCTGCACGTGCTCAGTGACGAGCACCGCCGCCGCGAGTTCTTCGCCTCGCTGCCGGTGCGCCGGCGGGTCGACGCGATCCTCGTGGTCGGGCTCGAGCTCGACGACGCCGAGGCGGAGGTCCTGCGCAGCCTCGGCATGCCGATCGCCTGGGTGGGGGAGCCGGTCGCGGACGCTCACGGGGAGTTCGTCGACGACGTGGCCGCAGCGCGGCTCGCCGTCGAGCACCTGCTCGCGCTCGGTCACCGGCGGATCGCCTGCGTCGGGGGGATCCGGGGAGGTCCGGGCCGGCCCGGCGGCGCACCGAGGGGTACCGGCAGGCGCTCGCCGCCGCGGGCCTGCGTCCGCAGCCGGGCTGGGAGCTGGACGGCGGCTTCACGCCCGAGGGGGCGCAGGCCGCGGTGTTCGCCGTTCTGGCGGCTCCGGGGGAGCGTCCGACAGCCCTCTTCTGCCATTCGGACGAGATGGCCTTCGGTGCCCTCGGCGCCCTGCGCGAGCTCCGGCTCGATTGCCCCCGCGACGTCTCGGTGGTCGGCCTCGACGGCCATGCGCTCGCCGCCACCTTCGGCCTCACCACCGTGGCCCAGCCCGTGCTCGAGCTCGGTGGGCAGGCCGCTCGCTGGCTGGTCGCCCACCTCGCGGACGTCGACAGCCCGGAGGAGGACGACGACGACGAGGATGTGAACACGACGACCGGCCCCCAGCTGCACGAGGTGCGCCTGCTGGTGCGGGGCTCGACGGCGGCGCCCCATTCGTCTGCTTAGTCGTCGGCTCAGTCGTCGGCTCAGTCCTCGTCGGGGTAGAGCGCAACCAGCTCCGCCCGCGTCGGCGGGTCGGCTCCAGGACGGGTGCACGTGATGGCGGCAACCCGGGCCGCTCGCCGCGCTGCGACGGTCAACGCCTCAGTGGAGATGCCGTGCAGGGCCTCGGAACGCTCCGCTCCGAGCAGGCCGGCGCGGGCGAGGGCGTCGAGCAGGCCGGCCATGAAGGCGTCGCCGGCGCCGACCGTGTCCACGACCTGGATCCGTGGGGCCGGCACGTCCACGCGCCCCGCGGCGCAGACGCCGGTCGCGCCGTCGCCGCCGCGCGTGACGACCACGAGCGCAGGCCCGAGCGCGAGCCAGTCCTGCGCCACGTCCGCCGGGTCGGAGCTCGGCGCCAGCCACGCGAGGTCCTCGTCGCTCACCTTCACGACGTCGGCCGCGGCCACGAAGCGCTCGACCCGCTCCCTGGCGGGCCCCGCGTTCCCCATGAGCACCGGCCGCGCGTTGGGGTCGTAGCTCACGGTCAGGCGGCCACGGGCGCGGCGGACGAGCTCGAGCACGGCCTCTCCGCCGGGGGCGAGGAAGGCCGCGATCGAGCCGGTGTGCAGCGCTCGGGCGGCCGGCAGCTCGACGGCGTCCGGGAGCCGCCAGTCCAGCTCGAACTCGTAGCTGGCGACCCCGCGCTCGTCCAGCCGGGCCGTGGCGGTCGAGGTCCGACCCGGCGCGAGCGTGCCCGGCGCCAGTTGCACCCCGGACGACGCCAGGTGGGCGCGGACGCGCTCGCCGCGGTCGTCGTCGCCGAGCCGACTCAGCAGCGACACCTGGCGGCCGAGCCGGCCGAGCCCGAGGGCCACGTTCGCGGGGCTGCCGCCCGGATGCTCGCCCGCGGGAACGGCACCACGCAGCACGATGTCGACGAGCGCCTCGCCGACGACGAGGACGTCGTCCACACCAGCCTCCAGGGGTTGCCCGTGATCCTACCGGCGCTCCGGTCCGAGCCCTCCGTTCGGCCCGGTGTGGGCAAGGCGGCACCATGGGTGGGTGAGCACCGCCGCGGGCCCGCAGTTGCCCGCCTCCCCCGAGCAGTCGCAGGAGCCGCCCGTGGCCCGGCGCCGTCGCGGCAGTTGGGTGGACATGCTGCGGACGATGCTCGTGGTGCTCGCGTTCGTCGTCCTGATCGTACTGCTCGTGCCTCGTCCGGGGCAGCTGCCGCGGCCGAAGGTCGACGTCCCGGCGGCCGTGTCCGGCGCGGAGTCGCAGATCGGGTTCCGGCCGGTCGTGCCGGCCCGTCTGCCGGCGGGCTGGGCAGCGACTGCCGCCGAGACCCGGAACAGTGCCGGTGTTCCGGTCTTCCACATCGGCTACCTCACGGATCACGGGCTGTACGCGGGGGTCGACGAGGCAGCATCCATCACCCCGGAGTGGCTCGACGCCAACGACGGGGGAGGCACGCCGGTCGGCGACGTGACGATCGACGGCGTGACCTGGCAGCAGCTGTACAGCGAGGACCAGCAGTACACGAGCCTGCTGCTGCGGCGTCCCCGTCAGGTGATCCTCGTGACGACGAAACAGGGCGGCATCGGGACGGCGTCCGTGCTGGCCCAGTCGTTGCGGCTCGCCCCCTCGTAGGCCCGCGACCCCTCCCGCGAGCGTCGTTCACTCGCCGGGCTGGCCCTGCTGCTGCGCGGCCTCGACCCGGGCCCGCGCCCCGGCGAGCCAGTCCTCGCAGCGCGCCGCGAGGGCCTCGCCCCGTTCCCAGAGGGCGAGGGACTCCTCGAGCGTGGCGCTGCCGGTCTCCAGCCGGCGCACCACCTCGACGAGGGCGTCGCGGGCCTGCTCGTACCCCATCCCGGCGATCTCGGCCGAGGCTTGGCTCATGCGTCCTCCCCAGACACTGCTTCACTCCCGGACACCGTCACGGCGGCGAGCTCGCCGCCGTGCACCCTGATGCGCAGCCGGTCGCCCGGCTCGACGCCGTCCGGCGACCGGACCACCGCGCCTGCGCGGTCCTGCACCACGGCGTAGCCGCGCGCGAGGGTAGCGGCCGGCGACAGCGCGGCGACCCGTTCCCGCAGGTGCACGAGGTCGTCGTCGGCGCGGTGCAGCCGGGCGAGCACGCACGAGCGGGCACGGGCCCGCAGCCCTTGGAGCTGCTCGGCGTGCCCGGCGAGCACGCGAGCCGGGTCGGCCAGGGCCGGCCGGCTGCGCAGATCGGCCAGCAGGCGCTCCTCCCGCTCGAGCCGGGCCTGCAGCGACCGCCGCGTGAGCGCCCGGGCCTGCGCGACCCGGGCCAGCTCCTCGCCGACGTCGGGCACGACGCGCTTTGCAGCATCCGTGGGGGTGGAGGCGCGGACGTCAGCGGCGAGGTCCACCAGCGGGGCGTCGACCTCGTGGCCGATCGCGCTGACGACGGGAGTCCGGCAGGCAGCCACGGCCCGGACCATGGCCTCGTTGCTGAACGGCAGGAGGTCCTCCAGCGAGCCGCCGCCCCGGGCCAGGACGATCACGTCGACCTCGGCCTCGCGGTCGAGCGACTCGATGGCGTCGATCACCTCGGGCACGCAGTTCGGGCCCTGGACCGCGACCGCCCGGATGTCGAACCGCACCCCCGGCCAGCGCCGCCGGGCGTTCTCGACGACGTCGCGCTCGGCCGCGCTGGCGCGCCCGCAGACGAGCCCGACGACCCGGGGCAGGAACGGCAGCCGCTTCTTGCGGTCGGCCGCGAAGACGCCTTCGGCGGCGAGCACCCGCCGCAGGTGCTCCAGGCGCGCGAGGAGCTCGCCGACTCCGACGGGCCGCAGGTCGTCGGCGGCCAGGCTGAGGCTGCCCCGGCGGGGGAACAGCTGCGGCCGGGCGTGGACGACGACGTGTGCGCCGTCGGCCAGCGGGGCGGCGAGACCGTCGAGCACCCGCGCGGCGACCGTGACGCTGAAGGACAGGTCGACGTCGGTGTCGCGCAGGGTGAGGTAGACGGTGCCCTGCCCGGGGCGCCGGGTGACCTGGACGACCTGTCCCTCGAGCCAGACGGCGGGAGCCTTGGCGATGTACTCGGTCATCTTGGCGGTCAGCAGCCGGACCGGCCAGGGGTTCTCCGGCGTGGTCGCGCCGGCGGTCGCCGGGATGACCACCTGCGGCGCTGTCACGGTCGTCACCCTATGCACGCCGGGTGTCCCGCTGGGGCGCCACCTACCATGGAAGCGTGACCCAGACCCCCTCGCCGGTACGTGCCGACGGAACCGGCGACGGCACCGCCCCGCTGCCCGCTGCCCGCGGTCGTGTCCTGCTGGCCGCTCCGCGCGGTTACTGCGCGGGCGTGGACCGCGCGGTGGTCGCGGTCGAGAAGGCGCTGGAGCTGCACGGCGCGCCGGTCTTCGTGCGCAAGCAGATCGTCCACAACAAGCACGTGGTGGCCACGCTCGAGCGCCGCGGGGCGGTGTTCGTCGACGAGACGGACGAGGTGCCCGAGGGTTCCGTCGTCGTG
This sequence comes from uncultured Actinomycetota bacterium, assembly GCA_963786765.1. Classification (GTDB taxonomy): domain Bacteria; phylum Actinomycetota; class Actinomycetes; order Actinomycetales; family Kineosporiaceae; genus DATKNA01. The sequence goes on along the minus strand of CAWBAJ010000020.1, from coordinate 75,073 downwards.
TTCTCGGCCCACGGCGTCGCGCCGGTCGTCCACGAGCAGGCGGCGAGGCGTGGACTGCGCACGATCGACGCGACCTGCCCGCTGGTGACGAAGGTGCACAAGGAGGCCGTCCGCTTCGCCTCCAGCGACTACGACATCCTGCTGATCGGTCACGCGGGCCACGAGGAGGTCGAGGGCACCGCGGGCGAGGCGCCGGCCAACATCACGCTGGTCGAGGGGCCCGACCACGTCGACTCGATCACCGTGCAGGACCCGTCCCGGGTGGTCTGGCTGTCCCAGACCACCCTTTCCGTGGACGAGACCATGGAGACCGTGCGCCGCCTGCGCGAGCGGTTCCCGCAGCTGCAGGACCCTCCGAGCGACGACATCTGCTACGCCACGCAGAACCGCCAGGTGGCCGTGAAGAAGATCGCCGCCGAGTCCGACCTGGTGATCGTCGTCGGGTCGAGCAACTCCTCGAACTCGGTGCGGCTCGTCGAGGTCGCACTCGAGCACGGTGCCCGCGCCGCTCACCGCGTCGACGACGCGACGGAGCTGGACGAGGCCTGGCTCGACGGGGTCGGCACGGTCGGCGTGACCTCGGGCGCCTCCGTGCCGGAGATCCTCGTGCAGGACGTGCTCGGCTGGCTCGACGACCGCGGGTACGGACCGGCCGAGCAGGTCGTGAGTGCGGAGGAGGACCTCATGTTCTCCCTGCCCAAGGAGCTGCGCCGCGACATCAAGGCCGCCCGGGGGGCGCAGCGCTGAGGCCCTCGAGGTCGTCGTCGAGCTCGGGTCCGAGCACGCCCGAGCTCGCCGCCCAGCAGCTCACTCGCGGTCAGCAGTCTCGGCGCGGCCTCGACCGGCGCGACGGGCTCGAGGTCGCCGTCGACGAGGTCGAGGTCGCGCATCCTGCGGGCGGTGACGAGCACACGGCGCTCGAGGGTGCCGACGAGCAGGTTGTAGTCCTCCACCGCGCGCTGCAGGCTGCGCCCCAGCTTGCCCGCGCCTGCGCCGAGCGTGCCGAGCCGGGCGTACAGCTCCCGGCCGAGCGCGAGCAGCTCCTTGGCGCTGCCGGCGAGCGCCTGCGACTGCCAGGTCAGGGCCACGGTCCGCAGCAGCGCCAGCAGGGTGGTCGGCGTGGCCAGCACGACCCGTCTGGCCATGGCGTGCTCGAGCAGGGCCGGGTCGGCCGAGCACGCCGCCGCGAGGAACGCCTCGCCGGGGACGAAGCAGACCACCAGCTCGGGCGAGGGGTCGAACGCCGTCCAGTACTCCTTGGCGGCGAGGACGTCGACGTGCGAACGCAGGGCCCGGGCGTGCGCGGCGGCGGCCCGCTGCTGCCGCTCCTCGTCCGCCGAGGCCTCGCTCGCCTCGAGGAACGCGGCCAGCGGCGCCTTCGCGTCGACCACGACGTGCTTGCCGCCGGGCAGGTGCACGACGAGGTCGGGACGCACGCCGGCGCCGTCCGGGGTGGTCGCCGTCGCCTGCGTGGTGAAGTCGACCCGCGCCAGCATGCCGGCGTGCTCGACGACCCGACGCAGCTGGACCTCGCCCCAGGTGCCGCGGGCGGTGGGGGAGCGCAGCGCGCCGGCCAGAGCCGCCGTCTGCGTGCGCAGCGCCTCACCGGAGGCGCGGACGGCCTCGATCTGCTCGCCGAGCCGGGCGTACTGCTGCAGCCGGTCGCGCTCGAGCGTGCGCACCTGGTCCTCGACGCGCGCCAGGGCGCCCGCGAGCGGGGAGAGCGTCGCGACGAGCTCTCGGTCCTGGGAGGCGGCGGACTCGAGATCGGTCACCCGCTCCCGCAGGAGGTCGCGCTCGGCGGTCAGCCCGCCGAGGCGGCCCCGGGCGGCGGACCAGGCGGCGAGGGCGCCGCAGACCAGCCCGGCGAGCAGGGCGGCGAGGGTCGGAAGGTCCATGCCCGGCACCATGCCAGCCGGCACCGACATAGCCTTGGACCGTGGCTCTGATCGGCGCGCACGTCGACTCGGCCGACCCGCTGGCGCACGCCGCGGCCGTCGGCGCCGAGGCGGTCCAGTTCTTCCTGGGCGACCCGCAGGGCTGGAAGGCCCCGCCGCCGCACCCGCACGCGGATGCGCTCCGCGCCAGCGACCTGGCCGTCTACGTGCACGCCCCGTACCTCGTCAACGTGGCCAGCACGAACAACAAGATCCGGATCCCCAGCCGCAAGATCCTCGCCCAGCACGCCGCGGCAGCGGCCGCCATCGGCGCGAAGGGGCTGATCGTCCACGGCGGGCACGTCACCGCCAAGGACGACCCGGGGGAGGGGGTCGAGAACTGGCGCAAGACCTTCGAGCGCGCGCCGGCGGGCGGCTTCGGCCTGCCCATCCTCATCGAGAACACCGCCGGCGGCGAGAACGCGATGGCGCGCACCTTCGACCGGCTGGGCCGCCTCTGGGACGCCGTCGGCGACTTCGGCCCCGGGTTCGTGCTCGACACCTGCCACGCCTGGGCGGCCGGGGAGGACCTCGAGGCCATCGTCGACCGGGTCCGCTCGATCACCGGCCGCGTCGACCTGGTGCACGCCAACAGCTCCCGGGACGCCGCCGGCTCCGGCGCCGACCGGCACGCGAACTACGACTCCGGGACGATCGATCCGGAGCTCGTCGCCGCCGCCTGCCGCGACGCCGGCTCCGACGTCATCGTCGAGACGCCGTTCGACGGCATCGCCGGCGATGTGGAGTACCTGCGCAAGGCCCTGTCCTGAACAACCGTCAGGTGAGCCGGCGCAGGTAGCCGGGCGGCACGGCGTCGGTCAGCCAGACCCCGTTCGACGCCCGGCGGAACTCGTGCCCCGCCGCGTGCGCCCCGGCGGCGTCCACCACGAGGACGACGGGCGCGCCACGGCGCCGTCCGATCCGCTCCGCGGTGGCCACGTCCGGGCTGAGGTGCACGAACTGCCGGGACCCCGGCCGCAGCCCGGTCGCGAGGATCGACGGCAGGAACCGCTCCATGGTGCCGTGATAGAGCACGGACGGCGGCGGAACGGGTTCCAGGCCGAGCTCGACGGCCACGGAGTGGCCCTGGGCCGCCCGGATCCTGCCGTCCACCAGCTCGTAACGCCCCTTGCTGTCGGCGTCCGCTGCCCTGCGGACGTCGTCAGCCGTGACCCGGCGCCCTGTTCGCCGCAGGCCGGCGACGAGTTCGTCGACGTCCACCCACCCGGCGGCGTCCAGCGCGACGCCGGCGACGTCCGGCCGGTGCCGCAGCACGAAGGCCAGCAGCTTGCCCAGCTGATCGGTCTCCGCACGCCGCACCGCGCCCAGCGTGCCGGGGAGATCCGCGCGCTGACCCGGCGGAACATCGGGGTGGTCCGTGGCCCGTCCGGCAGGGCGAAGACCATGGCCCGGTGGAGGTGCTGCCGCGACGCCGAGCGCGTGTCGCCGTGCTCGTCGAGGGGGTCAGCGACGTCCTGGCCCTGCGGGCCGTGGCCGAGGCCGCGGTGTCGACCTGGGGGCCGCGGCGTGGCGCTCGTGCCGATGGGCGGCGCGACGAACGTGCGGCGGAACGTCGAGCGGTACGGGCCGGCCGGGCTCGGCGTCCCGCTCGCGGGCCTGTACGACGCGGCCGAGGAACCCTTCTTCCGGCGGGCCCTGGGGACGGGGAACCTCGAGGCGGCCGGCTTCTCGGTCTGCATGCCCGACGCTGGAGCACGAGCTTCTCGGGCGGGCCGCTCGGCGTCGCGCGCGCCGGACTCGTCCGGGTGATCGCCGCCGAGGGCGAGCTCGCCTCCCTGGAGCGCCTGCAGCGCCAGCCCGCGCAGCGCGACCGCACCGACGGTCGAGCAGTTGCACCGCTTCCTCGGGACCCGCGCCGGCCGGAAGGCGCGGTACGCGTCCGCGCTGACCCGCGCGCTGGAGCCCGGCCAGGTCCCGCACCCGCTCCGGGGGCTGGTCGAGCACGTGCTCGCGACGGTGGGCCGGTAGACTCCTGACCTCGTGGCTCTCACCATCGGGATCGTCGGCCTCCCCAACGTCGGCAAGTCCACCCTGTTCAACGCGCTGACCAAGGCCGACGTCCTCGCCGCGAACTACCCGTTCGCGACGATCGAGCCCAACGTCGGCGTCGTCCCGCTGCCCGACCACCGGCTGCCCGTGCTCGCGGACCTCTTCAGGAGCGAGCGGGTCGTGCCCGCCACGGTGTCCTTCGTCGACATCGCCGGCATCGTCAAGGGCGCCAGCGAGGGCGAGGGCCTGGGCAACAAGTTCCTCGCGAACATCCGCGAGGCCGACGCGATCTGCCAGGTGGTGCGCGCCTTCGCCGACCCGGACGTCGTCCACGTCGCCGGCCGCGTCGACGCCGTCCGACGACATCGAGACCGTGCACACCGAGCTGATCCTCGCCGACCTGCAGACGCTCGAGAAGGCGGTTCCGCGTCTCGACAAGGAGGTCAAGGGCAAGAAGACGGACCGCGCCGTGCTCGAGGCGGCGGTCGCCGCCCAGGACCTGCTGCAGCGCGGCACGACCCTCTACGCCGCCGCGGACAAGCTCGACCTCGCCGCAGCTGCGCGAGCTGTCGCTGCTGACGGCCAAGCCCTTCGTCTACGCGTTCAACCTGGACGAGGACGGGCTGGCGGACGCCGACCTGCAGGAGCGCCTGCGCACGCTCGTCGCCCCGGCGGACGCCGTCTTCCTCGACGCCAAGCTCGAGGCGGAGCTGGCCGAGCTGGACCCCGCAGAGGCCGCCGAACTGCTCGCGAGCGTCGGGCAGACGGAGTCGGGGCTCGACCAGCTGGCCCGCGTCGGCTTCCACACGCTCGGACTGCAGACGTTCCTGACCGCCGGCCCGAAGGAGTCCAGGGCCTGGACGATCCGCCAGGGCTGGACCGCGCCGCAGGCGGCCGGCGTCATCCACACCGACTTCCAGCGCGGGTTCATCAAGGCCGAGGTGGTCGCGTTCGCCGACCTCGTCGACGCGGGGTCGATGGCCGAGGCGAAGGCGCGCGGCAAGGTGCGCATCGAGGGCAAGGACTACGTGATGCAGGACGGCGACGTCGTGGAGTTCCGCTTCAACGTGTAGCCATCGGGGGCCGCAGACGGCGACAGGCGCGCGCTCGGTCCGGCGGTGCGAGCATGGCCTCATGATCGAACACTGCAGCGTCACCGAGAATGAGGGCAAACGGGCGGCAACCATGGCCTTAGGCGTGGTCGCCTCGAGACGCGCTCCGTGGCCGGCAAGCAGAAACCTCGCTAACCGCGCACATCGGTCACCCCTGCGGTGACCGGTGGAGTTCGTTGCATCTCGGTAACGCAGGCTTCCGTAGCTTGCGTCGGCCCCTCGGCGCAAGCTTTATTGTCCCCGACCCGAAGCGAGGGATGACCTGCGCGAGCGACGGCTGTCGCACGCGTCGCGGGTCGTCGGCGATCCGGCCGAACCTCGCGCCACCCGAGGGAGGACCAAAGCTTGAGCACCTCCGGCACCGCGGCGAGGGCCATCGCGCTCGCCGCCGTCTCCGCGCTGGGACTGGCTGCCTGCGCCACGAGCAGCAGCGGCAGCAGCAGCAGCAGCAGTACCAGCGGCGCCGCCGCGACGACGAAGAACACCACGATCACGGCTGCGTACGAGCAGGAGTTCGGCGCGTACAACAACAACACCGCCGACCAGAACGCCGTCAAGAACACCGTCGTGCTCAACAAGGTGCTCGACGGCTTCTGGTACCTTCGGTATCGACGGCACCGTGCAGCCGGACAAGGAGTTCGGGACGTTCGAGAAGACCGCGGACAACCCGCTGACGGTCAAGTACACGATCAACGACAAGGCCGTGTGGTCCGACGGCACGCCGATCGAGTGCTCCGACCTCGTCCTGGCCTGGGCCGCGAACAGCGACCAGTTCCCGACCGGCAAGAAGAACTCGGACGGCACGCCGGGACAGATCTTCTCGACCGCGGGCAGCACCGGCTACGAGGACGCGAACGTCCCGCAGTGCAACAAGGGCGACAAGACCGTGACGCTGACCTACAAGCGCCCCGTTCGCCGACTGGAACTCGCTCTTCGGCGCCGGCTCGATCCTGCCGGCGCACATCCTCGAGAAGCAGTCGGGCGTCAGCGACATCATCGCGGCCGTCAAGAACAAGGACATGGCGCAGCTGACCAAGGCCGGCAACTTCTACAACACGGGCTGGATCTTCAAGGCCGGCGACTACAAGACCGACATCGCGCCGTCCGCCGGCCCCTACCAGGTCTCGCAGTGGCAGGCCGGCCAGTCGATGACACTGGTGGCCAACCCGAAGTGCTGGGGCACGCCGCCGGCGTCCAAGACCGTCGTCATCCGGTTCATCTCGCAGGACCAGCAGGCCCAGGCGCTGCAGAACGGCGAGGTGCAGATCATCCAGCCGCAGCCCAACTCGGACCTGCTCGCCCAGCTGAAGAACATCGGCAACACGATCAACATCCAGAACAAGGACCAGTTCACCTTCGAGCACTACGACTTCAACTTCCGCAAGGGCAACCCCTTCGCGGATCTGAAGGTGCGCCAGGCCTTCGCCAAGTGCCTGCCGCGGCAGACGATGGTGGACAACCTGATCAAGCCGATCAACCCGAGCGCGCAGGTGCACCAGTCGCTCTACGCCTAGCCGTTCCAGCCGAACTACCAGAAGTTCGTCTCCAGCAACGGGAGCGAGGCCTACAAGGACGTCGACGTCGCCGGGGCCAAGGCGCTCCTGTCCCAGGCCGGCAAGACGAACGTGAGCGTTCGCATCGGCTACCAGACGCCGAACCCGCGCCGTACCAAGGAGGTCGCGCTGGTGCGTGACTCCTGCGGTCAGGCCGGCTTCAAGATCGTCGACGCCGGGCAGTCGGACTTCTTCGGCAACGGTCTCGCGAACGGCAACTGGGACGTGGCGCTCTTCGCGTGGTCCGGCTCGGCCATCGTCACGAGCAACAGCTCGACGTACGTCACCGGCGGCGGCAACAACAACGGCAAGTACACCAACCCGCAGGTGGACACGCTGACCAAGCAGCTGAACGCCGAGCTCGACCCGGCCAAGCAGGCCGACATCCAGGCGCAGCTCGACAAGATCGTGTTCACGCAGGACCTCGCCTCGATCCCGGCCTTCACCTTCCCCGGCGTCAACGCCGCGGACAAGAAGATCCAGGGCGTGCAGTACAACCCCAGCCAGACCGACATCACCTGGAACATGGACAAGTGGTCCACGCAGTGACGAACATGGACAGATCGTCCACGCAGTGATGTGGTGAGGGCGAGGGTCCGCCGGCCCGGGGGACCTCCGCTCTCGCTGGACATGCAAGGCAGGACGAGACTGGGACCGCAGGGTGACCCCCTGCGGTCCCAGTCCCGCATCCGCAGGAGAGGGGTGCGACCCCGTGGTCGTGTTCGTGGTCCGCAGACTGATCGTCTCGTTCTTCGTCCTGCTGGTGGCGACGTTCCTCGTCTACGTGCTGGTCGTGCTGTCCGGCGACCCGCTGGGGTACCTCGCGACCGACCAGTCGCCCAACAAGGCGCAGAAGATCGCCCTCGTCATCGAACGGCTGCACCTGACCCAGTCGACCCCGCAGCGCTACCTGGGGTGGCTCGGTGGCGTCGCGTCCTGCGTGGTCCCCGGCCGCGCCTGCGACCTGGGCATGACCAAGGACGGCCAGCAGGTGAGCGACCTGCTCGTGGCTGCTATGGGCTCCACCCTCCGTCTGGTCGTGGCCGCGACGGTGCTCGCCATCGTCCTCGGCGTCCTCGTCGGCATCGTCTCGGCGTTGCGGCAGTACAGCGGCTTCGACTACACGATCACCTTCGCTGCCTTCCTCTTCTTCTCGCTGCCGCTGTTCTGGGTCGCCGTGCTGCTCAAGCAGTACGTGGCGATCGCCTTCAACAACTGGCTCGCAGACCCGGTGATCGCGCTCCCCACGCTCCTGGTCCTCTCGGTGCTGTCGGGCCTCACCTGGCGTGCCGTCCTCGGCGGGAACCGACGCCGCAAGTGGATCATCTTCGGGGTGGCGTTCGTGGCGACGGCGCTGATCCTCTTCTCGCTCTCGGCGTCCAGATGGTTCGCCCAGCCCGCTCTCGGCCCGGTGCTGCTCACCCTGTTCTCTCTCGGCAGCGCCTGGGTGGTCACCCAGCTCACCTCGAGCGTCGCCAGCCGCAGACATCCTCTACGCGACGATGGGCACCGCCGTCGTCGGCGTGGTGATGTCCTTCGTCCTCAGGCCCGTGCTCGAGGACCCCAGCTGGGCGATCATCATCGGGCTGTTCGTCCTCAGCCTGGTCATCGGCGCCGGCATCGGGTACGCCGCGGGCGGCCTGGACCGGGCCCAGGCCGCCAGGGCCTGTGCGATGACGGCGGGGTTCACAGGTCTCTGGGTCTTCGTCGACCACTCCCTGAATGCCGTGCCGGCGTACTCAGAGGCGGTCGGCGGCCGCATCATCGCGACGATCGGCTCGAACACGCCGAACTTCGAGGGCACCTTCTGGATGCGGTTCATCGACAGCGTGCACCCACCTGGCGCTGCCGACCCTGGCCATCCTGCTCATCAGCTTCGCCGCGTACAGCCGGTACACCAGGGCAACGATGCTGGAGACGCTCAACCAGGACTACGTACGGACGGCCCGGGCCAAGGGCTTGAGCGAGCGGACGGTGATCATGCGACACGCCTTCCGCAACGCCCTGATCCCGGTCACGACACTGATGACGTACGACTTCGGGACCGTCATCGGCGGCGCGGTGATCACGGAGACGGTTTTCGGCTGGCAGGGCATGGGCCGGTTGTTCGTCAACGGCCTGCTCTCGTTCGAGCCGAACCCTGTGATGGCGTTCTTCATCGTGACCGCCGTCTCGATCGTGGTGTTCAACCTGATCGCGGACATCCTGTATGCGTACCTCGACCCGAGGATCCGGGTCTCGTGAGCGCGCCCGAACGCCCGGCGAGCGACCGGGCGACGACCGAGCTGGCCGCGAGCGACCGTGCGACGAACCAGGGAGCTCCGATGAGCGAGAACGTCAAGGGCTCGATCGCCGACACCACCACGACCACCATCCGGCCCGAGGGCCCCCTGCCGCCCGACGACCTGCAGGCGCAGGGCCTCGCCATCACCGCGCGGACCTCAGGCCAGCTGGTCCGGCGCCGGTTCTTCCGCCACCGGGCGGCGATGATCAGTCTCGCCATCCTCGTCTTCGTCGCCGTGATGGCCTTCACCTCGATCGGCTTCGGGCCCTTCGGCGGGTGGTGGCACCACGACTACGAGCACACCGGGCCCGTCGTCAACCAGGGTGCGATGACCCTCGACGTCCTGCCGTCGTTCATCGACGGAGACGGTCTCGCCTGGGGCAACCACCCGTTCGGCCAGGACGACACCGGCATCGACTACTTCGCGCTGACGATGCGCGGCACCCAGGAGAGCCTGATCATCGCGTTCATCGTCGGGATCGTGGCGACCGTCCTGGGCGTGGTCGTCGGCGCTCTCGCCGGCTACTTCCGCGGCGGACCGAGGGCGTCCTGATGCGCATCACGGACCTGTTCCTCACGGTGCCGCTGCTCGTCACGGCGGCCGTCGTCGCGAACAAGTTCGCGAGCCAGGGGATCGTGTTCCTGGCGCTGGCCCTCGGCGCGCTCGTCTGGGTCCAGCTGGCCCGGCTCGTCCGCGGCGAGTTCCTCTCGCTGCGCGAGAAGGAGTACGTGGAGGCGGCACGCGCCCTCGGCGCAGGCGGCATCCGGATCATCTACCGGCACCTGCTCCCGAACACCGTGGGGACGGTCATCGTCAACGCGACCCTCACGATCTCGGCCGCGATCCTGCTCGAGACGGCGCTGAGCTTCGTCGGGCTCGGCGTGCGGCCACCGGACACCTCCCTCGGCCTGCTGGTGAGCCAGTACTCGAGCGCGTCGCAGACCCGGCCGTGGCTGTTCTGGTGGCCCGGCCTGTGCATCATCGCCATCGCCCTGACCGTCAACTTCATCGGCGACGGGCTGCGGGACGCCTTCGACCCCAAGCAGACCAGGGTGCGTGCCTGATGGCCCGCCGAGCCCGCGAGGAGCGCGAACTGGGCGCCCCGCTCCTGCAGGTCAAGGACCTCACCGTCAGGTTCGGCACCGAGGACGGGGTGGTCAACGCCGTTCGCGGCGTGTCCTACGACCTGGCCCGCCGCGAGGTGCTCGCCATCGTGGGCGAGTCCGGCTCGGGCAAGTCGGTGTCCAGTCTCGCGGTGATGGGGTTGCTGCCGCGCAGCGCACACATCACCGGTGAGATCATCTTCGACGGCAAGGACATCGCCCACACCACCCCCGCCGAGAAGCGGGCGCTGCGTGGTCGGCGGATAGCCATGATCTTCCAGGACCCGATGACCGCGCTGAACCCGGTGTACAGCATCGGGGACCAGCTCGCGGAGGCCGTCCGGTCGCACGAGGCGGTCAGCAAGAAGCTCGCTCTGGACCGCGCCGCCGAGATGCTGGCCCTGGTCGGCATCCCGCGGCCCAAGGACCGGCTCAAGGCCTACCCGCACGAGTTCTCGGGCGGCATGCGCCAGCGTGTCATGATCGCCATGGCGGTCATCAACAACCCCGACGTGATCATCGCTGACGAGCCGACGACGGCGCTCGACGTCACCGTGCAGGCGCAGATCCTCGAGAAGCTCATGGAGGTCAAGGACGCCGTCGACGCCGCGATCGTCCTGATCACCCACGACCTCGGCGTGGTCGCGGGCATGGCGCACCGCGTGCATGGTCATGTACGCCGGGCGGCAGGTCGAGATCGGGACGACCGACCAGGTCTTCCGCACCCCGCGGATGCCCTACACGGCCGGACTGCTCGGATCGATCCCCAGCCTCGACACCACCGAGGGACGGCTGCGGCCCATCCCCGGCACGCCGCCCTCGCTGATCAACCTGCCCACCGGGTGCCCGTTCTCGCCGCGCTGTCCCATCGCCCGTGATCACTGCCGCGAGGAGGAGCCGCCGCTCTACCCCACGGAGCAGAGCACGCATGTGGCGGCCTGCCACTACTGGGAGGAGCTCGCCGAGCTCGACGACCCCATCTCCATCTTCCGTGCCCAGGGGGTGCCCGCGTCGTGACCACCACTGTCGACCCCGCCGTCGCCCGCGATCGGACCGGCGAGGAGCCTCATCTGCTCGACGTCCGCGACCTCGTCATGCACTTCCCGATCCGGGGCGGCGGGCTGTTGCGCCGCACCGTCGGCTACGTCCAGGCCGTCAGCGGCGTCAGCTTCACCCTCGACGCCGGGGAGACCCTCGGTGTCGTGGGGGAGTCCGGCTGCGGGAAGTCCACCACGGGCCGGGCAGTGCTCCAGCTGCACAGGCCGACCTCCGGCTCCGTGCTCTTCGAGGGGCGCGAGCTGACGACGCTCAGCAACGACCAGCTCCGCCCGGTGCGGCGGGACCTGCAGATCGTCTTCCAGGACCCGTACGCGAGCCTCAACCCCAAGATGGCGGTCAACGACATCGTCGCCGAGCCGCTGCGCATCCACGACCAGTGGAAAGAGCGCGGCGGGATGAGCCGGGTCGCCGAGCTCCTGCGGCTCGTCGGGCTCAACCCCGAGCACGGCAACCGCTACCCGCACGAGTTCTCCGGCGGTCAGCGGCAGCGCATCGGCATCGCCCGCGCGCTCGCCCTCGAGCCGAAGCTCCTGGTGCTCGACGAGCCCGTCTCGGCGCTCGACGTCAGCGTCCAGGCCGGCGTCGTCAACCTGCTGGAGGACCTGCAGGACCGGCTGGGGCTGGCCTACCTGTTCATCGCGCACGACCTGTCGGTGGTCCGGCACATCTCCGACCGCGTCGCGGTCATGTACCTGGGATGGATCGTCGAGACCGGGACCCGCGACAAGGTCTACGACGAGCCGATGCACCCGTACACGCAGGCGCTGCTGTCGGCGGCGCCCGCGGCGGACCCGGAGCTCGAGCGGCAGCGCGAGCGGATCATCCTGCACGGCGACGTGCCCAGCCCGGTGAACCCGCCGTCGGGCTGCCGCTTCCGCACCCGCTGCTGGAAGGCCCAGGACATCTGCGCCGTCGAGGAGCCGCAGCTCGTCGACCACGGCAACGGCAACCTGGTGCGCTGCCACTTCGCCGAGATCAAGCCGGTCGTCTAGGAGATCGATCCTCGAGGAGACGCACCCCGTGCTGCGCTGGTACTCGACGGTCGTCGACGCGCGCGACCACCGGGCCCAGGCGGCCTGGTGGGCGCGCGTGCTCGGCTGGCAGGTGTTCTTCGAAAGCGACGACGAGGCGGTCGTGATCCCGCCCTGGGCCGTCGAGGCATCGCACGGCCTGCCGTTCGAGCGCGTCCCGCCGGGGCTGGTCTTCGTGCCCGTCCCGGAGCCGAAGACCTGCAAGAACCGGCTGCACCTGGACCTCGCGCCGTCCGCGGACTCCGACCACGCCGGCGAGGTGCAGCGCCTGCTCGACCTCGGCGCCCGGCGCGTCGACGTCGGCCAGGGCGACGCGCCGTGGGTGGTGCTCGCGGACCCCGAGGGCAACGAGTTCTGCGTGCTCACGCCACGGGCGAACTGACCCCTGAACTCCTCGTCGTCACGACGCGGGGCCCTCCTGGGGCTGCGCTGCGGCCGTGCTGACGCACAACTCGTTGCCCTCCGGGTCGGCGAGCACCCACCAGGCGGGTGCGTGCGCGTCGCTCACGAGGCTGCCGCCGGCGTCGAGGCAGGCCCGGACCCGGTCCTGGGCCTGATCGGCGGGCACGAACATGTCGAGGTGGAACCGCCCCCGCCCGGTTCTGTCATGTGGTTCCACCGTCGGGTCCATCCGCTGGAACCACAGCACCGGCCGACGCCCGGTCCGGTCGTGCAGCTCGATCGAGCCGTCCCGCGCCCGCCGCTCCACGTAGTGCAGCCCCGCGGCCCAGAACAGCCGGACGGCGTCCGCGTCTGTGCAGTCCAGGGCGATCTCGACCCGTTCCGGCGGGGGCAGCACCTCGGCCCCGACCGATCGGGCCGCCTCGAGCACGCGGTGCGCGAGCTCGACGTCCCACTGCGTCACGGCGCCCTCGAGGTTGCTCGTTAACGTGAACGTGACGACGCGCAGGCGCAGGTGGATCTCGGGGTGGTGGTCCATCGCGTCGGCGTCCTCGGCGACCAGGTCGACGAGCCGGACGGCGTCCGCGAACGAGGGGGCCCGGACGGCGAGGACCAGGGTGGTCTCCGCGCCGCGGTGCACCCCCGGCAGATCAGCGAGCTGCCGGTCGAGCTCGGCCGCGCCGAGCGGTCGGGGGCGGGGACGCTCAGCCATGGCGACACGGTAGGACGCGGGCCGGGGCGGATGTGGAACGCTTCGGGCCGTGACCTATCCGCAGCCGCCGACGCTGGTCGTCGGAGCGGCCGTCCTCGACGACCTGGAGCGCCCCCGCACGCTGCTCGCCGCCCGCCGCACCGAGCCGCCGAACCTCGCCGGCGGGTGGGAGCTGCCCGGCGGGAAGGTCGAGCCCGGCGAGTCGCCGCTGGAGGCGCTGCACCGCGAGCTCGCCGAGGAGCTCGGCGTCGAGGTCGAGGTCGGCGACGAGCTGCCGGGCCCGCAGGGAGACGGCTGGCCGATGCCGTCGTCGTACCGGATGCGGGTGTGGCGGGTACGCGTGGTGCGCGGCGTCCCGGCCCCGATCGAGGACCACGACCAGCTGCGCCTGCTCGGGCCGGGGCAGTGGCTGGACGTCGACTGGTTGCCGGCCGACGTCCCGATCGTGCGCGCCCTGCTCGCGGTCTCCCGCAGGCGCACGCCGGGTAGCTCTCGGCCGCCCGCGGCGCTCTCGGCGTAGACTGGGGTGTAATCCCCCTTCTCCGACCCGGATCGAGCCTGCACGCATGCCCACCCGCACCCGCGACGACCTGCGGAACATCGCGATCGTCGCCCACGTCGACCACGGCAAGACCACCCTGGTCGACGCCATGCTCTGGCAGACCGGCTCGTTCGGCGCCCACCAGCACGTCGACGAGCGGGCGATGGACTCGAACGACCTCGAGCGCGAGAAGGGCATCACCATCCTCGCGAAGAACACCGCGGTGCGGTGGCGGGGCCCGGGCGCGCCCGAGGGCGGCGTCACGTTCAACATCATCGACACCCCCGGCCACGCCGACTTCGGCGGCGAGGTCGAGCGCGGCCTGTCGATGGTCGACGGCATCGCCCTGCTGGTCGACGCCTCCGAGGGTCCGCTGCCGCAGACCCGCTTCGTGCTGCGCAAGGCGCTGCAGGCGCACCTGCCGGTGATCCTCGTCGTCAACAAGGTGGACCGGCCGGACGCGCGCATCGCCGAGGTCGTCGACGACACCTACGAGCTCTTCATGGACCTCGTCGACGGCACCGGGCATCGACGCCGACGCCGTCCTCGACTTCCCGATCGTCTACGCCTCGGCGAAGGCCGGCCGGGCGTCGCTGGAGCGCCCCGCGGACGGCGCGCATGCCCGACAGCGCCGAACCTCGAGCCGCTGTTCCGCACGATCCTCGACACGGTGCCGGCGCCGTCCTACGACCCCGAGGTACCGCTGCAGGCCCACGTCACCAACCTCGACGCGTCGCCGTTCCTCGGCCGGCTCGCGCTGCTGCCGGATCCACAACGGCACCATGAAGAAGGGCCAGCAGGCGGCCTGGTGCCGTCGCGACGGCTCCGTCCAGCGCGTCAAGGTCACCGAGCTGCTCATGACCGAGGCGCTCGAGCGCGTGCCGGCCGAGTCCGCCGGGCCCGGCGACATCATCGCCGTCGCCGGCATCCCCGAGATCACCATCGGCGAGACCCTCGCCGACCCGGACGACCCGCGCCCGCTGCCGCTGATCACCGTCGACGAGCCGGCGATCTCGATGACGATCGGCGCGAACAGCTCGCCGATGGCCGGCCGGGCGAAGGGCACCAAGGTCACCGCCGCGGCTGGTCAAGGACCGGCTCGACCGCGAGCTCGTCGGCAACGTCTCGATCCGGGTGCTGCCGACCGAGCGCCCGGACACGTGGGAGGTGCAGGGCCGCGGCGAGCTGGCGCTGGCGATCCTCGTCGAGACCATGCGCCGGGAGGGCTTCGAGCTCACCGTCGGCAAGCCGCAGGTGGTCACGCGGACGATCGACGGCAAGCTGCACGAGCCGTTCGAGCGGCTGACCATCGACGCGCCCGAGGAGTACCTCGGCGCGGTCACGCAGCTGCTCGCGGTCCGCAAGGGCCGGATGGAGCAGATGAGCAACCACGGCACCGGCTGGGTGCGGATGGAGTTCCTCGTGCCGTCGCGCGGCCTGATCGGCTTCCGCACCGAGTTCCTCACCGACACCCGCGGCACCGGCATCGCCCACCACGTGTTCGAGCGCTACGAGCCGTGGGTGGGCGAGCTGCGCACCCGGCCGACCGGCTCGCTGGTCGCCGACCGCGCCGGCGCGGCGACCTCGTTCGCCATCGCCAACCTGCAGGAGCGCGGCACGCTCTTCGTCGAGCCGACCACCGAGGTGTACGAGGGCATGATCGTCGGGGAGAACTCCCGGGCCGACGACATGGACGTCAACATCACCAAGGAGAAGAAGCTCACCAACATGCGCTCGTCGACGGCGGACGAGTTCGAGCGCCTGGTGCCCGCGCGCAAGCTGTCGCTGGAGCAGTGCCTCGAGTTCTGCCGGGACGACGAGTGCGTCGAGGTCACGCCGACGGCGGTCCGGCTGCGCAAGGTCGGGCTGTCGGCGGTCGACCGCGAGAAGGCCCGCGCCCGCTCCCGCCGCGGCTGACCCTGCCCGGACGTGTGCCCCCTCAACGTGATCATTCCGTCGATATGATCACGTTGAGGGGACACACGTCGCTTCGGGCAGGATGAGCGGCATGAACGATCAGCCCGGCCGGCGGATGCTCCTCGTGCACGCCCACCCCGACGACGAGACCCTCGGCAACGGCGCGACCATGGCGAAGTACGCGGCCGAGGGCACCCAGGTCACCCTCCTCACCTGCACGCGCGGCGAGGAGGGCCTCGTCCTCGTCCCCGAGCTCGAACACCTCGCGGCGCACCGGGACGACCGGCTCGGTGCCCACCGCGAGACCGAGCTCGCGGCCGCGATGGCCGCCCTCGGCGTGCGCGACCACCGCTTCCTCGACACGGTCGCCCTGCCCGAGGGACCAGGGCTCCGCGCACTACCGGGACTCGGGCATGGCCTGGGACGACCGACCACCGCGCGGTCGCCGCCCCCGACACCGGACCGCACGCGTTCGCCCGCGTCGAGGTCGACGAGGCGGCGGCGCGAGTCGCTGCCGTCGTGCGCGAGGCTGCGCCCGCACGTCGTCGTCACGTACGAGCCGGGTGGCGGCTACGGTCATCCCGACCACGTCCAGGCGCACCGCGTGGCGATGCGCGGCGGTCGAGCTCGCGGCGGACCGACGGCCCGGGCGGGCCCGGCGTGGACGGTTCCCAAGGTCTACTGGAACGTGCTGCCCGAGGGCCTGGTCCGCGCGGCGCTGCGCGAGCTCGCCGCGAGCGAGGCGCGCCCCGCGGGGCTGGTCGCCGGACGGTCCGCTGCCGCCGATGGTGGTCCCGGACGAGGACGTGACGACGGCGATCGACGCCGAGGACTTCGTCGGCCGCAAGCGGGCAGCGCTCGAGGCGCACGCGACGCAGGTCGCACTCGAGGGCGACACCGTGCTGGTCGGCGACGGAGCCCGGCAGCCGATCGTCGGCGTCGAGTTCTACCGGCTCGTCACGGGGAGCCCGTCGGGTCCCCGCGACGCGCGACGGGCGGGAGACGGACCTCTTCGCCGGCGTCGACTGAAACGTCACGCGCTGGTCACGCGATCGGCAACCGTCGTCCTTGCGCCCGGAGGAGGGTTTGCGCGCGCCGTCGGCTGACGTCGCCCGCTCGTCGGTCGCCGCTCGGTCGCCGAGCCCGCAGCCTGCGGAGAGCGGGGCGGCGAGCGGGCGGAGGACCACAGGTGAGGGCGCGGGACACGCAGGACAGGCGCACGGACCGGCCCCGGACGGGCCCACAGGCGGGGCGTGGCGGCGACGTCGCGCGCGCCAGGGAACGCCGGCGGCAGCGGCGGCTGCTGCGCCTGGCGCTCGTCCTCGGCGCCGTGCTCGTCTGGCTGGCGCAGCGCGACCTGTCGGGCGCCGGGCTGCCGGCGCCGTCGCTTGCCGGACATCGACCCGCTCTACCTGATCTCCGGCGGGTTCTTCGTCGCCGCTCACCGTCGTGCTGCTCGGGACGTCGGTCGCCGCCGGCCGCTCCCCGCACGTGGTGTACCGCCCGGAGCAGATCGACGTCCGGATGAGCGATGTCCGCGGCCTGGACGCCGTCCGCGACGACGTCCAGCGGTCGCTCGACCTCTTCCTCGGCGGGGCGACCTTCCGCCGGGAGATGGGCGGGACGCCGCGGCGCGGCCTGCTCTTCGAGGGCCCGCCCGGCACCGGCAAGACCCACCTCGCGAAGGCGATGGCCGCCGAGGCCGGAGTGCCGTTCCTCTTCGTGTCGGGCACCGCCTTCCAGTCCATGTACTACGGCGCCACGGCTCGCAAGATCCGTGCCTACTTCCGCGCGCTGCGGCGTGCGGCCCGCAGCGAGGGGGGCGCGATCGGCTTCATCGAGGAGATCGACGCGATCGCGACGACCCGCGGCGGCCTGTCCGCGACCCCCGCGCCGCGCGTGCCGGCACCGGTCCCTGCCGCGGTTCGGCTGCGGCGGCCTGGAGGGGCTGCCGGGCGGCCGGCCGGGACCGTCGCCGCCGGTGCGCCCGCGGCAGCCCCGGCGGTCGTGAACCGGTCGGTGGTCAGCGAGGGGGTCGGCGGCGTCGTCAACGAACTCCTCGTGCAGATGCAGTCGTTCGACACCCCGACGGGCTGGCAGCGTGTCCTGGGCCGGTGCAGCGGACGCCGTCAACCTGCTGCTCCCGGCGCACCGGCAGCTGCCGCGGCCGCGGACCGAGCCGGCCGAGGTCCTGCTCGTGGCCGCCACCAACCGCGCCGACAGCCTCGACCCGGCCCTGCTGCGCCCCGGTCGGTTCGACCGCCGGGTCTCCTTCGGCGCGCCCGGACAAGGCCGGACGGCGGCAGCTCCTCGACCACTTCCTCGCCCGCAAGGCGCACGAGACGGCGCTGGACGACTCCGAGCGCCGGGACGCCCTCGCCGGCATCACCGCAGGGCTACACGCCGGTGATGATCGAGCAGCTGCTCGACGAGGCGCTCGTCCAGGCGCTGCGCCGCGGCGCGCCGGCGATGTCGTGGACGGACGTGGAGCGCGCCCGCCTGCTCGACCGAGGTCGGCCTCGGCCAGCCCGTGGCCTACACCGCGCACGAGGAGCGCCTCATCGCGACGCACGAGGCGGGTCACGCCGTCGTCGCCTGGCTCGAGGCACCGCACCGCAGGCTCGAGGTGCTGACGATCGTCAGGCGGGCGCGGCAGCCTGGGCCTGCTCGCGCACGGCGACCGGGACGACGTCTACACCCGCTCGCGCACGCGAGCTCCTGGGGCTGCTCCGGATCGCCTTCGGCGGGCAGGCCGCCGAGGAGCTGTTCTTCGGTGACGTCTCGACCGGGCCGGGGGGCGACCTGCAGTACGCGACCGTCGGTCGCCGCCCAGATGGTCGGGGCGTCGGGGATGGCCGGGAGCCTCGTCTCGTTCGCGGCCGTGCAGGCGTCCAGCCTGGCCGACCCGGGCCTCGTGGGCCGCGTCCTGGAGGACCCCGAGGGACGCCGGTCCGTCGAGGAGCTCCTCGGCGCAGCAGCGGGAGGCAGCCCGCAAGCGGCTCGAGGCGAACCGGCACCTGGTCGAGGCGCTGCGGGATGCCCTGCTGGAGCGTCACGAGCTGATCGGCTCCGAGATCACGGACGTCCTCGAGGCCGCGCAGGCCGCGGGCACTCCGGCCCCCGGAGACTCCGAACGGCGACGTCCGGGAGCTGACGCGTAGCCTCGCCAGCGTGACGACCCGCGACGCCGCACGTCCCGAGGCCCGGCCGGTCACGGTCGAGAGCTTCCGGCGCGCGGTGGGCCGCTTCGCCACCGGGGTCACCGTCGTCACAGCCCTGGACGGCGGCCTCGACCACGCGATGACCGCGAGCGCCTTCACCTCGGTGTCCCTCGACCCGCTGCTCGTGCTCGTCTGCGTCGAGAACGACGCCCGCTTCCACGACGCGATCACGGCCGCCGGGGCGTGGGCGGTGAGCATCCTCGACGCGTCCGCCCGGCCGGTCGGCCGACTGGCTCGCCACCCGCGGCCGGCCCGCTGCACGGCCAGCTCGACCGGATCCCGTTCCGGCGCGGCGTGACCGGCGCCGCTCTCCTCGACCAGTCGACGGCCTGGCTCGAGTGCCGCACCCAGGCGGTGCACCCCGGCGGCGACCACGACATCGTCGTCGGCGAGGTGATCGCCCTCGGCCTCGGCGAGGAGTCCCACGGCGCCCTGCTGTACCACCGCAGCCGGTACCGGTTCCTCGACGCGCCGCACTGAGCCTCCTACGATGCACCCCGCCGGAGATCATCGGCGGAGCCGGCGGCCGAACCTGATCAAGAGACGGCCGCGGGAACGAGGAGGCAGAGGTGGCGGGCGAGCGGCCGCGTTGAGATGCGCGTCGGTCGGCTGCGCCTCGGTCGGCTGCGCCTTGGTCAGCTGGACGGGCCGCCAGTGGTGCTCGTGCGGGCGCTGTCCTCGCCCTCGTCGCCGTCGGCTACGTGGGCACCGCGCTCGCAACCCGGGACCGCGTGCCCGCAGGGGCGAGCGTCGCGGGCGTGCCGGTCGGCGGGCTCGACCGCGCCGCCGCCGTCCGGCTGCTGCGGCAGCGGCTCGCCGCCGCGCCGGCCGACTGTGGCGGTACGGGCGGGCGCCGGCACGGCGCAGCTCGACCGCTCCGCTGGCCGGGCTGTCGTTCGATCCGGAGCGGGCCGTCGCCGACCTCGTCGGCGCGCCGCTCGCGCCGGCCGCCGTGTGGCGCCGGCTGGCCGGGGCGGGCGGCACCGACGCAGCGGCGGCGGCGGACACCGGCACGCGCCTCGCCGCCGCGCTGACGGGCGTCGCGCGGCGGTTGGACGTGCCCGCGCCGAGGCGGCCACGGTGACCTTCGGTACGAGCGGCCCCGGCGTCCGCGCCGGTGCCGCAGGCAGCGCCGTCGACGTCGCGGCGGCCGTGCAGGCCGTCTCGACCTCCTGGCTCGGTGCCATGGGTCCCGTCGCCCTGCCCGTGCCTGTCGCCGAGCCGCCCGTGACGCAGGCCGAGGCCGAGCGCGCCCTGGCGCAGATCGCGCGGCCGGCGGCGTCCGGGCCGCTCACGGTGGTCGTCGGACGCGCCCAGCGACGGGCGGCGGGCCGTCGTCCCGGTCGCGGCCCTCCTGCCGGCCCTGCGGCTGACCCCACAGCCCGCCGATGCACGACCCGGGCCGCCCGCCCTCTCGCCCTCGACGTCGACGGCGCGGTGCTGCGCCGGGCCGTCCTGGCCGTCGCGCCCGGAGTCGAGTCCGCGCCGCACGACGCCCGGATCGTGCTGCGCAAGGGGAGGCCGCAGGTCGTGCCCGAGGTCGACGGCGTCGCCCTCGACCCGGCTGCGCTGGCCGCTGCTGCGAACAGCCGCGCTGCTCACGCCCGCCCGTACGGCGACAGTCGCCGCCGTCGTCCGGCGCCCCCCTGCTGACGACCGAGAAGGCGCGCGCGCTCGGCGTCCGGGAGCGGGTATCGACGTTCTCGACGGTCTACCCGCCGCTCGCGGACCGTACGAACAACCTCCGGATCGCTGCGCGCACGCGTGAACGGCACCTTGGTGCTGCCCGGCCACACCTTCAGCCTGAACCGGGTGCTGGGCCGGCGGACACCGGAGAAGGGGTACCGGCAGGCGCCGGCGATCCAGGGTGGCCGGCTCGTCGAGGACGTACGGCGGCGGCGTCTCGCAGATGGCCACCACCATCTTCAACAACGTCTTCTTCGCCGGGCTGGAGGACGTCCACCACAAGCCGCACTCGTTGTACATCTCGCGCTACCCGGAGGGTCGCGAGGCAACCGTGAACTTTCCGACGGTCGATCTCGTCTGGCGCAACGACTCGCCCTACGGCGTGCTCGTCCAGGCGTCCGTGACCGGCACGGTGAACGTCTCGTTCTGGAGCACGAAGGTGTGGGACGTCAAGGCGGAGAAGAGCCCCGCGGACGAATTACCGGACCCCGAAGACCGTTCACGATCCGCAGCCCGGTTGCGTGCCGCAGGACCCGAACCCTGGCTTCGACGTCGCCGTCCAGCCGGCTGTTCTTCAAAGGACGCACGCTCCTCCGGACGCAGACGTTCACCACCTCGTACGCCGCGGAGGACGAGGTGATCTGCGGTCCCGAGACCGGTGCCGGCGACCCGCCGAAGGGACACTGACATCAGGGCGTCCCGGGGCTCAGATAGTCGTAGCGGTGGTGCACGGAGAAGCCGGCCGACCGGTACAGCCGCAGGGCGGCGTCGTTGCCGTCGCCCACCTGTAGGTAGGCCGAGCGAGCCCCTCGCGCGGCGCCCCACCCGGCGATGGCCGCCAGGACGGCCCTGGCCAGGCCCTGGCGCCGAGCGTCGGGGGCCACCTCGACGGCGGTGACGCCCAGCCAGGCGGACGCAAGGGAGCCGCGCCCGGTGGCCACCGTCCTCGAGCCGGCACGGATCGACACGAACGTCAGCTCCGGGGCGGACATCAGCAGCTCCAGCGCGGACGCAGGCAGCACCTGGCCGCGGTAGCGGTACAGCGTCCGCCACTGTTCGTCGGGGGTGTCGGCGAGGTCGAGCGCGAGGCCGGCGGGCAGGGCGAGGGCCGCGGCGGCCAGGTGTCGCGTGGCGGCGGTCAGCACGACGGCGCCGAACCCCGGCAGGGGTTGCCAGCCTGCCGAGACGAACGCTTGCCGGTGGCCGACTGTGCTGTCCGCGTCCGGGCTGCCGGCGTCCGGGCTGTCCGCGTCCCGAACCGGAGCCGGCACGGCAGCGCGGGGCGGCAGTCCGCGGGTGCCGTACCACGCGGAGACGTACTCGACGGCCGTCGCGGCCGGCATCCCCGGGGACCCGTTGACGAGCACCGAATTGCCCCGGTTGGTGAACCCGCCCGCCGCCCGCAGCAGCCAGTCCCCGAGGCGCTCGTGGTCGCCGGCAGCCAGTGCCCCGCCATCACGCGCTCCAGGTCGGCGATGGTGAGCGCGCGGTGCGGCGGCGCCGGCCGGGAGGGGCGCGGCGGGACTACCTTGCCCGCGACGACGTCGGCGAGGGCCACCGTGATCTCGCCCTGCCGACCGGCGACGACCAGGGCCGCGGCGTCGGCGCGGAGCAGTTCGCCGACCACGTCGGTCGCCGACCCGCCGGGCAGCCGGTACCGGACGACGACACGCTGGCCCACGCGCCTCGCCCAGTCGTCGGCCGTGCTCACGATGTGTGCCACGGAGTCACCCTGCCGGACGCCACCGACAAGCAGGAGGTGCCGCCGGACCTCGCCGGATCTCGCCGGATCTCGCCGGGATGCGGGCCGGCCGGGACCTGGGGCGAGCGGCCGGGGCGCTGTCGGGGATACTGGACACGACCACTACCAGGAGGACCGCCGTGACGTACGTGATCGCGCAGCCCTGCGTCGACCTCAAGGACAAGGCCTGCATCGAGGAGTGCCCTGTCGACTGCATCTACGAGGGCGAGCGATCGCTGTACATCCACCCTGACGAGTGTGTCGACTGCGGTGCCTGCGAGCCCGTGTGCCCGGTCGAGGCCATCTACTACGAGGACGACGTCCCCGAGCAGTGGAAGGACTACTACAAGGCCAACGTCGAGTTCTTCGACGACCTCGGCTCGCCCGGCGGCGCCGCCAAGCTCGGCCTCATCCCGAAGGACCATCCGCTGATCTCCGCCCTGCCGCCGCAGGAGACCGAGCACTGACCGGCCTGCTCGGCCTCGGGGCAGGCGCCGGCTCACCGGCCGGCCGTGCCCGCCTCGACCTGCCCGACTTCCCCTGGGACCGGCTCGCCCCGTTCGCCGCCGTCGCGCGCGCCCACCCCGACGGCATCGTCGACCTCTCGATCGGCACGCCGGTCGACCCCACGCCGGCCGTCGTCCGGGCCGCGCTCGAGGCGGCGTCCGATGCTCCCGGGTACCCGCAGACCTGGGGGACGCCGGCCCTGCGCGAGGCCGTGGCGGCCTGGTTCGCCCGGCGCCGCGGCGTCCCGGGCGTCGATCCGGACGGCGTGCTCCCGACGATCGGCTCCAAGGAGCTGGTCGCCTGGCTGCCGACCCTGCTCGGGCTCGGGCCCGGCGACCTCGTCGTCCACCCTGAGGTCGCCTACCCCACCTACGACGTCGGCGCGCGGCTGGCCGGCGCGACCCCGGTGCCCGCCGACGGAACCGCCCAGCTCGGCCCGGCGGCGAGCCGGGTCCGCCTGGTCTGGCTCAACTCGCCGTCGAATCCCGACCGGCCGGGTGCTGGGGGTCGAGCACCTGGCGAAGGTCGTCGCCTGGGCCCGCGGCCACGGCGCCGTCGTCGCCAGCGACGAGTGCTACGCCGAGCTCGGCTGGGACGTGCCCGAGGTGCCCAGCGTCTTGACCCGCGCGTCTGCGGAGGGACGCACGACGGGCCTGCTCGCGGTCTACTCCGCGTCGAAGCAGTCCAACCTCGCCGGATACCGGGCGGCGTTCGTCGCGGGTGACCCCGCACTGGTGCGCGGCCTGCTCGAGGTCCGCAAGCACGCCGGGATGATCGTGCCACGGCCCGTCCAGGAGGCGCTGCGGGTGGCGATCTCGCGACGACGAGCACGTGGCCGAGCAGCGCGAGCGGTACCGGGCCAGGCGAGAGGTGGTCCGCCAGGCCCTGGACGCCGCCGGCTTCCGGGTGGACCACTCCGAGGCGGGGCTCTACCTGTGGGCGACCCGGGGCGAGGGCTGCTGGGACACCGTCCGCAGCCTGGCCGAGCGGGGCGTGCTCGTCGCTCCCGGCGAGTTCTACGGGGCCGCCGGCGCGCGGCACGTCCGCGTGGCGCTGACGGCGTCCGATGCAGCGGTGAGGAGCCTGGCGGCCCGCCTGGCCTGAACCACGGCTCGGGGAGCGGCGCGGCGGTCCCGTGCGTCGGATCCCGGTGGCAGGCGAAGTGAGCGGGGCGGTTCGCGGGGCCGTGGGCCGCGGAGCCCCACATGGTGCCTGATCAGCACCAGCGGGTAACGTTCCAACTGCCCACCGGGCACGCCGACCGCGTGCCGGGGGGCCGTTCCAGCGATGCGCGCCGGCATCCCGTTCCCCGAGGAGCGTTCATGTCCGACCAGCAGGTGACCCTTCAGCATCCCGGCGGCACCCTCGAGCTGCCGGTGGTGCCGGCCACCGAGGGCGAGTCGGCGATCGACGTCTCGAAGCTGCTGTCCTCGACCGGCTTCATCACCCTCGACCCGGGCTTCGTCAACACCGCCGCCACGACGTCGTCGATCACCTACATCGACGGCGACGCGGGGGTCCTGCGCTACCGCGGCTACCCCATCGAGCAGCTGGCGGCGCAGAGCACCTTCCTCGAGGTCAGCTACCTGCTCATCTACGGGGAGCTGCCCACCGCGGCCCAGCTCGAGGACTTCACGAACAGGATCAGCCGGCACACCCTGCTGCACGAGGACCTCAAGCGGTTCTTCGACGGGTTCCCGCGGGACGCGCACCCGATGCCGGTGCTGTCGTCGCGCCGTGTCGGCGCTGTCGACCTTCTACCAGGACAGCCTGAGCATCCGCGACCGCGAGCAGATCGAGCTCTCGACGATCCGGCTGCTGGCGAAGCTGCCGACGATCGCCGCTTATGCCTACAAGAAGAGTGTCGGGCAGCCCTTCCTCTACCCCGACAACAGCCTCGGGCTGGTCGAGAACTTCCTGCGGATGACGTTCGGGTTCCCGGCCGAGCCGTACGACGTCGACCCGGCGATGTCCGCGTGCCCTCGACCTGCTGTTCATCCTGCACGCGGACCACGAGCAGAACTGCTCGACGTCCACGGTGCGCCTGGTCGGCTCGGGCCAGGCCAACCTGTTCGCGTCCGTGTCCGCCGGTATCCACGCGCTCTCCGGGCCCGCTGCACGGCGGCGCCAACTCGGCCGTGCTCGAGATGCTGGAGCAGATCCGCAACAGCGACGACGACGTCGACACCTTCGTGCGCAAGGTGAAGAACAAGGAGGGCGGCGTCCGGCTGATGGGCTTCGGCCACCGCGTGTACAAGAACTACGACCCGCGCGCGGCCATCATCAAGAAGACCGCCGACGAGATCCTCGGCAACCTCGGCCGCCGGGACGAGCTACTCGACATCGCGCTGCGCCTGGAGGAGATCGCGCTCAACGACGACTACTTCGTCGAGCGCAAGCTCTACCCCAATGTCGACTTCTACACGGGCCTCATCTACAAGGCGATGGGCTTCCCGACCCGGATGTTCACCGTGCTCTTCGCCCTCGGCCGCCTGCCCGGCTGGATCGCGCAGTGGCGCGAGATGATGGAGGACCCCGCCACGAAGATCGGCCGCCCGCGCCAGGTCTACACCGGGCGCCGGGGAGCGCGACTACGTGGGGATGGACCAGCGCTGACCCCCGCGAGGGTCAGCCGACCCGGACGACGACGGACCCCGCCGGCGCGCTGCCCGCGGCGACCGTCCAGCCCTCGTCGGCCCGCGAGCGCTCCCACCGCCTGCCGTCGGTCTCGACGCTGACCACCTGCAGGCCGTCCGCTCGCGCGACAGCCCACTGCGCCAGCGCCCACCCGGCCGTCTTCGCGCCCTTGCCCGGCAGGACGAAGCGGACGGCCGTGGGCTCGCCAGGAACGACGGCGGCCGTCCGGCCCGCCTCCTTTTCCGCAGCCCGGGCCACGGCATGCGCGCGGGGCGTGAAGCCCTCGGCGTCCGCGGTCTGAGTGGGCACGGAGCCGAGCTCGGAGAGCACGCACGTCAGGCCGGCGGGGGAGTACCCGGTCAACGCCGAGGCCAGGATCCGCGCCTGGGGCTCGTGGTCGGCGTACGCGCTCGGGAAGGCCGAGCGCTGCACCTTCTGGGCGGCCTTGGTGATCGGGAGGTCCTCGTAGCCCTCGACCTTGACGAGCACGTCGTAGAACGCGTTGCTGGCGTACACCGGGTCCCGGACCTGCGCGGGCGTTCCCCAGCCCTGGGACGGCCGCTGCTGGAAGAGGCCGATCGAGTCCCGGTCGCCGCCCGGCAGGTTGACCAGTTTGGACTCCTGCATGGCGGTCGCGATGCCGATGGTGGCAGCCCGGCCGGGCAGGCCCCGCTTGACCGCGACGGCGGCGATGATCGCGGCGTTCCCGGCCTGCTCGGGGTCGAGCTCGGTCGAGTTGCCGAGGGCGGTGGCCGTGCAGTGCTCCCGTACGGGCAGTGCAGCGAGCACCCCGCGCCACCACGCCCACCCGCCGAGCGCCAGGATGCCGACGAAGAGCAGCACGAGCACCGGGACAAGCCCTCTGCGACGGCGCCTGCGGCGCGCGCCCCCCGTCGTGGCCCGGGGCATCGTCGTCGTCACGGTCGCGCCTCAGGCGTTCGCGTGCAGGGCCTCGTTGAGCTCGACCTGCCGGTCACCCCGGGGCCGGGCCTCGACGACGCCTGTGGCCGAGTTGCGCCAGAACAGCAGGCCGGACGCTCCGGAGAGGTCGGCAGCCTTGACGAAACGGTCCTCCGGCAGCAGCCGGAGCTTCGTTCCCGCGGTGACGTAGCAGCCCGCCTCGACGACGCAGTCGTCCCCGAGGCTGATGCCGATCCCCGCGTTCGCCCCGACGAGGCACCGCCGGCCGATCGAGACGACGTGGGTGCCGCCGCCGGACAGCGTGCCCATCACCGACGCCCCTCCGCCGACGTCCGACCCGTCGCCGACGACCACGCCCGCCGACACCCGGCCCTCGATCATGGAGGTGCCGAGCGTTCCCGCGTTGTAGTTGACGAACCCCTCGTGCATGACCGTCGTCCCGGGCGCCAGATGTGCACCCAGCCGCACGCGGTCGGCGTCCCCGATCCGCACCCCGGACGGCACCACGTAGTCGGTCATCCGCGGGAACTTGTCGACGCCGAACACCTGCACCCGGGCGCCGCCGCGCCCTGCGAGCAGGCGCAGACGGGTCCGCTCGAAGTCCTCCGGGGCGCACGGCCCGCGGTCGGTCCACACCACGTTCGCGAGCACGCCGAAGATGCCGGTCAGGTCGCAGCCGTGCGGGCGGATCAATCGGTGCGAGAGCAGGTGCAATCGAAGGTAGGCGTCGGAGACGTCGGACGGCGGCGCGTCGAGGTCGATCGCGGTCCGTACGACGGTCGTGTGCACGCCGCGCTGCGGGTCCGTGCCCTCGAGCGAGGACAGCTCGAACGGCACGGCGTAGGGGCCGGCGTCCGCGGGAGGCTCCCCGAGCGCGGGCTGGGGGTACCAGGTGTCGAGTGTCTGGCCGTCCTCGGTGACCGTGGCGAGGCCGTACCCCCAGGCCATCCGGGTGCCGGTCGTCGCGTCCGGAATGGACTCGGTGGCGGCGTCCGTCATGTCCCCACCCTACGGGCTGGCCCCTCATCGGTCGGCCCGACAGGGCTTCCAGCGGCCCTCGCCGTGCGCTAGGTTCGAACACGTGTTCGACAGGCATCGCTGCTCTCGCCCGCGTCCCGTCCGCCCGCTCTGCCGGCCCCGCTCGAGCCCGCAGGGCTCGCCGGTCGCGTGCATCCCGGGCTGCCGGCTCCGGCCCGCAGCCCGTCGCCCTCGTAGGCTCCAGGCATGAGCGCAGCCCTGCCGAGCCGCCGCGCGCGACGTCGAGCTCGACCTCGCCGCGGATGTCGTGGAGCTGACCCGGACGGTCTGCGACCTCCAGTCGGTGAGCGGGAGCGAGGGCCCACTCGCGGACGCCGTCGAGACGGCGTTGCGGCGGCTGCCACATCTGCAGGTCCTCCGCGACGGCGACGCCGTGCTCGCCCGCACGGCGCTCGGCCGCCCTGAGCGCGTGGTGCTCGCCGGTCACCTCGACACGGTCCCGGTGGCCCGCAACCTTCCGACCCGGCTCGAGGGCAGCGGGGAGACGGCGGTGCTCGTGGGCCGGGGGACGGCGGACATGAAGGGCGGTGTCGCCGTCCAACTCAAAGTGGCGGCCGCGCTTGCCACCCCGTCGCGGGACATCACGTTCGTCTTCTACGACAACGAGGAGGTCGACGCCGAGCGGAACGGGCTCGGCCGGCTCGCCCGGAACCATCCGGACTGGCTGGCCGGCGACCTCGCCGTCCTGCTCGAGCCCACCGCCGCCGGCATCGAAGGCGGCTGCAACGGCACGCTGAAGGCGGAGGTCGTGACGCGCGGGGTGGCCGCGCATTCGGCGCGGTGGTGGCGTGGTGCGAACGCCATCCACGAGGCCGGTCGCGTGCTGGCGCGTCTGCAGGCCTACCAGCCGCGCGAGGTCGAGGTGGAGGGCCTGGTGTTCCGTGAGGGGCTGAATGCCGTCTCCATCAGCGGTGGGATAGCCGGGAACGTGATCCCCGACGTCTGCCGCGTCGTGGTGAACTACCGGTTCGCGCCCGACAAGGACCTGGCCTCGGCCTCGGCCCACGTGCGCGAGGTGTTCGAGGGATACGACGTGGCCATCGTCGACGGCGCGGACGGCGCACGCCCGGGCCTGGACCGGCCGGCAGCCGCCGCCTTCGCCGCGGCGATCGGCGCCGCTCCCTCTGCGAAGTACGGGTGGACCGACGTGGCGCGATTCAGCGCCCTCGGGATCCCCGCCCTCAACTTCGGGCCGGGCGACCCTAGCGTGGCCCACGCCGACGACGAGCACGTCCCGGTCGCACAGCTGCGTGCCTGCGAGCGCGCGCTGCTGACGTGGCTGTCGTGATCGCTGTCGTGATCGCTGTGATCAGCCGAACGGGGTCCGGCTCGTGGACGCCCCCCGGAGGTCGATGACAGGACCGCGCCGGCGACGTGACGCCGTGTCGGCACTCTGCGGCGCCGTGGACGTCTCATCGTCCTCCCGATCGGCCAGGTCCTCGGGGACGAGGGGCTCGCCACCCGCGCCGTTCAGCCGGGCGGGTACGGGAGCCGTCACCGGCGCGGTCGGCGGGCCCGACGGGTCTCCGGACCACCCGGCTCGCGTCGCCGCCGGAGCGACGTGATGAGCGTGCGCGGTGCCGCGCGCCGGCGTCGGGGGAGCGGCCCGGACCCCGCCCGGCGGGGTCCGGACCCGCTCGTTCCCCGGGTCGAGCGTGGCCACCCGCCGACGCCGTCCGCCGACCGGCCAGCCGGGCTGCATCCCACCGCGGGCGCGGCGGCGCTTCGCTTCGAGCAGTGCCTCGTCGGCCCGGCGGAAGAGGTTCTCGGCGTCGCGGTCCGGACGCCGGCCGGTCAGCGACCACAATGCGGCGAAGCCCGTGCTGACCCGCACGGACAGCCCGTCGGCCAGCTCGCCCCAGGGCAGTGCGGCGATCGCATCGCTCATCCGCTGCGCCACCTGGCGCGCCTCCTGGTCCCCGGTCCGGGGTAGCAGGGCGATGAACTCGTCGCCCCCGTAGCGGGCGAGGTGATCCCCCACCCGCAGTTCCCGGCCGAGGCACTCGGCCACCCGGCGCAGCACCTCGTCGCCGACGACGTGCGTGAACGCGTCGTTCACCTGCTTGAAGTCGTCGATGTCCACCAGCACCAGCGCCAGGGGCATCGGCGTGAACCTGAGCATGTGCCGCAGTTCCTCGTCCAGCGCCCGCCGGTTCCCTGCGCCGGTCAACGGATCCGTCCGGCTCTCCACCCGCAGCGCCTGGTGCTCGAGCACCTGCCGCGCGGTCTGGGCGACGAGGTCCATCCCCAGCCAGCCGATCCTGGCGAGTACCTCGTCGAGCCGGGTCAGGACCGGGACGACGGACCCTCCCGCGTGCGTCTCCAGCCAGAGCCGCTCACGGGTGCGACAGGCGTCGAGCACGAGGTGGGGCAGGCTCGCCGGTGCAGGGGCCGCAGCAGCGCTGTCGTCGAGGCTCCGCGCGGTGGCCACCGAGCCGACCAGGGCATGCGCGTGGATCGCGGCGAGCATGACGATCTGCCGCTCGAGCGGCGGGAGGTCCCGCGGCTCGCCGAAGGCGTCCTGCCCGAGCAGGCGCAGTGCTTCGGACGGCCTACCCCGATATGCGGCGGCCAGGGCGCGAACCCCTTGCACCCCGCGGTAGAGCTGCTCCGGGACGACCGACCGGGGCAGGTGGTCGATCCGTGCGCTCACTACGAGGGCACGTTCCAGCATGTCGTGGTCGGGCTCGCCGCGCCCGGCCGCGACGTCATCCAGGGCGCGGGCCGTGAGTTGGGTGGCCCAGGCCGCCCAGTGGACGGCCCGGTCGAGCGGCAGCGCAGCGTCGATCGAGCCCTCGATCCGCGCGCGCGCGTCCTCGACGCGCTCGTCGAGCCGCAGCCGGGCGTAGGCGCCCGCGAGGGTGTGGAGCAGCAGCAGGCCGGCGCGACCCGAGAGAGCAGCTCCGAGCTGCTCGAGATTCACTCTGGAGAGGTCTGTCATGGCACCGCCGACATCCCCGGAGTCGAGGTTCGCGCGGGCGCGCAGGGCGGCGGCGGTCGCCGTCCAGACCGGGGCCCGGCGCTCCAAAGCCGCTCGTTCGAGCAGGTCACAGGCCTGCACCAGGTCGGGAAGGGGTGCGCCGGCAAGGCGCACCAGCAGGGCGCGCCCGTAGAGGGCGAGCAGCAGGGCAGGGGCGTCCGATCCGTGCTCCAATGCAGGGAGGGCCTGCTCGAGCTGTGCCAGCGCCTCCTCGGCGTCCGTGAAGCGGCCCCAGGCGATCAGGGCGTCGACGTCGGCCTCCGGGGCGGTGGCGCCCGTCCCGTCGTCAGGCCACCCTCGCACGATCACCAACCCTACCCTCGGCATCCGCAGCCGCAGGGTGTCTGTGACGCGCCGTCACCGAAAGCGCCAGCAGGCGCCGCTCATGGTCGTCACCCGGGCACACAGGGTGGCCGGACAGGAATGTGCAGTCCACGAAGGGGTTGCCGCTACTCGTCGGGCACGTTGGCCGTACCGTCGGGGGTCGAGGAAAGCGAGGCGTGCGGGGGCGAGAGGTGCAGTCCGTCGGCCCAGCTGCCGAGGAAGGTGAGGACAGGTTGACCTCAGGAGGCCCGGTGGGCTCGTCCCGCGACTACCGCAAGGGGCCCGTGACTCTGCGTCGCGGGCTCGTCCCGCACTCGACCACGGATCAGCGGCTGCTCGACAGCCGCGGGCCGAGTGACTGGGTGCACACCGATCCGTGGCGGGTGCTGCGCATCCAGAGCGAGTTCGTCGAGGGATTCGGGGCGCTCGCCGAGCTCGGTCCCGCGATCAGCGTCTTCGGGTCCGCCCGCACCCCCCGGACCGATCCCGAGTACGCAATCGCCGAAAAGCTCGGCGGAGCCCTCGTCGAGGCCGGGTTCGCCGTGATCACCGGCGGCGGCCCCGGGGCGATGGAGGCTGCGAACAAGGGGGCCTCGGAGGCCGGCGGCGTCTCCGTGGGCCTCGGCATCGAGCTCCCCTTCGAGCAGGGCATCAACCAGTGGGTGGATCTGGCCGTCAACTTCCGCTACTTCTTCGCCCGCAAGACGATGTTCGTGAAGTACGCGCAGGGCTTCGCGGTGCTGCCCGGCGGCTTCGGCACTCTCGACGAGCTGTTCGAGGCGCTCGTCCTGGTCCAGACCCACAAGGTCACGTCGTTCCCGATCGTGTTGATCGGCCGTGACTACTGGCAGGGCCTGCTCGACTGGGTGAAGGGGCCGGTGATGCGGCGCGGGATGATCTCACCCCCGGACATCGAGCTCCTCAACGTCACCGACGACGTCGACGAGGCGGTCGCCCTGCTCGTCGACAGCCGGCCCCAGCGCGAGCACGAGCGCCGCTCGACTCAGGCGGCGGCAGCTGCCGCCGCGATCGCCGAAGGCAGCTGACGGCCGGCGGCATGGCGCGGATCTGTGTCTTCTGCTCGTCCTCCGAGCGCATCCATCCGGCACACCTGGAGCTGGCCGCCGAGCTCGGGAGCGAGCTGGCCCGCCGGGGCCACGACCTCGTGTCCGGGGGCGGCCGGGTGTCGATGATGGGTGCCGTCGCGCGCGGCGTCCGATCCGGCGGCCGGCACACGCTCGGCGTGATCCCGCAGGCCCTGGTGGGGCTGGAGGTCGCGGACGAGGACGCCGACGAGCTGGTCGTCACGGGCGACATGCGCGAGCGCAAGGGCCGGATGGACGCGGCCGCCGACGCGTTCCTGGCGTTGCCTGGTGGTCTGGGGACGCTGGAGGAACTCTTGGAGGTGTGGGTCGCCGGGACGCTCGGGATGCACGACAAGCCCGTGGTGATCCTCGACCCCACCGGCGTCTACGCGGCGCTCCGCGAGCTCGTGGACAAGCTCCTCGTGCAGGGCTTCGTCCGTCCCGGCGCCGAGCAGCTGGCCCTCTGGACCTCGTCGGTGGGGGAGGCCCTGGACGCCGTCGAGGCGGGGCTGGCCCGCCGGCGGCCGTCGCCCGCACCCGACGAGATCGGTGAGGAGCTGCTCGAGGGCGAGCCCTGAGAGCCCTCACCGATCTCCTCGGCACTGGGGGCGGCGGTCCTGCTCTCAGCCCTGCTGAGGGGCTGCTGGGTCGGCCGGCGCGGGGACCGGTGCCGGGTCGGCGGGGGCCGGAGCCGGGTCGGCGGGGGCCGGAGCCGGGTCGGCGGGGGCCGGAGCCGGGGCGTCGCCCGATCCCCTCGGGAGCGCTCGGACCAGCACGACGACCGCCGTCGCCGACGAGGCGGTCCCCGTGCCCCAGACGCCCACCGGGGCGCCCACGACGAGGGCCGGTGCCTTGCCGCCGCGGTGGGGGCCGACCGGGACGACGTGGGTCGCGGATCCGATCCTCCAGACCTGCGCGCTGCCGTCGCTGGAGGTGACTGTGATGGTGCCGGCGGCGACCGCGGTGACGACACCGCGCTGGGCGACGGCCGCAACGGCGCCGTGCTCGGCGGTGTCCACGGTGAACGTTCCGTGCAGCAGCGGACCGAACGGCCAGCGCGGCAGGTCCTTGGGGGCTGGGGTACCTCCTGCGGGCCGGCCCGGCGGCTGGGGCTTGCTGCCGGGCTCGTCGTCCGGCTTGCCCACGGGCTTGTTCCCGTGCTTGCCCCCGGGCTTCTGACCGTGCTCGTCGCTCCGGACGCGGACGGCGCCGTGGCCGGATGCACCGCTTGCGCTGCTCCAGGCCGCCGCGGCGGGCACGGCAGCGATGCCGGCGGCCACGATGCTGACCAGGGCCGTGCGCGCCACGGCTCGGGCAGGAAGGCGCGGGCGAACTCTCACATCAACCTCCGGGTCGGCGGGGATCCGATCCCGTCCACCGTGCGTTTGTTGCTCTCCGTGTAGCAAGCGTCGCTTCTAGTAATCACTCCTCCGGCACAGTGAGCATCGCCGGAGCGGTGCCGCCGTGGGCGATCCCGGCGGCGCGTGGCAGCATCGGGACCGTGACCCTGCTGCTCACGCTGCTGATCATCGCCGTGATCGGACTCGTCGCCGCGGTGGCCGCAGGGCGCATCGCCGGCGGGCTCGACGATCCCGCCTCCTCGCTGCCGGGCCGCGGGCTCCCGCCCGGTCCGTTCACCCTCCGGGACGTCGACCGCGTCCGCTTCTCGCCCGCCCTGCGCGGCTACCGGATGGACGAAGTCGATGACGTGGTCGACCGGCTCGTGGACGAGTTGCGGCGGCTCGAGGACGAGGTGGCAGCCCTCCGGGACCGGCCCGGGCCGGGGCACCCCGCCGCCCTGGAGCACCCCGCCGCACGGGAGCACCCCGCCGCCCTGGAGCACCCGGCACGGGAGCACCCCGACGGCGCCGGCGAGTACGGGCCGGGGGACGGGTGGGCCGAGGGCTACGCGGACTTCCGTCGGCCTGCCTCCGCGGTGCGGGACGACGACGGCGCCGGGGACCGCTGAGTGGCCCGGTTCACCGCCGTCGTCCGGACGCCGGCCTCGGCCGCCCGCACCTGGGAGTTGCTCACGGACTGGCCGGCGCACGGCAGGTGGGTCCCGCTGACCGACGTCCGGGTGCTGACCGCCCACGGGCGCGGCGTGGGAGCACGGTTCAACGGCCGGACCGGGCTGGGGCCGCTCGGCTTCGACGACCCTATGGAGATCGTCGAGTGGCGCGACCCGGTGGCCGGGCGCGCCGGGCTGGTTCGGCTCGACAAGCAGGGGCGGATCGTGCTCGGGGGCGCCGAGATCGAGGTCGAGGACACCCCCGGCGGCGGCAGTGTGGTGCGCTGGACCGAGGACGTACAGGTGGCGCCGGTATGGCTCTCCCGCCCCTTCGATCGGCTGATCGCGGCCGCCGGCCGGCGCGCGTTCGAGCGCGCCCTGCGCGCGATGGCCGGCGAGCTCGCCGCGGGCACGCAGCGAGCGGCGTGAGGTCTGCGCGATGAGTGAGGGTCTGGTGCGCGGCGAGGACGGGCTGTCCCGCTGCGCGTGGGGCACCTCCAGCCCCGAGTACCTGCGGTACCACGACGAGGAGTGGGGGCGCCCGGTGCACGGGGAGGCCGCCCTGTACGAACGCTTCAGCCTCGAGGCGTTCCAATCCGGTCTGTCATGGCTGACGATCCTGCGCAAGCGGGAGGCGTTCCGCGCCGCGTTCGCGGGGTTCGACCCGGACGTCGTCGCCGCGTTCGGGCCCGACGACGTCGCGCGACTGCTCGCGGACGCCGGCATCGTCCGCAACCGAGCCAAGATCGCGGCTGCCGTGGCGAACGCGCGGGCCACCCTCGCGCTGCGGGAGACGTACCAGGCCGGCCTGGACGGGCTGGTCTGGTCGTTCGCGCCGCCGCCGCCGCCGCCGTCCGCGCGTCGCCGGCCGACGTCCCGGCGACCAGCCCCGAGTCGGTGGCGATGGCGAAGGCCCTCAAGCGGTCCGGGT
Source organism: uncultured Actinomycetota bacterium (assembly GCA_963786765.1). Taxonomy (GTDB): domain Bacteria; phylum Actinomycetota; class Actinomycetes; order Actinomycetales; family Kineosporiaceae; genus DATKNA01. The sequence goes on along the minus strand of CAWBAJ010000020.1, from coordinate 40,329 downwards.
TCGTCTTCGTCGGTCCGACGACCGCGTACGCGGCGATGCAGGCCTGCGGTCTCGTCGACGACCATCTCGAGGGCTGCCACGTGCCCTGACCGCTCGGGTCAGCGGCCCTCGAAGTCCGGCTTCCGCTTGGCGAGGAACGCCTCGACGGCGGCCGTGTGGTCCGCGGTCGCCCCGGTGAGCGCCATCAGCTCCGCCTCGTGCGCGAGGGACTCCTCCAGTGGGTGCGTCGCCGAATAGGCCACCGCCTGCCGCACGGCGCCGTACGCCACCGTCGGGCCGGCGGCGAACTGCCGCGCCAGCTCACCGGTGCGCTCGGCGAGGTCCGCGTCCGGCACCACCTCGGTGGCCAGCCCGAGGTCCAGCGCCTCCTGCGCCCCCACGGTGCGGGGCAGAAGCAGCAGCTCCTTCGCCTTGGCCGCGCCCACCAGGCGCGGGAGCCACCACGACGAGCCGGAGTCGGCCGACAGGGCGATCCCCGTGAACGCGAGGTTGAAGCCGGCGGACTCGGCGACGAGGCGCACGTCCGCGGCGAAGGCGAACGCGGCACCCGCCCCCGCGGCGACCCCGTTCACCGCCGCCACCACGGGCTTGGGCATGGTGGCGAGCGCGAGCGCGATGGGGTTGTAGTGCTCGGGGACGGTTGTCCACAGTGCGTCGGCCTTCTCGCTCAGCAGGTGGACGTGCTCGCGCAGGTCCTGGCCCACGCAGAAGGCGCGTCCGGTGCCAGTGAGGACGAGGCAGCGAACCGCCGGGTCGGCGGCGGCGGTGCTCACGGCGTCACGCAGGGCTACCTTTGTGGCCAGGTCGAGGGCATTCATCGCGTCAGGACGGTCGAGGCGGATCGTCCTCACGCCGCCCTCGGAGAACACTGCCACCGGAGGGCGGCCGCTCCCCGTGTCGCCGTCGGCCGGGCTGCTCATGCGCGTCCTCCAGCGGCTGGAGGGCCTGGAACCAGCGTCCGGGGCCCTGGGCGGTTCGTCCGGCAGTGTGCCTCGTGGCGTCGTCGTTTCGTCGTGCGCACCCGTGGCGCGATAATGGTTGCAGATACGCTCCGTGCCCGCCCCGACGGCCCGTCCGGGTGAACGGGGCAGGAACCGCGACGAGGAAGGGGATGCCGCATGGCGGCCATGAAGCCGAGGACCGGCGACGGCCCGCTCGAGGTGACCAAGGAGGGCCGGGGCATCGTCATGCGCGTCCCCCTCGAGGGTGGCGGCCGCCTGGTGGTCGAGATGTCCGCCACGGAGGCCGGTGAGCTCGGCGACGCGCTCAAGGCCGTCGCCCCCGCGACCTGAGGCGAACGGCACCCACGTCTGTCGCTCAGAGGTGTCAGCAGGCAGGGCCCGGGACGATGTCGTCCCGGGCCCTCGTCGCGTCGTCGTGGCTTCCGCACAGGCACCGACGGCGTGCGGAGGCGGTGGGTAGCGTGGCGCCCGTGACTGCTCCGACGCCGTCGACGGTGCCCGACGTCCGTCCCGCCGGTGAACCGCTGGCCGGGCTCTGGCGGTCGGCCCAGGTCGTGGCACTGATCGTCAACCGGGGGGCGCCGCCTGAGCCCGGACCGTTGGCCCGTGCCGTCGCGGCCGAGCTCGGGCTCGACCTCGGCGCCGTCCTCGCCGGTGAGAAGGCCACCGGCCGCCCCGGCGAGATCACCCGGCTGCCCGTCGCGCCCGGGGAGGGGATGCCCGCGCGGGTCGTGCTTCTCGGCGTCGGAGCGGGCAGTCCGCAGGACGTACGCCGGGCGGGCGCCGCGCTGGCCCGCGCCGCCCGCGGCCGCGACCGGGTGGTCACCGACCTGGCCGCCCCGAGCTCGGACGGCGCCCCGAACCCGGACGCCCCGAGCCCGGACGACGAGAGCGCGCGTGCAGCGGTCGAGGGACTGCTCCTCGGCGGCTGGTCGCCGCCGGCGAGCGGGCTGAAGGACCGCTCCGACTCGCGTCCCGCCACCGAGATCCTGCTTGATCCCGCAGTGCCCGCGGACGCCGCCGAGCGTGGCCGGGTGCACGGCGCCGCCACGCTCCGTGCCCGTGTGCTCGCGGCCACCCCCTCTGACGTGAAGACCCCCGCCTGGATGGCCGACGCGGCCCGGCAGGTCGCCGTGGAGGCCGGGCTCGACGTCGAGGTCTGGGACGAGCAGCGCCTGGCGGCGGAGGGCTTCGGCGGGCTGCTGGCAGTGGGCGGCGCGAGCGCGGCCCCACCCCGGCTGGTGCGGCTCGAGTACCGCCCCGAAGGGAACGACACCCAGGGCACCCGCTCAGAGGGCACCGGCGCCGGGGGCAGCGGATCCCGGCAACCCGTCGTGCTCGTCGGCAAAGGCATCACCTTCGACACCGGCGGGCTGGCCGTCAAGCCGCGGGAGGCCATGCTGCCGATGCGGACGGACATGTCCGGCGCCGGCGCCGTCCTCTCGGTCCTGGCGGCCTGCCGGGCGGCCGGCGTCCGCCGTCGCGTGGTCGGCCTGCTGCCGCTCGCAGAGAACGCCGTCGGAGGCGCGTCGTACCGGCCGGGCGACGTGGTCCGGCAGTACGGCGGCCGGACCACGGAGGTCGTCAACACGGACGCCGAGGGCCGCGTGGTCCTCGCCGACGCCATGGCCTGGGCCGTCGAGCACCTCGACCCCGACCTCGTCGTCGACGTGGCGACGCTGACCGGGGCGGCCTCGCTGGGCCTCGGACGCCGGCACGCCGCCCTGTACTCCCCGGACGACGACCTGGCCGCCGCTCTCGCCGCCGCTGCCGCGGCCGCCGGCGAGCAGGTGTGGCGGATGCCGCTCGTCGAGGACTACCGCCCGGCGATCGACTCGGCGGTGGCCGACGTACGGCAGGCCGTGACCGCGCCCGGGTTCGGAGCCGGCTCGATCACCGCCGCACTGTTCCTGCGCGAGTTCGCGGGGGGCCGGCGCTGGGCGCACCTCGACATCGCCGGACCGGCCCGGTCCGACCGGGACGAGCACGAGGTGCCCAAGGGGCCCACCGGCTTCGGCGCGCGGCTCCTCCTGCGATGGCTGGAGCAGCTGTAGCGGCCCGGGTCAATCGGCGAGCACGTCCCATGTCGTCACGTAGTCGGGGTCGACCACGGTCTCCCCGGTGGCCGCGAGCAGGTACCGCCCCGGGGCGGCCTCGTCATAGGCGCTGTAGTCCGCGGGCAACACCGCCGGGGAGCCGGGCGCGTGCGGACGCTCGACCACGACGACGCCGTTCGCCACGCTGAGCACCCGGCCGCAGAACTGCTCCTGCCGCAGCAACGTGCCATCCGGTGCCCGGACGCTGACGCCGACGAGCAGCCGGGTGCCGACGAGGTGCTGCAGACGCTCCGAGCCGCGGAGCAGGCGCCGCGACGGGAACGGGGGCCGGGCCGGCGGGCCGTCCACCGGAGCACCGCCGGTCAGCGCACCACCGCCAGCAGCAGGCCGTCCCCCACCGGCAGCAGGGCGGGCACGAGGCGGGCGTCGTCGCGCACCCGCTTGCCCAGCTCCCGCATCGTCGTCGTCGTCCGGTCGCGCTGCGCCGGATCCGCGACCTTTCCCCGCCACAGCGCGTCGGTGGCGGCGAGCACCCCGCCGCGCCGCAGCAGCCGCAACGCCTGGTCGGTGTACGCGTCGTACTCGAGCGGCTCGGCGTCCAGGAGCACGAGGTCGTAGGCGCGGTCGGTCAGCCGCGGCAGCACGTCGAGGGCGCGGCCGGTGATGAGCCGGGCCCGGTTCGGTCGCACGCCGTCCTCGCTGAACGCCTCGCGCGCCGCCCGCTGGTTCTCGGCCTCCACGTCGATGGTCGTCAGGACCCCGTCGGCGGGCATGCCCCGCAGCAGGTACAGGCTCGACACCCCTGCCCCGGTCCCCACCTCCACGACCGAGCGCGCCCCGCCCGTGGCCGCCAGGACCCGCAGAGCCGCCCCCACCCCCGGGCGCACCCCGCGGCAGCCGAGCTCGTCGCCCCGGCCGCGGGCGCGGACCAGCACGTCGTCCTCGTCGACGAACGTCTCGGCGTACGCCCAGCTCGCGGGCGTCGGTGCGCTGATGGGAGACCTCCGGGGAGCATGTGCCGAGCCCCGGGCCGGGCCGGCGCGGACCAGGGTAGTTCCTGCCGCTGCCGGCTGTCGGCACCCGTCCGCTCGTGATCCGCCGTCCGGCGGCACGAGCCCGCTGAGAACAGGCTGTGAGATTGCGGGGAAGCCGTCGCGGAGGGAACGCCGCCTCGGGCGGTCGCGTTCACGTCAATGAGCCGGTGGTGCGGCATGCCCCGCTGTGGGGCGCAGCGACGGGCCGGGTCGGAGAGGATAGGGAGAACGGTGTCCTCCTACGCGATGTCAGTGCCGGGGATGTCGCCGTGCCCGGGATGCGCGGGCGCCGGGCGGCAGCGCGCCTCGCGAGTGTGCGCCTGCGGCGGCGAGGAGGGAGCGGCGACGTGAGCGAGTCGCGCCACGCCCGAGGCGCCCGACGCCGACCACCTTGCGGCCGAGCTCCGCAGCTGAGTCGCCCGGGACCGCCGGCTCCGAGGCATCCCTCGAGCAGGCCGGCGAGCTCAGCTGGACCCCTCCGACCTGGGAGCAGGTCGTCCAGGAGCACTCCGCCCGGGTCTACCGCCTCGCCTACCGCCTCACCGGCAACCGCCACGACGCCGAGGACCTGACGCAGGAGGTCTTCGTCCGCGTCTTCCGCTCGCTCTCGTCCTACACGCCCGGCACCTTCGAGGGCTGGCTGCACCGCATCACCACGAACCTCTTCCTCGACCAGGTGCGCCGCAAGCAGCGGATCCGCTTCGACGCGCTGCCCGACGACGCCGGCGACCGCCTCGCCGGGTCGGACCCCGGGCCCGAGCGCGCCTGGGAGCACAACAACCTCGACCACGACGTCCAGGCCGCGCTCGACACCCTGCCGCCCGAGTTCCGCGCCGCCGTCGTCCTCTGCGACATCGAAGGCCTCTCCTACGAGGAGATCGCCGCCACCCTCGACGTCAAGCTCGGAACCGTCCGCTCCCGCATCCACCGCGGCCGGGCCGCCCTGCGCCAGGCGCTGGCGCACCGCCGCCCCGATCTGGCCGGCGGCGAGGGTGAGCGCCCCGGGCGTGACGCCGCTGCCGCCACGCCGGGAGGAGAGCGGGCGCTGTGACGCACCTCGGTGACCGCGCCGCCGCCTTCGTCGACGGCCAGCTGACTCCTGAGTCCGCCGAGCGCGCCACGGCCCACCTCGCGGGTGCCGGCCCTGCCGCGACCTCGTCGAGCTCGAGCGGCTGACGAAGGCCCGGCTCTCCGCCCTCTGCGGGCCCGACCCCGGCGCCGACCTCGTCAGCCGGCTGCTCGCCATGGGCGGTCCCGGCGGGCCCCGTTCCGCCGCGGCCCGGCCACGTGCCGGGGACTCCGCGTCCACAGCCGGTGTCCGATGCCCGCACCGCAACCCGGCGGTGTCCAGGTGCTGCTGCGCGCCGCCCGCAGCGAGACGACCGGGTGGACGCAGCGGGCCGACCAGACCGACCGGCCGATGCCGCAACGAGACGTCCCACGCCCCGGCCAGCGGCGCGAGGCGGCCGGGTGGACGCGTCCGGCGGGGCGTCCGGGCACGACCGTTGCCCGCCCCCGCCGGCTGGCCGTCGCCGTGTTCGGCGCGCTGTCCGTCGTCGGCGTCGGGGTCGCCGGTGTCGCGGCGTCGACCGCGGCCGCGAGCGGCCCGGCCTTCCAGCGCCCCGGCACGTTCGTGGAGCCCGCGGGCGCGAGCTTCCTGCCTGCCCGGATCGTCCCCATCGACTGGACCAGGCACCCCGATCTCGAGCCGGATCCCGGTCGACCGCGCCGTAGCACGCCGCTGACGCGCGGTGGACGGTCCCGGTACGGCTCGCGGCAGCCGACGGTTAGTGTGAGTTCGTGTTCGGCATCAACGGCAGCGAGTTCATCGTGCTGCTCGTCGTTGCCGCCGTCGTGCTCGGGCCCGAGCGGCTGCCGCAGTACGCGGCCCAGCTCGGCAGGCTGGTGCGTGAGCTGCGGCGGATGGCCCAGGGCGCCTCGGAGCAGATGCGCGAGGAGCTCGGCCCCGAGTTCGACGAGATCGACTGGCGCAAGCTCGACCCGCGCCAGTACGACCCGCGGCGGATCGTCCGCGAGGCGCTGCAGGACAACGACCTGGACCCCGACGACCCGCTGGGCCTGAGAGGCACCTCGGTCGACCGGCGCAGCCTGGGCCTGGACCGTGAGGGCCTCGGCCTGGACCGGGAGAGCCTGCGCAGCCCCGGGAAGCCCGTGTCACCCGGGGGCCCTGCGGAGCACTCCCCGGGCGTGAACGGTGCCAACGGTGCAAACGGCGCCAACGGCTCGACAGCCGGCGCGACCGCGGGTGCCGCCGAGGAGATCCCCTTGGACCCGGACGCGACCTGACCCGCCCCCTCTGATCGCCTGGGTGGGGGGAGGATCAGCGGGGGACCGGCGTCAGGCCCAGGGAGCGGCCGGCGAGGCCGCGGGCGCGGCGGCCGAGCTGGCGGGCCACCCCGCGGAGCGCCACCGCGGCCGGGGAGTCGGGGTCGGAGAGCACGACCGGGACGCCCGCGTCCCCGCCCTCCCGGAGCCGGACGTCGAGCGGCAGCTGGCCCAGCAGCGGCACGGGAGCGCCGACGGACCGCGACAGCGACTCGGCCACCAGCCGGCCGCCGCCCGAGCCGAACAGCTCCATCCGGCCCGTCGGGGTGTCGAGCCACGACATGTTCTCCACCACGCCGACCAGGTGCTGCTTCGTCTGCAGCGCGATGGACCCGGCCCGCTCGGCGACCTCGGCCGCCGCCGCCTGGGGCGTCGTGACGACGAGGATCTCCGCGCCGGGCAGGAGCTGCGCCGTCGAGATGGCGATGTCGCCGGTGCCGGGCGGCAGGTCGAGCAGCAGGACGTCGAGGTCGCCCCAGAAGACGTCGGTGAGGAACTGCTCGAGCGCCCGGTGCAGCATCGGGCCCCGCCAGACGACCGGCTGGTTGCCGGGGACGAACATCCCGATCGAGATGACCTTCACGCTCGTGCGCGATCGGCGGAAGGATCATGTCGTCGACCCGGGTGGGCGACCCGGTCACGCCCAGCATCCGCGGCACCGAGAACCCGTACACGTCGGCGTCCAGGACCCCCACGGACAGGCCCTCGGCTGCCATCGCCGCGGCGAGGTTCACCGTGACGCTCGACTTGCCCACCCCGCCCTTGCCCGAGGCGACCGCGTAGACCCGGGTCAGCGAGCCCGGCCGGGAGAAGGGGACCTCGCGGCCGGCCTGGCCGCCGCGCAGCTTCTCGCGCAGCGCCGTGCGCTGCTCCTCGGACATCACGTCGAGGACGACGGAGACCGCGTCCACGCCGGGGACGGCGCCGACCGCGGCCTTCACGTCGGTCGTCAGGCGGTCCTTCATCGGGCATCCGGCGACCGTCAGGAAGATGTCGACCCGCACGATGCCGCCGTCCGCCTGCACCGACTTCACCATGCCGAGGTCCGTCACGGGGCGGCGGATCTCGGGGTCGTTCGACGGTGGCCAGCGCGGCGCGGACGGCGTCGAGGCTGACCGGGGTACCGGCGGTTGCTGCCATGCCTCGATCGTAGGTGCCGGGCTCAGGCCCCTTGCGGCGGGAGGCCGTCCGGGTAACCCTCCCAGCCGGAGGAGGCCGTGTCCTGGGACGGCCAGCCGCGACAGGCAGCTCGGGGCGTGTGCCGGCCAGCCTGCGGCGGCACCTCGGCGGCTCGGCAGCCGCGGCCGGCACTCGGCTGCCGGCCAGGCCCGAGCGGCACCTCGGCGCGGCAACCCCGGACGGCTCCATTCCCGGGGCGGGTGCGTAGGTGAGGGGGGCGGCAGCGACCGGTGCGGCGGGCATCGTGCCGCCGCCAGGGTGCCGCTGTCAACGGTGCCGGCGCACGGCGCCGCCGGCACTGACTGGACGGGAACGGCGTGCACGCCCTGGACCGGCACGCCGGGCACACCGTGACCGGCATGAGCGGGAGCGGGACGTGGGCCGGCGGCGCGGGTTCGTGGCGGCGGCGGTGCGGCACCAGGGGCAGATCCGCCAGTCCGGGTCGAGCTGCTTGGCTGCACGAGCGGCACCGGCCGCGGTCGAGGGCGGTGGCGCACCACGGGCAGGCCACCATGTCGCGGTTCACGGACCGGGCGCAGGCGGGGCACGTCTCGGCGCTGGCGTGGTCGGAGTGCGTGACCCGCAGCGCCTCCTCGAACGTCGTCAGGCCCGCGCGCGCCTTCTCCACCGCGGACGCCCGCAGCGTGACCATGCCGGCCGCCCGCGCCTGGGCCGCGACAGAGGCCTCGGTGGCGTCCTTGAGCAGCACCTGGCGCATCGCGGCGTCGACGTCGAGCACCTCGTAGACGGCGGTCCGCCCGCGGTAGCCGGTGCCGCCGCACTCGGGGCACCCGGTGCCGCGCGTCGGGCTGGCCCCCGGCGAGGTCGGCCGCGGTGAGGCCGAGCGCGGCGAGCGTGACGGCGTCCGGCTGGTAGGGGGCCGCGCAGTCGCTGCACGGACGGCGGACGAGCCGCTGCGCGATCGCCGCCGTCAGCGACGACGCGACGAGGAACGGCTCGACGCCCATGTCCACGAGCCTGGTGAGCGCCGCGACAGCGGAGTTCGTGTGCAGGGTCGTGAGCACGAGGTGACCGGTCATGGCGGCCTTCAGCGCGAGCTCGGCCGTCTCGGAGTCACGGACCTCGCCGACCAGGATGATGTCGGGGTCCTGCCGCAGGATCGACCGCAGGCCCTTGCTGAAGGTCATGCCCGTCTTCTCGCTGACGCCGACCTGGGTGATCCCGGGCAGCTGGACCTCGACGGGGTCCTCGAGCGTGACGATGTTCTTGTCGGGGTTGCGGATCTCCGCGATCGCCGAGTACAGGGTGTTCGTCTTGCCGGAACCCGTCGGGCCGGTGATGAGCACCAGCCCCTGCGGCACCGACAGCGCCGAGCGGAACAGCGCGAGCTGGCGCGGCTCGAAGCCGAGCCCGTCGAGCGGCGGGACGTTGTCGCCGCGCGTGAGCAGCCGGATGACGACCTTCTCGCCGTGAAGCGAGGGAAGGGTCGAGACCCGCGCGTCGATGTCGTGGTCGCCGACGCTGAAGCGGGTACGCCCGTCCTGCGGGACCCGCCGCTCCGCGATGTCCAGGCCCGAGACGACCTTGATGCGGCTGACCACCGAGGTCGCGATCCGCTTGGGCCCGTTCATGACGTCGCGCAGCAGGCCGTCGACGCGGTAGCGAACCCGCAGCGCGTCGCGCTGCACCTCGAGGTGGATGTCGGAGGCGCCGAGGTGGACGGCGTCCCCGAGGATCTGGTTGACCAGCTTGACGATGGGCGCGTCCTCGGTGCCGACCGGGATGTCGGCGAGCACCGGGCCCTCGTCGTCGTCATCGTCGACGGAGTCGACCATGGCCGAGACGTCTGCGCTGTCGTGCTGGATGGCCCAGGCGCGGGCGATCTGGTCACGGATCTGGCTGTCGGTCGCGACGAGGACGTGCAGCTCGGGGGTGCGGGTGTAGAGCTTGACGTCGTCGAGCGCGAGCACGTTCGTCGGGTCGGCGGCGGCCACGACGAGGCCGTTCGACGTCCGGTCGAGCACGAGCACGCGGGTACGCTCCGCGACCGCCCGGGGGAGGAGCCGGACGACGTCCGGCGCGGGGAGCATCCGCGAGAGGTCGATGAGCTCGAGGCCCAGCAGGTCGGCGAGGGCCTTCGCGACGTCACGCTCGGCGGCCAGCCCGAGGTCGGCGACGACCTGGCCGAGGCGTCGGCGCGGCCCGGTGTCCTTGCGCTGCTCCTCGAGGGCCTGCTCGAGCTGCTGCGGGGTGAGGAGACCCGACTCGACGAGCACGTCGCCCAGGCGTCGGCGGATCTGCATCATCCCCCGCGTGTCGGCGTCGACGCTGCGCGCCCGCCGCAGCGAGGGCTCGTCGTAGTTCGTCACCTTGCCTTACTCGGCAGGAAGGGTCCGCGGGTTCAGTCCTGCGACACGTCCGGTCCGGCACGGCGGTCAGTCCCGATCGGCGGCCAGGGTCCCGTCGCCGCGCGGACGGGCGGCTCGTTCGCGCTTCTTGTCCCGTTTCCGCTCGGGACCCTCCCGGGAACGGTCGTGGGAGGAGCCCTCCCGGTCGCCGCTGACGCCGAGCTCGCCGGTGAGCTCCTCGACCAGGCCCTCGACGACGTCCCGCAGCTCCGAGCGCACGAAGTCGCGGGTGGCGACGTCCCGGAGCGCGATCCGCAGCGCCGCGACCTCGCGGGCGAGGTACTCGGTGTCCGCCAGAGCGCGCTCGGCCCGCTGGCGGTCCTGCTCGAACGACACCCGGTCGCGGTCGTCCTGCCGGTTCTGCGCCAGCAGGATGAGCGGGGCGGCGTAGGACGCCTGCAGGCTGAGGATCAGCGTGAGCAGGGTGTAGTTGAGCGAGCGGGGATCGAACTGCAGGCTCCTCGGCGCGAGGTTGTTCCAGAGCAGCCAGACCAGGACGAACACGGTCATCCCGACGAGGAACGACGCCGTGCCCATGAAGCGGGCGAAGCGTTCCGACCACCGGCCGAACGTCTCGGAGTCGAGCTGCGGCGTCGGCAGCACCGGCCGGCGCGCCTCCAGGGGCGTGTCGAGGCCGGTCCGGCGGCGTTCCACCGCCTGCGCGACACGGCGGTTCGACGCCGCGCGCTGGACGCGCGCTCCGCGGCCGTCGTCAGCCACGCCGCGCCCCCCGGCCGCCGACCGGCTCGGCGAGGTCGTCGTCCGCCTCGCGCCAGTCCTCGGGGAGCAGGTGGTCGAGCACGTCGTCCACGGTCACGGCCCCCAGCAGGCGCCCGGCATCGTCGGCGACCGGGATCGCGACCAGGTTGTACGTGGCCAGGCGCCGGGTGATCTGCGGCAGCGAGGCGTCCGGGGGCAGCGGCTCGACGTCCTTGTCCAGCAGGGCGCCGACCGCCTCGTGCGGGGCCTCCCGGAGCATGCGCTGGATGTGCGACCAGCCCGAGGTAGCGGCCCGTGGGCGTCTCCAGAGGCGGCCGGCAGACGTAGACCGCCGCCGCCAGCGCGGGGGAGAGCTCGACGCGGCGGACGTGGGCCAGCGCCTCCGCCACGGTCGCCTCGGGCGGCAGGATCACCGGCTCCGACGTCATCATCCCGCCGGCCGTCCGCTCCTCGTAGGCGAGCAGGCGCCGGACGTCGTCGGCCTCGCCCGGGTCCATCAGGCCCAGCAGCTGCTCGGCCTGCTCGTCGGGCAGGTCGCTGAGCAGGTCTGCCGCGTCGTCGGGCTGCATCGCCTCGAGCACGTCGGCGGCGCGCTCGCCCGACAGCTGGGAGAGGATCTCGACCTGGTCGTCCTCCGGGCAGTTCCTCCAGGACGTCGGCGAGGCGCTCGTCGTCCAGAGCGGCGGCGACCTCCAGGCGGCGCTTCGGCGTGAGCTCGTGGATCATCTCCGCCAGGTCGGCCGCCTTGAGCTCCTCGAACGCTGCGAGCAGGTTCGCCGCGCCCTGCGGCTCGACCACGCCGAGGTCCTCGACGTCCTCCACGTCCACGAGCAGGGTCTCGCCGCGCCGTCGCAACCGGGCCGGCCGCCCCCGGCGCACGAAGAGCTTCGTCAGGCGCCACTCGCCGCGGCGGCCGTTCTCGATGGCGACGTCCTCGATCGTCACCTCTTCGCCGCCGCGCCGCAGGCGCACAGTGCGGTCGAGCAGCTCGGCGAGCAGCAGCGTCTCGGTCGCCCGCTGCTCGAACCGGCGCATGTTCACCAGGCCGGTCGTGATGACCTGCCCGGAGTCCATGCTCGTCACCCTGGTCATCGGTACGAACACCCGGCGCCGGCCCGGGACCTCGACCACGAGCCCCACCGCGCGGGCATGGATCTTGCCGGGACGGAAGACGGCGATGACGTCGCGGACGCGGCCGACCTGGTCCCCCAGGGGGTCGAAGACGGCGAGGCCCGCCAGCCGGGCGACGAAGACCCTCGAGGGCGCTCCGCTCACGCCGTCAGGCTATTGCACGTCCCCGCTGCTCAGCCCCGACGTCGCCGACGTCCAGCCTGCCCGGCGGCCGCGGCCGCCGAGGTGGAAGGGAAGGCGGCCGGTCGTGGCGCCGGCGCGCGCGGGGACGACGGACCCCGCGGGGGTGTCCTGCGACCCTCCGCCCGCGGCGACCACCGCGACGGGCTCGAGCCGGGTGATCGTCGCGTTCCGCGCCCACCGGTCGCGCTGTTGCTCGGGGTGGGCGGGGTCGGAGCGGTCGTTGAGGCGCTTGGCCGCGAGCACCTGCGCCGCCGTCGCCCACTGGCTGGTGCCGGGCCAGAGCCGCTCGGCCCGGGCAGTGACCGTCGCCAGCCGGCTGCGCGCGTCCTTGCTGGGGACGACGACCTCGACGACGCCCTCCAGCGGGGGCAGCTCCTGCTCACCCCCGCCGGCGACCACGTGCACGGCGCCGTCGTGCCAGACGTGCCACGCGAGACGGTGGCCCACTGCGCCCTCGGGGCGCAGCCAGACGACCCCGCTGCGGTGGCACCCCTCGGCGACGAGCGCCAGCTGCTCCGGCGTCAGGCCTCGGACGACTCGCCACATCGCGGGCCTCGCTCCCGCGCCCTCGTCGGTCCCGCCCTCCTGCATGCCGTGAGCCTACGATCGCACTGTGCCGGACGACGACCCGCGCGACCGCCGCTACGCCGAACCCTTGGACCCGGCCGGTCGCCTCGTGCAGGTCGAACTGCCGCGGGGGGACGTCACCGAGGGGGTGGTGCGGATCGGGGACACCGTGCGCCGCCCGCCCCAGCCGACGAGCTTCGCGGTGGCCGGGTACCTGGACCACCTGGAGCGGGCCGGCTTCGGCGGCGCCCCGCGCTACCTGGGGCGGGACGCGCGCGGCCGGGACGTGCTGACGTATCTGGCGGGACGGGTCGCGGGCGATCCCCCCGAGCCCTGGACCACGTCCGGCAAGCTGCTCGCCGGCGTCGCCGAACTCCTGCGCCGCCTGCACGAGGCGTCGGCCGGGTACCTCGTGGACGCCGGCTTCGCCGCGCCGTACGGCGGCGTCTGGCATCGCGACCGGGTGCGCGTCGACGTGCCGGACCCGTCGCTGCCCCCGCCGGAGCTCGTCAGCCACTGCGACGTGACACCGCAGAACGTCGTCGTCCGGGCCGGGCGTGCGGTGGGCCTGGTGGACTTCGACATGGCCGGCCCGGCGTCACGGCTGCTCGACGTCGTGAACACCGCCATGTGGTGGGTGCCGCTGCGGCACCCGGACGACCTGGCCCCGCACTGGCGCTCCCTGGACGTGCCCGCGCGGCTGCGGCTGTTCGCCGACGCGTACGGGCTCGACCGCGCCGGGCGGGAGGGGTTCGCCGAGTTGGCGATCGCCAGGGCGGCGGCGTCCCGGCACCGGATGCGGGCGGCGGCCGAGCAACTGGGTGGGGGCTGGGCCCGGATGTGGGAGCAGGGTGTGGGCGACTCCATCGCCCGGCGTGAACAGTGGCTGACGACGAATCGCCGCACCCTCGACGCCGCGCTCCTCATGCCCTGACCCCCCACCTACCCCGCGATCAAGGAAAAGTTTGGGATCAAGGAAAGGTTTGGGATCAGGGAGTCCAGGGTCGATGGCGATGGCCGAGCGACAGAAGAGGAGCGCCATGACCGCGGAAGTCCCGAGTCGCAGCCGCCCGGTCAGGGCCCGGCGCTCGAGCCTGGCCGTGCCGGGGTCGAGCCAGAAGATGATCGACAAAGCCCGCACCCTGCCCGTCGACCTGGTCTTCCTCGACCTCGAGGACGCCGTCGCGCCCGCCGCGAAGCCCGAGGCCCGGCAGCGGATCGTCGCGGCCCTCACCGAGGGCGGCTGGGGGAGCAGGGTCCGGGCGGTCCGGGTCAACGACTGGACGACGCCCTGGACCTACCGGGACGTCGTCGACGTCGTCGAGGGCGCGGGGCAGACCTCGACTGCATCGTGCTGCCCAAGGTCGCCGCCCCCGGGCACGTCGTCGCGCTCGACCTCCTGCTCACCCAGATCGAGCGCTCGGTCGGCCTCGAGCCCGGCCGGATCGGCATCGAGGTGCAGATCGAGGACGCCGGCGGGCTGCTCGCGGCCGACGCGATCGCGAAGGCGTCGCCCCGGGTCGAGACCCTGGTCTTCGGCCCGGCCGACTTCATGGCCAGCATCAACATGAAGTCGCTGGTCGTCGGCGAGCAGCCGCCGGGCTACGACGTGGGCGACGCGTACCACGCGATCCTGATGGGGATCCTGCTGGCGGCCCGTGCGAACGACAAGCTGGCCATCGACGGCCCTTACCCCGCGATCCGCGACGTCGAGGGCCTGCGCCGGGTGGCCGCGCGGTCGGCGGCACTGGGCTTCGACGGCAAGTGGGTGCTGCACCCGGCCCAGGTGGACGCCGTCAACGAGGTGTTCAGTCCCCGCCAGGAGGACTACGACCACGCGGAGGACATCCTGGACGCCTATGCCTGGCACACGTCGGAGGCGGGCGGCGCCCGCGGCGCGGCGATGCTCGGCAACGAGATGATCGACGAGGCGAGCCGCAAGATGGCGCTCGTCGTCGCGGGCAAGGGCCGGGCCGCCGGGATGAGCCGCACCAGGGCCTGGACGCCGCCGGCCTGACGCCCCCCGCCGCGTGTCGTGGTGCTGCATGCGGCCGCCTGCGGGCCCCTCAGCAAGATCATGCTCGCGAGATGGGCGCCATCCGCGCGGTTATGGATCTTCAAAGCGGGCAGATCGCGAGCATGATCTTGAAGATTGGTGCGCTGGCCGGCCCTTCAGCTCTTCGCCGTGAACCGCACCTCTGACACCGCGAGGTCCTTGTACTTGCGGGAGGGGTAGGTCGACTGCACCTCGAGGCGGACGGTGCGGGTGCGGCCGAATGCGCGGCCGAGGGTCTGCGGACGGCGGTCGTCGCGCAGGGTCCAGGCGACGCTGCCGGCGTCGGTGACCACGCGCAGCGCCTTGACGCGCTGGTTCAGCGCGAACAGGTCGACGGTCTTGCCGCCCGAGCCCCTGAGCACCTTCTGGTAGCCGTTCAGCACGGTGATCGAGGCGAGGTCCACCGGCGCCGCGAACGTGTAGGTGAGGACTGCGCCCGCGCCCTGACCGTCGCTGTTCCACGCGGTGGCGGCGCGCCCGTCCAGGGTGTTGGCGGGGGCGTAGCTGATCGAGCCGTCAGGACGCTGCGTCGACGACGCCGCTGCGCGGACCGCGGTGGCGGGGACGGCGGCGGCCGCCGTGGCGGGCCCGGCCGACCGGACCGGCGCCGTCGGGTCGTTGCCGTCCGAGCCGCTGCGGAGGCCGGCAACTGCGGCGACCGTGACGAGGGCGACAGCCGCCGCGCCGGCGAGCACCCCGGCGGCGCGGCGCCGGTGCGGCCACGACGGGGAGGTGGCGGCCGGTCCGGACGCGACCGCGGGCCCGGCCGGCAGCGAGAGTCCTGGCAGCTGCCACGGCGCCTGCCCGGTCGTCAGCGGGGTCACGGGCGGGGGTCCGGTCGTCACCGGGGTCACCGGCGGAGCGGGCGGTGCGGCCGTCACCGGCGGCGGCGCGGGCGGCGCGGGCGGCACGGGTTCCATCACCAGGGTGGCGTCCGGGGCCGGGTCGAGGACGACGGTCAGGTCACGCGTCACGGCCGCGGGCGTGGCGGGCCGGCCGCAGGACCGGCAAGGGGTCCCGACGGGGACGAGCCGGCGGCAACCAGGGCACGCGATGCTCACGGCCGGGGCTGCGAGGTCCGCCGGAGGCACGGACTCCAGGGGGCCGGACCCGTCGTCGAGGTGCTCGAGGGGCGACGTCACGTCACTGACGGTACCCAATGCTCACCGCGGGGAGCCGACACGGGAAGCGGTCGGAGCGGGCGTGGCGGGCTCAGCCGTCCGGCCGTGGTGTGCTGCCCGCGGTTCAAGGGGATGGGTCGCGGTGCCGAGTCTCCCGCATGCTCCGCAGCCGCTCCCCCCGTGCCACCCCTCCGAACACGGCCGATGTCAGTTCGACGCGGGCCCGCCGGACCGTCGTCGCGGTGGCGGCCTTCCTGCACCGGGCACTGGTGCCACGCGTGGGGCGTTCGGCTGCCTCGCCGGGAACCGCCTCTCGGCCCTTCACCCACTGAGTTCCTCGGATACGCATCGTCATCTCGGCATCCGTTTGCGACCCTTTCGGGCAGCGATACGTCACGATCCGGCTACCGACAGAACGTGGAGTCAGAGGGGCGCGTCTACCGTGTGCAGTGCGGCGCCCGGCCGCCCGGAACAGGGGAGACTCCGTGACCACTACTCGACGGCAGGTTCTTGCCGCATCAGTCGTACCCGTGGCGGCGCTCGCGTCGCTGCTCGCCGGCGTCCCCGTGGCGCAGGCGGCACCTGTTCCCACCGCTGTCGCGTCCGCCGCCACCGCGACCACGTCTCCGGCGGCCGTTCCGGCCGCCGCCACTCAAGCCGCCACTCAGGTGGCCGCAGTATCCTCCACGACGCTGCGGATCGGGTCGAAGGGCAAGGCCGTGCTGGCTGCGCAGAAGCGGCTGGCCGCGCTCGGCTACTGGCTGGGCAAGCCCGACGGCGTCTACGACTCCGCCACGGCCCACGCCGTCACGGCACTGCAGAAGGTCGCCGGCCTGAGCCGCGACGGAATCCTCGGGCCACACACTGCGAAGGCCCTGGCCGCCGGCACGAAGCCCAAGGCGAGGTCCAAGCGGGGGTACGCCTTCGAGGTGGACCTCCGCCACCAGGTGCTGCTCTACGTTCGCCACGGCCACGTGCAGCTGATCTTCGATACCTCCACGGGCTCCGGCAAGTACTACTACAGCGGCGGGGCGCGCCACCACGCCGTGACGCCGAAGGGCACCTACCACGTGTTCCGCGCGATCAAGGGCTGGCACAAGGCGCCGCTGGGCCTGCTGTACTCGCCGCGCTACTTCAACGGCGGCATCGCGATCCACGGCTCCCTGTCCATCCCGGCGGCCCCGGCTTCGCACGGCTGCGTGCGCGTGACGGTCGGCGCCATGGACTACATCTGGGCCCACAAGCTCCTCCCGATGGGCCGCACCGTCATCGTGCGCTGAACACCGCCGCGCGGCCCCGCCCCTTTCCGGTGCGCGGGCCGCGCGGATCATGGTGGAGGATGGGGTCATGTCGAATCTCGGCCCCTTCCGCGCCGGCGGGCGCGGGGCGCAGATGCTGCCGACGCCGCCGCGCGGCGACACGATCGCGCGGTACCAGACGTATCTCGAGGCGCAGCGGGCGGTCGACCACCTGTCGGACAACGGCTTCCCGGTTCAGTTCGTCACCATCGTGGGTACCGGCTTGCGCATGGTAGAGCGGGTGACGGGCCGGCTCACGTACTCGATCGTCGCCGTGCGCAGCCTGCTCTCCGGCGCCTACTTCGGCGCGATGGTCGGCGTGCTCCTCAACCTCTTCACGAATGCCAACGCGACGGTCATCGTCGCCGGCGCCCTGTTCGGGGCCGGCTTCAGCGTGATCTTCGGCCTCATCGCGTACTCGTTGACCGGCGGCCGCCGTGACTTCTCGTCGGTGAGCCAGGTGGTGGCCACCGAGTACGAGGTGCTCTGCATGCCGGAGCAGGCGGGGCAGGCCCGCCAGCTGCTCAGTCAGCTCCCGGACGCCGGCCGCGCGATGTCTCGAGGACCCGCCGGAGGAGCTCCCGGCGGCGGCAGCCCCTACGGGCCGCCCCCCGTGGCACCGCCGCCGTACCAGCCGCCCGCCCAGCAGCCGCACTACTCGCCCCAGGAGCGCTCGGAGCGGGCCGCGGCGGGACCGGGCCAACCCGGCCCGGGGGAGATCCCGGAGCAGCCACCGGTGTCGGGGCCCACCTACGGCGAGATGATCGAACGGCAGCGCCGCGAGCGTGTCGAGCGCGAGGCGGCCCAGCGCGAGGGAGCCCAGGGGGAGGGAGCCCAGGGGGAGAGCGGCGAGGGGCGCGGCGGCGGGGCCACGCGGGCCGACTGACCCGAGGATCGGGGTGGGCGTCAGCTGTAGGCGAGGTCCGCGTACGACGGGACGTCGATGGCGGGCGTCCGGGTGGCGGTCGCGGCCAGCACGGCGTCCAGCACGGCGAGGGTGACGACGCTCGCCGCGGCGGCCTGCAGCGGCAGCAATGCCTCGGGCGCCACCGGGACGTCGCCGGTCGCCACCACGAAGACCGTGTCGCCGTCGACGAGGGTGGAGGAGGGGTCGAGCGCCCGCGCGATCCCGCCGTGCCCCGCCATTGCCGTCCGGCGCGCCCGCGCCGGGTCGAGGACGCCGTTGGTCGCGACGACGACCAGGGTGGTGTTGCCACCGGCCGGCTGTGGCTGCGTCGCGGTGAGCAGCTCTGCCAGGCGGGCGGCACCGGCCGTGCTCGGCGGCTCGGGACGTGCCAGCCCGCGGGGCACGAATGCCGTGCCGAGCAGGGCGCCGGTGACGACGTCCACGGGTGACCCGGCCGCGTTGACGACCGCGAGCGCCCCCACCACCAGCCCGTCGACGGCGGCCACGGGCAGGGCGGCGCTGCCCACGCCCCCCTTGAGCCGCCCGCCCGCCACGAGCGCACCGGTGCCGGCGCCGGTGACCCCCCGCTCGGGGGGTTCGGTGCTGGCCCCTGACACGGCCGCGCGACCGAGTGCGGCGTCGGGCCGGGTGGCCGGGCCGGTGGACCCGCCCCGGCCGAGGTCGAAGACCGCCGCGGCGGGCACGATGGGCACCACTCCCGCCGGGCCGACCTGGAAGCCGCGGCCCTGTTCCTCCAGCCACGCCTGCACGCCGGCCGCCGACGCCAGCCCGTAGGCGCTGCCGCCGGTGAGGACGACGGCATCCACGGTGGGGACCAGCGTGGTCGGGTCCAGGGCGTCGGTCTCGTGCGTCCCGGGACCTCCACCCCGGACGTCGACCGCGCCGACGCTGCCCGCGGGCGGAAGAACGACACTGACTCCGGTCAGGCGCCCCTCGCCGGTGAGCGTCGCCGAGCCGACCCGGACGCCGGGAACAGCGGTGATCGCTCTCCAGCGCCCGGGCGTCACAGCCAGCCGTTCCGCTTGAACCCGCGGTAGAGGATCGCGCAGACCGTGACCATGGTGCCCAGCACGGCGGGGTAGCCCCAGGTGGTCTGCAGCTCCGGCATGTGGGCGAAGTTCATCCCCTCGATCCCGGCGATCATCGTCGGCACGGCGGCGATCGCCACCCAGGCCGAGATCTTGCGCATGTCCTCGTTCTCGGACACGGTCAGCCGGGCGAGCCCGGCCTGCAGGATCGAGCTCAGGAGCTCGTCGAAGCTCGCGACCTGGTCACGGACACGCGACAGGTGGTCCTCGACGTCGCGGAAGTACTCGCGGATCTCGGGGTGCACGAGGCGGCGCGGGCGCTCCGAGAGCTCGCGGAGCGGGCCGGCCAGCGGGCCCACGGTCCGCTTCATCTCGATGACGTCGCGCTTGAGCTGGTAGATCCGCTCGATGTCGGTCTTCGCGCGGGTGCCGAAGACGCTCGTCTCGATCTCTTCGATGTCCTCGTTGACGGCGTCGACGACGACGAGGTAGTCGTCGACCACCTTGTCGGCCACGGCGTGCAGCACCGACGAGGGGCCGAGTGCGAGGAGCTCGGGCGAGGACTCCAGGCGGCGGCGCAGCCCGGTCATCGACGCGTGCCGGCCGTGCCGGATCGTGATCACCGCGTGCTCGGCGACGAACACCATCACCGAACCCGTCTCGACGACGTCGCCGCCCTCGTCGCGATCGTCGCTCTCGACGTAGGCGAGGGTGCGCATCGCGAGGAAGAGCATGTCGTCGTAGCGCTCGATCTTGGGTCGCTGGCGCCCGTTGGCGGCGTCCTCCAGGGCCAGGGGGTGCAGGCCGAACACCTCGCCGAGCTGCTCGAGCTGCTCCGGGCTGGGCTCGTGCAGGCCGATCCAGAGGAAGGCGTCATCGGCTCGGCCGGCGCTGCACGCCGCCTCGAAGTCCTGCGTCGGCTGCCGCACCCCGCCGGAGTACAGCGCCCAGTCGACGACCGCGTCGAGAAAGGTGCAGGTCCGAGGCTGGGACGCCGATACGTGCGCGGGGACGTGCCGGCGGCCGGGGACGACGGCGCGCAGGGGCAGGGAGCGGGCCAGCGGCGTACGCGCCAGCCCGGCGCGGGTGTCCCGGTCGGGGGAGACGGCGGTGCGGTCGGACGTGGTGCGGCTGGAAGCCGTCCGGTTGGGAGAGGTCAGTCGGGCCATCGCGGATCACCTCGGGCGCGGTCGCAGGGGCGGGGAAGGCCCCCGGCGAGGCGACGTCCGGGACCGGGCCGCGCGTCAGCGCGGGCGGGAGAGGACGGCGGAAGGGCCGGCGGGCACGGAGGTACCGGTGAAGCGGCCGGTACTCGCGGGACTATCACCGCTATGCACGGCCCTCACCTCCTCCGGGTCGCCGATCAGAACGCTGCCTCGCCGAGGGTAGCGCCTACGTCACCGTTCCGCCCCGCCACCACCACGTTTGTCCCCTCATCGTGATCATTCCGGCTCGATGACCACGAGAAGGGGACACAGGTCGCGAAGAGCCGCAGGATGCGGGCGTGGACGTCGACCTCGTGATCGCGGGCCCGGTGTGGACGGGTACTGGACCGGAGCAGGGCCTCGCCGTACGGGACGGGCGCATCGTCGCGCTCGGCGGGGCCGCTCTCGCCCTGCGGGCGACGGCCGGGGAGGTCGTCGACGCCTCCGGGGGCCTCGTCCTGCCGGCGTTCCGGGACGGTCATGTGCATCCGCCGCAGGGCGGCCTCGAGGAGAGCCGCCCGGCGGTGCGCGAGGCGACGACCGTCGAGGCCGTGGCTGCCGCCGTCCGGGACTGGGCGGACCGGCACCTGGAGGCGGAGTGGGTGGTCGCAGGCTCCTACGACCCCGCGCTGGCACCCGGCGGGCGGTTCGACGCCCGCTGGCTGGACGCCGCCGTGCCCGACCGCCCCGTCGTCCTGCAGGCGGCCGACTACCACACCGTGTGGTGCAACACCGAGGCGCTGCGCCGGGCCGGCGTCGACGCCGCCACGCCCGACCCCCCGATCGGCTGGATCGAGCACCGCGACGACGGGTCCCCGCTCGGCACGCTGCGCGAGTGGCAGGCGTGCGCCCTCGTGCTCGACCTCGTGCCGCCGCCTTCCAGAGCCGAGCGCGAGGCCACCCTGGGGCGGGCCACCCAGCGGTTGGCCGCGGCAGGGATCGTCTGGGTACAGGACGCATGGATCGATCTCGGGAACGGGGTCCTCGACGCCTACCTCGCTCTCGCCGGGCGCGGCGAGCTCGCCGTGCGCGCCGGCCTCGCGCTGCGCGCCGACCCGCTGCGGTGGCGAGACCAGCTCGCCGAGTTCGCCGCGGCGCGCCTGCAGGTCGAGGCGGAGGGGCACGGCCAGGTGCGGATCGGCACGGTGAAGTTCTTCGCCGACGGCGTCGTCGAGGGCGGCACGGCCGCCCTGCTGGACCCGTACGTCGACGCGGCGACGTTCGACGGGCACTCCCGCGGCATGCCGGTGTGGGACTGCCCGGAGCTGGCGGAGGCTGCGGCCGCCGTCGACGCGCTCGGCCTGCAGCTGCACGTCCACGCGATCGGCGACGCAGCGGTCCGGGCGGCGCTCGACGCGGTCGAGCACGTCGGGGCGGTGAACGGGCCCCGCGACCGGCGACCGGTGATCGCGCACACCCAGGTCGTGCACCCCGACGACCTGTCGCGTTTCGCTGTCCTCGGTGTCGTCGCGAACTTCGAGCCGCTGTGGGCCCAGCGGGACGCGCTCATGGACGATTTGACCGCGCCCCGGCTCGGCGACGAGCGGACGGCGTGGCAGTACCCGATGGGCTCGCTGCTGCGCTCGGGCGCCCGGATCTCGTTCGGCAGCGACTGGCCCGTGTCGTCCTACCTGCCGCTGGACGGGATCCGGGTGGCCGTGACGCGGACGACGTTCGACGGCCGGCCGCCGGGGGGCTGGCTGCCGCAGGAGCGGCTGTCGGTGGAGCAGGCGCTGACCGCGTACACCGCGGGGGTGGCCCACCAGGCGTTCGAGGACGAGCGCGGGGTGCTGGCGGTAGGGAGCCCGGCGGACGTCGTCCTGCTCGACCGCGACGTGCTCACCGGTCCGCCGGAGACGCTGCACGAGGCACGGGTGCTCGGCACCTGGCTGGAGGGCCGAGCGACCCACCGGTCCTGACGACGGCCTACCAGCAGGACCGCGAGGACCTGGCCCGGCACGAGCGTGAGATCGCTGCTCACGAGTCGTTCAACTACGCGGTGCTCGACCACGACGAGACCGAGCTCCTCGGGTGCGTGTACATCGACCCGCCCGACGAGCACGCTCCGGACGGCACCGATGCCCTGGCGTCCTGGTGGGTCGTCGACCGGGAAGCCGGCGGCGACCTGGAACGCGCCATGGACGAACTCTTGCCGCGCTGGCTGTCAGACCCCTGGGGTTTCCACGCCGTCCACTACGCACCCTCACCCCGCCGCGACCTCGTCGCAGAGCTCGAGGAGGCCCTCGAGTGCGTCCTCGGGCCTGCCGTCGTTCTCCAGGACCACATCGCCGCGCCGCTCGTGCAGGCGCCGCGCGCCCTTCGACCAGCGCAGCACGTCCTCGAGCTCGCCGGGGCGCCTCCCGTAGTCGTTGCCGGTGCGGGTCCGCAGCCGGTGGGCGAGCGTCGCGGGCGTGGCGTCGAGGAACGCCACCGCGTCGAACAGGTGCCGCGCCTCGCGCTCGTTCCCGACGATCCCGAAGAGGACGCCGACCTCGTGCGGCAGGTCGCGCAGGCCCGCGACGCGGTCGATGTCGAGGGCCCATTCCTGCGTGGTCCAGTCGAGTTCGACGCCGTCCGGGACCCAGCCCGCACCCCGGCCGCGGCGCCACCGCCGGCGGGAGAACCCGTCCTCGTCGGCGTCCTGGGCGAACACCGGGGCGCCGGCGAGGAGGCGGCACAGCGTCGACTTGCCCGCGCCGGGCAGGCCGGTGCACCAGACGAGCCGCACCTCTCGAGTGTGGCGCCCGGCGTCAGCGCAGTCGGGCCATCCAGGCCTCGACGTCGTCGGCGCTGCGGGGGAGCATCGCCGAGAGGTTCTCGCAGCCGTCCTCCGTGACCAGCACGTCGTCCTCGATCCGCACGCCGATGCCCCGGAACGCCTGCGGCGCCAGCAGGTCGTCGGGGCCGAAGTACAGCCCCGGCTCGATCGTGAAGACCATCCCCGGCTCCAGCACGCCGTCCAGGTACATCTCCCGGCGCGCCTGCGCGCAGTCGTGGACGTCGAGCCCGAGATGGTGGCTCGTCCCGTGGACCATCCACCGGCGGTGGTACTGGCCCTCCGGGTCCAGCGTCTGCTCGACGGTGACCCCCTCGGGCAGCAGCCCGAGCTCGTGCAGCCGGGCGGCGAGAACCTTCATCGCGGCCTCGTTGAGTTCGCGGAAGGTCCGCCCCGGGCGGGCCACCTCGAAGGCGGCGTCCGCGGCCTCGAGCACGATCTCGTACACCCGCCGCTGCGGCTCGGTGAACGTTCCGGAGACCGGCAGTGTGCGGGTGATGTCGGCCGTGTAGAGGGAGTCCACCTCGACGCCGGCGTCGACGAGCACGAGGTCGCCGGATCGCACCTCACCGTCGTTGCGGATCCAGTGCAGGGTGCAGGTGTGGTCGCCGGCGGCGGCGATCGTGTCGTAGCCGACGCCGTTGCCCTCGAGCCGGGCCCGGCCCTCCAAGGCTCTCTCGATCACCCGCTCGCCCCGGCGCGTCCGCAGCGCCTCGGCGAGAGAGCGCACGATGTCCTCGAACCCGCGGGCCGTGACCTCGCAGGCCAGCCGCATCTGCTGGACCTCGTACGGGTCCTTGACCAGCCGCAGCTCGCTCACCGCCCGTGCCAGTTCGGCGTCGGCGACCCGCTCGTCCTCCTCCGACAGCCCGCGCGCCTCGTCGAGCGCCTGGTCGACCGACTGGTCCGCGGTCCGCACGACCCGGACGGCGAGCCCGCCCTCGCCGACGTCCTTGCGGATCGCATCGAGCAGTTCGTCCAGGTGGCGGGCCTCGAGACCGGTCAGCGCGGCGATCTCCTCGAGGGTGGGCCTGACGCCGACCCACAGCTCCCCGTAGCGGGAGTCGGCGTAGAACTCCTCGCTGTCGCGCTCGGCGCGGGGCCGGAAGAAGAGCACGGCGTCGTGGCCGCCGCCGGGCTCGTCCGGGCCGCGGGGCTCGAGCACGAGCACGGCGTCCGGCTCCTGGTCGGTGCCGAGCCCGGTGAGGTGCGCGAAGGCGCTGTGCGGCCGGAACCGGTAGTCGGTGTCGTTGCTGCGGGTGCGCAGCCGGCCCGCCGGGATCACGAGCCGCTCGCCGGGGAAATGCTCGGAGAGCTTCTGCCGGCGCTGCTCCGCCCAGCCGGCGGCGTCCGACCGGGCAGGGAGCACGGCAGGCCGCGGGGCCCAACCGGAGGCGATGAATCTCTTGAACGCCTCCGAGCGGGGGTGCTGGCGGTGCTCCACCGGCGCGTCGGGCTTCTCCGCGATCTCGGCGGCTGGCGGGGTCTCGTGGTCTCCGGACCCGCGGGCAGGTCGGGCTCGCTCGTCATGGGTCCCATCGTCCCACCGTGAACAAGTCCCGCCGAGAACAGGTCCCATCCGTGAACCGCCGGGCCGGTCGCATGCCGGCGGCCGGATCGGGAACTGGACGGTCATGACGAGCCCGAGCCCCGACGCCGCCGAAGGCCGGGCGGACGCCGGCCTGACCTTCGTCGGCAACGCGACCACGCTGCTGCGCCTCGGCGCCTTCACCGTGCTCACCGACCCGAACTTCCTGCGCCGCGGGCAGCGGGCCTACCTCGGCAAGGGGCTGTGGAGCCGGCGCCTGAAGGATCCCGCTCTGGCGGTCGAGGAGCTGCCGCCGTTCGACGCCGTCGTGCTGTCGCACCTGCACGGCGACCACTTCGACCGGGTGGCCCGGCAAGGGCCTTTCTCGCGGGGCGCCGCTGTTCACCACGCCGCCCGCCGCCCGCCGGCTGAAGCGCTACGGCTTCGCGACGGAGCCGATGCGCAGCTGGGACCGCATCGTGCTGGAGCGGGACGGTGAACGCCTGGCCGTCGAATGCCTGCCCGGCACGCACGCGTACGGCGCGATGCGCGCCCTGCTGCCCCCGGTGATGGGCGCGCTGCTGGAGCATCGCTCAGCCACGGGCGCAACCACCCGTGTCTATGTGAGCGGGGACACCCTTCCCGGCGCGCACCTCGACGAGATCGCCCGGCGGTACCCGGACGTCGACGCCGCGGTGGTGCACCTGGGGGGAACCAGGGTGCTCGCCCACACGGTCACCATGGACGGGCCGATGTTCGCGGAGTTCCTGCAGCGGGTGCGGCCACGGCGGGTCGTTCCGGTGCACTACGACGACTACGGGGTGATGCAGTCCGGGCTCGACGACGCCGTCGCCGCCGCCCGCTCGGTCGGCTTCGCGGAGCGCCTCGAGGTCGTGCCGAGGGGCGGAACGGTAGCGCTCGCCGGTGCCGGCGCGAGGCCCGTCTGAGCCAAATGGGCTGATTTCTCGACATTGATCCGCCCCCGATTGCATGGCCCGGCGACGGGGTGGGTACGTCAGGGTCGCCACCGCAGGCCGCGCGCCGGGTACCTCCGGACGACGGCGTGGCCGGGCCGCCAGCCCCTGGGCGGTCAACCGAGATGACGGAGGGACGATGACGACGCAGACATCCGCACAGACGGGTGACCAGTCTGTCAGCGGCCGCGGGAGCGAGGTCAAGGACCGAGCTGCCGAGGTCGGCGGGACTGTGCAGGAGAAGACCAGCGAGGTCGCCGGAACGGCGACCAGCCGCGCGACCGACGTGGCGAGCACCGCGAAGGACCAGGCCCTGGACGTCGCGCAGGAGGCGCAGCGCCAGGCCCGGGACCTGTTCGGTGAGTTCCGCGGCCAGCTCCAGCAGCAGACGCAGCAGCAGCGTGACCGGCTCGTCGAGCTCCTGCGCGAGTTCGAGGACGAGCTGCAGAACATGGTCCAGGCGGGCGGCCGTTCCGGTACGGCCAGCGAGGTCGTGCGCCAGGTCGCCGACCGGCTGAGCGGCGTGCGCACGTACCTCGAGGGCGGTGCCAACCCGGTGGACGACGTGCGCCGGTTCGCGCGCCGCCGGCCCGGGACGTTCCTGCTCCTCGCCGCCGCGGCCGGCGTCGTCGCCGGCCGTGCGACGCGCAGCGCGGCAGCTGCCCGCAAGCAGGAGCAGGCGAGCGGCCGGCACGCCATCGACGTGCGCGAGGGCTACACCCCCGGCACCTACTCCACGGGCTACTCCAGTGGCACCTCCGCCGGGTACGCCGCCGGGAGCACCGGCAGCTACGGCACGGCCACGGGGCTCGGCGCGGGTGTCGCCTCGACCACGGGCACCGACTACGGGACCGGCGGCTACGGCACGTCGACGTCCACGTACGGCGCCACCGGCGAGTCCACCGGCACCGGCTACGTCGACCCCCTGTCGGAGTCGGCGTCGGGGTACCGGGACCAGTACGGCGAGGGCGGCACGTCCAGCGGCGACCCGCTCAGCGGCGTCGAGCGGACGAGCGACCCGAACCTGGGCCCGACCAGCGGCAGCCTGACCGGTTCGGACACGGAGCTCGGCATGCCCGACTCCCCGGTCGCCCCCGAGTACGGCGGCGAGGGCGTGGGCATGCCCGGGCCGAACGCGCCGACCAGCGACCTCGACTACGACACCGAGGCCGGCGTTCAGACGGACCGTCCCACCTACGGCGGGAGCGGCTCCGCAGAGGGTACGCGGTGAGCGGCAGCGAGCGCCTCGACCCCAACCCGGGCGTCACGATCGGCGGGTCGGGGGCCCACGCAGTGGGTGACGGCTACACCTCCGACGCGGACCCGATGGGTGTCGCGGACCAGTCGGTCGGCGAGATCGTCGGCCGGCTCGCGTCGGACTTCTCCCGGCTGATGCGGGCGGAGATCGCGCTCGCCAAGGCCGAGGCCAAGGAGGAGGTCAAGGACGCCGGCAAGGGCGTCGGCATGCTCGCCGGAGCGGGCTACGCCGGGCACCTGCTCGTCCTGTTCCTCTCCCTGGCCCTGATGTTCGCCCTCGGCCACTGGATGCCGTTGGGATGGGCGGCGCTCATCGTCGCCGTGATCTGGGGGATCGTCGGGTTCGTCCTGTACTCCTCCGGCCGCAAGAACCTCAAGCGCGCCACGCCCCCCATGGAAGAGACCGTCGAGACCTTGAAGGAGGACGCCCAATGGGCGAAGAGACCGCGCGGCTGAGGGCAGAGATCGACCAGACCCGCGATGACCTGACCCGCGACGTCGACCTGCTGGCCGAGAAGACCAGCCCGTCGAAGATCGTGGAGCGCCGTGTGCAGAGCACCAAGCGCGGCATCACCGGACTCAAGGACAAGGTGATGGGAACCTTCGGCTCCGACGACGACGAGTACGGCTACGAGTCCAGCAGCGGTTACTCCGGCGGCGGCGGCGTGGGCGGTGCGGCTTCCTCGGCGAAGGACTCCGTGACCGGCGCGGCCTCGTCCGCGAAGGACAGCGTCACCGGCGCCGCCCAGGGCGCCGTCTCGACGGTGTCCGGTGCCGCCAGCGGCGCTGCCTCCAGCGTGAGCGGTGCGGCGTCCAGCGTTGGTGACGCAGCCTCGGGCGCTGTCGGCCAGGCCCGCCAGCAGGCCGAGGGCAACCCGCTCGCGGCCGGCCTGGTGGCCTTTGGTGTCGGCTGGCTCGTCTCGTCGCTCCTGCCGGCCAGTGAAGCCGAGCAGCGCGCGGCGCGCCGCGCCGTCGAGACGGCCAAGGACCAGGGCGTCGTCGACCAGGCCAAGCAGGTGGCCCAGGACGTCGGCTCGCACATGCAGGAGCAGGCGCAGCAGGCCGCCCAGCAGGTCAAGGACAAGGCGCAGGACGCCACCGAGACCGTGAAGCAGGAGGCTCAGAGCGCCACGCAGGACGTCAAGCAGACGGCCGCCGGTGCCGCCCAGGACGTGCGTGACGAGACGCAGCAGCACGTCGAGGCCGTTCGCAGCGGCAGCGGCTCCAGCTCCGGTTCGGACGGGTACACGACCACGACGTACTGACCCGTTCGAAGGGCTCGATCAGCACCATCGCGAGGCGTTCCGGCTCCGGCCGGGGCGCCTCGCGGCGTTGTGGCGGGCGCCCCACCGCCCAGCGCTGCCGGCGAACGCGCCGCAGGACGCAGCGTGAGCGCCTGTCGACGTTCTGCGCCGTCCGGATGATGTCCAAGTCCTTGACCTGAACGTTGTCTAGGACCACCGTCGAAGCGTGAGCACGAACTTGACCTGCCCGCGGTGCGGCCGCGACGTGCGTCCGCCCGGCCTCTGGACCGACGCCTGGGCATGCCCCGTGCACGGCGACGTCGCTCCCCTGCACCCGGCGGTCGTCGGGTCGGACGACGCGCTGCGTCAACTCGGCCAGCGCTCGCAGGTTCCGGTGTGGATGCCCTGGCCGCTGCCGCTCGGCTGGCTGGTGTCGGGTCTGCGGCACGCGGGCGACGAGCACACGGGCCCGGTCGCGACCGTGCTGGCCTGCTCGGGCCCCAACCCGCTCACCGTCGACGTCGACGACCTCTCCGCCGACCTGCTCCTTGTCGCCGAGCAGCCGGGCGTGGGGCTGGGGGCCAGGCTCGCCGGACTGCACGAGCTCGACCCGGGCGACCGCGTCGGTACCGGCTCGCCCAGCCTGAAGCTCGTCGCCGCCGGGCACGACACCCCGCTGTGGGCGGTGGACGTCGACGGAGCCTCCGCCTTCGTCGGCGAGGCCGCAGGCGTGTGGTTGTGGGCGCTCACCTGGCCGGGCACCGCCGCCGCGGTGCTGCTCGAGCAGTTCGAGCTGCGTGACGCGTGCGACCCCGACAACCTCTTCGACCTGCCGTACGGCGCACTGTCGCCCCGGCTGAACCCACCGGCCTGACCCACGGTGGCCGACGCGGTCTCGCCGGCCCGGGAGGTGTCGGGGGTGGCCCCTAGGGTTGCCCCGTGCGCATCGACCTCCACACCCACTCCACGGCGTCCGACGGCACCCAGCCGCCGGCGGCCGTCGTGGCAGAGGCCGCGGCCACAGGCCTCGACGTCGTCGCGCTGACCGACCACGACACGACCGCGGGCTGGCCGGAGGCGTCCGCGGCGGCACTGCGCGAGGGCGTCCAGCTCGTACCGGGGGCGGAGATCTCCTGCCAGGTGAACGGCATCAGCGTGCACCTGCTGTCCTACCTTCACGACCCCGCCGAGCCCGAGCTCGCCGCGGAGATGGAGCGCACGCGTTCCGACCGCGTCACCCGCGCCCGCCGGATGGTCGACCTGATCGCGGTCGACCATCCCTTGACCTGGGAGGAGGTCTCGGCCGGGGTCGAGCCCGGGGCGACGATCGGCCGTCCGCACATCGCCGACGCGATGGTGGCCAAAGGTCTCGTGAAGGACCGCGACGAGGCCTTCGCGACGGTCCTGCACAGCGGCAGCAAGTACCACGTGCGGCACTACGCGCCGGACGCGCAGGTCGCGGTGCGGCTGGTCCGCGAGGCCGGGGGCGTGCCGGTGATGGCGCACCCGCTGGCCGCCAGACGCGGGCGGGTCGTTACGGACGCCGTCATCGAGGCGCTCGCCGCCGCGGGCCTGGCCGGGCTCGAGGTGGACCACCGCGACCACGACCCGGCCGAGCGCGAGCACCTGCGGGTCCTTGCCGCCGAGCTCGACATGCTGACGACGGGCGCCAGTGACTACCACGGCACCGGCAAGGTGAACCGGCTCGGGGAGAACCTCACATCCGCCGAGACGCTCGAGCGGATCGAGGCGATGGCCACCGGGAGCCGGGTGGTCCGGCCGTGAGCGCGGTGCTGAACGGCCAGCTCTTCCTCAACTGCTTCGTCACCCTCCTCGTGATCATGGACCCGCCAGGGACGCTGCCGGTGTTCCTCGCGCTCACCGCGAACGCCGAGCGGGCCGAGCGCATCCGCGCGGCCCGGCAGGCGGTCGCTGTCGCCCTGCTCGTCATCGTTCTCTTCGCCATCTTCGGGCAGGGGATCCTCACCTACCTGCACGTGAGCCTGCCGGCGCTGCAGGGGGCCGGGGGGCTGCTCCTGCTCCTGGTCGCCCTCAGCCTGCTGACCGACCGCGCCGACAGCGAACCCATCAGGACCGAGGGAGTCAACATCGCGTTCGTACCGCTCGGAACGCCCCTGCTCGCGGGCCCCGGAGCGATCGTGGCGACCATGGTGTTCGCCGGCCGGATCCACTCCTTCGCCGACCTGTCGGCCGTCGCCCTCGGGGTCCTGGCGGTGCACATTATCCTGTACCTCGTGATGCGCTTCGCCGGCGTCATCCTGCGCCTCCTCGGCCGCAACGGGGTGTCGCTGGTCACCCGCATCGCGGGCCTCCTGCTGTCGGCCATCGCCGTGCAGCTGGTCGCGGACTCCGTGCGCGCCTTCGTCGAGGGGCAGGGGTGAGCGTGAGTTCGCAGGCGGGCGTCCAGGGGTTGCTGGACGGGATGCCGCGCCGGCTGTACCCGTGCACGCCGACGCGCCTGCTCACCTGGTTCGACTGCCCGCGCCGCTACCGCTTCACCTATCTGGATCGGCCGGCGCCTCCGAAGGGGCCGCCCTGGGCGCACACGAGCCTCGGGACGTCCGTGCACACCGCCCTGGCCTCCTGGTGGCGGTTGCCGCCACGGGAGCGGACTGCGGAGCGAGGGGCCGGGCTGGTACGCCAGGGATGGGTCCGTGAGGGCTACCGGGACGACGCGCAGTCGGGCGAGGTGCGGGAGCGGGCGATGGCATGGGTGCGCAGCTACCTGGCCGGCGTCGATCCCCGGACCGAACCGCTCGGTGTCGAGCGCACCGTCTCGGTACCGACGACGGCGCTGGTCCTGTCGGGCCGGGTGGACCGGATCGACGAGCGGCCCGACGGCAGCGTCGTGGTCGTCGACTACAAGACCGGCCGGCGGCCGCTCGCGGACGACGACGCGCGCGGCAGCCTCGCACTGGGCGTGTATGCCGTGGCGGCCGCTCGCACCCTGCGCCGGCCCTGCTCCGTCGTCGAGCTGCACCACCTGCCGAGCGGCAGCGTCGCCTCCGCGAGCCACGGCCGGCAGGGCCTCGACCGCAAGGTGGCCGAGGCGGAGTCGATCGCGCGCGAGGCCCGCGCCGCCGACGAGGCATATGCGCAGGGCGACACCGGGCAGGCCGCGTTCCCGGCCCGGCCCTCGTCGATGTGTTCGTGGTGCGACTTCCGGGGCGTGTGCGCGGAGGGCCGGGCGGCGGCACCGCAACGCCATCCTTGGGACGCGGTGCTCCGGGCGCGGGCACCTGACGTCGGAGCGGCCCGGGTCGCGTCGCAGGGAAGACCCGCCCTACGGGTGGAGGCGGGCGCGCGCGGCCCTCAGCTGCGCCCCTTCCCCCAGGGACGGCACGACCGACTGGATCCCCCGCAGTGTCGCGCGGAGGGTGCGCAGGCCGATCGTCGTGGCGGCATCGGGAAGTCCGGCGGCCCCGGGCAGCTCGGGCAGGGCGTAGAGGCGGCGGCCCCACGGCGGGAGCGCCGCGAAGGCCAGGCCTGCCAGGGCCGACCAGGCGGGCCGGGGCGTGGCTGCGGAGTCCAGCCGAGGCGGCGCAGCCGGGGCGACGATCTCGGCCGCGGTCCGCCGCGCCGCCGGCGTGCACTCCAGCACGGGCTTGATCACGCGGAAGTAGTCGAGCAGGGCCGCTCGGTCGTGTGGCACCTCGTCGGGCTCGAGCCCGACGAGCATGGCCGCCTTGACCTGCTCCTCGATGTACTGGTCCTGCTCGGCGCCGGTCAGAGTGACGCCGCCCCGGGTGAGGACCTCGAGGAAGGACGCGACCAAGCAGCAGTGCACCCAGGCGAGCAGCTGTGGCTCGTCGGCCGCGTACTCGACGCCGCTGGGCAGCGTCCCCCGGACACGGGCGTGCATGGCCCGGACCCGGGACGCCGCGAGCATGGCCTCTGTGGTGCTGCCATAGGTGATCAGAGCGACGTACTCCGCCGTGCGGCCCAGCCGGGCCCAGACGTCCTGCCGGTACGTCGAGTGCTCGTCGAGCGCGGCGACGGCCACCGGGTGCAGGGCCTGCAGGAGCAGCGCGCGAAGGCCCGCGAGACCCATCAGCGGCTGGAGCTGGCGGGGCTGTCGCTGTCGGTCTCGGTGCTGACGCCGCCTGAGCCAATGCGGTTTTCGTCGGAGTCTGACCTGCTGGCGCAGCTTCGCCCCGGGGTGGACGGGCTGATCATCGAGGACCTGGGGCTGCGCTCGCTGTTCCTGCCCAGCGTGTGGGAGGAGATCCCCGAGCAGCGGCAGTTCCTGGCTGTGCTGAAGCTGAAGGCTGGACTGCCCGCGGAGCATTTTTCGCCGGAGTTCCGTGCCCAGCGGTTCCGCTCGATCGAGGTGAAAGGGGCGATGGGCGAGGGGAGCGGCGCGGTGGACGTGCGGCTTGGTTGGAAGGTGGTGCGGTTCAATGCCGGGTGAAGGAGCCGGAACACCGCGAGCGCTCCAACCCGTCGCGCCGCTGCTGCCAGCGCCCGGTCGAAGCTTGCGAGGCCCTCGTGCAGCGCATTGGCCAGGTCCAGCCCATGCTCCGCCCAATCGAGTGCCGCTGCCGCAGCGTCGGATGTCGGTCCCTGACTGACGCTGACGTGCCTGCCCGGCTGTGCAGCTACCCAATCGAACGCAAGCGAAGGTCCTGCTCGCGAGAGGTTTGTTGATCGCCTATTCTGCCCCCATGAACGACCTCGCCGCCCCACCGGTCTCCAACGTCCCCGAATACACCGTCTCGGAAATCTCCGGTGCGGTGAAGCGCACGTTGGAGGGCAATTTCGGCCGCGTTCGTGTGCGCGGCGAGATCACCGAACTGAAGCGCTACCCCTCGGGCCACATCTACTTCTCGCTGAAGGACGAGGGCGCCAAGATCTCCGGCGTCGTCTGGAAGTCGTCAGTGCCCGGCTCGGCATGGTGCCGGAGAACGGCGTCGAGGTGATCGCCACCGGGCCGCATCTCCTCCTACGCCGAACGCTCCTCCTACCAGCTCATCACCGAGCGGATGGAGTATGCCGGCGCCGGCGCGCTGCTCGCCCGCATCGAGATGCTGCGCGTGCGGCTGGCTGCCGAGGGGCTGTTCGATGCAGACCGCAAGCGCGCGCTGCCGGTGCTGCCCGCGGTGATCGGCGTCATCACCAGCGAACGCGGCGCGGTCATCCAGGATATCCGCACCACGATCGCTCGCCGTTTTCCGCGCCAGGTCCTGCTGTGGCCCGTGCCGGTGCAGGGCGAGGGCGCGGCGGAGCGCATCGCCGCCGCCATCGCCGGCTTCAGCGCGGTCACTGCCGCGTCCCGACGTGCTGATCGTGGCGCGCGGCGGCGGCAGCCTGGAAGACCTGATGGCGTTCAATGAGGAAGCCGTGCTGCGCGCCGTCGCCGAATGCCGGATCCCGCTGATTTCGGCGGTAGGGCATGAGACCGACACCACGCTGATCGACTTCGTCTCCGACCGGCGCGCGCCGACACCGACCGCGGCGGCGGAACTCGCCGTGCCGGCGCGCTCCGATCTGGTCGCTGACCTGGAGCACAAGGCGGCGCGGCTGATCGGCGGGCTGAACCGGCTGGCACAGGAGCGCCGGCTGCGGCTGTCGCGCGCCGAACGAGGGCTGCCCGACCTGCCTGCCCTGCTCGGCACCGCACGGCAGCGGCTGGACGATCGTGCCGAGAGGCTGGTGCTGGCGCTGCCGAACCTGTTGCACAAGCGACGCGCGTCGTTGGAGACGTCGCGCGGCGGCTGCCGGATCTGCCGGCGAGGCTCGCCGCCTGTCGCGAACGTGTGCAGGAGCGCGGCGTGCGGCTGATCATCGCACTGCCGAATTTGGTGGCGCGGCGACACGCGGCGCTCGATCTGTGCGGGCAGAAGCTGGTCGCCGGCCTGCGCCACGCGGTATCCGGCATCCATAGCCGCGCGGGGCGCACGGTCGGGCGGCTGTCCGTTGCGCCGCTACGCGCATGCTGCGCGAGACGCGTGCGCGACTGGAGGGTACGGCGGCGCGGCTGGAATCGGTGTCGCCGTTGGCGGTGCTGCAGCGCGGCTACGCGGTCGTGTCGGACGCCGCCGGTCATCCGCTGACCAGTGCCGCGAAGGTGTCGCCAGGCGCGCGGGTCAGGCTGCGCTTTGCTGACGGCGAAGTGGGCGCGACCGCCGATCGACCCGAGCGGCAGGGCCGACTGCCGCTGTAACCACCCTATTCGACGTCGTCGGCGGTAGCGTTCGTTCCCGCACGATCCGGAGCAATGCCGCGCGCGCATAGGGCTTCATGACGACCGGATCACCCATGGCGCAGATCCCCGGGCGCAATGCTGTCGGCCGCGCCGGTCACGTAGATCGACCGGCAGGTCCGGCTGAATCTGGCGTGCCAGGCAGGCGAACTCGTGTGCCCGACATCATCGGCATCGCGTAATCGACCAGCGCCAGGGAGACCGGGCCGGCCGCGAGGATGTCACGCGCTTCCGCACCGTTGCCGGCCTCCCTGACGACATAGCCCGCCTCGCGCAGAAAGAATCGCGGCGATCTCGCGGACGTCGGGATCGTCATCGATCACCAGAATGGTGCCGCCGCCGGGGTGCGCATCGGCGGCATGCTCCTCCGTCGCGGCGGACGCTGTCCTGCGCTGTGGCCAGCGCGCGGCAGGAAGACCTCGACCGTCGTGCCGACACCGGGCTCGCTGGCTAGCCGCACCGTGCCGCCGAACTGCGTCGCCACGCCGTAGACCTGCGCGAGGCCAAGCCCGCTGCCCTTGCCGATCGCCTTGGTGGTGAAGAACGGCTCGAAGGCGTGCTCCAGCACGTCGCGGCGTCATGCCGGTGCCTGTATCGGTCACTGCAATCCGCACGTAATCGCCCGGATCGAGCGCATCGAGCCGGGCGATTTCGGGCTGATGCACATTGCTGGTCGCGATGCGCAGCCGGCCGCCTTCAGGCATCGCGTCCCTGGAGTTTATGGCTAGGTTGAGAACGACGAGTTCGAGTTGCGTCGGATCGCTCGTGGCGGGCCAGAGGTCGGGCGCCAGTTCGGTCTCGACCTGGACGAGGCCGCCGAGGCTCCGTTGCAGCAATTCGCCCATCCCGGTGATGACGGCATTCACATCCACCGATCGCGGCAACAGATTCTGGCGGCGGGCATAGGCCAGCAGCTGCTGGGTCAGTTGCGCGCCACGCCATGCTGACCGCATGGCGGCATCCACAAGCGACAGCGAGCGCTGGTCGGTCAGGCGGCCCTGCAGCAGTTCAAGATTGCCGGTCACCGCGGTGAGCAGATTGTTGAAGTCGTGGGCGATGCCGCCGGTGAGCTGCCCGATCGCCTGCATCTTCTGCGCCTGGCGCAATTCCGCCTCCACCTGCCGCATTGCGGTCAGGTCCACGGCGGTCAGCAGCACGTGCTCGATCTGTCCGCTGTCCCCCGGCAGAGGCACCAGGAAGGAGCGACGCGAACTCTCACCGATCGGGAACTGCGCGGTATATTCGTATTCGACGGGCTCTCCGGATTCGATGGCGCGGCGGTACTGCATCTTGGCGAATTCGGCCTGCTCAGGCGGCAGGATTTCGTCCAGCGACCTGCCCACCACGAAGTCGCGGGGGTAGCCGGAGTGACGCTCCCAGGCTGGATTGGCTTCCTCGCAGACGATCCGGCCATCCGGCTGAACGCCCATCATGACGAGATCGACCGGCGAGTGCTCGAAGATGGCGCTGTAGTGCGCACGCGACCGGCGCAGCTCATCCACGACGTCGCTCAGGGCGCGTGTGCGCTCCGCCACCTCGCGCTCCAGCTTGTCGGCGAAGCTGCGGAGAGAGCGCTCCGCCTCGACCGCTCGGAGATGTCGCGCCAATAGACCGTGACGCCATCACCGGACGGGCCGACGTTGACCGAGACCCAGATCCCCATTGTGGGCGACGGCGCCTCGAAGGTGATGACCCGCTGTTCGTCGCGGACACGGCGCAGCACCTGCTCGTTCAGCGTGCCGACCATCTGGGGAAAACGCTGCCAGATGACCCGGCCGATGACCTGGTCGGCGGTCGTGTCCCAGAACGCCAGGGCGCGGCGGTTGGCGTACAGGAAACGCCATTCGCCATCGAGGGCGTAGAAGGCGTCCCCCATGCTTTCCAGGATGGCCTGGGCATCAGGCGAGAGGGTTATCGATCCGGTGTCCACACGGTTATCTAGCGCAGGAGATTACGGAAATGCGACTTATCTCGACCGGCCGCCGGCGATACCTGGGCTGGCGGAAGGAAAGGCGGCCAAACCCCGGTAGATTTCGGTCGTATCTGATCATGTTGTTTGCGGCGCAACGCGGGCGTGGCGTGCTGCTCTGGCTGGGTGCGATGCTGTTCGTGCACGCCGCACATGCCGCGACACCGGTCTCGGTGCAGCTCGTTCTGGCGGTCGATGTCTCCGGCAGCGTCAGTCAGGATCGGTTCGAGTTGCAGCGTGCGGGTTATGCCGCGGCGTTCCGCGATCCGGCGGTGGCACAGGCGATCCGATCGACTTCGACCGGCTCCATCGCTGTGGCGATATTGCAGTGGACGGGCCCGGCGCTGCACGTCGTGGCGGCTGACTGGACGGCGATCGACGATACGGCTTCGGCCGAGCGATTTGCCGAGGTGATCGAGCAGGCGCCGCGCGCGCTGTTCGGTGGCGGCACCTCGATCAGCGGAGCGATCGACTATGCACGGGAGATGATCGCGTCGTCGCCTTACCAGGGTGAGCGGCTGGTCATCGACGTATCCGGGGATGGGGCGAACAATCGCGGGCGGCCGGCAGAGGATGCGCGCGACGAGGCGGTTCAGGCAGGCATGATCATCAACGGTCTGCCGATCCTGACGCTGGAGCCGGAACTCGACGCTTATTACCGGCAGAGGGTGATCGGCGGGCCGGGAGCATTTGTGATCGCGGTGAAGAGCTACGAGGAATTCGCCGAGGCAGTGCGCAGGAAGCTTGTCACGGAGATCGCCGGTGAGGACTTAGGCTTCATATGCGTCCTGCGCGTGATGTGCCGGGTTCAGACATTGTCGGCTTCCGTCGAGCCGGTCCGCAGAACCGCGGCCGTCCTGTCCCCAGGTCCAGCCCGTGATCTCCGGCATGTCGTCGCCGTAGCGAGCGATGTACTGCTTGTGCTCGATCAGCTTGTCGCGGATCGCCTGCTTGGCGTAGGCGGCCCGCGCGCCGAGCTTCGGCACGCGATCGATCACGTCGCTGCACCAGGTGGAAGCGATCGAGGTCGTTCATCACGCACATGTCGAACGGCGTGCGTGGTGGTGCCCTCTTCCTTGTAGCCGCGCACGTGGATGTTGTGGTGGCCCGTTGCGCCGGTAGGTCAGCCGGTGGATCAGCCACGGGTAGCCGTGGAAGGCGAAGATGATCGGCTTGTCGGTCGTGAACAGAGCGTCGAAATCGTGATCCGACAGGCCGTGCGGATGCTCGCTCGCCGGCTGCAGCTTCATCAGATCCACGACGTTGATGACGCGGATCTTCAGCTCCGGCGCGTGCCGGCGCAGCAGATCGACGGCGGCGAGCGTCTCCAGTGTCGGCACGTCGCCGCAGCACGCCATCACCACGTCGGGCTCGCTGCCTCGGTCGTTGCTCGCCCACTCCCAGATGCCGAGCCCGGCCGTGCAATGCTTGATCGCCTCGTCCATCGTCAGCCATTGCGGCGCCGGCTGCTTGCCGGCGACGACGACGTTGACGTAGTTCCGGCTGCGCAGGCAGTGATCGGTGACCGACAGCAGGCAGTTGGCGTCGGGCGGCAGATAGACGCGAACGACCTCGGCCTTCTTGTTGACGACGTGGTCGATGAACCCCGGGTCCTGATGGCTGAAGCCGTTGTGGTCCTGCCGCCAGACGTGGCTCGACAGCAGGTAGTTCAGCGAGCGCGATCGGCCGCCGCCACGGAATGTGATTGCAGACCTTCAGCCACTTGGCGTGCTGGTTGAACATCGAGTCGATGATGTGGATGAACGCCTCGTAGCAGGAGAAGAAGCCGTGCCGGCCGGTCAGCAGATAGCCCTCGAGCCAGCCCTGGCACTGGTGCTCGCTGAGCATCTCCATCACCCGCCCGTCGGGCGCGAGATGGTCGTCCCACGGATAGGTCTCCGCGACCCAGGCGCGATTGGTGACCTCGAGCACGTCCTGCCAGCGGTTCGAGTTGTTCTCGTCCGGGCTGAACAGCCGGAAGTTCCGCGCCTCCATGTTCAGCTTCATCACGTCGCGCAGGAACCGGCCCATTACGCGGGTGGACTCGGCCGTGACGGCGCCGGGTGTCGGCACCTCGACAGCGTAGTCGCGGAAGTCCGGCAGCCGCAGATCGCGCAGCAGCAGGCCGCCATTGGTGTGCGGGTTGGCGCTCATGCGGCGGGTGCCTCGCGGGGCGAGCTCGGCGAGCTCGGGCCGGAGCCGGCCGCTGTCGTCGAACAGCTCCTCGGGCCGGTAGCTCTTCATCCACTCTTCGAGAATGCGCACATGCGCCGGGTTCTCGTGCATCTCGCCCATCGGCACCTGATGCGAGCGCCAGTAGTCCTCGGTGCGCCTGCCGTCGATCTCCTTCGGGCACGTCCAGCCCTTGGGCGTGCGGAGCACGATCATCGGCCAGCGGGGGCGTTCGCGTGAAACCGTTCTCGCGCGCATCGGCCTTGATGCGCTGGATCTCGCCGATGACGGTGTCGAGCGTGGCGGCCATCAGCTCGTGCATCTTCTCCGGCTCATGCCCCTCGACGAAATACGGCGTGTAGCCGTAGCCGCGGAAAAGCTGATCCAGCTCCTCGTGGCTGATCCGGGCAAGGACGCAGGGATTGGCGATCTTGTAGCCGTTGAGGTGCAGGATCGGCAGAACCGCGCCGTCGGTCGCCGGGTTCAGGAACTTGTTGGAATGCCAGCTCGTCGCCAGCGGTCCGGTCTCCGCCTCGCCGTCGCCGACGACGCAGGCGACGATCAGATCGGGATTGTCGAAGGCCGCGCCGTAGGCGTGCGAGAGCGCATAGCCGAGTTCGCCGCCCTCGTGAATTGAGCCGGGCGTCTCCGGCGCCACGTGGCTCGGAATGCCGCCCGGGAAGGAGAACTGGGTGAACAGGCGCTTCATGCCCTCCTCGTCGGGAGAGATGTTCGGATAGACCTCGCTGTAGGTCCCCTCGAGGTAGGCGTTCGCGACCAGGCCGGGCCCGCCATGCCCGGGGCCGGTGATGTAGATCATGTCGAGGTCGTGCTCCTTGATCAGCCGGTTCAGGTGGACGTAGATGAAGTTCAGACCCGGCGTCGTGCCCCAGTGGCCGAGCAGCCGCGGCTTGATGTGCTCCTTGGTCAGCGGCTGCTTGAGCAGCGGGTTGTCGTAGAGATAGATCTGGCCGACCGAAAGGTAGTTGGCGGCCCGCCAGTACGCGTCCATCAGTGCCCGTTCTTTGTTCGACAGCGCGCTTGCCATTATTGCCTCCGTGATTCGCTGTCATTGTTGCCGCACGGATGAACATCCCGTCTGTACGCTGGGATCGCCCTCCTCCGGCACACCGCGCATGCCGAGACACCCATTGCCCAGCGCAAGCAGGTATTCTCTGAGTATAGTCGTCGTATGGTGGCCTCAGCCGTCCATGATGAAGCATCGCGTGCCTATTTTGTGCCTGTTGCGGCTTCCAGGGACGCCACCTTGCTCAGCCGACGCAAGTGCCGATCGGCCTGGCCGAACTGGGCAGCGAGAAATGTCTGAACCAGGTCCCAGGCGACTGCCGCTCCTACGGTCCGGCCGCCCATGCACAGGATGTTCATGTGATCGTCCTCGACCCCCTGCCGTGCCGAGAAATGATCGTGGATCAGCGCGGCGCGGACACCGGGGAATTTTGTTGGCACAGACCGATGCGCCAACACCGCTGCCGCAGATCGCCACGCCACGCTCCACCTGGCTGGCCGCGACCGCGCGTCCGAGCGGGATCACGAAGTCCGGATAGTCGTCATCCTGGCGCAGGCTGTCCGCGCCGAAATCGATGATCTCGTGACCGGCCCTGTGGAGCTGCCCGATCAGTTCGTGCTTCAGTTCGAACCCGCCGTGATCTGAGGCAATGCCGACGCGCATGTGTCACTCCTGTTACTATCCTTTCCCGCCCGACCGACCGCGATGCATCTTCACCTAAGCCCACTGGTTGCACCCAGGGTCCGGTCGAGAGAGGGCGCCTCAGGCCCTTCGCAGGCGCATTGGCGGAAGCGGATACCGTTATCAGAGTGGGCCCGCCAGTGCAGGAAGTCGGATAAGTCCTCGTCCAGTGGGCGCCACATGGGCACATGTTAACCGATTTATAAGAAGAGGGATGCGGCCTATGGCGCTGCATCATCGCGTGGACCAAGTGCACGCGTGATTTAAACGCGCCCATCATGCGAGCAATACATC